>CAVTGP010000010.1:0-452427 GCA_963734315.1 uncultured Actinomycetota bacterium | reverse complement strand
CCGTCGGAGCCGCTGCCAAGGTACCAATGGGGTACCAAATCTTTCGGCTTGAGGGGCTCGCCGCCGTCCTCGCGCGCCAGCCGTTGAGCCGGCGGACCCTGGAGGCATGTCGGTAGCGCCGCTATTCCTCCGCGGAGCGGATTGCCTCAGCAGCGACCCAGCCAACGCCGAGGCTCGCCACCGCACGCGCACCCCTGAGTGCCCTTCAAGGCATGGGCGTTTGACATCGGCCGTGCGAGTCGCTGACGGTCAGGGCGTGGCGGCGAGGCTATGGGGTGGCTGGGGTTGTATGTGTGGCGAGTACGGCGAAACGCGAGTGAGGAGCGGGAGCCGTAGTGCCGTCCGTGACTGGGATGCAGCATCTGGAGAACGCATTGCTCGCCAACGGCTCGCGTGCAGCGCCCACGGCCTGCCGCAGAGGGCGGCCGGCGGGTGAGCTCCGCCATCGCGAAGAATGCGGCAGCCGCACGAATGCGAGTGCGCGACCAGCATGCGACCCGGCGCCTCCTGCTCGTCCGGACCATCAGCCCGCGCGGCATCCGCCGGTGCGCTCGCTATCCAGCGCAAACCAGCAGCGCGGAGTCTGCGTCGGCTACCCGCTGATCGCTGCGAGGGCAGAATCAAATCACTCACCTGGATCGGAGGAGGCGAGTCGATCAGCTGCCTGATGCTCCGCTCTCGGTAGTCGAGGCGGTCTGCGCCGGACCGGTAACCGTGGGCTGGGTGACCGCCTCGCTGCTAGTCGCTGCGTGTTCTTTTCGGTCGCGTTCGGCTTGTCGCCACTCGGCCCAGACGGGTGAGAAGACGGCACAGACCATCGAGATGGTGACGCAGATGAGGATGTACGCGAACGTCGCGATGACGGCGCCGAACGAGCTGAAGGCTCTGGCGTCCTGGTTCACCGTAGGCCCGATCCACAGTGGCGACGTGGCGATCGTGCCGCCGAGGACCAAGGACGCGAGTAGCGCGCCGGGCAGGAGCGAGCGAATTGTGATCTTGTGACGCAGAAGGAAGCGTGGTGTCCACAGCCAGAAGATCGTCGAGCCGGCAACCCAGGCAGGGATCAGCGCGAGCCACCCGTCACTGCGAAGATCCGCGGCGAAGGCCATCATCAGCCCGACGAGAGCGCTCGCGACGAAGAACCAGATCGCGAACAGCGCCTGGTCGGCAGCCGAGCCGACATGGATGCGCCAGACACGCGCGTAGAGGTCCTGGTAGAGCTGGCCAATGGCGAGCCCCCAGAAGAGGAACCCGATGATCACGGTGACGCTGGCCGCCAGGACGTTGTTGGATGTCGTGCCGAACAGACCGTGGACAAGGTTTGCGACTGACCCGTTGAGCTTGAGATGCGTGGTCAGACGCGCCGCGAAGGCGTTCTGGTTGCCGGCCGCGAGATTGAAGAACGCGACAACGACGAGCGCAGCAGGGACGACGGACAGCATGAAGTACGCCGACGCCGCCGCGCCCGAGTTGCGGCTCGCCTCGAGATAGCGGCGAAACCAAAGAATCGCGAGCCGGCCAACAGGATTGTCGGCGCGGCCGCGCAGCCAGTTTCTCTTGTCCGAGCGGGAGGGGTCCGTCAAAGCCCGCGCCGAGGTTACGGGTTCGTCGAGCCGGAGTCTTTTCAACCTAGGAGCATTTGAGCGAGTCGTATGCCTGCTTGTAGCTCGCCGCGAGCGCGGCCACTCCAGCCGTCACCGCGGGCACGGATTCCTTGAGCACGGCTTCGACATTCCCTGAGGATTTTGCTGTGGAGGCGACCGTCTTCGCGAGTGCTGCGAGCTCGGCCTGGAGCGCCTTCTGCGCGGTTTCCACTTGACTCTTGCTCGAAGCGGGCAGATTCGCGACGGATTCGTTGATCTTGGCTGCTTCCTTCTTCATCACTTCGGCGGCGGTCTTGATTTCTTCCGGCGCCTGCTGAGGAGATCGACAGGCTAGCCAGTTTGGAGAGCTGGGCCTGGATTTCCTTGGTGGAGGAGCAGACCTGCGCTGTCGCCTTTTCTTCCGAGGATTCGCCACACCCGGCCAGCCCTATCGGCACAAGCAGAATTGCCGCTACGACTGCCGGTCTGCTGAAGGTCTTGAACATTGAGCGCTCCTTCACGGTTTGGATGAGTGTTCTGATTTTCTCTATCGCCGGCGACCGCCACGCCGGGTCCCACGGTGCTCGATCAACCTTGCATTGTCGGCCGCCCGTGGAGGCATCCGCCAAGCCCGGAGTGCGGTTCGACTGTCAGGTCGCCGGGTGCGCGCTCAGTGAGCTGTCGGCTTCGTGACCGAGTCGGCGCAACTCCCAGCCGGCTACGAAGAACAGGGCGCCGCGCACGATCAGCACGATGCCGATTATCACCGCGAGAGTGGCCACACCGATACCGGGCCAGGACAGGATGACGATGCCGGCGATCATGTCGAGGATCGCGACCGCGATGCTCGTCGCACGTCCCTCGGGTTCGCCGAAGGCGGCGACGAAGCGCACCACGCCGGCCACGATGAACCACACTCCGATGACGAGCACGAAGACGACGAGCGTGCCGAAGGGTTTCTTGATGAGGACCAGGCCGGCGATCGCGCTGAGAACCCCGATCAATGCCAGCATGCCGCGCCCTTCCCCGTCGGGAAAAGATCGACGTGCCGATCGCCAGCAGTCCGTCGATCAGCAGGAAGATCCCGGCGATCACCGTGAACGTGCTCAGCGTTTCGTGTGGCGAAACGACAAAGAAGACGCCGACGCAGAACACCGCCGCGCCGAACAACATCACCAGCCACCAAAGGCGCCCGAGTAGCTTGCGCTTCGTCAAACATAGACACGATCTGACCTCCTGTTGTGAACGTGCGCATGGCTAGGACATCCGCACCGTTGTTGCACGCACTATGCGCTCGTCGCTGCACGTTCGCGTCGGCGGCTGCTACTCGTATTCAGATTCCGCCTGCTCGGCTTCGAGCTCGGCTTCGACCGCGACAATGGCGATCCCCAGTGCCTTGGTGATCTTTGCGGCGGCGGAAATCGTCCGTGGCGTGCCCACGATCGGCGCGACCGCGATCAGGATGCCTTGAAGCTGCTCGAGCGTGACGCCGGCGTCCGCCGCAGGGCCGATGTGCACGAGATAGGAGGCAGCAGGCGCATCGACGGCCACGAGCGCAGCGATTCGGGCCGTGAGCAGCGAATTGTCGTCCAATCCGCAGCGCTCGACCGAATCCGCGGTGATCGCGGCGAGCGTGTCCGAGAACGGGTGTGTCGGAGACGATGGCCATCTTGATCCTTTCGGGTTGGGGTGAGGGCTCGTGCTGGATTGGGTAAGGGCCGAGTGTTTGCGCAGCCCGCAGAGCCGCCGCGTCCGGCGACTCTGGTGAACCGTCGGACGCGGGCGTGTGCACAACCGGGCTGGTCAGTCGATGCCGTGTCTGGCGGCTACGGCCGAGGCCCGGCCGCAGCCCGTCTGGCCGGCTAGGCGGTCGCGTACTCCTTTTCTGCCTTCTCGAGTTCGCGCTTGAACTCCTTACTGTCGACGTCCATTTCCTTCTCGATCGTCTTTTCCGCGCGTGTGAGTACCTTGTCGAGCTGTTCTTCAAGGCGCGATTCGCCGATCACGAGCAGCGTTGCCTCTCCCGCTTCGATGAGGTCGCCCAGTTCCTTGGCGTCGTCGCTTGAGATGCCCTTTTTGAAGTGTCCGCCGAGGCCGCCGATGACGCCGCCGACCAACGCCGCGGGGATCACTGCCGGTGCGGCCACGACTCCGACCGCCGCTCCGACGGCGATGCCTCCCCAGGTGCCGTGCTGGGTTGGCTTCTCGTGCTTCTCGACGTGGACCTTGCCGTCGGCGTCCTTGGTGACCAAGGCGACGTCGTAGGTGCCCACGAGCTTCGCCGCGTGCAGTTCGAGAAGGATGTCGTAGTCCGCCTCGGCGCCGGCGGCGTCGGCGTAGGTCGCGGCGTAGATGAAAACCGGATTGTCGCTCATCTCGATCTCCTGTGCTTGGTGGTTGTCGACATTTGAGCGCGGCCGCAGGCGGCCGGCATCGGCCAAATAGGTTGAAATTCGATCAGCTGGCCGAGGGGTACCCTGCGCGTACGTTGACGGTGCGCCCAGCCGCCGGCCCGGCTCGTGTGCTCTGATTGTCGACGCGGGGTAATCCTGGCGACCTTTCTTGGCTGTCGAATCCGCTCAGCCGTCAGGTGGAGGGCCTGCTGACGTGGGAGGAGTGCAGCGTGTCATCTAGGTCCGCTGGCGTCTTGGGGTTCGTGAGAGGTTTGGTGGCCCGCCATGCTTCGACCGCGGCGAGTGCGCTAGGGCGCATCCGCCGGCGGCGATGCGCCGATGCCGGTCGGCCATCGCGTCGCATCCCTCCCGGTCATGCGTGGCCGTTTCAGCGTCGGATGCTCCCGACTTCATCAGCCAGATCGGGCGAAGTCGCGAGAACGTGGCACGGCTAGGGAGTCGATCAAGCCGAGCTTCGCCGCGCGCTCGATCGCCTCGCTGCGCTTCGTGACCTCCAACTTGCGATAGATAGACACAGCCTGTGTCTTGATCGTGGCTCGCGAGACGTATCGCCGCTCAGCGATCTCAGCGATGGTGAGGTGGGTCGCCAACAGCGGTAGCACTTGCAGCTCAGCCTCGGTGAGCAGTGGGGTCCAGTCACCGGTCAGGGCGTGCATCGCGTTGACCCGATCACGGAGTTCGCCGGCCTGCCCGACGAGCACGCCGAGGTCGGGGACCCGTCTTAACAGCTGGTCGATCTCCCTTTGCAAGATCATTGCACCCGCGGCGTCGCCCAAAGCGATACGGGCGCGCACCAGCTCGAGACGAACCTGCACGCCGTTGAACGGCATGAAGTACGTCAGCAGCGGTCTCAGGCGGTCGGCCCCAGCGAGATGCGTCTGCGCCTGTGGCAGTTCCCCCCGGTGTAGCGCGACCCTGCCCAGCGCGGCGAAGGTTGTCGCACTCGGCAGATACGCCTCGAACCGTCCTTCGAGCACGCATCGCTCCGCGTCCTGGGCGAGTTTTTCGGCCGTGTCGAGGTCGCCATCCGCCGCCGCCAGTAGCGAGCGCTGAGCGAGAGCGACCGACGCGTTGCTGGGCATGTCGAGTTCCTTCGCCGCCTGCGAGTTGTCGCTAAAGACCTGATCCGCCTGGTCGCTATCACCTGCGAGAAGCAATGCGATGCCGAGCATGTTCGACGCCACCGGTCGCTGCAAGCTCCAGTCGGGGGACAGCTCGAGCGCTCGCTCGGCGTCGATCCTCATACGGTCGACGCCGTGGCGGCACATGGCCGCTTCAAGGCATCTCACCCACGGCTCGATCGTCGCGCCTCCGTCCGGCGCCGGCTGGTCGGTGTTGCCCTGTTTGGCCTCCATTGCCCAACGCTCCGCTTCGACAGGATGGCCTGACAGGCCCTCGCACCAGGCTCCCAGGACCGCGACCGCCGGATATTGTCGTGGGGCTCCACGTTCGGATAGACGCTCGATCCATTTTCGTACCGTCTCGAGCCGCCCGGCCTGGTGCGCCGGGATCGCGCAAACCGCCACCAGCGTCGCGGCGCGCTTGACGTCGTCGCCCGCGAGAGCGTATGCGATCGCCGCCTCCCGCGCACCGTTATCCTCGCTCCAGTCAGCTGCGCGGCGGTTGAGCGTCGGGATCACATCTGGCTCGCGGAGTTCGAGTTCGCGGGCGAGCAGATCACGGAAGAGGTGGTGGTAGCGGTACCACTCACCGTGCCGGTCGAGCGCCACGAGCAAGCGGTTTGACCGCTGCAGCGACTCAAGGATCGCTGCGCTCCCCGTCTGCTTGAGCACAGCGTCGCACAGCGGCCCGCACATCCGGTCCAGCACAGCGGTCCGCGTCAAGAACTCGACCTGATCGGGCGGTAAGCCTGACAGGACCTCAAGCTGAATATAGTCCGCGATCTCACGCGGCGTTCCGCCGATCTCGGATCCGGCATACCGATCGCGAGTGCCGGTCTCACGCAAGGAGAGCGCTGTTAGATAGATGCTGACGGCCCATCCCTCGGTATGGGCCGTCAGCTCTGCGACCTCCTGTTCGGTGAGAGCGACCCCAGCGGCGCGAAGCAGGGACCCCGCCTCGACCACGTCCAGAGCAAGGTCATCGACCTGCAGCTCAGCAACACGACGCTCAGCTCGGACACGAGCGAGAAAACGCTGCGGCTCGTGGCGGCCCGCGAACATAAGCTGAGAGCCCGCCGGGATGTAGTCGCAGATCGCGGTGAGAACGTCGCAGGCATCGCGCTCGCAAAGCACATGCACGTCGTCGAGCACCACCACCACCGGATGCTCGATCGAGATGAAGGCCGCTCGAAGCCGCGGGAGCGTCGTCGACCATAGCGCGTGAGGCGGGTTGCTAACGGCGTCGAAGGTCGTCGGATCAACGCTGCTGACCCAACTAAGAGCCTGTGCGAGATGGGCCGCTAGGACGACGGGATCATTGTCGGCGTCCTCGAGCGAGATCCACCCGAAGCGCCGACCATCTAACTCCGACGCTTGGGCGAGGAGGGTCGTCTTTCCGTATCCCGCCGGCGCGAAGACCGCCACGACGGGCTCCGCTTGGTGGGCCAATCGCCGCAGTAGCGCAGTCCGCGGGATCAAGTCCGGATGGAGCCGTGGTCCCCCTGAAGTGATCCGCGCTGGCACCTGAACGTCCGGCTGCGGCGCACGCCGCCCTGTCACTTCGCTCCGAAACCGAGATCGCCTGTGCCCCCTTTGACTGCTCAGCATTACATCCGCTCTCAAGCAGAGTACGGGACCGATCGCCCCCGTCTAGCGAACTTCTCCGCGCGATCCCGCGGGAAACTACTTACCGTGGCTTGCCGGCGGCAGGTGGCGGCACGCCCTGGCGACTAGCCCAGATCGCTGAACTCTGTCTTCGTGCGATTTCAACCTATATGGCCGATGCTCGCCCGGCGTCCCCGCGCTGCAATGGAGCAGTGGCCACGACCGAAGACACGCTCGCGAGAATCGCGCTCAGGGACGAGGGCTTCATCCAATCCTTGAGCCGGTCTGGCGGCGAGGGAGCTGAGCTCGACCCTGAGCTCGACCAACGCACGTGTGAGCTCGTCAAGCTAGCTGTGCTGATCGGTATCGAGGGAGCTATCCCGTCCTATGTCGCGACTGTCCAGGCGGCCCAGGCCGCGGGCGCATCGGACGCAGAAATCGTCGACACTCTCGTAGCGGTCCTCCCGTCGGCCGGCATCGTTCGGACCAGCTCAGCCGCGCCGAAGCTTGCGCTCGCGCTCGGATATGAGCCGAACCACGCGCTCCGCGAGGACGAGCCCGAAGCGCCGCGGGGACATCGCCCATGACAGTCGTCCCGGGACAGTCTCGAGCAGGGAACGCGGACGATCGCGGCCACCACTCCTATTTGCGTCCCTATCGGGCTGGCCGCACCTCGCCCATCCTCCTATCCAAGACCTCAAACAACGCCTAGGGCGTAGATGTCTCCTTCAACAGTCCTGTCGTCAAGTGGGCCTCGCCCGATTCGTGGCTCAGCCACCGCAAAAGGGAACGGTACGGTCAAGGCGGTACCGCACCTGAGCGTCGCAGAGCGTGTGGCCCGCGGCAAGGCGGCGCGTGCCGAAGTGCCGCGCTCCAGCCACGCCGACTATAAGCCGCCGCGCGCGGCGCCCTGACCCGATCAAGCTGCTCGAACGCCAGGCGAAGACGCGCGTGCCCGAGCTCGTCCCGATCCGCTACGGGCGC
Organism: uncultured Actinomycetota bacterium; assembly: GCA_963734315.1. Taxonomy (GTDB): domain Bacteria; phylum Actinomycetota; class Actinomycetes; order Actinomycetales; family Microbacteriaceae; genus Leifsonia. Next base: position 444,720 of record CAVTGP010000010.1, on the reverse strand, counting down.
ATGCTGGTCTCGCCGTTCACGTTCTACCGGGGAGCTGCGCTGATCATGGCCAGCGACCTCGCCGCCACGCCTCGCTCGGGGCTTCAGGTGCAGTGCTGCGGCGACGCGCACCTGTCGAACTTCGGCGTGTTCGCCTCGCCCGAGCGACGGCTCGTCTTCGACGTCAACGACTTCGACGAGACGCTCCCAGGGCCCTGGGAGTGGGACGTCAAGCGCCTCGCGGTGAGCATGCTCATCGCAGCGCAGTACAACGGATTCCCGGTCAAGGACCAAGAGCGGATCGTGCTCGACACCGTCGCGGAGTACCGCACGGCGATGGCACGCTTCGCCGCCATGAAGAACCTCGAGGTCTGGTACGCACACCTGGACGTCGAGGCGACGATCGCCGAACTCGGCTCGCAGTTCAAGCCCAAGCAGGTCAAGCGAACCGAGAAGGGGCTCGCCAAGGCGCGCACGAAGGACAGCATGTCGGCGTTCTCCAAGCTCACCCGCGAGGTCGACGGGCAGGCGCGGATCGTGGCCGAACCGCCTCTGATCGTCCCGATCGACGAACTCGCGCACGGCATGGAACGCGACGAAATGTTCGACGCGCTGCGCGGGACCCTGAGTTCCTACCGCGCCACGCTCCAGCACGACCGGCGCGTCCTGCTCGAGGAGTTCCAGCTGGTCGACTTCGCGCGCAAGGTGGTCGGCGTCGGCAGCGTAGGCACCCGCGCCTGGATCGCCTTGCTGGTCGGACGCGACGGCCAGGACCCGCTGTTCCTGCAGCTGAAGGAGGCGGAGGCCTCAGTGCTCGAGGAGTTCCTCGAGCCCAGCGAGTTCGAGAACCACGGCGAGCGAGTTGTCACTGGACAGCGCCTGATGCAGGCCTCGAGCGACATCTTCCTCGGCTGGCTGCACGTCGAGTCAGGGCTCGACGACAAGCCCCGCGACTTCTACGGGCGCCAGCTGAAGGACTGGAAGGGATCGGCCGAAGTCGAACAGATGGTTCCGAGCGGCATGGCCACCTACGGTCGCCTATGCGGCTGGACGCTCGCACGCGCACACGCCCGCAGCGGCGACCGGATCGCGATCGCCGCCTACCTCGGCAAGAGTGCCGCCTTTGACCGCGCAATCGTCGAGTTCTCCCACGCCTACGCCGAACAGAACGAGCGCGACTACGAAGCCCTGACCGATGCCGCCGAATCGGGCCGCATTACCGCCGAGGCGGGGCTATAACGTCGTGGCTGATCCAGCACCCCAAGCGGCACTACTGAGTGAGAGTCCCGAGGGCCCGAATACCCGAGGTGAAGGTACAAGCCGGACAGACCAAGCCTGAGGGCCTGGCCGCAAAGTGACAATAAAGGAGATCCAGTGTCGTCAGAACCAACAACCCAGCCAGACGAGTTCGAGGCGCTCTACGTCCAAAGTGCCCAGGGGGTGACTAGCAGCAACGGCTCGATGACGCTGAAGGGGCTTGCACCGTCCACGCTGATGTTCTCCGACCGTCCTGAGCGGATCGTCGGCCATCTCACCTCCGCACAATTCGTGGAAGGCTGGGGAGACGGGGATAACAGCTTCCTCGAGGATCCCCCCAACGCCGTGCTCTCGTTCCTCGCCTCCCAGGACGAGACGCCCGAGGACATCGTGGTCACGCTCACGAACCCGCGCTTGGACGGCGAGACCCTCACCTACAACGTGGACGTGCTTGAAGGCAACATGCCGACCGCAACCGGACCTTGCTCGCTGTTCATCGACCCGATCGGCCGGCCGCTCAGCCCCGTGTCGGTCTGCGGCGTGCGGAGGCGCTCGCGCCGGCGGGCGAGGCGCTGACGCGTTCGGGGGAGGTGGTGCCGCCGGCTGACTGAGCCGGACTTCCCGCCCCTGAAAACGCAAGAAGTTGACACCAAAGCGGGCCCGAGAGCTACCCCTCCCACCTGCACTCCTCCGTTCCCTCTCGATAGATAGGACGACACATGCTCATCGCGACCAGCTACCCGTTCCTCGAAATCCTGTGGACGATGCTCATCTTCTTCGCCTTCGTGGCCTGGATCTGGATCCTTTTCAGCGTTCTGGCCGACATCTTCCGCCGCCACGACGAGTCCGGCTGGACCAAGGTCCTATGGATCGTTTTCGTGATCGCACTGCCGTTTCTCGGCGTCTTCGTATACCTCGTCGCTGAGAACACCGGTATGGCCGAACGCTCCCTAAACAGGCAGTAGTCGACAGGTCGAGGTCGACCGTCGTGGTGCGTCATCACATCGCTCGTCTCCGGCCGCCCGGCCTTTCGCGAGTCCCTCCCGGACAAGGCGGTTGGCTAGCCGGACGGAGCAGCGGCGTAGCTCGTGAAGGCTCGGTGATCCATGTCGAGTAAGGCGACCGCGGCAGCCGCTGGCGGCGTGCTGCTGACGCTGTGCGCGGGCCAGTTCCTGATGATGCTCGACAGCTCGGTGATGAACGTGTCGATCGCGACGGTCGCGAAGGACGTCGGCACGAGCGTCACCGGGATCCAGACGGCGATCACGCTCTACACACTGGTGATGGCCGCATTCATGATCACCGGCGGGAAGATCGGGCAGATCATCGGGCGCAAGCGCGCCTTCGCGATCGGCTGCGTGATCTACGGCTGCGGCTCGTTCATCACCGCGATCTCCACGAGCCTCGGACCTGAGTTCTCGCGTTCCGGGGGTGGGGCGGGGGTAGACAGACCGGTCCAGGGGGTCGCGCCGCCCGCGAAGGAGTACGATGCCGCGCGAAACGAAGAGGAGAAATGCTCATGTTATCGTCGAGCAAAACATACTCAGTACTTCCCGCAGCGGACCTGTCGCGCGCCACAGCCTGGTTCCGCGACAAGCTCGAACTCGAGCCGGAGGACGTCAGCGAACAGGGCGTCCGGTATCGCACGGGGGGCGACTCCTGGATCTACATCTACGAGACCGCCAACGCCGGCACCGCGCAGAACACCGCGATGTGCTGGCTGGTGGACGACATCGCCGCGGAGATGGAGCACCTGCGCGGCAAGGGAGTGGTCTTCGCGGACTACGACTTCCCCGGCCTCACGACCGAGAACGGAGTCGCGACCGACGACGAGGGCAAGTCGGCCTGGTTCCAGGACAGCGAAGGCAACTACCTCTGCCTGACGCAGCCGAACACACCCATGTAGGTCGACCGCTCAACCGTTCAATCGCGCCACCGTTCAATCGCGCCATTGGGCCCGCAGGTACTGCGGAGGCCAGTAGTCGATCGTGACGCCGAGTTCGTGTGCGGCCCGCAACGGGAAATGCGGGTCGCGCAGCAGTTCGCGCGCCAGCATCACGGCGTCAGCGCTGCCGTTCTCGACGACGTCGGCCGCCTGCTGCGGCGTGGTTATCAGGCCGACGGCGCTCACATCCACCTCGGCGGAGCTGCGGACGTGCTCGGCGAAGGGCACCTGGTACCCGGGTTCGAGAGGGATGCGTATGCCCGTCTGGATGCCGCCGGACGAGATGTCGAAGAAGTCGGCGCCAGCCTCCTGCGCCCACGCGGCGACGGTTGCGGTCTGCTGCTCGTCCCAGCCTCCCGGAGTCCAGTCGCTGCCGGAGAACCGCACGAAGAGCGGGACGCCGTCGCCGACCTCGTCGCGCACGGCCGAGACGACCCTCAGCAGCAGCCGCGCCCGGTTCTCGAGCGATCCGCCGTACTCGTCGGTTCGGTGGTTGGCGATGGGGGAGAGGAACTGGTGCAGCAGATACCCGTGCGCCGCGTGCAGCTCGAGGATGCGGAAGCCGACGTCGACCGCGCGGCGTGCCGCCGAGCGGAAATCGTCGACGATCGCATCGATGCCCGCGAGGTCGAGCTCCGCCGGCACCGCGAGGTCGCCGAACGCGACCGCCGAGGGCGCGACGGTCGTCCAGCCGCCCTCCTCGACCGGGACCGAGCCGTGGCGGTCTTCGAAGCCCCACGCCGGCCAGCTGGAGGCCTTGCGACCCGCGTGGGCGAGCTGGATCGCCGGGACCGCGCCCCGCTCGGCGATGAACGCCGCGATCGGTCGCCACGCTTCCGCCTGCTCGTCCGTCCAGATGCCGGTGTCGCGGGGCGAGATCCTGCCCTCGGAGTTCACGGAGGTCGCCTCCGTGAACACGATGCCGCTGCCGCCGACCGCGAGCGAGCCGAGGTGCACGAGCTGCCAGGTCTGCGGCACCCCCGACTCGTCGAGCACGGAGTACTGGCACATCGGCGAGGTCCAGATGCGGTTGCGGGCGGTGACGCCACGCAGAGTGATCGAGTCGAAGAGGGAGGTCATACGAGTCTCAAGCCGCCAGGGTCTGCAGATATGCCCGGAGGTCCTCCGCCGAGGTGTACACGTGGCTGGCGATCCCCAGCGCCCGCGCGCCCTCCACGTTCTCGGCCTTGTTGTCGATGAAGACCGTCTGCTCGGGAGTCACGCCGAGCTCGGACATGACGTGCTCGAAGATCTCGGCGCTCGGCTTCACGGTTCCCAGCTCGCCGCTGACGAACACCTGCTCGAACAGGTCGCCGAGCGTGCCATGCCGGAAGTAGGACCCGAAGTCCCGCCCGGCGTTCGAGAGCAGGGCGAGGCGCGTGCCTCCCTCCTTCAGGTCGAGGAGGACCCGCAGAGTGTCGTGGTCGATGGTCAGCCAGCTGCGGAAGTCGGCCAGCCACAGCCGGTGGATGGTCGCGTCCTCCCAGCTCTCGCCGAGCTCGCGCTCGATGCCGCGCCAGTACTGCTGGATCGTCAGGGTGCCCTGGTCGAGCGCGTTGCGGTGGCGCCAGTAGGCCGGCCAGAACTGTTCGGCGTCGCCGCCGGCGATCCCCACCAGGGCCGTGCGGTCCGTCTCGCTCGGAGTGACCGAGATGACCTCGCCGTAATCGAAGATGACCACCGTTCCGGGGATGGAGATGCGCATATCCTCAACCTATCGTGGGCGTGGGAGGTGCGATGGACGACAACCGCGAGCGACCGGAGCCGACGGACTGGGAGGCGGGCGACGCCCGCAGGTGGATCGCGGTGCCGACGGAGGACGACGACAAGTACTCGCGCGGCGTGCTCGGAATGGTCACCGGGTCGGCGCGCTACCCAGGTGCCGCCGTGCTCGGCGCCGAGGCGGCGGCGCGGACCGGCGTCGGGATGGTCCGCTACCTCGGAGCGCCGCACGCGACGGAGGAGGTGCTACGCCGCCGTCCCGAGATCGTCTCGGCGCCCGGTCGTGTGCAGGCCTGGCTCATCGGTTCGGGGATGTCGGCTGACGACCGCAGTGACGATGACGCTCGCCGGCTGAACGCCGCCCTCGACGACGGCACGCCGCTCGTCATCGACGCCGGCGCCCTCGACCTGGTGACCCGGGCGACGGGCCCGGTCGTCATCACGCCGCACTACCGCGAGCTGGCCGTGGCCCTCGCGGCGGCCGGCGGGGACGCCCCGACTCCAGACGCCGAGGACATCCGGGCCGACCCCGGCCGCTGGGCGGAGCGGGCCGCCTCGGCGCTTGGCGTGACGGTGCTCCTCAAGGGTCACACGACCCACGTCGTCGCCCCCGGCCGTCCGCGCATCACCGTCACAGGGGGACCCGCCTGGCTGGCGACCGCCGGCAGCGGCGACGTGCTCGGCGGTGTGCTCGGCGCCTTGGTCGCCACGCACGCCGATGCGGTGAGCGAACGCGGCCACGACGCGCTGGCGGCGCTCGCCGCGACCGCGGCCTGGGTGCACGGCCGGGCGGGCGAGAGCGCGTCGCAGGGCGGTCCCGTGGTGGCGCTCGACGTGGCGGAGGCGGTGCCGGGCGTGCTGCGTCGGCTGCTCGCCGGAAGCTGAGCGACCTCGCACGCGGCGGAGCCCAGGCGACGGTTCCGGTTCGGGTGCGTCCCCTAGGATGAGGCCCCATGGGGATTGACGCAGCGGGGACGAGCGCTGCGGGCAGCGACTCGGGCGCGGCCTCCGAGGCGGGTACAGTCCGCGGCGATCGGGGACCGGCGCGCGTCGCCTCCCGACACGACGGCGCGCGGGCCATCGCCGGGCTCCTCCCCAGCACCACCCTCAGCCGCGTGGCGTCCAGCCCGCTGAGCCTCTGGATCGCGTTCCTGGTCGTCCACCTCGTCATCGGCGCCCTGGCACTCAGCGAGGGCAAGGGCCTCGGCGACGTGATATGGGTCTACAAGCCGTGGGCGCAGCTCGCCGCGCAGGGCACCGAGATCGTCGGCGTCAACGCGGACTGGGTGTACCCGTTCGCCGCGATCGTGCCGGTGATGCTTCCCCTGCTGTTCGGTGCGGACAACTACGTCGGCGGTTGGCTGACGATGGTGATGCTCCTGAACGCCGCCGCCTTCGCCGTCCTCATCATCGGCCGGGAGCCGCGTCGACTCGTCGCCGGCTGGTGGTGGCTGGCGTTCCTGCTCCTCCTCGGCCCCATCGCCGTCGGCCGGCTCGACTCGGTGTCGGCAGCTCTGGCCATCGTCGGGGTGCTCTGGCTGACCCTCCACGAGCGCGCCGCAGTGGTGGTGCTGACGGTCGCGACCTGGATCAAAGTGTGGCCGGCCGCCATCCTGCTGGCCGCGGTGGTCGGGTTGAGGTCGCGCTGGCGGATCGTCGCGACCGTGGCCGTCACGAGCGCCATCATCCTCGCCGTCCCGCTGATCTTCGGCGCGGGCCTCCACGTGCTCAGCTTCATCACGATGCAGACCGGGCGCGGAATCCAGATCGAGGCGCCGGTGGCGACGTTCTGGATGTGGCAGGCCGCGTTCCACGTGCCGGGCGCCATCGTCTACTACGACCAGGATCTGCTCACGTTCCAGGTCACCGGCGAAGGCACGGTGGCGGCCGGTTCGCTGATGAACCCGCTGTTCGGTCTCACCGCGATCGTGGTCGCCCTGATCGGCATCCGATCGCTGCGGCGAGGGACGCCGTACACGCGCATCTTACCGGAGCTGTCGCTGGCGTTGGTGACGGCGTTCATCGCGTTCAACAAGGTCGGCTCGCCGCAGTACATCACCTGGCTAGCCGCCCCGGTCATCATCGGTCTGGTCTACCAGGGCCGTGGATTCAAGACGCCCTCGGTGCTCGTGCTCGTCACCGCCGCGCTCACCCAGGTGATCTACCCGTACCTCTACGACGGGCTGCTCATCCCGCTGCCGATCATGGTGGCGGTGCTGACCGTGCGCAATCTCATGTACTTCGTCATCCTCGGCTGGACGATCGGGGCACTCTGGCGCAAGCGCCACGCGGACGAAGCCGCGGGCGACCTGCTGCCCGCACACGCCTGGCCGTTCCGCGCGGCGCCCGACGCCCACCCGGTGCCGGTGCGGGAGGCCGGCTGAGGGGTCGCGCCGAACGGTGACCCTCCTAGACTGGCTGGTGTGCCCGGGCATCCCGGGTGCCGGACGAAGGAGGACCTATGCTGGTCGCATTCTCGGTGGCGCCGAGCGGGGGCGAAAGGCCGGACGCGTCCGTGCACGACGCGGTGGCGGCGGCGGTCCGCATCGTTCGCGAGTCGGGCCTCCCGAATCGCACGTCGTCGATGTTCACCGAGCTCGAGGGCGAGTGGGACGACGTGTTCGACGTCATCCGCCGGGCCACGGAGGCGGTCGGCGCATACGGGTCGCGGGTCTCGCTCGTGCTGAAGGCCGACATCCGTCCCGGCCACAGCGGCGAGATCGACGGTAAGGTCGAGCGGCTCGAGGCGGCTCTGGATCGGGGCGAGGAGCAGTAGTGGACCCGGTCGCGCTGACGATCGGCTACTACCTGCTGGCGTACGGCTGGCCGATCTACCTGCCCGTGCTCGTGCTGATCGCCGGCACGCTCTTCGGGGCGGTGCTGTTCGCGGTCGTCGGGGCGATCCGCACCGGGTTCCGTCGCGCCGAACCGGTCGACGACGACGTCGACGTGGCCGAGTTCTTCCAGGCGCAGTAGCGCTGAACCCGGGCGCCCGGGGCGCCCGAGCCGACCGGCGAGGGCACGTAAACATCCCTATTTTGGCGTTTCTAGGGGCGTTTGGGTGCCCTTCGGCGATGGAGGCGATGGAGGCGATGGAAGCGAGGAGGCGGTGTCTCAGTCGATTGGGACGGGGTCGGGGCGCTGGGCATGCACGACGCCGGTGTCGGCGCCGGTGTCGATGCCGCGGCGGCTGCGGGAGTGATCGATCCCGAACGACACGAGCGCGAGGACGATTCCGGCGACGGCCAGCACGATGCCGACGAGGATGGGCGACAGGTAGCCGAAGCCGGCCGCGATCGTAAGCCCGCCGAGGAACGCTCCTGACGCGTTCGCGATGTTGAGCGCCGAGTGATTGAGGGCCGCGGCGATGGACTGGCTGTCGCGCGCGACATCCATCAGCCGCGTCTGGATCATGGGGGAGAGTGCCGACGCGGCGGCGGCGATGACGAAGATCGAGATCAGCAGGCCCGGCAGGCTCCAGGCCGTCACGAACAGCGCGGCGAGGCCGGCGAGCATCACGCCGAAGAACAGCAGCATCCCGCGCTCGACGCCGCGGTCGGCCTGGCGTCCGCCCAGGAGGTTGCCCACGGTCATGCCGACGCCGACCAGGATCAGCACCAGCGGGACCGCGGAGGCCGACAGGCCCGTGACCGTCGTCACCAGGGGGGCGACATAGGTGTAGACGGCGAAGAAGCCGCCAAAGCCGATCGCTCCGATGAGGAGCGCGAGCCAGACCTGCAACCGCGTGAACGCCCTCAACTCGTTGCGCAGGGTGGCCGTGGGGTCGCCCGCCTGCCACGGCACCAGCAGGGCGACGGCGGCGAAGGTCAGAGCGAAGATCGCCGCGACGACCAGGTAGGCGATGCGCCAGTCGTGGGTCTGCCCGATCCAGGTGATGACGGGCACGCCGATGACGTTGGCGATCGTGAGACCCGAGAGCACGAACGCGACGCCCTGGCCGCGCTTGCCCGGCCCCATCAGCGACGCGGCGACGAGGGAGGCGATGCCGAAGTACGCGCCGTGCGGCAGCGCCGAGACGAACCGGGCGAGGAGCACCAGCTGGAAGGTGGGGGCGAGAGCCGAGGCCACGGTGCCGAGGGTGAACGCCACCAACAGCCAGAGCAGCAGCTTCTTGCGCGGCCAGCGCGCGGCGGCCGCTGCGATCGTCGGTGCGCCGACGACGACGCCGAGCGCATACGCCGAGATGATCCAGCCCGCCTGCGCGTTCGCCCCGGTGGGGGAGGCCGCGTACAGCTGCGGCAGCAGATCGTGGGCGATGTTCGGCAGCAGGCCCATGGCGACGAACTCCGTAGAGCCGATGCCGAAGCCACCGAGGGCGAGAGCGAGCAGCGCAAGACGAGTACGGGCCGACGACAACTGCGTCGGCCCGTCGATAACGGGGTTCACCGGCACAGTCTATCGAATCGTTTCGACTGTGACGTTTCAATCGGGTTACGGTGAAACGAACTGCCACGACACGCCGCGCGAGCACGTCGCGAGACGGCGTATTGTGCCAACTCGATCACGAGCAGGCGGGCGACGAGCCGCCGCGCGTCAGTCGTTCTGCAGCAGGATGCCGTCCTGGATGGCGCGCTTGCGCAGTGCCACCTTCGTGCCGACGTCGTAGCCCGCCACGCGGTACTTCTCGCGGATGCGCTTGAGGTAGCTCTTGGCGGTCTCGTCCGAGATCCCGAGCTGGAACGCCACGGCCTTCACCGGCTCGCCTGCGCCGTAGAGCGCCATCACGCGGCGCTCCTGCGCGCTGAGCTTCGGCGCGCCGCCGAGCTCGCCGGCGTTGAGCGCCAGGTCGAGCTCCGCTGAGATGAAGGACTCGCCCGTGCTCGCCGCGCGGATGGCCTCCACGATCATCTCGGCGTCCTCGCTCTTGACCAGGTAGCCGAGCGCGCCGGCCGCCAGGGCCTCGCGCACGACAGCCGGCTCCGAGTAGGTGCTCATCAGCACCGTGCGCACGCCCGTCGTCTTCAGCGTCGACAGCTTGAGCGAGATCGGGATGTTGTCCTTGAGGTCGAGGTCGAGCAGCACGACGTCGACAGGGAACTCGGGGTGGGTCAACAGCTCGGGCCAGCTGGCGACGGCCGCGACCATGCGGATGTCGTCTGCTGCGCCGCGGATCCATTCGGTCAGGGCGCCGAGCAGCATCTTGTGATCGTCGACGATCGCGATCCTGATGGGGGGAGCCTCGCTCATGAGCAGCCTTTCTTCATACCGGTGGCCGGCTGGGTCAGGTCAGGTCGGCCGTTGTGTCGCCCACGGTTGTGATCTCGATACGGAGCGCCGAGTCGGAGAACGACTCGGCGTGGCGTCCCACCTTACGGATAGCTTGCCACGCCGCAGGGTCTACCGCGTTTCGCGGCACACCGGTGGTCGTGATCACGATTGCCATTGTGGGACCGGTGGCGACGGCCGAGCCTGCGGCCACCTGCGGCCCCGCCGTGCGCACGATATCGAGGCTGAGCGTGCGCGCCTGGCCGGCTCCGGAGCGGACCGGGTCGCTGATCAGCAGCCACACCGCGGTGAGCAGGCCGTCGCGCTGGTCGCGGGTGAGCCCGGCGGCGAGCCCGTCGGGGTCGGTCAGGGTGACGGTCGGGCCGAGCAGCGCTGACTCCGTCACCGCATGGTAAAGCCAGGTCTCCTTGCGGCCTTGGATAAGGTGCAGCCGTAGCTCGGTGGCGATGCTGGCAGCGGCGTCGGCGGTGGCCTCGTCGAGCGGGAGGGCGGTGCGGCCGGTCGCCACGCCGTCGAGCAGCCGCTCGGCCGCCAGGTCGAGACGGGCGAGCTCCTCCGACGCCATCATCCCCACGGCGTAGCCAGGCGACGACACGGTGCTCTGCACCTGGACGAGGTCGAGCTCCAGCTGCACCAGGGTGCTGAGCGAGCGCACGATCTGCATGCCGACCAGGGGAGGCGCGATCGCAATGGCCACGGTGGCGACCCCGGGGCCGAGCATCCGGAGGTCGCCCAGCGACCGGAACAGGAGGACCGCCGCCAGCACGACCCCGAGTGCCGCAGCCGCGATCACGATGTCGCGGGCGGGCCGCACCGTAACACAGAGCAGCAGCGCGGGACCGACGGCGGCCGCGGCCGTGAGCGGGATCCACGCCGTCGACGTCGCGGTGCCGAGGATGTCGAGCACCACGGCGGCAGCCCAGAGCACCAGCGCGACGGCGAACAGCCAGTTCGGCAGGAGGTCGGGCAGCCGGAACCGCAGCACCAGCGCCGTCATCAGCGTCACGAGCAGCACGCCCCACGCGGCAAGGGTGAATGCGAGGTCGGGGTAGTTCGGCGCCATGAGCACCATGATCGCGAACAGGAAGGCGATGAGCGCGACGGACGCGATGTTGAACCCGAGGTCGAGGCGGGCACGGCCGAGCGCGTCGCGTTCCTGCCGCCCACGGGGGAGCGCTGCGGAGCCCACCGCTCCCGACCGGCGGGCGCCGAACAGCCCGCGGGACATCGGGATGGTGCGGTCATCCGGGCTCATTTGGGCACCTCCAGCACCACCGTCGTCCCGCTGCCGGGCGACGAGAACAGTCGGGCGTTGCCTCCGACGTCGCGCAGGCGGGCGACGATCGACTCGGTGAAGCCGAGGCGGCCCTCCTCGATGCTCGCGACGTCGAAGCCCTTGCCGGCGTCGGTGACCATCGCGCGCACCGTCGTCTCGTCGTCGGTGATGGTGACATGGGCCTCGTTGACGCCGGAGTGCCTGCGCACGTTCTCGAGGCACTCGCCGAGGGCGAGCAGGAACGAGTCGAGCACGTCGCTCGGCAGCAGCACTTGGCCGGCGCCGTGCCAATTGACCTCCAGCCCCATCCTCCGGAAGCGTTGCTTCACCGACTCCAGGGTGTTGCCGAGCGTCGACTCCTCCACCGGTTTGAGGCGGTAGTCGCCCGAGCGGGTCGGGTCCGGGGTGAAGCCGAGGCGAAGCTGGCGCAGCAGCGCTGCGTCTTCTGCGGCCTGCTCGCGCAGCGCGCCGACGCCGACGCCGACCCCGGAGTGGGCGAGCAGGGTGAGCGTCGCAAGCACCGTGTCGTGTAGCAGGCGGGCGCCCTGCCGGCGTCGCGCCTCGGTCTCGCTGGCCTGTCGCTCGACGCGGTAGGCGCGGCTCATCGTAGAGATGCGCTTGAGCGCTCGCGGCACGGTGCGGGCCAGCCAGACGCCGGTGGCCGTCAGGGCGACCCAGCCCGCGACGATGAAGATCAGGACCTCGACGAGACGCGATCCGGTGACGAGGAGGGTCGTCACGCACGCGCCGAGAGTCGCGGCGCCCGCGAGGATCGCCAGCAGAGCGCGGCGTCGGGAGGTCGGCCCCAGCAACGACACGCAGGCGACCCCCACGGCGCCGACCACGCCGATCGTGGTGACCGCCGACGGCCCGAGCTGCGCATTCGGCAGCAGGTTCAGCAGGATGATCCCGACCCCCGCGACGACGATCACGCACATCCAGACCGTCAAGCGGGCGAGCGTGGCGAGCTGGAACTGGGCCACCCCCATGCAGGCGATCAGGACGACCGACGCGAAGTACAGGGGCGGAGGGATGGTGCCGGGGACGCTCAGGATCAACAGCGTCGTCGCGGTGGCGGTGAGGCCGACGGTGCGGGCGGTGGTGGCGAGAAGCCGATCACGCTCCTTCTGGATGCGCGACATGCCCCTCCGTTCCCCTCAGGCCGCGAACAGCCTCCTCAGCTGCTCGGTGACCGCATCGTCTTCGATCAGGAACGCGTCGTGACCGAAGTCGGAGCGGATCACCACCGGAACTCTACCGTCGATCGTCTCCGGGAGGTGGGAGGCGATGAGCTCCTGCCCCTCCACGGGGAACAGCCGGTCGCTGTCGATGCCGACGACGAGCGTGCGGGCGGTCACGTGAGCGAGCGCCGCAGCCAGGCCGCCACGTCCGCGACCGACATCGTGGGAGTTCATCGCCTCCACGAGGATGAGGTAGCTGTTCGCGTCGAAGCGGCGCGTGAACTTGTTGCCGTGGAAGTCGAGATACGACTCGACGGCGAATCGGCCACCTCCGCCGAGCGGGCTGATCTCGCTCTGCCACGCGCGCTCGAACCGTTCGTTCAGCTCGGACGGGCTGCGGTAGTTGAGCAGTGCCATCCGGCGAGCGAGGGCCAGGCCGCGGTGCGGACCCTCGCCGTCCTTCTCGTCGTAGTAGCGGCCGCCGTGGAAGAGCGGGTCGGTGCGCACGGCCTCGATCTGCACCGAGTTGAGCGCGATCTGGTCGGCGGTCGAGAAGGGAGGAGCGGCGATCACGGCCAACCGTTCGACGCGGTCGGGGAACGAGACGGCCCACTCGAGAGCCTGCATCCCGCCCATCGAACCGCCGATCACCGCGGCCCAGCGCCCGACGCCGATCGCGTCGGCGAACGCGGCCTGCGCGTTCACCTGGTCGCGGATGGTGGTGAACGGGAACCGCGGGCCCCACTCGGCGCCGTCGGGTGCGATCGACGCGGGGCCGGTGGTGCCCTGGCACCCGCCGAGCATGTTGGGGGCGATGACGAACCAGCGGTCGGTGTCGATCGCCTTGCCCGGGCCGATGACGCCCTGCCACCATCCCGGCGTGGGGTGGCCGGTTCCGGAGGCGCCGATGGCATGGCTGTCGCCGGTGAGTGCGTGCAGCACGAGCACAGCGTTGTCGCCCTCCGGCGAGAGCTCGCCCCAGGTCTCGTAGGCGACGCGCACGAACGGGAGGCTCTCGCCGCTCTCGAACGCGAACGCGCCGATGCCCGCGAACCGCCGGGTCCCCTCGGGGTCGGACTCCTTCCACGCCCCGCTCGCTGGAGGCTTGCCCAGCAACGATCGCGCCTGAGCCTCCGTGATGAAGCTCGAGGGTGCCGTGTCCGCCGAGGTCTGCCACTCCATGCGTTCATTCTCCCGGAGCGAGGACGTGGTGGGTGCTGTGTTACGGGAGGGGATGCCGGCCTGCATGCCACACATGTTAGATTTGGAATGTAATCGAGCGTCAGGGGGATCATCGTGCTCGTCTTCGCGGTCATCGGCGGCGCCGGACTTCTCGTGCTGCTCGTCTCGATGCTCTTCGGCGAGCTGTTCGACCTTCTCGACGGAGCGCTGTCGGGAACCGGGCTGGGCGCGGGGCTCACGCTCTTCGGCGCATCCGGTGTGCTGGTCCTCGCGAACGGCTTGCCGGCCGGGTACGCCTATCCGATCGCGGGTGTCGTCGGTGTCATCGCCCTCGTCGGGGTGCAGCTGCTCATCCGTCGGTTCCAGCGGAGCGAAGACGGAGTGCCGAGCGATCCGACCGGTCTCACCGGCATCGCTCGAACGACGGTCACCCCGGCCGGAGGCGAAGTCAGCCTCGACGGGCCGTACGAAGTCGAGACCCGGCTCGCGACCAGCGCTGTCGGGATCCCCGCCGGCACGCCCGTGCGGGTCCTCTTCGCGAGCGGATCGCGCGTGCGCGTCGAGCCGCTCGACCCCACCACCCACCGAAAGGACTGATCCGTGGATCCCTCCCTCATCGGAATCGTCGCCGTCGGCGCGATTCTCGTCGCCCTGCTCGCCGTGTTCGTGTTCATCGCCGGCCGCATCCGGCGCGTGGCGCCGAACGAGGCGCTCGTGATCGTGGGGCGCGGCGCCGGCAGAAGCGCGGGCGACCGTGAGCCGGACGGCGGTCAGCGGGTCGTGATCGGCGGCCGGGTGTTCATCTGGCCGATCCTGCAGCAGGGCTTCCCCATCTCGCTGGAGCAGCGGCAGATCGGGATCGTGGTCGAAGGCGTCGACGCCAACTTCATCAAGCTGGCGATCCAGGCGAGCGTCAACTTCAAGGTCTCGGGCACCCCGGAGGGCGTCAGGCGGGCGGCCCAGCGATTCCTCTCGCAACAGAACTCCCTCACCGAGATCATCCAGCAGTCGCTGGAGGGCTCGCTGCGTTCGATCATCGGCAACATGCCGGTCACCGAGATCATCTCGAATCGCAATGCGCTCTCCGAAGCGGTCGTCGAGGCGACGAAGGTCGACCTCGCCGAACAGGGCCTCCAGGTCGATCTGCTCAACATCTCGGACATCTCGACGCCCGGCACCAACTACCTCGCCGACCTGGGGCGGGCGGAGGCCGCGCTCGCCAAGCAGAACGCCGAGATCAAAGAGGCGGAGACGGCCCGGGCCAGCGAGTTCGCCCGCATCGACGCCGCAGAACAGATCGCCGAGCGGCAGAAGGCCCTCAGCCTCAAGCAGGCAGGGATCAAGGCCGAGACCGACCGGGCGAACGCCGAGGCGGACGCGGCCGGACAGCTCGCCACGGCCGAACAGGACAGGATCGTCGCGGCGCAGGAGCGCGATGCGCTCGCCGAGAAGGCGAAGGTGGAGCAGGAGCGACTGGACATCGAGGTGCGCAAGCCGGCGGAGGCCGACGCGTACGCGACCGTCCAGCGTGCTCAGGCCGAGCGCGATGCCGCGAACGCCGCGACGGAGGCGGATGCGTTCAAGCGACGCACCATCGCCGAGGCGAACAAGGTCGCCGCCGTGCAGGACGCCCAGGCCGCTGCCGAGGCCGTCCGTCTCACGGGCGAGGCCGAGCGCGACAGGCAGATCGCGCTCGCCGCCGGTGTGCGCGCCGACGGCGAAGCTCGCGCCGCCGCGATCGAAGCGGAGGGTCTGGCCGAGGCCCGCGCCACGGACGCCAAGGCGGAGGCACTGCGGAAGTTCGGGGAGGCCGGGCTGGCCTCCGAGATCATCGAGCGCCTGCCCGAGATCACACGGGCCGTCGCCGAGCCGCTCGCCAACATCGACTCGCTGACGGTCATCAGCACGGAGGGCGCCTCCGCGGTGACGAAGACGATCGGACAGGTGACCAGCGAGGTGCCCAAGATCGTCAAGGACCTGACCGGGATCGACTTGGGCGCGGTCCTCGGCTCCCTCACCGGCAGCGTGCTCGCCGGGTCCGGTGACGCGAAGGCGGCAGGGCGCGCGGTGGAGGCCGTCGAGCGCTGACCACCGTCAGTCCGAGTCCAGGTGGTTCGGGTCGGGGCTCTGCCCCGGCCCGTTCGCCTCGTGGTGCTCCCGCGTCCGCCGCTCCCGCGCCTGCTGCGTCTGTTCGTTCAGGTAGCTGACGATCGTCGCGCTCGCCGTTCCGACGATGGCGACCCCGCCGATCATCAGCACGACGGCCAGCAGCCGCCCGGTCACGGTCACGGGGTAGTAGTCGCCGTAGCCGACGGTCGCCATCGTGACGCAGGCCCACCAGAGCGAGTCTCCGAACGAGTGGATGTTCGATCCGGGCGCATAGCGCTCCACCTGGTACACCGCCAGCGAGATGACGTAGATGAACATCACCACGAAGGTGCCGGCGATGATGACGATCCGTCGCCGCAGGTGGCTGCCGGAGTCTCCGCGCAGGCTCGGTATCCGGAAGAGGTCCACGACCAAGCGGAACGGCCGGGCGAGCGGGATCAGCACTGACAGCAGGTCGACGAGGTTGTGGTGGATGAAGCCGCGCTTGTCCTCCGCGAACCGGAGCCGCACGACGTAGTCGACGAGGAACGCCAGCCAGATGAGCGCGAGCAGCCAGATCAGGAGCTGGTACAGACCCTGCGACATGTCCGGTTCCAGCACCGTCCACGAGTAGGCGACGAGGAACACCACGCTCGCGACGATGCCCGGCCACACGGTGGCCGCCTCCCAGCGTCTGCGTCTCGCGTCGTCCGCCATGTCAGCCCCCGACCCTCGGCCCGACCCTCAGCCCTTGACCCTCAGGGGCCCTTTGGCGAAGCGGTACGAGGCCGCCTGGGCGACCGGCTTCACGACGATCAGGTCGAGGTCGACATGCCGAGGCAGTTCCAGCGCGTGCACGATCGTCTCCGCGATGTCCTCCGCTGACAGCGGCTCCGGCACGTCCTCGTAGACCGCGTCGCGACGCTCGTGGTCGCCGTCGAACCGCACGAGCGAGAACTCCTCGGTGGCGACCATCCCGGGCGCCACTTCGACGACGCGGATGGGTTCGCCGTTCAGCTCCAGTCGCAGTACCTCCGTGAGCGCGTGCTCGGCGAACTTGGCGGCGTTGTAGCCTCCGCCGCCCGCATAGGCCGCGTGGCCCGCGATCGACGTGATGTTCAGGATGTCGGCGTGGCCGGACTCCCGTGCGCCGTCGCGCAGCAGCGGCAGCAGTGCGCTGATAACCCGCTTGGTGCCGATGACGTTGATCTCGTACATCCAAATCCAGTCGTCGACGCTGGAGGCCTCCACCGAGTCGAGTCCCTTGGCCCCGCCCGCGTTGTTGACCAGGGCGTGGATCGGGCCGGTGGCGGCGAGGTGGTCGCGCAGAGCGTCGACGTCCTCCTGGCGGGTCAGGTCGGCGGCGAAGACGTCGGCGCCGGTCTCGGCGGCGAGCTCGTCGAGCCGATCCTGGCGCCGGGCGACCCCGACGACCTCCCAGCCCCGCACACGGAACAGGCGGACTGTCGCCGCCCCGATTCCCGAACTCGCTCCCGTCACGACCACGCGTCTGCTCATGCTGCCTATTCTCACGGGTTACGGCATGTTTCGGGTGCGTTGCCCACGCGCGGCCGCGAGTCTAGCCTGCTAGCAACCACCGCACGGTGCCCCACCCGAACAAGGAGCGAAAGCCATGACCGACGCCGCCGACTGGCAGTTCGAGACCAAGCAGATCCACAGTGGCGCCGCACCCGATCCGGTGACCAACGCCCGCGCCACGCCGATCTACCAGACGACCTCTTACGTCTTCAACAACGCGGCACACGCCAAGAACCTCTTCGCGCTCGCCGAGTTCGGCAACATCTACACGCGAATCCAGAACCCGACCCAGGCGGTCGTCGAGGAGCGCGTCGCCGCGCTCGAAGGGGGCACAGGCGCCCTCCTCGTCGCCTCCGGCCAGGCCGCGGAGACCTTCGCGGTGCTGAACATCGCCCAGGCCGGCGACCACATCGTCTCGTCGAGCTCCATCTACGGCGGCACCTACAACCTGTTCAAGTACACGCTCGCCAAGCTCGGCATCGAGACCACCTTCGTCGAGAACCAGGACGACGCCGACGAGTGGCGCCGCGCGGTGCGCCCGAACACCAAGCTGTTCTTCGCCGAGACCATCGGAAACCCCAAGATCAACATCCTGGACATCGCGCTCGTCGCCGACATCGCGCACGAGTCCGGCGTCCCGCTGATCGTCGACAACACGATCGCGACGCCGTATCTGATCCGCCCGTTCGAGTACGGCGCCGACATCATCGTCCACTCGGCCACCAAGTTCCTCGGCGGTCACGGCACGGTCATCGGCGGCGTGGTCGTCGACGGCGGCGCGTTCGAGTGGTCGAAGAACGTCGAGAAGTTCCCCGGCCTCACCGAGCCCGACCCGTCCTACCACGGCGCCAGCTACACCGCCGCGGTCGGCGACGGGCTCGCCTACATCATCAAGGCGCGCGTGCAGCTGTTGCGCGACTTCGGCTCGGCGATCGCGCCGGCCAGCGCTTGGCAGCTCATCCAGGGCATCGAGACCCTGTCGCTGCGGGTGGAGCGCCACACGCAGAACGCGCAGGAGATCGCGGAGTTCCTGGAGGCGCACCCCGACGTCGCCTCGGTCAACTACTCCGGCCTGCCGACCAGCCCCTGGTACGCCGCCGCCAACCGGTACGCCCCGAAGGGCGTCGGCGCGGTGCTCTCGTTCGAGCTCAAGGGCGGTGTGGACGCCGGTGCAGCGCTCGTCGACAACCTCGCGCTGTTCAGCCACCTGGCGAACATCGGCGACGTGCGCAGCCTCGTCATCCACCCGGCGTCGACCACGCACTCCCAGCTGACCCCGGAGCAGCAGCTCACCGCGGGCGTCACGCCCGGTCTGGTGCGCCTGTCGGTCGGCCTCGAGAACATCGACGACCTGAAGGCCGACCTCACGGCCGGCCTGGCCGCCGCCCGCGCCGTAGCTGAGGCCGCCCGCGTCTAAAACGCAGAATCGAAGCGTGAGTCGTTGCGGGTTTCCGGCATCGGAAACCGCAACGACTCACGATTCGATCATGTCTGGTTCGTCGAGCGCCAGGGCGACGCACTGGCGCAGCAGTGCGATGGCCTGGTGGGCGTCGGTGGTCGTGAAGTGTTGGCGCTCGCCGGCGCGGTCGCGCACGGCACGGTCGAGGAGGCCGGCGTGCTCCGGCCAGCGCTCGGCGGCGCTGCGGGCCGCGGCGGTCTTCGACAGGATGCGCCCCGACTCCATCGTCTCCACGAGCCGGATCGGCCCGAGGGCCAGCCAGCGGACCGTCTCCGAGCGCACCGTGTCGCCGGGCTCCCGGTCGGCGAGCTCGGCCTCCGCGCTGTCACCCACCGGCGCCCAGAAGTCGATGAGGTCGTAGCGCGAGCGTGCCACCACCCGCGAGGCGGAGTCCGGGTGCCGGTCGGAGGTCGGCGTCCAGATCACGTCGCCGCCGTCGGCGACGCCCTGCACGCCGTCCTCGAGTTCGCGCCAGGTCGCCCAGCTCAGCTGCCCACCGGCGAGGGCGCTGAGGAGCACGCCGTCCATGACCTGCGGTGCGGTCTCGACCTGGTCGGGGCCACGCGCGATCTCCGACTCCGTCAGGTAGACGCCGTCGATGTGCGGCGTCGACGCCGCGTGGAGGGTGGCGAGCGCCGGGAGGTCGTCCTTCGGGTCGCGGGTGACCACGAACACGACGTCGATGTCGCTGACGCCGTCGTGCCAGTCGTTGGTCGCGGCCGAGCCGGTGACGACGGCGCGGCTGACCAGGCCAGGGGCGATGCGCCGCTGTTCCAGGAGGAACCGGGTGAGTGCCTCGCCGACCTGCGGCGGTAGTGGAGCGTCCATGGTTCCCCCAGTCTCGTCCTGTCAGACGGTCGGCGCCTCCGCGTCGGCGAATGCCAGGCGCGGCACGAAGAAGAGGAGCACCGCGGCCACGAGAGCGCCGAGGCCGCAGATGGTCCACACGAGCATGTAGCCGAACAGGGTCGCCGCGGACGCCGTCACCGCCGCGGCTCCGGTGAGGAGGACGACGCCGAAGACGGCGGAGGCGAAAGACCCGCCGATCAGCTTGGTCGTATTGGTCATTCCCGTGGCGACACCCGTCTGGCCGCGGGGTGCGGCCGCCGCAGCGGCAGCGGGCAGCGCGCCGACCAGCGCTCCGGAGCCGACACCCGCGATCGCCATGTTGGCGAACACCTGCCAGGTCTCCAGATGGAACGGCAGGAACAGCAGGTATCCGATCGCGACCAGGAAGGACGCGCCGATCAGCGTGACGCGCGGGCTCAGCCAGGAGGACACCAGGGGGAAGAGCACCGCGCCGACGATCATCGAGATCAGATAGGCGCCGATGAGGATGCTGCGCTGCCCGGCGCTGAGACCGAGCCCGTAGCCGTTGACCGGGTCGGTCCCGGCGTACGTGCTGAGCGGGGCCTGGGCGCCGAGCAGGCTGATTCCGATGAGGCCTGCCGTGAGCTGCACCGGCCACATGTTCGGCTGCCGCAGTACCCGGAGGTCGATCGCGGGATCCTTCTGCTTGAGCTCCCAGAGCCCGAACGGGACGAACGCGACGACGCCGAGGACGATGAGCGCCCACACCCACCAGGTTCCGACGCCGTTGATGCGGAGGAAGGTCAGGCCCGACGTGATGAGCAGCAGCGCCAGGGTCAGCAGCAGGAAGCCGACACCGTCGAGGGTGCGGCCGCGTACCGGCTCGGATTCCGGAACGCCGAACAGGATCGCGAAGAACACCAGCGTGACGGCCGCTGCGGGCACCATGAGCGTGAGTCCGACCTCACGTCCGAGCGCCTCGAAGAGCAGCCCGGCGCCGATGGCGCCGACGATGGCACCGGCCTCCAGCGCCACCACCAACAGGCCGGCGGCGCGGCGCGTGCGCGATGCGGCCGTGCCCGTGCGCCGGCCGCGGTCGAAGATCAGCGCGATCTCCAGCGGCAGCCAGACAGCGTAGAAGCCCTGCAGCCCGAACGCGATGAGGTAGGCCGTGAAGTCGTGGGAGAAGGCGAGCGCCCAGCTGGCGAGCGCGGTGAGGACGGTTGCGATCAGGAGGATGCGCTTGTGCCCGAACATGTCGCCGAGCTTCGCCAGCACCGGCACGGTGAGCGCGGAGACCAGGAGTTGTGCGGCTTCGAACCAGTTGTAGTCCGCGTCGCGGATCGCCAGGTGCTTGACGATGTCGGAGATCAGGGGCACGTAATAGCCCTGCAGGATGCCGCTGGTCAGCTCCACCACGGCCAGCCAGCCGATGAGGGCGGCGGTCACACCGATCGCCGTGGTCGCCCGACGCTGGCCGACCATATTCTCCACTGTCATGCGCGGATGCTAACACCTGCCGCGCCCTTGTACGGTAGAGGCGTGGCCAGCGAACTCGACGATTCAGGTGCAGGCGTTCTCGCGGAGACCGAACGGGAGGTACTGGGCTGGCTCGAGTTCGGCGAGGCGTCCCGTCATCTCGCCGGTGAGGTGGTCGAATCCGGCTTCGAGCCCGACCTGGTCGTGGCCATCGCACGGGGTGGCCTGCTGCTTGCCGGGGCCATCTCGTACGCCCTCGGCATCAAGGCGTGCGGTGCGCTCAACGTGGAGTTCTACACAGGCGTCGACTCGCGTCTGCCGGAGCCCGTGGTGCTCCCGCCGATGCTCGACTCCGCCGCGCTCGCGGCCAAGCGGGTGCTCCTCGTCGACGACGTGTCTGACTCCGGTCGCACCCTCGCGCTGGTCGTCGACCTGATCGCGGCATCCGGCGCAGACGTGCGCACCGTCTGCCTCTACTCCAAGCCGCACACTGTGCTCGAGCCCGATTTCGTCTGGCGTCGCACCGACCGGTGGATCACGTTCCCCTGGTCCGCCCTCCCGCCCGTCACCGCGGCCACGCACTGACCGCCGTGGCGAAGTCGCTCGCGGAGCTCGCCGCTGACGGCTCGATGGATCCGGGGTGGGCTGAGGCGCTCGCTCCCGTCTCCGGCCGGATCGCCGCTATGGGCGACTTCCTGCGGGCGGAGGTCGCGGCCGGGAGGCCGTACCTGCCGTCCGGCGACAACGTGCTGCGGGCGTTCCGGGCGCCGCTCTCCGAGGTGCGCGTGCTCATCGTCGGGCAGGACCCGTACCCGACGCCCGGGCACCCGATCGGCCTCTCCTTCGCGGTGGAGCGCCACGTCCGGCCGGTCCCGCGCAGCCTCCAGAACATCTACCACGAGCTGCGCGACGACCTCGGCGTCGTGCCGCCGCCGCACGGTGACCTGAGCGCGTGGTCGAGCAACGGCGTGATGCTGCTCAACAGGGTGTTGACCGTGCGGCCGGGCGCTCCGGCCTCCCATCGCGGAGTCGGCTGGGAGCCGATCACCGAGCACGCGATCCGCGCGCTCGTGGCCCGCGGGCGCCCGTTCGTGAGCATCCTGTGGGGGAGGGACGCCTCCACGCTGCGGCCTCTGCTCGATGGCAACCCCGTTGTCGAGTCGCCCCACCCGAGCCCGCTGTCGGCCTCGCGGGGGTTCTTCGGATCGCGTCCGTTCTCGCGCAGCAATGCCCTTCTGGAGCAGCGCGGCGAGAAGCCGGTGGACTGGTCGCTGCAGCCGTAACGCGTGCGAAACGCGTCACGACGTACGCTTGACCTGCACGTCAGGAGGTAGCAGTGCTGGAAGAGGAATACGAGTCGCGTCGGGTGCTCCCGCGGCACCTGCGCAAGCCGGAGTCCGGCGAGGCGCCGTTCGAGTACCGCCTCCGCGAGGCACGCGCGGAAGACCTCCCCGACGTGCGCGAGATCTACAACCACTACGTCGCCAACAGCACCGTCACCTTCGACGAGGACGCAATGACGCTGAAGGAGTGGAAGGACAAGTTCGCGTACCTCCGCAAGCTCGGCATGCCGTTCATCGTCGCCGAGTCGTCGACCGGGCAGATCCTCGGTTACGCCCTGGTGACGCCGTGGAAGCAGAAGCGGGCCTATCGCTTCACCGTCGAGAACTCGATCTACCTGGGCGCGGCCTCGACCGGCAAAGGCCTCGGCCCCGTGCTCATGCAGGAGCTCATCGACCGCTCGAAGGCCGCCGGCCTCAAAGAGATGATCGCGGTCATCGCGGACAAAGGCGCCGAGGCCTCCATCAGGATGCACGAGAACTTCGGCTTCACCGAGATCGGGCGCATGGGACGGGTTGGCTACAAGTTCGAGCGCTGGCTCGGCACGGTGCTGATGCAGAAATCCCTCAAGTAGGCGAAGCCGGGGTGAAGTCGCCCGGAATCCGTGTAACTTCACACTCAGGTTCTGTAATATCTCTTCGGTGAGTGCTCCACTGCGCAATGCTTCCCGGAGCGAGTGGCCGGCTCTGTTGCGGTTCCGCCGCCAGTTCCTCGTGACCCCCCGCGCGGTCGAGCTGCCCGGGTGGCAGCACGAGCGGATCGGTCACCACAATGTGTACGCGCATCCAGAGCTGGGCCTGACGGTTCACCGTCCCGGCGGCGATACCGTGCTGGTCCTGCTGGGGTTCGCGATCGACCCCGACCACCCGGAGCGCGACGACGCCGCGGTGCTCGAATCCCTGGCGGACGACAGGGCGCGCGGGAGCGAGCAGTCGACGATCGACCGGCTCTCCGGGCGTTTCGTCCTTTTCGTGTTCGACGGGCGTGACATCGCCGTTCAGGCCGACGCCGCTGGAGCGCGCGCCGTCGAGTACACCTGGACCGGGGACGAGTTCCACGCGGCATCGCAGTCGTTCCTGCTCGCCGAGGCTGTGCCACTGGCGGACGGCGGTCGGCGGGTCCTGTTCAGTGCATCCCGTCACGCTCAACTCGACCGCGAGGCCTTCCTCCCGGCAGACGTGACACTGTTCGACGAGGTCCATCGGCTCGTCCCGAACCACAGACTCGATGCCACCGAGCGCCGCCAGGTGCGGGTCTGGCCGGTCGGGCCGGTGCCGCCGGCATCTCTCGCGGAGGCGGCCGGTTTCGCAGCGGAGCAGCTCTCGGCCTCCATCGACGCCGCGTCCTCTCGCTTCCCGCTGAGCCTGCCCTTGACGGCCGGGTACGACTCGCGCGCCCTCCTCGCGGCCACGCCCCGCTCGCGGCGCTCGCGGGTCTTCCTCTACACGCTTCTCTATCGCCACCTGGGCCGTTTCTCAGCCGACGCGCACATCGCCTCCCGCGTTGCACGCCGGGCGGGCCTGCAGCATCACCTCATCGACTGCCGAACGGTTCCCGGCTCTGACTGGCGTCGGCTGTACACCGGCAACAGCCCGCTCGCGCACTACGACGATTGGGGAATCATCGCCCAGGGGATGCAGGCCGGTCTGCCCGGCGGGCACGTGGCGCTCAAAGGCAACGCCAGCGAGATCGTGCGCAACTTCTATTGGCACGACGGCGTCGCGCCGCCGACCCGCGAGGCTGCCGACATCCTGGCCTTGCATCAAGGGTGGTCGGAGCTGCCGTTCGTCGTCGACGCCGTGGAGCGCTGGTTCGAGGCGACGGCGCCGGTCGCCCGCGCGTCCGGCGTGGCGATCGACGACCTCTTCTACTGGGAGCACCGCTGCGGATCGTGGCAGGCGCAGAGCCAGCTGGAGTGGGACATCGCCCAGGAGACCTTCATGCCGTTCGGCAATCGGCGGATGCTCGCGCGGCTCCTCGGAGTGCCGGCCGGTGAACGCGCCGACCACGGCCAAGCGCTCCTGCACGAGATCATGCGCGTCACCGACCCCGAAGTGCTCGACCTGCCCTTCAATCCCAGCAGCGGTGGATATCGCGCGGTCGACGTGCTGCTGCGGGCGCGCCACCGTGCGAGGCGCGAGCTGCGCCGACTCCGCACGGCTTGACGCGGACACAGGTGAGTCCGGCCTCCTGCCACTGGCGACCCGGGGCGGCTAGGCTCGCCCCGTGACCACCGCCACCTCCGACACCGGCCAGGTCGCCTCCGCCGCGCCAGCGACGCCCGCGAACCTCCCGCTACGCAAGCGCCCGTTCGATATCTTCTTCGTGGTGATGTTCTCGCTGTTCAGCCTGACCTGCATCATCAGCGACGCCATCCCGACCCTCGGCATCCCGCAGACGTCGACGACCACGAACGTCCTCGCCCAGTGGAACTTCACGTACTCGTCGCAGTACGACCCGCTCTACCTGCACGAGCCACTGTGGCTGCGGTTCATCACCGGCACGAGCGCCTTCATCTACCTGCCGTTCTACATCCTGCTCATCGTCTGCCTGGTGAAGGGCTTCAACTGGATCCAGTTGTTCTGCGTGATCTACGCGACGATGATCATCAGCTTGACGGCCATCCCGATCTTCGGCGTCGAGTTCTTCGGGCCGGTGGGGGAGCGCACCCCGAACCCGGTCGTGTTCCTGCTCTACAACGGGCCGTACGTTCTGGTGCCGTTGCTGCTGCTCATCCGGATGCGCAAGACCATGCCGTTCACCAGGAGGTTCTGAGATGCCGCTGCTGGAAGACCTGTCCGTGTACGAGGACGGCGACGTGTTCTCCGTCTACGACCACTCCTACGAAGATGAGGACGCCGTGCCGGACCGCGGCCGGCCGCTGGGCACGATCATGCTCACGACCGACGGCGACTACGTGCCGGAGGGGATCGGCGCGATCTTCGCGTGGGTTCAGCCGGCGCGGACGATCGACGACGCGTTGGCTGCTTTCGTCGGCTGACGGCCGCGGCGGTTGCCCAAAAATACCCATACTCAGAACGTCATCGACGTGCCACTTTGGGGATTCCGCAACTATTGCAGTATCCCCAAAGGAAGTCATGCGCTCACCAACCGACGCGCTGGAGAAGATTGCGCGTGGCGCGACAACCGACGAACTCGAACACCACAGGCTTGACTTCAAAATACAGGCACGATCCCGCCAGGAATCGGTGGATGACCTAGCGGAAGCCGCCGCGTGTTTCGCAAACGGAACGAGTAGAGTGTTGGTCGTCGATCGCAGTGATGACGTCTGTGCTTCCGGGCGGCACTTCGTACTACGACGAGGTCAAGCGGAACCCGCTGGCCGGCACGAGCGACGTGCAGGCGGTGACCGGCCTCCGCGACGACGCCCACCTGTCGACGTTCCGGTTCAGCATGCCGGGCGGCCCTGGCATCCCGGTCCAGTACCTCGACATCAACGTGAAGAACAGCTGGCTTCCGTTGTTCGGCGCCTCGCCCGCGGTGCTCGAACAGCTCGCGCGCGAGGTCATCGTGAACCTGTCCTGAGTCTCCTCTGAGTCTCCTGCGGATCCGATCGCTGACCTCCGCGCCCACCTAGGCTGACGTCTACGACATCGTCGGACGGCCCGCGTGGCGGGTCGGCCGAGTGAGGCCGATGGCACAAATCGTGGCCGGGAGCTGGGCTCCCGGCCACGTCCATGTCCGCCCGTCAGCTGCGCGGCGTCGCCCTCCCGAGCACCGCGTAGCCGGCCAGTGCCGCGAGTACGGTCGGTACGAGCAGCCAGGCGGTGACTCCGACCGGTCCACTGGAGACGAACCAGGTTCCGACCACCGGCCAGCTGCCGGTGAAGGTGATCAGGGCGACCGCTCCGACGATCACCAGCGTGAGCACGGCCAGCATGACGAGCACGCCGTACATCCGCCAGCGCATGAACAGAGTGGCCGAGAACGCCCCGACGGCGAACAGGAACAGCATGCCGCTGAACACGATGAACAGCCGCCCGCCGAAGGACTCGCCGAAGAAGTACACCGACGTGAACAGGTGCCCGCCGAGTCCCCACCCGTTCGTCCACTCCTCGACGAACGAGAGCGCCGTGAACCCGATCGAGTAGCCGGCCGAGAGCAGCAGGAAGGTGAGCCCGGAGCCGAGCGAGAAATCGCGACGGGTGACGCTGTACCCGAGCGCGAACGGGAACGTCGCCGAGATCACCTGGATGCCCACGACCAGCATGTAGACGAAGACGTAGAAGGCTCCGCCGCTCCACTGCGTGCCGTCCATGGCGTTCGCGCGGTCGGCGGGCGCGGTCGCGCCCCAGATGATCCACCAGATGAGCCAGTTGACCAGCCAGATGAAGGCCATGATCATCACCGGCACCCAGATGGTGGTCCACTTGTTCACCAGGTTCAGCCGGACGACGCGCCAGATGCGCGTGCCCGCGCCCGGGCCGGTGTGCAGGGCCGGGGCGCCGGGGGTGTGCGTGATGGCGGTCATGCGGTCTGCTCGAATTCTGTCTCACGGACGTTGGTCTTGCGGACGATGAGTTGCTGGAGGGAGACCGGTGCGAGCTCGAGGCCGGCCGCGGTCGCCTCCGTGCGCTCGGCGGTGCCGAGCCCGGAGACGGTCACGGAGGCCAGGCCGCCGATGCCCTCGCGGTGCAGCACCTCGCGGGTGCTGACGAATGCGTCGACCGCGCCGCGCGGCCCGACGACCGTGGTGGCGGACGAGCGTAGCGTCTCGGCGTCGTCGTCCATCAGGATGCGGCCCTGATCGATGACGATGACGTGCTCGAGGAGGTTTGCGACTTCGTCGATCAGGTGGGTGGAGAGGACCACGGTGCGCGGGTGCTCCGCGAAGTCCTCGAGGAGCCGGTCGTAGAAGAGCTGTCGGGCGACGGCGTCGAGTCCGAGGTAGGGCTCGTCGAAGAACGTCAGCGGCGCCCGGGAGGCGAGGCCGACGATGACGCCGACGGCCGAGAGCTGGCCGCGGGAGAGCTTCTTGATGCGCCGGTTCAGGGGAACCCTGAACTCCTCGATGAGCTGGTCGGCCAGGTCGGCGTCCCAGTTCTCGAAGAACCACGGCGCGCTGCGGAAGACGTGTCGCGGCTGGAAATCCTCCGGGTAGCGTTGGCTCTCTTTGATGAAGCAGATGTTCTGCAGCACGCGCGCGTTCTCTGTGGGCTTCTCGCCGAACACCCGGATGTCGCCCGCGGTGACGAAGTCCTGCCCGGTGATGAGCTGCATCAGGGTGGTCTTGCCCGCGCCGTTGCGGCCGAGGAGGCCGTGGACGCGGTTCGGCTTGATGGTGACGGAGACGTCGTCGACCGCGGTGAACGATCCGAATCTCTTGGTCACGTTCGACACCTGCGCCGCCGGGGCGATGGAGGTCGGTGCCGGGGTCGCGCTCATGCGCTGACTCCTTCCTTCTGGATCATCTGGCTGATCTGGTCGGGATCGATCCCGAGCTTCGCCGCTTCGGCGAGCAGAGGTCGGAGGTATTCGTCGCTGAACGCTTCGCGGCGCTTGGCGACGAGACGTTCGCGCGCGCCGTCGGAGACGAACATGCCGATGCCTCGTTTCTTGTAGAGGATCCCGTCGTCGACGAGACGGTTGACGCCTTTGCCGGCCGTGGCCGGGTTGATGCGGTAGAAGGCCGCGAACTCGTTCGTGGACGGCACCTGCGTCTCGGGCGGGTAGACGCCCTCGATGATGTCGTTCTCGATCTGTTCGGCGATCTGGACGAAGATCGGCTTGCCCTCTTCGATCATCCGAACCTCATGGGTTCATTAGTCATGCAACTAACCATGTAACCAACGTACGCATTTGTCAACCCCGATTCCGCGTAGCGTTGGGGTATGGCGGAACTGCATGAGCTGACGGCACTGGAGTTGTGGCAGGAACTGCAGGCGGGACGCGTCTCGCCCCGGGAGCTGGCCTCCCACTACCTGGATCGCATCGAGCGGCTCAACCCGCAGCTCGGCGCGTTCGTCACCGTCACCCGAGAGCAGGCGCTGGCCCGCGCGGACGAAGTGGCGGGCAGCGTGCCGAAGACGGCGCCGCTCTGGGGGCTGCCCTCCGGCGACAAGGACCTGTGGCTGCGCGCCGGCGTTCCGGCCGGGTTCGGGTCGCGGGTGATGGCCGGTTTCGTGCCCGACACCTCCGATGAGATCGTCGAGATCCTCGACGCGGCGGGAGTGGTGAGCCTCGGCAAGACGAACGCACCGGAGTTCGGCCTCCCCGCCTACACCGAGTCGCTCGCTGCGCCACCGGCCCGTAACCCATGGGACCCGGAGCTCGGCTCCGGGGGATCGAGCGGCGGTGCGGCGGTCGCGGTCGCGAGCGGGATGCTGCCGTTCGCGCCGGGCTCCGACGGCGGCGGCTCCGTGCGGATCCCGGCTGGCGCGTGCGGCCTCGTCGGACTCAAACCGTCACGCGGCCTGGTGCCGGCGGGAAGCGGGATCGACTCGCTCGCCGGCCTCGTCGTCGACGGCCCGCTCGCACGCACGACCGCGGACGCGGCCCTGCTCCTGGACGGGATGATCGCGCGGGTGGGCGCACGCATCGACCACCACTACACGCTGCGCGCGCCCGACGACGACGATGGGCCGTTCCTTGGCACCGCTGTGCGCGGAGAAGGGCGCTTCCAGCTCGGTGTGATGACGACGTCCGCCTGGGACGACGCGTACGACATCGTGATCGCACCGGAGGCCCGGGCCGCCCTGGACGCGGCCGTTGACGCCTTCGCCGCGATGGGCCATGGCATCGAGGAGACCGCGCTCGCGCCCGATCCGACCTATGCGCCCGCCTTCCGCACCATCTGGCAGGCGGGCGCAGCGCGCATCCCCGCCGAGGGCGAGGCTCTCGACCTCCTGGAGCCGCTGACGGCCTGGCTGGTGCAGCGCGGCAGGTCCCTGGGCGCGCGCGAATTGAGCGAGGCGCTCAGCGCCCTCACCGCGTACGAGCGCTCGTTCATCCGTCAGCTCGCGTCGTTCGACGCTGTCCTCACGCCGGCTCTCGCCCTCACGCCGCGCCCGATCGGCTGGTACGACCAGGAGGATGGCGAGCGCAATTTCGAGCAGCAGGTGCTGTATACCCCGTTCACGTCGATGCTGAACGTCACCGGGCTCCCGGGCATCGTCCTGCCCGCGCTGCAGACCGTCGGCGGCCTGCCGATGGGTGTGCAGCTGATCGGAAGGCCGGGCGGGGAGCGGACGCTGCTCTCGCTCGCCGCCCAGCTGGAGCGCCGCCTCCACTGGGAGTCACGCCGGCCGCCGGTGTGGTGACGTGACGCCCCGAGCCGATCTGGTTTCGCCCGAGACCGTGAAATAAGGAGGCCGCGTGCACCGCAGGTGCGGTGCGCGCGGCCGATGCCGGTATCGACGAACGCGTCGAGCCCGGCGAGTGCCTCGGAACTCCGAGGCACTGCGATCCGTCTTACTTCTTGAGCAGGATCATCGCGCCGCCGAGGCCGGAGAGCGAGGTGCCCGCGGCGTTGTGCACCTGGACGAAGAGCTGGTTGGTCGTCAGGCTCGGGAAGTCCGACTTCGGGACGGTGAACGTCACGGTGCCCTTCTTCGCAGCGGAGGCGACGACGCCGTAGTCCTTGAAGGTCACGCCCTGGTTGTCGGTGAGCGTGGCGCGGACAGTGCCGTTGGTGACGGCCTTGCCGATGACAGCGGTGACCGTGTAGGTGTCGGTCGACGTCTGGGCGGCGCTGATGGACGTCAGCTCGCCCGCGGCGTTCGCCGCGGAAACAGGCGCGATGACGAGGGCTGCGGCGATGGCGGCACCAGCGAGTGCCTTGGCAAAGGTGTTCTTCAACTTTTCTCCAAAGGTGGCGTTGAATGCCGACCGGAGGGTCGGCGTAAGCGAAGTCTAACCAGATGAAATCTAACATTCAAACCGGACGGTCGGTCGGCGATGGCGCACTCATGCCGGTCGCACGCAGCGCTAGCATGCCGGTGTGGACGATCGGGAGGCGTTCCGTCCGGTGCTCGGCGAGGTCGCTGCGCTCGCCGGAGAGTGGCTCGACGGCGTGCGCGACGGCGCTATTCCGCCGAGCGCCGATGTCGAGGCGGTCGCGGACGCGCTCGGAAGGCGACTCCCGGAACGCGGCTCAGCGGCGGTGGAGGTCCTGCGGCGGCTGAACGCCGCCGTCGCGCCTGGCCTCATGCGCATGCACTCGCCCCGGTTCCACGGCTGGGTGATCGGCGGGGTGCAGCCCGTGGCGCTCGGAGCCGACTGGCTCGTGTCGGCCTGGGATCAGAACACCTCGCTGCGTGCGATGACGCCCGGCGTGATCGCCGCGGAGGAACTGGCAGGCGACTGGCTGATCGACCTCCTCGGCCTCCCGCGGACCGCGGAGGCGGGGTTCGTCACCGGCGCGACCATGGCGAATCTCGTGGGTCTCGTGTGCGGGAGGGACGACGTGCTCCGGCGTGTCGGCTGGGACGTGCGCACCGACGGCCTCGCGGGCGGGCCCCGCGTGCGGTTGCTGGTTGGCGCCGAGCGACACGGATCCGTCGACAGCGTGGCCGCGCTCGCCGGGCTCGGCGCCGGCCGGGAGGTCGCCGCGGACGACCAGGGCCGGCTGAGGGTCGACGCGCTACGGGACGCGCTGGCGGACGGTGAAGGACCCGCCATCGTGTGCCTGCAGGCCGGGAACGTCCACTCGGGTGCCTTCGACCCGCTGGCGGACGCGATCGAGGCGGCGCACGAGGCCGGGGCGTGGGTGCACGTCGACGGCGCCTTCGGGCTGTGGGCCGCAGCAGCGCCGGGGTTGCGGCACCTGACCACGGGGATGGCCGGTGCCGACTCCTGGGCGACCGACGCGCACAAGACGCTCAACGTCCCGTACGACAGCGGCGTCGCGATCGTCGCCGAACCCGAGGCGCTGCACGCGTCGATGGCGCAGCACGCCGCGTATCTGGTGTCGTCCGCGGGGGTCGCCGACCCGAGCGACCGCGTGCCCGAGCTGAGCAGACGCGCGCGGGGCGTCCCCGTCTACGCGGCGCTGGCCCAGCTGGGACGCGCGGGGGTCGCCGACCTCGTGCAGGGACTCGCGGACGCCGCGGGCACGATCGCCGACGGGTTGCGCGGCATTCCCGGGGCGCGGATCCTCAACGAGGTCGTCTACACGCAGGTGTGCGCGACGTTCGGCGCCGACGAGCGCACGCGCCGTGTCGGGGAGGCTCTTCGGGCCGGCGGGGTCGCCCTGGCCTCCTCGTCGGTATGGCACGGGCAGGCGGTGCTGCGGTTCTCGGTGAGCAACTGGCTCACCGACGCCGCCGAGGCCGCACGGACGGTGGCGGCGGTCCGGGAGGCCGTTGCCGCAGCCGAGACACGGTGACCGAAAACTCGGCGGCGGCGCGCTGCGGGCGGTCGGCGGCCCCGGGTCACCGCCCGGCTGCGTACCCCTGCATCCCGCGCGGATTCGCCGCCGCCGACAGCAGCCCGGTCTGCGGGTCGCGACCCACCGACGAGAGCCGGCCGAGCGTCCAGCCGCCGGCGCGCGTCACCGCGTGCCCGCGCGCCTCCAGCCCGGCGATCACATCGTCTCCGAGCCGCGCCTCGACCACCGCGCCGCCCGGAACCCAGGTGCGCGGCCAGAACGACTCGGCGAGCGACGTCGTGTGCAGGGCGGGAGCATCGATCGCCTGCTGCGGCGTGTACCCGCCGACGAGGGTCCGGAGCAGGTAGAGCAACTGCCACTGGTCCTGCTGGTCGCCGCCCGGCGAGCCGAGGGCCGTCACCGGCACGCCGTCGCGCAGCACGAGAGTCGGGGTGAGGGTGGTGCGCGGTCGCTTGCCCGGGCGGAGGGTCGACGAGGATCCCTCCTCCAGCCAGGTCATCTGCAGGCGGGTGCCAAGGCAGAACCCGAGCGCCGGGATGGTCGGGGACGACTGCAGCCAGCCGCCCGACGGCGTCGCCGACACGATGTTGCCCCAGCGGTCGACGACGTCGAGGTGGCAGGTGTCGCCTCGGGTCTCGCCGGTGCGCGGCGACGGTTGGTTCGCCGATGCCGGCGATCGCCTCCGACGTCGGCGGCATGTACTCGACGCGCAGCGGAGGGAGGAACGGCTCGACGCCGGGGACCCGGCCCGGCCGGAACTCGGCCGAGGCGCGCTCGCCGATCAGCGCTCGGCGCTCGGCGATGTACTCCGGCGCCAGCAGCTCTGCGACCGGCACCCCGCGCTCGTCAGAATCGTCGTAGCCGAGACCGCCGTCGCCGAAGTACGCGTCGCGATCGGCGTAGGCGAGCTTCTGCGCCTCCAGGATGGTGTGCGCGCCCAGCTCGGACGACGGGTCGAGGCGGTCGTCGTCGAAGCCGTCGAGGATGGCCAGCGTCTCCAGCAGCGCTGGACCTTGGCCCCACGCCCCGGTCTTCGCGATCGTGTGCCCGCGGAACTCCAGCGTCGTCGCGGGCTCGTAGGTCGCACGGAAGGCAGCGAAGTCGGCCTCGGCGATCACCCCGGCGTGATCGGTGCCGGGGGAGTGCCGGTGCGGCGACGGCCGCGAACGCCGCCGCCTCGCGCGCGACGAGGCCGGTGGCCCACTCGGTTCGCGCGGCCTCGACGCGCGCCTCGCGGGTCGCCGCGCGCTCGCCCGCGGCGATCAGCCCACGGAGCACCCGCGCGTACGCCGGGTTGCGGATGAGCTCGCCCGGCTCGGGAACGCGTCTGTCCGGCATCCAGTGCGCGGCCGACGTCGGCCAGTGCTCGGCGAACAGGTCGGCGACGGTGCAGATGGTCGCGCAGACCCGCTCCAGGACGGGGTGGCCGTCCTCCGCGTAGCCGATCGCGAACGCGAGCACGTCGGAGAGCTCCCAGGTGCCGTGGTCCTTCAACAGCAGCAGCCACGCGTCGACCGCGCCGGGGACGGCGGCTGCGAGCGCTCCCGCACCCGGCACCAGCTCCAGGCCCTCGGCGAGGTAGTGCTCCCGCGTGGCGCCCGCGGGTGCAGGGCCTTGACCCGCGAGGACCACCGGCGTCGGGTCGTCCCCCGTCGCGAACAGCGCGACCAAATCGCCGCCGGGACCGTTCAGATGCGGCTCGACGACGTGCAGCACGAAGGCGCATGCCACCGCCGCGTCGAACGCGTTGCCGCCGCGCTCGAGCACCGCCTGCGCACTCGCCGTCGCCAGCCAGTGCGTGGAGGCCGACATCCCGAACGTCCCGGTCAGGGTCGGGCGGGTGGTCAGGGCAGGAGGGGGAGTGAACGTCATGCTGTCCAGTCTGCACCGCGCGTGCCGGGACACCGGCGAATCGGGCGTCAGCGAATAGGGTGGTGCTCCGTGTCCGTCACTCACCGTCTGGGCCGCGCCGACGCCGATCGGCTGCATCTGGCCCTCATGCTCGCCCTCACGTTCTCCACCGGCGTCGTCGACGCCGTCGGCTACCTCGGTCTCGACCGCGTCTTCACCGGCAACATGACCGGCAACGTCGTACTGCTCGGCATGGCGCTGACCGGCACGACGAACCTCCCGATCCTGCGACCGCTGCTCGCGCTCGGCTTCTTCCTGGCCGGTGCGGTGGCGAGCAGCCGAATCGTGCGCCGCGGGGACGGCTGGTCCGGAAGGGTGACGGCGACGCTCTGGCTTGTCGCCGGGCTCCTCACCGCAATCGCTGCGGTGCTCGCGTTCGCCCTCCACTTCGACCCCGAGCTGGTCGGCACCGTCGCCACGTCGGCGCTGGGCTTCGCTATGGGGATGCAGGCGGCGCTCGCCCGCCGGGTCAAGGTCGCCGACGTGACCACGGTGGTCGTGACCTCCACTCTCACTGGTCTTGCCGCCGACAGCAGGCTCGCCGGAGGCACCGGATCGATGTGGGTGCGGCGCGCCCTTGCCGTCGTGCTCATCTCCGCGGGAGCGGCGGCCGGCGCACTCGCGCTGCTCGTGCACGTCTCGCTCGGCGTGCTGGTCTCGGCGGCGATCACGATCGTGGTCGCCTCCCTCGGCCACACCGGCCATCGGGCGCGGGCGGAGGGCTGAGCTGTCGTCAACGGAGGATTCCGGCCTCGACACGCCGCACTGCGGCAGCTACCGGAGGAGTTGCGGACGTTTCCGGCGCCTCACTCCTCCGTTCGCGGTACGGCACCTGGAGGTCGGGCGCACGCGCATTCGTCGGCACCGGAGGATCCATGCCCCAAACCAGCCCCGAAATCCTCCGTTAGCTGCCGTTTCGGGCTCTCGGGCAGTAGAACTCCTCCGCTGGCGACGCCTCGTCCGAGAAGTCCCGCCCGGGGTGCCGCGCACGCGGAACGCGGGGAGGCCGCCATGCTCGTACTCCTCGGCCTCGGGGAGCCCGAGAGCGACCGTGCGCACGGCTGTGGCGTCCATGAGCTCAGCTGACCGGGCCGGTGTACTTCTCGCCCGGCCCCTTGCCGATCTCGTCCGGGAACGGCGACGCCTCCCGGAATGCCAGCTGCAGCGAGCGGAGGCCGTCGCGCAGACTGCGGGCGTGCTGGTCGCCGAGGTGCGCGGCGCTCGCCGTGACCAGACCGGCGAGGGCGTCGATGAGCTTGCGGGCCTCGTCGAGGTCGGTCTGGTGCTCCGGGTCGTCGGCGAGGCCCACCTTGACGGCCGCGGCGCTCATCAGGTGCACCGCGGTGGTCGTGATGACCTCCACCGCAGGCACCTCGGCGATGTCGCGCGTGGCGTCGGCGATCGCCTCCTCCGCGTTCGAGTTGCTGTCGGGGATGGGGGATGTGTCGCTCACTGCGTTCCTCTGTTAGAATCGTTCGGGCTCCGGGGCATCTGCCTCGGGACGAAAGTGGAGATTCCTCCCACCCGCGCTTGACCGTTTTACAGGTTACCGGGTCGTTGCACTCCGCCGACGTGCGTCAGCACGGCGGTAGCCAGGGTGCTGCACCAGCCCTGCGAGCCGAATCCTTCGGGAAAATCGGGCCGCGGGGCTGCGCTGGTGCGTGGAATCCACACTTTCTCTGAGTCGTCTCGCGACGGCCCGAGCACAGAAGCATCGCTCATCAGAGGAGACTGACATCAGCGAACCCCGTACGAATGACCGTATCCGCGTCCCCGAAGTTCGACTGGTCGGCCCCGGCGGAGAGCAGGTCGGCGTCGTGAAGATCGAGGTCGCCATCCGACTCGCGCAGGAGGCGGACCTCGACCTGGTCGAAGTCGCGCCCAATTCCAAGCCGCCCGTCGCGAAGATCATGGACTACGGCAAGTTCAAGTACGAGGCTGCGCAGAAGGCCAAGGAGGCCCGGCGCAACCAGGCGAACACCATCCTCAAAGAGGTTCGGTTCCGCCTCAAGATCGACAAGCACGACTACGAGACCAAGCGCAAGCGCGCCGAGGGCTTCCTGAAGGCCGGCGACAAGGTGAAGGCCATGATCCTCTTCCGAGGCCGCGAGCAGTCGCGCCCGGAGCAGGGTGTCCGCCTCCTGCAGCGCTTCGCGGAAGACGTCGGCGAGCTCGGCCAGGTGGAGTCCAACCCCACCATCGACGGCCGCAACATGGTGATGATCATCAGCCCGCTGAAGAACAAGTCCGAGGCCAAGGCCGAGGCCAACGCACAACGTGCCGCTTCCAAGGCGCGCGCCCAGGGGCGCGACCAGGACGCGGTTGCTGAGACAGCCGAAGCTGCTCAGTCCGACGAGAGTTCGCCCGCCCAGGCGACGAACGAGGAGAAGTAATGCCCAAGCAGAAGTCCCACTCCGGCGCCAAGAAGCGCTTCAAGATCACCGGCACCGGCAAGGTCATGAAGCAGCAGGCCGGTATGCGCCACAACCTGGAGCTCAAGTCCAGCCGCCGCACCCGCCGGCTGAACCAGGACCAGGTTGTCCCCGAGGTGGACGCCAAGGTCATCCGCCGGATGATCGGCAAGTAGAGCTCCTCCCCGACACGCACGTAAGGAATAACGACTAATGGCAAGAGTGAAGAGGGCTGTCAACGCCCACAAGAAGCGTCGGGTCATCCTCGAGCGCGCCGAGGGCTACCGCGGTCAGCGGTCGCGCCTCTACCGCAAGGCGAAGGAGCAGGTCACCCACTCGCTCGTCTACGCGTACCGTGACCGCCGCCAGAAGAAGGGCGACTTCCGCCGTCTCTGGATCCAGCGGATCAACGCCGCCAGCCGCGCCAACGGCCTCACCTACAACCGCTTCATCCAGGGCCTGGGCCTGGCGGGCGTCGAGGTGGACCGCCGCATCCTCGCCGAGCTGGCCGTGAACGAGCCCGCGACCTTCGCGGCCCTCGTCCAGACGGCGAAGAAGGCCCTCCCGGCCGACACCTCTGCCCCCAAGGCCGAAGCCGCCGCGTAAGCAGCACCTCCCGGAGCAGTGCCTCCCGAGCGGCCCGGTCGACCTCGCGTCGACCGGGCCGTCCGTCGTTCCCGGAGGTCGTTCCTCCGGAGATCCGTCCGCATCCGTCCCTGA
This sequence comes from uncultured Actinomycetota bacterium, assembly GCA_963734315.1. Lineage (GTDB taxonomy): Bacteria > Actinomycetota > Actinomycetes > Actinomycetales > Microbacteriaceae > Leifsonia. The sequence goes on along the minus strand of CAVTGP010000010.1, from coordinate 407,824 downwards.
TCTCCCGAGTTTCGGAGATCACGGGGGTGGTTCGGTCTGGTTCGGATCACCGGGTCCCCGGTCGCAGGTGCCCCTGGTCTCCACCGCGCGCTGCGCGCTGCCCCGAGCTCCACCGCGGATCCCCGGGCTGTCGATGGGCGCCGATATGCTGAGCGCATGCTTGACAACCCGCGCTCCCCGCGCGTCCGCGCCGTTGCGAAGCTGGCGAAGCGACCTGCCAGGGCCGAGACCGGTCTCTTCCTGCTCGAGGGGCCGCAGGCCGTCTCCGAGGCCCTCACCTTCCGTCCGGAGCTCGTGGTGGAGCTCTACGCCACCCCGACGGCCCTGGAGCGGTACCAGGACATCGCGCAGACGGCGGTGGAGGCCGGTGTCGACGTCGAGTTCGTCACCGAGCACGTGCTCGACACCATGGCCGACACCGTGACGCCACAGGGCTTCGTCGCTGTGTGCCGGCAGTTCCCGACCTCCATCCGCGATATCTTCGCCGACTCGCCTCGCCTGATCGCGGTGCTGGAGGAGGTGCGCGACCCCGGCAATGCCGGCACGATCATCCGCGCTGCCGACTCGGCGGGTGCGGACGCGGTGGTGCTCACCGGGCGGACAGTCGACCTCTACAACCCCAAGGTCGTGCGGTCGACGACGGGCTCGCTGTTCCATGTGCCGGTCGCCGTAGGCGCCGATCTCGCCGACGTGGTCGGCCGAGCGCACACGGCGGGCCTGCAGGTGCTGGCCGCCGACATCAAGGGGGAGGACCTCCTCGCCGCCCGTCAGGAGGGGGAGCTCGCCCGGCCGACCGCCTGGGTGTTCGGTAACGAGGCGCACGGGCTCGACGACGATTCGCTTGGTCTGGTCGACCGCGTGGTGACCGTTCCGATCTACGGTCGCGCCGAGTCGATGAACCTCGCGACCGCCGCGTCGGTCTGTCTGTACGAGTCGGCGTTCGCCCAGCGTTCGGTCTGATTCGAAAATCCGTGCGTTACATGACGCCCGCTTGATAGATCCACTGCCTGGACGGTCTGCAGGCAGTGGGCGATCCCGTACGGTGGCGCTTCGTCGAGCTGCTCGCAGGGCTCACCGTCCCGGCCCCCAGCGCGCCTCTGGGAGGCCGCGTACCTGGCGTATGCGGGGGGAGTGAGCCGCGCCCCGGCGGGACCTCCACCTCCGCCGACTAGACTGGGGAACCGTGTCTGAATCCACCGAAATCACCGAGGAGTCCGTCGAGACGGCCGTCGCTGCGGCGCTCGCCGCGATCGACGCCGCGGACACCTCGGACGCGCTGAAGGCCGTCCGCCACGACCACACCGCAGAGGGTGCGCCGCTCGCCCGGCTGAACGCCGGCATCCGCTCGCTGCCCGGCGACCAGAAGGCCGCCGCCGGCAAGCTCGTGGGCGGCGCCCGCGCGCGCGTCAACCAGGCGTTCGCCGCAAAGGAGGCCGACATCGCGGCCGACGAGGACGCCGCCCGACTGGCCGCCGAGGCGGTGGACGTCACGGCGCTCCCGACCCGCTGGACCCCCGGTGCCCGGCATCCGCTGAGCCTCCTGCAAGAGCGCATCGCCGACATCTTCGTCGGGATGGGCTGGCAGGTCGCAGAGGGGCCGGAGCTCGAGAGCGAGTGGTACAACTTCGACGCGCTCAACTTCGACGCCGACCACCCGGCGCGGGCGATGCAAGACACCTTCTTCGTCGAGCCGACCGATTCGCACCTCGTGCTGCGGACCCACACCTCCCCCGTGCAACTGCGTGCGCTGCTCGGCAACGACCTGCCGGTGTACCGCATCGCTCCCGGTCGCGTATTCCGCACCGACGAGTTCGACGCCACCCACCTCCCCGTCTTCACCCAGGTGGAGGGCATCGCCGTCGACAAGGGGCTGACGATGGCGCACCTGCGCGGCACGCTCGACCACTTCGCCCGCACGCTCTTCGGCGAGGGCGCGCGCGTGCGCCTGCGACCCAACTACTTTCCGTTCACCGAGCCGAGCGCCGAGCTCGACCTCTGGCACCCGACCTTCACAGGCGGCGCCCGCTGGATCGAGTGGGGCGGCTGCGGCATGGTGAACCCGAACGTCCTGCGGTCCGCCGGCATCGACCCGGAGGTCTACTCCGGGTTCGCGTTCGGGATGGGCGTCGAGCGGGCGCTGATGTTCCGCAACGACGTCAAAGACATGCGTGACATGGCCGAGGGCGATGTCCGGTTCTCCCAGCAGTTCGGAATGGTGGTCTGATGCGCGTCCCCCTGAGTTGGCTCGGCGAGTACGTCGACCTCGAGCCGGGAACGATGGCCGAGGAGGTTCACGCGGCCCTCGTGTCCGTCGGTCTCGAAGAGGAGGACATCCACACCTTCGAGATCAGCGGCCCCGTGGTCGTGGGTCAGGTGCTGGAGTTCGAGGAGGAGCCGCAGAGCAACGGCAAGACGATCCGCTGGTGCCGCGTGCGCGTTGCGCCGGCGGGGCAGAGCGCCGCCGACGGCGGAGACGACGTCCACGGCATCGTCTGCGGCGCCCGCAACTTCTTCGTCGGCGACAAGGTCGTCGTGACGCTGCCCGGCTCCGTGTTGCCCGGCCCGTTCCCCATCGCCGCGCGCACGACCTACGGCCACGTCTCCGACGGTATGATCGCCTCCGCGCGCGAGCTGGGCCTCGGCGACGACCACGAGGGCATCCTCCGGCTGTCGACGCTCGGTCTCGACCCGGAGGTCGGCACCGACGCGATCTCGCTGCTCGGGCTCGACGACACCGCGGTGGAGGTCAACGTCACCCCCGACCGCGGCTACGCGTTCTCGATCCGCGGCATCGCCCGCGAGTACTCGCACGCGACGGGAGCGGCGTTCCGCGACCCGGCGGAGGCCGTCCGCGTGCACTCCGCGGGTGCGCACGCGCACGGGTTCAGCGTGACGATCGACGACCGCGGTCCCATCAGGGGCCGTGTCGGCGCGACCGTGTTCGTGACCCGGGTCGTCCGCGACGTTGACGGCTCACGACCCACCCCGCCGTGGATGGTCGCGCGGCTGAAGCTCGCCGGCATCCGCTCGATCTCGCTCATCGTCGACATCACCAACTACGTAATGCTCGAGTTGGGCCAGCCGATCCACGGGTACGACCTCGACAAGCTGCGCGGCGGCATCGTCGTGCGCCGCGCCCACGCGGGCGAGACGCTCGTGACGCTCGACGACCAGACCCGCGTGCTCGACGTGGAGGACCTCCTCATCACCGACGAGTCGGGCGCGATCGGTCTCGCCGGCGTGATGGGCGGGGCGTCCACCGAGATCGGTGCGGACACCAGAAACGTGCTCGTGGAGGCCGCCAACTTCGACCCGGTGTCGATCGCGCGCACCGCTCGCCGTCACAAGCTGCCCAGCGAGGCCTCCAAGCGGTTCGAGCGCGGCGTCGACCCGCGGGTCGCGGTCGCGGCTGCTGCGCGCGTCGTGCAGCTGCTGGAGCAGCTCGCGGGCGGCCACGCCGACGAACTCGGCTCTCTGCTCGACACGGCGGAGGATGCCGGGCCGATCCGGCTGCCGAACGACTACATCCCGAACCTGATCGGGGTCGAGTTCACCGACGACGAGGTGCGCGGTGCGCTCGCCGAGATCGGGGGAGCGGTGACCGGCGACGGCGACGCGCTGCTCGTGGTGCCGCCGAGCTGGCGTCCCGACCTGCGCGATAAGTCCGACCTGGCGGAGGAGGTCGCCCGCATCGTCGGGTTCGACCGCATCCCGTCGGTGCTGCCCGTCGCGCCTCCGGGGCGTGGCCTGTCGCGTGCGCAGAAGCTGCGTCGCGCCGTGGCCCAGATCCTCGCCGACAACGGCGCCACCGAAGTGCTCGCGTTCCCGTTCGTGTCGGAGGCGCAGAACGACCTGTTCGGGTCGCCCGAGGCCGGCCCGGTGCCGGCCGTGCGGTTGGCGAACGCTCTCGACGCGACCGCGCCGTACCTGCGCACTTCGCTGCTTCCCGGGCTCCTCGACGTCGCCCAGCGCAACCTCGCGCGCGGCCTGGTCGACCTGCGGGTGTACGAGCTCGGAACGGTTTTCCTGCCGACGGGCGTCCTGCTGGGCAGCGCGGTACTGCCTCCGGGCGCCGCTCTGCCGGGCGACGACGTGCTCGCGGAGCTCAACGCGGGCATCCCGGCTCAGCCGCGTCACCTTGCCGGACTGATCGTCGGCAACCTGGTGGACAAGCAGCCGGGCCAGGCACCCGTCGCGGCCGGCCTCCCCGACGCCCTGGCGGCTGTTCAGCAGACGGCGACCGCCGTCGGCGTGACGATCGAGCCCGTGCAGAGCCGGCATCAGGCGTTGCACCCGGGTCGCACGGCACAGCTGGTCGCGCACTCGGCCGACGGGTCGCGGGTCGTCGTCGGTTACGCCGGCGAGCTGCTTCCCGCGATCGCGGACGAGCTCGACCTGCCGCGCGTGGTCGCTCTCTACGAGCTCGACCTCGACGCGCTCGTCGCCGTGGCGCCTGCGGACATCGTCGCCGGCACGATCGCCGGGTTCCCGGCCGCCACGCAGGATCTGTCGCTGGTGGTGCGCGACGAGGTCCCGGCCGGCGAGGTTCTCGCCGCCGTGCGCGACGGCGCCGGCGAGCTGCTGGAGGACATCCGCCTGGTCGACGACTACCGCGGTGGAGGCCTCCCGGTTGCGCACAAGAGCCTGACGTTCGCGCTGCGGTTCCGGGCCGACGACCGGACGCTCACTGCTGCCGAGGCCAGCGAGGCGAAGCTCGCAGGCGCCGCGCGCGCCGAGTCGCTGTACGGAGCGCACATCCGCGAGTAGCGCCGGCGCACATTCGTCACGAATGTCGTGATTCGTGCCACGAATCACGACATTCGTGACGAATCCCGTGTCTTTGCCTGAGCGTGATTCGTGACGAAGGTGCGCTTCGGCGCGCCCGGAGCGACGATTCGTGACGAAAGTCGCGTTTGGCGGGCGCCATGCGGTGATTCGTGACGAATGTCGGGATTCGTGGCACGAATCACGTGATTCGTGACGAATGTCGCCCGCGCTGGGCCGATTTGGTGACGGGCGGGGAGGGGGCGGTAGGGTTGCAGCATGCTTAACGTCGGTGCCCCCTCGATGCGCCGACGCCTGCGCGACCGCCGAATCTAGGCGGCGTTCGGGCGACCCTTGGTGGGTCGGACATGGGCGCCGCCGGAGTCTCGGCCCCCTGTCGTCCACTCATCAAGGAACAAGCATGACTTTCTCGGTTGCCGTCGCCGGTGCCTCCGGGTACGCGGGCGGCGAGCTGCTGCGCATCCTCGCCGATCATCCCGATTTCGAGGTCCGCACCGTCACCGCCCACCAGAACGCCGGTCATCCGCTCGTCGCGCACCAGCCGCACCTGCGTTCCCTCGCACACCTCACGCTCACCGAGAGCACCGCTGAGAACCTCTCCGGCCACGACGTCGTCTTCCTCGCCCTGCCGCACGGCAAGTCCGGCGAGATCGCTGCCCAGCTACCAGCGGGCACCCTCGTCGTCGACTGCGGGGCGGACCACCGGCTGGAGGACCCGGCCGACTGGGCCGCCTTCTACGGGGGAGAGCACCATGGCGCGTGGGCCTACGGAGTGCCCGAGCTGATCGTGGGCGCCGACGGAACCAAGCAGCGTGTGAACCTCGAGGGTGCGACGCGCATCGCGGCGCCCGGCTGCAACGCGAGCGCGGTGTCCCTCGCCCTGGCGCCCGGCCTCCACGCCGGTGTGATCGACGAACAGGACATCGTGAGCGTCCTCGCGGTCGGCCCGTCGGGCGCGGGCAAGTCGCTCAAGACGATGTACCTCGCCAGCGAGATCCTCGGCTCCGCCAACCCCTACGCCGTCGGCGGCACGCACCGGCACATCCCCGAGATCCAGCAGAACCTGCGCAAAGCGGGCGCGAGCGCCCCGACTCTGTCGTTCACGCCCGTGCTCGTGCCGATGTCGCGCGGCATCCTCGCCACCTCCACCGCGCGGGTGAATCCCGGCGTCACGGCGGCGCAGGTGCAGGAGGCCTGGGAGGCCGCCTACGCGGACGAGCCGTTCGTGCAGGTCCTGCCCTCCGGCACCGTGCCGCGCACCGCTGATGTGCTGGGCGCGAACACCGTCCTGATCGGCGTCGCACTCGACGAGGCGGCGGGTCGGGTCGTTACGGTCCTCGCGATCGACAATCTCTACAAGGGAACGGCCGGTGCGGCGATCCAGTCCGCGAACATCGCTCTCGGCCTCGCCGAGACGACCGGCCTGAGTGTGAACGGAGTCGCGCCATGAGCGTCACCACAGCCAAGGGGTTCGCGGCCGCCGGTGTCGTCGCCGGGCTCAAGTCGAGCGGCAAGCGCGACCTCGCGCTGGTGCAGAACCGCGGGCCGCTCACCGCGGCGGCCGCGGTGTTCACCACCAACCGCTGCCAGGCCAACCCGGTGATCTGGAGCAAGCAGGTCATCGCAGACGGCGTGGTCTCCGCGATCGTCCTCAACTCCGGAGGAGCGAACTGCTACACGGGCTCCCGAGGCTTCCAGACGACGCACGCGACGGCGGAAGCGGTCGGCGAGGCCCTCGGCGTGTCCGCCGGCGACGTGCTGGTGTGCTCGACCGGCCTGATCGGCGACCAGCTCGACGTCGCCAAGCTCACAACCGGGGTCGCGCAGGCCGTCACGGCGCTCGCGGGCGACTCCGGACTCGGCGCGGCAGAGGCCATCATGACCACGGACACGCGGCCCAAGCAGGCCGAGCAGCGTTCCGAGGCGGGCTGGGCGGTCGGCGGCATGGCCAAGGGCGCCGGCATGCTCGCGCCGGGCCTCGCGACGATGCTCGTCGTCATCACGACCGATGCGGTGCTCGACTCCGACCAGCTCGACAGCGCCCTGCGCTCGGCCACCCGCGTGACCTTCGACCGCGTGGACTCCGACGGCTGCATGTCGACCAACGACACCGTCGCGCTCCTCGGCTCCGGGGCGAGCGGCGTCACGCCCGACCTCGACGAGTTCACGCTCGCGCTCACGGAGGTGTGCCGCAGCCTGGCGAAGCAGCTGCAGGAGGACGCCGAGGGCGCCTCCCACGACGTCACGATCGAGGTCGTGAACGCACGCACCGAGGACGATGCGCGTGACCGTCGGCCGCGCTGTGTCCCGTTCCAACCTGTTCAAGGCGGCGATCTTCGGCAACGACCCCAACTGGGGCCGCGTGCTGGCGGCTGTCGGCACGACCGATGCGGAGTTCGACCCGTTCGGCATCGATGTCGCGATCAACGGCGTGCAGGTGTGCACGGCGGGGGAGCCCGACCAGCCGCGCGACCTGGTCGATCTGACCCCGCGCGCCGTGCACGTGCTCATCGACCTCCACGCGGGAGACGACGAGCGCTGCCATCCTGACCAACGACCTGACCCACGACTACGTGCACGAGAACAGTGCCTACTCCAGCTGAGGTGACGATGACGGACGACACCGCCGAAGCGGCCGAGCACGCTGCCGCCGCGGCCAAGGCCGCGACCCTGATCGAGTCGCTGCCGTGGTTGAAGACCTTCCACAACCGCATCATCGTGGTGAAGTTCGGCGGCAACGCCATGGTGAGCGAAGACCTGCAGCGCACCTTCGCCGAAGACATCGTCTACCTGCGCTACGCGGGCCTACGACCCGTCGTCGTGCACGGCGGAGGCCCGCAGATCTCCGCGATGCTCGACCGGCTGGGCATCGACAGCGAGTTCCGTGGCGGCTACCGGGTCACGACACCGGAGGCCATGGATGTCGTCCGCATGGTGCTGACCGGCCAGATCAACCGTGACATCGTGAGCAACGTCAACAAGCACGGCCCGCTCGCCGCCGGTCTCTCCGGCGAGGACGCCGGGCTCTTCCAGGGTCGCAAGCGCGGAGCCGTCGTGGACGGCGAGGAGGTCGACCTGGGCCTCGTCGGCGACGTCATCGGCGTGAACCCGGAGGCCGTGCTCGCGCAGCTCGACGCCGGCCGCATCCCGGTCGTCTCCTCGATCGCACCGGACATCGACGACCCAGGCCAGTCGCTCAACGTCAACGCGGACGCCGCGGCAGCGGCGCTCGCCGTCGCGCTCGGCGCCGCCAAGCTGGTCATCCTCACCGACGTCGCCGGGCTCTACAGCGACTGGCCGAATCGCGACTCGCTGCTGTCGAAGGTCGCAGCTCCCGAGCTGCGCGACCTGCTGCCGACGCTCGAGTCGGGGATGATCCCCAAGATGTCGGCCTGTCTCGACGCCGTCAACGGCGGCGTGCCCAAGGCCGCGATCATCGATGGACGCGTTGCGCACTCGATCCTGCTCGAGGTGTTCACGCAGTCCGGAATCGGAACGGAGGTGGTGCCGGCATGAGCGCACAGCTCACCCACGGCACGAACGCGCAGCCCGCTTATGGCGGTGCCAATACGGAGGGGCGCTGGAAGCCGCGCTTCGGCGCCGCAATGATGGGCACCCTCGCCACGCCCAAGCTCATGCTGGTGCGTGGTGAAGGCTGCCGGGTCTGGGATGTCGACGGCAACGAGTACCTCGACTTCCTCGCCGGCATCGCGGTCAACTCGCTCGGTCACGCCCACCCCGCACTGGTGGAGGCCGTGAGCGGCCAGGTGGCCACCCTCGCGCACGTCTCCAACTATTTCTCCACCCCGCCGCAGCTGGAGCTCGCCGAGCGTCTCCGGGCGATCACGGGCGCCGGCGAGCAGGGTCGCATCTTGTTCGGCAACTCGGGGGCCGAGGCTAACGAGGCGGCGTTCAAGCTGGCGCGGCTCAACAAGGGACCGCACGGCAGGCGCACGCGCATCCTCGCTCTGAACAACGCGTTCCACGGCCGCACGATGGGCTCGCTCGCGCTCACCGGAAAGCCGCCGATGCGCGAGGCGTTCGAGCCGCTGCCCGGCGGCGTCGAGCACATCGACTCGACCATCCATGCGCTGGAGGCCGCGATCGACGACCGGGTCGCCGCCCTGTTCGTCGAGCCGATCAAGGGCGAGGCGGGCGTGCTCGACCTTCCGGAGGGCTTCCTGCAGCGCGCACGCGAGCTCACGGAGCAGCACGGCGCGCTCCTCATCATCGATGAGATCCAGACCGGCATCGGCCGCACCGGCCGGTGGTTCGCATACCAGCACGCCGACATCCTCCCGGACGCCATCACGGTCGCGAAGGGCATCGCCGGCGGCGTGCCGATCGGCGCGCTGATCACCTTCGGCCGCGCCTCCGAACTGTTCTCGCAAGGCCAGCATGGGTCGACTTTCGGCGGCAACCCGCTCGCCACCGCGGCGGGCAACGCCGTCATCGGCGAGATCGCGCGCGCCGACCTGATCGGCAACGCAGCACGACGCGGTGAGGAGCTGCGCGCGATCCTCCGCTCGTACGACTCGCCCCTGATCGGCGACGTGCGCGGCGTCGGCCTCCTGATCGGCGTCGGGCTCACCGACGGGGAGGCGCACCGCCTCTCCGACGCCGCGCTGGCCCACGGGCTGATCGTCAACGCTCCGAACGAGTCGAGCATCCGCCTCGCCCCTCCGCTGATCGTGGGCGACGCCGAGCTCGCGGAGTTCCGCGAGAAGTTCGGCCGCGCCCTCGCCGCCCTCTGACCTGCACACCTCGCACGCGCCGCAGCGGCGCAGACCAAGGACCGCCATGACCCGTCACTTCCTCCGCGACGACGACCTCAGCCCGGCCGAGCAGCTCGAAGTGCTCGAGCTGGCCGCACGACTGAAAGCCGACCGTTTCTCGGCGAAGCCGCTCGCCGGCCCGCAGACCGTCGCCGTGATCTTCGACAAGACCTCGACCCGCACGCGGGTGTCGTTCGCGGTCGGCATCGCCGATCTCGGCGGCAGCCCGCTCATCATCCAGAGCGGCGAGAGCCAGCTCGGCGGCAAGGAGTCGCTGGCCGACACCGCCCGTGTGCTCGAGCGCATGGTCTCCGCGATCGTCTGGCGCACGTACGCGCAGGCCGGTCTGGAGGAGATGGCCGAGGGCACCCGTGTGCCGGTGGTCAACGCCCTCTCGGACGACTTCCACCCTTGCCAGATCCTCGCCGACCTTCAGACGATCCGCGAGCACAAGGGCGACACCGCCGGTCTCACGCTCGCGTTCTTCGGCGACGGCGCGAGCAACATGTCGCACTCCTACCTCCTGGGCGGCGCGACTGCCGGTATGCATGTGCGCATCGCCGCGCCGGCCGCCTACGCGCCGAGCGAGGCCGTCGTCGCCGACGCGCGGGCGATCGCGGAGCGCACCGGCGGCTCGGTGACCGTGTTCACCGACGCGCGGGAGGCCGCCGCTGGCGCCGACGTGGTCATCACCGACACCTGGGTGTCGATGGGCAAAGAGGACGAGAAGGCCGAGCGTGTCGCCGTCTTCGGCGACTACACGGTCGACGCGGGCCTCCTGGCCCTCGCGGCCGACGACGCGGTGTTCCTGCACTGTCTGCCGGCCTACCGCGGCCTCGAAGTGAGCGCCGACGTGATCGACGGCCCGCAGTCGGTGATCTGGGACGAGGCCGAGAACCGTCTCCACGCCCAGAAGGCACTGCTGACCTGGCTGCTGAACACGAACGAGGAGGGGGCCGCGTGAGCGAGCACGGAGTGGGCACGACCGACGAGGGCAAGCTCTGGGGCGCCCGGTTCGCCGGCGGACCGTCGGCCGAGCTCGCCGCGCTCAGCAAGTCGACACAATTCGACTGGGCATTGGCGGCTTACGACATCGCTGGCTCCCGGGCGCACGCGCGCGCGCTCGCCGCCGCTGGCTACCTGACGGACGACGAGCTGGCCGGGATGATCGACGCGCTCGACGCCCTCGACACCGACGTCGCCTCCGGAGTGTTCGTCGCGGCCGAGAGCGACGAGGACGTGCACGGGGCGCTCGAGCGCGGCCTGATCGAGCGTGCGGGCGCCGACCTCGGCGGCAAGCTGCGTGCAGGGCGCAGCCGCAACGACCAGATCGCCACGCTCGTCCGGCTCTACCTGCGCGACCACGCCGGCGTCATCGCGGAGCGCCTGATCGCCCTGATCGACGCGATCGCGGCCCAGGCCGACGCGCACCCCGCCGCTGTCATGCCCGGCCGGACCCACCTGCAGCACGCTCAGCCGGTGCTGCTCGCGCATCACCTGCTCGCGCACTGCTGGCCGCTCGTGCGCGACCTGGAGCGACTGGCCGACTGGGATCGCCGCGCGAACGTCTCGCCCTACGGCTCAGGAGCGTTGGCCGGCTCCACGCTCGGGCTCGACCCGCAGCTGGTGGCCCGCGAGCTCGGCTTCGCAGCCAGCTCCGAGAACTCGATCGACGGCACCGCCGCACGCGACGTGGTGGCCGAGTTCGCCTTCGTCACGGCCCAGATCGGCGTCGATCTCTCGCGCTTCGCCGAGGAGATCATCCTCTGGAACACGCGCGAGTTCGGGTTCGTGACCCTCGATGACGCGTACTCGACGGGGTCGTCGATCATGCCGCAGAAGAAGAACCCCGACATCGCCGAGCTCGCACGCGGCAAGGCGGGGCGACTGATCGGCAACCTGACCGGTCTGCTCACGACGCTCAAGGGCCTCCCGCTCGCGTACAACCGCGACCTCCAGGAGGACAAGGAGCCGGTCTTCGACTCGGTGCAGACCCTGGAGGTCGTCCTCCCGGCGTTCACCGGAATGGTGGCGACGCTGCGTTTCCACACCGACCGGATGGCGGAGCTCGCGCCGCAGGGGTTCTCGCTGGCGACCGACGTGGCTGAGTGGCTGGTCAAGCAGCACGTGCCGTTCCGCACCGCGCACGAGATCACCGGAAGCCTCGTGAAGTTCGCCGAGGACAACGGCCTCGAGCTGAGCGATGTGACCGACGAGCAGCTGGCGGCCGTGTCGCCGCTGCTCACACCGGAGGTGCGCTCCGTGCTGACGGTCGAGGGCTCGGTCGCGAGCCGCGCCGGCGTCGGCGGCACCGCCCCCGACCGGGTCGCCGACCAGCTCGCGACGCTGACGGAGCGCGTCCGCACCATCACCCAGACCCTCGCGGCGACCAGGCGAGACCTCGGCTGATGGCCGGGCAGACGGGGCGGCGGCGGCCGGGATGGCTCATCCCGCTGATCGTGGTGGTCGCCGCTGTCGTGATCGTCCTCGGTCTGATCGTGACCGTCGTGGCCGGCGGCCGCATCTTCTGACGTGACTCTCTATGGCCCCGGTCGCGACGTCCTCCTGGCGTCGTCGCCCGAGGTCGCGCCGAAGCTGCTCGGAGCAGTGCTCCGGCACGAGACGGACGAGGGCGCGGTCGCGGTGCGCATCACCGAGGTGGAGGCCTACATCGGCGACGGGCTCGACCCCGGCTCGCACGCCTTCCGCGGGCGCACCAAGCGCAACGCGGTGATGTACGGGGAGCCCGGGCATCTGTACGCCTATTTCACGTACGGAATGCACGTGTGCGCGAACGTGGTGTGCTCGCCCGAGGGGGAGGCCTCCGCTGTGCTGCTGCGAGCGGGGGAGGTCGTCGAGGGGGCGGAGCTCGCGCTGCAGCGCCGTTCGGGGCCGTCGGGCCGGGCGATCCCGCCGCGCGACCTTGCGCGCGGACCCGCTCGCCTCGTCGTTGCGGCGGGCATCCGGCTCGCGGATGACGGCGCCGACCTGTTCGCGCCGCCTTTCGACCTGCAGCTGCCGAGCGTGCAGCCCGACTATGAGACCGGCCCGCGCACCGGCGTCTCGGGCGCCGGTGGAAGCATGTCGTACCCGTGGCGGTACTGGCTCCCCGGCGACCCCACCGTCTCCCCCTACAAACGCCACCCCAAATCCCACGACTGAGCGCCCCTCGTTCATCCGCCGAGGGGCACATAAACGCCCCTAAAACCGCGGGGAATATGGGCGTTTACGTGCCTTCGGCGAAGCCGGAACGGGGTGGATCAGGCGGCGGCGAAGCGGAAGAGGCCGGCGCAGACGCAGGCCCAGATGAGGCTGACCAGGGTGCCGATGATGAACCGCTCGCGGGCCTCCGGCGCCTCCAGCTCGGTGAAGCGGCCGACGCCCTTGATCGCGATCAGCACGCCGAGCGCCTCGGGGAAGCCGGCCATGATCGCGCCCGTGGTCGCGAACCGCTCCAGGAAGCCGATCGTCGTTCCTCCGCGCAGCACCTCTCTGGTCTCCTCCAGCCCGCTGACGCGGTCGTGGACGACGATGCCGCCGTGGAGGCCGGGCACCGCCGTGCTCCGGGTGGCGAGGACGAGGGCGAGTTGCGCGGCCGGGCCGCCGCCGATCACGCTCAGTACGAGGGCGACGATGCCGATCAGCACCCGGAAGATCAGAGGGGCGCCCTGCTGGGGGATCGTGACCAGCAGGAACGCGAGGGCGAGCAACCCCGCCGCCGTGTAGACGAGCGGGCGCCGCGGAGTGCGCAGGGTGGCGACCATGCAGCAGACCGACGCGATGGCGACCACGAGTGCGAGCGCCCACAGCGCGATCGGCAACGCGGTCGCGATGAACTGGTTCAGAGGCAGGGCGGTCATGCGGCTCACGTTCGGTCGGCGGTCGTTCTGTCGGAGATGCGCTGGGCGTCGCGGCTCATCCGGTGCTGGTGGCCTGGGCGGCGTCGGCGCTCTCCAACAGCCTAACCAGGGCGGACTGCGCCGCCAGGTCGGCGCGCAGCCCGGCGGCGCGGGCGCGGTCGCTGGCCGACTGGGGGGTGATGCCGAGCCGGGCTCCGGCCTCCGCCTGCGTCATCCCGGTCGAGACGAGGTCGTAGAGCTCCCAGCCCGCTTCGCTGCGACCCGCCCGCAGGGTGAGCAGCAGGCCGACGAGCGCCTCCACGTCGGCGGCCGGCTGCGCGGCGACGATCGCGTCGGCGGCGAAGCGCGTCGGGGCGCGCTTGGCGCGCGTCACCGCTGCGCGGGCGGCGACGAACGCGTCCCCTCCCGCCTCTCTGGTGTGGGCGGGGAGCGGCGTGCGCACCTCCCCGATGCCGAGGCCGACGCTCCACGTGTCGCTTCGGGCGAGTGTCGTCACGATGTCGAGGGCGGTGGCCGCATCGGCGGTGAGCGCCTGCAGCTCGTCGCCCGCGTTGCGGTCGGCCGGGAGCAGGAGCCGGTCGCCCGAACGGTCGTTGAGCCCGGCGAGCACCGGTGCGACGATGTCGGGTCGGCCGCGACTGTCGACCTGGTCGGCCGTGATGACGAACATGACCCCTCCAATCAGGGCTGGTAGCCTGATGGCCAGCATATCAGGGCTTGTGGCCTGACTCAATGTAGATCAGGATGTCAGGCCTGATCTCCAGACGAAGCCGGGTAACGCCCGCTGCTAGCCTGGGAACGTGCCAGAAACCGCCGCAGTCGCAGAACGGAGCAGCGCAGAGCAGAGGCTCAGCGCGCAGACCAACGACCCGACGTTCGACGACGTCTGGGATGAGCTGAAGTGGCGCGGGCTCGTCCATGTCTCGACCGACGAGTCCGCTCTCAAGCAGCTTCTCGCGGGCGACCCGATCACGTACTACTGCGGTTTCGACCCGACGGCCTCGAGCCTCCACCTCGGCAACCTGGTTCAGCTCCTGCTGATGCGTCGCCTCCAGCTCGCCGGCCACAAGCCCCTCGGGCTCGTCGGCGGGTCCACCGGCCTCATCGGCGACCCGCGGCCGACCGCCGAGCGCACGCTCAACACCAAGGAGACCGTGTCGGAATGGGTCGGCTACCTGCAGCAGCAGGTCACCCGCTTCCTGTCGTCGGAGGGCGACAATGCCGTGCGCCTGGTCAACAACCTCGACTGGACGGCGCCGCTGTCGGCGATCGACTTCCTGCGCGACGATCGGCAAGCACTTCCGCGTGGGCACGATGCTCAAGAAAGACGCCGTGGCCGCGCGCCTGAACTCCGACGAGGGCATCTCGTACACCGAGTTCAGCTACCAGATCCTCCAGGGGATGGACTTCCTCGAGCTGTACCGCCAGTACGGCTGCGTACTGCAGACCGGCGGCAGCGACCAGTGGGGCAACCTCACCAGCGGCACCGACCTCATCCGCAAGGTCGAGGGCGAGCACGGCCACGCCATCGGCACGCCGCTCATCACGAACAGCGACGGCACCAAGTTCGGCAAGAGCGAGGGCAACGCGATCTGGCTCGACGCGAGCCTCACCAGCCCGTACCGCATCTACCAGTTCTGGCTCAACGCCGACGACGCCGACGTCATCGACCGCCTCAAGGTCTTCACGTTCCTGAACCGCGATGAGATCGAGCGTCTCGAGCGCGCCGTCGCCGACGAGCCGTTCCGTCGGGAGGCGCAGCGCCGGCTCGCCTACGAGGTGACATCGCTCATCCACGGCGCGGAGGCGACGGAGGCGGTCATCGCCGCGTCCGAGGCGCTGTTCGGGCAGGGAGATCTGGCCGGGCAAGACAGAGGGACCCTCGAGTCCGCTCTGCGCGAGCTGCCCAACACGACGACGGCGGCCTCCACGACGATCGCGCAGGCGCTCGTGGACACCGAGCTCACCAAGAGCCTCGGCGAGGCGCGTCGCGCCGTGGCGCAGGGCGGCGTCTACGTCAACAACGCCAAGATCGACGACGCAGAGGCGGCGGTCGGCGACCACCTGCTCCCGGGCGGGATGGTCGTGCTGCGACGCGGCAAGAAGACCCTCAGCGGCGTCTTCGTCCAGTAGCGGGCGGGGCCGGGTAAGGTGTCGGGCATGCAGTCCGAATCGAACGCGGGTGACAGCGGGAGCCGGCCGGACGCCGAGGCGTCGGGCGAAGGCCTCCTGCCGTTGCTCGACGTGATCGAGGAGCAGCCGTTGAGCGAGCGCGCCGCTGCGTACACACAGCTGCACGCGGAGCTGTCGGCACGGCTCGAGGGCGCTGATTCTCCACGTCATGGCTGACCGGCTCGACGTCGCACTCGCCGCGCGCGGGCTGGCCCGGTCGCGCACACACGCTGCGAACCTGATCGCGGGAGGCCTCGTCACGGTGGATGGCCGACCGGCCGTCCGGGCTTCCGCCAAGGTCGGCGACGACCAGGAGATCGTCGTCGCCGGAGCCGACCACTACGTCAGCAGGGGTGCGCACAAGCTCATCGCTGCTCTCGACTCGTTCGGCATTGAGGTGAACGATCGCCTCGCTCTCGACGCAGGAGCGTCCACGGGCGGGTTCAGTCAGGTGCTGCTCGAGCGCGGCGCTCGGCGTGTGATCGCGGTCGACGTGGGTCACGGTCAGCTCGCACGCGAGCTGGAAAGCGACCCCCGTCTGATCTCCTACGAGGGGATCAATGTGCGTGAGCTGACGCACGCCTCTTTCGCACAGCTCGTGGGCGCCGACGACCGGCCCGAGCTGGTGGTGGCGGATCTCTCGTTCATTTCGCTCACACAGGTGCTCCCCGCTCTGCGGGAGGTCGCGGCCGGGACCACGGACTTCGTCCTGCTCGTCAAGCCGCAGTTCGAGGTCGGGCGCACGGGCGTGCGGGAGGGGATCGTGCACGACGCGGGCCTGCGCGCCGACGCAGTGGGCGGCGTGCTCTGGAGCGCCTGGGACCTCGGGCTCGGCACCGCCGGCGTCATCGCATCGCCGATCGCCGGATCGCACGGCAACCGCGAGTTCCTGGTGCACCTCACCGCCCGCGGGTCCATCCCGACGGAGTGGCTGGGGCAGGTGCAGTCGCTCGCGGAATGACCCGCAGTGTGGCAGCTCGACTGATCGGTCGGCGCGGCCGGTGAATCCGCGGGCGATCATTCGCCGCTGACGGCGGCATCTGCGCGTTCTCGTGCCGAGCGCGGAGTTATCCTTGGCCGGGTGCGCGCACTGTTCTCGGTTCTGATCGGCTACCTTGCGGTGCCGGTGCTCAACGCGGTGTCGCCACTCATCGCCCTTCCCGCCATCACGGCCACCCACGGGGGAGGGGCGTGGGCTGCGATCGCCATCGGACAGTCGCTGGGCGGCACTGCCGGCGTCATCATCGAGCTCGGCTGGGGATTGAGCGGCAGTCAGCGCGTGGCACGGATGTCGGCGCGCAATCGAGGGCGGGTGTTCGCGACCTCCCTCGTCACCAAAGGCATCGTCGCCGTCCCTGTGCTCGCAGTGGCTCTGCCGGTCGCGTTCGTGCTCACCCCGAGCTTCGGCGGGATCGCAGCGCTGATCGCCCTAGCGAGCGGGCTCGCGGCGCTGGGGGCGGGATGGATCTTCGTCGGGATGATGCGGCCCCGGCTGTTCCTCGTCACCGAGGTGCTGCCACGCACCGTCCTGGTGGCCGCGTCGGCGTTCGCCATCTCAGCCGGCCTCCCGCTCGTGCTCTATCCGCTGGCGCTCCTGGTCGCCTCCATCACGCCTCCCGTGGCGGCCGCGTTCGTACTGGGCACGCGTCTTGCCGATCTGCGGGCGCTCGGCCCCCGGCGCCTCCTTGCGGTCGTCCGCATGCAGGGCCACGCATTGAGCACGAATATCTTCTCGTCGATCTATCTCTCGCTCGGCACGACCGTCGCGACGCTCGGCTCCGTGAACGCCACGCTGCTCTACGCCTCCGTCGACCGCCTGAAGCGGATGGTGCAGCAGGTCGTCCTGACGCAGCAGTACGTTCTCAAGGGCTGGGTCGGTCGGGAGGTCGACCCGTCCCGGCGGATCGCCCGGGCCGTGCGAGCGACGCTGGTGACCGTGCTGGTCGGTCTGCTCTGCGGCATCGCCTTCGCCTTCGCCGCACCACTCGCCGCGGAGTTCGTCTTCTCCGGCACCGTCGACATCCCTCCGCTCGCCGCGGCGATCGCGGGAGCGAACCTCGCGGTCGTGTGCGCCAGCATGGCGACAGGCGCGGTACTGCTCGTCACTCTCGGACGTGTCGGCGCCATCGCGCGCTCGGCCGCCATCGGCGCCGCCATCGGACTTCCGGCGATCTTCGTCGGCGCGCTCCTCTGGGAGGGTACGGGCGCGTTGGCGGGGCAGTTGCTCGCCGAGGTGGCGGTCATCGTGGTGCAGCTGTTCGCGATCCGCGCTCGTCGGCGCGAGCTCATCCGGTCGGGTCGCTGGGTCACCGGCTCGCGGGTGCAGGAGGCCTCCACAGCCGCGCCCGAGTGAACGTTCTCCACAATTCCGGCGCCTCCGGCACATTCGTCGCTCGAAAACCGACAGAATGGAGGGACGCAGCCAGAGGGAATCGACGAGCACGTGAGGAGGCGACGTGACGGCATCGGGTGACGCGCAGCGATACATTCTCGTCGTCGCGCACACCGGTCGTCAGGACTCCCTCGACGCGGGTGTGCAGGTGTGCCGACAACTCGTCTCCGCCGGCGTCGTCCCGGTGCTCAGCGAGGACGAGCGGCGCGATCTTCTGGTCGCCGCTCCCGACCTCGACTCCGTCGCCGTGCTCGGCGACGAGGTGCGCGCCGGCGATCTCGAGCTGGTGATCGTGCTCGGCGGCGACGGCACGATCCTGCGGGCGGCCGAGTTGATCCGCGGCTGCACCGCGCCGCTGCTGGGCGTCAACCTCGGGCACGTCGGGTTCCTCGCCGAGAGCGAGCGCGACGATCTCGAGATCGCCGTCGCGCGCGGGCTCGCCCAAGACTACGAGGTCGAGGAGCGCATGACGCTCTCCGCGCGCGTCAAGGTCGGCAAAGAGGTCGTCTACGAGAGCTGGGCGCTCAACGAGGCCACAGTCGAGAAGGCCAGCCGCGAGCGGATGCTCGAGGTCGTCATCGAGGTCGACGGCCGGCCGATGTCGAGCTTCGGCTGCGACGGCGTCGTGATGTCGACGCCGACGGGCTCGACCGCGTACTCGTTCTCGGCCGGCGGGCCGGTCGTCTGGCCGGGGGTCGCCGCCCTCCTGCTGGTGCCGCTCAGCGCGCACGCGCTCTTCTCGCGGCCGCTGGTGGTCGACGCCGACTCGTCGCTCGCCGTCGAACTGCTCGACCGCGCAGGCGGGGAGGGCATTCTCTGGTGCGACGGCCGCCGGGCCTTCGACCTCCCGCGCGGTGCCCGCGTCGTGGTGCGTCGCTCGCCGATCCCCGTGCGGCTCGCGCGTCTGCACCAGGGGCCGTTCACCGATCGGCTCGTGCACAAGTTCGACCTGCCCGTGACCGGGTGGCGGGGGCCGACCGGCCGTGAGTGATGTGCGTGGAGGCATCGAAGAGATCTCGATCCGCGACCTGGGCGTCATCGCCGACGCGTCCCTCCCGCTGGGGGCCGGGTTCACCGCGATCACCGGCGAGACCGGCGCGGGCAAGACGATGGTGGTGTCGGCTCTCGGCCTGCTGCTCGGCGAGCGCGCCGATACCGGCGCCGTGCGCGTCGGCAGCCCGCAGGCGTGGGTGGAGGGCCGCTGGCGCGTCGCCGGCGCGGGCGAGGTCGTGGAACGCGTGCGCGATGCGGGCGGAGACGTCGACGAGCTCGGCGGCGGAGAGGCGGAGCTGGTGCTCAGCCGCTCCGTCTCGGCCGAAGGGCGCTCGCGTGCCGTCGTCGGCGGCCGCGGCGCACCCGTCAGCGTGCTGACCGAGCTCGGCGGGCAGCTCGTGGTGGTGCACGGTCAGTCCGATCAGATCCGGTTGCGTTCGGCCGTCGCCCAGCGCGAGGCGCTCGACCGGTTCGCCGGCCCGGAGTTCGCTGAGCTGGTCGACACGTACGCCCAGGTCTTCCACCGCTGGCGCGACGATCGCGCCGAGCTCGACGAACTGGTCGCCGACCAGGAGCGCCGTGCCCGCGAGGCCGACGACCTGCGCGCAGCCATGTCCGAGATCGAGCTCTGTGGCTCCGCAGCCCGGCGAGGACGCCGAGCTCGCCGAGCGTGCCGAACGCCTCACCAACCTCGAGGAGCTTCGTCTCGCCGCGGCGGGGGCGCGCGAGCTGCTCTCGGCCGAGGAGTCGGAGGGCGCCGACGCTCTCGGCCTGCTCGACAACGCCCGTCGTCAGCTGGAGCGCGTCGCGCCGCACGATGCCGAGCTGCGCCGCCCTGGCCGAGGCGGTCGCCACCGCCAACTACCTCGTCTCCGACATCGCCGCACAGCTCTCCACCTATCTCGCAGCCCTCGACACCGACGGCGCCCGCGAGCTCGAGGTCGTCCAGGAGCGTCGCGCGGAGCTCGCCGGGCTCATCCGCAAGTACGGCCCGACGCTCGACGACGTCATCGCGACGCTCGAGACCGGCAGCCTGCGCCTGCTCGAGCTCGACGGCGACGCCGACCGCATCGAGGAGCTCGCCGCGCGAGGTCGAGGCCGACGCCGCGCTCGTCGCCGAGCTGGCCGACGACCTCGGCGCGCGCCGTCGCGAGGCCGCCGAGCGGCTCGCCGAGGCCGTCTCCGACGAGCTCGCCGCACTCGCCATGCCCGACGCGCGGATCGTCGTCGAGGTCACCGAGCGCGAGGAGTTCACGGCGAGCGGGCGCGACCAGGTCGCCATCCTGCTGCAGGCCGCACCCCGGCGCGGAGCCGCGACCGCTCGGCAAGGGCGCCTCCGGCGGCGAGCTCTCGCGCGTGATGCTCGCGATCGAGGTCGTGCATCGCCGGCACCGACCCGGTGCCCGACCTTCATCTTCGACGAGATCGACGCCGGCGTCGGCGGCGCCTCCGCGATCGAGATCGGCCGCCGGCTCGCCCGGCTGGCCGAGAACGTCCCAGGTGATCGTCGTGACGCACCTCGCGCAGGTGGCGGCGTTCGCGACGAACCACCTCACGGTCGTCAAGGGCAGCGACGGCGCGGTCACCGAGTCGAGCGTCCGACGGCTCGACGGCGACGAGCGCATCGCCGAGATGGCGCGGCTGCTGTCAGGGCTCCCCGACTCGGAGAGCGGCGCTCGCGCACGCGCGCGAGCTGGTCGAGATGGCGGCCGCCGCACGCTGAGCCGCGGCGGCCACCTCCGCGGTCGCCATCGCGGCACGCGCGTCGCACCCGTGGCGCACGGTGCGCCCATCAGCAAGTGATAAGCTATAAGCCCGTGGTGGATTATTCAGACGCGGGCCAGATCAACAGCAAATCCGACGGCACTACCAAGCACATCTTCGTGACCGGTGGTGTCGTTTCTTCGTTGGGGAAGGGCCTCACGGCCGCGAGCCTGGGCAACCTTCTGACGGCGCGCGGGCTGCGCGTCGTCATGCAGAAGCTCGACCCGTACCTCAACGTCGATCCGGGAACGATGAACCCGTTCCAGCACGGCGAGGTGTTCGTCACCGACGACGGCGCGGAGACCGACCTCGACATCGGGCACTACGAGCGCTTCCTCGACATCAACCTCAGCCAGTCCGCGAACGTCACCACCGGCCAGATCTACTCGAACGTCATCGCCAAGGAGCGCCGCGGCGAGTACCTCGGCGACACCGTGCAGGTCATCCCGCACATCACCGACGAGATCAAGCGCCGGATGCGCCTGCAGGCGCAGTCCGGACCGGACGGCGCGCCGGCCCCCGACGTGATCATCACCGAGATCGGCGGCACCGTCGGCGACATCGAGATCGCAGCCGTTCATCGAGTCGGCCCGGCAGGTGCGCCACGAGCTCGGCCGCAAGAACGTGCTTCTTCGTGCACGTCTCGCTCGTGCCGTACATGAACGCCTCCGGCGAGCAGAAGACCAAGCCCACGCAGCACTCCGTCGCCGCGCTGCGCTCCATCGGCATCCAGCCGGACGCCCTCGTGCTGCGCAGCGACCGCCCGGTGTCCGAGTCGAACAAGCGCAAGATCGCGCTGATGTGCGACGTCGACGAGCAGGCCGTGGTGAACGCGGTCGACGTGCCGAGCATCTACGACATCCCGACGATGCTGCACGAGCAGGGCCTCGACGCCTACATCATCGACGCAGCTCGGCCTCGACAAGGCCGCCGACGTCGACTGGAACGGCTGGGCGCGCCTGCTGGAGGCCGTGCACGACCCGAAGCACGAGGTCACCATCGGCCTGGTCGGCAAGTACATCGACCTGCCCGACGCCTACCTGTCGGTCACCGAGGCGCTGCGGGCGGGCGGGTTCGCCGCACCAGCACCAAGGTGAAGCTCCGGTGGATCCCGTCCGACGAGTGCGAGACGCCCGAAGGGCGCCGCGCAGCAGCTCGGCGACGTCGACGGCATCTGCGTCCCCGGCGGCTTCGGCGTGCGCGGCATCGAGGGCAAGGTCGGCGCGCTGCGGTTCGCCCGCGAGAACGGCATCCCGGCGCTCGGCCTGTGCCTCGGCCTGCAGTGCATGGTCATCGAGTACGCGCGGCACGAGGCCGGCCTGGCCGGGGCGTCGTCGACCGAGTTCGACCCGGACACCGAGTTCCCCGTGATCGCGACGATGGCGGAGCAGGTCGAGATCATCGCGGGCGGCGACCTGGGCGGCACGATGCGCCTCGGGCCTGTACCCGGCCGACGCTCGCCGAGGGGTCGCTCGTCGCCGACGCTGTACGGCGCCCCGGAGGTCAGCGAGCGTCACCGTCACCGCTACGAGGTGAACAACCACTACCGCGAGCAGATCGCCGACGCCGGCCTGTGGTTCTCGGGCACGTCGCCCGACGGTCACCTGGTCGAGTACGTCGAGCTGCCGCGCGACGTGCACCCGTTCTACGTCGGAACCCAGGCGCACCCCGAGCTGCGCTCGCGGCCGAACCACGCGCACCCGCTGTTCGCGCGGACTCGTCGGTGCCGCGCTCGAGCGCCAGAAGGCCAGCCTCCTGTTCGAGGTGGCGGCGGACGAAGCCGAAGAACTGGTCACGGAGAGCTGATGGCGACCGAGGTCGGCGTGATCGGCGACGAGCCGTTCCGCCCCGAGATCGTCTCGTCCGAGACCGCCTTCGCCGGCACGATCTGGGACGTCCGCCGCGACACCTTCCGCTACAACGGTGAGGAGATCACGCGGGAGTACGTCGACCACACGGGCGCCGTCGCGGTGCTCGCGCTGGACGACGACGGCCGCGTGCTCCTCATCCGGCAGTACCGGCACCCCGTCCGCCACCGTGACTGGGAGATCCCCGCCGGGCTGCTCGACATCCACGGTGAGGACCCGCTCACCGCGGCTCAGCGGGAACTGGCCGAGGAGGCCGACCTGCGGGCCGCGCAGTGGAACGTGCTGGCCGATATCTTCACCAGTCCGGGCGGCAGCGACGAGGCGATCCGCATCTACCTCGCGAGGGACGTGCGTCCGACGGAGGAGGCGTTCGCCCGGGAGGCCGAGGAGGCCGACATCGAGGTCGCGTGGGTGCCGCTGGAGGACGCGGTCGACGGTGTGCTCGCGCGGCGCGCTCACAATGCGCCGCTGAGCATCGCCGTGCTCGGGGCACTGGCCGCGCGCGAGCGGGGCTGGGCGACCCTCGGCGCCGCCGACGCCCCCTGGCCGAGCCACCCGAAGCTGCAGCGCGTCGAGCGTCGAGGGATGACCCTCGCGGCTGAGTGCCTGGCGGATCCGCTGGTGGCTGGCTGACACGCCGTGGGGGATGGCGCTGGGATGGCGTCTCGGGGCTGAGATGCGCGTGAACGCCTGGGGATGGCCCGCGGGATGACCCTCGGAGCGGAGGTGGACGCCTACCTGCGACATGTCGCCATCGAGCGGGGCCTCTCGGCGAACACGGTCGCCGCGTACCGGCGCGACCTCGCGGTGTACGTCGCGCTGGCTCGCAGAGCAGGGGGTCGACGACGTACGTGCGGTGTCCGGCGCGGCCGTGTCGGGCTACCTCGCGCACCTCGGGTCGCGGGAGGAGTCGCCGCTGACCGCGACCTCCCTCGCCCGCATGCTGTCGACGGTGCGCGGGTTCCACCGATTCCTGCTCGAGGAGGGGCGGGTGGAGGTCGACGCCGCGCGCGACGTGCGGCCTCCGAAGCTGCCGAGCTCGCTGCCGAAGGCGATCAGCGTCGACCAGGTCGCCGCGCTGCTGGCGGCGACCGACGGCGACGAGCTCGACGACCTCCGCGACAAGGCGCTGCTGGAGCTGATGTACGCGACGGGCGCGCGCGTCAGCGAGGCCGTCGGCCTGAACGTCGACGACGTGATCGACACCGACGTCGTGCGGCTCACCGGCAAGGGCGCGAAGCAGCGCATCGTGCCGCTCGGCAGCTACGCTCAGGCGGCCGTCTCGGCCTACCTCGTGCGCGCACGCCCGGTGCTCTCGTCGCGCGGCCGGGCGACGCCCGCGCTGTTCCTCGGGATGCGCGGCGCGCGGCTGTCGCGGCAGAACGTGTGGCTGATCATCCGGGCGGCCGCCGAGCGCTCGAACCTGGGCGTCGAGATCTCGCCGCACACCCTCCGGCACTCGTTCGCGACCCACCTGCTGGCGGGAGGCGCCGACGTGCGTGTGGTGCAGGAGCTGCTGGGCCACTCGTCGGTGGCGACGACCCAGATCTACACGCTGGTGACCGCCGACGCGCTGCGGGACGTGTACATCACGGCTCACCCGCGGGCGCGGTGACGCTCGCGCGGTGACGCCCGCGGGGCGCCCGGCGTCGCATCCAGACCAGCACTTTCCCGTCTTCTCCTGAGACCCGCCCCGGCACGAAGCCGAGCTTGTCGAGCACGCGGAAGGATGGCGCGTTCCAGCGTTCGACCGTGGCCCAGAGCAGAGGAAAACCGCTCGCGAACGCGGCGTCGGACACCGCGGCCGCCGCCTCGGTCGCATACCCGCTGCCGACGTGTTCGCGCAACAGCTCGTAGGCGAGCTCGGGCTGAGCAGCACTCGAACGACCGACGATCAGGCCGCAGTAGCCGATCGGCTCGCCGTCGTCGGCGCGCTCGATCGTGTAGAGGCCGAAGCCGACGCGCTCCGCGGCGGCGAGCTGGGCGTCGAGCCGGTCGCGCTCCTCGTCGAGCGTTCTCGGCGCCTTCTCCGGGTCCTCGGCGATCAGCCGGAGGTTCCATTCAGCGTCGCTGCCGTCGCGGAGGCGCAGGCGCAGGCGCTCGGTGGCGAGTTCGGGTGGCATCGTCGGCACCCGCACAGCGTACGCCCTGGGGACCCGCCGCCGTCACGCCGACGCAGGCGTGAGCACGCGGATAGGATGGACCGAAGTGAACAGGCCGCGAACGGCCGCCGATCGACAGAGGACGAGGAACAGCCAGGTGACGCGCAACGACGAGGTCAGGACGGAGCTTCCCGGCATGGACACCGCAGCCCTCGCCGCACCGCTCGGGCCCACCGGGCGGCCTCTGCACACGTTCCCGGCACCGGCCGAGCTGACGCAGCACGGGCCCGCCAAGATCGTCGCGCTCTGCAACCAGAAGGGCGGGGTCGGCAAGACCACGACCTCCATCAACCTCGGAGCCGCGCTCGCCGAGTACGGCCGTCGGGTGCTCGCCGTCGACTTCGACCCGCAGGGCGCCCTGTCGGCCGGTCTCGGCGCGCAGACCCACGACGTCACGACGATCTACGACCTGCTGCTGAACCGCCACGCCGATGTACAGGAGGCCATCCAGGCCACCGGCACGCCCGGGCTCGACATCATCCCCGCCAACATCGACCTCTCGGCCGCCGAGGTGCACCTGGTCAACGAGGTGGCGCGCGAGCAGATCCTCGCCGGCGTACTGCGCAAGGTCTCCGCCGACTACGACGTCGTCCTGATCGACTGCCAGCCGTCGCTCGGCATCCTGACCGTCAACGCGCTGACCGCCAGCCACGGTGTGCTCATTCCGCTGGAGTGCGAGTACTTCGCGCTGCGCGGTGTCGCCCTGCTCATCGAGACCATCGACAAGGTGCGCGAGCGGCTCAACCCGGCGATCGAGCTCGACGGCATCCTCGCCACCATGTACGACTCCCGCACGCTGCACTCGCGCGAGGTGCTCGAGCGCGTCGTCGACGCGTTCGGCGACCGGGTGCTCGAGACCGTGATCTCGCGCACGGTGAAGTTCCCGGACGCATCGGTCGCCGCCACCCCGATCACGCAGTTCGCGCCGGAGCACCAGGCGGCGGAGGCCTACCGCCAGCTGGCGAGGGAACTGATCTTCCGTGGCGCCGTCGCCTGACGAGCCTCCCGCCGCACGCGCCGTGACGCCGAAGGGCACGTCGTTGTCCTTTTCGACGCCCGAAGGGGACAACAACGCGCCCCTCGGTCGAGAGACTGCGGACGGGAACGAGCAGGGCGGGTTCCGGGTCGCGGTGGGAGAGTTCGAGGGGCCGTTCGACCTCCTGCTGTCACTCATCACCAAGCACGAGCTCGACATCACCGAGATCTCGCTGAGCCGCGTCACCGACGAGTTCATCGCCTACCTGCGCCGCCTCGACGCCGACCAGAGCCTCGACGAGGCGAGCGAATTCCTGCTCGTCGCCGCGACCCTCCTCGACCTCAAGATCGCCGGCCTGCTGCCGCAGGGCGAGCTTGTCGACGCGGAGGACGTCGCCCTGCTGGAGGCGCGCGACCTGCTGTTCGCGCGCCTCCTGCAGTACCGGGCGTTCAAGGTCGCGTCGGCGTGGTTCTCGGCACGGCTCGACACCGAGGCCGCGCGCCACGCGCGCACCGTTCGCCTGGAGGACAAGTACCGCCAGCGCACGCCCGAGCTGGTCTGGACGCTCACCGCCGACGACTTCGCTGCCCTCGCGACCCTGGCGATGACGCCACGCGAGATCCCGGTCGTCGGGCTCGACCACCTGCACGCGCCGCTCGTGAGCATCCGCGAACAAGCCGCGGTGGTGGTCGGGATGCTGCGCAGCGGCGATCAGCTGTCGTTCCGCGCAGCTCGTCGCGGGCGCCGAGCAGAAGGGCGTCGTGATCGCGCGCTTCCTCGCGGTGCTCGAGCTGTACCGGCACGCGGCCATCGCGTTCGAGCAGCTGGAGCCCCTGGGCGAGCTGACCTTGCGCTGGACGGCCGAGCACTGGTCGGAGGAGAACCTGTCGAACCTGGGAGCAGACTATGACGGTTGACGGAACCGAGCTGGAGACCGAGCCCACGGCCGGTCTGGAGGGCGCTGTCGAGGACGCGCAGATCGAGCGTGCCCTGGAGGCGATCCTGATGGTCGCCGACGAGCCCATGAGCATCGTGACGCTGGCGACGGCCGTCGGCGCGCCCGTGAAGCGCGTGCGCTCGGCGATCGACACGCTGGTCGCCGATTTCGGCGGCGAGGCCGACACCGACGGGAGGCCCGGCGTGCGTCGCGGCTTCGAACTGCGCGAGGTCGGCGGCGGCTGGCGCATCTACGTGCGCCCCGAGTTCGACGCGGTCGTCTCCGGCTACGTCCTGCAACAGAACCCGACCCGGCTGTCGCAGGCGGCGCTCGAGACGCTCGCCGTGATCGCCTACAAGCAGCCGATCAGCCGCGGGGCAATCGCCTCCATCCGCGCCGTCAACGTCGACTCGGTCGTGCGCACCCTGCTCGGACGCGGTCTCATCACCGAGCTGTTCACCGACAGCGAGACCGGCGCGATCCACTACGGCACGACCGACCTGCTGCTGACGCAGCTCGGCATCAACTCGATCGACGAGCTGCCCCAGATCTCGCCGCTGCTGGCCGACGGCGCCGACGGGTTCGACGATGTCCGGTAGCGCGGGCGCGGGCGACGCACAGGGGGAGCGCCTGCAGAAGGTGATGGCGGCCGCCGGGGTCGCCTCCCGCCGCGTCTCGGAGGACCTGATCGTGGCCGGGCGGGTCACCGTGAACGGCCAGGTCGTCACCGAGCTCGGCCGGCGCGTCGACCCGGCGACCGACCACGTCGCCGTCGACGGCACCGCCGTGCAGCTCGACACCTCGCGCCGCTACGTCATGCTCAACAAGCCGATCGGCGTCGTGAGCTCGATGCGCGACGAGCAGGGCCGTCCGGACCTGTCGCGGTTCACCGCCGGCTACCCCGAGCGGCTGTTCAACGTCGGCCGGCTCGACGCCGAGACGTCGGGACTGCTCATCCTCACCAACGACGGCGAGCTGGCCCACGTGCTCGCGCATCCCTGCTTCGGGGTGACCAAGACCTACATCGCCCGGGTGCGCGGCGCCGTGACGCCGCAGACCATTGGGCGCCTGACCGAGGGCGTCGAGCTCGAGGACGGACCGATCGCGGCCGACAGGGCGCGACTGCTGCAGTCGCGGTCGGGCGGCGGCGACAGCCTCGTCGAGCTGACCCTGCACTCGGGCCGCAACCGGATCGTCCGCCGCATGATGGAGGAGGTCGGACACCCGGTGATCGAGCTCGTCCGGCGGCAGTTCGGGCCGCTGCACCTCGGCACTTTGAAGATCGGCGCGATGCGCGACCTGACCAAGGACGAGCTCGGCGCGCTGCTGACGATCTCGCGGCAGTAGGACCGAGGCGTCCGGAAGGAAGGGGGCGGCGATTTCTCCTGTCTCAGCGCTGAGACAGGAGATCTGCGCCCGAGTCACGGGTGTTCTCCTGTCGGAGGCCGGCCCGCGCCGAGAGGGGAGGCGCCCACTGACTAAAGTGGATCCGTGAACGATTCCGCCTCTCGCCTCGCCGGACCGATCCGCGTCGTCGGGGCCGGGCTCCTCGGAGCCTCCGTCGGGCTCGGGCTGCGAGCCCGCGGCATCGACGTGCTGCTGGCCGACGCCTCCCCGGCGCACCTGCGGCTGGCGGTCGACTACGGCGCCGGGCGACCGGACGACGGGGGAGCGAGCCGACGCTGATCGTGGTCGCCGTGCCGCCCGACCTGGTGTCGCGCGTGGTCGCGGAAGAGCTCACCGCGCATCCCGCCGCCGTCGTCACCGACGTGGCGAGTGTCAAGGGCGCACCGCTCGCCGAGCTGCAGGAGGCCGGCCTCGACCTCTCCCGGTACGTCGGCTCGCACCCGCTGGCCGGCCGCGAGCGCGGCGGCCCGAGCGCTGCACGCGCCGACCTGTTCATCGGCCGCCCGTGGGTGGTCTCGGCCCGGGCGGAGAATCCGCGCTCGGCCGTCAACCTCGTGGAGGCGCTGATCCTCGACCTCGGGGCGACGCCGATCGAGATGGCCGCCGTCGACCACGACGCAGCGGTCGCGCTCGTCTCGCACACCCCGCAGATCGTGTCGTCGTTGATGGCGAAGCGGCTCGCCGACTCCACCGACGCCTCGCTGCGCCTCGCCGGCCAGGGCCTGCGCGACGTGACCCGCATCGCCGCGAGCGAGCCCGAGCTGTGGGTGCAGATCCTCGGTGCCAACGCGCCGGCGATCGTGCAGATCCTCCGCGCCTACCGCGACGACCTCGACCAGGTGCTCGCCGCCCTCGACGACGTCGACGCAACCGGGTCCCGCCGCGCTATCGCCGAGGAGATCGCCGGCGGCAACCTCGGCGTCGCGCGCCTCCCCGGCAAGCACGGTCAGGACAAACGCTTCTCGAGCATGATCGTCATGGTCGAGGACCGTCCTGGCGAGCTGGCGCGACTGCTCGGCGAGCTCGGCGAGCTCGGCGTGAACCTGGAGGACCTCCGCCTGGAGCACTCCCCGGGCGCGCCCTTCGGCCTGGCGGAGATCGCCGTGCTCCCCGAGGTGTGGCAGCGCACCGTGACCGACCTGATCGACCGCGGCTGGAGGCTCGCAGGATGACCGACCCGCAGTACCAGTACGAGACCACCGAGCCGGGCGCCCCGGTCGTCGTCGCCGTTGACGGCCCCGCGGGCAGCGGCAAGTCGTCGGTCTCCAAGGCCGCCGCGAGCCGGCTCGGCTGGGCCTACCTCGACACCGGGGCGGCCTACCGGGCGCTCAGCTGGTACGTCGTGCAGCGCAGGCTCGATCCCACCGACAGCGCGACCGTGATCGACTCGCTCCCCGACTTCGACTACCGCATCGGAACCGACCCGGCCACGTACCATGTGTTCGTCGGCGATCACGATGTCACGCACGCGATCCGCGAGCCGGAGGTCACCGCCGTCGTCAGCGCGATCGCGCGCGTGCCGGAGGTGCGGGACTTCCTCACCGGCCTGTTCCGGTCGATCGTGGCTCGCACCCAGAAGGCGGGCATCGTGGTCGAGGGCCGCGACATCACGACCATCGTCTGCCCGGATGCGCACGTGCGCATCCTGCTCACCGCGGACGAAGAGGTTAGAATAGCGAGGCGTTCCGCGGAGCTCGCCGACCACTCCGCCTCCCATGTCGGCGAGGCCCTGCGACGGCGCGACGCGGCCGACTCCCGGGTCGTCGACTTCATGAACGCCGCAGACGGCGTGACCACCGTCGACTCCACCGACCTCGACTTCGACCAGACCGTCGACGCGGTCATCGCAGTCGTACAGAAAGAGACCCATGTCTGACATCGAGAACGAGTCCACCGCCGCATACGACGAGCAGGGCGACGACCTGGTCGAGCGGCTCGCGGCCATGGACGACACCCTCGCGGTGCAGCGCGCCGCCGCCCTCCGCAGCGGCCTGGAAGAGTACGAGCTCGACGACGACGACCTCGACATCCTCGGCACGGCCACCGAGAACCCGGACGAGATCACCTACCTGCCGGCTCTCCCGGTGCTGGCCATCGTCGGCCGCCCGAACGTGGGCAAGTCGGCACTCGTCAACCGCATCCTCGGCCGCCGCGAGGCCGTGGTCGAGGACACTCCCGGCGTCACGCGCGACCGCGTCTCGTACCAGGCCGAGTGGAACGGGCGCCGGTTCACGGTCGTCGACACCGGCGGCTGGGAGCCCGACGCCCGCGGCATCGACGCCTCGGTCGCCGCGCAGGCGGAGGTCGCGATCGACCTGGCCGACGCCGTGCTGTTCGTCGTCGACGCGACGGTCGGGGCGACCTCCACCGACGAGCACGTCGTGCGCATGCTGCGCAAGACCGACAAGCCGGTGTTCCTCGTCGCCAACAAGGTCGACGACGCCCGCCAGGAGCCGCACGCGGCCGAGCTGTGGATCCTCGGTCTCGGCGAGCCGTGGCCGGTCTCGGCCCTGCACGGCCGCGGCGTCGCCGACCTGCTCGACCAGATCATGAAGACGCTGCCGGAGATCTCGGCCGTCGCGAAGCAGGAGGTCGGCGGCCCGCGTCGCGTCGCGATCGTCGGCCGCCCGAACGTCGGCAAGTCGTCGCTGCTCAACAAGGCCGCGGGCGAGGAGCGCGTCGTCGTCAACGAGCTCGCCGGCACCACGCGCGACCCGGTCGACGAGCAGGTCGAGCTCGGCGGCAAGGTGTGGCGCTTCGTCGACACGGCCGGCATCCGCCGCCGCGTGCACCTGCAGCAGGGCGCCGACTTCTACGCGTCGCTGCGCACCTCCGCGGCGCTCGAGAAGGCCGAGGTCGCCGTCGTCGTGCTCGACGTGTCGGAGCCGATCAGCGAGCAGGACGTGCGCATCATCGACCTGGTGCTCGAGTCGGGCCGCGCGCTCGTGCTCGCGTTCAACAAGTGGGACCTCCTCGACGACGACCGCCGCCGGTACCTGGAGCGCGAGATCGAGCAGGACCTCGCCCACGTCTCGTGGGCGCCGCGCGTCAACATCTCGGCCCGCACCGGTCGTCACCTCGAGAAGCTGGTGCCGGCCCTCGAGCTCGCGCTCGAGTCGTGGGACACCCGCATCCCGACCGGCAAGTTCAACGCGTTCCTCGCCGAGCTCACCGCGGCGCACCCGCACCCGGTGCGCGGCGGCAAGCAGCCGCGGATCCTGTTCGGAACGCAGGCGACGAGCCGGCCGCCGACATTCGTGCTCTTCACCACGGGGTTCCTCGACCCGGGCTACCGGCGCTACATCATCCGCCGCCTCCGCGAGGTATACGGCTTCGAGGGCACGCCGATCGTACTGAACATGCGCGTGCGCGAGAAGCGCAAGCGCTGACCACTCCATCGCTTCCGGGGTTGTGCACGCCTTCTCCGGCGTGTCGCGTGCAGAACTCCGGAAGGGATGGAGCGGGTGGGGAGGAGCTAGCCTACTGCGCTACCCGAAGGCGCGTTCTACACCGTGATCACCGCGGAGCCGACCTCCGCCGCCGCAACCGACGACCCGGCTCACTCGCCGTACCCGAAGTGGACCGGTTCCGCCGCTGTGACAAGGGCGCGCGCGTGCTCTCGGCGGTGTGCCCTTCGAGGCCACATGGTGGACGCAGGGCGACAGCCCGGAGGCGGCCAGCTCCAACCCCGACTCGTCTCGTAGGCCCGCTCACCCAGGACGAGGTCGACACCATCCTGGGCGGTGATATTACCCAGAAGTGACTCGGCGGCGGGATGCTGCCTCCCCGGCATCCCGTCTCCGACCCCCTCCGACCAACCGCTGCGGGGCGGGACGTCCGTGGCGCCGTGCGCGACTGCTCGTCGGGAGTGGCGCGCCCGGTGCCGGTGCCCACTGTGGCTTTCGGGTTGGTCACGACCGGCCCCGCCGGCACGCTAAGATAGACGAGTTGTCTCGCTTGGAGCTCTCACGGCCCGGGTGGGACAGCAACGGGCTGTGGCGCAGCTTGGTAGCGCACTTGACTGGGGGTCAAGGGGTCGCAGGTTCAAATCCTGTCAGCCCGACCAGAAAAGCCCCGGTGGAACACAATTTCTGCCGGGGCTCTTGCGCATCAGGAGAGTGGCTTCCCCTCCAAAACCCCTCGGGCATCTGAGAATAGTGCTGTGACGTTCTGGGACTGGTTGTGGGTTTGGACGCGGGACAACTCTGCATGGGACTGGTTGCGGCCGACGGTAGCCGCGTTGTTGGGTGCCATCATTGGTGGCCTCTTCGCGCTCTGGGGCCAGCGGCAACTTGCGCTTCAGCAGGTCGAGCGCGAAAGAGTGGCGACTGACCGGGCCTGGACGAACACGCTTCGCGACAGGTCTCGGGGCGAAGCGGAGAAGCTGCTCTCTAGGTTTACCGAGGTGCACCGGGACATTCAGAACAGCGAACTCACAATCAGCCACTACTTGAACGGCCAGACTTGGGCGCCAATGTGGCGTGAGATCTGGACAAAGAGCAGAAGCCTTGACATTGATGTGGGTGCATTGCTGCTGACGGATCCGGTACTGCGCGAAAGTGTTCAGAAGCTCGTCCAGTACCTTGACACGGCTGAAGAGCTCTCGGGCAGCGGGGTGGGTGGTTTCCGATCGCCGCTGAAAGTGTCGCTACGTCATCTCGTCGGGCAGGTGTCAGCTGAGGGATCGAGCTGATTGGCGCCTACCTGCGCGGTGAATCGCACCTGTCCAAGCGACAGCCGATTTGGGACCGTCTGGAACAAGCGGCAGATGCTTTCGCGAAGTGGGAAGCATACGAGATCGCTCGTGCCGAGGCCCAGGCTGAAGAGAACCTGGAGGACGTAGTTCGCCAGGAGGGGCTCACGAACTCGGCAGACGAGGAGGCTGGGAAATAGCAATACCCCGGGACCCCAAACATGCGCCCCAGACTACCTAAAGGGTCGAGCTCGTGTTGCCCGGTCCGCGAGGAGTTCCCCCAGCTACGTTCGAGCCAGTAACATCCCGCCATGTCCGATCGAACTTCCAAGTCATCCGCCCGCAGCCGCCGCGGCCCCAACCTCCCGCTGACGGTTCTCGCCGCGATTTACATCGTCGCGTTGATCACGGCGGCGGTGCTCTATTTCATCGGAATCGCCACGCTCGGTGCAGATTCGCGCGGTGCTGCCGGATATTTCCTCTTCGGCAACGAGATCGGCGCCCTCGGGGTTCTCGGAGGGTTGCTCCACCTCGCGGTGGCAGCAGTCCGAAACGTGATCGAGGACAACGCGAGGTGATGGTCGCGACCGCCGACTGAGGCGCCCGTTCTGGGGAGGTGAGGCCGCCAGCCGGGCTCTTCAACTCTCGTGGCATCGGGAACCAGCGGCGGCAGCAGGCCGGAGAACAGAGCGAGGCGAACGCGGGCGTTCGTCAGCTGGTCGATCGTCGTCGGATCCGTCCTCACGGCGGGGCTGACCGTCCTCGTCGTCGGATTCGGCCTCTACCTCCACGCTGCTTTAGCCAATCCCACCGATGCCAAGATCCAGCCGTTCGAGACCGCCCTCGAGCAGCAGGGCGCAACGCGCGTGTGCGGCGCCGGCGATCCGGGGCTCGGCCCGGACAACCTCATCCCGTGGTCGACGATGTATTATCTCGTCCCGAACGGCTCTCGAATCTCTGACCGCCTCCGGCGAACCGCGGAGGAGGAAGGGTATTCGCTCCACCCGCAGGTGTTGGTGTCCGAGGAATCACCACTGCCCGACGAAGCTCTCAGTGACGGCGATTGTCTCGAAATCTGGGTGTATCGGAACGTGGATGAGCCGCTCGCCTGCTACGACACCGTGCACTGGGGCGAAACGCGCCGCGCCGACGTCGAGGCCGCGATCGTCATGGTGATGGTCCAGCTGCCGAGTCGGCCGATCGACTAGTTCACCGCCCGCCGCACGACCTCCCGCACCCGCTCCCACGCCTCCTCCGCCGGCTCGATGAGGGCGTACGAGGTCGGCCAGAACCCGCTCTCGTCATCGAGCGCCGCCTCCGTGCTCACGCCGAACGTGGAGTAGCGGGTCTTGTCCATCTGGCCGCTGCGGAAGAAGACCACGACCGTGCCGCCGCGGGCGTAGCCGGGCTGGCTGTAGTACAGCTTGGGGGAGAGGTCCGGCGCGACCTCCGCGACGATCGCGTGGAGGCGTTCGGCCATCTCGCGGTCACCGTCGGGCATCTGGGCGATCTTGGCGACCACGTCCGCTGCTTCGGCGGCGGACTTCTCGGCGCCTTTCGCGCGCTTGGCCTCCGCCTTCAGCTCTGCAGCCCGTTGTTTGATGGCGGCTCGTTCTTGGGCGGTGAAGCCGCCGGCGTCGTCCGAGTTCGTCATGTCGTCGTCCTCCGTGCTGTCGACCGTGCAGTTTCGCGGCCGTGACCTCCACGGTAACGGACCCGCGCCCTGGCCGCGCGGCCCTCGCTGCGTCATCATGGGCGCAGACAGGAACCTGGAATGCCTGACCCGATCATCGAGCACCCCCTTCTGACCTCCGCGTGGCGGTTGCGTTTCGCGGACCTCTTCGACGTCGCGGCCTCTGGCGCGGCCGACCCGATGGCGGCTCTCGAGCGGGCGTATGTGTGGCGGCACGATCAGCTGATCATGCTCGCTCGCGGTCTCGCCGGTTTCGGGGCCGGGCTGTTCACGGCATTGATCGTCGCGCTGGCCGTGCACGGAGCGGACGCCGTGATCGTCTGGCTCATCGTGGTGCCGACGATCGTGGTCGCCCTCGTCTTCGCCGCCGGGGGATGGGTCGCAAGCACCTACGCGTCCCGCCTTCAGGAGGAGTATCTGGCGGCGGTCGCGGTCTTCGCCAGCCTGGCTTCGTTCGGCGGTGTGCTCCCGGGTCGCGGATCGTTGGCGACCTGATGGCGCTGCTGGTCGTCGTCCTCATCGCCGGCGTTCTCACGCTGGCCCTGCTGGTGACCGGCTGGGTCGTCATCGCGTCCGGGCAGGGGCGGGAGGCGCAACGCGCCGGCACGCAGGTCGAGGAGGCTCTCGCCCGACTCGACGACGACGGGGCCGACGAGACGGACGTTCGTGGAGCTCTCGAACTGCTCTCGGGCCTCGCCGTCGCCGACTATGCGCACGACTCCGCTCTCGCCGCGCGAGTTCAGGCCGTACTCCGCGCCGCGCACGACCGCCTCGCTGCGCAGACGCGCGTCGACGACGGCCTCCAGGCTCGAATCAGACGACTCATCGACGTGCTCAGAACCCGGCTCGAACGGGAACCGGGACCGGTCGAAGACCCGCTCGCCGTCCTGCGCGATCTGGCCGAGGCTGGATTCGCCCGTGAGCTGCTCGACCCCGACTCCTTCGGACGGATCGACACCGTGATCGCGATCGCTCGCACCGAACCCCCCCGCCCGCATCCGCGACCGGGAGTACGCGATCGAACTCGCCGACGACGTCCTCAGGACGCTCAGAGGTCGCTGAGTCGCGAAGCGGCCGCGCTGGGCTTTCGTAGGCATCATCGGACGCATCGCTTCTGAGGAGAGCGACGTTCGGGTGGCAGGCGTCGGGGAACCCTGCCACTCTGGTTCCTCGCCGACGCCCCCTTTCTGGTGGGGGACGCCCGTCACAGCCGACTCATAGACTCGACCGCATGTTCGTCTTCTCCCTGATTGCGTTCGCGTTCTTCGTCGTCGCGCTGTTGGATGTGATCCTGCGCCGCGAAGACCAGATCAAGCACCTTCCGAAGATCACGTGGGTGTTCATCGTCATCCTGCTGCCGCTGGTCGGCGCGATCCTGTGGTTCGCGATCGGGCGAGAGTACGAATCCTCTCCGCGCCCGCGCCGGGTGCCGCGGCCGGCGAACAATACCGCTCAGCGCCACGCGCCATATGCGTCCAGCACGGAGGCGCAGCTCGCCGCCCTCGAACGCGAGATCGAGCTGGCCGAGCGCGACAAGCGCATCCGCGAGCTCGAAGAGCAGATGCGGCCGCAGTCGGAGGGGGAGACGGCGTAGGTGAGCGCTCTCCGAGTCGGCGGGCGTCCTCGGGGCTGACCGTCGGCGATCCCGCCACACTCATAATACTGAGAATTTCTCAAAATCAGCATTGCCGTAGACAAAGCGGTCTGCCACACTTTCTGGCGAACGACGACGCGATGGGCCGCCGCCGATCCCGAAGGGAGGCAGAGGATGCTCCTCTGGATGGAACAGCCGACGGCAGTGACACTCATCGCCGCCGGCTCCGCACTGCCGGCCGGCATCCCGTGGTGGGTGCCGATCGCTGCGCTGCTCGTCGTGATGGTGCTGGCGTTCGGCGGCCTCCTCGCCTACGGCTGGCCGAGCGCCAAGAACGAGAAGCGGGCGGCCAACAGCGTCGTTCGCGCCTGGATCTCGATCACCCTCATCGCCGCGCTGCTCGTCCTCGCGGGCCTGACGCTCGGCGGCGCAGACTCCAACCTGCGCAATGTCCTCATCGGCGGGATCGTCGCCTCCGCGAGCACCGCGGTCGCCTTCTACTTCGCCACCAAAGCGAACGAAGCGGCCAACGAGAACGTGCTCAAGGCAGCCGGGATCGACGGGTCCACCGCGCCGAAGCCTCCGTTGGCGCTCAGTCAGGTCGCCGTTCCCGCCCTGTCGAAACCTCCGGCGGCCGGTGACAGGATCGTGTTCCACTTCAAGGTCACGAACAACGGCGCCGAGACGCTGACGGACGTCGACCTGACCGACTCGCTCCAGCCGCCGAGCGCGATCACCCCCGTGTGGCCGACCCCTGGCACCCCGGGGGTCCTCAAAGCCGGCGAGGCGATGACGGCATCGACGACCTACACTGTCACCGATAAGGATGTGCAGGCGAAGACCGTCGCCAGCCGCACCTTCGCGACCGGGGTGCCGCCTTCGGGCAAACAGATCGTCTCCGCTCCGGAGGTCTCCACGACCTCACTGGTGTGAGCCGGGACCAGGCCCAGGATGCCCTACTCCTGGAACACCCCCAGCATCCGCTCCCGGTTGTCGCCGAGGGCGCGCTCGCAACCGGACGCGCAGTGCACGTCCTGCGGCGCCGTGCGGAACCCTGCCTGACCGGGGTTGCCGAGCATCTTGACCGTGCCGTCCATCCGCTTTCCGCAGATCGG
Source organism: uncultured Actinomycetota bacterium (assembly GCA_963734315.1). GTDB lineage: Bacteria > Actinomycetota > Actinomycetes > Actinomycetales > Microbacteriaceae > Leifsonia. The sequence continues at coordinate 370,638 of CAVTGP010000010.1, read as the reverse complement.
GCAGCTGGCCGAACGCAATTCGATCCTGATCGCCATGAGCACACGGTAAGCCTGATCCTGCCCCCCGAACGCGGGCCACGCTGACCGGTGCGAGATCGCTTCGGATCGGCCTCCCGCATTGCCGTAGACAGCTCGGTCTGCGACACTTCTCGCGACAACCCGAACCTCACGCAAGGAAAAGGGAGACGAACATGGCGAATCCAGGACAGCCGACGGTCCAGCAGGGCGACACCGGCAACGCGGTCAAGCGGGTGCAGCGAGCGCTCCGGCGTACGCCGGACCTGTCCATCGTGGTCGACGGGATCTTCGGGCCTGCCACGCACGCGGCCGTCGTCGATTTCCAGCAGGGCGAAGGCCTGACGCCGGACGGCATCGTCGGCCCGCTCACCTGGGCCGCCCTCCCGGACGGCGGACCGATGCCCGTGCTGCAGGAGGGATCCTCCGGAGCGGTGGTGTCCAGCCTCCAGACCGTCCTCACCAATGGCGCCGACGAGTGGGGCGGCGTCACGCCGCAGGGCATCGACGGGATCTTCGGGCCGCACACGCGCGCGGCGGTGGAGGCGTTCCAGGGCTGGGGCGGCGTGACGGTCGACGGGATCGTCGGCGACCGGACGTGGAGCGTGTCGCTGCACGCTGCCAGCGCCACGCTCGAATCCGCCGTCGGGCTGCAATACGTGGAGTCGTAAGCGCGACCATCTCTGCGTGTCGCCTGTTCGGGTGGAGGAGGTGCGCAGGCGCGCAAACGTAGGCTGACCAGGTGACCTACGCTCCACCTCTCCTGCCCCCGAGCGGCTGGTATCCCGATCCGTACGATCCGCGCATGCTGCGGTGGTGGAGCGGCGCCGAATGGACGCCGTACACCTACCCGGCGGTGCCGGCGGTGCCGCCGAAGCGGCGGAAGCCGCGCAAGTGGCTCGGCCGGTTCGGCGGATGGATCATCGCCGCGGCCAGCGCGGGAGTCTGGCTGTGGGTGTTCGGGTTGGGCTTCCTGTTCGCCACGATCGCCCCGCACGCGCACGACATGGGGCCGAGCGCGGTCTCGCCGTTCCTGCTGCTGACCGGAGCCGCGACGGTGGCCGTCGCCCTCCTCTACACGATGGCGTACAAACTGCGCCCCGATGACGAGGTCACCGCCCCGCGGCTCCTGCTGATCGCCGGGATCGGCGGGCTGGCGGCGACGCTGGTGGCCGCGCCCGCCAACACGCTCATCGATATCGTGGGCGGGGGGACGAGCTCGCATCCCAGCGGGCTCGCGCTCGTGCTGGCGGGCGTGGTCGAGGAGACTCTGAAGCTCACAGCGGTCCTCCTGCTCGCTCGGAAGCTGCCGGTGAAGGACGCACGCATCGGGCTCCTCGTCGGCGGGGCGGTGGGCATCGGCTTCAGCGTCATCGAGAACGTCGGCTACCTGCTGGACGCGTTCGCCCACGGGCAGGAGGCCGACGGCAACGGGATCGGATACTTCATCGGGGTGACGATCGGCCGGCAGCTCTCGGGGCCGTTCCTGCACCCGGTGTTCTCTGCCCTGCTCGCGGCCGCCGTGTTCGCGGCGGCGCGTGACGGTCGCTACCGCCTGTCGATCGGGGGTGTCCTGGCGTACCTGGGCGTGGTCGTGGCGCACGGGAGCTTCAACGGGTTCATCTGGTGGATGCAGAATGCGCCCCTGCCCGCAGCCGCTCGCGGCGGCCTCCTGCTGCTCTTCGAGTTCGTGTTCGTGGTCGCGAGCGGCATCACCTGGCTGCTCATCGCGCAGCGCATTCGGAAGCCGGGCCGCGCCGCCGTACTCCGAGCCGCCTGAACAGAGACGACGAAGTGTGAGTAATCGCGGGAATCCGAGCCGGGTTCCCGCGATTACTCACGGCTGGGCGATGGAGGAGGGGTCGGCGCGGGTGTACGTGCCAGATAGGCCCCCGCCCGGATCTTGGTGATCGGGTTGGCCGAGATGTCCCCCGAGGAAGTCGACCTTGACGTCGACGATGGCGGTGTCCTGCGTCGGCGTGGCGATCCGCAAGCGCCCCAGGATCATCAGCAGCGTCGGTTGCGGGGAGGCGACGGCCACGGCGACCGACAGCGTGACGTAGGGCGTCGGTCGGCCGAAGCGCAGCTGCAGCATCGGGCCGGCGACGATGCCGCCCTGCCGGTGCGGGAACACGGCGACCATCGTGGCGATGATCGCGGGCGCGTTCGTGACCGGGTCGTCGGGGAACAGAAGCCGGCCGATCGCCCCGTCGTGCAGCCCGGCGCGTAGCTTGTCGACGTCGACGGCCACGTTGATCCCGACCATCCCGCCAACGCCGACCAGGTTGAAGCCGCTGAAGATCTCGATCGCCTGGTTGAACTGCGCGGAGAGGATGAGGACGAAGTCCCAGCCCTCGTCGGTCTCGCGCAGCAGCCCGGCGGCCTTGACCGAGATCCCCATGCCACAGAGCTTCAGCGCGGCCTCGAGCACGCCCGCGTAGGTCCGGTGCGGCGGGTCGAAGAAGAAGAAGCCTCCACCCTTGACCGGCCCGGTGTCGATGACGATGCCGATTCCGCGCGGCGGGACGAAATCGAGGCTCAAGTTTCCTGCCGTGCCGAGGTTGCCGTGAGCGACCGGCCCTGCGTTGTCCGCGGCAGGCGACGACGGGAGGGCCCACGCCAGCTTGGCGCCGATTCCGTCGACGCTGAGCTTGAACGCCGGCCCGAAGTCGAGGCCGAACGCCGCGACGGTGGACAGGGCTGCTTCGACGCCGTGATTGCCCGCGCCCAGTGTGAACGCCAGGCTGATCGACCGAACCTGCAGGACCGAAACCGACAGATTGACCGGCAACACGACCGAGTGACCGGCCCCGCCCTGGAAGGTGAGCTTTCCGTGCGAGTCGACCTGCAGGTTGGCGTCGAAGGCAAACGTGACTCCGCTGCTCGGCAGGACGGAGCCTTATGAAGCCGAACCACTTCTGCGGCACGACGAGGCGCCGTCTCCGATCAGGAGATGCAGCCTGCTGGTCTCGGCGACGTCGATGCCGACGTCGAAGCGCGCGATCTCGAGATGCTCGCCGTCGTCCGGCCCGATCTTCCAGTTGTCCTCGACGGACTGCGTGCGCCGCAGGACACGTCGCGAACGGAGGATATCCACCTCCAGATGGCACGGATCTCCTCCGTTCACTGCTCCAGGCCGGCAAGCCGGACCGGATCTCCTCCGTTGTCAACACTCGCGTCAGATCACCGACTTCTGCGGGTCGATTCGACGGTTCCTCACCAGACGTATTAGTCTGCCCGGCAAAAGGTGATACACGAGGGGACGGCCCATGCCTTCTGCGATTCGGCTGGCCATAGCCAGTTTGAGCGGTCTGATGATGATCGCCGGCATTCTGACAACGGCTCCAGCGGCGACAGCCGCGACCCCGGAACCGACTCCCACGGCGGTGACGAGCACTCCTGCGCCGACCCCGAGCGCGACGCCGACCCCCAGCGTGACGCCGAGCAGCTCGCCTGCGCCGAGCGCCTCGCCGTCGCCGACCGCACAGACTCCCGCCGCGAGCGGCGCTGTCGCCGAAGACCCGTCGCTCGCCGAGCAGAACGCCGCGCGCAACCACGCCATGGGCTCGACGGTCGCCGCCAACGAGCCGGCGGTGGCGAACCCGTCGGCGCGATCGTTCTCGCAGCTGGCCGCGCCGCTTGCCGCCGGTCAGCCGGCCGGAGTCCAGGGCCTCGACGTGAGCGGCTGGCAGGTGATGAACGCGGCCACGTGGGCGCAGGTCTGGGCCAACGGCGGCCGGTTCGTCTATGTGAAGGCGACGGAGGCGACGGACTACGTCAGCAGCCAGTTCAGTGAGCAGTACAACGACTCGTACAACGCGGGCCTGGTGCACGGCGCCTACCATTTCGCCACCCCGAACACCTCCAGTGGTGCCGCCCAGGCCATCTGGTTCCTCAACCACGGCGGGCAGGGAACCGCGGACGGGCGGACCCTCCCGCCCCTGCTGGACATCGAGTACAACCCGTACGGCGCCACCTGTTACGGCCTGAGCGCGGCCGCGATGGTCTCCTGGATCCAGGACTTCTCCAACACGATCATCGCCCGCACGGGGAGGTTCCCCGCGATCTACTCGACGACCAACTGGTGGAGCCAGTGCACCGGCAACTCGGCCGCCTTCTTCGCCAACCCGTTGTTCATCGCCCGCTACCCCAACAGCATCTCCGATGGTCCTGGCACATTGCCGGCGAGCTGGTCGAGCTACATGATGTGGCAGTACGCGGACTCGGGCATCTTCCCCGGTGACCAGGACGTGTTCAATGGCAGCTACACCGACCTCCAGTTGCTCGGCCTCGGTACCAGCGTGGCCCGAACGACGACCAATCCGAGCGTGTACGTGGTCTCGGGGGCGAACAAATACCCCGTGACCGACACGGTGGCGCTCAATGCGCTGTCGCCGCTCGGCGGGGTGGCCTTCGTGCCGCAGTCGTTCCTCGACCAGTTCGCGACGCAGCAGGCCGCCGGCCGGATCTTCCGAGCGCCGGACGGCGGCATGTACTTCTACGACGCCGGCATCAAACTGCACCTCGACTCGTGCGACATCGTCGAGGCCTATGGAGGCGCCTGCAGCCCGAGCGGCTACATGCAACTCTCCGCGGCACAGGTGGACCGTTACGTGAACGGGCCGGGGATGACACCCCTCCTGAACTCGAGCGGTGGACCGCTGTGGTACGTCGCGACGGGGCAGAAGCACGAGGTGTTGGACACGACCTCCGAGCAGCAGGCGGGCATTCAGGGGCCGTTCAACACGCTGACGGCGACAGCTCTGAACTACTTGCCCACGGGCACCCCTGTGGTGCGCGACGGCGTGTACGCGAACCGGGCCGGTACGTCGGTCGGCGTGCTGCTCACCGGCGGGAAGGCCTCCGCGGTCGACTCGAATACGGCGGCGACGAGCGGGTTGACAGCGAAGGCCGTCGGCAGTCTGCGGCCCGACAGTATCGCGAAGCTCCCCGCGGGGACGCCGTTCATCGGAGCGATCCAGCAGAGCGGCACGTCGACCGTGCAGGTCGTCGCCTCGGACGGCGTGCACCCCTGGCCGGCCGGGGTCGGCGGGGCCACGTTCGCTCCCGTCGTCGTCCCGTCGGCTCTGCTCGGCTCGTGGGCCGCCAAGCCGGCCGTGGGAGTCGGGTCGGCCATCATGTCGACCGCGAGCCCTGCTGTCTACCTGGTGAGGGCGGGCAACATCCGCCCCGTCGGCAGCTGGGATGCGCTCATCGCGCTGTCGGGCGGCACCGCCCCGGCCATCACGGTCGTGCCGCAGCCGCTGATCGACACCCTTCCGAAGGGGCCGATCGTGTTGACCCCGGGGCTCACGGCGCGCAGTGCGACGAACCCCTCGGTCTATCTCGTGAACGGGTTGACGAACAAGATTCCGATGGCCTCCTTCGACCCTGCGGTGGCGGCGGGCTTCACACAGTTCGCCTACGCCGCTGACGACGCGCTGAACGGATACCCGACCTCGACCAACCTGCTGGGGTTCGGCTTGATCTGCGGGACCCAGAAGTACGTGAGCGCGGGCGGCGGCATCCACGCCGTGAGCTCCTCACTTGTCGCCCAGTATCCGTTCGCCTACCTGCAACTCGACAGCTCCCTGTGCGGGGTGACCAAGAAGGGCATCGACGCGACAGCGTTCATCCGGACCCCGGACGGAGCGATCTACTACCTCACCGGCGGCCAGAAGCACCACATCCCGTCGATGGCGCGCTTCACCCAACTGTCGGCGGGCCAGCCGTATCTCGATGTGCTGCCGTCGTTCGCCGCAGGCATCCCGACCGGCGCGTCGGCGTAGCCCCCGAGTAGGCACTCACCGCCGCCGAGTCGTGAGTAGTTGCGGGAATCCCGGTCGGGTTCCCGCGATTACTCACGCTTCGGCGGGCCGACGGCCACGCCGGCGATGTAGGCGGTGAGCGGCGCGGCGGGCGGGTGACGCCGTGGGCGGCGTCCTTTGTGAGGTCGAGCAGGGACGAGACGTCGCCCGGCTCGCGTCGGACCCCGACACCAGGACGACCGGCACGCACCCCTGCACGGCGACCATCGTCCGCTCCAGGAGGGTGCCTCCGTCGAACTCGGCGAGCAGCTTGTCGCTGCCGAACCGGGTCGAGCGACCGCCGGCGACGACGATCGCGGCGGGCGGTGGGGGAGTGAGGTCCACGCGTCCAGCCTGCTACGGTTCGGCGGCGTACGAACTCGTGTCCGCGGCTGGCGGTCACAGACCGGACGGTATGGTTTGAGTCATGTTCGGTGCACTGATTGGCTGGCACGTGATGATCCTTCTGTCGTTCTGGGTCGTCCCGTTCGTGCTGTGGGTGATCGCGCTCGTCCAGATCGCGCGGACGAAGGCCGCCGCCGGCCCGGTGGTCGCGTGGATGGTGATCGTGACGCTGATCCCGCTGGTGGGCGCGATCCTGTGGTTCGCGATCGGCCGTCGCTCGCTGCGTGGCGACGCGCCTCCGACGGCGCTCTGAGAATCCGTACCTCCGCTCCTGCGGGCGCGCGGCGCGGTCGGTAAGGTCCGAAGTGCTGCTCCGCCCGAGGGGCTTCCGGCACGCGCCGCTCACACCAGATGGGGGAGACATGACCGAGGCCATCGCGCCGACGTCCGCACCCGGTTTCAACGGTTTCGGCTGGGTGCGCAAGCTACTGCCCCGCATCGTCATCGGCGCGTTGATCGCCGCCGCGCTCGTCGGCGTCTACGCGGTGATCATCGGGCGGTGGGACGAGACGTGCTGGAGGCTGATCGGCACGATCTCGCTGCTCGTATTCTTCTCGCTCGTCTCCTGGTACGACGCCGACGTCTCCGCGCGCCGCGCGCCCTGGTTCGGCGCCGTCTCCGTGGCCCTGTCGGCGTTCCTCCTGCTCGAGGGATTCTGGAAGATCTGGTCGTCAAGCGCTCGCAGGCACGAACGACTCCGGTGACTGCTGGTGAGGCTTCTTCTCGTGGATGCTGCTGGTGGCCGTCACGCGTCTGGGCCTGCTGCACATCCACCTGGTGCTGAACACCCAGCGACGGTCACCGGGCCGATCATGTCGAAGGTCACTCTCGTCACCCTGATCCCCGACGGTCCTTTTGGGGCGTCGCTGCGCACCAATATCAGTGCGTGCTGACAGACTGTGTGGATGCCTGATAGCGAGCTCTCCGACGTCGAGCCTGTACGCGAAGAAGCAGGGCTTCACCTCCATTGGCAGGGCCGCCGTTCATATAAGTCTCTCGTGCCTGCTCCACGCGTTCTCGAGCGTGACGAAGATCTTTCGTTTCAGCCAGAGCGTGGTGACAACTTCGTGATCGAGGGCGACAACTTGCAGGTCATGGTGTCGCTCCGCACTCACTATGCAGACGCCGTGGACGTGGTGTACATCGACCCGCCATACAACAGAGGGGGAAACGACTTTCGCTACAGCGACGCACGTTTTCGTGATCCCGATGCCGACGGTACCGACTCTGTTTACGTTTCGAACATTGACGGCGGCCGTCACACCAAATGGCTGAATTACATGGCTCCCCGCTTAGTAGCCATGAAATCGCTAATGGGCGAAAGCGGCGTGATCTTCGTCTCGATTAACGACATCGAGCTCGGACGTCTGCTTATGTTGATGGACGAGATCTTTGAGGAAAAGAATCGCCTTGGTGTGATCACTTGGCGAGGCTCCGCAGACAACAATCCGTCGCGTATTCACATCGATCACGAGTACGTGGTCTGTTACGCAAAGAATGTGGCGTATGTGCCGAATGTTTGGACTTCACCCGCAGACGAAATGCGTGACGTCCTTCTAGATCGATACGACCGCCTACTCCGATCCGATTTGGATGCCGAGGCTCGCGCCCAGGAATGGGGATCGCTTGTGCGGGCAAACGGCAGGGAATCCCTGGGTCGGCTTGCTCGGTACACCCATCTCGACGAAGTGGGGCCTTATCAAGTCGCATATCGCGTTCACAACCCTAAGAAGGGCGGCTACGAATACGGCGTCACTAGGAACGGCGTGGTAGAGAATGCCACCGCGGAGGGTGCGTATCGGATGCCTGCTAATGGGTACCGATTTCCGCCTCAAACGATGCAGCGTTTCATCGACGAAGGCAAGGTCGTGTTCCCACGTCGCCACGGCCAGATCGTTCAGATGAAAGACTATCTCAAAGACTTTCGCGGGACTCTGCGCAGTGTGATAGATCTTGATGCACGTGCAGGTAGCTATCGGTTGAAGCAGCTCTTTGGCGAGGGCTTCGATGGGTTTAGGTATGCAAAGCCGGTTGAACTGATAGAGCTTCTCGTCGGTGCTGCCGGTTCGAAGGACGCCCTCGTTCTTGATGCGTTCGCCGGAAGTGGCACCAGCGGCGACGCAGTCATGGCGCTGAATTCTCGCGACGGTGGCCAGCGTCGATTTGTGCTCATTGAGGAAGGCAACGAGGACGATCGGTATGCCCGGACGCTGGTTGCTCCTCGGTTGCAAGCCGCTATTGAAGCCGATGGCTTTGATTCTGGATTCACATTTCTCACGACCGGGGCGCAACTCGATCGTGAGGCCATCTTGAGCCTTGAGAAGGACAAGATCGTCGCTGTCATTTGCCAGACCGACCGGTCAGGCACACGATCTGGGATTCGGCGCATTGACGGCAAGAAATGGATCATTGGCACAAACCAGCGAGGCGAAGCGCTTGCTCTTGTGTGGGGAGGCTCTACCAACAGCCAGGTGAACACGCACGTGATCAACGAAGCACTCGCTGAAGCCGCTGCAATTGGCCTAAAGACGCCTATGCGCATCTACGGGACTACCTGCACCATCAGCGAGACCAAGTCCTTCGTCTTTTGCCAAATCCCGGATGAGATTCTTGCTTCACTGCAAGTGGAGGACGAAACGCCCTTACAGCTTGAGGCGGCAGTTCTGTGAGCACTGTATTGAGACTGTTCGATTTTCAGGAGGCGGCTGCGAACCAGATTTCGGAAGCCGCGGCAGATTGGGTTCAGTATTGCGCCGAAGACGGGCCACTTTACTTAGGCAAGACGCCTATCCCTTTCATCGGCCACCTGAAGGCAGTGACGGGCGCTGGAAAGACGCCAATATTGGCCAAGGTTGTCGCAGATCTGACCCCGGCAATCGTTCTCTGGACGTCCAAATCAAGCGCAGTTGCCGATCAGACATATCAAAACCTAAATGGCAAGTATGCGCACCTACTTTCATCTGGGACGCGAATCGTTCGTGAACGGCCCAGCAAGTCGGAATGGGAAGAACTCATTGAGTCGACGACTGGTTTGACGATCTGGGTTACCACCGTTGGCTCGTGGAACGAAGCGGAGTTCGCTAACTCTGGTGGTAGCGAGACCGCGAGGCTGAATATGCACCGTCCTCACCGCGACTGGGGGGGAGACCGATCGCCTTGGGACCAGCTTCGTTCGCTACCACAGCGCCCGCTCTGGGTTGTGTACGACGAGAGTCACAATCAGACATCGACACAGCTTGAACAGCTCATAGGCATGAGACCAGTTGGATTTCTGCTTGCATCTGCTACACCACCAACCGGTGGACAGTTCGACCGTTTCGCCGAGGTCGTCGGCGATGATGAACGAGCACGCGCGATTGCCGCTCGCGGACGCGTCTTAGTGTCTACGAGGGATGTCGTAGAGAACGAGCTCCTAAAGCACACGATCATGGTCGAAAACTTTGATTCGGATCCCGACCAGCTTCTAGATGCTGCCGTTGCGCTGCACCGTGAAATCAGCGAATCAGCAATCGCTGAAGGGGCTCCGATAGTTCCGAAAGCGCTTTACATCGTAGAACACTCGAACCCCCGCAAAGACGAATTCGTATCGCGACCAGTAGCTATCTGGGAGCACCTCCGTGCTCGCGGTGTTCGCGCGGACGAGATCGCCATCTACACGCAGACCAAGGTTGTGCCTGACGATGCCGTACGTGTATCGGGGCTAGCCGAGCTTCGACCGCATCACACGCACATAATCTGTAATAGGGCACTCCAAGAGGGGTGGGACGACCCTGAGGCCTACATAGAGTACTTCGACGACGAGTCGAATTCTTACGTGCGTATTGCTCAGGTGATTGGTCGGGCGCTTCGGCAGCCTGGCGCGCGTCACTACGCCGATGATCGCTTGAACACGTCGACTTTGTTCGTTCGCGTTCAGAATCGCACATTCGAAGGAATCGTTGAGGGACTTAAGTCCGAACTTTCTCTATACGCGACTGACGAAGGTAGTTCCACACCGACGCCTTCGATCCGTATCAAGACCCGAAAGGAACCACTGCCCTCGGTTCCGGTAAACGCCGACCTGGCTGACGTTTCGCTGCCCCAATATGTCCTGGGAGAAGCCGGTCTGGACGAAGAAATTAGGAAGGTCCAGGCGATGTCCCGCACGCCATTCGCCGAAGAGGACCTTCTCGCGGCGGGCCGCAAATCTGTCCAGAAGATTTCCCTGCGCGGTGAGGAAGACTCTACTCGATACGAGCAAATTGCTGCCAGTATGCGCCGAAAGAACGGCGAGTATCTTCGTAGGAGAGTCCAGCTGCGGTCAAGACACTGCGCTCATTTGCTCGAACCTGAGCTCTTTACAGGACCGGCGTTTGATCAATGGGCATGCTCTGGTTCAACGGCGCAGGTGTTGCTTTCTGAGCGAGCCAATTCGATTGCAGATGCGTTCGAGTCCACCGTCGAGTTGATTCCCAACGAGATCTATGGCGAAGAAATCTGGCGACCATCCGCGCATTTGCCGACGGTGGACAAATATCATCCGTTCAGCAACTCCGTTCACGCAAAATACGCACAGAATCAGTTCAATCCGGACGAATTGGAGTTCGCGAGGGCGCTCGACTCGTTGAATCGTGGTGTGTGGATGCGGAATCCCACTCGCGGCGATGGCTATGGGATCTTGCTTCCGGTAAAGGTGGGGTCGTCGAACACCTTCTATCCGGATTTCCTCTGGTGGGTTGATGGCGAGTGCTTCGCCATTGACCCGACTGGTAAGCACATTCTTGAGGAAAAAGTGCGCGGCAAGCTACTGACCGTTGATCGTCCTAAGATCGCGCTTATAACCCAAGGCAAAGTAAGCACTGACTTTCACAACGTTGTGGACACCGAGGGATACACAGTTGTGCGTCCTCGCAAGAACCGTCCACCCGCGCCAGAATATGTATCCACAATTGAGGAGGCACTACGCCGCATTGCCCCGGCGGAGATAGAAGAGGCGCGGATTACGCGGGCATAGATGGCTTGATCAGGCAAACGCCGCTGCGATTGGAAGACGTGGGTCGACGAACGTGCGCCCAACTCCACGGACACTGTCCTTGTCGCCTCAAAACAACATCCATGTGAGTTCCCCGAACCCCCTCCCCACCCACCCCCGAACGATATATCGTGAACTATCGTTACCATCTCTCCCGAGGAGGACATCATGAGCGGATCATTCACCGGCGGTGGCGGCTGGGGCGCCAACATGAACCCGGACAACCTGTTCCAGGCGTTCGATCAGCTGCGGTCGCAGTTCGAGAAGAAGGTCAATACGCGGATGGGGCGTGGGGATGTGCGGTCCGCCGTTCTCGCGCTGCTCGCCGAGAAGCCGATGCACGGGTACCAGATCATCCGCGAGATCGAGGAGCGCAGTGGCGGGAGCTGGAAGCCGTCCGCCGGGTCGGTCTACCCGACCCTCCAGTTGCTCGCCGATGAGGGGCTGATCACCTCGGAGGAGTCCAACGGACGCAAGACCTACGCGCTGACCGAGGAGGGCAAAGCCGCAGCCGATGAGGCTGGGCCAGCGCCTTGGGAGGCTGAAACCGAAACCAGGAACGGCGGCCCCTTCGGCACCCACAACCCGTTCGACGGTGACCTCCCGAAGGCCGGCATGGCGCTCGCGCAGGCGGCCGCGCAAGTGCGCCGCACGGGCACGCCCGAGCAGATCAAGGAGGCGGTGACCGTCCTGGAGGACGCCCGTCGCAAGCTCTACTCGATCCTCGCGCAGGACTGACCGGGTGGAGGCCCCGACCGTATCGGAGCACACGGGCGCGGGGGACACCCGCGCCCGCTACCGTCGCATCCTGCGCTTCGCCGCGCGCAACCTCTTGCACATCTGGTGGTTCGACCTCTTCCTTCCGCGCATCGGGCTCGCCCGGTTCAGCGAACGCGGGCGCACCAAGCGGCTGACCGCTTTCGCGCGGCGGTTCCACGACCTCGCGGTCGAGCTGGGCGGGCTCATGATCAAGGTCGGGCAGTTCATGTCGTCGCGACTCGACGTTCTCCCGCCCGAGATCACCACAGAGCTCGAAGGGCTGCAGGACGAAGTGCCCGCCGTGCCGTTCGACGCCATCAGAGCGCTGGCCGAAGACGAGCTCGGGATGCCGCTCGGCCGCGTGTTCGCGAGCATCGACCCGGTTCCCCTCGCCGCGGCCTCCCTCGGCCAGGCGCACCGGGCGCGGCTGAGTGCGCAAGACCGTGAAGACACCGGACTCGACACGGTCGTGGTCAAGGTGCAGCGGCCCGGCATCGACGCGATCGTCGACGTCGACCTGGCGGCGCTCCGGCGGGTGGGAGGCTGGCTCAAGCGCGTGCGGGTCGTGGCCGACCGCGTCGACATGCCGGCGCTCGTCGAAGAGTTCTCGGTGACCTGCCTCGAAGAGATCGACTACCTCCACGAAGCCCGCAGCTGCGCGCGGTTCGCCGACGACTTCGCACACGACCCGCGCGTCGCGGTTCCCGAGGTGGTCTGGGAGCGCACCACCCGGCGCGTGCTCACGCTTGAAGACGTGACCGCGATCAAGATCACCGACGCGCCCGCACTGCGCGCGGCGGGTATCGACCCGGCGCATGTGGCGCCGGTGTTCGCGTCGGTGATGTTCGACCAGCTGTTCACCAACGGGTTCTTCCACGCCGACCCGCACCCGGGCAACATCTTCGTCACGCCGAACGTCCCCGAAGGCGGCGCGGCGATGGACGCCACCACAGCGCACCCGTGGAAGCTCACGTTCATCGACTTCGGGATGATGGGGGAGGTTCCCGACAGCACGCGCAGCGGCCTCCGCAAACTGCTCATCGCGGCGGCCTCCCGCAACGGCAAAGGCCTCGTGGACGCGATGCGCGACGTGGGGGTGCTGCTGCCGAGCTCCGACACGAGCGAGCTCGAACGGGCGATGACGCAGCTGTTCGCGCGGTTCGGCGGCATGGGGTTCGCCGAGCTGCGGGAGGTCGACCAGCGGGAGTTCCGCGACTTCGCCGTGCAGTTCGGCGACGTCATCCGTTCGCTGCCGTTCCAGCTGCCCGAGCACTTCCTGCTCATCATCCGGGCGATGTCGCTGACCTCCGGGGTGTGCAGCGCGCTCGACCCCGACTTCAACCTGTGGGACTCGATCGAGCCCTACGCGTCGCAGCTGCTGCGCGACGAGAGCGGCAACGTCGTCCGAGACCTGGTCACGGAGGCCGTGTCGGTCGCCGGCGTCGCCGCGCGGCTGCCCAAGCGCATCGATTCCGTTATCAACCGCATCGAAGAAGGCGACTTCGGCGTCAAGACACCCGGACTCGATCAGCGCATCGCGCGCCTGGAACGTGTCACCCGCCGGCTCGTCGGCGCGGTGCTGTTCGGCGGCCTCCTCGTCGCCGGGTCGGTGCTGCTGCCGACGGTGCCGCCGCTCGGGATCGTGCTCATGAGCGTGTCGGCCCTGCCCCTGCTCTACACGCTTTTCGGCGGTCGCCGGCGCTAGGGAAATCGGGCGCCGAGGGGCACGTAAACGCCCGAAAAGCGCCGTTTTAAGGGCGTTTTGCGTGCCCTTCGGCGCAGCCTCACATTGCACTCTCAGGCAGACAGTGCAAAATTGCACTTTGTGAGTGAGAGTGCAATATCTACCCGGGAGCGGCGCAAGACCGAGACCGCGCAGGGGCTGAAGGACACCGCCCGCCGGCTCACCATCGAGCACGGCCTCACCGGGTTCACGATCGAGGAGCTGTGCGAGGAGGTCGGCGTCTCCCGCCGCACCTTCTTCAACTACTTCGCCTCCAAAGAGAACGCGGTCATCGGCGTCCCCGTCGACCTCGATGAGTCCGGCGCCGCCGAACGGTTCGCGGCCGCCGGCGCCCGCGGCATCCCGCACCTCGTCGACGACCTGATCGCTCTGCACCTCGAGCGCTGGTCGTTCGGGGGCATCACAGCCGCGGAGTTCGCGCACCTCATCCAGGCGTTCGAGCGGGAGCCGCGCCTGATCCGCCACATGCTCCAGGTCGCCGGAGAGGGCGAGCGCGGCGACATCGAGCTCGTCGAGCGCCGGGAGGGCCTTGCCTCCGGCGACCTTCGGGCGGCGGCGGCTGTGCAGCTCGTCGGCGCGATCATGCGCACGAGCGTGGAGCAGTACTTCAAACGCGACGACGACGGGGACGAGTCGGCCGACGACCTCCCCGCGATCGTGCACCGCCGCCTCGAAGCCGTGCGCGAGCTCTTCTAGACATCACCGAAGCTTCAGTAGACACAACGAAACGCAAACGAACGGACACCATGACCACCGCCATATCGCCGGCCCCGATGCTGCTCACCAAGCGCCGCATCTGGATCATCTTCAGCGCCCTCATCGCCGGGATGCTGCTCTCCAGCCTCGACCAGACCATCGTCTCCACCGCGATGCCGACCATCGTCGGCGACCTCGGCGGCGTCTCGCACCAGGTCTGGATCACCACCGCGTACATCCTCGCCACCACGATCGTCATGCCGGTCTACGGCAAGCTCGGCGACGTGCTCGGGAGGCGGTGGCTGTTCATCGCCGCCATCGCGATCTTCACCGCGGCCTCCATCGGCTGCGCGTTCGCCGGCGACTTCTGGACGTTCGTCGTGTTCCGCGCGATGCAGGGCCTCGGCGGCGGCGGTCTGATGATCCTGTCGCAGGCGATCATCGCCGACATCGTGCCGGCCAACGAGCGCGGCAAGTACCTCGGCCCACTCGGCGCGATCTTCGGCCTCTCGGCCGTAGCCGGTCCGCTGCTCGGCGGCTTCTTCGTCGACCACCTCAGCTGGCAGTGGGCGTTCTACATCAACATCCCAGTCGGGATCGCCGCTCTCGTCATCGCCATCTTCGCCCTGACGCTGCCGACCAAGAAAGCCACCAAGCCGATCGACATCCTCGGCATCCTGACCCTCTCGATCGCGACGACGTGTCTCATCTTCTTCACCGACTTCGGCGGCGACAAGGCCTACGGCTGGGGCTCGCTCGCGACCTGGGCGTGGGGCGCCGGGATGCTGGCAGCGGCGGTCGCGTTCGTGATCGCCGAGGCGAAGGCGAAGGATCCGATCATCCCGCTGAGCCTGTTCACGAACCCGATCTTCATCAACGCGACCGCGATCGGCCTCGCGCTCGGCATCGGGATGTTCGCGGCGATCGGCTTCGTGCCGACCTTCCTGCAGATGTCATCGGGCACCTCGGCCGCGGCCTCCGGTCTGCTGATGATCCCGATGATGGTGGGCCTGATCGGCACCTCGATCCTGTCGGGTGCGATGATCACCCGCACCGGCCGGTACCGGCTGTTCCCGATTCTCGGCACGATCATCACAGGTCTCGCGATGGTGTGCATGACGACACTCGCGGCCTCCACCCCGATCTGGCTGATCTGCGTGTACCTGTTCGTGTTCGGCGCAGGTCTCGGCCTCATCATGCAGGTCGTCGTGCTGGTCGTCCAGAACGCGGTCCCGGCGGCCCAGCTCGGCACCGCGACCTCCACGAACAACTACTTCCGCGAGGTGGGTGCGGCGCTCGGCACCGCGGTCTTCGGCACGCTGTTCACCACGCGGCTCACCGACAACCTCACTTCGGTGTTCACGAAAGCCGGCGCCTCGGCGTCGGACGCGGCGGGCGCCACCTCCACTCTGAGCCCGGAGGCGCTGAACAAGCTCCCGGAGGCCGTGCACACCGGCGTCGTGAACGCCTACGCCGACGCCCTCGCCCCGGTGTTCTGGTACCTGCTGCCGTTCATCGCCGTCGCGTTCCTGCTCGCGCTGTTCCTCAAGCAGATCCCGTTGTCCGAGCAGTCGGGCCTCGTGGCCCGCGGCGAGGCGATCAGCGGTGAGGAGGCCGAGCGTCTCGAGGCCGAGCAGCGCGGGGCGAAGCGCAGCAGCACCTCGCCCGCGACCGCGACGGTCGACGCGACCGAGTCGGAGGACGACCTCGCGAGTACGCCAGGCGGTCGTTGACGCCTGGGCCTCGATCGAAGGGCACGTCGACGCCCTCATCCCGCGCGGATGAGGGCGTTTACGTGCCCTTCGGTGTTCAGGAGGAGGCGCGCGCGTCGCGTGTGAAGCCGCGCGTCGCGTCGTCGTAGGTGGTGTGCGGGCGCTTCGGCGTGGTGTCGGCCGGCTGCGGCACCTCCGCGTGCTCGAGCGCCCGCAGTACGAGCGCCTCCACCAGCGCCGACGCGGTCGTGCGGCGGTGGAGGGCGATCCGCACGAGGGCGGCGTACTCGGGCTCCGCGAGGTGGAGCTTGAGGGGGATCCCGCCGGGAATCGTGCCGGGACCGAGGGCGGTAGGGCCTGTGGGGTGGGCTTCGCTCATGGCGTGATTGTCCCTCGGGAGGGGCGCGTGCCGCTATTCCCGACTTTCGTCCGCGCCGGTGCGATCATCTCTTGCCGCGCGTGGAGCCATGGGTGCATCATGCGCCCAGAGGACGCCCCCGTTCGGGGCACATCGACGACGGGCGGGGGTCGGGCATGCCAGACACGCAGGAAGGCGGCGCACAGCAGACCTTCGTCGCGGTGTTCCTCTATCCGGAGGAGACCGGCGAGAGCGTCAGCAAGCGGCTCCCGATCGTCGGTGCCGGTCCCCCCGCGGTGATCCGGGCCGCAGCCGCGTTCGAGGGCGCTGCCGCGGTGGACGTCTTCCGCCTCGTCGACGCCAGCGCGTGGCCTGAGGCGGCAGCCTACCTCTACGCCGAGACCGTGCCGCGGACTCTCGCCGATGACGACGTCGTCCAGCAGTTCTCGACGCCCGACGATTGACCGCTACCGCGGCGTGTACTCGTAAACGACCGCCGACCAGTGGTTCTCGATCTCGTCCCAGGCCGCTTCGTCCATGTACGCGAGCCGGAATTGCAGGTTCAGGATCGGCCCGAGCACGTCGAGCACCTCGGGGCGGAACGGCGTCTCGGGAGCCAGCCCCAGCCCGAAGCCGTGGATGATGCTGTCGTCTGCCGCGCGCAGCCAGACGCCCCACCCGCGCTCCACCGGCATCGCGACGACGCGGAACACGTGAGCGGGGTCGTAGTCGGAGGGGAGCGCGTCGGGGAGGTCGGCCATGGTCCAAAACTACCGCGCGGCCCGGCTAGACGGGGGAGTTCGCCGCCGCCTCCGTTTCCGCCTCCGGTGCGCGCCCGCGAGCGCGCCGCACGTCCGCGACGACAGCGCACGCGGTCGCGGCCGCGGCGGCGAGGACGACGACGGCCGCGTCCACGACGCGGATCGGGCTGAGCGCGGGGCCGCGGGTGGTCGCCAGGGCCACGAGCGCGATCATCGCGACCGCGCCGGCGAATCTGGCGAGCTCCCGCATCCGTCGCTCGTGCTCCCGTCGACCTACACCGCTTCGGCCTTCATCGCTGCGGCGAGCTTCTGGATGGACAGCGTCTGGGTCGCGATCGTCCGCTCGATCTCGGCCGGGTCGACCGACTCGTCGGGGGCCGCCTGCATCGCATCCATCGCGGGCGGGATGGCCGGGTGGCTCTCGTCGAGCCGGAACGCGTGCCCGACCGTGACCGACGGCAGCAGCACGTCGGACGCCCCGACCGTGCTCGGGAGGCCCATCCCGAGCACGGTCACCACGGCTTCATCCAGACGCGGTCGGCCAAAGAGCCGGTGACCAGGAGGTCGACACCGGGGAGGATGGCCGAACCTTCCCGGTACACCGACTCGTCCATCGCAGCCCCGTCCCGGCTGGCGGAGTCGGCGCCCGGGATGACCGTGTCGCCGTCCTCGTCGTGCAGCGTGTCGAGGATGCGGATCATGGCGGTCGGGACATCCGGAGCCGCGCCGGCGAACAGTCCCGAGTGCGCCAGCTTCGCCAGAGCGATCTCCATGGTCGACCTCCCCGTTGGGCTACAGGATGCATCACCGGGTCGTGGTTGGGAATAGGTGAATTTCCGCGCAATCGCGGCTTTTCGGCGGCCGAAGAACTCAGGTGTAGCCAGAACAGTGCCCTAGGCGTTACATTCCGGTCGCCGGTGGTGAACCGGCTGAGAACGGGAGGCACATCATGAACGACTTCTGGAGCTGGGTGTGGCTGTTCCTCTGGAGCTTCGCCTTCATCGCCTACCTGTTCGCGCTGTTCGCGATCATCGGCGACCTGTTCCGCGACCGCGGGCTCAACGGCTGGTGGAAGGCGGTCTGGATCATCTTCCTGATCTTCGTGCCGTTCCTCACCGCGCTGGTCTACCTCATCGCCCGCGGACGCGGCATGGCCGAGCGCAACATGAAGGAGGCCGTCAACACGCAGGCCGCCGTCGACGCGCACATCCGCGAGGTGACGTCGTCGACCAGCCCGGCCGACGAGATCGCCAAGGCGCAGCAGCTGCTGTCCTCCGGCGCGATCACGCAGCAGGAGTTCGACCACCTGAAGGCGCGTGCGCTCAGCTAGGGCGCGCCTCCGAGGGCCGGGTGGACAGGCCTCGGGTGGGCTGACGCTCCCTCGCAGAGAGGAAAAGGACGCGGGGAATTTCTTGTGAAGCGTGTTCACAGGAGTCTGGCTGCGTGTCGCGAGCGAATCTCCTTTTAGGAGGAGGGGCTCGCGCGGGTTCACCAGACTCGGCGTCGGCAGCACGCGGTTCGCCGCGCGGGTGTTGCTCGACCTCCTGGGCGGCACGCTGACCGAGCTGACCGAGCTGAAGATGGTCCGCAGCAAGCCGACCCCGTTCCCGCCTGAGCCGCTTGCGAGCACCGGCATCAACCTGAGCCGGTGGGCGCTGAACCGCGCCGACCACAACGAAGGGCGCAGGAACGTCGTGCAGAAGACCCTCGACGCGGTCGGGCTCGGCTTCGACTCGTAGCGCGAGCAGCACCGGACCCGTAGGGTCATTACCGAGGGCCTTTCGGCCCCGATCACCCAGGGCCACGACCCCCGTCACTGTAGGAATAAGGAGCACTATGAGCTACGCCGTGACCAATCCCGCCACGGGCGAGACGGTCAAGACCTTCGACACCATCACCGACGCGGGCCTGAAGGCCGCGATCGCGTCGGCCGAGCACGCGTACCGCACCTGGTCGAAGACGACCACGGTTCAACAGCGCGCGGCCCTGGTGCGCCGTGTCGGCGAGCTGCACGTGGAGCGGCGGCAGGAGCTGGCCGACATCATCGTGCGCGAGATGGGGAAGCCGGTCGAGCAGGCGCTGGGCGAGGTCGACTTCGCCGGAGCCATCTACGAGTACTACGCGGACCACGCGTCGGAGTTCCTGAAGGACGAGCCGATCCAGCTGCTCGACGGCAGCGGCTCCGCGGTCGTGCGCCGGTCGGGCCTGGGCGTGCTGCTCGGGGTCATGCCGTGGAACTTCCCGTACTACCAGGTCGCCCGCTTCGCAGGACCGAACCTCATCATCGGCAACACCATCCTGCTCAAGCACGCCGAGCAGTGCCCGGAGTCGGCCGCCGCCATCGAGAAGATGTTCCTCGACGCTGGCTTCCCGGAGGGCGCCTACGTCAACATCTACGCGTCGCACGACCAGATCGAGACGGTCATCTCCGACCCGCGGGTGCAGGGCGTCTCGCTCACCGGCTCGGAGCGCGCGGGCGCGGCGGTCGCCGAGATCGCCGGCCGCAACCTCAAGAAGGTCGTGCTCGAGCTGGGCGGCTCCGACCCGTTCATCCTGCTGTCGACCGACGACCTCGACGCCACCGTGCAGAACGCCGTCGACGCGCGCCTCGACAACAGCGGCCAGTCGTGCAATGCGGCCAAGCGGTTCGTCGTCGCGGACGAGCTGTACGACTCGTTCCTGGCGAAGTTCACCGCCAAGCTCGCCGAGGTGGAGGCCACCGACCCGACGAGCGAGAGCTCGGCGCTCGGCCCGCTGTCGTCGTTGAAGGCGGCGGAGGGCCTCGACGACCAGGTCAAGCGGGCGGTCGAGAACGGCGCGACGCTGGTGCGCGGCGGTGGACGTAGCGGCGCGTTCTTCGAGACCACAGTGCTGACCGACGTCACGCCCGAGAACCCGGCCTCCAAGGAGGAGTTCTTCGGGCCGGTTGCGCAGGTGTTCCGCGCCAAGGACGAGGCCGACGCGGTGCGCATCGCGAACGACACCCCGTTCGGTCTCGGTTCGTACCTCTACACGACCGACGAGGAGCAGGCCCTCCGGGTCGCCGACCAGATCGAGGCCGGCATGGTCTTCGTCAACGTGGTGCTCGCCGACGGCGCGGAGCTGCCCTTCGGCGGCGTGAAGCGCTCCGGCTCGGGCCGCGAGCTCGGCCGCTTCGGCGCCGACGAGTTCGTCAACAAGAAGCTCATCCGCATCGGCGGCTGAGTCCGGCACGCCCTCCTCGCGGGATTCGTCACGAATGTCATCTTTCGTGGCACGAAAGTCGACATTCGTGACGAATCTGCAAGGGAGAGGCGGCCGGTAGACTACTCGGTCTTGACACTTCCTCACCAACGGCGCGACAGTGTCACGGCGAGGTCAACTCCGAGGCGCGTAAACGCCCTCACAACCGCGTTTAGGGGCGTTTGCGTGCCCCTCGACGTCAGTCGTGGCGGTCAGTAGGGGCGATCGGGCCGGGGCGGTCGGCGTAGGTGCGGCCGGTGACGACCAGGCGGAGGAGCGCGGCGGCCACGTCGTAGTGCTCCGCCAGGTCGGCCAGCCGCGCGCCGGCGGCGTACGCCTCGCGGATGCTGCGCACTTCGTCGTCGCCGAGCCGGCGGCGGTGCGGCTCGGCGATCGGGCCGCCGTGCGCCGCATGACTGCTGCCGCGGACGATGAGGCTGACCCGCTGCTGGCTCGTGCCGAACCTCCGGGCGATCTCGGTCTGCGAGACGCCCTCGCTGTGGAGGCGGCGCATCTGCATGACCTCGTCGTCGTCGCCCGACGCCTCGGCGACGCCGGTGGTGGCGCCGCGGAGCACGGAGGTGATGGTCCAGTGCGAGACGCCGAAGGCCTGCGCGACGGCCATGCGGTCCTCGCCCGCCGCGAGACGCGCGCGGATCCGCTCGACCTGCTCCATCGTCAACGGCCGGGCGCGCGTAGCCGCGGCGCTGGTGAGCGGGCCGCCGACGTCCGCGAAGGCGCGGCCGGACGCGATGTTCGAGACCATCTGGTGCGAGATGCCATAGCGCGCGGAGATGTCGGCCCGCGCGGTTCCCGCGGCGACGGCCTCCCGGATGGCGACGACCTCCTCGCTCGTCACCTTGCGGCTCTTGCCCGGCAGGATGGGGCCGCCGGCCTCCAGCCGCGACCGGCCGGTGACCAGGCTCGATACGGTGTTCTGCCGCACGCCGTACTCGTCGGCGAGCTGCACCTGGCGGGCGCCGGCCGCGTATTTCTCGCGCAGCTCGCGCACCTGCGCGTCGGAGAGCGGGACGGAGGCCATGAGGCGAGAGTAGCCGCGACGCGTGCCCGGACGGAACAACCCGCGACGCTGGTCCTCGAGGTTTCCGGCGCGGGGCTCACTCCGGGAGGCGGCGCTTGGCCAGCGGAGGCAGCGGGTCGCCGCCGGCGGCGAGGCGGGCACGGTTGGCCTCCCGCAGCACGGACCACGCGTCGGCGACCGGGCCGACATGGCCGAGCTTGTCGGGGTTGAGGACGGTGCGGATGGTCTGGATGCCGCCCGGAACGATGTCGAGCGCCATCGTGTTGACGACCCGGCCGCCGCGGTCACGGAACACCGCACCGGGCTGGCCGTTGATCGGGCGGGGCTCGACGGTGCCGCCGATTGCCAGGAACGGCCCCGACATCGACACGAGCACGTGCGCCACGTTCTCCAGCCCGACGATCCGCTGCGCCCACTGCGGGGCCTTGCCTCCGCCGTCGCCCACCATGTCGACGTCGGCGACGAGCAGGGTGCGCAACGCCTCCACGTCGCCTGCGCGGAACGCGTCGAAGAACCGGCCGGCCAGTGCCTCCCGCTCGGCGCGGTCGGCGTCGAACCGCGGTCGGCCCTCGTCCATGTGCCGGCGGGCGCGCACGGCGAGCTGCCGGCACGCGGCCTCCGACCGGCCGACGGCAGCCGCGATCTCGGGGAAGTCGAACGCGAACACCTCGCGCAGCACGAAGACAGCGCGCTCGAGGGGCGAGAGGCGCTCCAGCAGCAGGAGGGCCGCCATCGAGAGCGAGTCGGAGAGCTCGGCCGAGCGCTCGGGATCCTGGTACGGATCCGTCAGCAGCGGCTCGGGGAACCACGGTCCGACATAGGCCTCTCTGCGCACCCGGGCGGAGCCGAGGACGTCGATCGCGACGCGCGTCACGACCGTCGACAGGTACGCCTTGAGGGAGGCCGGCTGCACGCCGGCCGCCTCGAAGCGCAGCCAGGTCTCCTGCACCGCGTCCTCGGCCTCGGTCACGCTGCCGAGGATGCGGTAGGCGATCGAGAACAGCAGCGGCCGCAGCTCCTCGAACGTCTCGTCCCCTCCGGTCATTTCAGCCCCTCCTCGAAACCCTGGCGCCACGACGGGTACCGCAGCGTCCAGCCCAGCTCGCTCTTCGCCTTGGCGTTGGAGAAGCCACGGCCCTCCGTCATCATGATGACGGCCTGGTCGCCCGCAGCGATACGGGCGATCCACACCGGGATGCGCAGCGGCGGCTTGGCGCCCGCGGCGTGCGCCAGATACGGCAGCCACTCGTTGGCCGGGGCTGGATCGTCGTCGACGATGTCGTAGACACCGGTCGCCCCGAGTTCCAGCGCGAGAACCGTGGCCGCGGCCGCGTCGTCCAGGTGGATCCATGAGCTGTAGCCCTGGCCGCGGCCGACCAGCGGGTACTGCCTCCGTCGCACCAGCTCCACCTGGTCGTCGGTCGCTCCGGGCCCGTAGAACGCGCCGTACCGCAGCACCGTGCCGCCGAACGCGGTGACCCTGTCCTCCACATGCTTCATCGCCGCCATGCCGGGCGCCGCCTTGGTGCCCTCCAGCTGATCGAGCGGATCGGCCTCCGTCTTGACCCAACCGCCCTCGCGGATGCCGTTCCAGCTCGCGTAGCCCTGCGCGAGGAAGCGGGTCACGCCCTGCGCCTGCGCGGCCGCGAGCAGGTGGTCGGTGCCCTCGGTGCGCAGCCGGTTCGTGCCGGCGAACCACTTGTCGGGATGCTTGAGGTCGGGCTTGCCGGCGTGCACCGGGTTGATCGCCGTCATCTGATGGACGATCGCCTCCGGTGAGGCTGACGCCACCGCACGGCCGACGGAGGCCGCGTCCAGCCCGTCCATGACGACGCCGTCGGCGCCCATCGCCTCGATCGTCGCGAGCTTCGCCGCGCTCGTCGTCGACGCCGTCACCGCGTGGCCGTGCTGCACCAGCTGCGGCACCAGCCGCCTCCCGAGCACACCGCTCCCGCCCGCTACGAACACCCGCATGGTCGTCATCCTTCCGTTGTCTGTCTACACCCCTCAGACGACGCAGCGGCGCGACTGGTGACATGGTGCGCGTGCTCGACGGTCGAGCGCACGGAGGGTGTGGCCGGTGCGTCCTTCCAGCGCTACCCTGGCGGCACGGGAACGGGAGGTGCCATGAGCGACAGCGGTCGGGGCAGGGTGGTCGTGCAGTCGGCGCAGTGGGGGTTCTTCTTCTTCATCGCCTACATCGGCGCGGCCGTGTACTTCGTATCGATCTCCGACGGCTCGTTCTGGGGCGTGGTGTGGGGGCTGCTGCAGGCGATCGTCTGGCCGGCGTTCGTCGTGTACCACGTGCTGGTGCTGCTGCACGTCTGAAGGCCGCCGGGCCGCTGTCGGTGGCGGCCGCTATGGTTTCGGGATGGGGATCGATGCGGCCGTGCTGCTCGCGGGGCCACGCGCGCGGCGGGTGCGTCCGGAGGTCGCGCGTCCGCGGTCGACGCAGGCGCGGACGGAACGGGACCCGGTGAGCTTCGCGCTCTTCTCGGCGTCGATGGAGCGGGCGGCGGGCTGGGTGGTGCGCCCTCCCCGTCGCCGATGGCTGGGCGACCGTGCTGGCCGGCTGGAACCCCGACGAGACGTATCGGCTGACCGACGGCGCGGTATCGACCACCGGCGAGACCGCTGACTGCGCCCGTGATGATGACGACGGCGGATGGAGAATGCGATGGACGAACTGATCGTGGCCGACGCCGCAGCCTGGCGGGCGTGGCTCGACGTCAACGAAGGGGTCTCCGACGGCGTGTGGCTGGTGCTCGCCAAGAAGGGCACCACCGACCCGACCTCCCTCACCTACGCGCAGGCGGTCGACGAGTCGCTCTGCAGCGGCTGGATCGACGGACAGAAGCGCAGCCGTGACGAGACGACGTTCGTCGAGCGGTTCACGCCGAGGCGTGCGGCATCACTGTGGTCGCAGCGCAACATCGGCCTGGTGGAGGCGCTCATCGCCGACGGACGGATGCGCGAGCGCGGGCACGCCGAGATCGAGCGGGCCAAGGCCGACGGCCGGTGGGAGCGGGCCTACGCGAGCTCGCGCAGTGCGGAGGTGCCGGAGGACCTCCTCGCCGCGTTCGAGGTGTCGGAGGAGGCGGCGGCCACCTTCGCGACGCTGAACGCGGCGAATCGCTACTCCGTGCTGCACCGCCTCATGACCGCGCCGAGTGCGACCAGCCGCGGCAACCGCCTCGCGAAGCTCGTCGCCATGCTCGAACGCGGCGAGACCCCGCACCCCCAATAGCCGAAGGGCACGGCGAGAGGGGTCGCGGTAGGTTCTGGTCGCTCTCGAAGGGCACGTAAACGCCCCTAAAACGGGGGGGTTTTAGGGGCGTTTACGTGCCCTTCGGCGCTTGACGACCACCGCTATCAGCGCGTGGGCTTCCGGTCGGTCGGTCGCGGCTTCCGCGCCGTGCTCGGCGACGCTCCGGTGACGACGATGTGGCGGGAGGTCGGTGGCGATTCGTGACGAATGTCGCTTTTCGTGTGTTGGTGGTGGCGATTCGTGACGAATGTGCGGGGCCGAACCGGTCTTGACGCTGACCTCCCCTCTGAGGAAATCTCGGCGGTAGCGGCGCCGCTGGACACGTTGCGGACCGAAGGGGATCACGCTATGAAGCAGTACGACCCGACCCGTCGGTCGCCGACGCCGCCCTTCTCGGCACGCTGCCGTTCGACGACACCGCCGACTTCGACGACGCCGATCCGGTGATCCGCGACGACGCCGGCAACGTGGTCTGGGACGCCTCCGCGTTCGATTTCATCGACGGCGATGCCCCGGTTTCCGTCAACCCGAGCCTGTGGCGGCAGTCGAAGCTGGTCGCCAAGCACGGGCTGTTCGAAGTGGTTGACGACTTTCGCTGGGCGGCCACGCTGCTCGACCACGCGGTGTTCGCCGACCCCGACAACGTCGCAGCGAAGTCGCTCTACGCCGAAACGCTGGAGCAGTTGGCGTGCGGGTCGGAGAACGGCACCTGGCGCACCTTCTTCCTGTCGGGAGCGACCGAGCTGCGGGAGGGCAACTTCGGCACGCCGACGACGGCGAATGCCCCGGCCATCCTCATCCAGCTCTCGCCCGAGCAGCTGTTCGACGCCGTCGCGATCACCGTGAACCGACCGAAGGCGTGGGACCTCGACCTCGCGTTCGACCTCACCCTGACGGACCTCGGGCGCAGCTTTCACCTGACCCTGCGCAACGGCGTGCTCATCTCCGTCGAGCGCGAGCCGTCCGGCGACGCGCCCCTGCGCATCACGCTGACCACGTCGCGACTGCTGACGCTCGGCGGCGGCGACACGACCTCCGACGGGCTGACCGTGGAGGGCGTCCTGGGCGTCCTGGGCGTCCTGGGCGTCCTGACGAGACTCACCGACGTCCTCGACCCGGGCGATCCGGGCTTCGACATCGTGACGCCGTGACTCCCGCTCCGGCCGCGCGGGGTCTGGCGGCGCCCACCCGGGTGCTGCTCACCCTCGCGGCCGCCGCGGGCGCGGCCTGGGGGATCTGGGCGGCGCAGGACGTCCTCGGCCCCGCTCTGCTCGCCGGGGTGCTGGTCGTCGTCGCGCACACGGTGCGGCGCCCGCTCGATCGCCGCGGCGTCCCGCGCTGGGTGGGGACGACCGTCGTCATCGTGGTCGCGTACCTCGTGCTGGTCACCCTGGCCGTCATCGTGGCCCTCGCGCTCGGCCAGTTCGGGAGGGTGCTGGGCGACTATTCGGACGAGCTGAAGGCGGGGTCGCAGGCGATCTCCGACTTCCTGTCCGGGGTCGGCGCCGACCCGTCGGCCGGGGCGGTGCTGCATCCCGACGCCCTCCTCTCGCTGCTGGTGGAGGCGGGGAATGCGCTGCTCGGAGCTGGCGCGGCCGTCTTCTTCGTCTTCGGCTACGTGCTCTTCATGGCGGTGGACGCGGCGCGCTGAGCAGCCTCCCCGGCGACCTGGCCGCGCGGCACCGCTCGCGGATCGCGTCCTTCCGCGCGTTCGCCGATGCGACCAGCCGCTACTTCGCGGTCAACTCGGTGTTCGGCCTGATCGTGGCGACGATCGACGGTCTGGCGCTCTGGGCGCTCGGCATCCCGGCGCCGTTCGCGTGGGCGGTGCTCGCGTTCGTGACCAACTACATCCCGAACATCGGCTTCGTGATCGGGCTCGTGCCTCCCGTCGTGCTGGCGGTCGTGATCGGGGGATGGCAGCTGGGCCTGGTCGTGCTGGCGGTCTATTGCGTGGTCAACGTGGTGCTCCAGGTGCTGGTGCAGCCGCACTTCGTCAGCCGCTCGGTGAACCTGAGCGTCACACTGACGTTCGCGGCGGTCGTGGTGTGGTCGTTCCTGCTCGGGCCGATCGGCGCCCTGCTCGCCGTGCCGCTGACCCTCCTCGCACGGTTCATCGCGGTCGGCGGCGACCCGGAGGCGCGCCTCGCCCGCTGGCTCACGGGCGAGCCGGCCGACCCCGACCCCGACCCCGACCCCAGCCCCGACCCCAGCCCCGACCCCGACCCTGACACCGGCTAGATGATGACGTCGGGCTCGCTTCGGGCCTCGGAGAGCGCCTCCGCGACGGCCTGCTCCACCGTGAGCTCGCGGCCTTGCGTCATGGCAGCCGTGACCAGGGCGGCCTCGGGGCCGGCGAGGAGGTCGTCGAGGTAGCGCCGGTGGAACGTGAAGGTCGGCCCGTTGTGGAGGCCGCTTCGCTCCCGCAGCGCCTGCGCGGCCCCGGCGAGGCGGCCCGCGCGCATGCTGTCCCCGGTGAGCGCTGCCACCGCGACCATCCCCTCGAGCCCGTACGCGATCCCCTCGGGGTGGCCGACGGCCGCCGAGATGGTGACGCTGAGCGCGAAGTCCGCCCGCGCGGCGGCGACGTCGTCGAGCATCAGCTCGGTCCAGCCGAGGTGGTACGAGGCGATCCGCGCGCCGACCCGGTCGTCGGCGCCCTGCGTGAGGGCGAGGCTCTTCGCGAAGTGATCCTGCGCCTCCTGAAGTGCGCCCTCGCGCAGCGCCACCCGTCCCAGCAGCACGAGCGCCATTGACTCGCCCCAAACGCTGCCGGTCTCGCGGTAGAGCTGGAGGGCGTGCTCCATCACCTGCCGTGCGCGCACGGTGTCCGGCTTCGCCGAGCCCGCGGAGTCCGCGGAGTTTCCCGCGAGCAGCGCCAGGGCGAGCGAGATGCTGGCGAGTCCCTCGCCGTTCGCGTCGCCGCTCCGGCGGAACAGCTCGACACTCTCGGTGAGGTCGGCGGCGACGGCGCCGTCGGGGTCCTTCCAGAACATGATCGTGCGGCTGAAGTAGAGGGCGATGGCTCGCGTGTGCTCCGAGAGCGCGTCGCCCGATGCCAGCGCCTCCTCCATCCACGTGCGCACCTCGCCGAGCAGGCCGGTGACCCACCAGTACAGGTACAGGCTGAAGGCGAGGCGTGCCGCACGGTCCCAGTCGCGGCTGTCGAGCAGGAACCGCTCGGCCGCGCGGAGGTTGTCGCGCTCGTCGCCGAGTCGTTGCATCCACCGGCGTTGGCCCGACCCGCGGAGGTCGTCCTCCGCATCGTCGCCCATCGCGAGGAAGTACCGGGCGTGGGCGTCGCGCACGGCGGACTGCGCTCCGCTGAGCGCGAGCTGTTCCCTGGCGTACTCGCGCACGATCGCCTGCATCGAGAACCGCGGTCGGTCGTCGGCGTCGTGCTGCCCGACGAGGCTGCTGTCGACCAGCGCGGCCAGGCTCGTGAGCACGTCGCTGCTCGGGACGTCCGGCGTCGCCGGGTCGCCGTCGTCGGCCTCCGCCGCGCCCACGTACTCCGCGGCCTGGAGCGTGAAACCGCCCTCGAACACGCCCAACCGGGCGAGCAGCTGCCGCTGGTCGTCGTCGAGCAGCTGGGTGCTCCACTCGATGGTCTTGCGGATGGTCTGCTGGCGGGCCGGGAGGTCGCGCGGGCCGCCGACGAGCACCGACAGCCGTCGGTCGAGGCGATCGAGCAGCTCGGCGGGCGAGAGCACGCGGACGCGTGCGGCGGCCAGTTCGATCGCGAGCGGCACACCGTCGAGCGCGGCGCAGACCCGCTCGACCGCGCGTCGGTTCTCCGGCGTGATCTCGAAGTCGGGCTTGACCGCATGGGCGCGCTCGACGAAGAGGTTGACGGCCTGCTCGTCGGCGAGGGGGCCGACGTCGTAGCTCTGCTCGGCGCTGATGCGCAGCAGCACGCGGCTGGTGACGAGGATGGACAGCTGAGCCGAGGCGGCGAGCAGCGCGGTGAGCGCGGGCGCCGCGTCGAGCACCTGCTCGAAGTTGTCGAGAACGAGCAGGATGCCGCGTTCGCGCAGCGCCGTCGCGAGGTTCTCCATGATGGGCGCGTCGCCGGTGTCGCGCACACCGAGCGCCTGGGCGATGCGGTTGGGAACCCGCTCCGGGTCGTGCACCACCGAGAGGTCGACGAACACCGAGCCGTCGTCGAAGTCGGGCGCCGACGCCCGGGCGGCCGCGATCGCCAGGCGGCTCTTGCCGATGCCGCCGGGGCCGACGAGGGTCACGAAGCGCGCTCCCGAGACGAGCAGCCGACGGAGCTCGGCGACGGCGCCCTCCCGGCCCACGAGGTCGGTGAGCGGGGTCGGGAGTCGCACCGGGTCGGCGACCGCGGGGTCGGGCTCGGCGACCGGCACGACGAGCACGTCGGATGCGTCGGCACCGCCGACGCCGCCGATACCGTAGCTCCCGAGGAGCTCCGTCCTGCTCTGGTCGAAGCGCTCGGCGAGGAGGGTGGCGAGGTCGGCCTCCACGAGCTTCGCGAGCTCTTTGGGGGTCTCGAAGTATTTGTAGGCGGCGCGATCGTCGTCGCGGATGCGGTTCAGCAGCCGGGTGAGGCGGTCCTCGCGCTGGGCGGGCGCCTTCACGTAGAGCAGCCGCGGCACGTCGTCGGGGCAGAGATCGTATTCGTCCTCGAGGCCGGAGACCTGCTCGTCAGGGGCGACCCACCCGTAGCGCTCCCAGTACAGCCCGAGAAAGACGTCGGACTGCTGGAGGTAGGCGCGGTAGAGCTCCCGCGGCGGGTGCGGGCGGGCGCCGAGCTCGAACATCACCGGGGCGAGGTGGAGGCGCTCGATCGCCGTCTGGGCGGCGCGGCGTTCGGGGCCGAGCTCCTGCAGCGTCGAGGACACGAAGATGCGTAATCGTTGATCGGGAGTCCGGATTACATGAGGGTGGCTCATGTTATGTCATTGTGTTGCGTTCGTATGGAAATGTACAGACTCCGAGTGGGAACGATTTCGCGGGCGGGTCAGCTGATCTGCTGCGCGGTATCCAGCTCGCCCTTGCGATCGGCCTGGTGGTCGCAGCGGCGGCCAGTGTGCTCTTGGCAGGCGTCCTTGCCCGGCCGCTGCGCCCTGCACACCCGCTACCGCCGCGCGCGACCGGTGGGCACCGGGCTCGGCCTCCTGATCGCGGCTGCACCCGTTGGCAACGGAGGAGAACCGGACCCCCACACCCCGGATCTCCTCCACTGACCCACGTCCGCCGGCGTGTCGCAGGAGGTCTCCTCCGTTCCCGACGTCCTTCCCGCACGCGCCAGGGGGCTCAGCCGCAGAGGGAGACGCCGGCGGAGGTGAGCACGACCGAGCGGTTCTGCTCTGCGACGGCATCGGAGTAGGCGCCGGAGGCGTCGGTCTCGCTCTTCCAGCCGCACCACTCGTAGCCGACGCCCGCGGTCGCGAGCTTCGCGTCCGGCACACCGAGCGTCACGAGCGCGGCCTTCACCGCGTTCGCCCGCCGCAGCGACAGCGCCGTGTCCGCGGTGTTGTTCGTCGCCTGGTCCTTGGAGGCCGTGCCCGTGATCGTGATGACACCGCTGTTCTGCTCGATCGACGGCGCGAGGGAGGCGAGCAGCTGCTGCGCGGACGCGGGGTCGGCGAACGTCGCCGTGTCCTTCACGAAGCGCAGGTCGCTGTTGCGGATGACCACGGGATGCGACCAGTCGGTCTTGGTGCTCACGGCCTCCACCGCGACCGGCGTCACGGCCGGCAGCCCGGCCTCAGGCCCCCCGGATGCGGGCTCGGGCAGCAGCGACAGCGTTCCGCCTGCGGCCGTGATGACGGCGGTCCAGATCGCGGTGAGGTTGCTGCGCGCCGGCACGGTCAGCGGCTGCTGCGCGCCTGCGGTGTCGCCCATGCCCGACCAGTAGACGGTGACGCCCTTCAGATCGCTCGGCAGGAGGCCCCGCGCCCGCAGGTCGGAGACGACCTGCGCCGGGTCGGCATAGAGCAGGCCGCTGCCCGCGAAGTCCAGCGGGTCGGCGGTCTGGAGGCCGCTGCCGAAGACGAGCACGCCGAGCGGGTTCGAGCCGAGGTCGCGTGCGGCCTGGTCGATCGCTCCGAGGAAGTCGACCTGCGGCGAGGCCGCCTTGAGGCCGGCGAGGTACGCCGTGATCTGCGTGAGCTTGGTGCGCTGATCGTTCTGGCAGACGATGGCGTCTTGCGCGCTCGACCCGATGGAGGTCGTGCCCATCGTCTGCGGGGTGCCGGACGGGATGACGACCGTCACGCTGCCGTTGCTCTCTGCGGCCGCCTTCAGCTGCGCGTTCGCGCTGACGGGCACGGTGACGGCCGGCGCGTTGGCCGTGCTGCCGGCGACGACCCCGAGGTTGCGCTTGTGCGACTGGTCGCAGGCCTGTCCGGTGGCGGTCGCCGACGTGCAGGCCGTCAGCCCGGCCGCGGCGACCAAGACCGCGGCGGCCGCGGTCACGGTGCGCAGCCGGCCGGTGACCCGGCGCCGTGGTCTCGCGAAGCCGATCAACGCTCGTACCCCCAGGTCGTGGCCGACCCGTCGACGGCGCGGCCGTCTGTGACCTCCGCCGCTGCCGGCTCCACGACCGCCGGCTCCACCGCCGCTGCGTGCGGGAACGCGGGTACGGCCGGCACGGGCCCCGAAGCCTCCACCACCCGCCGGGCACGCAGCTCCCGGATGATCTGGCTGGTGCTCTCCGGGTCGCGCGCCCGCTGCGCCAGGCGCGTGGCGATGCGGGCGCGGATGACGTCGAGCCGGGCATGGAAGGTGGTGTAAGCGCCCACGTAACGCACTGCGTCCTGGGCGTCGAGCTGCGCCGCGTGGTGTGCGGCCTCCTCTGCCTTGACGGCCTCGGCGAGGAGCCGGTCGCGGTGCGTCCGCAGCCGCGCGACCTGATCGTGCGCCTTCTCGGTGGCGACGAGCAGCGGGCGCGTGGTGAGCCAGGCGATGACGAAGCTGATGGTTCCGGAGGTCGCGAGCACGCCCAGCATCAGGAACGCCATGATCGTGTCGGGCGCCGACCACGAGAACGCCGGAGCTGCGGAGGTCGACCCGCCGACCAGCCCGGTGAGGCCGCCAGCCCCCGCCGCGTCGATGCCCGCCTTGATCCGGGCGACCGTGATCGCTGCGAGCAGCGCCGCCCACAGCAGCAGCAGCCCGACGGCGACGGGGATCCACCCCTTGTGCATCACGCGCGCCTGCACCCGCCGCAGCAGGATCGCGGCCACGTGCGGCAGCGAGACCACTGCGAGCGAAATGCCCAGCGTGATGACGTACATCTGCAGGCCGATCGAGCCGTACTGGCTGTCGTTGCGCAACAGCAGCGTGAGCGCCTGGGCGAGCAGGATGTAGTCGACGGCGAGCATCGCCACCAGCAGCACGTAGACGAGAACGTGCGCCAGCGGCGACAGATGGCCGACGCTCGGGCGGACCCGGCGCGGCTTCGTGACGATGTCCCTCGGCATGCGGGTCCTCCTAGGCGTAGCTGTGCAGGTCGGGGTCGGCGCCGGTGAGCTTGGCGTCGAGGCGGGCGGCGTCCTGCTCGGCGCGGCGGACGTCGGCGTCGGCGCGGTCGAGGGCGCGGCGGATGAGCTCCATCCGCGACTGCGCCTCGGCGAATCGCGCGGAGCAGGCGGCGACGTTGCGGGTGCGCTGACGTTCCAGGTCGGCGACGCCCGCCCGCTCGAAGGCTGCAAGCTCGTGCTCGAACACCTCCAGCGTCTCGACGTCGACCGCTCCGCGCATCCTCCGGAGGCGCCAGAGCAGACGGCGCCGCAACCCGCGGGTCGACGGCGTCTTGTAGTCGGTGATCCTGTCACGCTCGCGCATCGGAGCTCCCTGGTTCGACGGATGGTACAGATGGTGTGGTTCCAGAGGCTCGGACGGTGCCGACCGGCTCGACCGGGTGCCAGATGTCCACGGAGGTCTCGCGGCCGGCGAGCGAGTCCGCGCGGTGCAGGGCGGGTGCGCGCACCGCGCCGGGAGGCGGTGTCAACGCCCGCAGGTAGGCGCCCCAGTAGACGGCGATCTTCTCGTCAGAGCGGTCGAAGTGCCTGCTCGCCCGCAGCCGGGCGGCGGTGAACCGGGCGTTGATGTTCGCGCCGAGCTGTTCCGCTCGTGCGTTGCGCTGAGCGATCCGGCGGCGCAACCGGCGCAGCTCTTCGTAGGTGACGCTGTCGCCCTCGGCGATGCAGGAGGCCGCGCGCTCGGCGGGCGCGAGCGCCTCCAACCGGTCGTCGTAGGCGTCCAGGTCGGCGGCGAGAGCCTGGGCGAGGCCGCGTTGCTCGGCGAGGTCGCGGCGGCAGCGGGAGAAGAAGCGCTGCTCTTCGCGTCGCGCGTAGGCGTTGGCGCGGGCCTGCAGGGCGGTGATGGTGGGAGTGGCGACCGTCGGCGTTCCGTCCGCCGACGGTGCGTCGCGCGGCGGCCGCGTCGCCTCGGCGTCCTGCCGGGCTCGACGTTCCAGCAGGCGACGAGCGAACGGCCCTATTCTCAGCGGCTGGTTCCCCATATCCGTGGAGCGTACGAAGCGAGCCTGAGCGCTTCCTCGGCATCCGGTGACTAAGTGCCGTGCGAGACGCAACCGTGACCGAGGGCGTGCCTCCCGAGTCTGCACCTGCTGCGCTGGTGCTGGTGGTCGTCTCGCGGCGTTCTCGGCGCACCGCCGGAGAGCCCGATCGAGGGGCACGCAAACGCCCCAAAAACTCGGTTTGTGGGCGTTTACGTGCCCCTCGGCGGCCTCCGCTGGCGCGAGCGAGGGGGTCGACGTTACTCGAAGTGGCCCGCGCGGGCGGCGTCGACGAAGGTCGCGTAGTCGGCCTCCGCCTGGGCCGCGTACGCGTGCGCCCACTCGGCCGCCGCGCGCACGAACCCGCCGCCGGTGCCGATGTAGCCGGAGACGAACTGCGCCTTCGGCGAGCGGGCGTGCGCCCGGCCGAGAACGACCGCGCACGACTGCGAGTACTCGTCGAACTGCGTCGTATTCATGTCCGCGATCTCGAACGACGCGTTGCGGTTGCGGAAGATCCGCATGTAGAAGCTGTGGTCCTGCAGCGTCAGGTAGCCGAGGAACGGATCGGAGACCGCCTGCAGGATGCGCTGGCAGCCCACCACGCGGTACCCCTGGTGCTTGGCGACGATCACCGGGTCGAGGTAACCGGCCACCGGGGCGATGCCGCCGAACTCCTGCACGACCGAGTTGTTGGCCTCCTTCAGCTGCAGGATGAGGACATCGCCGGTCGGGTCGCCGAGCGCGATGATGAAGCACCGTGTGCCGACGCTGCCGACGCCGACGACACGACGGGCGACGTCGAGCACCTTGTACTGGGACAGCATCAGGGCGATGTTCGTGGGCACAGTCCGGCGGTACGCCTCGAAGACTTCGTCGACCAACACGCGGATCTCGGGCTCCAAGCGGGTCAGGATCGGCGGGTTCTCGATGAACTGGAGGCCCCCGCCGCCCTCCTCGAGAGCGCGGCTTGCGACACGCTCGCTGGTGCGCTTCTCCGACTCTTTGAGGGTGCGTTTGATCATCCGCTCGCTGTCCGGGCTCAGGATCTGCCGGTCCACCAGGCTGGTCACTCGGAAGTAGCGTCCGTACAACGACGACTGCAGCGCGTTGCGCAGCGAGTTGCGGTACATCGCCGCCGACGAGAGCACGATCGAGCGGAGCGTGGAGCCGCCGAGCCCGAGCGAACGACCGGCCAGCACCACGCTGGTCAGCATCCGCTTGACGTCCCACTCGAACGGCCCGACGGCTGCCTCGTCGAAGTCGTTGATGTCGAAGACCATCGAGCGCTCCGGCGAACGGTAGATGCCGAAGTTGCTGATGTGGGCGTCGCCGCAGATCACGACCTCCCCTCCGGCGCTGGGGCCAGCGGCCAGGTCGGCGGCCTGGATGGCGGCGGTGCCGCGATAGAAGGCGAACGCCGACGAGCTCATCCGCTCGACCCGGAGGTTCACCAGGTACGGCAGCCGGTTCTCGTGCTGCCGGCGGAGGATCCCGAGCGGGTCCCGACCGGGCAGAGGCGTGTAGTCGGCCTGACTGGAACGCGGTACGGGGGAGCGCGCCGCCCGCCCTGCGTCGTAGAGCTCTTCTTCGTTGAGCGGGGTCGCGATGGTCGTCATGACGCACCTCCTGGGTGGCGCTCATGCTAGCTCCGCCTGCGCGGAGTGGCCAGCTGTCTTCGGTGAATCGCTCACACCATTAGGGTGGATTTGCGCGTGCTGATCGGCGCCAGCCGCTGAGTGCGGGTCTGGTGCGGCGCGTTCGCTGCGGGCTACCATCGGGCAGATTTCCCGGGAGGGGGCCGCGATGGCAGGACGGTGGGGCGCTGTCACAGTGCTCGGGGCGGCGCAGTTCGTGATGACGCTCGACAGCACCGTCATGAACGTCTCGATCTCGACGGTCGTCAAAGACCTCGACACCACCATCTCGGCCATGCAGGCGTGCATCACCTTCTACACGCTCACCATGGCCGCCTTCATGCTGCTCGGCGCGAAGCTCGGCGACGTCTGGGGCCGGCGCCGCGCACTGGTGATCGGGTCGATCGTCTACGCGGTCGGCTCGGCGACCACGGCGCTCGCCCCGAACATCGTCGTGCTGTTCCTCGGGTGGTCGGTGATCGAGGGGCTGGGAGCCGTGCTCGTCATCCCGGCGATCGCCGCCTTGATCGCCGACAATTACTCCGGGCATGCCCGCGTGACGGCGTTCGCCGTGATCGGAGCGTCCTCCGGTGTCGCGGTCGCTGTCGGCCCGCTGATCGGCGGCTTCCTCACCACCTACGCCAGCTGGCGGTATGTGTTCGCCGGCGAGGTCGTGATAATGGCGATCGTGCTGCTGTTCCGCACCAGGGTCTCCGACAGCGGCGAGCGCTCGCACCTCCGGATCGACCTGCTCTCGGTGCTGCTCTCGGCTGTCGCCCTCGTGCTCATCGTCTTCGGGCTGTTGCAGACGAAGACCTGGGGCTGGATCCTCCCGACCCAGCAGGACATCAACATCCTCGGCATCTCTCCCGTGCCCTTCATCATCGGAGCCGGCGCCGTTCTGGTGTGGCTGTTCTTCCTGCGCCAGCGTCGGCTCATCCGGCTCGGGAGGCCGCCGCTGCTGAACACGGCCATCCTGCGGCTGCGCCAGCTGCGCGCCGGTGTCGGCAGCCTCGGCATCCAGTACACCGTGACGGCCGGGTTGTTCTTCGTGGTGCCGATCTACCTGCAGCTCTCTCTGGGGTTGGACGCCTTGTCGACGGGCCTGCGCATCTTCCCGCTCTCGGTCGCGCTCGT
Organism: uncultured Actinomycetota bacterium; assembly: GCA_963734315.1. GTDB lineage: Bacteria > Actinomycetota > Actinomycetes > Actinomycetales > Microbacteriaceae > Leifsonia. The sequence continues at coordinate 334,570 of CAVTGP010000010.1, read as the reverse complement.
GCTGTTCTCCATCCTGGGCACGGCGCTCGCACGCCGGCTGTCGCCCCGGCTGATCGCGCGCCTCGGGCAGTTCGGTCTGGTGCTGGCGAGCCTCGTGCTGCTCGGGTCGGTGGACACCGAGCTCAACAACTGGATCTTCGGCACCGGGATGTTCGTGGCCGGCGCAGCGCTCGGGCTCTTGGCCTCCCAGCTCGGGAATGTCACGATGTCGGCCGTGGGAGACGACGAGCTCAGCGAGGCCGGGGGTGTGCAGGGCGTCTTCCAGAACCTCGGCTCGTCGCTCGGGACCGCCTTGATCGGCTCGGTGATGATCGCGTCGCTCACCACTCTGTTCACCGGTGCGGTCGCGACGAGCACCCTGCCCGACAGCGTGCAGCAACAGATCGCATCCGAGACGAAAGCCGGGGTCGCGGTGGTGCCCACAGCGGAGGTGCCGAAGATCGCGAGCGACGCCGGCCTCACGACGGATCAGGGCGCGCAGCTGGCCTCGATCTACAGCGCGTCGCAGCTCGAAGCGCTTCGCCTGTCGTTCGCGACGCTCGCGATCGTCTCGCTCGGCGCGGTCTTCTTCTCGCGCAACCTCCCGACGCACGTGCTCGGGCGGGAGCCGGACGACGACTCGGGCGCCGAGGGGCACGTCGACGCCCCTATCAGCGGCGAATGAGGGCGTCTACGTGCCCCTCGGCGCCGGACCGACGGTGCGGACGGGTCTGGTGCGGCGTTCGAGAGCGGAGCTAGCATCCGGCAGGGAGAGGAGGAACCCATGGAGGCGTTCCCCGACATCGCGGATCACGGGCTGATCGGCGACCTGCAGACCGTCGCGCTGGTCTCGACCGCCGGTTCGATCGACTGGTTCTGCGCTCCCCGGTTCGACTCGCCGACGATGTTCGCCGCGCTGCTCGACCGTGAGAAGGGCGGGTACTTCCGCATTCACGCGCTCGCCGACGACGTGCGGGTCCGGCAGATGTACTTCCCGCAGACAGCCGTGCTGATAACGCGTTTCATGTCGTCGAAGGGCGTCGGCGAGGTGATCGACTTCATGCCCGTCGCCGACGAACCGCGGATCGCGACGGCGAGGCGCGTCATCGTCCGGGCGGTGCGCGTGGTGCGTGGTGAGCTGACCTTCCGGCTGGAGTGCCGGCCCCGGTTCGACTACGGCCGCAGCGCGCACACGGCCACGGCCTCCGAGCACGGCGTGCTCTTCGCCGACGAGACGACGAGCGCAGCGCTGCACGGTGTCGAGCCCGATGCGCTCGGCGCCGCTCTCGTCGACGGCGACGTCGTCGCCGAGTTCACGGTCGCCGCCGGAGACCTCCGGATCTTCGCCTTCGAGACCGAGCCGCGCGGGGAGCCCCGCGACGTCGGACGGGCCCGCGGCAACCGGCTGTTCCGTGAGACGGTCGCCTTCTGGCGCGACTGGATCGGCCGCAGCAGCTACTCGGGGCGCTGGCGGGAGGACGTCGAGCGCTCGGCGATGGTGCTCAAGCTGCTGCAGTACGCCCCGACCGGCGCCCTGGTCGCAGCTCCCACGGCCGCCCTCCCGGAGCAGCTGGGAGGCGTGCGCAACTGGGATTACCGCTACACCTGGATCCGCGACGCCTCCTTCTCGGTGTACTCCCTCCTGGCGCTGGGCTACGAGGAGGAGGCCATCGCGTTCGCGCAGTGGACCGCCGACCGTGTCGTCGAGCAGGCCGGCGATGGCTCGGGGCCGCTCAAGATCATGTACCGGATCGACGGGTCGTCCGATCTGGAGGAGCTCACTCTCGACCATTTCGAGGGCTACGCCGGCTCGAAGCCCGTGCACGTCGGCAACGGCGCGGCCGACCAGCTTCAGCTCGACATCTACGGCGAGGCGTTGGACGCGCTCTCGATCGCGGAGGACCACCATCCGATCGGGCACCCCGGCTGGATGAAGCTGGTCGGCATCCTCGACTGGCTGGCAGACAACTGGGATCAGCCCGACGAAGGCGTCTGGGAGACCCGCGGCGGTCGCAAAGACTTCACCTACGGCCGGATCATGTGCTGGGTCGCGTTCGACCGGGCGATCACGATCGCGCGCGAGCGCAGCCGCCCCGCACCGCTGGACCGCTGGATCCGCACGCGCGACGCGATCTACGAGCAGGTGTTCACGCGCTGCTGGAACCCCGATCGTCAGGCGTTCACACAGTATCCCGGCACGGACGTCGTCGACGCCATCACCCTGCTCATGCCGCTGGTGGGGATGATCTCACCGAAGGACCCGATGTGGTTGTCCACCCTCGACGCGATCGGTGAGGAGCTGGTGACCGACAGCCTGGTGTACCGCTACAACCCGGCGGCGTCGCCCGACGGCCTCCCGGGCGAGGAGGGCACGTTCTCGCTGTGCTCGTTCTTCTACGTCTGCGCTCTGACCGACGCCGGCCGGCTCGACGAGGCGCAGTACGCGTTCGAGAAGATGCTCACCTACGGCAACCACCTGGGGCTGTTCGCCGAGGAGATCGATCCGGCCGGCCTCCAGCTCGGCAACTTCCCGCAGGCGTTCACCCATCTGGCGCTCATCCGCGCGGCGATCAGCCTGGACGCCGCGCTCACCTCCCAGACCGCCACGACCCGGAGGGTTTCGCGATGATCCCGCTTACGATCGGCACCACCGTCGACGCCCCCGACCGCTCCGCCGTGATCGACGGCTCGCGGTTCAACCGGCACACCTTCTGGTGCGGCCAGAGCGGATCGGGCAAGACCTATGCGCTCGGCGTGGTGCTGGAGCAGCTGCTGCTGGAGACCGAGCTGCCGATCGCGGTGCTCGACCCGAACGCCGACTTCGTGCGGGTGTCACGCACCCGCGACGACGTCACTCCAGACGAGCGCGATCGTTTCGGGAGCTTCGACATCCGGGTCTTCCACTCCAGCACGCACGAGGAGCCGCAGCTGCACGCCCGTTACGTCGACCTGAGCGTGCGGTCGCAGGCGGCGGTCGGGAGGCTGGACCCGATCGCCGACGAGGAGGAGTACAACGCCCTCCTGCACCTCGACAAGTCGCCGGGGCAGCACTTCGACAAGCGCCGCTTCCTCGACATGCTCGCCACCTCCGACGACCCCGCGCGACGACGTCTTGGCATGCGCATCGACAACCTGGAGATCCTGGACTGGCCGCTCTGGTCGTTCGGAGGCACGTCCGCTGTCGATGCCCTCGACGAGAGGTCGCGCCTGACCGTGCTCGACGTGGGCGGGTTCGCCCACCAGGCCGAGCCACAGGCTGCGGCTCTGTGCGTGCTGGAGCACCTCTGGGAGCGCCGCATGGACCGCAACCCGCTCCTGATCGTCCTCGACGAGGCCCACAACTTCTGCCCTCCCGTGCCGCGCAACAGTGTGGAGGCCCAGCTCACCGAGCAGCTCATCCAGATTGCGGCGGAGGGCCGCAAGTTCGGTCTGTGGCTGCTCCTGTCCACGCAGCGGCCCACGAAGATCCACCCGAACGTGCTTTCGCAGTGCGACAACCTCGGCCTGATGCGGATGAACTCGCCGCGCGACCTCGACGAGATCGGCGACGTCTTCGGCTTCGTGCCGCAGCACCTGCTGGAGCAGTCGCCGACGTTCCGCAAAGGGGAGGCGCTGTTCGCCGGCGCGTTCTCGGACGAACCGCAGCTGGTGCGGGTCGGCCGTCGGCTCACCGTCGAAGGCGGCAGCGACCTGTCGGTCGAGCCGCGGGCGGCGGAGGCCGACGTCGTGGGGGCGAGACAGCCCTAGCAGGCGAGGAGGCGTCATGAGTGAGAACATCAGCCCCGATCCGCACCGCGACGAGGGCGAGGCCGGCGTGATGAGCGACATCGTGCACGGTCGGCTCATGCACGTTCCGGCGACGATCGGGCAGTCGATCGAGGACTTCCACGACTCGTCCCAGGAGTGGCGACGCCTGATCTCGGAGCTTCTCGGCACCTTCTTCCTGGTGCTCGTCGCGGCGGGCGGCGGGATGATGGGCCAGGCGTTCCCGAACACCATCTCGCGCACGGCGGCGGTGACCGCGCCGGCGCTGATGGTGTTCGCGATCATCCTCTTCATGGGCAAGATCTCGGGCGCACACCTCAACCCGGCCGTCAGCGTGGCCTTCGCGCTGCGCGGCGACTTCCCCTGGGCGCGCGTGCCCGGCTACATCCTCGTCCAGCTCATCGGCGCCTCGCTGGCTGCATGGTTCCTGGAGGGTGTCACGCACGTGTCCGCCCGCTACGGCTCGAACTACCCGGCCTCGGGGTTCAGTTCGTGGGACGCGCTGCTGATGGAGGCCGTTCTCACGTTCGGTCTGGTGAGCGTCATCCTGGGCACGGCCTCCGGAGCCCAGAACCTCGGCATCATCGGCGCGTTCGGCGTCGGCGCCTACATCGCCCTGGCGGGGCTGTGGGCGAGCCCGATCTCCGGCGCGTCGATGAACCCGGCGCGCACCTTCGGCCCCGACCTGGTGAGCGGTCACTGGGACGCGTACTGGGTCTACATCGTCGGCCCGGTCGCCGGCGCGGTGATCGCGGTCGGCGCGGCGTTCGTGCTGCGCGGCCGCGGCGGCGGGCAGTCGGGGTCGGCTGCGGCGCAGGGCGGCCTCGAGACGGAGGCGCGGTTGCCGGAACAGGACTGACGAGGCGTGTGCCCGCGGAGCATAGGTCTGCACGGACTCGATGGATCTCGACCAGTCCGCCGCGCAATCCGACGACAGCCGCCTCCGCGTGGTCGGCGGTCGATGCTCTCGTCCATCGTCCAGAGTTCGGGAGGGTGTCGACCACGACGGTTGAGCCCTGGCGCCTCTCACTCAGGTCGAGTATTTCAAGACGCGTCGCGCCCCGGGTGCGGGTCATGCCCCTCGCGATCAACGAGAGCGACGCCACGGGTGCGGCCCACCAAGCAGCGTCCGCCATCGACTTCGCCGACCTCGGCGGCGGTCACGTCGGCAACGGCACACCGATCCTTTCGTGGGAGGCCTCGGGCCACGACAACCAGCGGTGGTCCCCGAACCTGGAAGTGAACAGCCTCGTCGGGTGCTGAGCAAGCCTCCATCGAACAGGAGTGACGTACCGCCCGGCCGCGGACCATGATGTCCTCATGGACTCGATGGATCTCAACCAGTCCGGTGGCGGCACGGTGCCCGCGGATGGCAGCCTCCGTGTGCAGCGTGCGCTCTGGCGGCACTGGGGGACCCCGGCCGGAATCTACGGGACGATCGTGTACGCCAGCGTGGTCGCGGCGAGCTCGGGCGACGCCCACGACCAGGAGGCTGCCCTGCGCGTGCTGGTCTTCAGCCTCGTGAGCATCGTGGTCTTCTGGATGGCGCATGTCTACTCCACGGCACTCGGCTACCACGCCGACGACGAGCACCTGGCTGCACGGCTGCGCGACGCGCTGGGGCACGCGCTGTTCGAGTCGAGCGGCATGCTGGAAGCCGCGGTCATCCCGTCCATCCCCCTGCTGCTGGCGGCGCTCGGGGTGCTCCCCGCGGAGGTCGGAGTGACGTTCAGCCTGTGGCTCACGGTGCTGCTGCTGGCGCTGCTCGGGTACTTGGTGTTCCACATGCGTGGCAGGCCGGTGCTGATCTGCCTGACCGGCGCTGTGGTCACCGGTCTCTTCGGCGTCGTCGTCATCGTGCTGAAGACCACGCTGCAACACTGAGCGCCGCGCCGGCGCCGCACATTCGTGCCGAATGTGACGAATAGCGGCGCCGAACACGACATTCGTCACGAGTGTGAATCGGTCGGCAACCTCAGAAGCTCGTGCCGCGCGCCCTCGGCGACAGCAGTATCAGGATCGCCGCGATGATCGGTATCGGGCTGATCGCGATGCCCAGTGCCAGCGGGAGGGTGTCTCCGATCGCGCTTCCCATCTATTCCTCATTCTGCTGTGCGGCCGGGGTGTGCTTCGCGAGTTTCGCGGACTTGCGCTCGGCCTTCGCCTCCGCTGACTCCTCCTTCATCAGGTCCTTCGTCTCGCGGAGGTCGCCGATGACACCGCGCCAGATGCGGGCGCGCGGGTCGGAGTCGACCAGGATGGCGCGGAAGAGCAGCGTCAAGGGGATCGCGAGGATGGCGCCGATCGCACCGAGCACGACCGCCCACAGCAGCACAGAGAAGAAGGTGAGCGTCTGGCTGAGCGCCACCGCGTTGCCGACGACCTTCGGCTGCACGACCGACTGCACGACAGCGTTGACGACGCCGTAGATGACGACGATCGCGATGACGGTTCCCCAGCCGCCGATGAGGTACCCGAACACCAGGGGAGGCACCAGCGCGAGGAAATAGCCGACGTTGGGGATGAAGCTGCACAGGAACGACAGGATCGCCCACAGCAGCGCGGCGGGCACGCCGAGGATCCACAGCGCGATGCCGTTGATCACGCCCTGCACGATGCCGAGCAGAGTAGTCACGACCATGTAGCGGCGCACACTGTGCGCGAAGCCCGTCATCGCGTAGACGAGGTTCGGCTTGGTCGGCTTCAGCTGGCGCAGGAGGGTCGGGGTGTAGGCGGCGTCGGCCGGCATCAGGATCAGCATGGTCAGCACGATCACACCGAATGTGATCAGCCCGACCGCGCCGCCGAGCACACCGGTGAAGACGTTCAGCAGCTTCGTCGGGTCGAAGCCCTGCGTCACGACCTTCAGATCCTGCGGGCTGACGCCGATGCTCGACAGCCAGGTGGCGAACTGCTGGCCGATCTGCTGGAACTGCTCCTTGTACTGCGGCAGCATCCCGACGAACTGGGCCATCGCGACGATCAGGAGGGCGGCGAAGCCGGCGAGCAGCGCGAACGTCGTGAGGGCGACGGCGCCTGTCGCGACGCCCGACGGGGTGCCGTGGCGCTCCAGCCAGACGCGCACGGGCTGGGCGCAGATGACCAGCACCAGGGCCAGCAGGGTGGGCGCGAGGATTCCGGCGATCGCGTGCATCCCGATCGCGATGACCGTCCCGCCGGCGAGGGCGAGCAGGATGCGCGTCGAGCGGCCGCTCGCGTTGGCGGCCTCCTGGTCGGTCTCGGGTCCGGCCGGCGGTGGGGCCTCCGGCGCGCGGGTGCGGCGGCGGAACGGCCAGACCCCGCTAACGGCGGCCATGGTCGGATCCTGTCTGATGTGTCTGGAGCGCCATGATGGCCTCCCGGTTGGTGTCGAATAAACGCACCCCGTCGAGCAGCTCGAGGTGCTGGAGGCGCTCGCGGATGCCGGGGCGCACGCGGCTGAGCGCGAGGTCGGCTCCGTGGGCGGTGAGGAAGGCCTGCACGGTCTCCCCGGACTCGGCGCCGGTGACATCGACGTCGGTGACGGCCTCCAGTTCGAGGACCGCGTGGGTGGCGCCGGTGTCGTGCACCGCGCGTTCCACGGCCTCCTCGAAGGAGGTCGTGTCGGCGAAGAGGTCGCGGTCGGCATCCGGCGACGCGATGAGTTGCCGAGACGACTCGGTGAGCGCGTACAGCACCGACGGCACGACCAGCGCGCAGAGGCCCGCGGTCGCCGGGAGGCCCGCGATCTGCGCAGAGCCGATGTTCAGCGGGATGGCGATGGCCAGCAGCGTCACGCCGCCGAGAACCTCGCGGACGGCGTTCTTCGCCGTCGGACCGGCGAGCGGCCGGAAGCGGGTGCGCAGCGGCGCCGGAGCCCTCGTGGACTCCGGCGCCGCTGCGGTGGGGTCGGTCACGTCGGTCACCGAACCCGGTGGATCACGCCGTGGGCGCTGCCGGCGGCGGAGTCGGAGCCGACGGCGCAGTGGGCGCGGCAGGTGCCGCGTGCGCTCCGGCTGCGCCCTGGTGGCCGAGGGCGACGCTCTTCAGGTGAGCGAACTCGTCCGGGGTGATGGTCCCGGCGTCCAGGAGGGCTTTCGCCTTCGCGATCTCGTCGGCCGGGCTGCTGGTGGCGACCTGCCGGATGTACGCGTCGGTGCTCTGCTGCACCTGGCGCGCCTCTTTCTGGCTGCGCTCCGCCATCCCCGGCCCGCGCGCGATCAGGTAGACCAGCGCTGTGAGGAACGGCACGAAGATCAGGAAGATGATCCAGAGCGCCTTCCACCAGCCGTTGAGCTTGTGGTCGCGGAACAGGTCGCTGATGATTGCGAACAGCGCGAACAGGTACGCGATGAACGCGAAGCTCCAGAAGAACAGCCAGATGATGTTCCAGAAGTTATTCCAGAAATCCATTGTCGTCACCCCTCCTGCCGGGCTCGTTCGAGCCTGGATGTAGGCTGAGAGTAACGCGGCGGGAGCGGGTGCGTCTAGAGCACTTTTGCGGGGCCGGGCTCAGTGCTTTCGGGTGACGGCGGCCCGGATCTCGGCGAGCGACTCACCGATCGACCGCTGTTCGTCCGGCATCGTGCTGCCTCCGGAGAAGACGGCCTCCTCCAGGGTGCTGACCCGGCCCATCAGCGACTGCGGATCGAAACCGTTTCCGGCGACGGCGGCCGTCACCGCGGCTCCTCCCGCGTAGACGAACCCGACGAGAGCGCGCACGCCCGCCAGGAGCTCGGCTTGTTCGGCGTCGGTCAATGCCATGAGGGGGTTCCCATCTGTCGGCGCGCCGATCGTGCCGGCGCCGGTGAGCGAGTCGTAGCCCGCGTACTGCGGATACGCGTAGCCGAGGATCCGGGCGGATCCTCCGGCGAAGGTGTTGACCGTCGAGTTCGACCAGTCGGTCGCACCGCGGTAGTAGCCGGTGTTCCCCTCGATGCTCTTCGGGTAGCCGCCGACGACATCGGTCACCAGTCCGACGTGCCCGGAGTAGAAGATGAGAGCCCCCGGGTGCGGCACCGAACCGTGACGCTCGGCCGGGTAGTGGTCCCAGAGGTTCGACACCGTGAAGTCCGCTCCGGAGAACGCGACCCCGTTGTTCCGCAGCAGCCAGGTGGGGTACCAGGCGCACCATTCGCCCGCGAACGCGGCCCAGTTTCCGGTGACGCCGAGGGTCTGCTTCACGGCGGCCAGCGTCTGGCCCTTCGTGGACATGGCCGCCCGGATGACGTTTCCGAGCGCCGGCATCCCGTCGGCCTGAGCCGGGGATGCGGCGAAGAGCGCGCTGCCGAACGCGAGCACCGCGGCGGCGCCGGCGAGCACGGTCCTCCGCGATGGCATCGCGGTGTCGGTGGGCTCGGAATCCATACCGGTCTAGACGCGGATGACCCGTCTGGTTAACGTGACCATCGATTCGCCAGGTGATCGCCAAGCACCTCGGCGCCAACGCGGCCCGCGAGGGACGGCCGGCTGGCCATCGTCCGCGAGATCGCGGAGCGCGAATCGGGCAGCTATCCACACCCCGCACCATAGATATATGCAAGTAAAATATTAAGTGCTAATTTGACTCCTTGTGTCAACAGGGAGCCCAGGGGCCAACCGCCTCACCGGTCGCCTGACGGGTGTCTCCCGCGATGGTCGATCCACCGCGTACGCCTATGACGGTCTGGGTCGCCAGGCGACGGTCTCGGACGAGACCCGTTACGGGCCGTCGACCACGCGCGTCGCGCATGACGGGGCCACGGCTGTTCAGCAGTCGAATGACATTCACGGCACCTCCACTCTGGTGCGGGATATCGCGGGCAATTTGGCGCAGCATGTGGATGTTGCGGGGGAGGTGACCTGGGATCTGCTTGACCGGTTGGGGTCGACGGTGGCGGGAGTCTCCGGGGGATCGATCTCGGAGCTGGCGTCGTATGACGACTGGGGTTCGGCGGTGTTCGAGTCGGGGGCGTGGTCGGCGCCGGAGGGGTACTCGGGCGAGCAGTCGGATCCGACCTCGGGCTTGAATGCCTATGGCGCGCGTTCTTATGATCCGGCGGCGGCGACGTGGACGGCGGCGGACACGTGGCGGGGTCTGCTGGGGCAGCCGAAGTCGCTGTCCCGGTACGCGTTTGTGGAGTCTAGCCCGGTGACGTTCATCGACGTGGGCGGTCACCGTATCGGGGATCCGTCGGCGTACAACACGAGAAGCCCGGCTCAGGCTGCGGCGATGCGCGAGGTCGACAATGCGACGAACTACTGGGTGGCGGAGAATCGGGCGAAGACGTTCGGGTACGAGGCGCCGACGAAGCCGAAGGCGGTCGGGCCGACAGCGAAGAACAAGAACGCCGAGCGGCATGAAGTCAACTTCAAGAGTTATGTCGCACCCACGATGCAGATCGACGACCCACATGGGATGTGTCCTGCTGGCGAGGTGATGGTGAGAAGCCCGTACGTAAGTCCGCAATGCGTCGACAAGAGGATCATCGAGGACAGCGAACGTCGGATGCGTCTCGGATTCGAATGTAGCGAACTCTGTAGGCTCGCGTGGGTTCAGTTTGGCACCGTGATCGTCGACGCTATCCCGTTCGCACCCGGTGCGTTCGCGTGCGGCACATCGTTACCGTTAGGCGGAGCAGGCTGCGTACATCTCGATCCTGAGGCGGGTGGATCGTTCCTCAACTCTTTCCACGAGTGGAGTGGGACCGAACAAGCTCTGTGGGAAGAATGGAGCAGAAACAACTGATGGGCGCGAATGCCAAACCAAGAGTCGGCGCCGGTAGAAGATCGCCGGCCCTGATCGTTGCTGCCACTCTTCTCATTTGCTCAGCTGTCCTGCATCTCGGCATTGGTCTGACTGCCGCACTGGTCACGCGATGGGATTCGGTTCTCGCGAGTTCTCCCGTCAATTACGGCCTGACGACGATGGGACTCATCCTTGGTGCATGCTGTGGGGCAGGCGCATTCATCGCTGTGCCTCTTGCTGCCGCGACCGACGTATTGGCATTCCGGCGGCGGTCCCTCACGTTCGCGGTTGTAAACCTGATCGTTGCGCTCGCTGCTCTATTAGCCGGGTATTGGATTGCCGTCACTCCAGCGGTCTTGAGCGCGGTCGCGATTGCGCTGCTCCTTCAAAGAAGGTCTCGAATGATTCTCAAAGCAGTCGACTCGTCGAGGCGACGGCGATCTGCGACGGTGGGTTACGTTCTGCTCGTGTCTGGGGGGACATGGGGCCTTCACAACTTCTACCTCGGTCGGAGCTGGGCGGGCGCGCTCTACATTGGGCTCTTGATCTTCGGAACGGGCACCTGGGGCGGCCTGACGAGTTTCATTTGCCTCGGACTGCTTGGCGGAATGATCGCGAGTGATGCAATTCAGTTGCCAACGCGCGCTCGAAAGCTCTCTCAGGATGGCCCTTTCCTGAGCGACCGTCGCATCTAAGGTTTCCTATTCGAGGGCGACGCCCGCGGAGTGGCGCGGGGATGGTGGTAGGCAAGTGGAGTCGGACTGGACACGGTCACGAGTTGCTTCCGGGGCAAACCGTTCATCAGTGGGCGGGCTTCGCACTGATGAGCTGCGGAATCGGACTCGTTGGGATGATCGGTGCTCTGATCTGCGCGTTCACGATCGTCTCTGCATTGCAGCAGTGGGATCCGCTAACCATTTCGTTCCTGGTGTTGTTCCTTCTCAGATTTGGTGGAGGGTGGATCCGCACCAAGGCGAGTGATCGCAAGAACGAGGCGGAAACCCAGGCCGGCTACACCACGTCCGCTCAAGGCAACAATGACGTCGTCCGACTCCACTCGCCAACCGGTGTCGTGATGCGGTAGGTCCGGCAACCGAACCTCGCGAAGCCGCAGTGGCACGCGGCGATGGCACGCGTCAATCGGTACAAAGCATTCACGGAAGAGATGGAGGCCCGTCGTGGGATGGGGGCTCGTCTTCGTGGAGGGCGGCCACCCGCAGCACGCCTGCCGTGCGATCGGCGGCGGCGTCCAGTTTGCCGATCAGCCGGTCGCCGTGCAGGATCGGCAGCGCGAAGTAGCCCCAGCGGCGCGTCGCCGCAGGCTTGTACATCTCGAGCACGTACTCGAAGCCGAACACCTCCTGCGTGCGCACCCGGTCGTGCACCAGGCGATCGAACGGGGAGAGCAGCGCGGTTCGCCCGGCGAAGGGGAAGCCGACGGCCTCGGGGTCCACTCGCCACTCCCGCGTGCTGCCATCGACCAGCGCGGGCTCACCTGCGTCGCCGACGAACGCCCGGCGGGCGATGCCGAGAGCGCGCAGCCTCCGCTCGTCGCGCAGTGGGGCGGCGTCGGCCTCCGGCACGATCTCGATACCGGACGGATAGACTCGCTCGGCGAGGTCCCAGGTGCGCTGGCGGCCGGCGCGGCCTGCGACGGCGACCTCGCCGCGGCCCTGCAGCAGTTCGAGCAGGCGGGTGACGTTCTGGTTGTGAGTCCAGCCGGTCGAGCTCCCCGGCACCGCTGCGGTGTCGGGGATGGACTTCGACAACGTCGGGCCGTTGGCGCGCAGCAGCGCGAGCACGTCGCGGCGGAAGCCGTCACCGCGGCGGTCGGGTCGAGCTGCAGGAAGGTGAGGCTCTCGGCCAGCGGGACGAGCGACGTCGGCCGATCGACCGACAGCTGCTGCGCTCGCACGGCGATCCTCCGCGCTTCGTCGCGGTCGAGAGTGACGGTCATGCCCCCACGGTAGCCGCGGGGCGCCCGAAGGTGCAGGAGCCGACCACCGTCAGGAGTCGGCCGTCCTCACGAGCCGACGCGTGCGCGACGTCGACGCAGTGCGATCACGCGGACGAGCACGGGGCCGACCGACAGCACCACGATCGCGATGAGCACAAGATCGAGGTACTTCGACACGAAGTCCGCGACGCCCGGGAGGTGGCCGAGGCCGTACCCGATCAGTACGACAGCCGTCGCCCACACTGCGGCGCCGATGACGTTGAAGGCGCTGAAGACGGCCCACCGCATCCGGCCCACGCCCGCGGCGACCGGCGCGAACGTCCGCACCACCGGCACGAACCGCGCCACGACCACGGCTCCGGAGCCCCACCGGTCGAAGAAGCTCTGTGTGCGCTCGACGCTCGCCCGGCTGAACAGCCCTGACTCCCTCCGTTCGAACACGGCAGGGCCGGTCTTCCGGCCGATCAGGTAGCCGACCTCGCCTCCGACGATCGCGGCGATCGCCACGGCGACGATCACCAGCCAGAGCGGCTGCGGGATCCGCCCTGTGAGCGTGAGCACCCCGGCGAAGAAAAGCAGGGTGTCGCCGGGCAGGAAGAAGCCGAGCAGGAGGCCGGTCTCGGCGAACACGATCGCGCAGACGCCGAGCAGCGCCCACGGCCCCGCGGCCTGGATCAGGCCCTGCGGGTCGAGGACGCCGGTATGGACGATGGAGGGGATCATCTTGTTCTTTCGTAGAGCGCGACGACCGCGCGATGCGTGGCGACGCGCAGGCCCGTCGCGTGGAAGCCGAGGGAGGCGAGGTCGGCGATGCCGTAGGAGTCCACCGTCGTGGGCGAGGCCGCGTACTCGATCAGCCAGACCCGGTCGACTCCGCCGAATCGACCTTTCGCCGCCGCCTGACGAACCGTGTAGGCGCTGTCGCGCCAGCTGGTGCTCGCGGTGAACGGCAGAGCCAGCGTCACGTCGGCGGTGTTGCGGAACCCCGCCGGATACGTGTGCAGGGCGAGCCGGGGACGCCGCGACGGACGGGCGCTCTCGTCGAACACCACCGCGTCGCCGGGGCGGGCGTTCGCGCCGACCGCGGCAGAGACCTCCGCCCAGTCGCTGTCGTTCTTGGCGTACGGCGTGCGCTGCCCGAGGTAAACGGGCACGGTCAGCGCCACGACGAGGAGGCCCGCTATGACCCCGGCCCAGCGCCGCCAGCGCAGCAGGTCGTCGACGCCGCATGCCATCAGGAGCGCGGCGGCCGGCGCGCAGAACGACAGGTAGCGCGCCGTGAAGTCGGGGACGACCGCCTGCCCGGCGATCAGGATGCCCGCCGGAAGCAGCAGCCAGAGGAGCGCGAGCGGCACGAGTGACGGCAACCGGGTGCCGGAGCGGAAGAACAGTCCGCCACCGGCGGCCTGCGTCACGAGGACGCGTCGTCGGGCTTCGACCGCCACCGCCAGTACGACGAGCGCCCAGGCGGCGAGCGCGAGCAGCCACGCTCCGCCGAACCAGAGCCCGCTGAAGAGCGTCTGCGCCGCCAGCTGCTGGGTCGAGCCGAGGTAGGCGATCTGACGGTGCTCACCCACTGCCACGATCAGAAGCGGCGCGGCCGCGGCCACGGCGCCTCCGACAGCGATCGACCAGCCGGCGACGACGCGGCGAGGTGCTCGCGAGGCGACGACGACGATGCCGTGCACGACGACGAACAAGGCCGTATAGAGGAAGAGGTAGGTGCCCACGGCCAGAAGCGCGCCGTACCCGACCCACCACACCGCTCGGGGACGCTCCCGGCTGAGAGCGGCGATGAGCAGCACCGTCGACCACGCGACGATCGCCGCGGAGAACGCGAACGACCGGGCCTCCTCGCCCATGTACGTGACGCGAGGGAGGATCGCGCACAGCGCGCCGGTGAGAACGGCGGTACGCGTGTCGCGCAGGCGTGCGGCCAGCAGGACGACGGCAGCCGTGGCGAGTCCGACGGCGATCGCGCTGGGCAATCGCACGGAGAAGGGCGAGAATCCGAAGACGGCGCCCCAGAAATGGAGGCCGAGGTAGTACGTGCCGTGCACGGCGTCGACGTGCCCCAGCATCCGGAACAGGGTCGGCAGCGGACGCTCGGCCGACATGATGCTGGCGGCCTCGTCGCCCCAGAGCGACGGGATCCACGAGCCCGCGGCGGCGAGCGCTGTTGCGAGCACGCCGAACAGCGCCGCGAGTGCGGCGGGGCGGGTGACGCGGACAGTCCCCCCGGAGGGAGCCGGCCGCAGCATCGTGACAGACAGGGTCGGCACCGTCCTCTCGAATCAGCGTCCGACGCCAGTCAAACCCTGTCGTCCCCAGAAAGGTCCAAGACGACGGTGAATCCGGACCGGCGTCCGGGAATACCCGGCCCTCTCCCGCGTTGAAGTTGAGTGCACATAGCTCAACTTGAGAAAACAGGAGATCAGGTGCCCGAGAACTTCACCCCGGAGAGCGGCAGCGAGAACTCGTTCGACGAGTTCCTCTCGCGCTATCTCGCGGGCGAGCGCGCCCGTGCCGCGCGCTCCATCGACATCAGCCGGTTCCTCAGCCGGCGCACGCAGGAACTCCTCGCCGAGGCCGGCCGTTACGCACTCGAGCACGGCCACCGCGAGCTGGACTCCCTGCACATCCTCCGCGTGATGGCGGGGCAGGAGCCGGCGGACGACGCCATGCGCCGCATCGGAGTCGACCCGTCCGCCGTCGCCGCGTCCGCCGAGCAGCGCCTCCCCGCCTCCGGTGAGCCCATCGACGCTGACGGTACGTCGATCACGGCCTCCGCGCAGCGCGCGCTGTTCCACGCCTACCAGGTCGCCCGGGCCTCCGGCTCGACCTACATCGACCCCGAGCACGTCTTCTTCGCGCTCGTGATCGGCCAGGACGCGCCTGCCGGGCAGGTCCTGCAGGCTGCCGGTGTGACCCCGGACTCGCTCACCAACGCCATGCGCCAGGCCGCGATGGTCGGGGCGGGCGGCGAGAGCGCCTCCGGCGGGGCCGCGAGCGACTCCGCCACACCGATGCTCGACACGTTCGGCACCGACCTCACCGCGCTCGCGCGCGACGGCGGGCTGGACCCGGTCATCGGCCGACTCGACGAGATCGAGCAGACCGTCGAGATCCTCTCCCGCCGGACGAAGAACAACCCCGTCCTGGTCGGCGAGGCCGGCGTCGGCAAGACCGCGATCGTGGAGGGCCTGGCCCGCGCGATCGTCGCCGGCGACGTGCCGGAGCAGCTGCGCGACAAGAAGGTCGTCGCGCTCGACCTCGCGGGGATGGTCGCCGGTACCCGGTACCGTGGCGATTTCGAAGAGCGGCTCACCACGCTCTTGGACGAGATCAGCGCACGCACGGACGAGCTGATCGTGTTCATCGACGAGCTGCACACCGTGGTCGGCGCCGGAGGGTCCGGCGAGGCCGGCGGGATGGACGCGGGGAACATCCTCAAGCCCCGGCTGGCGCGTGGCGACCTCCACCTGGTGGGGGCCACCACCCTCACGGAGTACCGCCGCATCGAGAAGGACCCGGCGCTGGAGCGCCGCTTCCAGCCGGTGACGGTCGGCGAACCGAGCGTGGAGGAGGCGGTGCTCATCCTGGACGGCCTGCGCGCCGCCTACGAGGAGCACCACGGCGTCAGCTACACGCCGGAGGCCATCCGCGCCGCCGTCGAGCTGTCGAACCGTTACGTCTCCGACCGCTTCCTGCCCGACAAGGCGATCGACCTGATCGACCAGGCGGGCGCCCGGCAGCGCCTGTCGCTGGGCAAGCGCGTCGACGCGTCCGCGCTGATGCAGAAGCTGGCGACTCTGGAGTCCGAGAAGAACGCGGCCGTCGCGAGCGAGCACTACGAGGAGGCCTCACGCCTCCGCGACCAGATGGAGGCCGTGCAGCGCTCGATCGACGAGCTCGGCTCGGCCCGGCACGCCGCGGCCGCGGCCGATGCGGTCGTCGACGAGGCGGAGATCGCCGCGATCATCTCGCGCGCGACCGGCATCCCGGTGTCGCGCATCGGCGACGCCGACCGCGAGCGCCTCGCCGCGCTCGAGTCGGAGCTGCACGAGCGCGTGATCGGTCAGGACGACGCGGTGACGGCCGTCGCGAAGGCGGTGCGCCGCAACCGCACCGGCCTCGGCGACGAGCGCCGGCCCGTCGGATCGTTCCTGTTCCTCGGACCGACCGGCGTCGGCAAGACCGAGTTGGCCAAGGCGCTGGCGTCGTCGCTGTTCGGCGACGACAAGGCGATGATCCGCTTCGACATGAGCGAGTTCGGAGAACGCCACACGGTCGCCCGCCTGGTCGGCGCCCCTCCCGGGTATGTCGGTTACGACGAGGCCGGCCAGCTGACCGAGCGCGTGCGTCGCAACCCGTACTCGGTGGTGCTGTTCGACGAGATCGAGAAGGCCCACCCGGACGTGTTCAACCTGCTGCTCCAGGTGCTCGACGACGGCCGTCTCACCGACGGCCAGGGCCGCACGATCGACTTCCGCAACGCGGTCGTCATCATGACTTCCAACCTGGGGTCGGAGTTCCTGGCCTCCCGCAGCGGAGCGCTCGGCTTCGTACCCGTCGGCTCCGACGGCTTCGCGTCCGAGAAGGACATCCGCGATCGGGTGATGGGCAAGCTCCGGGAGGCCATGCGTCCCGAGTTCCTGAACCGCATCGACGAGATCGTGCTGTTCAGCAAGCTGGACGCCGAGCAGCTGCGCGACATCGTGCGCCTGATGCTGCGCGCGACAGCCGCGCGGCTCGCGCACCGGAGCATCGCCTTCGAGGCGACCGACGCCGCCGTGCAGTGGATAGCCGACGCCGGCTACGAGCCGGAGTACGGCGCCCGCCCGCTCCGCCGCATCATCCAGCGCGAGGTCGACGACCGTATCGCCGAGCTCCTGGTGGCCGGCGAGGTCGCCGACGGCGGCACCGTCGTCGTCGGCGCCGCCGACGGCGCGCTGACCGTGCGCCCCCGCGCGGTCTTCGCCGCCGCCGCGTAGCGCTCGCCGCATCCAACTGGCACAACACGCCGTCTCCGAGGTTCCGGAGGCGGCGTGTCGTGCCAGTTCGTTTGCCCGCTTCCTGAAGATCCCCAAAGGGGTACAGTGCTGGTCCCAACCGCCCGCACAGCAGACCCTGGAAGCGTGGACCCGTGCCCATCCCGGACAGATTCCAGAATTCCCCGCGCCTTCAGGCGATCGATGAGCGACTCGAGCCGTTGAAGCGCTTCGAGTGGCGGACTCCGCGCACCCGGAACGGGGCGATCGTCCAGTTCGTCGCGCTCGCCGTCGTGGCCGCCGTGCTGGCGGCGCTGTTCTTTCTTCCGGGTTTCCTGGGAGCCGGCGTCGCGGCCGCGGCAGGCATCAGCGACTTCAACAAGCTCCCGGCCGACCTGAACATCCAGCAGTTCGCGCAGAACTCCACGGTGTACGCCAGCAAGGGCGGCCAGTCCGTGCCGATCGCCCAGTTCTACGCGCAGAACCGCAAGGACGTCGGCTGGGATGCCGTCGCCCCGGTCGTGAAGGACGCGACCACCTCCGCTGAGGACCCGCGCTTCTACACGGAGGGCGCCGTCGACCTCTTCGGCACGGTCCGCGGAGCGCTCTCGACCGTCGTCGGCGGTGACGTGCAGGGCGGGTCGTCGATCACCCAGCAGTACGTGAAGAACGTCGAGGTCGAGAAGTGCGAGGCGCTCACCGACCAGAAGAAGGTGCAGGCCTGCTACACGGACGCGGCCGGCGTCACCCTTCAGCGCAAGGTGCAGGAGATGCGTTACGCGGTCGGACTGGAGAAGAAGTACAGCAAGCACGACATCCTGCTCGGCTACCTGAACGTCGTCGGCTTCGGTGGCCAGGTGTACGGCATCGAGGCCGCCTCCGAGTACTACTTCAACACCACGGCGGCCCAGCTCACTCTCCCGCAGGCGGCGACGCTGGTGGCCATCGTCAACAACCCGTCGAACCTGCGGATCGACCAGCCGGCCAACAAGGACAACGGCGCGGCCGACGGCTATGCGCTCACGAAGGCGCGACGCGACTACGTGCTCGATCGCATGTACGTCAACCACACGATCACCGCTGCCGACCGCGACGCGGCCAAGAAGACCCCGATCAGCCCGACGATCACGCCGGCGGCGTCCGGGTGCGCATCGGCGGGGGGCGTCAACGCGGCGTTCTTCTGCGACTACGTGCGCGACGTGATCCTCAACGACCCGGCCTACGGCAAGACCAGTGTCGACCGGTGGACGACCTTGAACCGCGGCGGCCTCAAGATCTACACGACGCTCAACCTCGACCTCCAGGCCGTGGCGCAGCAGTCGCTGTCGAAGTACATCCCGGGCTCGCGCCCCGACATCGACATCGGCGCGTCCAACGTCTCGGTGGAGGTCGGCACCGGCCGCATCGTCACCATGGTCGAGAACCGCGCGTTCAACAACACCGACCAACCGCAGGATGGCACGACCGCGGTGAACTACAACACCGATGAGGCCTACGGAGGCTCGGAGGGCTTCCAGACCGGCTCGACGTTCAAGGCGTTCGATCTCGCCGGCTGGCTGGAGGGCGGCCACAGTCTCTATGAGACGGTCGACGCTTCCCAGCACACCTTCCCGATGTCGGACTTCTCGAGCAGCTGTGGTACGGTCTCCGGCCCGGCGTGGCCGGTGTCCAACGACGAGGGGTCTGCGGGCCGGCTGTCGGTCATGTCGGCGACGGCGCAGTCCGTCAATACCGCGTTCGCCATGATGGCGACCAAGACCGACCTGTGCTCCATCCTCAAGGCGGCGCAGAACCTCGGCGTCCACCCCGCCAAGACCGGCGCCCAGCTCAACTCGTACCCGTCGATGATCCTCGGCACCAACAACGTCGCGCCGCTCACCATGGCGACGGCGTACGCCGGCATCGCCAACGGCGGCACAGTGTGCACGCCGATCGCGATCGACAAGGTCGTCAACGCCGACGGGACCCCGCACAAGGTCAGCCCGTCGACCTGCACGCAGGGCCTTGCCAAGAACATCGCGTCCGGAATCACGTACGCGCTACAGGGCGTCATGCGCGGAGGCGGAACCGCGGCCAGCGCCAATCCGTACGACGGCACGCCGATCATGGGCAAGACCGGCACGACCGACGACTCGCTGCAGAACTGGATGATCACCTCCACCACGAAGGTCGCGCAGGCGACCTGGGTGGGCAACGTGTCCGGCCAGACGCCGCTGCGCAGCCTCGACTTCGACGGGATCGGCGGCGGAAACGTCAAGTTCTCGATCGCCAAGCCGATCCTGAAGGCCCTCGACAAGGTCTACGGAGGCGGCTCCTTCCCGAAGCCGGACAACTCGGTCCTATACGGCAGCCGGGTGACGATCCCGGACGTATCCGGCAAGACCACCGACCAGGCGACGCAGCTGCTGCAGGCCCTCGGACTCTCTGTCACCGTCGACCCGACCCCGATCGCGAGCGATCAGCCGGCGGGGAGCGTCGCCGGCACCGACCCGTCGGCGGGCTCGTCGGTCGACGGCGGCTCGAGCGTGACCATCCACGTCAGCTCTGGTCAGCCAACCCAGGCGCCGTCGACCGGCACGCCGACGCCGCAGCCGACGAACGGAAGCGGCAACGGCAACGGCAACGGAACAGGCGGTGGCGGTACCGGTGGCGGTGGCAACGGCGGTTAGGCGGTCGCGGCGACGGCGCGGGCACCGGTCGCGTCGACGTGCGTCGCGCCATCGGTTTGGCCCAGCAGTATCCGTTCGGGAAGCTGGGCGGCGGAAGCTGGGCCGCCGGAGGCGGGGGTGGTCACCAGTCGAGGATGCGTGCCCGTCAGCCGAGCGACTCCAGCGGGTTGCGCCGCAGCTTCTCGGCGACGCCGCGCTCCACGATGCGGTGCGCGGCCGTCGTGGGCTTGCGTGCGGCCTGGTCGGTGACGCACGCCGTGAACTCGGCGGCCAGCTCGATTCGCGGGTAGGCCATGACGACCTCCCGCAGGAACTCTCGCGGGAGCGCGTCGGGGCGAACCCCGGAGATATCGAGCGCGGTCGCGACCTCCAGCAGGTGGCCCTCCGGATCGGACGCGGGATCGACCTCCGGCCAGTTGTGCCGCACGATCACCTCGTGCGCGCGGACCCGTCGCTCGGGCCGCCAACCGGCGCCCCCGGTGAGCGCCTTCGCGACGTGACCGCCGGCGTCCTCGTAGGCGAGCGTGTGGTTGTCGAAGGCGGGCACGATGCCGATGTCGTGCAGCACGGCCGAGACGTACAGCAGCTCACGGTCGATGCCGTGCAGACCTTCGACGGTGGCGAACCCTTCCGCCCAGAGCCAGGATCGCAGCACATGGTTGAGGAGAGAGGGAGTGTGGTATTCGGTGGCCAGTTCTAACGCGGCCCGGGAGGCGGCGGTGTCGGGAACGGTGATGTCGGCGAGGCGCATGCGACCATCCTGGCGCGTCGTGCCGCCGCGTCGCCGACATTCGTCACGAATGTTCCGATTGGGCCGCCGGGTCGCGACATTCGTCACGAATGTTGCCGGGGCTACGCGAGGGTCGGGTCGAGAACGGTGATCCCGATGGAGGGCGCCGACTCGGTCACCGGGAGGAGGCGCGCCGCCTCCGCCAGGCCCACGGTGCGGCCGACCAGCTGCTCAGGGCGGAGGTTCCCGGAAGCGACGAGCGCGAGCATACCCGGGTAGTCGGACGCGGCCATCCCGTGGCTGCCGAGAACGTCGAGCTCCCACGCGATCACGCGGTCGAGCGGCAGCACCGGCAGCGCAGGCAGGCCGCCGGCGAGGAGCCCGATCTGCACGTAGCGGCCGCGCCTCCGCAGCGATCGCACACCCGCTACCGCGGTCTCCGCCGAGCCGACGGCGTCGACGGCGACGTGCGCGCCGCCCGACGTCAGCTCGCCGACAGCCTCAGCGACGTCCGGCCCGGCCGCCAGGGTGTGCTCGGCGCCGATCCGGGTCGCCGCTTCGAGGGCCGCGGGGGAGCGGTCCACCGCGATCGGTCGGGCGCCGAGAGCGCGCGCGATCGCGATGGCACTCAGGCCGACGCCTCCTGAGCCGTAGACCGCGACCCACTCGCCGGGCCGGAGGCCGGCACGGGCCGTCAGCGCCCGGTACGCGGTGGCGAACCGGCAGCCGAGTGCGGCCGCCGCGGAGTCGGGGAGGCCGTCGGGCAGCGCCACCAGGTTCAGGTCGGCGGCGCGCACGGCCACGAGCTCGGCGTGCGAGCCCCAGTGCGTGAACCCGGGCTGCGTCTGGTCGGGGCACACCTGAGCCTGGCCGCTCCGGCACCACTCGCAGCGGCCGCACCCGTTCACGAACGGCGCGGTCACGCGGTCGCCCGGTCGCCAGTGCTCGACGCCGGCGCCGACGGCCTCCACCACCCCGGCGAACTCGTGGCCGGGCACGTGGGGGAGGCGCACGCTGTCATCGTGCCCCGCCCAGGCATGCCAGTCGCTGCGACACAGCCCCGAGGCGCCGACGCGGATGAGAGCGCCGCCGTCCGGCGCGGAGGGGCCAGGCACGTCGGCGACGGAGACCGGCCCCGAGAACGTCTCGTAGTACAGCGCCTTCATCGTGTCTCCTCATCGATCGATCTCCCGGCACCGCCCGCGGCCGCCACCAGCTCCTCCCACGGCACCGTCGAGAGCATCGCCACCACCGGCCGGTCCGCAGGCGCCCAGTCGAGCGCCGCGAGCGCGCCTTGCCGCCGCCACTCCAGAGCATCGTGGTCGGTGGAGGCCGTGGGCGGCTCCCCGGCGAGCGCGGCCGCGTAGCACGCCAGATCGACACCCCCGGTCACGGTGCGATCGAGCAGGGCCCCGACGCGCACGTCGACGCCGAGCTCCTCGCGCAGCTCGCGACGCAGCGCCTCGAGGGCCGTCTCGCCGGCCTCCACCTTGCCTCCCGGGAACTCCCAGCGCCCGGCGGAATCCTTGTGCGGCGCCCGCCGGCAGGCCAGCACGGCGTCGCCGCGCACCAGAACGGCGGCGACGACCACGACGGGGAGGGCGGGCGATGGCACGGTTCCATCCTGCCCTGCCCCGGATGGCAGGATGGTCACGTGACCGACTCGAACCCGACCGTCCTGCTCGTGATCGACCTGCAGAAGGGGGTGCTCCCCGGCTGCGCCGACGCCGCCGGCGTCGTGGAACGGACGGCGGCTCTCGTCGCCCGTGCCCGCGCCGCCGGCACCCCGGTCGTCTGGGTGCAGCACGAGGAGGCGGACCTCCCGTGGGAGAGCGCGCCGTGGCAGCTCGCCGACGGCCTCGTCCCCGCGGAGGGCGAGCCGCTGGTCCGCAAGGAGTACCGGGACGCGTTCGCCGGCACGGACCTCGACGAGGTGCTGGAGTCGTTCGACGCGACCCGTCTAGTCGTCGCGGGCGCCCAGAGCGACTGCTGCATACGCACGACGACTCAGAGCGCGGCCGTGCGCGGTTACGACGTGGTGCTGGTCGGCGACGCCCACACGACCACCGACGCCGAGTGGGAGGGCATGACGATCACCGCCGAGCAGATCGTCGCGCACACCAACCGCTACTTCTCCGGCCTCCGCTACCCCGGGCAGCAGTTCGCTGTCGTGACCGCGGCGGAGGTGGCGCTGTAGCGGAAGCCCTTTCGGCCTGCGATCACGGCGTCCACCGCAGCTCGATGATCTGGTGCGCATCGCTGAGGTAGAACACGTTCTGCGTCCCTTCGTCGACCTCCACGAACGCCACCGGGTCGCCGACGATCGGGGGCGCGCCGACGAGGGGGCCGATGTCGTTGGTGTGCCATACCCCTTCGCTCCACCAGAGCTCGTGGACCAGCTCGTCGTGCCCGGTGAAGATCACATGCTGGGTCGCGACCGGCTGGAAGAGTCCCGCCTCGAACGCGTAGCCCGCCGGGCTGGAGGTCGCGTACGGGACGGCGGCGTGGGCGGCGGTGGTGAGGTCGTTGTGGTGCCAGCCGTCGGCCGCCCACCAGAGCTCGTGGAGGTGGCCGTCGCCGCCGACGTAGTCGATGTGCTGGGTGCCCTGGCCGCGGAAGACGTAGCCGGTCACCGTCTCGGCATCGCTCGAGATCGGTGCGCCGGTGATCGCCGTCAGGTCGCCCCAGTGCCAGCCCGAGCCGTCCTCCCACAGCTCGATGAGGTGTCCCTGCTCGGTGCGGTAGAGCACGTGCGCCGTCTTCTGGTCCTCGAACGCGTACCCGGTGGGAGCGGCATCGCCGGCGCAGGGCGGAGCGCCGATCGGAGTGGTCAGGTCGGCGTCGTGCCAGCCGTTGCCGGCGTTGCGCAGCTCGTGCACGGTACCCCCGCCCTGCGCGTGATACACGACGCGCTGCGAGCCGTCGAAGTAGGTCTCGTACCCGAACGGCTGCGACAGGGTGAGCGGCGCGTGTCCGGCGGCGGTGAGGTCGTTCGCGTTCCAGCCGTCGTCCTCCGTGTACCACAGCTCGTGCACGCGGCCGTCGAGCCGCAGCCCCTGGTACACGACGTGCTGCGATCCCTGGTGCGCCCAGATGTAGCCGTTCGCGTTGGTGCCGACGGGCGAGCCGCCCGCCTCCGACACGAGGTTCTTCACGTTCCAGTCGTCGCTCGCGCTGCAGTACAGCTCGTACAGCTGGTCGTCGCCCCCATTGGTGGAGGTGTAGCCCTGGAATACGACGTGGCGTGTGAACTGCGCGAACAGCCATGTCGTCGGCTGGTAGACGGCGAGCGGTGCTCCGGAGGTCGCTGTCGTGAGGTTCTTCATTCTCCATCCCATGGTTCCGCTCCGATCGTTTGGGCGTCGGCGTCGGGAGTCGGCGTTGACAGGATCCAGGCTAGGCGCACGGCGCGCGTCGCGGACTGGTCGGATTGAGTCGCGCACTCGCGTCGGCGCTAGCCTGATCCCGTGCCCGACCGCCTGCATCGCGTCGCTGTCCTCGTGCTCGAGGGTGCGAAGCCGCTCGGCGTCGGCATCCCCGCGCAGGTCTTCACCACGCGTGCGAGCATGCCGTACGAGGTGCGCGTGTGCGGCCCCGCGCCGGGACTGGTGACCGGAGGCGATGGGCTGTCGTACCACGTCGCACACGGGCTCGAGGCGCTCGAGTGGGCCGACATCGTGTTCTTGCCCGGCTACCGGCATCCCGACCGCGAGGATCCTCAGGCCGCTGTGGTGGAGGCGCTGCTCGCCGCGCACACCCGCGGCGCCCGGCTCGCGGCGATCTCCACCGGCGCGTTCGCTCTCGCGGCGACCGGCCTCCTCGACCGCAAGCGCGCGACGACGCACTGGCACTACACCCGGGCGCTCGCGCAGCGATATCCGCTGATCTGTGTCGACGAGAACGTGCTCTTCGTCGACGAGGGGAACGTGCTCACCTCGGCCGGCGCGGCGAGCGGCATCGACCTGTGCCTGCACGTCCTGCGTGGCGACCTCGGCATCGCGGCCGCCAACCACGCCGCCTCGTGGCCGCTCCCTACCGAAGTGGAGGCCAGGCGCAGTACGTGCCGCGCAGCGTGCCAGAGCCGCTCGGGGAGCGGTTCGCGGCGGTCCGCGAGTGGGCACTGCACCGGCTGGGCGAGGCGCTCACGCTTGACGTCCTCGCCCAGCGCGCGGCCGTGTCGCCGCGCACGTTCTCGCGCCGGTTCGTGGAGGACACCGGCTACACGCCCATGCAGTGGGTCATGCGCGCCCGCATCGACGTCGCCCGGGAACTGCTGGAGCGCTCCGAGCGGAGCGTCGAGCAGATCGCGGCCGACGTCGGGCTCGGCACCGGGGCGAACCTGCGCCTGCACTTCCAGCGCATCCTCGGCACCACCCCCCAGCGAGTACCGCCGCACCTTCGCCGGCACCGAGAACTGATCCCCGCCCACCACATTCGTGACGAATGTGATGATTCGTGCCACGAATCGCGACATTCGTGACGAATCTGGGGTCGCCCCGGTGGTGTGCGACTTCGCACATTCGTGACGAATCTCGCGAACGTCGGGCGGGGAGGCATGGCGGGAATCTTGCGTACCGTGGCGTTCGCGTCGCTGGTGGGCAGCGGCGGTGTCGCGGAGGCTGGAGGGGATCGAAAGGACTCCTCCGCATGACCCGCATCGCCATCAACGGATTCGGCCGCATCGGCCGCAACGTGCTCCGTGCCCTCCTGGAGCGCGGCAGCGACCTGGAGGAAACCCGGCGTCGTCGATCTTCGACTCCGAGCTCACCCGCGTCGACGGCCGCCACGTCAAGGTGGCCGCCTGGTACGACAACGAGTGGGGTTTCTCCAACCGCGTGGTCGACACGCTCGGCCTGCTCGCGGGCTGAGCTCGATCGTCGCAAGCGGGCCGCGTACCTCCGGGTGCGCGGCCCGTAGTCGTCTGGGCCGTCCGCTAGCGTAAGCGCATGACGACTACCGCCTCCGAGACGATCGCGGACGGCGTGCGTCGGGTGCGCGTGCCGATGCCTGCCGGCACTGGACTTCCCTTCAGCAACGCCTACCTGATCGACGACGCCGACGGCCACGTCCATGTCGTCGACCCCGGTTCCCCGACAGCGGAGGCGCAGGTTGCCCTCCAGATCGCGATCGGCGATGCCCGGGTTGCCTCGATCGTCATCACGCACCTCCACCCCGACCACGCAGGCGGCGCCGGTGCCCTCCGCGCTCGCACCGGCGCGCGCGTGCTGCTGCACGAGCGCGAACGAGCGGCGCTCGGCCGCATCGCCGGCGGCGTTCCCGCGCCCGATCTCGACGCGTGGGGCGTGCCGGAGGACCGCCGGCCGGACCTCCTCGCCGCCGCCGTCGTGCCGACCGGGCCGGCGACCGAGCTCGTCGACGAGGTGACGGATGGCGTCCTGGTCGACGCGCAGCTGCTCGAGATCCCGGGGCGCCGCCTGCGGGTGATCGGCTCGCCCGGCCACACCGACGGCCACCTGTGCCTGCACGAGGAGGAGGCCGGGCTCCTCCTCACCGGAGACCATGTGCTGCCGACGATCAACTCCGGTCTCGGGCTCGGCGGTCCCGCCAACACCCATCCGATCGCCGACTACCTGACGTCTCTCGACCGCGTCGCGGTGCTCGACACCGGCACGCTCCGGGCGCTCCCCGGCCACGAAGACCCGTTCACGGGTGTGCGCGAGCGTTGCGCCGCCCTCGCCGCGCACCATCTGCGCCGCACAGCGGAGGTCGCCGCGAGCACGGGTGCCACCGTGTGGGAGGTCGCCTCCGGGCTGTCCTGGACGGGCGGCTGGGACGCGCTCAGCGGCTTCACGCTGCTCTCAGCGCTGCGGCAGACCGCCCAGCACCGCGAGCTCGTCGACCGGCGGAAGGGCCTCTGAACGCCGGTCGCGACTACAGCATCGTCTCCACGCCGAGCGTGACCCGATCACCCAGGCCCACGCCTTCCCTGCGGCGCACGTCGCCTTTGATCGCGACGACGTACGCGCCGTCCGCGCTTTCCGGGAACACCGACGTCGACCAGCGCGACCGGCCCAGCGTCACCATCACCTTGACCGACCCGAACCCCGCGGGCGGGTGCGGCTGCAGCCGGATCTCCTCCGACACGTCGTCGGGCAGCCGGGCGAACACCCACAGGTCGCGCCGAGCCTCCCACCGGAAGAGGTCCGTCTCGAATTCGTAGCGCACACCGGCCATGCGCCCAGCCTCCCACGGCCGACCGACATCCGTCTCTGCCGGGCATGCCGCCTTTGCGGGGCTTGCCGTCTCCGCGGGGCTTGCCGTCTCTGCCGGGCTTGCCGCCTCCGCCCGACTTGACGTCTCTGCTGGGCACGCTCCCTCTTCCCCGGCGGTGGCCGCGCGCGCTATCCTCGCAGCAAACGTCAGGAGCCCCATGCCCAACCGCCCCGGTTCCGTCACCTTCGTGGCCGTGCTGGCCTACATCAACGGCATCCTGAACGTCATCGGCGGCGTGGTCATCCTGTTCACGCGCAACTCGATGGTGAGCGCGTCCGACGCGGGCGCCCTGGCCGGGATCACCACGGCGGCGATCCTGTCGATCATCCTCGGCATCGTCATCCTCATCGTCGCCCGCGGCCTGTTGAACGGCAGCCGGTTCGCGCGCGGGCTGGTGACGGTCGTCATGATCCTCAACGCGATCAGCGGCGTCATCCTGATGTTCAGCCTGCAGTTCTTCAGCGGAATCCTCGAGATCCTGTGGGCCGTGGTCATGCTGTCGCTGCTCTACACGCAACGCGCCAACGCGTTCTTCGCCGCGCGTACGTCCGGCTGAGCCCGATCGGTGAGAATGGAGGAGGCGCCGGCGCCGGCGCCTCCATGATCGACCGAAAGGCTGCGGCCATGCACTGGCCCGATTGGCTCAGGATGGGCACCGTCAAGACGGTGCGCACGCGTCCCTTCGACGAGGACGCCCTGCCGGAGCCTGCCACGCCCACGCTCGGGCAGACGGTCGAGGAAGGCATGCTGCTCGCAGAATACGCCACGCGCATGGCCGTCAAGAACCGCATCGTGGTCGACACCCTCCAGTACGGAAACGACTTCGACCCCGCCCGGCACACCGGCGACGCCGCGTACCTGCTCCGCGAGCTCGCCTCCGAGCAGGGGGAGGCCGCCGGCCGGATCGAGGAGGATCTGGAGACCGCGCAGGGGCTGCGCGGTGACGCGACGCACCCGCACGACTACCGCGACATCGACGTCGCGAACTTGCGCCTGCGCCGGGACGCCGCGATCGCGCTCGCGGACGCCCTGCGATCGAAGGCTGACTCCGAAGACGAGCTCCTCGCTCTGGTCGAGCGCGGCCGTATCGACGCCTGGGACGAGGTCGGCCGCGCCATCGAGGCCGGGCTCGACGCGTTCTCGGGCGTGGAGGCGCTGCGCGACGACTACGAGCGCGAGAAGCCGGCCCGACTGAAACTGCTGATCTGGCGCGACCTCGCGCGGCTCCAGGAGGAGCGGACGGGCTACTGACTCGCGCCCTACCCCCGCAGCCCCACGGGCGGCACGAGCGTGCCGACGTCCGTACGCACCCAGCAGTCGCCCGTCCTGCGCTTCTCGTCGTGCGTGGCGAACCGGTAGAGGAACATCCGGGCGCGCACCGAGCGGGGAGGCCGGCCGTCGAACGGGTCGAGTCGCAGCAACCGGAGGGTCGGGTGGTCGGCCTCCAGCAGCCGCAGCAGGAACACCTCGAACCACGGCGAGTCCCGTGACCCGAGGGCGAGGAACCACATCAGCCAGTCCAGCCTCAGGTGGTATGG
This sequence comes from uncultured Actinomycetota bacterium, assembly GCA_963734315.1. Taxonomy (GTDB): domain Bacteria; phylum Actinomycetota; class Actinomycetes; order Actinomycetales; family Microbacteriaceae; genus Leifsonia. The sequence goes on along the minus strand of CAVTGP010000010.1, from coordinate 306,001 downwards.
CGCGAACTGGCGCGGCAGTCGCCGTACGTCACCCGGCTTGCCCTTGAAGCCGTACGCCAGCCAGCGCGCCGCGGGGTCGAGGGGATCGTCCTCCGTTCCCTCCACGACGATCTCGAAGCGCTCCTTCGTCACGCTGCCGAAGGCGCCGTAGGCGTTGACCAGGTGCCAGCGGTTGAAGCTCGCGTTCATCAGCTGGCGGCGCCGGAAGAGGTTGCGCAGCGGCCACCAGCTCAGCGCCACCAGCAGAGCGCTCACGAGCAGCGCGACGACGGCGTACCAGGCGGGCATCCCCGGGGAGCCGATGCCGCCGGTCAGCGCGCCTCCCGTCACCCACCGCCAGGCCCCGTCGCTCACGGCCGCGAACGCGAGCACGATCGTGATCCAGTTGAGCCAGGCGAAGTTGCCCGTCGCCACGAGCCAGAGCTGCGTCAGGATGACGACCGCCGCCGCGATGCTCGCGACCGGCTGCGGCAGGAAGAGCAGCCACGGCACGATCAGCTGCGCGAAGTGGTTGCCCAGCACCTCCACGCGGTGCCACCACTTCGGCAGCAGATGCGCCGTGCGGCTCAGCGGGTTCGGCATCGGCTGCGTCTCGTGGTGGTAGTAGAGCGCGGTGAGGTCGCGCCAGGAGCGGTCGCCGCGCATCTTGATCATCCCGGCGCCGAACTCGAGCCGGAACACCAGCCAGCGCACCAGGATGATGATCGTGATCGGGGGAGCGGTGTCCCACGACCCGAGGAAGGCCACCGTGAACCCCGCCTCGCAGATCAGGCTCTCCCAGCCGAAGCCGTAGAAGGTCTGCCCGATCTGCACGATCGAGAGGTAGAGGAACCAGACGAGCAGGAACACCGGGACGAACACGTACGACGGCGTCAGCTGCAGCACGCCGATGACGATGAGCGCCGAGAGCGCGGCCCCGCTCCAGGCGACCGTCCGCAGCAGCCGGTCGGAGTACCGCAGCCGGAATAGTGTCGGCTGGTGTCGCGCGTACGCGTTCCGCAGGTACCGCGGCGCGGGCAGGAGGCCGTGCTCGCCCAGCAGCGCGGGGAACTGCGCAACGGCCGACAGGAACGCGACGACGTAGAGCGCCGCCACACCGCGCTGCAGGATCTCGCGCGCGATCGTGTAGTCGGTTCCGGCCAGCCAGCCCAGCGCATCCATCGGTCATCACCTCGACACGGTCGCGGTACGCCGGCCAGCGTACGCCGACGCACGGGCGGCCGGGCTAGTGCGTCGGGCGAACGGGCAGCCGGGTTACGCCGCGAGCTCGGCTTCGAGCCGGATGGCGCGGTGATCGGAGGCGCCGGCGGGGAGCACGTCCACCCGCTCCACGTCGAAACCGGTGGAGGTCACGAAGTCGAAGTAGCCGGTGAAGAACTTGTAGCGCAGGTAGGTCGGCTCGTCGCTGCGGTTGAGGGTGTAGCCGGCTGTCGTCAGGTGACGCTCGAGCCCGCGGATGAACCACGGGTAGTTGAAGTCGCCGACCATGATCGCGGGGGTGTCGGGTGCCAGAGAGCGCATCCCCTCGTGCGCCGCGGCGATCTGCTTGCGGCGCAGCGAGTTGGAGGCCGTCAGGGGAGCGGCGTGGAACGACCCGACCAGCACGCGCTCGCCCGAGTCCCTATCGCGCAGCAGCGCGGCCAGCAGCCGCTCGTTCGCGGGCGCGAGCACCCGGTCGTGGATCGACTTGTGCACCGCGAACACCTGCGTGTCCAGAACCTCGTAGCGCTCGTCGCGCACGTACACCGCGAGTCCGAGGCGGTTGGCGCGCGTCGCACCCGCGAGCTGGAGGTCGTGCAAGCGGGGCGCGAGCATCTCGCTGTCGCACTCCTGCAGGCACAGCGCGTCGACGTCGTAGGTCTTGGCGATGTCCTCGAGCTCGTGACCCGCGGCGTGCTTGCGCAGGTTGTAGCTGATGATCCTCAGGGCCACCCACCTCCTTGCACTGTTCAGGTCGTCCACAGGCGAACACCGATCATTCTGGACTACTACTCGGAGGGTCGAACGACGACCACCCGCATCCCACACGGAATTCACACCCTGGTCATCACCCGTCGGACCGGTACGGTGGTCGCATGGCAGGCGATGCAGTCATATTCACCGTCCCGGGTCCGCACGGCGATCGCGATGTCCGCCTCTCGAGTCCCGGCCGGGTGCTGTACCCGGAGCTCGGCATCACCAAGCTCGACCTCGCGAACTACATCGTGGAGGTCGGCGAAGCGTTCGTCCGCGCCAACGGCGATCGCCCGCTGTCCCTCCAGCGGTTCCCGGAGGGCATCGATGGCGAGGAGTTCTTCTCCAAGAACCCGCCCCGCGGCACGCCCGACTTCGTGCGATCGGTGCCGGTGGTCTACCCGAGCGCGCGCTCGCACCCGCAGCTGGTGATCGACGAGCCGGCCGCGGCCGTGTGGGCGGTACAAATGAACACCATCGTCTTCCATCCGTGGCCGTCGCGCGCGGAGGACTCCGACAACCCCGACCAGCTGCGCATCGATCTCGACCCGCAGCCGGGAACGGGGTTCGCCGACGCCGTCCCCGCCGCGATCGAGCTGCGCGCCGTGCTCGCGGAGGTCGGGTTGGAGGCGTACATCAAGACCTCGGGCAACCGCGGCCTCCACGTGTTCGCGCCCATCGAGCCCGTGCGCGAGTTCCTCGACGTGCGGCATGCCGTCATCGCCGCGGCGCGCGAGCTGGAGCGCCGGATGCCGGACGAGGTGACCACGGCGTGGTGGAAGGAGGAGCGCGGCGAGAAGGTGTTCGTCGACTTCAACCAGGCCAACCGCGACCGCACGATGGCCGGCGCCTACAGCCCGCGCGCTCTGGCCCACGCTCCGGTGTCGACACCGGTCACCTGGGCCGAGCTGCCGGAGGTCGATCCGCGCGACTTCACGGTGCTCACGGTGCCGGAGCGGCTGCGCACCGTCGGCGATCCGTGGCAGGACTTCGGAGCGCGCACTGGCCGCGTCGACGGCCTCCTGGACTGGTGGCAGCGCGACCTCGACGCGGGCCTCGGCGAGCTCCCGTTCCCTCCCGACTACCCGAAGATGCCCGGCGAGCCCCCGCGCGTGCAGCCCTCCCGCGCCAAGAAGGCGTAACCAGCCATCCCTTCCGGACTTATGTACGCCCGATCCGGCGTGTCGCGTGCATAACTCCGGGAGCGATGGAGGCGGGGCGCGGGGAGAGGGGAGGGCGCGGGTTAGGAGAGGATGTCGGCTAGGTCGTAGGCGATGGGGCGGTCGAGCTGGTCGTAGGTGCAGGAGGTGGGGTCGCGGTCGGGACGCCACCGCTCGAACTGCGCGGTGTGCCGGAAGCGCACGCCCTCCATCTGGTCGTAGCGCACCTCGAGCACGCGTTCCGGGCGCAAGCGCACGAACGAGACGTCCTTGCTGGCCGAGAACCGGCTGCGGTCGGTCGCGCCCGTCGCGGCTGCGCCGCTCTCGTCCCTCTCGACGAGGGGCTCCAGCTCGTCGACGAGTTCGAGTCGCACCGTGTCGCTGAAGGCCGAGACCCCTCCGACGTTCCGCAGCACGCCGTCGTCGCCGTACAGTCCGACGAGCAGCGAGCCGACCCCGCGACCACTCTTGTGCACGCGGTAGCCGAGCACGACGACGTCCGCGGTGCGGTGGTGCTTGATCTTGAGCAGGGTGCGCTTGTTCGGGGTGTACAGGCCGGCGAGCGGCTTGGCGACCACGCCGTCGAGCCCCGCGCCCTCGAACTCGACGAGCCAGCTCCTCGCCCGCTCGACGTCGGTGGTCGTCCGGGTGACCTGCAGCGGCGCAGGGAGGTCGCCGGCGAACTCCTCCAGGGCCGTGCGCCGCTCGGAGAACGGCCGGTCGAGGTACGACTCGTCGCCGAGGCCCAGCAGGTCGAACGCCACGAAGGTCGCGGGCGTCTGCTCGGCGAGCAGGTTCACCCGGCTCGCGGCGGGGTGGATGCGCTGGGAGAGAGCCTCCCAGTCCAGTCGCTGGCGGCCGGGCTCACCGGTCGGCACGACGATCTCGCCGTCGAGCACGCAGGGGGAGGGCAGGAGCTCGCGGAAGGCCGCGACCAGCTCGGGGAAGTAGCGCGTGAGCATCTTCGAGCCCCTGCTGCCGATCTGCACGTCGCCGACGGCGCCGTCGCCGTCGTCCGCCGCGTAGACGATGGCGCGGAAGCCGTCCCACTTCGGTTCGAAGCTCAGGCCGCCCGGCACAGCGTCCTGTTCGGGGACGGCCGGGACGGCTTTGGCGAGCATCGGGGCGACAGGGGAGTCCGCGGTCGGAAGCATGTCTCGATCATGCCGTGCGAGGCCCGGCACCGGAAGGGCGCGGAGCCGGGAGAACCCTGCGGACGACCGGGGTCCCGGGAAGTGGTTAGGTAAGGCTGACCTATAATCGAACAGAAATGTACCGACCCGACCACGCCGCGCACACGGCCTCCACCGCGCACAACGACGACCGCGTCCAGTTCCTCGTCGTGGGCGACGACACCTCGCTGACCGAGCTGGAGGCCGAGCTCGCGCTGCTTCCGCTGTGCGCACGCGGGCGCGTATTCGTGGAGGTCGGCGAGTCGTCCGAGATCGCCGCGCTCGCCGCGCCGATCCGGATGACGGTCACCTGGCTGGTGCGCTCGGAGCGCTCCGGACGGCCGGGCACGGCGGAGCCCTGCGGACGCGGAGAGGCGGCGACGCGCGCCGTCCAGGCGTGGACCGCCGAGATGCTCTGCGACGGCCCTGGTCGCACGCGCGCGATCGTGACCGGCTCCTGGGCGCTCACCACCGAGGTGGGGGAACATCTCGTGGAGGTCGTCGGCATGGACCCGGACGCGGTCAGCCTGACGTCAGGCTCTCGCTGATCGTCCACAGATCGCGGCCGAGCTGGGCGTCCTTCGCCTGGTGGGCCGTTCGGCCGTTGGCCGTGAACCGGTCGATGTAGGTGCCGGTCGGCGCTCCGACCGCCACCGGTCCGGCCAGGCGTTCCAGCGGCGCCGCTCCGGCCTCCGCCGTCATGCCGTAGCGTCCTCCGGTCACCGCGTTGCCGAACCGGATCAGCGGCGAGCTCGCCCCGAAGCGGGTCGCCACCGTGCCGGGGTGGAAGGAGTACGCGGTGACGCCCGTGCCGGTGAGCTGCTCGCCGAGCTCGACGGCGAACAGGATGGTCGCGAGCTTCGACGTGCCGTAGGCCTGCCAGCCGCCGCGCCAGGGGCGTCGTTCCCAGTCGAGGTCGTCGAGGTGGAGCCGGCCGAAACGGTTGGCCATGCTGGCGGTCGACACCACGCGCACGTCCCGTCCGCTCGCGGCCGTCTCCACGAGCCGGGGCCGGAGCAGCCGCGTGAGCAGGAACGGCGCCAGATGGTTGAGCTGGATCGTGCGCTCGTGGCCGTCAGCCGTCATCCTGCGGTCGTGGTACAGGCCGCCGGCGTTGTTGGCGAGCACATCGATGCCGTCGAAACGGTCGAGGAGGGCAGAGGCCAGCCCACGCACGTCGTCGAGCCGCTCGAAGTCGGCGACGAACGCCGTCGCGCCGATCCGGCCGGCGACTGCGTGGGTGCGCTCCGGGTCGCGCCCGACCACGGCGACGCGGTCACCGCCCGCGACCAAGCGTTCTGCCGCCACCGCGCCGATGCCCGAGCTCGCCCCGGTGACGACGATCGTGCGACCCGTGCCGGTCATCGGTAGCCGCCCTTCTCGAGACCTGCCTCGATCTCGAAGCGATTGCGCAACGGATCGCGTCCCGCCAGCAGGTAGAGGAACGGGAACAGCATCCCGTAGCGCTGCCATTGCCGCTTGTGCACGACCTCGTGCTCGAGCACGTCGTCGGTCACGTTCTGGTCGGTCAGATAGCAGCCGCCCACGCAGGAGCCCCCGCGTCCGAACACGCGTTTCGGCATGCCGCGGAAGACGAAGAGGCCTGCGCGACGTTCGACGCGTCCCGTGCTCCAGACGAAGCCCCAGACGAACCCGACCGTGGTCGCATAGAGGTAGCCGAGCCGGCTGATCGGCGAGTCGAGGAACAGGGAGGCGAGCGGGCCGTCGCCGCGCGGCTGGGCCATCGTCACTTCTCCGGCCGGCCGTAGGCCTCGAGGAGGCGCAGCCAGACCTCGCTGATGGTCGGGTACGACGGCACAGCGTGCCACAGCCGGTCGAGCGGCACCTCGCCGACCACCGCGATCGTGGCAGAGTGCAGCAGCTCGCCGACGTCCTGGCCGACGAAGGTCGCGCCCAGCACGACCTTCCGGTCCTCGTCGACGACCATCCGGGCCGTTCCCGCGTAGTCGTCCGCCACCACGTAGGCGCCGCTGACCGAGCCGATCGGATAGTCGACCACGCGGATGCGGTAGCCGGTCTTCTCCGCCTGGGTGGCGGTGAGCCCGACGGAGGCGACCTCCGGCTCGGTGAACGTGACCTGCGGCACGGCCTGGTGGTCGGCGGTCGCGACGAAGGCGCCCCACGGGGCGAGCGACACCTCCCGGCCCTTCGCCCGTGCCGCGATGGCGTCGCCGGCCGCGCGCGCCTGGTACTTGCCCTGATGGGTGAGCAGCGCCCGGTGGTTCACGTCGCCGACGCCGTACAGCCAGCCGCCGTCGACCGGCTCGCCGTGCGCGTCGAGCACCCGCATGCTGTCGTCGACCGTCAGCCAGGCGCCGTCCTCCAGCCCGAAGGCGTCGAGGCCGAGCCCCGACGATCGCGGCAGCCGGCCGGTCGCCACCAGCAGTTCGTCCGTCTCTACCACGCTACCGTCGCCCAGCTGGATGCGGAACCGATCGTCGTCGGTCCGCTTGACGGACTCGGTCGTGACGTCCAGGTGCACCTGGACGCCCAGCTCTTTCAGCGACGCGGCGACCTGTTCGCCGGCGAACGGCTCCTGGGTTCCCAGCAGACCGCTGCGCGCGATGAGGTGCACGTCGGTTCCGAAGCCCGCGTACGCGGTCGCCATCTCGCTGCCGACCGTGCCGCCGCCCAGGATCGCCAGAGACACCGGCACGCGCTGCACGCTGGTCGCGTCGCGGCTCGTCCACGGCTCGCTCTCGCGCAGGCCCGGAATGTCGGGGAGCAGCGATGCAGAACCCGTGCAGACGGCGACCGCGTGCCGGGCTGTGAGCACGGTGACCGTGCCGTCGGCGGCGGTCACGGTGACCTCCTTGGCCGCGGTGATCGTGGCCCAGCCGCGCACCAGGTCGATCCCGGCGCCCTCGAGCCATTTCACCTGGCCGTCGTCCTTCCAATCGCTGGTCTCGTAGTCGCGGCGTCGCAGCACGGCGGCGACGTCCAGAGGGCCGGTCACGGCTTCGCGCGCCCCGCCGACCCGCTGGGCTGCGCGCACGGCTGCGGCCGAGCGCAGCAGCGTCTTGGAGGGGATGCATGCCCAGTAGGAGCACTCGCCTCCGACGAGCTCGGCCTCCACGATCACGGTGCGCAGGCCGCCCTGCGCCGCGCGGTCGGCGACATTCTCACCGACCGTCCCTGCTCCGATCACGATGACGTCGTACTCGGCGACTGCGGACATGGTTCCTCCTGCCGTTCGTGGATGAGGTCGTTCGTGATCGAGGACGTTCGATGCTGAACCGGAGCGTACGCCGGTCAGCGGCCGACGAACTCGGCCGGGGTGCGCGAGAGGAAGGCCTGCCGGCCGATCCGTGCGTCCTCGCTCGCGGCCAGTCGCGCGAGCGCCGGCTGAAGCTGCGCCTCCGCGGCGGCGTCGCCCTCCCGCACCGCCGTGAACGCGCTCGTGAGCGCGGCCTGCACGGCGAGCGGCGCCTGGGCGGCGATCCGCTCGGCGATGGCCAGGGCGGCGTCGAACTGGTCCCCGTCGTCCACGACCTCCTGCACGAGACCGATGCGGTACGCCTCGTCGGCGTCGAACAGGTCGCCGGTGAGGATGTAGCGCATGGCGTTGCCCCAGCCCGCCGCTCGCGGGAATCGGATGGTCGCCCCGCCGAAGGGCAGGATGCCGCGGGCGACCTCGATCTGGCCGAAGCGTGTCGACCGCGCGGCGACCGCGATGTCGGCGGCGAGCATGAGCTCGATGCCGAAGGTGAGGCAGGTGCCCTGCACCGCGATCACCAGCGGCTTGGTGCGCTGTTGTCCGGAGACGCCCCAGGGGTCGACGCCCGTGTCGGAGACGAACGAGAGTCCGTCCGCCCCGATCCGCGGGCCGATGTCGGCCAGATCGAGGCCGCCCGTGAAATGGTCGCCGACGGCGTAGACCAGCCCCACGCGGATGTCGGGGTCCCGTTCGAGCTCGCCGTACGCTTCGGCCAGCCCGGTCAGGAGCTCGAAGTCCGCCGCGTTTCGCTTCTCCGGGCGGTTGAGACCGATGAGGAGGACGTGCCCGCGTCGCTCGGTCAGGATCCTGGGTTCGCTCATGTCGCCAACGCTACCGGCCGCGCTCAGCCGGCGTCACGCAGCGGCCCCGTGAGCGCTCCGAGCACCCGGAGGATCACCGGCAGGTCGCGCCCGGCGGCGTCCGGCGACTCGGGTGCGAACTCGGTGATTGCGGCGCCGGCGAGCTCGAACCGGCCGCGCAGCGACCGGATCGCGTCGCACAGCTGTTCGGGGCTGATGCCGAACGGCTCGGGGAATCCGATGCCGTCGACGGCGGAGGGGTCGAGCACGTCGAGGTCGATGTGGAGGTACACGGCCGACGCTCCCGTCGCCTCCACCGCGTCCACGAGCGTCTGCGGGTCCTCGAAGTCATCCGACCCGACCACCCGGATGCCCATCCGGTCGACGAAGTCCGACTCGCCGTCGTCGAGCGCGCGCGTCCCCGCGAGCACCAGCTGCTCGTGGTGGAGGCGCGCGGGGCCGGTGGCAGCGAGGCCGTCGGGTCCGTCGCCGAGCAGAGCGCGCACGACCATGCCGTGGAAAGCCCCGGAGGGTGACGTCGAGACGCTGTTGGCATCGCCGTGCGCGTCGAACCAGACCACGGCGACCGAGCCGGCTGGATGGGACGCGACTGCGTGCTGCACGCCCGCCAGATCCGCGGCGCAGTCACCGCCGATCGTGACGACCGGGGCCTCCAGCACCGCCAGCTCCGCCTCCGCGAGCTCGCGGACGAGCGTGAGCGACGAGTAGCGCAGCACACCGGTGCCGAGCGCCTCGCCGGCAGCGGCCGGGACGGCCACGCTGTGCGTCGCCGTCGTCGGCAGGTCGCCGCGGATGGCGTCGGCGCCGTCGATGAGGCGCATGGCGCGTGACGAGCCGGAGCCCTGCCACTGTGGGACGACGAGGAACGAAGCCGGGCTCATCCTCTTTCCTTCCGTTTGGTTGTCATGGTGTTGTCGACCTCCTGCTTCGCGCGCTCCGTTGCCGGCGGATCAGCAGGAAGGCGACCGCCGCGATCGCGACCAGGCCGACGACGACGAGCCACACGAACCACGGTCCCGGGCCGCCGCCCACGGCGTCGCCGAGGCCGCTCGCAGCGGCGAGGGCTGCCGGCGTCCAGTCCTGCGTGCGCAGTCGGGGCGCGACCTGGTCCTGCTCGATGGTGGTGAGCTCCTGGTCGCTGACCGGCCCGCTGTCGTCGCCGGAGAGGTAGTACGCCCCACCGTCGGTCTCGACCGCCAGCAGGTAGTCCGTCGGCCCCAGATCGTTGCGGGCGGCCGTCTCGTTCGCCCAGTCCTCGGCGTCGCCCGGGTCGGTGAAGTGGTCGACGAACACGACGTACAGGGTGATCTGATGGTTCTTCTTCAGCGCAGCCGTGGCCGCCTCGATGGTGTCGACGTCCGCGTCGGACAGCACACCGGCCTGATCGACGACATGACCGGAGCCCAGGTCCACCGGGTCCTGCGCGATGGCGGCGGGTGCGGAGAGCACGAGGAGAGCCACAGCGACGGCGAGCGCGAGCAGCAGAGCGGTCAGGACACGACGCACAGACATCCACCCACTCTCCCGAGCTCACCTGTCATCGAGCCGAGTCTATTGACGGCCCGGATGCCTGTCACTGTTTCGTCGGGGCCCATCACTGTTTCCGCCTGTTACAGCCGCGGATGCGCGCCGCGGTCCCGCGACCCAGAATGGCTCGTATGTCTCCGGCCTCCCGCACCCTCGCCGTCGTGGAGGCGACGCGCTTCCGCGGGCACGACCCGGAGTACCACGCGTACGTTCAGGTGCTGGTCGGCGGGGTCGTCCGTGCGGCGGAGGCCGACGGCTGGACGGTGCGTCGGCTCGCCGCCGACGGCGGAACCGAAGCGCTCCTGACCGCGACCGACCGCGCCGACGCCGTGGTGATCGTGGGAGGCGAGGACATCGCCCCGCGGTTCTACGGAGCGTCGGGAGGCTACCCGCACGAGAGCCTGCACCGCGAGACCGCCGATGCCGCGCAGCTCGCGCTGGTGCACAGGGCGATCGAGCGCGGGCTCCCGCTGCTCGGGATCTGCCGCGGCCTGCAGATCGTCAACGTCGCCCTCGGAGGCACGCTCCTCCAGGACCTCGGCGAGAGCGACCACGTGCGCCGCGGGGTGCCGATCCCCGAGGTGCTGACCACGCACCCCGTTCTGCTCGAGCCGGGCAGCCGGGTGGAGGAGCTGCTCGGCGAGCCTGTCGTCTCGGTGCGCAGCGCACACCACCAGGCGGTCGACGTCGTCGGTCGGGGCCTCCGCGTGACCGGCCGCGCGCCCGACGGCCACGTCGAGGCGATCGAGCACGACTCCGCGCCGATCATCGCGGTGCAGTGGCACCCGGAGGACCCGGCCGCTCCCGCCGGCCAGCTCGCCGCGCTCCTCGGAGCCCTGCGCACGCGCGTCGCCTCCGCCTCCTCCGCCTCCTCCGCCTCTGTCGCCGACGCTGTCGCCGCGTAACCGCGGCGCCCGAGGCGAACATTCGTCACGAATGTAGCGATTCGTGGCACGAAACTGCACATTCGTGACGAATGAAGCGATTCGTGGCACGAAACTGCACATTCGTGACGAATGAAGCGATTCGTGCCGCGAAACTGCACATTCGTCACGAATGCGAGTGTGGACATTCGTGACGAATGTCGTCACGCGCCGTGCTCGCGCCAGCCGTCGTCGCCGACGAGCGGCACGAACGCGACAGCGCCGAGGCTGCGCTCGTGGAGGTCGCCGTCGGCTCCGCGCTCGAACACGGCGAGGTGTTGGGATCCTCCCGGGCGGCCGACCGGCATCACGATACGGCCGCCGCGCGTCAGCTGCTCCGGCCACGCCCGGGGCAGCGTCGGGCCGGTCGCCGCCGCGACGATCACATCGTAGGGTGCGCCCTCCGGCCAGCCGAGTGTGCCGTCGCCGGTGACGACGTTCACCCGGTAGCCGAGGGCCTCCAGCGTCGCCGCGGCCGTCAGCGCCAGCTCGGGGTGGCGTTCGATGCTGACGACGCGATGGCCGAGCTCCGCGGCGACGGCCGCGGCGTAGCCCGAGCCGGTTCCGACGTCGAGCACATTGTCCTCCGGGCCGATCCTGGCCGCCTCGAGCATGAGCGCGACGATGAACGGCTGCGAGATCGTCTGGCCGTCGCCGATCGGCATCGGGTGGTCCTCGTAGGCGTGGCGCTCGGCTCCCTCCGGGACGAACTCGTGGCGGGGCACGCGTCTCATCGCATCGAGGACGCGCTGGTCCTCGATTCCGCGGCGGACGAGCTGCTCCTCGACCATCCGCTCCCGTTCTGAGGCGAATTCCCTGTTCGTAAGGCCTATTGAACCACCGCGGCCTGCCGGTCCTGAAGGCTGGATGCTGCGACGTCCAGAGCGTCGGGGGGAGGCCCTACCGGCCTCCAGAGCCAGCAGAGCCGCACCGAGGATCGGCGCCGCCGTCACGACAGTGATCCGGGCGAGCGGCGCGCTCGGCAAGGCCGCCCTCCACAGCGGTCAGGAGGCGTTCGTCGTGGGAGCCGATCACGCCGCCGCCGAGGACGACCGGCACCGCGCGGTCCGGGAGTCCGAGCCGGCGCAACGTCGTGACGGCGAAGAGGACGATCTCCTCTGCTTGCCGGTCGACGAGCCCTGCGCGGCTGCGTCGCCGGCGACGGTGCGGCGCGAGCACCGCGGGAGGCGCGAGAGGTCGCTGCCGGCGATGCGCTCGAAATGCAGCGTCTCGATGACCTCGGGGATGCCCGTCAGACCGTAGACCGCGGGGATCGCGTGGCGAGACCGACGAGAAGATCTTGAGGGGCACGTTGTGGTCCCGCTCGACGCGCGAAAGGGACGACAACGTGCCCCTCGGCGGTGATGATGCCGAGGGGAGCCGCTCAGACCACCGTGCGGGCGTGGTCCACGAGGCGGTCGAACGCCGCATCCAGGTCGGGGTCCACCTGCTGCCTGGACGCGTCGGCGAGGTACCAGTCGACGATCTCGCCGGCGCCGTGGGCGAACGCCACGCGGGCCTGGTACTCGGGCACGAGAGCCTTGACCTTGGCGTTGTCGAAGTGCATCGAATGGGCCTTGTCGCCGAGGAGGCCCGGGCCGAGGTCGGGGAGCGCCGCGGCGATCGTCTCGCTCGCGACGTGCACCAGCTCCGCCTCGACCCCCAGGGCCTCGGCGAGGTAGCAGTAGATCTGGTCCCAGGTCGGCGCCTCGTCGGAGGTGATGTGGAACGAGTCGCCCACGGCCTCCGGACGCCCGAGCAGCCCGATGAACGCGACGGCGAAGTCGGTGTTGTGGGTGATCGTCCAACGGCTGGTGCCGTCGCCGTGCACCACGACGGGAGCACCGCGACGCATCCGCTCGAGGTCGGTCCAGTTGCCGCTCGTCGGGATCATCGTGCGGTCGTAGGTGTGCGACGGGCGCACGATCGTGATCGGGAAGCCGCGGTCGCGGTAGGCCTCCAGCAGGAGGTCCTCGCAGGCGATCTTGTCGCGCGAGTACTGCCAGAACCGGTTGCGCAGCGGCGTCGACTCGGTCACCGGCACCCGCGCGGGCGGGGTCTGATAGGCCGAGGCGGAGGAGATGAAGACGTACTGCCCGACGCGGCCCTCGAACAGGTCGAAGTCGGTGCGGATGTGCTCGGGTGTGAAGGCGAGGAACTCCGCTGCGACGTCGAAGCTGCGCTCGCCGAGCACCGCGTGCACGCTCTCAGGGTCGCGGATGTCGGCGTGCAGCACCTCCACGCCGTCGGGGAGCGGGCGCAGGTCGCTGTTTCCGCGATTGACGACCGTGACTTCGTGGCCCTTCTCGAGGGCTCTGGCGACGCACGCGGAGCTGATGACCCCCGTGCCGCCAATGAAGAGTGTCCGTGTCGCTGTCATCCTCGCTCCTCGCGTCTTCGCCGGCTTCCACCAGAGCCGAATTCCCCCTGGCCCGGAAGACTCAGACTAACGCGGACCGGGGCATGAGGTTAAGGTCCGTAGACTGTGCGGCGCCCAGTGCAGGGCGCACATCCGACCCACCGAAAAGGCGCCGCCCCGACGTTCCCCTGCGCCGCCTGCCCTCGCGCGTGATCGCGTGCCTGCGGGCCGAACAGCGGTCGTCTACAGAGATTCAGCCGATCCCGATCGTAGATCTCCTGTCTGAGCGCTGAGCAAGGAGAAATCGCCGCCGGTCTCCTTGTTCACACATCGGCGGGCTTGCGGTCCGTGTCCACAGAAATCCGAGGATCGCCCCGCCATGGAGCCGGAGGCGCGAGCATCGATCCATGAAATGGATCACCCGACTGCAAGAGCTCGGCGGTGCCGCGACAACTCTCCGGTTGCGAAACGCCGGCGCCACCCGTGAGACGCTTGCGGACGCCGTGCGCCAGGGGGTGGTGGTCAGGCCGCGGCGGGGAGTGTATGCACTCGCGACTCTGACTGGGCCGCCGCAACGTGTTCTCGCGGCGGGCGTGCGACTGTCGTGCGTCACGGCCTGTCGCAGCTACGGCATCTGGGCGGGAACGGATTCTCGTATCCACGTGGTCGTCCCGCCGAACCGTCAGCGCAGACCGGGCGGATTCGTCTGTCATTGGCGCGGCGCCGAGCCGAGTAAGAGATCTGGAGGGTGTCGCTCGCCGACTGTCTCCGCACTGTGGGTCACTGCGCCGACGAGGAGACGGCGGTCGCGGCCTTCGAGACGGCCTTGACGGCTGGTCTCCTGTCATCGGCCGAGCTGGCATCCCTCACGCGCTCCGCCACGAGGTCGGTGCGGGCGCGCGCGGCGAAGGCGCGTCCTGGCTCCGAGTCGGGCATCACGTTCAGCAGCAGGCGCACGTCCCGGCGTCGGCCGGGTCGACATGCTCATCGACGGCGAGTTCTACCTGGAGGTCGGCGGCTACGCGATCCACAGCGAGGCCGAGGCCTTCGAGCGCGATCGGCGTCGCGACGCCCAGTTGGCCGTTCGCGGCCACCGACGCCTGCGTGTGACCGCTCGGCACGTGCTCAGAGAATGGCCGGCCGTGCAGCACTCCATCGACAGTGTGCAGCGGACCCGACCGCCCTCAGCGAATTCACAGCAACCCCGGGACCAACCCGGCCCTCCCCGCTGTTCTCCTTACTGACGGCGCAGCCAGCGCTCGCCGCACTCAGGAGGAAACGTGACACAGGACTATCGCAAGAGCCAGGACGCAGTCGAACGGCTCACCCCCGCGCAGTACGCGGTCACCCAGGAGGCGGCCACCGAGCCCGCTTTCCGCAACGAGTTCTGGAACAACCATGAGGCGGGGCTGTACGTCGACATCGTGTCGGGGGAGCCGCTCTTCGCTTCCGTAGACAAGTACGACAGCCGTTCCGGCTGGCCGAGCTTCACCGTGCCGGTGGATCCCGCGAACATCGTCGAGAAGTCCGACCGCACGTACGGGATGATCCGCACCGAGGTGCGCTCCGCCCACGGTGACAGCCACCTCGGCCACCTGTTCGACGACGGGCCCGCCGAGGCCGGCGGCCTGCGCTACTGCATCAACTCCGCCGCGCTCCGCTTCGTCCCGCTCGCCGAGCTGGAGGAGCAGGGCTACGGCGACTACACCCACCTTTTCGAGAACGAGGAGAAGCACTGATGACGACCGAGAAGGCCATTCTGGCCGGTGGATGTTTCTGGGGCATGCAGGACCTCATCCGCAAGCGCCCCGGCGTTGTGAGCACCCGCGTCGGGTACTCCGGCGGCGACGTCCCGAACGCCACCTACCGCAACCACGGCACTCACGCCGAGGCGATCGAGATCGAGTTCGACCCCGCGCGCGTCAGCTACCGCGACCTGCTGGAGTTCTTCTTCCAGATCCACGACCCGTCGACGAAGAACCGTCAGGGCAACGACGTGGGCACCAGCTACCGCTCGGCGATCTTCTACGAGAGCGACGAGCAGCGCCGCGTGGCAGAGGACACTATCGCCGACGTCGACGCATCCGGTCTCTGGCCGGGCAAGGTCGTCACCGAGGTGGAGGCCGCCGGCCCGTTCTGGGAGGCCGAGCCCGAGCACCAGGACTACCTGGAGCGCATCCCGTGGGGCTACACCTGCCACTTCGCGCGTCCCGACTGGAAGCTCCCGCGCCGCGAGGCCGCGGCGAGCTAGGCTCGCGTGACGCACCGGGGCCGTCCTATGGACGGCCCCGGTGTTGAACTCGTGCTTAAATCATGAGGATTGCTCTTGCCGTTGCCTGGAGGGTGGAGTAGACCGACCATGTCACCCCACCTCACCGGAAACGAACTAGGGGGAATCCATGTACCAAGACACACCTACCAACCCGCCTGCGACCACCCCCACCGATCCGCACGGGCATGGCGGCCAGGCACCGCGCGGCCTGGATAGCACGCCGGAGTCAAGTTTCACCAGCGGCCGATACGGCCGCATGTTCCGCGATCTGCCGACGTACGATGTCGCCGACGACTCGCTGATCGCGCTGGCGTCAGCGATGATCCAGCGTGCCGAGCCGGCGAAGGAGCTGGGTGTCGACGACGAAGACGAGAACGCTGCGACGCTGGACGATAGCGACGAACTGCGCATCCCGGCTGGCTACACCTACTTCGGCCAGTTCGTCGACCACGACATCACGTTCGACCCCGTCTCCAGCCTGACTAGGCAGAACGACCCGAACGCCCTCGTTGATTTCCGCACGCCCAAGTTCGACCTTGACTCCGTGTACGGGCGTGGGCCGTCCGAACAGCCCTACCTGTACGACGGTGACGGTCTTCACCTGACGCTAGGGCGATCGGGAGGCTCCCAGGTTCGGCGCGTTTGATCTGCAGCGCGTCGCGTCCGAGCGCGCGATCATCGGAGACCCGCGCAACGACGAGAATGTCATCGTCTCGCAACTGCAGTCGGTGTTCCTGCGTTTTCACAACGCTGTCGTCGACTCGGTGATCGCGAACTTCCCGAACTGGTCCGCGGCCGACCAGCTCAAGCATGCGCAGCGCCTTGTCCGCTGGCACTACCAGTGGGTCGTCGTGCACGACTACCTGCCGCGCCTCGTCGGAAAGGACGTCGTAGAGGATATTCTCCCGGCGGAAGGGTATCTCTCGTCGCCGTCGATGCCGGTCACGCGGCCGAAGCCGCGCCTTCTCTTCTACGAGTTTCGCCAACAGCCGTTCATGCCGGTCGAGTTCAGTGTGGCTGCGTATCGGTTCGGTCATTCGATAGTCCGACCGAGTTACTTCATCAACAGCGTCGCAAGGCCTGATCCGTTGCCGCCCGAGGGTGCGCCTCGCATCCCGCTCTTCACGCCGGAGGCCAACCAGCCCAGAGGCGGACTCAATAGCTTCAAGACGCTCCCGACTGCATGGGGAGTGGACTGGAGGTTCTTCCTGCCCCGGATCACGAGCACCGAGGCGTCTGTCCGGGCGCGCCGCAGCCGAGTTACAAGCTCGATGCGACGATCGCGCCGCCACTCGGAA
Source organism: uncultured Actinomycetota bacterium (assembly GCA_963734315.1). Classification (GTDB taxonomy): domain Bacteria; phylum Actinomycetota; class Actinomycetes; order Actinomycetales; family Microbacteriaceae; genus Leifsonia. Next base: position 289,278 of record CAVTGP010000010.1, on the reverse strand, counting down.
CTCTCCCCGCGTCGGTCGCCGGGGCCGAAGTCATCTCACCCTCAGCCGGTCCCGAGATCGCGCGGTCCCTCGCTGTCCGCAACCTGCTGCGCGGAAAGCGCCTCGGGTTGCCTTCGGGGGAGGACGTGTCGCGTGCCATGGGGATCGAGCCGCTGGCGCCGGACGATGTCTTCAGTGAGGTCGATGTCCCCGACGAGGTGAAGAGCGACCTGAGCGGACGCACCCCGCTCTGGTTCTACATCCTGAAGGAGTCGGAGGTGCGGGCGGCTGGCGCCGGCCTCGGTCCCGTCGGCGGTCGGATCGTGGCCGAAGTCCTCATCGGATTGCTCGACGGCGATCACCTGAGCTACTTGTCGGTCGAGCCGAATTGGAGGCCGAGTCTGGGTCCCGTCGAGGGCGACTTCACCCTCTCCGACATCGTGAACCTCGCGCTCTCTGCCAGCTAGACCCGGTGCCGGCTACACCCGACCGAGCAGCACCGCCACCTCCAGGTGCCCGGTCTGCGGGAACATGTCCAGCACCCGCCCGGTCCGGATGCGGTATGACGGCATGCGCGCGAGGTCGTGCGCCAGGCTCGTCGGGTTGCAGCTGGAGTACACGATGTGCGGGACGCCGGAGCCTTCAAGCCAGCCGGAGAGCTCCGCCCCGATCCCGCGCCGTGGTGGGTTCACGATCACGAGCTCGGGAGCCGTCTTCGCGCCGAGCGCGAACGCGGTGGCGTCCCCCGCCCGGAACGCCACGTGAGGGAGCCCGGCGGCCGCCGCAGTCGCGCGAGCGCTGCGCACGGCCTCCGTGCTGGTCTCGACGCCGACGACGCGTCGCCCGGGCGCTGCGACGTTGAGGGCGAAGCCTCCGACGCCGCAGTACGAGGTCCCAGACGCTCGACGGGGATACCCGGTCGACCCATTCGGTCACCTGGGCGTACAGGCTCTCGGCCACCGCGGTGTTCGTCTGGAAGAAACTCTGAGGCCGCAACCGCAGCGGGATGCCGCCGACCCGCATCACGAGCGACGACTGCGGGGTCAGCACGATCTCCGTGTCGCCTTCGACGACCGCCTTGTGCTCGGGCTGGAGGTTCGCCGTCACGACGACGGCGGTGGGCAGCGCGCCCAGGAGTTCGTCGAGCCGCGCGCGGATGCGCTCGACGGCGGCATCCGTCCGCACCACGAACCGCACCATCAGCTCGTCGTCGGGGGAGTGCGTCACCAGCACGTATTTGAGCTCGCCCCGGCGCTCCGGAACGCTGTACGGCTCGATGCGGGTGCGCGTGACGAAGTCCGCGAGCACCGGCAGGGCGGCGCGCACTTCGGGTGCGCAGATGCCGCACGCGCGCAGATCGACGCCGCGGCCGGCTTCGTCGAGGATGCCGATCGTGGGCGCGTTCACCGTGCCGGAGACGACCATCTTCGCCTTGTTGCGATAGCCGGACTCGACGCTCGCGACCGGCGGCAGCCAGGCTGCGTCGCCGTACGGGTCCAGGAGGTCGCGCGCATGGCTGTCTTTTCGGGCCAGCTGATCTCCGTAGGGGACGCCCATCAGCGTGCACGAGCGGCACACGCGGGCGTCGAAGTACGAGCAGTCCATTCCGCGAACGATTGTACGTGGCCCGCCTCGACGGCGACACCGAAGTCATTTCCCACAGATGCACACAGAGAAGGACACTGCTCTCTGTTGATTTGTATTGTATTGTGTTGGAAATCCAAAGGAGGCGCCAGGTGTATGCAATGGAGCGTCAGGAGCTGATCGAGCGGCTCCTCCTCGAAGAGGGCCGGGTGGCCGTCGTCGATCTCGCCGAGCGTTTCGGCGTGACGACCGAGACCGTCCGTCGCGACCTCGACGCCCTCGAGGTGACCGGAGCGCTGCGGCGGGTGCACGGCGGCGCCGTCGCCGCCGACCGCGCTAGCACGGCGGAGGCCTCCGTGATCGAGCGCAGCGGCCTCCGCGCCGACACCAAGCTGCGCATCGCGGCCCGAGCACTGGATGCCCTCGGCGACGGCTTCCGCGGCTCCCTCTACCTCGACGCTGGCACGACCACCGGCGCCGTCGCGCAACTGCTCCCCGCTCGTCTCACGGCCAGCGGGGGAGAGGCGGAGGTCGTGACCCATTCGCTCACCCTCGCGCCGGCGCTCGCCGCGGCCGACCGGGTGTCGCTGACCGTCGTCGGCGGCCGTATCCGCGGGGTGACCGCGGCGGCCGTCGGAGCCTCCACCGTCCGGGCGATCCAGTCGCTGCGGCCCGACATCGTCTTCGTCGGCGTCAACGGCGTCTCCGCGGAATTCGGCCTGAGCACTCCCGACCCCGAGGAGTCCGCGGTCAAGGAGGCCATCGTCCGCGCCGCACGCCGCGTGGTGGTGCTCGCCGACTCGTCCAAGTTCCAGCAGGAGTCGCTGGTCTCCTTCGCCGGGCTCGCCGCGGTGGACGTGCTGGTGACCGACCGCGCTCCTGAGGGTGAGCTCGCCGACGCGCTCGCGGTTGCGGGCGTGGAGGTGTGGTCGGCATGATGGTCACCCTCGGCGAGCTGGCGGCGCTGCTCGACGGATCTCGACGCCGAGTAGCCGGCGTTCCGAACGAAAGAAGCCGCCTCCGCCGTGGAGGGGGCTTCTTTCGTGCTCTTTTGTGCCCCCAGCGGAGCTACGGTGCCCCCAGCGGAGCTACGGTGCCCCCAGTAGGATTTGAACCTACGGCCTTCTGCTCCGGAGGCAGACGCTCTATCCCCTGAGCTATGGGGGCCAGGAGTGCCCGTCCAGGCTAGCAGCTTTTCGGGTCGGTTCCGTTCAGCGCGGCGCCCTCACGAGCCGGGCGGAGGCGGGCGTCAGCTCGCCGGGAGGTTGCCCAGGACGCTCTGCATGAGCGGTGCCGCGTCGCCCGGCTCGAAGAACGCGGTCGACTCGGCGACGATCCAGTACGGGCCGCGGAAGATCTGGACCTGGCCGGCCTGCCCGGCCTTGAAGTAGCCCTCGACCTGCGGTGGGGTGCCGTAGGTGGGAACCGGCTGGGCCGCCGTGATGGCGGCGTTCTTGAGGCTCTCCAGCTGGTCTGCGGGAGGGTGCGCCACTGCGATCTGCACGACGTCGCTGCTGGTCTGGTTCTGCCAGGCGCACGTGACGCCCTTCCAGTCGGCGATCTGCTTCTCGGGGCTGCCGGACTGGGGTGCGAAGCCCGAGTCGGCTGAGAAGTTGGGGTTGTACGCGTACAGCTGGTCGGCGGTGACGATCTGGTCGCAGGTGAGGGTGACCGGCGTCGGCAGCAGGGTCGGCGTCGGGGTCGGCGTCGCCACCGGGGCGCCCGTCGCCGTGCTCCTGCCGGCGGTCGCCGAGGGGGAGGTCGTGGAGTCGGGCTTCGCGGCCGGCGTGCAGCCCACGAGCGTGACGGCCGCGGCGGCGATCGCGAGTGCGGCGAGGGTCCGAGCGGTGTGCTGCTGCATGCTGGGGTGCGCCTTCCGTATCGTCCAGTGGGCGTGTCGCCTCGCACCCTATCAAGTGAGAGGAAGGGTTGCCCGCGAGCCCCATTAGAATGACTACCCATGACCCCCGCTGACCTCTCCGCCTCCCTGCTCGCCATCGTGACGACCGTGGTGGACCGGCGACGCGAGGGCCGCGACGACGTCGCAGAGCTTACGATCTCGGTCGACGACATCCCGCTCGAGCGGCCGAAGAACCGCGAGCACGGTGACTGGTCGTCGAACGTCGCGATGCGGCTCGCCAAGCGCGTCGGCGCCAACCCGCGCGAGCTCGCCGGCGAGATCGCCGAGGCCGCCGCCGGCATCGACGGCGTCGCCTCCGCCGAGGTCGCCGGCCCCGGCTTCATCAACATCCGGCTCGACGCCGCTGCCGCTGGACAGCTGGCGCAGACGATCGTGGAGGCCGGCGACGCGTACGGCCGCGGCGACCTCTACGACGGCCTTCTGGTCAACCTCGAGTTCGTCTCGGCCAACCCCACCGGCCCCATCCACATCGGCGGCGCACGCTGGGCCGCTGTCGGCGACAGCCTCGCGCGCATCCTCCAGGCTGCGGGCGCCGACGTGACGCGCGAGTACTACTTCAACGACCACGGGTCGCAGATCGACCGCTTCGCCCGCAGCCTGCTGGCCGCCTACCTCGGCGAGGCGACTCCGGAGGACGGCTACGGCGGCGACTACATCGGCGAGATCGCCGCCGAGGTCGTCTCGCGGGCCGCCGACGACCCGCAGATCGGCGACCTGGCCGCGCTGCCGCGCGAGCAGCAGCAGGAGGTCTTCCGCAGCCTCGGCACGAGCCTGATGTTCGACGAGATCAAGGACCGCCTGCACGACTTCGGCGTCGACTTCGACGTCTACTTCCACGAGGACTCGCTGCACGAGTCCGGCGCGGTCGAGCGGGCCATCGAGCGACTCGACGAGCTCGGCCACATCTTCGAGGCCGACGGCGCGATCTGGCTGCGCACCACGACCTTCGGAGACGACCGCGACCGGGTCATCGTGCGTTCCAACGGCGAGCCCGCCTACATCTCCGGCGACCTCGGCTACTACCTCGACAAGCGCGAGCGCGGCTTCGAGCAGAACATCATCATGCTCGGCGCCGACCACCACGGTTACATTGGCCGGCTGATGGCGATGGTGGAGGCGTTCGGCGACGTGCCGCACGAGAACCTCCAGATCCTCATCGGCCAGATGGTCAACCTGGTCAAAGACGGCGAGCCGGTCAAGATGTCGAAGCGTGCCGGCACCATCGTCACGCTCGACGACCTCGTCGACGTCGTCGGCGTCGACGCTGCCCGCTACTCGCTGGTGCGCTCGTCCACCGACTCGCAGCTCGACATCGATCTCGACCTGCTCACCAAGCGCAGCAACGAGAATCCCGTTTACTACGTGCAGTACGCGCACGCTCGCACGTGCTCCGTCGCCGCCAACGCGGCCAAGTCCGGCGTGGACCGCGGCGTATTCAAGCCCGAGCTGCTCACCCACGAGACCGAGAGCGCGCTCCTCGGAGGCCTCCAGGAGTTCCCGCGCGTGGTCGCGCAGGCGGCCGAACTGCGCGAGCCGCACCGTGTCGCGCGGTACATCGAGGAGGTCGCCGGCCTGTACCACGCGTGGTACGCCGTGCGCGACGGCTCGACCCGCGTCCTGCCGCACGGCGACGAGCCGATCACCGACGCCCACCGCACGCGCCTCTGGTTGAACGACGCGACCGGCCAGGTCGTCCGCAACGGCCTCGCGCTGGTGGGGGTGTCCGCTCCGGAGCGGATGTGACGCGATGAGCGACCAGCCCACGGAGGTCCTGCCCGACGAGCCGTCGCCCGCCGGCGGCGCGCCGACGCGCGGCCGCCCGCGCTGGCTGAAGCCGCTGCTGTGGACGGTCGGCTCGATCGTCATCGTCCTTGTGCTCCTCGTCGTCGCCGACGCGATCACGCGCGCGGTCGCGGAGCAGCGGGTCGCCACCGAGATCGAGAAGAACCTCCCGAGCTCGGTGAAGGCCGACGTGCACGTGCACATCGGCGGCTTCTCCGTGCTCGCGCAGTTCGTCGAGGGCCGCTTCGAGAGCGTCGACCTCGACGCCCCGCACGCCACCGTCAACGGTGCGCCGCTGAGCGCCTCCATCCACGCGACGGGCGTGCCGGCCGACTTCAGCAAGCCGATCCAGTCGGCCACCGGCACCCTGAGCATCTCGCAGGAGTCGCTCAACAAGCTGGTCACCATCCCGGGCGCGAAGGGCGACATCACCCTCGGCGACGGTGTGATCGGCTACGACGGCACGATCGACCTCCTCGGCCTCCCGGTGGACTACACCGTGACGGCGACTGCGGAGGCGGCAGGCGACACCGTCCTGCTCACTCCCGGCAAGGCGACCGTCTCGGCCGGGTCGGGCAACGTCAACGTCACCCGCCTCATCCAGGCGCTGACCGCGAACGGGCCGTTCCCGGTGTGCGCCGCCCAGTACCTCCCCGACGGCGTGAAGGTCAGCGACATCACCGTCACCCCGGGCCATGCCACGGTCACGCTGAGCGCGTCGGGCTTCGTGATGGACGAGGAGTTCCTGCACAGCAAGGGGAGCTGCTCGTAACACGGCGAACCGCCGCCGACGCCATCGATAGACTGCAGGAACCTATCCACCGGCTTTCAGGCTTCTCCACCGGCTTCAGGGGCCAATCCGGGTCCGCTCGCCAGAGAGAACCCCACTCGACTGTACTTGTGTCCGTCTGTACTCGTGAGGTTGTCCCCATGGCATCGAATCCGCTCGCACCGCCGTGGCTGCGTGTGCCCGACGACGCGAACGCGCTCGTCCCCGGTCTCTGGCCGCGCACCGTGCGTCGCGCGGGAGGTGCGATCGAGGTGGGCGGGGTCTCCGTCGCCGAGCTCGCCGAGCGCTTCGGCACGCCGCTCTATGTCGTCGACGAGCGCGAGGCCCGGGAGCGCGCCGTCGAGGTGCGCTCCGCCCTGCAGCGGACGTTCGCCGAGGCCGGTTCCGCGGCCAAGGTCTACTACGCGGGCAAGGCGTTCCTGTCGATCGAGGTCGCCCGATGGATGACCGAGGCCGGCCTCAACATCGACGTCTGCTCGGGAGGCGAGCTCGCGGTCGCGCTCGCGGCTCGCGTCCCCGCCGAGCGGCTCGGCTTCCACGGCAACAACAAGTCCCTCGCCGAGATCGACCGCGCGGTCGCCGTCGGCGTCGGCGCCCTGATCGTCGACAGCGTGCAGGAGATCGACCGGGTGGCCGAGGCGGCCTCCCGTCACGGCGTCGTGCAGCGGGTGCGCCTGCGGGTGAACACGGGCGTCCACGCGCACACGCACGACTTCCTCGCGACCGCCCACGAAGACCAGAAGTTCGGCATCGCGCTCGACGACGCCGCGGAGGCGGTCGCGCGCATCCGCTCGCGCACCGGCCTGCGCTTCCTCGGGCTGCACTGCCACATCGGCTCACAGATCTTCGGCGCCGACGGCTTCGCGGAGTCCGCCGCCCGCCTGCTCTCCCTCCATCAGCAGCTGCTGACCGGCGGCGACGTGCCGGAGCTCAACCTCGGCGGCGGCTTCGGCATCGCCTACACGGCCGCTGACGACCCAGCCCCGATCGAGGAGCTGGCCCGGAGCATCGCGCAGACCGTCGCCGCGGTGTGCGAGGAGCTCGACATCCCGGTACCGGCCGTGGCCTTCGAGCCGGGACGCTCGATCATCGGCACGGCCGGGCTCACCCTCTACACGGTCGGCACCACCAAAGACGTCACCGTCTCGGCGCAGGACGACGGCGAGACCGCCGTGCGGCGCTACGTGAGCGTCGACGGCGGCATGAGCGACAACGCCCGGCCGGCGCTGTACGGCGCCGACTACTCGGCCCGCATCGCGGACCGCGAGTCCGCGGCGCAGCCTGTGCTCGTACGGGTCGCGGGCAAGCACTGCGAGAGCGGCGACATCGTCGTCGACGCCGAATACCTGCCGGGCGACGTGACGCCGGGCGACCTCCTCGCCGTGCCGGCGACCGGCGCATACTGCTGGTCGCTGGCCAGCAACTACAACTACCTCGGCCGCCCCGCGGTGGTCGCGGTGCGCGACGGCGCGGCGCGCGTCATCGTGCGCGGAGAGACCGAGGCCGACCTGCTGGCGCGCGATGCCGCCTACGACGACGGGAGCACCGAGCGATGATCGAGTACCGAAACCTCCGGGTCGCACTCCTCGGTGCCGGTTCCGTCGGCTCCCAGGTGGCGCGACTCCTCGTGGAGCAGGGCGACGAGTTCGCCTCCCGGGTCGGGGCGCGACTCGAGCTCGTCGGCATCGCGGTGCGCGACGTGGACGCCCCGCGCGACGTCGACCTCCCGCGCGAGCTCTTCACCACCGACGCGAGCTCGCTCATCCTCGGCGCCGACATCGTCGTCGAGCTCATGGGCGGCGTCGAGCCGGCTCGCGGCTACGTCCTGGAGGCCCTCAACTCGGGAGCCGACGTCATCACCGCCAACAAGGCGCTGCTGGCCACCCACGGCCCCGAGCTGTTCGAGGCGGCGGAGCAGGTCGGCGCGCAGCTCTACTACGAGGCCGCCGTCGCCGGGGCCATCCCGATCATCCGGCCGCTTCGCGACAGCCTCGCGGGCGACACCGTGACGCGTATCCTCGGCATCGTCAACGGCACGACCAACTTCATCCTCGACCGCATGGACTCCACGGGCGAGACCCTCGCCGACGCGCTCGCGACGGCGACCGAGCGCGGCTATGCGGAGGCCGATCCGACGGCCGACATCGGCGGCTACGACGCCGCGCAGAAGGCCGCGATCCTGGCAAGCCTCGCGTTCCACACCACGGTGCCGTTGGAGCGGGTCTACCGCGAGGGCATCACCTCCGTCACGCCCGAGCAAGTCGACGCCGCCCGCGAGGCCGGGGCGGTCATCAAGCTGCTCGCGATCTGCGAGCGGCTGACCGACCCGGAGACGGGGGAGGAGGGCGTGTCCGCTCGCGTCTACCCGGCTCTGATCAGCCGCGAGCACCCGCTCGCCGCCGTGCGCGGCGCCCACAACGCGGTGTTCGTCCAGGCGGACGCCGCCGGCGACCTGATGTTCTACGGTGCGGGAGCGGGCGGGGTCGAGACGGCCTCCGCCGTGCTCGGCGACGTCGTGTCCGCCGCGCGCCGGCACGTGGTCGGCGGCCCCGGTGTCGCCGAGTCGACGCACGCCGGCCTCCCGGTGCTCGACATCGGCCGCGTGGTCACCCGCTACCAGATCACGCTCTCGGTCGAGGATCAGCCCGGCGTCCTGGCGACGGTCGCCCGCATCCTGAGCGACGGCGGAGTGAGCGTCGAGACGATGCAACAGTCGGTGCCGAGCAGGACCAGCACGGTCGTCATATCAGGTAATGCCCCGATTCACGACCCGAGCGCCCCCACCGCTACCCTGGTGATCGGCACCCACGAAGCCGAGGAGGCCGCGCTCGCGGCCACCGTCGAGGCGCTCGCGGCCAGCGACGTGGTCACCGCCGTCTCTTCCGTTCTGCGAGTCGAAGGATCTTAATGCCCGAGAAGTCCTACAGTCGTCAGTGGCGTGGCGTGCTGCGCGAGTACGCGGACCGCCTGAACATCTCCGAGGCCACCCCGATCGTGACGCTCGGCGAAGGCGGCACTCCGCTCCTGTCGGCCCCCGCGCTCTCTGCGCGCACCGGCGCGAACGTCTTCGTGAAGTTCGAGGGCATGAACCCGACGGGCTCGTTCAAAGACCGCGGCATGACGATGGCGATCTCGAAGGCCGTCGAACACGGCGCGAAGGCCGTCATCTGCGCCTCCACCGGCAACACCTCGGCGTCGGCGGCGGCGTACGCCGCGCACGCGGGCATCCAGGCCGTCGTGCTGGTGCCCGAGGGCAAGATCGCGATGGGCAAGCTCAGCCAGGCCATCGCGCACAACGCCCAGCTGCTGCAGGTGCAGGGCAACTTCGACGACTGTCTCGACATCGCCCGCGACCTGGCAACCAACTACCCGGTGCACCTGGTCAACTCGGTCAACCCCGATCGCATCGAGGGTCAGAAGACCGCCGCGTTCGAGGTCGTCGAGGTGCTCGGCGACGCTCCCGACTTCCACATCGTGCCGGTCGGCAACGCCGGCAACTACACCGCCTACCACCGCGGCTACAGCGAGGAGCTGCAGCGCGGCGAGTCCACCACGCTTCCGCGGATGTTCGGGTTCCAGGCCGCGGGCAGCGCGCCGATCGTGCTCGGTCACGTCGTCAAGGAGCCCGACACCATCGCCACCGCGATCCGCATCGGCAACCCGGCGTCGTGGGAGCTCGCGCTCAACGCCCGCGACGACAGCGACGGCTACTTCGGCGCGATCGACGACGAAGGGATCCTCGAAGCGCACCGCATCCTCTCGGCCGAAGTCGGCATCTTCGTCGAGCCGGCGAGCGCGATCAGCGTCGCCGGCCTCCTCGAACGCTCGGCCGCCGGTGCCATCCCCGCCGGTGCGACGGTCGTCCTCACCGTCACCGGGCACGGCCTGAAGGACCCGCAGTGGGCCCTGCGCACCGCCGACGGCTCCGATGTGCAGCCGACCGTCGTGCCGGTCGACACCACGGCGATCGCCGACGTGCTGGGTCTCGCGGCGAACGCCGGAGCGTCGGCGTGAGCCCTCGCACCGTTGATCTGCGCGGCCGCGCGGTCGCGGTGAAGGTCCCGGCGACGAGCGCCAACCTCGGCCCGGGCTTCGACACCCTCGGTCTCTCGCTCGCGCTCTACGACGAGCTGCGGGTCGCGGTCCGCGACGAGCCTGGTGCGACCGTCCAGGTCTCCGGCGTCGGAGCGGGGGAGGTCCCCACCGACGAGACGAACCTCGTCGTGCGCGCCATCGCGCACACGTTCGAGTCGGTCGACATCGCGCTGCCCGGGCTCGACCTGTCCGCGGGCAACAGCATCCCGCACGGCCGGGGTCTGGGGTCGTCCGGTGCGGCGATCGTCTCCGGCATCATGGCGGCGAAGGGGCTTCTGGAGGGCGTCGTCGAGTTCGACGCGCAGGCGCTCCTCGCCCTTGCAAACGACATGGAGGGGCACCCCGACAACGTGGCGCCCGCCCTCTTCGGCGGCCTGACCATCGCCTGGGTCACCCCGGAGGGGCCGCGGTTCAAGAAGCTGATCGTGCACCGCGGGGTCTCTCCGCTGGTGCTCGTGCCCGAGCACGTCATGTCCACTGCGCTCGCGCGCAGTCTCCAGCCGCAGTCCGTGCCCCACGAGGACGCGGTCTTCAACGTGTCGCGCTCGGCCCTCCTGGTCGCCGCTCTGATCCAGAGTCCCGAGCTGCTGCACGCCGCCACCGAGGACAAGCTCCACCAGAGCTACCGCGCCTCCGCCATGCCGGAGACCGACCGGCTGATCACCCTCCTGAGGTCGAACGGCTTCGCTGCGGTGGTCTCGGGCGCGGGGCCGTCCATCCTCGTGCTCTGCAGCGACCCGAGCCAGCGACTGGCCGCCGCGGAGCTGGTCGCCCGCGAGGCGCAGACGGCGTGGCAGCCGCTCATGCTCGCGGTCGACTTCAAGGGCGCGACGGTGGCTGTCGTACCCGCGGACGAGGCGGACACACCGGCCGCGTAGCGTCAGAACGCCCGGTTTGTGGTGGTAAACTGGTCGGGCACCCGTGAAGAACCCGCGTCACGAGCGAATCAAGCTTCCGGGTGATCTCTTAGCAATCATGCCGTCACTCCCACCTGCGCTTTTCGGATATCCGGAGCATCCGGGTATCCCGAGCGCACCGTAGCGCGGATCCGTACGCAGCGCGGTAAGGCGGGCTCACGTGACGAGTGCTCCACAGCGACGCGCAAAGCGCGCGTCGGGGGAAAGGAATCCTCTTCAGTGACTGATGTCGAACTCCACGCCGGGAGCGTGGACAACAGCGACCTGGCCTCGCTCAAGGTGGCAGAGCTCCAGGCTCTCGCCGCCGAGCTCGGCCTCCAGGGCGCGACCCGGCTCCGCAAGGGCGAGCTGGTCGAGGCGATCGCGACGGCCCGTACCGCCGCGGTGGGGGCTGCTGACGCGGCGCCCGAGCCCAGCAGCCTCGAGAACAGCGGAGAGGCGGAGAACGCCGCTCCCGTCTCCTCCATCGAGGCAGAACAGGCCGACCACGCGACGGCCGCCTCGCAGGTTCTCATCGAGCCGCTCATCGCCGAGCCGGCCGTGACCGCCGAGCCGCACGCGGGCGACGCGCTCCTCGCGGAGGCCGAGGCCTCCACCGCGCCGCGTCGCCGCGGCTCGCGCCGTGCCTCCAGCCCGGACGGCACCACCCTCCCCGTCGCGACGAGCGTCGCCGCCGGCACGCACGTCAACACCGGCGAGACCGGTGTCGAGTCGCTCATTCCGGATGTCGACGCACTGCTCGACTCCGCGCTCGCCTCCCGTGAACAGGCCCAGCGCGACGGTCAGGGCGGTCGTCGTCGCCGCGGCCGCGGCGGCCAGAACGGCCAGAGCCAGCAGAACGGCGCAGCGCAGGAGGCCGACGAGCAGTCGACCGAGGCAAGCGCCGAGACCGAGGTGGCGCAGGCCGAGCCGGCTGAGCAGAGCGGCGAGCAGCAGCAGGGCGGCGAGCGAGCAGCAGGGCGGGCGCAACCGCCGCAATCGCAACCGCAACAAGGGCAACAGCCAGAACGGCGACCAGAATCAGCAGGGCGGCCAGAACCAGGGCCAGAATCAGCAGGGTCAGCAGAACCAGCAGGGTCAGCAGAACCAGCCGAAGAGACCTCCAGGGCGACGGCGACAAGCAGGGCGGTCAGCAGAACCGCGGTCCGCTGCAGCGAGCAGGCCGACGGCGACCGCTCGGGCCGCTACCGCGACCGCAACCGCAAGCGCCGCGGCGGTCCCGCCGGCGACGACCTCGAGCCCGAGATCGCCGACGACGATGTGCTGATCCCCGTCGCGGGCATCCTCGACGTGCTGGACAACTACGCGTTCGTCCGCACCACGGGCTACCTCCCGGGCGCCAGCGACGTCTACGTCTCGCTCGGCCAGGTCAAGAAGTACAACCTCCGCAAGGGCGACGCCGTCGTCGGCGCGATCCGCCAGCCGCGCGATGGCGAGAACAACAGCCGTCAGAAATACAACGCCCTGGTGAAGGTGGACTCGATCAACGGCCAGACCGTCGAGGAGGCCGCTGCCCGCGTCGAGTTCGGCAAGCTGACGCCGCTGTACCCGCAGGAGCGCCTGCGGCTCGAGACCGAGCCCGGCAAGGTCACGCAGCGCATCATCGACCTGGTCGCCCCGATCGGCAAGGGCCAGCGCGGCCTCATCGTCGCGCCTCCCAAGGCCGGCAAGACCATCGTGATGCAGCAGATCGCCAACGCGATCACCACCAACAACCCCGAGGTGCACCTCATGGTCGTGCTGGTGGACGAGCGCCCTGAAGAGGTCACCGACATGCAGCGCACGGTGAAGGGCGAGGTCATCGCCTCCACCTTCGACCGCCCCGCGGAAGACCACACCACGGTCGCCGAGCTCGCGATCGAGCGTGCGAAGCGCCTGGTAGAGCTCGGCCACGACGTCGTCGTGCTGCTCGACTCGATCACCCGCCTCGGCCGCGCCTACAACCTGACGGCACCGGCCTCCGGTCGCATCCTCTCCGGAGGTGTCGACGCCTCGGCGCTCTACCCGCCGAAGCGTTTCTTCGGTGCCGCGCGCAACATCGAGCACGGCGGCTCGCTCACGATCCTCGCGTCGGCTCTGGTCGAGACCGGCTCCAAGATGGACGAGGTGATCTTCGAGGAGTTCAAGGGCACCGGCAACATGGAGCTCCGCCTGTCGCGTCAGCTGGCCGACAAGCGCATCTTCCCTGCCGTCGACGTGAACGCCTCCGGCACCCGCCGCGAAGAGATGCTCATGGGCCAGGACGAGGTGAAGATCACCTGGAAGCTGCGTCGCGCGCTCGCGGGCGTCGACCAGCAGCAGGCGCTCGAGATCGTGCTCGGCCGCCTCAAGGAGACCTCGAGCAATGTCGAGTTCCTGATGCAGGTGCAGAAGTCGATGCCGCAGCCGGCCAACGGTCACGGCAACGCGCACTCGCACGGTCACGAGAACGACCACCGCTAGGGGTGTCTCTCACATCTGCGGCGTAGCGAGCATGGTGCTGGTGGTCGTCTCTCAAGGCCGAGGAGGGTGTCGATTCGGGTTTCATCGATGACCGACGAGAACGCCGCGAGACGACCACCAGCACCAGCGCAGTAGCCGCAGAATTGGGAGACACACCCTCGTTGACGTCAGTGCCCGTCCGGTGTGCCTGAGGGCGCCCTGGGCGGGCACTTTCCGTTTCGCGGAAGCGGCGGACGCAGCCGGAATCAGTCGAAGCAAGAAGGAGCCCCCCATGTTCGAGTCGGTCACCGGCCTCATCGCCGAGCACGACGACCTCCAGCAGCAGCTCTCCGATCCCGAGCTGCACAGCGATCCGGTCCGCTCCAAGAAGGTGAACCGTCGCTACGCGGAGCTGTCGCGCATCGTCGCGATGTACAACCAGTGGCGTCAGCTCTCGGACGACCTGGAGGCGGCGCGCGAGCTGGCCGCGGAGGACGACGCGTTCGCCGCCGAGATCCCGGGCCTCGAGCAGAGCCTCGACGAGACCGGCGAGAAGCTGCGGCGTCTGCTGATCCCGCGGGACCCCAACGACAGCCGCGACGTGATCATGGAGATCAAGATGGGGGAGGGCGGCGCCGAGTCTGCGCTCTTCGCGGGCGACCTCCTGCGCATGTACCTGCACTATGCGGACTCGAAGCGCTGGAAGGCCGAGATCATCGAGCAGACCTCCAGCGACCTCGGCGGCATCAAGGACGTGCAGGTGGCGTTCAAAGGCCCGTCGAGCGACCCGGCGGAGGGCGTCTGGGCGCACCTCAAGTACGAGGGCGGCGTGCACCGGGTGCAGCGCGTGCCGGCGACCGAGTCGCAGGGCCGCATCCACACCTCCGCCGCCGGCGTGCTCGTCTTCCCGGAGGTCGACGAGCCCGAAGAAGTCGCGATCAACCCCAACGACCTCAAGATCGACGTCTTCCGGTCGTCCGGCCCGGGCGGTCAGTCGGTCAACACGACCGACTCGGCCGTGCGCATCACCCACGTGCCGACGGGGATCGTCGTCTCGATGCAGAACGAGAAGAGCCAGCTGCAGAACCGCGAGGCGGCGATGCGCGTGCTGCGGGCGCGCCTGCTCGCCAAGCAGCAGGAGGAGGCGGACGCCGAAGCGGCCGAGTTCCGCAAGGGGCAGATCCGCACGATGGACCGCTCGGAGCGCATCCGCACCTACAACTTCCCCGAGAACCGGATCGCCGACCACCGCACCGGCTACAAGGCCTACAACCTCGACACGGTCATGAACGGCGCCCTCGACCCGGTCATCGAGTCGAACATCCTCGCCGACGAGGAGGCCCGCCTGGCCGACCTCGCCCAAGACTGAAGCAATCGCTTCCTGAGTTGTGCACGCCTCGCATCGGTGTGTTGCGTGCAAAGCTCAGGAAGCGATGGTTGTTAGATGTAGAGGGCGGGGTCGAGCCAGTCGTCTCCGGGGATCTGCTCGTGGCCGGAGCGCGGGCGGGCACGGGCGGGCACGCCGGTGAGCACCGAGTCCGGCGGCGCGTCGTGCACGACGACGGCGTTCGCGCCGATGACCGTGCGCTGACCGATCTCGATCGCACCGAGCACCTTGGCGCCGGCCCCGACTGTGACGTGGTCGTGGATGGTGGGGTGCCGCTTGCCGTGCCCGCTGCCGCGACCACCGAGCGTGACGCCGTGGTACAGCATCACGTCGTCTCCGATCCACGTGGTCTCGCCGATGACGACGCCCATCCCGTGGTCGATGAAGAAGCGCCGGCCGATGCGTGCGCCCGGGTGGATCTCGATGCCGGTCAGGAAGCGCGTGAACTGCGAGAGCATGCGTGCGGGCATGCGGAAGCCGGCCCTCCACAGCCGGTGAGCGATGCGGTAGGACCAGACGGCGTGGAGGCCGGAGTAGACGATCGCGACCTCCGCGCCTCCACGTGCGGCGGGGTCGTGCGTTCGCGCGTTGCGGATGTCCTCGCGCGCCCGGAGCAGGGGCACGCGACTCAGTCCAGCAGGTCCGCCCAGAGGGCCGTCGAGATGTACCGCTCCCCGGTGTCGGCGACGATGGCCACGACGGTCTTCCCGGCGTTCTCCGGCCGTGCGGCGACCTGGAGGGCGGCCCAGACGACCGCACCGGAGGAGATCCCGGCGAGGATGCCCTCCTCGGACGCGAGCTTCTTGGCCGTGGCGATCGAGTCGTCGAAGGACACGTCGACGACCTCGTCGTAGACGGTGGTGTCCAGGACCTCCGGGACGAAGTTCGCGCCGATGCCCTGGATCTTGTGCGGCCCCGGCTTGCCGCCGTTGAGGATGGGGGAGTCGATCGGCTCGACCGCGATCACCTGCACCTCGGGCTTGCGCTCCTTGAGCACCTGGCCGACGCCGGTGATCGTACCGCCGGTGCCGATACCGGCGACGAAGATGTCGACGCCGCCGTCGGTGTCCGCCCAGATCTCCTCGGCGGTCGTGGCGCGGTGGATGGCCGGGTTGGCCTCGTTGGCGAACTGGCGCGCCCAGATGGCGTTGTCGTTCTCGGCGACGATCTTCTTGGCGGCCTCCACGGCGCCGCGCATGCCGTCAGAGCCGGGGGTGAGGACGATTTCGGCGCCGAACGCGCGCAGCAGCACGCGGCGCTCCTTGCTCATCGTCTCCGGCATCGTGAGGATCACTTTGTAGCCACGGGCGGCGCCCACCATCGCGAGCGCGATGCCGGTGTTGCCGCTGGTCCCTTCGACGATGGTGCCGCCCGGGCGGAGCTCGCCGGACTTCTCGGCGGCGTCGACGATGGCTACGCCGATGCGGTCCTTGACGCTTCCTGCGGGGTTGTAGAACTCGAGCTTCGCCAGCACGGTCGCGTCGGCGTCGGCGGCGATCGTGTTGAGCTTGACGAGGGGAGTGCGTCCGACGGCTTCGGTGATGTTCTCGTAGACCTGTGCTGGCATGGTTCACACTCTAATCGGCACGGGGGTCCGGGCGCCCTGTGTGACGGTAAGCTCGTCGGGCCATGTCAGATGCTTCCCACGAGTTCACCGTCCGTTCTCTCCGCGACGAGACGAGTGCCGCACTGGCGCAGGCGAGAGTGCCCGATCCCGAGGTGGATGCCGACCTGCTGATCGGGTTCGTGCTGGGGGTCGGGCGGGGTCGGGTGCAGGCGCTGGTTGTGCTCGACTCGCCGGTCGACGCGGGCGATGTGGAACGGGTCCGTGAGCTCGCCTCCCGCCGGGCTACGCGGGAGCCGCTGCAGCACATCACCGGGACCGCGCCCTTCCGCTCGCTCGAGCTGGCGGTCGGACCTGGGGTGTTCGTGCCGCGGCCGGAGACGGAGCAGGTGGTGCAGTTCGCCATCGACGCGCTCCGGGCGGTGCCGTCCCCCTCTCCGATAAGTGTCGATCTGGGAACAGGCAGCGGCGCGATCGCCCTGGCGATGGCGACGGAGGTGCCGCACGCGCAGGTCTTCGCCATCGAGAAGTCCTCCGAGGCGATCGTGTGGACGCGCCGCAACGTCGAGGCGTCCGGCGCGACGAACGTGCAACTGGTGCAGGGCGATCTGGCCGATGCGTTCCCCGAGCTCGACGGAACGGTCGACGTCGTCATCTCGAACCCGCCGTACGTGCCCGACGCGGCGATCCCGCGCGATCCGGAGGTGCGGCTGTTCGACCCGCCGATCGCGCTCTACGGAGGCGACGACGGCCTCGACGTCGTGCGCGTGATCTCGTCGGTCGCCAGCCGACTGCTGCACCCGGGCGGCACGCTCGTGCTCGAGCATGGGGAGCTGCAGGGCGCGCAGATCCGCGACCTCCTGACGGCCGACGGCTGGCGCGCCGCGGCGACGCACCGCGACCTGACCACCCGCGACCGCGCGACGACCGCACTGCGATGACTGCGCTGCGCGCGCGACGCGCCGATATTCGTGACGAATGTGTGGGTTGGCGTGTTCTAGCGCGACATTCGTGACGAATGTTCGCGGCATTCGTGCCGCCTCAGCGGCGCTCCCGCTCCTCCCGCTCCCGCTCCTCCCGCTCCCGCTCGCGTTGCTCGCGATCGCGGGCGATCGCCTCGCGCTCCCGCTTGCGTGCCTCCCGCAGCGCTTTCTCCGCCTCGCGGCGCTGCTTGGCCGCCTCCCGCACCGCCTTGTCACGTGGAAGGGGCTCCGGCCGTGGCACAGCAGCGACGATCGGCTCGCCCGAGGAGCGGGCTGCGATGTACCGTTCGACTCCGTCGAGAATGCGTTCGAGCCCGAACGCGAAGTCGTCCTGTTCCTCCTCTCCGTCCGCGTAGCCTCCCGAGGCCACCAGCGGAGCGAGGTCGGGGAACCGCTCCGGCGTGACGAGCTCGATGAGCGCTGAAGTGAACGCCTCACCGCTCTGCGGCGAGCGGCTTCGCGCTGCTGTTCCTGCCCTACCTGTCGAGCGCGTTCGTTCCGACCGATACCATGCCGACCTGGCTGCAGTGGATCGCCCAGAACCAGCCGATCACGCCGATCATCGAGACGATCCGTGCGTTCCTCTTCGGTCGCGACCCCGGGAGCGACCTGTGGTGGGCGCTCGGCTGGTGTGCCCTGATCATCGTCGGCGCATGCGTGTGGGCGGCGTGGCTCTTCCGGCGCAAGGCCGGGCGGCGCTGAGAGGTACCGCGACTCGCGCTGAATCCTCCACATCCACCGCCGTCGGCGTTTTCTCCACAGAAGGCTCCGGCGGCGGTCTTCGGTCCTCCTCGGGGCGATACGTTCGCTCCACGGAAGAGCGCTGGGGGAATGATGAAGTACACGATCACGCACAAGGGGGCGGCGGGGCCGGAGGATCTGCTCGTCACGGCCGATGTCACCGTGACCGTGGCGGAACTCGCCGCACGGCTAGTGCGCGCGCAGGTGGTGGGCGACGTCATGTCGGAGGCCGTCACGCTGCGGGTCGAGCCACCAGGAGCCGAACAGGGAATCGTGCTCGACCCCGCGTCGCCGCTGCAGGAGTCGAGCCTCCGATCGGGCCAGAGGGTCGAGGTCGTGCCGGTCGGCCAGCGTCGACCGGGTGATCAGCGCGACGACGCGCCCGCGGCGATCGTTCGGGTGGTGTCCGGACCGGGCGCGGGGCGGGAGTTCCGGATCGCATCGGGCGTGAGCCTGATCGGTCGCGACCGGGCGGCGGCGGTGTACCTCGACGGCGATCGGGAGGTCTCACGACGTCACGCCACGGTCACCGTCGCCGAGATGGTCGAGGTCGCCGACCTCAACTCCGCGAACGGCGTCGTCGTCGACGACCTCCTGGTGCGGCGCGCGGTGGTGAGCGCAGCGTCCCGCGTCCGTGTCGGAGGGACGGAGCTGAGCGTGATCCCGCTCGGCGATGCCCGGCGCCGTCGACTCTTGCCGCCCGCAGACGACTTCATCCGGCCGCCACGGGTTGTGGGTGTGCACATCGCGCGGACCATCGCGCTTCCCGAACCGCCTGCGGTCGACGATCCGCCCCGGCTTCCGGTGATCGCGCTCGTCGCGCCCGCCCTGTTGGGTGGAGCGCTGTTCGCGATGACGCGGCAGCCGATGTCGCTGATGTTCGCCGCGCTGTCTCCGGTCATGCTTGTCGGCTCGTGGATCGACGGCCGCGTTCGCGGGCGGCGGCGACGGTCGAGGCGATGGAGGGCCTTCGATGGCGAGCTCCGTGCCGCACGCGCTGAGCTGGAGCAGGAGCGAGCTGAGGAGGTAGCGGCGAGACTCCTCGAAGCGCCCTCCGCATCGGAGGTCGCCGAAGCGATACGGGTGCGCTCGCCGCTGCTCTGGAGCAGGCATCACGGATCCGACGCCTCCCTGCGCCTCCGCTTCGGCGTCGGCGACCTCCCGAGCAGTGTGGACGTCTCGCTTCCGGATCGTGGAGCAGCGGAGACCGGAGATCTGGAGGCGGTGAAGGCACTCGCTCGGGAGTTCCGGGAGGTGCCCGGTGTGCCCGTGGTCGAGCGGCTCGACCGGGTTCGGGCGATCGGAGTGGCCGGAGCAGGGTCGCTGGCCGAAGGCGTGGCGCGTGCGCTCGTCGTGCAGGCGGCCGGGCTCCACTCGCCGGCAGAGCTGGCGATCGCGGCGTTCGTCGGTGAGGAGGGTCTGTCGGCGTGGGGCTGGCTCAAGTGGCTTCCGCACGTCGGTCCGCGGCACAGCCCGCTTCGTGAGACGGCTGCTCTGGTGTCCGACCGGTCGGGCGCGGAGGCGCTCCTGTCAGGGTTGGAGTCGTTGGTCTCAGGGCGCTGTGAAAGCGGCGCAGGTCATGGACGCCTGCCGAATGTGCTCGTGCTCGTCGCGGGCGACGCACCTGTCGAGCGGTCGCGACTCGTGGCCCTGGCGGAGTCCGGTGCCGGCATCGCGATCATCTGGATGGCCGCGCAGGTCAACGCGCTGCCCGCGGTCTGCGGCACCTTCGTCGAGGTCGATCGAGCTGGAGGCGCTTCTGCGGTCGGCTTCACGCACGAGTCGCGCGTCGTCCGGCTTCACACCCTGGAGACGATCGATGCGATTGCCGCCGAGACCGCCGCTCGTGCTCTCGCGCCGGTCGCCGACTCGGGAGCCCGGGTCGTCGACGATTCCGACCTCCCGCAGAGCGTCGCTCAGCTCGACCTCTATGGCGACGACGTGGCGACGGATCCTTCCGCGATCCTCCGCCGCTGGGCGCGCACCGACTCGTTGACGGCCTCGTGGGTCCCCGGTCGACCGCGAGACCCGGGAGGGCTGCGCGCTGTGGTGGGCCACGACCAGCGCGGTCCGTTCGCCCTCGATCTGCGCGCGGACGGGCCGCATGCCCTCGTCGGCGGCACGACGGGCTCCGGCAAGAGCGAGTTCCTCCAGACCTGGATCATGGCGCTGGCCGCCGAGTACGCACCCGACCGCGTGACATTCCTGCTGGTGGACTACAAGGGCGGAGCCGCCTTCGCCGACTGCGCGGAACTCCCGCACACCGTCGGGCTGGTGACCGACTTGACCCGGCCGCTCGTGCGTCGCGCCCTGGTCTCGCTCCGCGCCGAGCTGGCCCGCCGCGAGCGCATCCTCAGCCGAGTGGGTGCGAAGGACGTGACGGCGATGGAGTCCGCCGGCGACCCGGCCGCGCCGCCCGCCCTCGTGATCGTGATCGACGAGTTCGCCGCGCTGATGGCGGACGTGCCGGAGTTCCTGGACGGTATTCTGGACATCGCCCAACGCGGGCGCTCCCTCGGACTGCACCTGGTTCTCGCCACCCAACGACCGTCGGGGGTCGTCACGGACGACTTGCGGGCGAACACCAACCTCCGAATCGCGCTCCGGGTCGCGGACGAAGTCGACAGCGTCGACGTGCTCGGGGTTCCGGACGCCGCCCACTTCGGCCCGGGGACACCGGGCCGCGCGATAGCGGCACGAGGTGCTGGGCGACGGGATGGTTTCCAGTCGGGCTACCTCGGCGGTCGAACGCCTGCCTCGGGCAGCCGGCCGAACCTGACCGTGCAGCCACTGCCGTTCGGGCCGGGCGACCCCTGGCCGGAGGCAGGGGATCGGGGCGGGGACGCGAGTGGGAGCGATGCAGCGGATGGATGCGTCCCGCACGAGCGCGACCTCCGGCGGCTCGCCCGCACGATCGCATCGGCAGCCGACCGAGCGGACGTCGCTCTCCCGCGACGGCCCTGGGTCGAACCGCTTCCGTCCGCAGTCGACCTGGCCGAGCTGCCGACGGTCCCCGACGGCGTGGTCGCGCTCGGGCTCCGCGATGAGCCGCAGCGCCAGCGGCAGCGGCCGTTGACCGTCGATCTCGACACCGCGGGACATCTCGCACTGGTCGGCGGCGGGGGATCGGGGCTGAGCACGGCTCTGCGCACGATCGCCGCGTCGCTGACGGCGGCGTGCGTGTCGGCTGTGGCGAGCGGCATCGACCCGCTGTCGCGTGTCGAGCTGTATGCGATCGATTGCGCCGGAGGCGGCCTGGCGCTTCTCGACGATCTGCCGACGGTCGGCTCCGTCGTTCCGGGAAGCGATCGGGAACGTGTGGACCGGCTCCTCGGCGACCTGCTCGGGCTCATCGAACGTCGGCAGGCGCTGCTTGCCGAGGTGCGGGCGTCCACCGTCGCCGAATACCGGATCTCGACCGGCCGACCGCTTGCTCGGATCCTGCTGCTGCTGGACGGTCTCACGGCGTTCCGGGCCGAGAACGAGTTCCGCGACGCGGGTCGCCCGCTCGATCGCCTTGTCGCACTCGCGTCGACGGGTCGGCATGTCGGTGTGCACCTGGTGGTGTCCTGCGATCGCGACAGTACGATCCCCACCGCGCTCGCTGCGAAGCTGGGTGCCCGGATCGCATTGGGCCGGGGCGGTCGCGAGTCCCCGATCACGTACGGCTCGGCGTCGGTGAACGGACGCGACGACGCTCTGGACGATCCGCCCGGGCGGGGAATCTTCGAGGGCGACGCGGTCCAGCTCGCGGTTCTGGGAGGCACCCCGGAGACGACTGCTCAGGCCGCCGCCCTCGACGAGCTCGCGCGGCGCGTCGGGGAGGTCGGCCTCCCGCCGACGGCACCGGTCAGGCGCTTGGAGTCGTGGATCCCGCGAAGCGACCTCCCGGCAGCGATAGCCGGGCGCCCGGTGATCGGAGTCGGCTACGAGACGCTCGAACCGGTCGGCTTACCCCGCATCGGCGTCTTCGTGGTGTCCGGTCCGTTCGGATCCGGCCGGACCACGGCCATCCGCACCATCGTCGGCGCTATAGTCGATGCTCGCCCCGAGACGGAGGCGTACCTGCTGTCGGTTCGTGGCAGCGGGCTCGCGGATGCCGTGCCCTGGACCGACCGGGCCGAGACGTCCGACGCCGCTTCGGCTCTGGTGGCGAAGCTGACGGCGCGAATCCTGAAGGCGCGTGAAAGCGAGCTCGCTCGCTTCCTGATCGTGGTGGAGGGTGTCGGGGACTTCGAGGGCGAACCGGCGGAGGCGCAGACGGCGCGGCTCGTCAAGGCCGCGCGACGCGCCGGTGCGGCTGTCGTGGCCGAGTGCGACCCGGCGACCGCGCCCACCGCCTGGCAGCTCTTCCCCGAGCTCAAGGCCGCGCGGGCAGGGCTGGTGCTGCGGCCGGAAGAGTCCGATGGACTCGCGCTGTTCCGCACTCCGTTCCCACGTGTGCCGCGCGATGAGTTCCCTGCCGGACGCGGGTATCTGGTCGAGTCCGGCCGGCTGACTCGCCTGCAAATCGCAGTATCGAAGACTGTGAAATGCAAAGATTTTATTCGAGCCTGAAATGCCATATGTTGAATCTCTGACCGATCATCGGCAGACGACCCAGGGGGAAGCACCATGACCAACATCAACGTCTCGTATCAGGAGCTGCACGGCAACGCCGATCGGCTCAGCGCCGGACGCGAGGAGATCAGCGCCACGCTCAGCCGGTTGCAGGCGCAGATCGCCGGCCTCGTGTCGGCCGGCTTCACGACCGACCGGTCGTCGGGAGCGTTCGCCGACGCCTACGCGCGTTTCACCACCGGCGCTCAGAACGCCGTGGGCGGACTGGACGACCTCGCCCAGTTCCTGCGGTCGACCGCCCAGACGCTGGGCGAAGTCGATGCCCAGCTGGCCGCTCGGCTGAACCGCTGACTGAGCGAGGAGCGTGATGTACGGGGATACCATCAGGATCCGGGCGCGTTCGTCTGCGCTCCGCACGGCGTCGGAGATGCTCCGCACGCGGGCAGCCGCGGCGGGTGCCCGGGCGGAGTCGTGCGTCTGGTCGTCAGCGGCGGGGGAGCTGCTCCGTTCGAGAATCCGATCGATGGTCGTCGATCTGGTGCACCAAGCTCGGAACCTCGACGCCGCGGCCGATGCGCTGGACGCGCACGTTCACTCGGTCGATGAGGCGATCGCGCGGATCACGGCGGCCGGACAAGCCGTCCTCGGCGCCGGGTCCGCGCTGAGCGCCGGTCGGGCTGTGGGCGCTGAGAGAGCTGCGGCGGTGTTCCGATGAGCGCGGCCGCCACGATCCGGTTCACGCCCACCGCAGGCGAACTGCAGGCGATGCTTCTGAGCGCTCCGGGCCTGAGCCTGCCGTCGTTCGCGGTCGACCTGCCGATACGATCGGACGAAGCAACGGCCGTCTCGACGGGTCCCCACGATCCGCGCGTCCTTCTCGCTCTCGGTCTGCAAGACGTCGCCGACGGGATCGTCCAAACCGTGTCCTGGTCGGCGGGCGAAGTCGTCCGCCGCAGCATCGCCGTCACCGGCGTCGTGGCCGCCTCCGTCTGCCGCCGCGACACGGCGGGCGTCAGTACTCGGGGGCCGGTCTCGTCTTTCGAGGTCGCCCTGTTTCCCGCCGCGCGCGTCGCCACCGAGTTGGAGGCGGCCGTGCCTGCCATCGATGACCGTCGTTCGTGGTGTACCGAGTCATGGGACGTGGGGGTGGTCTCCTCCCGCGCGATCGTCGAGGCTGCCCGCCATGGTGATCCACTGCTCGTCGAAGAAGTGGCCGCCGACCTGTGGGTGGATACGGGCGCTGCCGGGATGCTCCAGGGCCTTCACGCGAGACAGTCCAGGGGGCTGCGGGTGCGGTGCTTCGATGGTCGCTCGGGTCGTTGCGTGGCGGGCGACGACTGGTTCGGCTCAGAGCACGGCTGGCGTCGGCTCCGACTCGGCCTCCCGCCGTCGGATTCTCCCGGAACCACACCGCAACGGCTGTTGGACGAGGCGACGCTGTCGATAGCGGAGTCGACCGACGAGGGGATCCGGCGCTCGCTCACCTGGCTGACCACCACCCTGCTGCGGGTGATCGCCCGATGAGCCGCGCGACCACAGCAGGTGACGGGGACACGGTCGGTGTCACAGTCTCGGGGGCACGGCTTCCGTTGCACGATGCAGGTGCCGAGTCTCTGACGGGCCGCGCGGTCGCCGCTGCTGACGTCGCCCATGGCACGGCGGGAGCCGCCGGACGACTGACCCGCGAAGCCGGCGCGGCGCTCACGCGCGCACGGTCGGGTGCTGACGGGGCGGTCGCCGGAGCAGTCGGCCGGCTGCAGGTCTCCTTCCACGACGTGGAGGCCATGACGGGCGAGATCGCCGCGCTGAGCCGCGAGGCGACCGAGCTTGCGGCGAGCACCGCGCGGATCGCGATCGACGGCGACCTGCTCGCATCGTTCTCCGTCTCACCCGTCACCGGAATGGCGGTGGAGGCCGCCGTCGGCATCGCTGCGACCGGGCTGGTACAGAGCGCCGTTCAGGCGAGCGCGCTCGCGGTGGCCACAGGTGCCGTGACGTCGTCGTATGCGGCGGCCGACGCGTGGCTGGCCGCCGCTGCCGGTTCGTTGCGCGTGTCCACGGAAGCGGCGGCAGCGCTCACCCAGGCGGGAGCGGGTTTCGCCGGCGCGCTCGCCGGTGGCGCACGAACGGCGGCCGGAGCGCAGATCCGGGCCGATCTCGGTATGGCCGTCGCCTCTGCCGGGACCATCGCGGACGTGGCGGTCGCCGCTGCGGCCGTCCCTGTTCTCGCGACAGGAGGTGCCGCCGCCGTGGCGGCTGGATTCGGCGCGGAGGCACTGCGTTCGCTCGGAACCGCGTTCGCCGAGGCGAACCGCGCCTTCGGCGGCGCCGACGACGCCGTCAACCCGTTCGTCACATCAGACGTCGTGCGCTACGGATCGGTGCTGGCGGCGGGTTTCGACCGAGCCTTCTCCCTCGACGATGCCCTGGCCGGCTCGGTCGGCGGCGTCCAGGCCCTCCTCGGGGCTACGGGCCCGTTCTACGACGACATCCTCGCCGGTCTCGTCACCGCCGGAGTCGCGGTGGGCTTCTTCCACGACGGCGACGTGACGGTCCGCCCGGCGGAGGGCGTCGACACGCAGCGACTCGAGCAAAGTGCGTCGCGCAGCGCGGACGCTCTGGGAATGGACGCGGGGGAGTTCCAGCTTGTGGAAGGACGCGTCGTTCCTGATGGGTGGGCGTCGACCATGGCCGGACTCGGACAGCTCGATGATCTCGGGGGAAGCGAGCGAGCGATCATCAGGGTCTTCACCGTCCTCGATCACACCGGCGAGGTCGTGCGCTACCGGGTTCAGATCCCCTCGACAGCGAGTTGGGATCCGTCCGCTCAGTCCCACGGGTCGCCGGGAGACGTGACCTCGGACGTCTTCTCGATGTGGCAAGGGTCGGACGCGTCTCTCGCCGGGTCCGTGTACGAGGCGATGCGACAGGCCGGCATCCCGACGGGTTCCGGCGCCCCTCCGGTCGAGCTGGACGGGTTCAGCCTCGGCGGCATCACCGCTGCCGCGGTGGCAGCCGATCCGCGCGGGTTCAACATCACCGAGATCCACACGGCGGGAGCGCCGGTCGGCGCGATGAACATCCGGGAAGGAGTTCGGGTCTTCTCGGTGGAGGCAGACCAGGATGTCGTAGCGGCGCTGGACGGCCGGCGGAATCCGCCGCGCGACGGCTGGCTGACGGTTGGTGGTCCAGGCGTCCAGATGATGAACGAGACCGTCAGCCCTCCGATGCTGCCCGGGACGGTACACGACGTCCGGCGCTACGCCGTCATGGGCGCGGCCTCGGAGCTGCGCGAGGTCGGAGCCCTTTCCATCCCCGCTGGTGGTTCCGTCGTCGTCGGCGACTTCCACGCGGAAAGGGTGAGGTGAGCGCATGCGCGCACGATTCGTGTCCTGCGCTGCCTTGGCGATTCTGGTCGCCCTCTCGGGCTGTGCAACGGAGAACCTGTATGGTCGGCCCGTGGCGGAGGTGGAGTCCTCGATCGAGAGCATCCACGGGATCGACGACGCGGAGGCGTCGATCGAACGGCTACGCAGCACGTTCACCGCGGTCGTATCGGCAACCGTCGTCGTCCGACTGGAAGCGGGCGCCGAGGTCGCCGATGCCGGGGGGCTGGCTGATTACCTGCTCCGATCCCTCTGGACGATCGGCGACGTCCGCCCGACCGAGCTGGCGGTCTTCGTCGAAGCGGCGGATGGCTCACGTGTCGACATCTCATCAGGTGCCATCGACAACGACTGGTCGCCCGTCCTCGGACGCTCGGACAGCCCGTTCTTCCTGGTGAACAAGCTGTCGACGGAGCCCGTGAAATCCAAGCTCGGCCCGTGGCCCGGACCGGTTCCCACGCCTCCGACCGAGGCGATCGTCTTGATCGACGACTCCGCGTCGGTCAGCGGTCGCGCTCCGCGAACGCGTGGATCGCCGTGACCATCCCATCCGTGTCGAAGGAGCCGTCGGCGTTGCGGGTGAAGTGATGGGCGTGCATTCCGGCCTCCCGGGCGCCCTCGACGTTCGCGAGCGAGTCGTCGAAGAGGATGGAGTCCTCGGGCTGTACGCCGAAACGTCCGAGCGCGCGGGTGTAGATGCGGCGCTCGGGCTTGCGCGCACCCAGTACTGCCGAGACGAGGTCGTTGTCGCGGAGCACGCCGATCACCTCCGGCATGAGCACGGGCAGCGAGTCCTTGAACGGAATCGGGTTGTTCGACAGCAGCGACACCGTGCCCAGCGTCGCCGCCGTGCGCAGAGCGGAGATCGACCCCTCGATCGGAGTCATCGCGGCTTTGCGGGCGTCCTGCCACTGGGCCAGAGTCAGGCGGGCGCCCGTCACCTCGGTGAACGCATCCAGGTACTCCTCGCTGGTCGCGTACTCGCCGATCTCCGCTGCGCGTTCGTGACCGCCCGCCCACCAGGTCGATGCCAGCCGGTACTGGCTGACGCCGCCGAGCTCGGCCAGGCGGGGGAGGCGCTTGTGGAAGTCGTAGTCGTAGAGGGTCTTGTCGCAGTCGAAGAAGTACACATCCATTGTGACCAGTATCGTCCCGCGCGGCCACCAGCGCGGTCGCAGAGAACCTTGCAGCCGCTCAACTATCATGGGTGCCGTCATGGCTCCCATATACGACTGCTCCGTCGATTCCGAACTGCTCACCGGCATGCGCCTCGCCCGCGGGGCGATCGGTCGCGGCGAGCTGATCGTCATTCCCACCGACACCGTCTACGGTGTCGCCGCCGACGCGTTCAGCCCCGCAGCGGTGCAGCGCCTCCTCGACGCCAAAGGACGCGGTCGGCAGTCGCCGCCTCCTGTACTGGTTCCCGGCATCCCGACTCTGGCGGCTCTCGCCGAGCATGTGCCGCCCGAAGTGGAGGCTCTCGTCGCCGCGTTCTGGCCGGGCGGACTGACCATCGTCCTGCCCGCCGCGCCCTCTCTGGTCTGGGACCTCGGTGAGACCCGAGGTACGGTCGCGCTGCGCATGCCGCAGGACCGCATCGCCCTCGAGATCCTGTCCGAGACGGGGCCACTGGCCGTGTCCTCCGCCAACCTCACCGGCCGCCCCGCCGCGCGCACCGCTGCCGAGGCGGAGGCCATGCTCGGCGATTCGATCTCCGTGTACCTCGACGGGGGAGAGGCGGGAACGGCCTACGAACAGGTCGAGGGCAAGGACTCCTCCTCGACGATCGTCGACGCGACCGCGCTCGCGTCCGGCGCGGGCAAGCTCCGCATCCTCCGTCACGGTGTGATCACCGCGGAGCAGCTGCGCGCCGTCGTGGGCGACGCGCTGGCGGACGAGGAGAGCTCCGCAGCGGAGGCCGACTCGTCCGACTCCGACTCGCCGACTCCGCCGACTCGTCCGACTCCGCCGACTCGTCCGACTCCGCCGACTCGTCCGACTCCGCCGACTCGTCCGACTCGTCCGACTCCGCCGAGCGCGACGGCGTCGACACCCCCGCGGACACCTGAGCCGTGACCCTCTTCCTCGCACTCGCGCTCATCTCGGCTGTGATCACGTTCGGGATGTCGTTGGTTGTCTACCGACTCGCGATGCGGTTCAAGCTGTATCCGAAGATCCGCGAACGCGACGTGCACACCCGGCCGACGCCGCGGCTCGGCGGCGTCGCGATGTTCCTCGGCATCCTGGTCGCGTTCGGGGTGTCCTGGCTGCTGTCCAGCCAGTTCGGCGTGCTGTCGCTGATCTTCTCCGACGCCGGGCCGATCGTCGCGATCCTCGGCGCCTCACTCATCATCGTCGTGCTCGGAGTGGCCGACGACCTCTGGGATCTCGACTGGATGACGAAACTCGCCGGCCAGTTCGTCGCGGCGGGTCTCGTCGCCTGGCTCGGGGTGCAGATCTACTCGCTCCCGATCGGCGGCCTCACCGTCGGCTCCCCGGTGATGAGCATCGTGATCACGCTGTTCGCGATCGTGCTGGTCATGAACGCGATCAACTTCATCGACGGCCTCGACGGCCTCGTCGCCGGCGTCGCGCTGATCGCCAACGGCACCTTCCTCGTCTACACCTACCTTCTGCAGCGTGAGATCAGTCCCCAGAACTACTTCAGCCTCGCCGGTGTCATCGCGGCGATCCTGGTCGGCGCGTGCGCGGGCTTCCTTCCGCTCAACTGGCATCCGGCGAAGATGTTCATGGGTGACGCGGGCGCCCTCCTGATCGGCCTGCTCATGGCCACCTCAGCGATTTCCGTCACCGGCACCATCAACCCGGAGGCGCTGCGGACGCTCGGCAAGTCCTCGCTGGTGCCGGCGTTCATCCCGGTCACCATCCCGTTCGCGGTGCTCGTCATCCCGTTGCTCGACTTCGGTCTGGCTGTCGTACGGCGCCTGCGCGCAGGCAAGTCGCCGTTCAGCGCCGACCGCAAGCACCTGCACCACCGGTTGCTCGACATGGGTCACACGCACCTGCACGCCGTCTTGATCTTCTACGCCTGGACCGCCGTCCTCTCCATCGGCTGCCTGCTCTTCTTCTTCGACCCGTACTGGATGGCTATCGTCTTCGTCGCGATCGGCCTCGTGATCTGCACTGCCATCACGCTGGCGCCCCTGAGCCGGCGCAAGGCGAACGAGGCCGCGGCCGAGCTCGCCCCCGCGGGCAGCAGGGAGGCCGAGGAGACGGCCCGATACGACCAGCTCGACATCGCCAGCGAAGGCGTCCGCGTCCCGGCCGCCCGCACGCCCCCCATCGACACCCCGACTGAGGAGACCCGATGACCGACCACCAGCACGGGACGCCCGCCCCGCGGCCGGACCAGCCCGCGCAGCGACGCACACCGCAGCAGCCCACGTCGACCCCCGTCCTCAAGGACGCGCTCAAGTACGGGCTGATCCTCGCCGGCGCTATCGCCGTGGTCGGGATGGTGCTCGGCGGCATCTTCGCCGGCTGGGTCGGAGTGACGAGCGCGCTCATCGGCACGCTCATGGCCGCGGTGTTCCTCGGCATCACAGCGGTCAGCATCCTGATCGCCAACCGCTTCATCGGCTCCGATCTTTACGTCGGCATCTTCTTCGGCGTCGTCCTCGGCGGCTGGATCCTGAAGTTCGTGCTGTTCATCGTGCTCGCGATCGTGCTGCGCGACCAGCCGTGGATCAACCCCGTCGTACTGTTCCTGAGTCTCATCGCCGGCGTGATCGGGTCGCTCGTGGTGGACATGATCGTGGTCTTCCGGTCCCGGATTCCCTACGTCAGCGACGTGACGCTGCCGGGGGAGAAGCACTGAGCCGTATCCGATTCGTTACCGGTTGAAAACTCTTGTAGAGTTGTCAGTGATCCCCCACCCGTACGCGCCCCATGCAAGACCGGCGCGCGAGCGCGGGTGTCCACCGTTCGTCGTCGCGAGAGCTTTCAGCTCGACGCCCCGAAACAGGAGATAGCGCTGTTAGCTAACGCTGTGAACCTGCTGGTCCAGGCCGCAAGCTCCGATGATGGAAGCTTCCACGGCCCGTCGATCAACGAGTTCTTCCCACCGGCCATTTTTTCCATCGGTGGCTTCGAGGTCAACCGGATCATGCTGGTCCGATTCATCGCCGTCGTCGCACTCCTTCTGGTCTTCTGGCTGGGCACGCGCCGCATGCGCGTCGTTCCCGGCAGATTCCAGTCGCTCGTCGAGATGGGGCTCGACCTCGTCCGGGTGAACATCGCAGAAGACCTGCTCGGCCGCAAAGACGGCCGCCGGTTCCTCCCGATCCTCACCACGATGTTCTTCATGGTGCTGTTCATGAACCTGACGGGTGTCATCCCGTTCCTGAACATCGCGGGCACCTCCGTCATCGGAGTGCCGCTCGTGCTCGCAGCGGTCTCGTACATCACCTTCATCTACGCCGGTGTCAAGAAGAGCCCCACGGGCTTCTTCAAGAACGCGCTGTTCCCGCCCGGCGTGCCGAAGGCCATCTACATCATCGTGACGCCGATCGAGTTCATCTCGACCTTCATCCTGCGACCGATCACGCTGACGCTCCGACTCATGATGAACATGATCGTCGGCCACATGCTGCTGGTGCTCTTCTTCAGCGCGTCCGTGTTCTTCACGTTCGCGCTCGGCCAGGGCTGGATCGTTCTCGGCATCGGAGCGCTCGCGTTCGGCTTCGTCTTCACTCTCTTCGAGATCCTGGTGGCTGTCCTCCAGGCCTACGTCTTCGCGCTGCTCACGGCTGTCTACATCCAGCTCGCAGTCGCCGAGGAGCACTAGTTACGGTTCGCGCAACTGCACGAACCGCCATCACGGAAGGAAACACATAACGTGGACATCGCTGCAATCAACGGCAACATCGCCACCGTCGGTTACGGCCTCGCCGCCATCGGCCCGGCCATCGGCGTGGGCATCGTCGTCGGCAAGACCATCGAGGGCGTCGCTCGCCAGCCCGAGCTGGCCGGCCGGCTTCAGGTCCTGATGTGGATCGGTATCGCGTTCACCGAGGCGCTCGCGTTCATCGGTATCGCGACCTACTTCATCTTCCAGTAATCCTCCTCATCTCTCTCAATAAGGAGGAACGATGGTCAACGGTGTGATCCGCGCCGCTACGGAGGGCGAGACGATCAATCCGCTCATCCCGCAGTGGTACGACATCGTCGGGTCGCTCATCTGCTTCGTCGTCATCCTGATCTTCTTCTGGATCTACGCGCTGCCGCGCATGCAGAAGCTCCTGGATCAGCGTGCCGAAGCGATCGAGGGCAACATCGCCAAGGCCGACGAGGCGCAGCACAAGGCCGAGGCGCTGCTCGAGGAGTACACCGCCCAGCTCGCCGACGCGCGCGCCGAGGCGGCCAAGATCCGCGAGACCGCACGTACTGACGGTCAGCAGATCGTCGCGGAGGCCAAGGACAACGCGACGGTCGAGGCCGCCCGCGTGACCGCCGCCGCACAGGCCCAAATCGAGGCCGAGCGCCAGTCCGCTCTCGTCTCGCTCCGCGGTGAGGTGGGTTCGCTCGCGATCGACCTCGCCTCCGGCGTGGTCGGCGAGGTGCTCTCTGACGACAAGAAGGCTCAGGCGATCGTCGACCGGTTCCTGGCCGACCTCGAGTCCAGCGAGAAGGCCGAGAAGGCAGGGTCGAGCAACTGATGGGAAGCGCCTCCAGAGAAGCGTTGGCCCGATCCGTCTCGGCTCTCGCCGGGCTCGGGTCCAAGGCCGATCTGGCGACGGCTGAAGACCTGTTCGCCGCAGGACGAGTCGTCGCCGACTCCGCCCAGCTCCGTTCGGTCCTCAGCGATCCGTCGGCGTCGGCGGAGGGCAAGACCGCGTTGGTGAAGCGCGTGTTCGCGTCGCTCTCGGCTCCTGCGGTCGAACTGCTGACCGTCGTCGCCGGCGAGCGTTGGTCGAACCAGGGCGACGTCCTGGCCGCGATCGAGGAGCTCGGAATCCGCTCGATCGCCGCGTCGTCGCCGCGCAACGTGGACATCCCGGGCGAGCTCTTCGCGTTCGGAGGCGCCGTGACCTCCGACGCGGGGCTCGAACTCGCGCTCCGCAGCAAGCTGGCGGCGCCCGAGGCCAAGGCCGAGCTGGCGGAGCGCCTGCTCGCGGGCAAGGCCTCGGAGCAGACCGTCGAGATCGTGCGTCAGCTGGTTCTCCAGCCCCGCGGGCGCAGCGTCCGCGAATCGCTGCGCGCGGCCGCGCGCACCGTCGCCGCGCAGTACGACCAGACGATCGCCACGGTCGTCACGGCCATGCCGCTCCCGGCCGAGCAGGCCGAGCGCCTTCGCGCGAGCCTTGCCGCGAAGTACGGCGACCTCAAGCTCAACGAGGTCGTCGATCCGACGATCCTCGGTGGTCTGCGCGTGCAGATCGGCGACGACGTCATCGACGGAAGCGTCGCGTCGCGCCTCACCGAACTACGACTTCAGCTGGCGGGCTGACCGCCTCAACAGAGGGAATTACGATGGCAGACATTCAGATCAGCCCCGACGAAATCCGGGACGCGCTCAAGGACTTCGTCTCGAAGTACGAGCCGACCGGGGCAGAGACCGACCGAGGTCGGGCACGTCCTCGACGCCGCCGACGGCATCGCGCACGTCGAGGGCCTCCCCGGCGTGATGGCCAACGAGCTCATCCGCTTCGCGAACGGCACCCTGGGCCTCGCGCTGAACCTCGACGAGAACGAGATCGGCGTCGTCGTGCTCGGCGAGTTCGACGAGCATCGACGAGGGCCATGGAGGTGACCCGCACCGGCGAGGTCCTCTCCGTCCCGGTCGGCGACGGCTACCTCGGTCGCGTCGTCGACCCGCTCGGCAACCCGATCGACGGTCTCGGCGAGATCGCCACCGAGGGGCGCCGCGCGCTCGAGCTCCAGGCGCCCGGCGTCATGCAGCGCAAGAGCGTGCACGAGCCGCTGCAGACCGGCATCAAGGCCATCGACGCCATGATCCCGGTCGGCCGCGGCCAGCGTCAGCTGATCATCGGCGACCGCCAGACCGGCAAGACGGCCATCGCGATCGACACGATCATCAACCAGAAGGCCAACTGGGAGTCGGGCGACGCCAACAAGCAGGTCCGCTGCATCTACGTCGCCATCGGCCAGAAGGGCTCGACCATCGCCTCGGTGAAGGGCGCTCTCGAAGATGCCGGCGCGATGGAGTACACCACCATCGTCGCGGCTCCGGCCTCCGACCCCGCCGGCTTCAAGTACCTCGCCCCCTACACCGGCTCGGCCATCGGCCAGCACTGGATGTACGACGGCAAGCACGTCCTCATCATCTTCGACGACCTGTCGAAGCAGGCCGAGGCCTACCGCGCCGTGTCGCTCCTCCTGCGTCGTCCGCCGGGACGCGAGGCCTACCCGGGCGACGTGTTCTACCTGCACTCCCGCCTGCTGGAGCGTTGTGCCAAGCTCTCGGACGAGCTGGGTGCCGGTTCGATGACCGGTCTGCCGATCATCGAGACGAAGGCGAACGACGTCTCGGCCTACATCCCGACCAACGTGATCTCGATCACCGACGGCCAGATCTTCCTGCAGTCCGACCTCTTCAACGCCAACCAGCGTCCCGCGGTCGACGTCGGCATCTCGGTCTCCCGAGTCGGTGGCGACGCGCAGGTCAAGTCGATCAAGAAGGTCTCCGGCACGCTCAAGCTCGAGCTCGCCCAGTACCGCTCGCTCGAGGCGTTCGCGATGTTCGCCTCCGACCTGGACGCCGGCCAGCCGCCGCCAGCTCGCTCGCGGTGCACGTCTGACCGAGCTGCTCAAGCAGCCGCAGTACTCGCCGTTCCCCGTCGAGGAGCAGGTCGTCTCGATCTGGGCCGGAACCAACGGCAAGCTCGACGAGGTCGCCGTGGAGGACATGCTCCGCTTCGAGACCGAGCTGCTCGACCACCTTCGTCGCAACACCGACATCCTCACCACGCTCCGTGAGACGCAACGTGCTCGACGACGACACGGTGGAGAAGCTGGGCGCCGAGGTCGACAAGTTCAAGCTCGAGTTCCAGACCGGTGAGGGCAAGCCGCTCGCCTCGGTCGGACGCGAGGAGTTCGAGGCGAGCGCCGAAGAAGATGTCAACCAGGAGCAGATCGTCAAGGCGAAGCGCTGAGCACGGATAGGTACTGAGGAAGACACATGGGAGCACAGCTTCGGGTCTACCGGCAGAAGATCAAGTCTGCCCAGACGACCAAGAAGATCACCCGTGCCATGGAGCTGATCTCCGCCTCGCGCATCCAGAAGGCGCAGGCCCGGGTGGCCGCCTCGACGCCGTACGCCCGCGCGATCACGCGTGCGGTGTCGGCCGTGGCGACGCTACTCGAACGTCGAGCACGTCCTCACCACGGAGCCCGAGAAGATCGAGCGCGCTGCGATCGTCATCTTCTCGTCCGACCGCGGCCTCGCCGGCGCATTCAACTCGAACGTGCTCAAGGAGTCGGAGAAGCTCGCCGAGCTGCTTCGCAGCCAGGGCAAGGAGGTCGTCTACTTCCTGATCGGCCGCAAGGCGCGTCGGCTACTTCAGCTTCCGACGTCGCGCGTTCGAGCGGGTGTGGACGGGCGACACGGACAACCCCGAGTTCGAGCACGGCGAAGGAGATCGCCGACGCGATCCTCGAGTCGTTCCTGCGCGACGCGTCGACGGCGGTGTCGACGAGATCCACGTCGTCTACAACCGCTTCGTGAGCATGCTGACGCAGGAGCCGCGAGATCGTGCGCCTGCTTCCGCTCGAGGTCGTCGAGGGCGTCGAGGAGCCTGACCGACACGCAGGTCCTGCCGCTCTACGAGTTCGAGCCCGACGTCGAGCACCGTGCTCGACGCGCTGCTGCCGGTCTACATCGAGAGCCGCATCTTCAACGCGATGCTGCAGTCCGCGGCGTCCGAAGCACGCGGCGACGCAGAAGGCGATGAAGTCCGCGAGCGACAACGCCGACAAGCTCATCACCGACTACACCCGACTGGCCAACAACGCCCGCCAGGCCGAGATCACCCAGCAGATCTCCGAGATCGTGGGCGGCGCCGACGCGCTGAGCTCGGCAAAATAGATCGTCCAAACGAGAGAGAACGAATCATGACTACCGCCACCGCCGAAGCCCAGGCTTCGACACGCGCAGCCGGCCGGCGTGGGGCGCATCGCCCGCGTCACCGGTCCGGTCGTCGACATCGAGTTCCCGCACGACTCGATCCCCGAGCATCTACAACGCCCTGAAGACCACCATCACCATCGGCGAGCGAGTCGACCGAGATCACGCTCGAGGTCGCCCAGCACCTCGGCGACGACCTCGTGCGCGCGATCGCCCTGAAGCCCACCGACGGCCTGGTCCGCGGCGGCGAGGTGCGCGACACCGGCGCGCCGATCACGGTGCCCGTCGGCGACGTCACCAAGGGCAAGGTCTTCAACGTGACCGGCGATGTGCTCAACGCCAAGCCGGGCGAGAAGATCGAGATCACCGAGCGCTGGCCCATCCACCGCCAGCCGCCGGCGTTCGACCAGCTCGAGTCGAAGACCCAGCTGTTCGAGACCGGCATCAAGGTCATCGACCTGCTCACCCCGTACGTGCAGGGTGGCAAGATCGGCCTGTTCGGCGGCGCGGGCGTCGGCAAGACCGTCCTCATCCAGGAGATGATCCAGCGCGTCGCGCAGGACCACGGTGGTGTGTCGGTGTTCGCCGGTGTCGGCGAGCGCACCCGTGAGGGCAACGACCTCATCCACGAGATGGAGGAGGCGGGCGTCTTCGACAAGACCGCCCTCGTCTTCGGCCAGATGGACGAGCCGCCGGGGACGCGTCTGCGCGTCGCCCTCTCCGCGCTGACGATGGCGGAGTACTTCCGCGACGTGCAGAAGCAGGACGTGCTGCTCTTCATCGACAACATCTTCCGCTTCACGCAGGCCGGCTCCGAGGTCTCGACGCTGCTCGGCCGCATGCCGTCCGCGGTGGGCTACCAGCCGAACCTCGCCGACGAGATGGGTCGTCCTCCAGGAGCGCATCACCTCGACCCGCGGCCACTCGATCACCTCGCTGCAGGCGATCTACGTGCCCGCCGACGACTACACCGACCCGGCGCCGGCGACCACGTTCGCGCACCTCGACGCCACGACCGAGCTCTCCCGCGAGATCGCGTCGAAGGGTCTGTACCCGGCCGTCGACCCGCTGACCTCGACCAGTCGCGCATCCTCGACCCCCGCTACCTGGGCGCCGACCACTACCGCGTCGCGACCACGGTCAAGCAGATCCTCCAGAAGAACAAGGAACTGCAGGAGATCATCGCGATCCTCGGTGTCGACGAGCTGTCCGAAGAGGACAAGATCACCGTGTCGCGGGCGCGCCGCATCCAGCAGTTCCTCTCGCAGAACACCTACATGGCGAAGAAGTTCACCGGTGTCGAGGGTTCGACCGTCCCGCTGAAGGACACCATCGAGTCGTTCGACGCGATCGCCAAGGGCGAGTTCGACCACGTCGCCGAGCAGGCGTTCTTCAACGTCGGTCCGATCTCGGACGTCGAGGAGAAGTGGGCCCAGATCCAGAAGGAGAACGGCTGATCATGGCTGTCCTCAACGTCAGCGTCGTCGCCGCCGACCACGAAGTGTGGTCGGGCGAGGCGAGCATGGTCGTCGCACGGACCGTGGAGGGGCAGATCGGTATCCTGCCCGGCCACGAGCCGCTGCTCGCCATCCTCGCCCAGGGCGAGGTGCGTGTGACCCTCAACGGGGGCGAGTCGATCACGGCGCAGGCCGACGACGGCTTCCTCTCCGTTGAGAACAACACGGTCACCATCGTGGCCCGTCAGGCTGAGCTCGTCTGACGGTGACCGACATGGCAGCCCCGCTCGTCCGGCAGTTCGGAGACGTCCGCGTCCCTGTCCTCGTCGTGACGGCGGGGCTTCCTGGTTCGGGCAAGTCCACCATCGCGGAGATCATCGCGGGCCGCCTCGGGGCCACGGCGATCTCGGTGGACCCGATCGAGGCCGCGATCCTCAAAGCCGGCATCGACTGCCGACCAGCCGACCGGCCTCGCCGCCTATCTGGTCGCGGAGCGCATGGCCGAGCAGGTGCTGGTCAGCGGCCATTCGGTGATCGTCGACGCCGTGAACGCGGTCGAGCCCGCCCGGCTGCAGTGGCGCGACCTAGCGGAACGCTGCGGGGTGAAGCTGCGTGTCGTGGAGACCGTCTGCTTCGACGCAGAACTCCACGAGGGCCGACTCGCGAAGCGCGCCGGCCTGACCGCCGCCTATGCGGTGGAGCAGAGCATCGAGGAGTACGCGGAGTGGAAGGGCGCGGCCGCGTCCCTTCCCCGCGTCACGCTCGACACGTCCCGCCCGCTCGGCGAGAACGTCGACGCAGCACTCGCCTTCCTGGAGGGCTGAGTGCTCCTGCTCCTGCCCCCGTCGGAGACCAAGCGCGACGGGGGTGCGGGCGTTCCGCTCGCCTTGCAGTCGCTGGGCTTTCCGGCACTGACCTCCACGCGTTCCGCCGTCGTCGACGAGACGGTCGCGATGACGGAGTCGCCCGACGCTGCCGCCCGGGCGCTGAAGCTCGGGGCGAAGCACGCGGGCGCGGAGGTGGAACGCAACCGCGTTCTGCGATCAGCATCGACGATGCCGGCTCTGCTGCGCTACACGGGGGTGCTCTACGATGCCTTGGACGCCGACTCGTTCACAGCGGAGCAGTGGCGGTTCGCGGCTGGGAGCGTCGCGGTGCAGTCCGCCCTGCTCGGCCTGGTTCGGGCCGCCGATCCCATCCCGGCGTACCGGCTGTCATTCGACTCGCGGCTCTCGCCTTCGCTCAAGAAGCGGTGGAGCGCCGTGTGCGCGGACGAACTCGCCTCGGTCGACGGCGTCATTCTCGACCTGCGCTCGGAGGGCTATGCCGCCCTCGGCCCCCTGCCAGTGCGGGAGGCCGCGCACTACCTCCGAGTGCTCGCGCGCGACGAGAGCGGAACGGTGCGGGCGCTCAATCACTTCAACAAGCAGGCCAAAGGGCTGTTCACGCGCGCGCTCGTCGAGCGCGGGGAGCACTTCGCCTCGACGGACGAGCTGCTGGCGTGGGCGACGGGCGAAGGCTACGACCTCTCCCGCTCCACCCACCGTCCGGGCGAACTGAACCTGGTGGTGCCGGAGGTGACCGGAACACCGGGCAAGCTCACCGCGGTGCTCCGCGCGGCTCGCTGAGCGCGTCCAGGGTCGGGCTTCAGCGCGCTGACACTCAGCAGGCTGAGAATGTGCTGCGCCGAAGACAGGATGGTGGCATTCGACGCGTTAGTGAGATAAACTCAATTCCGAAGAGAGAGGGGACACCCTGACGGGGTCGCGCGCTGTGATGCGCCTTGACCTCCACATGCCAGTCGGGTCGGTGCGCTGATCGCTGACACGTCGTTCTGACGTGCCGAGGTCGGAACCGGTGTGGCGGCTGCACAGTGATTCCGCCTGCGGTCGGGCACGAGCGGACGCACCGTCACCAGCGAGAACGGTTCCACTTGATCGCGTCTGCCGACCCGACTCCTCTTGTCGTCGAACCGACTCGCGTGTCGTCGACTCTGCGGCCTCTTGTCGTCGACTGGCCTGCGATCACCGAACGGCGCGGAAGCAGCCCTCGAAGTGGTCGTCGACCATGCCCGTCGCTTGCATGAGGGCGTACATCGTGGTCGGGCCGACGAAGCGGAAGCCGCGACGGCGGAGTTCCTTGCTCAGGGCTGTCGACTCCGTCGTCACCGTCGGGACATCACCCCACGCGCGGGGTCGCTCGCATGCGCTGGAGGGAGCGAAGCCCCACATGAGGTCTTCGAGGGACACCTCGAGCGCCAGCGTCGCCTTCGCGTTCGAGATGGTGGCCTCGATCTTGCCCCGATGGCGGATGATCCGCTCGTCGCCCAGCAGAAGTTGCACGTCGTCCTCCGTCATCGTGGCGACCCGCACGGGGTCGAAACCGCGGAAGACCTCGCGGAAGGCGGGGCGGCGTTTCAGGATGGTGATCCAGGAGAGCCCGGCCTGGAAGCCTTCGAGACAGAGCTTCTCGTAGAGAGCGCGCGGATCGTGCTGGGGCGTGCCCCACTCCTCGTCGTGATAGCGGCGGTACTCGGCATCGCTCGTCGACCAGGAGCAGCGGGCCACACCGTCGTCGCCGACGACGAGGGCGGAGCGGGGGATCGGCGCGGAAGCGAGCGCAGCGGACTCGGGCACAGTGGACTCGGGCACAGTGGACTCGGCTGACGTGGACGCGGGCGGCTGATCGGTCGTGGTCATGCGGCCAGTGTGATCCCCTCGTGCTCCAGCAGCCAGAGCTTGGTGGGGATGCCCTCACCGCCGCTGTAGCCGGTGATCTTGCCTGTCGACGAGAGGACCCGGTGGCATCCGATGATGATCGGGACGGGATTGGAGCCGACGGCGCCGCCGATGGCTCGGCCATAGCCCGGCCGCCCGATCGCGAGACCGAGCTCGCCATAGGTCGTGAGCGTGCCGTACTCCAGCCCGGACAGGCGTTCCCACACGGACGTGCGGAACGGCGTGCCCGCCAGGTGCACCGGGACGTCGAAGTCCCGACGCGTTCCGGCGAAGTACTCGTCGAGCTGTGCGGCCGCGTCGTCGAGCACGGCGGAACTGCGCTCAGGATGGTCATCGAGCGGGAGCACGTCGTCGCGTGCGATCGAGAGCGACGTGATCGCCTCGCTGTCGGCGGTCAACTCGATGCGGCCGATCGGGCTCGGGATGCGGAGAAGGTACGAGAAGGAATTGCTCATGGATCGACTCTAGGGCCGGCGTCCGGCAGTGACTCGCGGAAATCGGACATCGGGGATAAGTCGTTCGAGCAGCCGACTGTGGAGGAGTTTTCGATTCGATCGCCGGCAGCGCGCTGCCTAGACTCGACGGCATGGCGAACATCGAATACCGCACTCTCGGACCCTCCGGACTGATCGTCTCCACGATCGGCCTGGGCTGCAACAACTTCGGCCGCGCGGGCACGGCCTCCGAGACGCAGGAGGGCACCGATGTCGTCATCGGTGCGGCGATCGACGCCGGTGTGACCTTCTTCGACACCGCAGACATCTACGGCAAAGAGCGCGGGCTCTCGGAGACCCTCATGGGCAAGTCGCTCGAGGGCAAGCGTGACGGCATCGTCCTCGCCACCAAGTTCGGCATGGACATGGCGGGCACCAACGGCCCCGACTGGGGTGCGCGCGGATCGCGCCGGTACATCCGGCTTGCTGTGGAGGCCTCCCTGCGCCGCCTGCGGACCGACTGGATCGACCTGTACCAGTTGCACCGCCCAGACCCGTCGACGCCCATCGAGGAGACGCTCGCGACCCTCGACGACCTCATCACCGAGGGCAAGATCCGCTACATCGGTCACTCCAACCTCGCCGGCTGGGAGGTCGCCGAGGCGGAGTTCACCGCGCGGCTCGCCGGGCACCCGCGGTTCATCTCGTCGCAGAACGAGTACAGCCTCTTGGAGCGCGACGCGGAGCGGGAGGTGCTGCCGGCGGTGAACGCCTACGGACTCGGCTTCCTCCCCTTCTTCCCGCTCTACAACGGTCTGTTCACGGGCAAGTTCAGCCGCTCGGGCGGCCCGGCCGACAGTCGCATCATGATGATGCGCAAGCACCTGCTCGATGAGGCGCCGTGGGACGCCATCGAGGCGTACCAGGCGTTCTGCGACGAGCGCGGCGTCACGATGCTGGCTGCGACGTTCGCCTGGTTGCTCGCCCAGCCGGGGCTCACCAGCGTCATTGCGGGCGCCACCCGCCCCGAGCAGATCGTCGCGAACGCCGAGGCTGCGACGGCCTGGTCGCCGACGGCCGACGAGCTGGAGACCATCGCGGGATTCTTCCCGCGCCGATACTGAGCTCAGGGAGGCGTTCGCTCAGGGCGAACGCAGTCATCGTTGTGAGTGAGCACTCACTCCGCTTACTATTTCGTTCGTGGAGAGCGGTGTGGAGGCAGACGTGGAAACCCGCGCCGAGACCGATGCGACGGCCGAACTGGACGCCGACCAGCCGGTGCGCACGCGCGCGCAGCCGCTCGCGCCGGAGGACCGCAAGGCGATGATCATCGACGCAGTCATCCCGCTTCTCATCGAGCACGGCCGGGGTGTGACCTCGCGCCAGATCGCCGACGCGGCCGGGATCGCCGAAGGCACGATCTTCCGCGCGTTCGGCGACAAGGAGACCCTCGTCCAGGCAGCCGTCGAGAAGTACCTCGATCCGGAGCCGCTCCGCGAGGCGCTGCGCTCCATCGACCCCGCACTGCCGCTCGAGCACAAGGTCCGCGCCATCGTCTACCTGATGCGGGAGCGGTTCAGGAACGTCATGCGAATCATGGCCGTGGTCGGCCATCAGCGGCCGCCCGTGCCGCAGGAGCGCACCGAGTTCGCGGCCATCATTGCCGGGATCCTCGCTCCGGAAGCGGACGACCTCAACTGGCCTCCGGAGCGTGTCGCCCACATCCTCCGCCTCATCAGCTTCTCGTCCGCGTTTCCCGTACTGAACGACGGCATCGAGTTCAGTATCGACGACCTCGCTCGGATCGCCCTCGTTGGCGTCGCCGGCCGGCCGTTCGCGATCTTCACACCCACGACCGCCGCCGATGCCGCACAGCAGGGAGAGCCACGATGCTCCTGAAACTCCTCGGCCGGTTCCTCCGGCCGCACTGGCCGCTCCTCGTCGGGGTGGTGGTCTTCCAGTTGGCGCAGTCACTGCTGTCGCTCTGGCTGCCGACGCTGAACGCCGACATCGTCGACAACGGCATCGCCAAGGGTGACACCGGATACATCCTCTCGACCGGCGCCGAGATGCTCGGGATCACGATCGTGCAGATCGCGTGCTCGATCACGGCCGTCTACTTCGGCGCGAAGGTGGCGATGCTGGTCGGTCGCGACCTCCGCGGCGCGATCTTCCGCCGGGTGGGCGAGTTCTCCGAGCGGGAGGTCACCCACTTCGGCGCCCCATCGCTGATAACCCGTAACACCAATGACGTCCAGCAGGTGCAGATGCTGGTGCTGATGACCTGCACCCTGCTGGTCTCGGCGCCGATCCTGGCGATCGGCGGCATCGTGCTCGCGATGCGGCAGGACATCCAGCTGTCGTGGCTCATCGCAGTGAGCGTCCCCGTTCTGCTGATCGCCGTGAGCATCATCATCGTCAAGATGGTTCCGCTGTTCCGCAAGATGCAGGAGCGGATCGACCGGGTCAACCGGGTGCTGCGCGAGCAGCTCACCGGCATCCGCGTGGTTCGGGCGTTCGTGCGGGAGGAGGTCGAGACCGACCGCTTCACCGTCGCGAACGACGCGGTGACCGACACGGCGATCCGCGCGGGCCGGCTGTTCGCGCTGATGTTCCCGATCGTGATGCTAGTGCTCAACGTCTCCAGCGTCGCGGTGATCTGGTTCGGCGCGTTCCGGGTCGCCGACGGCTCGATGCAGATCGGCACCCTGACGGCCTTCCTGCAGTACCTGATGCAGATCCTCATGGGCGTGATGATGTCCACGATGATGGCTGTCCTCGTTCCGCGCGCGGCCGTCTGCGCCGACCGAATCGGCCAGGTGCTGAGCACGGAGCCGTCGGTCGCGGTTCCGGTGAATCCGGTGACCGAGGTGTCCGCGAAGGGCACCGTCGAGTTCGTCGGCGTCGGCTTCTCGTACCCCGGGGCCGAGCAGCCGGTGCTCAGCGACGTGACGTTCTTTGCGGAGGCCGGTAAGTCGACCGCCATCATCGGCAGCACCGGCGCGGGCAAGACCACGCTGATCAACCTCATCCCGCGATTGTTCGACGCGACGAGCGGGATCGTCCTCGTCGACGGCGTCGATGTCGCCGAGCTGGATCCCGAACTTCTCTGGTCGCGCATCGGCCTGGTGCCGCAGAGACCGTACCTCTTCTCGGGCACGGTCGCGAGCAACCTCCGCTACGGCAATCCGGACGCCACCGACGACGAGCTCTGGCGTGCGCTCGAGATCGCGCAGGCGAAGGGCTTCGTCGACGAGATGCCCGAGAAGCTCGGGGGCCCGATCGCCCAGGGCGGCACGAACGTCTCGGGAGGCCAGCGGCAGAGACTCGCGATCGCGCGTGCCCTCGTGAGCCGGCCGGAGATCTTCATCTTCGACGACTCGTTCTCGGCCCTCGACACCGCGACGGACGCGCGCCTCCGGCAGGCCCTGGCCCGTAGCGAGTCCGAGGCGACCATGATCGTCGTGGCCCAGCGCGTGTCCACCATCGTCGACGCCGACCAGATCATCGTGCTCGATGACGGCCGGGTGGTCGGCCGCGGCACCCACGCCGAGCTCGTCGAGAGCAACCCCACCTACGCCGAGATCGTCTCGTCGCAGCTGACCGCGGAGGAGGCGGCATGAGCCGCGACGACGGCGCCCGTGGCGGCGCGACGACACAGGCTCCGGTCCGCACCCCGGTCCGACGCGGCCCGGGCGGGGGCGGTCCGTTCGGCGGCAGCATGACGATGCCGGGCGACAAGTCCCTGAACTTCGGGCCGTCGGCGAAGCGGCTCGGCCGCCGGCTGCGGCCGGAGAGGGTCGGGATCGTGTTTGTCACCCTCCTCGCCGTCGTGAGCGTGGTCTTCGCGGTGCTCGGACCCAAGCTGCTCGGGAACGCGATCAACCTGGTCTTCGCCGGAGCGATCTCGGCGCAGCTGCCGAAGGGCATCACGCAGGCGCAAGCCATCGCGGGCCTGCGTGCGAGCGGCCAGGGGCAGCTCGCCGACCTCATCTCCGGGATGACGCTGACGCCGGGCGAGGGCATCGACTTCGCCGCGGTCGGTCACATCCTCATGTGGGTTCTCGCGCTCTACATCGCGTCGTCGGTGTTCAGCTACCTGCAGGGCTACGTGCTCAACGGCATCACGCAGCGCACGGTGTACCGGCTGCGTCAGGACGTGGAGGCCAAGATCCACCGCCTCCCGCTGACGTACTTCGACCGGATGCAGCGCGGTGAGCTGCTGAGCCGGGTGACGAACGACATCGACAACATCTCGCAGACGCTCCAGCAGACATTGAGCCAGCTGCTCACCTCGCTGCTGACGGTGATCGGCGTGACGGTGATGATGTTCGTCGTGTCGCCGCTGCTGGCGGTGATCGCGCTGGTCACCATCCCGCTCACGCTGTTGGCGACGACGCTGATCGCCAAGCGCTCCCAGAAGCTGTTCGTGGCGCAGTGGCGCAACACGGGAGAGCTCAATGGGCAGATCGAGGAGGCCTTCACCGGCCACTCGCTGGT
The DNA here is from genome assembly GCA_963734315.1 of uncultured Actinomycetota bacterium. GTDB lineage: Bacteria > Actinomycetota > Actinomycetes > Actinomycetales > Microbacteriaceae > Leifsonia. Next base: position 244,933 of record CAVTGP010000010.1, on the reverse strand, counting down.
GAAGGTGTTCGGCCGTCATCGCGAAGTGGAGGAGCGGTTCCGCCAGAAGAACCAGGAGATGTACGAGGCGAGCTTCGGCGCGCAGTTCATCTCCGGCCTGATCATGCCGTCGATGATGTTCGTCGGAAACCTGATGTATGTCGCGATCGCCGTGGTCGGCGGCCTCCAGGTCGCGGGCGGCGCGATGCAGCTCGGCGACGTGACGGCCTTCATCCAGTACTCGCGCCAGTTCACCCAGCCCCTGACACAGCTGGGCTCGATGGCGAACCTGCTGCAGTCCGGCGTCGCCAGCGCCGAGCGCGTGTTCGAGTTGCTCGACGCCGACGAGCAGAGCCCCGACCCGAGCGGGCCCGTGAACCCGGAGGGCACGTTGGGGAGGCTGGCATTCGAGGATGTCTCCTTCCGGTACGCGCCGGACACGCCGCTCATCGAGAACCTCTCTCTGGTGGCCGAGCCGGGCCAGACCGTGGCGATCGTCGGCCCGACCGGCGCGGGCAAGACGACTCTGGTCAACCTCATGATGCGCTTCTACGACCTCGACTCCGGCCGGGTCACCCTCGACGGCGTCGACATCGCGTCGATGACGCGGCACGACCTCCGGGAGCGGATGGGGATGGTGCTCCAGGACACCTGGCTGTTCAGGGGCACGATCAGGGAGAACATCGCGTACGGTCGTCCCGACGCCACGGAGGAGGAGATCCTCGACGCGGCGAAGGCGACGTACGTCGACCGGTTCGTGCACTCGCTGCCCGACGGCTACGACACCGTTCTGGACGACGAGGGCTCCAACGTCTCCGCGGGCGAGAAGCAGTTGCTGACGATCGCGCGGGCGTTCCTCGCGCGCCCGAGCGTGCTGATCCTGGATGAGGCGACCTCGTCGGTCGACACCCGCACCGAGCTCCTGGTGCAGAAGGCCATGAGCGCTCTGCGCGCTGATCGCACGTCGTTCGTGATCGCCCACCGGCTGTCCACGATCCGCGACGCCGATCTGATCCTCGTGATGGAGGCCGGGAAGATCGTCGAGCAGGGGACGCACTCCGAGCTGCTCGCGCGAGGCGGGGCGTACTACACGCTCTACAACGCGCAATTCGCGGCGCCGGCGGAGGAGGGAGCCTAGAGCCGCGCGCGGACTGCGCGCACGCACCAGAACAGTCCGTAGGCGAGCAGCCCGACGGCGATCGCGACGAGCAGGAACACGCCGAACGGGACGCTCACCAGCGCCTTGAGGCTTCCGTCGAGGCCGGCGGCCTTCGACGGGTCGACCGTGCCGGCGGCGGCGGCCACCAGGCCGCCGACGAGCAGGAGGGCGATCCCCTTGGCGATGTAGCCGACCCGTCCGAGAACGGTGATCGCCCCCGCCCAGGCGTCAGGCGGAAGCTTCAGGTCGCGTTCGAAGCGGTGCGTCGCGCCGTTCCGGATGAAACCCACTCCGACGGCGACGATGACCAGCCCGATCAGACCGAGCACGAAGACCCCTCCTGGCAGAGCGAGAAGACGCGCACTCAGCGTCTTCTCCGTCGACGACGCGTTGTGGTGGCCTCCCATCGCGATCGAGAGGGTGATGACGGCCAGCGCCGCATAGACGACGGCTTTGACGATCTCGAGCAGCTTCGTCCCCGCGCCGTGCGCCGTCACGGCCACCAGCAGCTGCCAGATGGCGAGCACGATCAGGCCGACGATCACCAGCCAGAGGATCACGACGCCGCCAGGGACGGACGCGACGGCCTGCAGGGCGCCGGACTGATCGGCCTGGCCTCCCGCTCCCGCGGCGACGGCCAGTGCGATGACGCCGATGAGGATGTGGAGGAGGCCGATGGAGGCCAGCCCGATACGGGCCAGAACCCGCATGGTCGTGCTGCGCTCGAGGCGAGAGACGGTTCGGGTGGGTGCGCTCATGCCCTGCACGGTACGCGGGCTCCCGGCCCGCCGGAATCTCCGGTACCGTAGAGAACTGAGTCCGTCGCGCCATCGCGCGGCGGCGAAGATCTGAATAGAGGAGGCCGGCATGGACATCGACCTCAGCGTCTTGCGTCTCATGGAGCGCGAGAAGGAGATTCCGTTCGACGAGCTTGTGCAGATCATCGAGCAGGCCATCCTGACCGCGTATCTCAAGCACACCAACCAGGCCGACCACCGTCACGGGCACAGCGACCTGCCGCCCGCCGCGCGCGTGCACCTGGATCGCAAGACGGGACATGTCACCGTTTACGTCCCCGAGCACGACGACGAGGGCAACGTCGTCGGCGAGGCCGAGGACAGCCCGAGCGATTTCGGGCGCATCGCGGCGTTCGCCGCCAAGCAGGTGATCAACCAGCGGCTGCGCGACATCGCCGACGACGCGGTGCTCGGCGAGTTCCGCGGCCGCGAGGGCGACATCGTCGCGGGCGTCATCCAGCAGGGCCCCAACCCGCGCATGGTGCACATCGACCTCGGCAGCGTGGAGGCGATCCTGCCGCCCGAGGAGCAGGTTCCGGGTGAGGAGTACACCCACGGTTCCCGCATCCGCGTCTACGTGACCAGTGTCGCCAAGGGGGCCAAGGGGCCGTCGATCACGGTCTCGCGCACGCACCCGGCGCTCGTGCGCAAGCTGTTCGCGCTGGAGGTCCCCGAGATCGCCAGCGGAATCGTCGAGATCGTCTCGCTCGCCCGCGAGGCGGGCCACCGCACCAAGATCGCCGTGCGCGCGACGGAGCCCGGCGTGAACGCCAAGGGCGCCTGCATCGGCGAGCTCGGACAGCGCGTGCGCGCGGTGACCGCGGAGCTGAACAACGAGAAGATCGACATCGTCGACTACTCGCCGGATCTCGCGACCTTCGTCTCGAGTGCGCTCTCGCCGGCCAAGGTCACCAGCGCCTTCGTGATCGACGAGTCGCTCAAGGCGGTGCGCGCGCTCGTCCCCGACTACCAGCTGTCGCTGGCCATCGGCAAAGAGGGGCAGAACGCGCGGCTCGCGGCGAAGCTGACGGGCGCGAAGATCGACATCCAGCCCGATTCGATCCTGGACGACAAGTAATGGAGGGCTGGATGTCGATCTTCGCGCCGTGCCGACGCGGCGAAGCCGTGGCGACACGGTTGCCGCAGGCACACGGACACGACATGCAGCCCGATTCGATCCTGGACGACAAGTAATCGGTACGACCGAAGGGCACGTTGTTGTCGTTTCCGCCCGCGAAAAGTGACGACGACGTGCCCCTCGATCAGGGAATGTGTTGCGGGTGCGTTGTGTTGAGCCAAGAGGCGGCAGCCGTCCTGATTCGGCGCAGGGATGCGTGAGGGGTAAGATGGAAGCCGTCAGAACGTGCGTCGGATGCCGTTCTCGCGCTCCCCGGCCCTCTCTTCTGAGGGTCGTTCTCCGGAATTCGGAAGTCGTGGCGGACCCGTCCGCCACTCTCCCCGGACGGGGCGCGTGGCTGCATCCGGTCGACGAGTGTCTCGATCTCGCACTCACGCGCAGAGCCTTCGGGCGAGCGCTGAGAGCGGAGGGGAGCCTCGACCCGACGGCCATCCGGGCCGCACTGCGACCCCTCCTGGGGCCGCACCTGAGAGAACAGGCTGAAGAAGCAGTGACTTCACATGAGTGACAACCGATGAGCGGCTCGAAATGAGTTCCGTCCGCAACTAACGCCTGCCCTGTCTGGGGTAGGCCCAGACAGGAGAATTGTGGCTGCAAAACCACGCGTACACGAGGTCGCGAGCGAGCTCGGCGTCGACAGCAAAGTCGCGCTCGCGAAACTCAAAGAGATGGGCGAGTTCGTCAAGGGACCGTCCTCCAGCATCGAGCCTCCGGTAGCACGCAAGCTGCGTGCCGCTCTGGAGGCTGAGGGCTTCACCGCCGACAAGGCGGCCGCCCCCAAGGCGGAGGCTCCGCGCCCCGCCGCTCCGCGCCCTCCGGCGCCGAGCGAGTCCGGGGGGCCCAAGCCGCAGGCGCCGATGTCGGTCGCCGAGCGTCAGGCGGCTGCCGAGAAGGCCGCTGCCGAGAAGGCCGCTGCCGAGGCGGCCGCTGCCGAGACGGCCGCTCCCGCCGCTGCTTCGGCCGCTCCGAGCGAGACGGCCGCCCCATCGGCTCCCCGCCCCGGCGCCTCCTCCGGGCTCGGGCTCCGGCTCCGGCAGCATCCCGCGCCCGGGCGCCCCGCGCCCCGGCAACAACCCGTTCTCGTCCAGCCAGGGCATGGGCTCGCGCCCGAGCACTCCGCGCCCCGGCAACAACCCGTACTCCAGCTCGCAGGGCATGGGCCAGCGCCCGAGCCCGGGCAACATCCCCCGCCCTGCCCCGCCGCGTCCCGGCTCGCCCCGCATCGGAGCGCCCGGTCAGGGTGGAGGCAACCGTCCCGGTCCGCGCCAGGGCGGAGGTGGAGGTCGTCCCGGCTTCCAGCAGCGTCCCGGTGGCGCCGGCGCAGGAGCGGGCGGCGGCTTCCAGCGTCCCGGCGGTGGCACGGGTGGCGGCTTCGGCGCCCCGCGTCCGGCCGGCGGCGGTGGCCGCGGCCGTGGCCCCGGCGGTGGTACCGCCGGTGCGTTCGGGCGTGGCGGCGGCAAGTCCAAGGCCCGCAAGTCGAAGCGCGCGAAGCGTCAGGAATTCGAGATGCGGGAGGCCCCGTCGCTGGGCGGCGTGAGTGTCCCCCGTGGCGATGGCGGCACCGTCATCCGACTGCGCCGCGGCTCCTCCATCTCCGACTTCGCCGACAAGATCGACGCGAACCCGGCTTCGCTGGTCACCGTGCTCTTCCACCTGGGCGAGATGGCGACCGCGACCGAGTCGCTCGACGAGGCGACCTTCCAGATCCTCGGCGAGGAGCTGGGCTACAAGATCCAGGTCGTCTCGCCCGAGGACGAAGACCGCGAACTGCTCGAGGGCTTCGACATCGACCTCGACGCCGAGCTGGAGGGCGAGTCCGACGAGGACCTCGAGATCCGGCCTCCGGTCGTCACCGTCATGGGTCACGTCGACCACGGTAAGACGCGCCTCCTCGACGCCATCCGCAACGCGAACGTCGTCGCGGGCGAGGCCGGCGGCATCACCCAGCACATCGGTGCGTACCAGGTGTGGACGGAGCACGACGGCATCGAGCGCGCCATCACCTTCATCGACACCCCGGGTCACGAGGCGTTCACCGCCATGCGTGCCCGCGGTGCGCAGGTCACCGACATCGCGATCCTCGTGGTCGCAGCCGACGACGGCATCATGCCGCAGACGATCGAGGCGCTGAACCACGCCCAGGCGGCCAACGTGCCGATCGTGGTCGCGGTCAACAAGATCGACAAGCCGGAGGCCAACCCGGCCAAGGTGCGCCAGCAGCTCACCGAGTTCGGCCTGGTGGCGGAGGAGTACGGCGGCGACGTCATGTTCGTCGACGTGTCCGCTCGCAACAACATCGGCATCGACTCCTTGCTCGACGCTGTGCTGCTCACCGCGGACGCCGGCCTCGACCTGCGCGCCAACCCGAACAAGGACGCGCGCGGTGTCGCCATCGAGGCGAAGCTCGACAAGGGCCGCGGCGCTGTCGCGACCGTGCTCATCCAGTCCGGAACGCTGCGCGTCGGCGACGCGATCGTCGCAGGAACGGCCTACGGTCGCGTCCGTGCGATGGCCGACGAGAACGGCGACCCCGTGCTCGAGGCCGCTCCCTCCCGTCCGGTCCAGGTGCAGGGTCTCTCCAGCGTTCCTCGCGCCGGTGACACCTTCATCGTCACCGAGGAGGACCGCACGGCGCGTCAGATCGCTGAGAAGCGTGAGGCCGCCGAGCGCAACGCCCAGCTGGCGAAGGCCCGCAAGCGCATCTCGCTCGAGGACTTCACCCGCGCACTGGAAGAGGGCAAGGTCGAGGCGCTCAACCTCATCATCAAGGGCGACGTGTCCGGTGCCGTGGAGGCGCTGGAGGAGTCGCTCATGAAGATCGAGGTCGACGACTCGGTCAGCCTGCGCATCCTGCACCGCGGTGTCGGCGCGATCACCGAGTCGGACATCGACCTGGCGACCATCGACAACGCGATCGTGATCGGCTTCAACGTCCGCCCGGACGTGAAGGCGCGCGAGCGTGCGGCTCGCGAGGGTGTGGACGTCCGGTTCTACTCGGTCATCTACAACGCCATCGAGGACATCGAGAACTCGCTCAAGGGCATGCTCAAGCCGGAGTTCGAAGAGGTCCAGTCGGGTGTGGCCGAGATCCGCGAGGTGTTCCGCTCCTCCAAGTTCGGAAACATCGCCGGTGTCATCGTCCGGTCCGGAACGATCACGCGCAACGCCAAGGCGCGCGTCATCCGCGACGGCGTGGTGGTGGGGGACAACCTCGCCATCGAGTCGCTGCGCCGCTTCAAGGACGACGTCACCGAGGTGCGCACCGACTTCGAAGCCGGTATCGGCCTCGGCAAGTACAACGACATCCAGGTCGGCGATGAGATCGAGACCACCGAGCTGCGGGAGAAGCCCCGCGTCTGATGTCGGAGCGGGCGGCCGGTGGCTCTGCCACCGGCCGCCTTGCCCGAAAGGAGATACAGCCATGGCCGATCCGGCACGCGCGAGGAAGCTCGCCGACAGAATCAAGGTCATCATCGCGAAGCGGCTCGATCGCGGTTTGCGCGACCCGCGCCTGGGCTTCGTGACGATCACCGACGTTCAGGTGACGGGCGACCTCCAGCACGCTACGGTGTTCTACACGGTGTACGGAACCGACCAGGAGCGCGCCGACACGGCCGCCGCACTGCAGGCGGCCACCGGGATGCTGCGCAGCGAGGTCGGCAAGAACATCACCGCACGGCTGACGCCGACGCTGGAGTTCCAGCTCGACGCCATCCCGGAGAACGCGGCGCACATCGAGGACCTCCTGCGTCAGGCGCGCGAGCACGACACCGAGGTGGCCGGCCTGGCCTCTGGTGCGAGTTACGCGGGCGAGGAGGACCCGTACGTGAAACCGAGGGACGCCGATGACGAGGACTGACTCGATACGAAGGCACGAGAAGACCCGGTGGTTACCCTAGTCGGGTGTCCTCGGTCGCAGGCTCGATCCTCGGTCGCAGGCTTTGTCCTCGGTCGCAGGCTCCCTCGGCGCTGGGGTCGCGGCATCGCTTCGCGCTGCCCGTGAGCTCCACCGCGCGGCGCTGGGGTCGCGGCATCGCTTCGCGCTGCCCGGGAGCTCCACCGCGCGGGCGCGTATACGCTGACGCCATGTACGCCGTCTCGTTCTACGATGCCGACCCGGATGCCGGGCCGGAGCACTTCCAGCGGCTGGTCGACACCTACCCGCGCCACAAGGCCTACCTCGACGAGTTCGCGAAGGACGGCGACGTGCTGATGATCGGCACGTTCGGCGACCCTGCGACGCAGGGATCTATGGCGATCTTCCGATCGCGGGAGGCCGCGGAGCGGTTCCGCACGGGCGACCCGTTCGTGACCGAGGGGCTGGTCTACCGCTCGCGCATCCTGGACTGGGATCCGGCGGTGTTCGCGCAGAGATAGGTGCCGAGAGGCAGGCGCTCAGGGCAACGCGTACCCGCCGCCCTCCGCGACGGCCAGGCCGTCCTCCAGCAGTCCGCCCAGTGCACGCTCGCGCTGCGCGGCGTCCGGCCAGACGCTTTCGAGCTCCTCCGGGGTGACCGGGATGTGTGACGCGCGCAGCTCCGCGAGGATGCGACCGCGCACTTGGCGATCGCTCCCTTCGTACTTCTTCTGCACGGCTTTGCGCGGCCCCTCGTAGGTCGGGTAACCGGCCGCCCTCCAGGCGCACTGCTGCGCCAACGGACAGTCATCGCAGCGCGGCGACCGGGCGACGCAGACGATCGCGCCAAGCTCCATCATCCCGGCGTTGAAAGCCGCCGCCACCGGGAGCTCGTGGGGGAGCAGGGCCGACATCGCCGCGAGATCGCGCCCGGCGTTCGGAGGCGACGGCTCGCCCTGCCCGTCCACGGCACGGGCGATGACGCGTCGGATGTTCGTGTCGACGACCGGATGCCGGGTGCCGTACGCGAAGACGGCGACGGCGCGAGCGGTGTAGTCGCCGATCCCCGGCAGGGCCAGCAGGGCCTCCACGTCGTCGGGCACAACGCCGCCGTGCCGTTCGGTGATCGCGACGGCGGCCGCGTGCAGCCAGAGCGCCCGACGCGGGTAGCCGAGCGACTGCCAGGCGCGCACTGCCTCCCCGGGCGGCACAGCGGCGAGATCGGCCGGCGTCGGCCACCGGGTCAGCCACTCCTCGAGACGCGGGATCACACGGGACACCGGGGTCTGCTGCAGCATGAACTCGCTGACGAGCGTGCCCCAGGCGGTGAAGCCGTCGCGTCGCCACGGGAGGTCGCGCCGGTTGGCGTGGTACCAGTCCACGACCGCGGAGGCGAACGCATCGGGCATGCTTCGAGGCTAGGGCATGCCTCCCGGTTCGGCGGCCATTGGCACCGTGCTCGCTACGCCGCAGAATCGGGAGACGCGCCCTCGCGGCAGCCGCGGACGGCTTATGCTCGACCCATGATGCTGCCTCCGACACCCCGGGTGCTCGCGCTGCGCGAGATCGTCGCCGAGGTGCGTGCGGGGGCGCCCAGGGGGCGGGTGATCGTCGCGGTCGACGGAGGCGGCGGGACGGCCGCGTTCGCCGACGATCTGGCCGAGGTGTTCAGGGAGGCGGGTTCCGACACGCATCGGGCGTCCGTCGGCTACTTCCATCGCCCGCGCGCCGACCGCACCCTGCTCGGCCCGGAGACCGGGACGGGCTATTATCGCGACTCCTACGATTACTCGACCCTGCGGCGTGTGCTGATCGACCCGTTCCGGATGGCCGGGAGCACCGGATTCCAGACTGCGGCGTTCGACGAAGCGCGGGATGCGCGTCTGGAGAGCAGATGGGAGACGGCGCGTTCCGATGCCGTACTCGTGATCGACGGCGAATTCCTGCTTCGACCGGAGCTGCGCCGGGAGTGGAACCTGTCTGTGCTGCTGGTCAACGCTCCGGAGCGCGCGATCTACGAGGAGGAGTCGCGCCCGCGAGAGTTCGCGACCATCCTGGTCGACGACTCGGACCCGCTCGTTCCCGTGCTGCTGCCTCGGCCCGAGCCGTACTGATCCGGGGCGGATCAGAGCAGCGGCTGCACCCGGCGCGTTACCTCGGCGGGGGCGATGAAGGCTCCGGCGGCCTCCACTTCGTGCACGAGGGCGGTGAGGGCGGCGTTGACAGGGGCCTCGCCGCCGTTCGCCCGGGCCTCCGCGACGACGGCGCCGTTCAGGTAGTCGATCTCGCTCGGCTGACTGCGGCGGATGCTCTGCAGCGTCGATCCCGGGTTCGGCGTCGCGCCCATCCGCCTCCGCATGAGCAGCGGCACGGCTTGCGCGATCCAGCGCGGGGCAGAGGCGACGAATCGGAGGATGCGGTCGTCGAGGCCCTGGATGCTGCCGAAACGGACGCCGCGGGCGATGCCGACGCGCACGGCCTCCTGGAGGCTGGCGGTGATGATGGGCCGCAGTCTGCGGTCGCCGAGGGTCTCCTGCGCACTCAGCCCGGTGATGGCAGGCATCGCGTTCACCTGGTTGACCATGAGCTTCGTCCATTGGCAGCCGGTGAAGTTGTCGACGGCGAAGCTCGGCATCGCGCCGTCGAGGATGTGCGCGGCGTCAACGGCCGACTGCGGTGGTTCGCCGTCGCCTGCTCCCAGGTAGGTGTTGGCCGTGGTCGTCACGCTGACTGCGCCGGGGGAGAGGTAGCTGGCGGCGTAGAGGGCGAGCGCGCCGACGCACTCGGATCCGGGGAGCAGCTCGGTCGCCAGCCGCAGGCCGGCGAGGCCGTTCTGCACCACAACGACCGTGATGCCGTCGAGGAGGTCGGCGTTCTCGCGGATGGCCGACTCGGCGTCCTGCGCCTTGGTGCAGACGAACGCGAGCTCGGGGTGCGTCTGCAGACGCTCGGCCGCGGCGACGCGCGCGGTGTGCGTGCCCCAGCCGCCCTCGAGCCGCAACCCGTCGGCGCGGATGGCGGCGAGGTGGTCGCCGCGCGCGGTGACCTCCACGAGATGCCCCACCCGGTCGAGCAGAGCCGCGACCGTCCCGCCGATGGCTCCCGCTCCGATGACCCCGATACGCACGCACTCCAGCCTATCCGCGCGGGTGGCGGCAACGAACTGGCAGGACACGCCGTATAGCCCGGCCGCTACGCGGCGTGTCCTGCCAGTTCGGTGTCTCAGTCGGCGAGGATGGGGGCGGGCTCGGCAGTGGCCTCGGCCGCCGCGGCGGGCGGGAGGTACGCGGTCGCAGGCGCGTCCTGCGCGACGGCCGCGGCCAGCGTGGCCGCGCGGCGGCGGCTCGGCAGGGTGAGCGCGATCACGGCCGCGACCGCGAGGGCACCTGCCCCGACCCACACGGCCGGGATGGCCGCGTCGACGTAGCCGGTCGGCGTCAGCGTGCCTCCGGCACCGGTGAACACGGCGGTCAGGACGGCGACGCCGAGGGCGACGCCGATCTCGCGCAGAGTGGAGTTGGTGCCCGACGCCTTGGCGTGGTCGGCCGGGCGCATGTTCGCCAGCACCGCGGTCGAGCTCGGCGCGAAGACCAGGCCCATCCCGACCCCGGCGAGGAGGAACGGCGGCCACATCTGCGAGTAGGGCAGATCGGCGGACAGTGTGCCGGCGATCCACGCCATGGCTCCTGCCAGGAACACCAGCCCGACGACGATCGGGAGACGGGTGCCCGTTCGACCGGAGACCAACCCGGTGAGCGGCGCCACGAACATCGGCGCGAGCGTCCACGGCATCGTCATCACTCCTGCCTCGAGCGGGGTGTGCCCCTGCACCACCTGGAGGAACTGGATGAGGATGAAGATCGCGCCGAAGATGCCGAAGCTGAACGTCATACCGACCAGGTTCGCCACGGTGAAGCTGCGGTCGCGGAACAACCGCAGCGGCAGTAGTGGGGCCGAGGTGCGCGACTCCCAGAACACGAAGGCGATCAGGAGGGCGCCTCCGGCGATCAGGGAGAACAGGACTTCTGCGCTGTCCCAGCCCGCGTCGTTGCCGCGGACGATGCCGTAGACCAGTCCGAGCACGCCCGGCGCGGCCAGCAGCAGGCCGACGATGTCGGCGCGCACCCGGTCGCCGAAGCTGTTCGGGAGGGCGAGGAGCACGAGCGGCACGGCGATCACGCCGAGCGGAACGTTGAGCCAGAAGATCGCCTGCCAGTTCCAGCCCTGCACGACCGCCCCGCCGATCAGCGGGCCGAGTGCGACGCCGAGGCCGGAGATGCCTCCCCAGATGCCGATCGCGGCCGGCCGCAGCCGCCGGCTGACACTGCCGGCCAGCAGCGTGAGCGACAGGGGGAGCAGCGCGGCGGCACCGGCACCCTGCACGGCCCGGGCCGTGATCAGCATCCAGGGTTCGGTGGCCAGGGCGCTGGCGGCGCTCGCCAGAGTGAACACGACGATGCCGCCGAGGAACACCGAGCGGCGGCCGAGCCGGTCGCCGAGCCCGACGGCCATCAGCATGAGCGTCGCGAAGCTCAGCGTGTAGGCGTTGACCACCCACTGCAGCTCCTCGATGGAGGCGTTGAGGTCGCGGGCGATCACGGGGAGGGCGCTGGTGACGACGAGGTTGTCGAGCGTCGCCATGAACATTGGGAGGGAGGCCGCGACGATCGCGAGCCAGACGGGCACGCGCCGCGCCGTGCGAAGCGGGTTGCCTGCGGTACCGGGACGGGTAGTGGTCATGGGACGCATCGCTTCCTGAAGAATCGGGTGAATTCATTAGTAATCGAATGATTACAACGAACTCTAGTAATCGACTGATAACCTGTCAACCATGAGTTCTGCGATCAGTGAACGGATCCCCTCGGCCGAGCGGCGCGAGCAGATCCTCGGTGCGGCGAGCCTCGTCTTCGGGGAGCGCGGCTATTTCGGTGCCACCACCGACCAGATCGCCAAGGCGGCGGGGATCAGCCAGCCCTACGTGGTGCGGATGTTCGGCAGCAAGGAGAACCTCTTCGTGGAGGTGCTGCAGCGGGCGCTCGACAAGCTGATGTCGAGCTTCCAGTCCACGATCGACGGCTGGAAGGCCGACGGGTCGCCCGTCGGCGAGAACGGAGCGGTCGGCGAGCATCACGAGATCGGCCGTCGGCTCGGGCTCGCCTACGTGAACCTGATCGAGGATCGCGGCATCCTGCTCTCTCTCATGCAGGGCTTCGGGATGGGCAACGACGCCGTCATCGGAGAGCGCGCCAGGGAGGGCTTCCTCGCGATCTACAAGATGGTCCGCGATCAGGTCGGCTACTCGCCAGACGAGGCGCGGACCTTCCTCGCCGAGGGCATGCTGCTGAACACCCTCCTCGGTCTCAAGCTGCCGGCGGAGTACGGCAAGGACGCCTGCGCCACCGAGATCATCGAATCCACGTTCCGCACCAAGCTGCAGCTGGTCCTCGACGTCGCCGGCGAGAACGCATGACAGGCAGCGGTCTCATCCTGGTCGACAAGCCGGGAGGCTGGACGAGCCACGACGTCGTGGCGCGCGTGCGCAGGCTGGCGGGCACCCGCAAGGTCGGCCACGCCGGCACGCTCGACCCGATGGCGACGGGCCTCCTCATCCTCGGGCTCAACTCGTCGACGCGGCTGCTCACCTACATCGTGGGCACCGACAAGGAATACGTCGCGACCATCCGGCTGGGCGCCACGACGACGACCGACGACGCGGAGGGCGAGGTGACGGCCGAGGCCGATCCGGTCGCGGTCGCGGCCGTGAGCGATGACGCCATAGCGAGCGGGATCGGCGCGCTCACGGGCGAGATCGAGCAGATCCCGAGCTCCGTCAGCGCGATCAAGGTCGACGGCAAGCGCGCCTACGCACGCGTCAGGGCGGGGGAGGAGGTCGTGCTCGCGCCGCGCGCGGTGACGATCGAGCGATTCGACCTGCTCGAGGCCCGGCGCCTGCCGGCGACGACGCCCCGGTCGCTATCGAGCTGGACGTGCGGGTCGTCTGCTCGTCCGGCACGTACATCCGCTCGCTCGCTCGCGACCTCGGCGCGGGCCTCGGCGTGGGCGGGCACCTGACCGCGCTGCGCCGCACGCGCGTCGGGCCGTTCGAGGTGCAGGACGCCGGCGAACTCGATACTCTCGATCCCGGTGCCGCACTGATCCCCGCCGCCCAGGCGGCCACCGAGCTGTTCGAGAGGCTGGAGCTGACCGAGCAGCAGGCGATCGACCTCACGCACGGCCGGCGCATCCACGTCGCAGACCGGGAGGGCGCTTCGGCGTACCCGTCGCGGCCATCGCCCCGGGCGGCGCGCTGGTCGGACTCGTCGAGTTCCGCGGAAAGGAAGCCCGGACGCTCGTGAACTTCCCCACCGACGAGATCGTTTCCGCATGATCGAGTGGTTCGTGGCGCTGCAGGTCGGCGTCGCCGTGATCGCCGGTGTGCTCTGCCTGGTGCTCGGCCTCGCCGGGCGCGTGCCGGGAGACGTGACGATGGGCGCAGTCGCTCTGGTCGAGCTGCTCCTGATCGTGCAATTGGTCGTGGCCATCGTCGCGCCGGCCCTCGGGAACGCGCCGACCGGCAGCCTGGCCGAGTTCTACATCTACCTGATCTCGGCGCTCCTCCTCCCGCTCGCCGGCGGCTTCTGGGCGCTGATCGAGCGCAACCGCTGGAGCACCGTCATCCTCGGCGGGGTGTGCCTGGCCATCGCGGTCATGGTCTACCGGATGGGGCAGATCTGGTTCGTGCAGGGGGCCTGAGCCCGTGAACGGGGCCGCGAACGCGGTCGGTGCAGCGCGAATAGAATCGATACCGATGTCACACCACACCATGTCCGCGCGTGAGCACACAGGCGACCACCGTCCGCGCCGCCGCATCTCCGGCGTCGGCCGCGTCCTCGTGTTCGTCTACGGCGTCCTGGCGCTCGCGGCCACCGGTCGCAGCGTCTTCCAGATCATCGACCGCTTCCACGAGGCGCCGGTGGCGTTCACGCTGTCCGCGCTGTCGGCGGTGGTCTACATCGTCGCGACGATCGCGCTCGTCGCTCCCGGCCGGTTCTGGTACCGCGTCGCATGGATCACGATCAGCTTCGAGCTGGTCGGCGTGCTGGTCATCGGCGCCCTGAGCCTGTTCGCGCCCCAGGCCCTCGGCCTCCACGACATCGACCCGTTCGGCCGCGACGCCACGGTCTGGTCGGTCTTCGGGATGGGCTACCTGTTCATCCCGCTGGTGCTGCCGATCCTCGGCCTGTTCTGGCTCTCCCGGCACCACCCGACCGATGCCACCGACACCGCGGCCGGCGACGGAGCGCGTTCGTGAGGGTCTTCCAGACCGTCGCGGAGGTGCCGGACGGGTTCGGGCCGAGCGCTGTCACGATCGGCAAGTTCGACGGCGTGCACACCGGCCACCGCGCGGTGATCGACCGGCTGCGCGCCGTCGCCGCCGACCGCGGGGTGACTGCGACCGTCATCACCTTCGACCGCAACCCGCTGGAGGTCCTGGCCCCCGAGAAGTGCCCGGCGTCGCTGGTGAGCAACCGGCAGAAGCTCGAGCTCCTCGCCGAGACGGGCATCGACGCCACCCTGATTGTGACCTTCGACCGCGCACTCGCCGACCTCCCGCCCGAGGAGTTCGTGCACCGCATCCTGGTAGACCGCCTGCACGCGGCGGCGGTCCTCGTGGGCAGCGACTTCCGGTTCGGTGCCAAGGGAGCGGGCGACGTGGCGATGCTGACCTCGCTGGGCGAGCGCTACGGCTTCACGGTCGAGCTGATCGACGACGTCCGTCCCGAGCGCGGCCGCCGCGTGTCCTCCACCTGGATCCGCGACCTGCTCGCGGAGGGCGATGTGCGGCACGCCGCCGAGCTGCTCGGCACCGTCCCGACCGTGCGCGGCGTCGTCGTGCACGGAGCCGCGCGCGGCCGCGAGCTGGGCTTCCCCACGGCCAACCTCTCTCCCGAGAACGAGGGCCTCATCCCCGCCGACGGCGTATACGCCGGCTGGCTGACCGACGACGACGGCACGCGCTATCCCGCGGCGATCTCGGTGGGCAACAACCCCACCTTCGAAGGCGTGCCCCAGAAGCAAGTGGAGGCCTACGTCCTCGACCGCGAGCTCGACCTCTACGGCCACACGGTCGATGTCGCCTTCGCCGAGCGCATCCGCGGCATGGTGGCCTACTCCGGTATCGAGCCGCTCATCGCCCAGATCGCCGCGGACGTCGACGAGGCCCGCCGCATCCTGGCCGCGGAGCGCGCGTGACAGCAGGGCAGGCGGCCCGCCCGCTCTGGCACGGGCGCGCCGTCGCGCTGCTCGGCATTCTGCTGGTCGCGGCCAACCTGCGCACGGCGGTGGCGGCCCTGTCGCCGATCTTTTCGGAGATCCGGGCGGAGTTCCCGGTGTCGGCCGTCGGCGTCGGTCTGCTCGGGATGCTGCCGCCGGTCTGCTTCGCGCTGTTCGGCCTCCTCGCGCCGGTCTTCACGCGGCGGCTGGCCCTGGAGGCCGTGCTGCTGATCGCGCTCGGCGTGATGCTGACAGGGCACGTCCTCCGGGCGACGGCCGGTTCGTTCGCCGTGCTCGCGATCGGCTCCGCCGTTACGTTCGCGGGGATGGGCGTCGGCAACGTCCTCCTGCCGCCGTTGGTGAAGCGGTACTTCCCCGACCGCATCGGTCTCGTGACGGCGCTGTACGCGACGGTGATGTCGGTGAGCACGCTGCTGCCGCCTCTGGTCGCGGTGCCGGTGGCGGACGCGGCGGGCTGGCATGTCTCGGTGGGGATGTGGGCACTGATGAGCGTGCTCGCCATCGTCCCGTGGCTGCGCATCGTCATCACGCACCGGCCGGCGCATCCCGCTCACGACGTGGAGGTCGAGGAGGCCGACCGCTCGCTGGTGGCGCGTGTCTGGCGGTCGGGCCTCGCCTGGGCGATGGCGGTGGTGTTCGCGGTCTCGAGCCTCAACGCGTACGCGATGTTCGCGTGGCTGCCGCAGATCGTGCACGACGTCGCAGGCACCCCGCCGGCGGAGGCGGGCGCCCTCCTGTCGGTCTATGCGGGCATGGGGATCCCGGCCGGGCTGCTGGTGCCGCTGCTCGCCGCTCGGATGCGCAACGTGGCGCTGCTCGTTTACGCGGGCGTCGCCTTCTTCCTCGCCGGTTATGCGGGCCTCATCCTGGCGCCCGGCGCAGCGACGTGGCTGTGGGTGGCGCTCGCGGGCCTCGGGCCGTTGCTGTTCCCGTTGTCCCTGGTGCTGATAAACGTCCGCACGCGCACGCATGCGGGCTCGGTCGCGCTGAGCGGCTTCACGCAGGGGCTCGGCTACACGCTCGGAGCGCTCGGCCCGCTCGCGGTCGGCGTGCTGCACGAGTCGACGGGAGGCTGGACGGTGCCGCTGCTGGTGCTGAGCGCGACCGCGCTCGCCGCTGCCGCTGCCGGGGCCGTCGTCGCCCGTCCTGTCGCGCTCGAAGACCGCTGAGCACGGTCTATGCTCATTTGAGCGGGCCATGCGCAAGCGTTGCACGCCGTCCTAAGCTGGTCGGGTGGCCCTGAACGATACCGACGAGATTCTCGCCGTCAAAGCCGCAGAGCTCTATTACGAGGCGGGCAAGACCCAGGACGAGATCGGTGTCGCCCTCAACGTCTCGCGCTGGAAGGTCGGCCGGCTGCTGGTGGCGGCGCGCGAGCACGGCTTCGTGCGAATCGAGATCGTCCACCCGAGTGCGCGCCGCTTCTCGCTCGAACGCGAGCTCTGCAGCTTCTACGGGTTGGAGGACGCCGTCGTCGTGCCGGCGGCGGAGGCCGACTCCGACGTTCAGGCGCGCGTCGCACAGGCCGCCGCCGACTACCTGACCACGCTGCGACCGGTGCCGCGGACGCTCGGAGTGAGCTGGGGGCGCACGCTGCACGCGGTCGCCGCCCGGCTGCGCCCGGGCTGGGCCGTCGGCGTGAACCCGGTGCAGATCAACGGGAGCGTGTCGAGCACCCGGCAGGCGACCGCAGCCGCCGACACCGCCGTCGTGATCGCGCGCAAGGCGCAGGGCACGGCGACGCTGCTCCCGAGCCCGGCGATCTTCGAGCACGCGGCGACCCGCCGCGCCATCGAGGCCGACCGGTCGGTGCAGTCGGTGCTCGAGCTGGCGCGCGACGCCAGCGCCTACCTCTTCAGCGCCGGCGTGGTAGACACCAGCTCGGTGCACGTCGACTCCGGGTACCTCTCGCCGGACGACGTCCAGGCGCTGGCCGACAAGGGCGCGGTGGGCGACGTCGTCGGCCGCTTCATCGACGGCGACGGGCAGGTGGCAGACCCCGAGCTCGACAGTCGCACGCTCGGGCTCAGCCTCGACGAGCTCCGTGGCGCCCGCACCTCCATCGCGGTCATCGCGGGGGCGGCGAAGCACCGAGTGGCCCACGCCGTGGTCGCGAGCGGCCTGTGCACGACGATCATCACCGACGAGTCGACGGCGAACGACCTCCTCGGCCGCACCGTGCCGAGTGAAAGGAACGAACTCACATGACCATCGAGACCACACCGCCCGTGCGCATGCTCGCACCGGCGGCCCGCGCCGTGGAGGTGCTGGGCGGCGACCTCACCGAGGGCTCCCTCCGGCGCTACCTGGGCGGCATCCCCGGCGTGGACGCCGTCGGGCTGGAGCAGCGCGCTGCCGGCCTGGGCACCCGCTCCATCAAGACCTCCAGCAAGGCCTGGGCGCTCGACAAGGTGATCGAGCTGATCGACCTGACCACTCTGGAGGGCGCCGACACCCCCGGCAAGGTGCGCTCGCTCGTCGCCAAGGCGCTCACGCCCGACCCGAGCGACCTCACCGCGCCGCGTCCCGCCGCCGTCTGCGTCTACGGCGACATGGTGCCGTACGCGGTGGAGGCGCTTGGCGCCTCGCACGCCCGACGCGTCGCCCGCGAGACGGGGCAGGCCGGGGGTATCAACGTCGCGGCCGTCGCGACCGCGTTCCCGAGCGGCCGTGCCTCGCTGCCGGTCAAGCTCGCCGACACGGCCGATGCGGTCGCAGCGGGTGCGGACGAGATCGACATGGTCATCGACCGCGGTGCCTTCCTCTCCGGACGGTACGGCCTCGTCTTCGACGAGATCGTCGCCGTCAAAGAGGTTTGCCGCCGTGACGACGGCAGCTACGCCCACCTCAAGGTGATCCTCGAGACCGGCGAGCTGAACACCTACGACAACGTGCGCCGCGCCTCCTGGCTGAGCATCCTGGCGGGCGCCGACTTCATCAAGACCTCCACGGGCAAGGTGTCGCCCGCCGCGACCCTGCCGGTCACCCTCCTCATGCTGGAGGTCGTGCGCGACTGGCACCGGCTCACCGGCGAGGAGATCGGCGTGAAGCCCGCCGGCGGCATCCGCTCCTCCAAGGACGCGATCAAGTACCTCGTCACCGTCGCCGAGACGGTCGGCGAGCAGTGGCTGCAGCCGCACCTGTTCCGGTTCGGCGCCTCCAGCCTCCTGAACGACGTGCTGCTGCAGCGCCAGAAGCTGCGCACCGGCCACTACTCCGGCGCCGACTACGTGACGATCGACTGAGACGGACGACAACACCATGAGCTTTCTCGAGTACGCACCGGCCCCCGAGTCGCGCGCGATCCTGAACCTGCGCGACGAGTACGGGCTCTTCATCGACGGCGAGTTCGTCGACGGGCACGGCACGCCGTTCCAGACCATCTCCCCGGCGACGGAGGAGCGCATCGCGACCATCGCGACCGCCGACTCTGCCGACATCGACCGCGCCGTCGCCGCGGCACGCCGCGCCTACGACCGCGTCTGGTCGCGCATGAGCGGCAGCGACCGCGGCAAGTACCTGTTCCGCATCGCTCGGCTCATTCAGGAGCGCGCCCGCGAGCTCGCCGTGGCCGAGAGCCTCGACAACGGCAAGCCGATCAAGGAGAGCCGGGACGTCGACGTGCCCCTCGTCGCCGCGTGGTTCTTCTACTACGCGGGCTGGGCGGACAAGCTGGAGCACGCGGGCCTCGGTCCGGCGCCCCGCGCGCTCGGCGTCGCCGCGCAGGTCATCCCGTGGAACTTCCCGCTGCTCATGCTGGCGTGGAAGATCGCCCCGGCCCTCGCGGCGGGCAACACTGTCGTGCTCAAGCCGGCGGAGACCACGCCGCTGACCGCGCTGCTGTTCGCGGAGATCGTGCAGCAGGCCGACCTCCCTGCCGGTGTCGTGAACATCGTCACGGGCGCGGGCGAGACCGGGCGCGACCTGGTCGCGCACCCGGATGTCAACAAGGTCGCCTTCACCGGGTCGACCGCCGTGGGCCGCGAGATCGCGCGTTCGGTGGCCGGAACCGAGAAGAAGCTCACCCTCGAGCTCGGCGGCAAGGCCGCGAACATCGTGTTCGACGACGCCCCGATCGACCAGGCCATCGAGGGCATCGTCAACGGCATCTTCTTCAACCAGGGCCACGTGTGCTGCGCCGGCAGCCGTCTGCTGGTGCAGGAGAGCATTCACGACGAGGTCGTCGACCGCCTGAAGCGTCGTCTCTCGACGCTGCGCCTCGGCGACCCCCTCGACAAGAACACCGACATCGGAGCGATCAACAGTGCGGAGCAGTTGCAGCGCATCCGCGAGCTGTCCGACATCGGCGAGGCGGAGGGCGCCGAGCGCTGGACCGCCGAGTGCGCGATCCCCGAGAACGGCTTCTGGTTCGCGCCGACGATCTTCGACAACGTCTCGACGAGCCACCGCATCGCGCGCGAGGAGATCTTCGGCCCCGTCCTCTCGGTGCTGACCTTCCGCACCCCCGCGGAGGCCATCGCCAAGGCGAACAACACGCCGTACGGCCTCTCAGCCGGCATCTGGACCGACAAGGGCAGCCGCATCCTCGCGGTCGCCGACAAGCTGCGCGCCGGCGTGATCTGGGCCAACACGTTCAACCGCTTCGACCCGGCCAGCCCGTTCGGCGGCTACAAGGAGTCGGGCTACGGCCGCGAGGGCGGCCGTCACGGTCTGGGCGCCTACCTGGTGCCCGGCCGGTCGCTGCCGGCGGCCGTCACCGCGGCGCGCACCTTCGCCGCTCGCACCTCCACCCGCACCTCCACCCGCAAGGGAGTCACGAAATGAGCCGACTGGCTGTGCCGAAGACCTACAAGCTCTACATCGGCGGCGCGTTCCCCCGCTCCGAGTCCGGCCGCACGTACGAGGTCGTGTCGTCGAAGGGCGCGTTCCTGGCGAACGCCGCGAAGGCCTCCCGCAAAGACGCACGCGACGCCGTCGTCGCCGCGCGCGCCGCGCTCTCCGGCTGGGCCGGCGCGACCGCGGCAGGTTTGACGGCGTATGGCCGCGGTCAGGTGCTCTACCGCATTGCCGAGCTGATGGAGGGCCGCAGGGCGCAGTTCGTCGACGAGATCCAGAAGGCGGAGGGCGCATCCGCCGCCGCCGCCGGTGCGCAGGTGGACGAGGCGATCGACCGCTGGGTCTGGTACGCCGGCTGGGCCGACAAGTTCGCGCAGGTCGTGGGCAATGCCAACCCGGTCGCCGGCCCGTACTTCAACATCTCGGTGCCGGAGCCGACCGGCGTGGTCGCGATCGTCGCGCCGCAGGACTCGAGCCTCCTCGGCTTCGTCAGCGCGATCGCACCGGCTCTGGTCGCGGGAAACACGGTGGTCGTCGTGGCGAGCGAGCGCTTCCCGCTCTCGGCGATCAGCCTGAGCGAGGTGCTCGCGACGAGCGACGTGCCCGGGGGCGTGGTCAACATCCTGACCGGTTCGCCGGCGGAGATCGCGCCCTGGCTGGCCTCGCACGCCGACGTGAACGCGCTCGACCTCGTCGGCGCAGGCGAGCTCGAGTGGGTCGACCTGCAGATCGCCGCGGCGGACACGCTCACGCGTGTGCTCGCCCCGGAGAACGGGCCGGACGCCGCTGCGCCTTCGCTGGACCGCATCGCGTTCTTCACCGAGACGAAGACCGTCTGGCACCCGAAGAGTCTTATTTGATGTGAGAGGACTTCCCACCCGCTGAGTATTCCCGGCCCTTCGCTGCTTACACTCACTCTGTGAGAATCCCGGTCTCACCGGTGTGACGAGCGGGGCGGCCTCCGTGGTCCTGGTGATCCTGCTGGCGTTCCCCGCGTCGTCGGGGCTCGTCCCGCTCGCGGCCTTCGCAGGCGGGATCGCCGCGGCGGCACTCGTGTATGCGCTGGCCTGGCGACGGTCGGGCATCAGACCGCTCGACATCATCCTCGCCGGCGTCGCCGTGAACGCGATCGGAGGCGCCGTCATCGGCCTGCTGTCGCTGCGGTTCAGCGACCGGCTGCCCGCCGCTGTCCAGTGGTTGAACGGGAGTCTCGCGGGCAAGGGGATGGACACCGTCTGGTCGATCCTGCCCGACGCGGTCGCCGGCAACCTCGGCGAGACCGTCCACCGCACGCGGCTGCTCGTGTCGGCGGTGGCCGTGCTCCTGGCCGGGATCGCGGTCTCAGCGGTCGGCGTCCTGGGATTCGTGGGCCTCGTGGTCCCGCATCTCGCGCGAATGCTCGGCGGCTCCGACCACCGCGTCCTGCTGCCGCTCAGCGCCGTGCTCGGCGGGCTCCTGCTGCTCGCCTCCGACACGCTCGGGCGCACGCTGTTCGCCCCGGTCGAGATCCCGGCCGGAATCGTCATGGCCTTCGTCGGAGCGCCGTACTTCCTGTTCCTCATGCGCAGGGCGCGCGGCCGTTGAGGGGCGCGACACTGATCCTCGAGGCTCGTGATGTGCGCGTGGGCTACGGCAGACACGACGCGGTGCACGGTGCGACGCTCGCCGTGCACGAACGGGAGGTCGTCGGCCTCATCGGACCGAACGGATTCGGATTCGGCAGGGCGTACGACGTCGATGGGGACGGGACTCGGTTCGTGCACGTGACCGTCGACAGGTCTTCGCGCTGACCCTCGCGGTCTCGACCGAACTGAGGGAGGATGAAGGGAGGCGAACAAGGAGGCGGTGCGTGACGGACGGAGGCTATGGATCGCTCGCCCTGGTGGGCGACAGCCTGACGCAGGGCGGCGACTGGGAGGCGTGGCTGCCCGGTGAGCACGTGCTCAACTTCGGCGTCGCGGGCGACACGACGGACGACGTTGTCGCTCGGCTCGGCACCGTGCTCGAAGCGCAGCCCGCCACCGTCGCGCTGCTGATCGGAACCAACGACCTCGCGTGGCGGCGTTCGGCCGAGCACGTCGTGCGCAACGTGGAGACGATCCTCGTGACACTGCGCAAGGAGCTCCCGGAGGCGCGGATCCTCGTGCAGTCGGTGATGCCGCGCGGCCACGAGTTCGCCGATCAGATCCGGGACATCAACCGCCACCTGTGGCAGTTCGCCCCGACCGTCCACGCGGCGTGGCTCGATCTCTGGCCGGCGATGGCCCTGGAGGACGGCGAGCTGAACCCGGCGTACACCGACGACCGCCTCCACCTCAACGAGGAGGGCTACCGGGCGTGGCTGAACGAGTTCATCCCCGGGCTGGAGCGCGCTAGGCAGCTGCCGCCGAACAGCCGCGTGATCCAGCTGCCGAACCTCGGCGGGGCGGCCTGAGCTCCACGGCCGGTCAGAGCGACCGCAGCAGCGCCTCGTAGAACCGGATCCCCCGTAGCCAGGTGGCGACGCGGATGCGTTCGTTCCTGGCGTGGAGGGTGCCGCGTTCCTCCGAGCTCATCTCGAACGGCGTGAAGCGGTAGACGGCGTCGCTGATCGTCGTGAAGTGCCGGCTGTCGCTCGCCCCGAGCATGATGTACGGGGTCACGACGGCGTCGCGGTGCACCGCGCCGATCGCCGTGGCGAGGCGCTCCCACTGCGGGCCGGCGGTCGGCGAGACCGGTGACGGCTCGTTGGCATCGACCGCCTCGATCCGCACGTGGGGGTCGTGGACGGCGTTCCGCAGGTGATCGAGGGTCTCCGTCACGCTCGACCCGACGGCGATCCGGACGTTGACGACGGCCTCCGCCTTCTCGGGCAGCGCGTTCGCCGCGAGGCTGCCGCGCAGCTGCGTGACCGCGGTCGTGGTGCGTACGACTGCGCGCGTCTCGTCGCCCAGCCGTGCGAAGACCGCCCGCAGCAACGGCTGAAGTCGGCGCGCCCGCGTAAAGACGAACCGCAGCGGGCCGCTCGCGTGGGCGCCGAGGGTCTCGACCATCTGCAGGTTCGTCTCGGTCAGCCGGGCGGGGAACGGGTGCGCGTTCAGGCGGGTGATCGCTCGCGCCAGGCGGACGGTCGCCGTCATCCGCGGGGGAGTGGAGGCGTGACCTCCCGGTTGCTCGACGGTGAGCCGGACGGTCGTGATGCCCTTCTCGCTCACTCCCACGACCGCGATCGGCTTATGGACGCCGGGGAAGACCTTCTCGATGACCGCGCCGCCCTCGTCGACGACGATCGCCGGCCGCACGCAGCGGTCGCGCAGCGACGCGACGATGGCCTGCGCGCCTGACCCGACCGTCTCCTCGTCGTGACCGAACGACAGGTAGACGTCGTGTTCCGGGGTGAAGCCGTCGGCGAGGAGGGCCTCCACGGCCTCCAGGATGGCGGCCACAGCGCCCTTGTCGTCGAGCGTGCCGCGCGACCACAGCAGGCGTTCGTCGCCCCGGCCGGTCAGCTCTGCGCCGAAGGGGGGATGCTCCCACCCGTCCGGTGTCGCAGGCACCACGTCGTAGTGCGCCAGCAGCACCGCGGGCTCGGCATCGGCGTCGCGACCGCGCCAGCGGTAGAGGAGGGCGTGACCGCTCTCGCCGTGCTGCTCGCGCTCCAGCGCCGCGTGCACGAGAGGATAGAGACGTTGGAGCGTATCGGCGAACTCGTCGAACGCGGCACGATCGGTCTCCTCGACGGCATTGCGCGACATCGTGGGGATGCGCAGCAGTGCCCGGAACCGCTCGAGTGCGGCGTCGTCCGCGGCCGTCACTCGCCGGCCGCCCGGCGGAACGCGGAGAGCGCGTCGTCGTCGAAGAGGACGAAGCGCACGAGCTCGACCGAGCCGACGCCGGAGGACAGCACGGCGCGCACGGTGCTGACCGCGATCCGCGCCGCATCGTCCATCGGCCAGCCGTAGACGCCAGCCGAGACGGCAGGGAACGCGACCGTGACCGCGCCGAGCTCGCGGGAGACCCGCAGTGACGAACGGTAGGCGTTCTGGAGGTCGGGTGTGCGATCGTCGTTCTGCGCCCAGACCGGTCCGACGGTGTGGATGACCCACCGGGCCGGGAGGTCGCCCGCCGCCGTCGCGACGGCCTGTCCGGTGGGAAGGCCGTCGGGCAGCGTCGTGGCCCGCAGCTCGCGGCAGGCGGCGAGAATCGCGGGGCCGCCGCGACGGTGGATGGCGCCGTCGACACCGCCACCGCCGAGCAGCGAGCTGTTGGCTGCGTTGACGACGGCGTCGACGGCCTGCTCGGTGATGTCTCCTCGGACGATCTCGATCGGGTCCGACACGTCAGCCACGGTTGTTCGAGAGCTCATACACCTTGAGCAGCTCGAGGATGGCATCGTTGCGCTGGTCCCCGCCCTCCTCGAACATCGCGGAGACGTGGGTCTTGAGGTGGTTCTCGACCAGGAGTTTGTTGAGCGAGCCGAGAGACTTCTGGATGGCGAGGGACTGGGTGATGATATCCACGCAGTAGTCCTCGTTCTCGATCATCTTCTCGAGGCCGCGGAGCTGGCCTTCGAGGATGCGCGTGCGGTGGAGGGCCCGCTTCTTGATGTCTGCGATCACGGCACCAGGATACCGCCGCCTGACGATACCCCGGCGAGGTATCTGGACGGTCCTCCGTATTCGCGACGGCGTATGGTGAGCAAAGATCATATTCCGCGAGGTTCATGCAGACATATCAGACCGAAGGATTCCGCGCCAGGATGCGGCACGGCGTGCCGCAAGGACACCCCCTAACGGGGGGTGGGGAGGAAATACTGTCGGGTCTATCCTCCCTAACAGGGGTTGAGAAATATTCGTTTTACAGGAAAGGCCCGACTTTGCTGAAGAACCTCAGCCCGCTGCTGTCCGGTGCGCTCTTGGGCGCGCTCGACGCGATGCAAGACGGCGACACGCTCACCCTTGTCGGCAGCGGCTATCCCGAAGAATCACTGCAAGCGCCCATCGTCCACCTGGGGGAGGACGTCACCACTGAAGCGGCCGCCGAGGCCATCCTCAGTGTGTTCCCGCTCGACACCGCAGACCCGTCCCCGATCGTGTTCCTCGATCTCGCAGGCGAGCCCTACGACGTTCCCGACGTCGCCTTCGCGGTGAACGGCATCGCCTCGGACGCGGAGCTCCGCCGCATCCCGATGACCCGGCTCGACCTCGAGCCGTTCATCGAGCTCGCGTCGCACTCCGCGGTCATCGTCCGCGTGGGATCGGACGCGCCGCCGTGCGCGTTCCTGTTCCGCAGAGGGATTCTCTGAGGCGCACCGCACGAACAGCCGTCCGTGCCCCCGGGACAGGTCTCGTCCCGGGGGCACGGACCGTTTCGCCGAGCGTCTCGACCGGTCAGGTCCTCCCCGGTGCGGTTCACTAGAGTTGTGGGGTGCCATACACCCCGCAGCCGCCCGCCTACAATCGCGCTGCCCTCGCGCCCGGTCTCATCGGCGCTCTCGCGTTGCTGTTCGGCCTCGCGCTCGCGTCCTGGTACGTGTGGGTGCAGTACGCGGTCTGCGTCCTCGCGCTCATCCTCTGCGTGTTCGCCTGGCAGGCCAAGCGGCGGTGGTGGCTGGCCGGGCTGATCCCGATCGCGGTGCTCTGGAACCCGGTCTGGCCGATCCCCGGGCTCGCTCCCGCGCTCGCCGTGCTCAGCCTCGCCGCTGCCGTCCTCTTCGTCGTCGCAGGACTCACCATCAAGATTCCCGCCGACACGCGTCGCTGAGGGGCGCCGCTTACGGTAAAATGACGGTTGCACGGCCGTTCTGCGTCGTGCGCCCGGCGTTCGTCGATGCTTGGTTCGGACCACTCGGTTCCGTGCCCTGCCGCCCCGCCGGCCCTCACGCTCTACGGCGTCGCGTCCTCTGCCAGCGCGCGGCGCCCCCACTGGAGGACCATGTCTCGATCGGGTCAGCGTACGTCGAATCAGCGCACGGCAACTCGCCCGCAGCAGCAGCAGCGGCGCAACCGCCATGCCAACAACGACGGGCTCATCCCCGTGCTCGCGCGCAAGGTGCGCGAGGTGGAGGCCAAGGCGGCGGACGGCAAGAAGCTCGGTCCGACCAACCGCACCAAGTTCCAGGTGATCGCCTTCCTCATGCGCGAGGAGCGAGCCCGCGCCAAGGCCGACCCCGCGCTGAGCGACGCCTCCCGCGCCGAACAGCTCAAGCGGCTGGACGGCATCGCGACGATCCTGGCGAAGACGGCCGCCCGCGACACCTCCCTCATCTCGCTGCTGGAGAGCGAGGCTCCCCCGACGGCCACCGCGCAGAAGATCCGGCGCGACTGGCTGCTGGAGTCCGGCACGGAGCTCAGCCCCGACGACCTCATCATCACGGTGGAGCGGCCCGCGGCGCCCGACAGTGTCATCCCGCCGGAGCTGGCGGAGAAGCAGGTGGTGCCCGCCTCTGTGAAGGCCAGGCAGCTCTCGAACCCCTTCCTCGCCCCCGACTTCAACCGCGCCGCCGCGCCCGCGCCCGCTCCGCGTCGTCGCCTCGACTCGTGGGAGCTGCTCGGCCCGCTGTTCAAGTCGTTCGAGTACGGAGCCGGTGGCCAGGCCGCGAGCATGGAGCTCCCCGCCGCTCCGCTGATCGACCGCTATTCGCCTCCCGGGCTGGAGCTCATGCACCACCAGTCCCGGTTCATCGAGAGCGTTCGGCAGGGCCACCGCCGGTTCCTCCTCGCCGACGAGCCCGGCCTCGGCAAGACGGCGCAGTCGGTGCTCGGGGCATCGGTGGCGAACGCCTACCCGCTGCTCGCCGTCGTCCCGAACGTCGTGAAGATGAACTGGGCTCGCGAGGTCGAGCGCTGGACACCGCACCGTCGCTCTACCGTCATCCACGGCGACGGCGAAGGGCTCGACGCGTTCGCCGACGTGGTCATCGTCAACTACGAGGTGCTCGACCGGCACCTCTCCTGGCTGCGCACGCTCGGCTTCCAGGGGATGGTCGTCGACGAGGCGCACTTCATCAAGAACCTGCACTCGCAGCGCTCCCGGCTGGTGCTCGGCCTCGCCGAGGCGATCCGCGACAAGGCGGCGGACCCCCTGCTGATCGCGCTCACGGGAACGCCCCTCATCAACGACATCGACGACTTCAAGGCGATCTGGCAGTTCCTCGGCTGGATCGACGGCAACAAGCCGACCGCCGAGCTGATGCAGAGCCTGGAGGAGACCGGGCTCACGCCGGCCGACTTCGGCTTCTACGCCGCAGCGCGCGAGTCGGTCATCGACCTGGGCATCGTGCGCCGACGCAAGGTCGACGTCGCCGCCGACCTCCCGAGCCGCCGGGTCGTCGACCTCCCCGTGGAGCTCGACGACGACCTCGGCCGCTCGATCCTGCAGGCGGAGAAGGAGCTCGCGGCCCGCCTGGTCGCCCGCTTCCACCGCGCGGCGGCCGCGGGCCGTCCCGACTCGTTCGACGGTGACGATGACGCCCATCGCAAGCACCTCATCCGCCTGGTCGCGCAGTCGGAGTTGGAGGAGGCGAAATCGGCCAAGACCGGTGACAACGTCTTCACGATGGTCCGCAAGATCGGTCAGGCCAAGGCCGGACTGGCGTCCGATTACACGGCGCAGTTGGCGCGGTCGGTCGGCAAGGTGGTGTTCTTCGCGAAACACATCGACGTGATGGATGCCGCCGAGGAGGCGTTCGCCGCCCGCGATCTCAAGACGATCTCGATCCGCGGCGACCAGTCGGCGCTGGCGCGGCAGAAGGAGATCGACGCGTTCAACAACGACCCGGAGGTCGCGGTCGCGGTCTGCTCGCTCACGGCGGCGGGCGTCGGGCTCAATCTCCAGGCGGCCTCCAACGTCGTGCTGGCCGAGCTCTCGTGGACGGCCGCCGAGCAGACGCAGGCGATCGACCGTGTTCACCGCATCGGCCAGGACGAGCCGGTCACGGCGTGGCGGATCATCGCGGCGCAGACGATCGACTCCAAGATCGCCGAGCTGATCGACTCCAAGCAGGGGTTGGCCGCCCGTGCGCTCGACGGCAGCGACGTCGAGATCGGCTCGGCCGACTCGGTGCAGCTGGACGCGCTCATTCTGCTGCTGGAGGACGCGCTGGGCTGAGGTCGATGCCGGACGGAGGTCGTTCAGGCGACCGAGGTCACGCGATCTCGGCGTCGTCGGGGTCGAGCGGGACCGGACGGTCGTCGTCCGGCACGATGCGGTCGTCGTCCTCGTCGTCGTCGACGGGGAGGTCGTCCGGGTCGTGGATGACGGCCTCCGGCTCGTAGTCGCCCTCCTGCGCCTCGACGAAGTCGTCGTCCTCCGGGGTGCGCTCGGTGTCGCTCATGCACAGAGGGTACCTCGCGCGCCGCGCCCGCACGAGAGCGCAGACGGCGTCACGCAAGCTCAGGGTCGGTCGAGCTCGAACTCGAAGTACGCCCCTTGGTCGTCGTGCCGAATGCGGGCAGCCCCCGCGATGCCCTCGAAGGCGCCCGTGCCCGTGCCCGGCACGATGTAGCCGAACGCCGACGGGTCGTCGGGATGTTGAAGTGCCCCGTGGTGCACCGTGAACGATCCGGAGCGGCCGTCCGGCAGGGCGGCGGTGATGCGCTCGGCGGCCAGGTAGCCGCGCCCCGACTCCTCCGTTCCCGACGAGACGAAGTGCGCGATCGACTCGCCGACCAGCCCCTCCGTATAGGTCTTGCGCATGACGATCGCTCCGAGCCAGTCGCCGGAGATGCCGGCCAGCTCCTCGGGATCCCAGCCGGTGACGTCGAAACGGGCGGTGATGGTCGTCTGGTTCTCCATGCCGAGAGCCTACGGACGTGCGCCGACACTGCGTGTGATTTCGCGACAGCGTCGAAGTGGACTAGACAGGGGACATGGCGAAGCACCGTTCCCAGCTCGAGATCGAGCGCAAGTACGACGTCGACGCCGACCTCCGAACACCCCATCTCGTCGGCGTCGGGGCGGTCGCCGTCGAGAGCGAGCCGCAGACCGCGGAGCTCGTCGCGACCTATTTCGACACGGAGGAGCTCGTGCTGGCGCGGCAGCGCATCGCGGTCCGCGCGAGGCGTGGAGGCTCCGACGAGGGCTGGCACGTCAAGCTGCCGCCCACCGAGGAGGGCAGGCCCGAGCTGCACTGGCCCCTCGGCGACGGCGCGCAGCCGCCGGAGGACCTCCTGGAGGTCGTCCGCGACGAGCTCGGCGACGGTCGGCTGGTCCCGGTCGCCCGGGTGACGAACCTGCGCGACACCACAGTGCTCACCGATGCTGCCGGCTTCGAGCTGGCCGAGCTGTGCGACGATCACGTTCGTAGCGAGAACCTCCGCACCGGCGCGGGCGACGCGTGGCGCGAGTGGGAGGTCGAACTGCTGAGCGGTGCGCCCGACTCGCGCGAGCAGCGCACCGCCTTGCTCGACGGCATCGAGGCCGAGCTGCTGGCGGCCGGCGCACGGCCGTCGGCGAGCGGTTCGAAGCTGCAGCGCGCGCTCGGACTCTGATTCCGCAGCGATAAGGATTTTGGTGCTCCGGTATGCGTCGGGCATGATGCTCAGGGGTGCAATGCAGCACAGGGGCGTCAAACACGAGCAGACCGGCGCGCACTGACACGCACAGCAGCGCACCGAGGAACGGAGCAGCATGAAGATCGGCATCCTCACGAGCGGTGGCGACTGTCCCGGGCTGAACGCGGTCATCCGCGGTGCCGTCCTCAAGGGCGACCGTGTGTACGGCTCCGAGTTCGCCGGGTTCCGCTACGGCTGGCGCGGCGTCGTCGACGGCGACATCATGCCGCTCGACCGCCACAGCGTCCGCGGCCTCTCCCGCCAGGGCGGCACGATCCTCGGTTCCAGCCGCACCAACCCGTTCGAGAGCGACAAGGGCGGCCCGGAGAACATCCAGCGGATGATGGACGAGAACGGCATCGACGCGATCATCGCGATCGGCGGCGAGGGCACGCTGACCGCGGCCCGCCGGCTCACCGACGCCGGCCTCAAGATCGTCGGCGTCCCGAAGACCATCGACAACGACCTCGCCGCGACCGACTACTCGTTCGGCTTCGACACCGCGGTCGAGATCGCGACCGAGGCGATCGACCGCCTCCGCACCACGGCCGAGTCGCACCAGCGCTGCATGGTCGTCGAGGTCATGGGCCGCCACGTCGGCTGGATCGCCCTGCACTCGGGCATGGCCGGTGGTGCCCACGCCATCCTCATCCCGGAGCAGCCGAAGTCGATCGAGCAGATCTGCGAGTGGGTCGAGTCGGTGCGCGACCGCGGCCGCGCGCCGGTCATCGTCGTCTCCGAGGGCTTCCACCTCGACACCATGGAGGAGGCGCACTCGCACAAGGGCCTCGACGCCTTCAACCGACCGCGCCTGGGCGGCATCGGCGAGATGCTCGCCCCGATGATCGAGGAGCGCACCGGAATCGAGTCGCGCGCGTCGGTTCTCGGCCACATGCAGCGCGGCGGCGTGCCGAGCGCCTACGACCGCGTGCTCGCCACGCGTCTGGGCATGGCGGCAGTGGACGCGGCGTACGAGGGCCGGTGGGGGTCGATGGTGTCGCTGCGCGGCACCGACGTCGTCAACGTGTCGATCGCCGACGCCACCGGCGGGCTCAAGACGGTTCCGCCGGCGCGCTACGAAGAAGCTGCGCTGCTCTTCGGCTGATCGCGGTAGTGCACCCGGTCAAGGTCCTCCCGTCGCCGACGTTCCGGGTCTAGGCTCCTCCCTACGAGAGAAAGGGAGCGGCCCGTGCCCAGATTCATCCAGCTCGAGGAGTTCGGATCCCGGGACTACCTCCACCTCGTGGAGCGGGAGCGGCCGTGGCCCGGCCCCGGACAGGTCCTCGTTCGGGTGCTGGCCGCCGGGCTGAACGCGATGGACTACAAGGCCTATCGCAGCGAACAGGCCGCCGCGCGCATGGGTGTCACGCTCCCGAGCGGAATGGGGCAGGACTTCGCCGGTTTCGTGGAGGAGGTCGGCGAGGGCGTCGGACGCTTCCAGCCCGGTCAGGCCGTGCTCGGGACGGCCCCGTTCGCCGCGATCGCCGACTTCGTCGTCGTGCCGGAGGACGCCCAGATCGTCGAGAAGCCCGACCCGCTGACCTTCGAGGTCGCCGGCTCGCTCGGCGTCGTGGGCCGCACCGCGATGGCCAGCGAGGCCTCCCTCGACCTCAACGAGAACGACACGGTCCTGGTCAGTGCGGCGGCCGGAGGCGTCGGAGTGCTGGCCGCGCAGCTGGCCGTGCGCTGCGGTGCGACCGTCATCGGCACCGCGAGCGAGGAGAACCACGAGTTCCTCGAGACACTCGGCATCACCCCCGTGGCCTACGGCGCCGGACTCGCCGAGCGGGTCAGGGAGGCCCTCGACGACGGCAGCCGGGTGACCGCGGTGCTCGACAACCACGGCTCCGACACGATCGACGCCGCGCTCGAGCTGGGCGTACCTCCCGAGCGGATCAACACGATAGCGGCGTTCGGCCCTGCGGCCCGCGGCGCGCGCACCGTGGGCGGGCGTACGGCCGGCAACGCCGAGCTCGAGGAGCTGGCCGACCTCCTGGCCCGCAACGAGCTCATGCTGCCGATCGACTCCATCTTCCCGATCGAGCGCACGGCCGAAGCGTACGGGCGGCTGGAGGGCGGACACGTCCGGGGCAAGATCGTGATCGTCACCGACTGAGAGGAGCGACCATGATCGACGAGGACATCGCGCGCCTGCTGCGCACGGCGGGGCTGCGCTGGCAACCGGCGTCGGGCGACACGTTCGCCATCGACCGGCCGGGGATGGCGGGTGAACGGTTCACGGTCAGCGAGATGACGATCGAGCCGCACCACTTCGACACCGGGACGATCCTGGGCTTCAACGGCACGACCGAGTGGGCGCTCGACTCGCTCGCGGTCGAGGACGCGCTCTGGATTCCGCGCGAGGATCAGCTGCGCGAGCTCCTCGGAGGCTCGTTCCGCCACCTCGCCCGCACCCCGGACGGCTACCGGGTGACGCTGGAGATCGACGGTGCCGAGCGATTCTTCGAGGAGGACGACGCGGCGACGGCCTACGCGCAGGCGCTGTTGTCGCTGATCGCTGCGGCGGTGGCGTAGCGGCCGGCGCGTGCCCCTAGCGCCACTGCGTCACGGCGGACTCGTCGAGGTCCGCGACGCGTCGGACCCCCGCGAGTCCCAGCGTGATGTCGAGCTCCGCGACGACGTTCCTGAGCACCTCGCGCACGCCTCGTTCGCCGGCGACCGCGAGGGCGTAGGCGTACGGCCTCCCGATCGCCACGGCCCGCGCACCGAGCGCGAGCGCGATGACGACGTCGGCACCGCCGCGGATCCCGCTGTCGAACAGCACGGGCAGGCGGCCCGCGACCGCCTCGACCACGCCGGGCAGCGCGTCGAGCGCCGCGACCTCCCCGTCGATCTGGCGACCGCCGTGCGTTGACACCTGCACGGCATCCACGCCCGCCTCGAGCGCGCGTCGGGCATCCTCCGGGTGCAGCACGCCCTTCAGCACGATCGGCAGGCGGGTACGCTCGCGCAGGAACGCCAGGTCGTCCCAGCCGAGCGACGGATCGGCGAAGACATCGAGGAAGGTCTCGACCGCGGCCAGCGGCTCCCCCGACCGCAGGTTCTCCCGGAGGTCGCCGGGATGGTGGCGCACGATGCTGGCGAACGACGCGAGGGCTGCCGGTGTGACGGGCGTGCGCTCGCGCGGGCCGGAGACGGCCATCCGCTCGCGCACGAGGCCGCGGAAGACCGGGTCGCTCGTGTACTGGGCGATACCGAGGCCGCGGCTGAACGGCAGGTAGCCGAGGGCGAGGTCGCGGGGCCGCCAGCCCAGCACGTGGGTGTCGAGGGTGACCACGATCGCCTCGCAGCCGGACGCCTCCGCCCGCGCCACGAGGCTGGCGACCAGGTCGCGCGACGAGCTCCAGTAGAGCTGGAACCAGCGCGGGGCGCCAGGCCGGGTGATGTCCATCGCGGCGGCGATGTCCTCCACCGGGGCGGAGGCCTGGGTCGAGATCGTGAACGGGATGCCCTGAGCGGCGGCGGCGCGTGCGGCCGCCATATCGCCGTGCCGATGCGCGAGCTCGAGCACTCCGATCGGCGCCAGCAGCAGGGGCGAGGGCAGCGTGCGGCCGAACAGCTCGATCGAGAGGTCGCGCTCCGCGACGTCGCGCAGCACGCGCGGGACGATGCGATGCCGGCCGAAGGCGGTGGTGTCGGCGGCGTCGGTGCGCTCGAGCCCGGCGGAGCCCGCGATGTACGCGTAGGCGGCGCGCGACAAGTGTCGTCGCGCTGCCCGCTCCAGTTCGGGGAAGGCGACGGGAAGGGCGGGGCGCCTCCCGATCACGCCCGCCCGGTACACGACGCTCTGCGCCGCCCGCCCGATGCTCGTGCCGGTACTCGTTCCTGTGCACGTGCCTGTCTCCTCGCTGGCCGTCATGCAGCCATTCTGCACATCGAGTTGGCACAAATCGTCGTGCGCGACGGACTCGAGACGGCGTGTCCTGCCAACTGGATGTCGTGCCCGTCAGCGCTTGGGGCGCGGGCGCTTGGCGCCGGCGGGGCGTCTGGCCGCTGAGTCCGGGCGCTTGGACTTCGCGGCCTTGGCCGACTTCGCGGCCTTGGCCGACTTCGCGGCCTTGGCCGACTTCGCGGCCTTGGCGGACTTCGCGGCCTTGGCGGTCGCCGCCTGCGCGGACTCCGCCACCGCGACCTCCGGGTTGCGTGAGCTGTGCGCCCTGCGGCCACGCACGATCCCGATGAACTCGTCGACGAGGGGATGCTGCCCGTCGCGTGGCCAGGTGAGGCCCACGTGCGAGACCGGCCCGTCCTCCAGCCGCAGAGCGACGACGTCTTTGCGCCGAAGCGCCTTGGCCACTGAGGCCGGCAGGAGTGCGATGCCGCCGCCGGCCGCGACGCTGCGCATCAACGCCTCGGACGGTTCGGCCGTCAGGCGAGGCTCGCCGTCGAGGTCGGCCAGGTGCAGCTCCTTCTCCAGCGTCAGCAGGTGCTCGTGGTGCATGACCACCACGATGTCCTCGCTGTACAGGGGGATGAGGTGCCGATCGTCGCCGGCGTCCGCATCGCGGGCGAAGACCATGTCAGCCTCTCCGGCCTTCAGGAGGCCGAGCGGGTCGTCCGACGGCCGCACCACCAGCTCGACCGTCGGCTGCCGCTCGGCGAAGACGCGCGTCCACTTGCCGATCGTGACGCCGAGCGGGAATGCGAGGGTGAAGCGGGAGGCCATGCAGGCCAGGGTATCGAACGGCCGCACGCCGCAGTGGGCGATACCCTTGAACCCATGAAACCCCAGACCATGAAGGCGGCCACCGCGGCCAAGAAGCTCGGCATCCTGCTGCCGGCGGCGCCGGAGGAGTTCCGCGACCGCGACATCAGCCGCATCGAGCTCGACGAGCTGAACGCGAACCCGCCCGCCTGGCTGGTCACCCTCCGCGCCGACGGCCCGCACCCGCGCGACGTCGTCGCGCAGAAGCTCGGCGTGAGCAACTCGGGACTGGCTCGTGCAGGCATCACCGAGCCGCTCACCACGGCCGAGATCAAGGCGCTGCTGGCCGGCCCGCCGGAGTGGCTGGTCGCCGAGCGGGCGACGCAGGCGCAGGTGCACGCCGAGAACGCGCGCGTGAAGCAGCGCAACGCGGAGCGGACGGCACGCGCCGAGCGCGACTGATCGCTACTGCTCCGACGCCTGAGGCGGCGCCGCTGCGGCGCCGGCCTTCTTCGCCGCGTGCACCAGCACCGCCGGGCCGGTGATCAGCGCGCGGCGCCAGGGGGCGACGCCGTCGATCTCGACCTGTAGCGAGAAGCTGAGGATCGTGCGGATGAGCACGATGATCCCGAGCACGACTGCGTCGGTGAGGGTCGGGCTTGACGTGACCGTCTTCACCAGGTCGGCGGCGACCAGCAGCTCCAGGCCCAGCAGGATCACGCCGCCGAAGCTCTCCCGCAGTGTCCGGAAGGCTTCCTTTCCGCTGCGACGGCGCACCCACACGGTCAGTGAGATCACGAGGGCGGCCACGAAGCCGACCGCCAGTGCCGCGACGCCGGCGAACTCGAACGCGACGCCGACCGTCTCGAAGAACGCGTGGGTGTCCATGCGGTCATGGTGCCACAGAGCAGGCGGCGCGGTCAGATGCCGTTCCGGTCAGGCCACGTGGACGGCGGGGCGCCGCTTGATGTCCTTCTCGGCCTCCCGCAGCACCTCGCGGGTCACCGGGGCGACCTCGCCAACGCCGGTGATGAGGTAGCGGAACATGTTCGAGATCGGGTTGCCCTCCGTCCACTCGAAGTAGACGGTCGGCACCACCCCGGTGATGTCGCGCACCTCGAGCAGGACAGCGGCGATCGTGTTCGGCACGTTGCCGCTCGACACCTGCAGCACCCGGTAGCCGTACTTGACGACGCCGTGCACCACCAGGTCCTCCTCGAAGTCGGAGGAGTCGGAGCGCAGGACCTCCAGGAAGATGATGCGCGAGCGCTGCGGGATGTGGCTGTGCTTGCGCTCGTCCTTGTTCTTCTCCTCGTACTCCTTCGTCGAGTCGACATCGGGCTCGTGCGAGATGATGCGGATCTCGCCCTCTTCGGCGTCCTCCAGGACGAAGTCCAGCGCTGTCACGTCGAAGGTGACGCTGGTCGCGCGCAGCTGGAACGACCGGCCGACACGCGACACGATCGACACGGCCAGGATGCCCAGGATGAACAGCGTCGCGATGCGGAGGCCGTCCGGCCGCTCGATGATGTTGTCGATCGTCGTGTAGACGAAGATCGCGGTGATGATGGCGAAGACGACGGTGCGCTTGGGCTGCTTCTTGCGCCAGGCGGAGAGGCTCACCGCGAGCGAGGCCGACGTGATCAGCACGAGGACACCGGTCGCGTACGCGCCGCCCTGGGCGTCGACGTCGGCGTCGAAGACCAGCGTGATGAGAAATGCGATCGCCGTGAACACCAGCACGAGCGGACGGACCGCCCGCGCCCACTGCGGCGCCATCCCATACCGGGGCAGGTAGCGCGGCACCAGATTGAGCAGGCCGGCCATGGCCGAGGCCCCGGCGAACCAGAGGATGAGGATGGTGCTGATGTCGTAGACCGTGCCGAACGCGTTGCCCAGGTATTCGTGCGCCAGGTAGGCGAGCGCGCGGCCGTTGGCGGCGCCTCCCGGCTGGAACTCCTTCTGCGGGATGAGCAGCGTCGTCGTGAAGCTGGAGGTGATGAGGAAGACGCTCATGATGATGGCGGCCGTGGTGAGGAGGCGTCCTGCTCCGCGGATGCGCCCGACCGGGAAGTTCGGATCGTCGTCGGGCTTGCCTGTGATCTGTGGCATGACTGCGACGCCGGTCTCGAAGCCGGAGAGGCCGAGCGCGAGCTTCGGGAACACCAGGAGCGCGACGCCGACGATGATCAGCGGGTTGCCGTTCTGCTGGAACAGCGCGGTCCACCAGTCGTCGACAGCGGACGGGTGCTCGAAGACCTCCACGATGGAGGTGCTGACCACGACGACGTTCAACGCCAAGTAGACGGCAACCAGCACCACCGCGATGCCGATCGCCTCCCGGAAGCCCTTGAGGAAGACTGCGCCCAGCAAGGTCAGCAGCACGAGCGTGATGATGACGTTATTGCCGTGGAACCAGGACGGCGCGAACGGGTTCTCGATCGCGTGAGCGGACGCGTCGGCGGCCGACAGCGTGATCGTGATCATGAAGTCGGTCGCGGCGAATCCGAGGAGGACGAGCACGAAGAGCTTGCCAGCCCACCACGGAAGGAAGCGCTCCAACATCGCGATCGAGCCGGAGCCGCGGAAACTCTCGCGTGCCACCCTGCGGTACACCGGGAGGGCGCCGAGGAGGGTCAGCGCGACGAGGACGAGGGTCGCGAAGGGCGAGATCAGGCCCGCCGCGAGCGCCGCGATCGCGGGCTGGTAGCCGAGTGTGGAGAAGTAGTCGACGCCGGTGAGGCACATGACCTGCCACCAGGAGTGGGTTCGCTCAGGGTTGCGGCCGTGCGGCCCCTGCTGCGTGCCCTTCTCGTCGATCATCCCTCGCAGCAGCCAGTGCTTGAACCGGCTGCTGTGCGCGGGGGCTCCGAGGGGATGCGCCTGCCCGGGGATCGGCACCGGCTCCTTCGGCCGCACGCGTGGAGGGACGGCTCCGGAGAGTTCGGCGGGTGCCGGAGCCGACGACGGATCGTCCGGGGCTGCGGAGCCGGAGCGCTGCGCCTTGTCGCCGGACGGGGAACTGCTCGACATCGGCTGCCCTTCGTTTGCCTCTGAGCCTCACTGTACGTTCTGCACGCAGGCGCCAGGAAGACCTTCGGGAAGGTCCCCATCGGCCTCCCCGCGATGCCTGGATCAGTCTAGCGGCACCCTCACCACGCGGACGGCTTGTAGTCCTTCAGGAACACTCCCTGGACGTCCTCGCCGGACTCGCCGCGGACGATCGGGTCGTAGACGCGGGCGGCGCCGTCGACGAGGTCGAGCGGGGCGTGGAAGCCCTCCTCGGCGAGGCGGACCTTCGTGTAGTGGGGGCGCTCGTCTGTGATCCAACCGGTGTCGACGCTCGTCATCAGGATGTCGTCGGTGTCGAACATCTCTTGGGCGCTCGTGCGCGTGAGCATGTTGAGCGCGGCCTTGGCCATGTTGGTGTGCGGGTGTCCCGCGCCCTTGTAGCGGCGGCCGAAGACGCCCTCCATCGCCGACACGTTCACCACGTAGGAGCGGCAGGCGGCGGCCAGGGAGGGGCGCAGCCGGTCGATGAGGATGAACGGCGCCGTCGTGTTGCAGAGCTGCACCTCCAGCAGCTCGAGCGGGTCGATGCTGCCGACGGCCTGGGTCCAGGTGTTGACGCGCTGCACGTCGGGCACCAGGCCGCCCGCGTCGATCGCGGTGCCGTCGTGGTGGCGCTCCAGCGACGACGAGCCGGCCGCCATCGCGGCGGAGGCCAGGTCGTCGGCGGTGAGCGCTGCGGCGCCGACCAGTTCGGCGACAGTGCCGCGGACGTTCGCCGCCGACAGCAGGGGGTGCGCGGCGACGGACGCCTGCAGCGCCTGCGGGTGCGGGTCCGCGGTGTGGCCGAACGTCTCGAGCTCGGGGAGGGGGCCGTCCGGCAGCGGGTGCGACTCGGCCTCCGCCAGGAGCGAGTACGAGCCGGGGGAGCGGCGGACGGTCTGGGCGGCGTTGTTGATGAGCACATGCAGCGGGCCGCGGGAGGCCACCGAGTCGGCGAGTCCGATCACCTGGGCGGGGTCGCGCAGGTCGATGCCGACGATGCGCAGCCGATGCAGCCACTCCGACGCATCGGGGAGCTGCGAGAACCGGCGCACCGCGTCGCGCGGGAAGCGTGTGGTGATGGTGAGGTCGGCGCCGTCGCGCAGCAGCCGCAGCGCGATGTGCATGCCGATCTTGGCGCGGCCGCCGGTGAGCAGCGCGCGCTTGCCGGTCAGGTCGGTACGGGCCGTGCGCTTGGCGTGACTGAAGGCGGCGCACGACGGGCAGAGCTGGTGGTAGAACCAGTCGACCTGCGTGTAGTGCTGCTTGCAGATGTAGCAGGCCTGCGCGTTGACGAGGGTGCCGGCGCTCGTCGCACCGGTGGTCGGGGAGGTCAGGTCGCGGCCGCGCGTCTCGTCGTCGATGCGGTCGGGGGCTCCGGTGGCGGTCGCGGCGATCACGGCGCGGTCGGCGGCGAGCTCGGCCTCCCGCAACTCGCGCCGCCTGGCCTGCTTGACGGCCTTGAACATGTGCGCGGTCGCCCGGCGCACCGAAATGAAGTCCGGGTGCTCCTGGTCGAGCTCGTGGAGCTGTGCGAGGACGCGGAGGGTCGTCGCGAGATCGTCGGGGTCGAGGCTCGCGGAGGTTTCGGCTGGCACCGGACGATTGTACGGGCAGCGGATGACCGCCCGCTGAGGGGTCAGACCTCCAGCTCGAGCCAGTCGAGGCCCCGGAGGTCGAGGCGCAGCCGCCCCGCCCGCTCCGAGGCGCGAGCGATGACGTCGCCGCAGATCCGGCAGCGCAGCACCATCCCGTGGTCGTCGGTGTACAGGTGGGCCTGCGCGATCACCGACACGTCGCCGCAGTGGGCGCACTTGCCGTGAGCGGAGGTGACGTCGACCGAGAACACCTCGGAGAGGAGCCCCGCGGCCGCGTTGCCGTCGAGGTAGTCCATGTCGGTCATTGAGCCCCTCCGATCCCGCCGTAGCGTTCGGTGCGGATGCGGTCCGGGTCGTGCCCGGCGTCGACGAGCCAGCCCGAGACGGCCTCGACGAACGGGGTCGACCCGCACAGGTAGAACGTGGGGGAGTCCGCAGCCGGCAGCACGAGCGTGCCCAGCGCGCCGGCCGTCAGCCGGCCGGCGGCCACGGGCCAGTCCGGTGGCGCCTGGCGGGTGTACACGTAGTCGACGCGCAGCGGAGCCGCGCTCTCGCCGAGCGCCATCAGCTCGTCGCGGTAGTAGACCGACATCGGCGTGCGCGCCGAGTAGAGCAGCCGGAACGGCGCCGGGCTGCTCGCTGCCGCGTGCGCGCGCGCCATCGACATCAACGGCACGACGCCGGAGCCGCCCGCGATCAGCTGCACGGGACGCGGCCTCGCCCGGCTGCGCCAGACGAACCAGCCGCCGACCGGACCGCGCACCTCCAATTGGTCGCCGACCGAGAGGCCGTCGACGAGTACGGCGAGACCTCGCCGTCCGGCAGCTCCTCGACGGTCAGCTCGAACTCGTCGTGCGCCAGCGCGCCGGCGCCGGACGCCGAGGCGATCGAGTACGAGCGCACCGCCTGGTAGCCGTCGGGCGCGGTGAGCCGGATGTCGACGTGCTGACCCGCCAGCGTGGCCGGCGAGCCCGGGGATGCGCAGCCGGATGGTGCGCGCGGTCGCCGTCTCGTCGTGCGCGGCCGACGACTCCGGCCACCCGCCAGCGCCGTCGTCACCAGTAGCGCTCTTCCTTCCACGGGTCCCCGTACATGTTGTAGCCGTTCTGCTCCCAGAAGCCCGGGCTGGTCCTGCGGCAGCATCGTCGAGGCCGTTCACCCACTTGGCGCTCTTCCAGAAGTACAGGTGCGGCACCAGGAGTCGGGCGGGGCCGCCGTGCTCGGGCGGAGGTCGGCGCCGTCGAAGCTCGTACGCCACCCACGCCTTGCCGTCCAGGAGGTCCGCCAGCGGCACGTTCGTCGTGTAGCCGCCGTAGCGAGTGCGCCATCGTGTACTCGTAGTCGGTGTCGACCCGCTCGAACAGGGTGTCGAGCGTGACGCCGCGCCACGACGTGCCGAGCTTCGACCAGCTGGTGACGCAGTGGATGTCGGTGCCGACTTCGTCCTGCGGCAGGGCGAGGAACTCGTCCCAGCTCCAGCGGTGGACCACGCCCTTCTCGGTCGTGATGGTGAACGCCCAGTCGGTTGTAGCCGACACGCGGCGTCGGTCCGGCGGACAGCACCGGGAAGCCCTCGCCGTGCGTACTGGC
This sequence comes from uncultured Actinomycetota bacterium, assembly GCA_963734315.1. Classification (GTDB taxonomy): domain Bacteria; phylum Actinomycetota; class Actinomycetes; order Actinomycetales; family Microbacteriaceae; genus Leifsonia. Next base: position 204,474 of record CAVTGP010000010.1, on the reverse strand, counting down.
CGGGCGGGAGGCGCGGGTCCTCGGTCTCGTCGCCGGCCGAGGAAGCCGGAGAGATGATTCCCATGGCGCAGCATATTCCGCTGGCCCTCCGGTGGTCTACCGGCGTCTCCGGTCTAGGGTGACGTGCATGGCCGCAGTCAACCTCGGACTCCCGCGCAGCTCTCGCCTGCTCGCGGAGCCGCGGGTCGACGCGGCCGCCCCGACGTCGCGGGTCTCGTCGATCGCTTCGGCCGGGTCGCGCGCGACCTGCGCGTCTCGGTCACCGAGAAGTGCTCGCTGCGCTGCACCTACTGCATGCCGGAGGACGGACTGCCGGCGATCCCGCGCGACGACCTGCTGACACCGGCGGAGATCGCGCGCCTGGTCGGCATCGGCGTGCACGACCTCGGCATCCGCGAGGTGCGCTTCACCGGCGGCGAGCCGCTGATGCGCGCCGACCTCGCCGAGATCATCGGACTGTCGCACGCGGCCGCCCCCGGCATCGACATCAGCATCACCACCAACGGCATCGGCCTCGACCACCGGCTGTCCGCGCTGGTGGCGGCCGGGCTGAACCGCGTCAACATCTCTCTCGACACCGTCGATCGCGACCACTTCGCGGCGCTCACCCGGCGCGACAGGCTGCCTGCCGTGCTTCGCCGGGGTCGCCGCGGCGCACGCTGCGGGCCTCACACCGCTCAAGCTCAACGCCGTGATGATGCGCGAGACGCTCGCCGGCGCCCCCGACCTCCTGGCCTGGGCGATCGAGCACGGGTGCACGGCTGCGGTTCATCGAGCAGATGCCGCTCGACGCCGACCGCACCTGGTTGCGCGAGAACATGATCTCCGCAGACGAGCTGCTCGGCGTCCTCCGGACCCGCTTCGAACTGCGGGAGGTCGGCCGCGACGACCCGTCGGCGCCCGCCGAGGAGTGGCTCGTCGACGACGGCCTCGGGGACGGTCGGCATCATCGCGTCGGTGACCCGCTCGTTCTGCTCCGCGTGCGACCGCACCAGGATCACCGCGGAGGGTACCGTGCGCTCGTGCCTGTTCGGCGACGACGAGAGCGACCTGCGCGGGCTCCTGCGCGACGGCGCGGACGACGCCGAGATCGCCCGTCGGTGGCGCGGCGCGATGTGGAACAAGCAGTCGGGGCACGGAATGGAGAGCGCCGGGTTCGTGCCCCCGGTGCGGAGCATGGGAGCGATCGGTGGCTGAGACGGCGGTTCTGGTGCGCTACTTCGCGGCGGCGGAGGAGGCCGCAGGGCGCGAGGAGGAGCGCCTGGCGTTGAGCGAGCCCACGTGGCGGCGCTGCGCGAGGAGCTCGCCGCCCGCTACGGCGACGCGATGCGGCTGGTACTGCGCAACGGCTCGTTCCTGGTGGACGGCGTCGTCTCGCGCGATCCTGCGGCGGTGATCGGCGAGCGCGTGGATGTGCTGCCGCCCTTCGCGGGAGGCTGAGCAGCGCGAGCCTGTGCGATAGGCTGCGGCGCAGGGGGGGCACTGCGGTCTCACCGGAGGGAGGTCGCCATGAGCGAGCACATGCAGGAGCTCGACCGGGTCAACCGCCGGAAGGCGCGATTCCGGCTGCTGGTGGTGGCTGCTGTGATCGCGGGTGTCGCGGCGTGGGCTGTTCTGCCGTTCGGCATCGTGCAGTTGACGCGCGGCGAGGCGGCGGGCTGGGCGCTTGTCGCAGCGGGCGTCGTGCTGGTCGCAGCGTGCGCTGCCGCGATCGTCGGCGCCGCGCGCTTCAGGGTCGCGCCGCAGAGCCTCCCGGGCAAGGCGAACCCGGTGTTCGACGAGCCGCGCCCGTCGAAGAGCCCGAACGGCGGCTACTCCACCGCGGCGATGCAGATCGGCTCATGATGAGCGGACCCGCCGCACATTCGTCACGAATGTGCGTTTTCGTGCCGCGAATCGCGACATTCGTGACGAATGTGCGTCTTCGCGGGTAGGCACGCGACATTCGTGACGAATGTGCGTCTTCGCGGGTAGGCACGGAACATTCGTGACGAATGTGGGCTTTCGTGCCACGAATTGCGACATTCGTGACGAATCGCGTGTCCGCCAGGGAGCGTGTCACGCGGGGGAGATGCGCACCTCCGCGGACGGCACGGTCAGCGTGACGCGCGTGCCGACGGCGAGTCGCAGCTCCGCGACCACCGCGGCGGGCACGAGAGCGGTGAGTCGGTCGGTGCGCACGCGCACCAGGTCGTCTCGTGGCTCCAGGGCCGTGACGACGGCGGCGATCCCGGCCGCGCCCTCCATCGTGACGCTGCCCTCCATCGTGACGCTGCCCTGCAACGTCACCGACGACGGCCGCACCACCGCGGTCACCGGACGGCCCTCCGGGACCGGCGCCGTCGGCGTCCCGTCGAGCGCGAGCCCGTCGTCCGTGACCAGGCCGCTCGCCGTGCGCACTCCGGTGAGGAGGCTCAGGCCGGTGAGCTCGGCGGTGAACGGGTGCCGCGGGTGGGTGAGGACCTCGTGAGTCGGGCCCTGCTCGACGACCCTTCCGCCGTGCAGCACCGCGACGCGATCGGCGAGCAGATAGGCGTCGAGCGCATCGTGCGTCACCACGATGGCGGTGCGCCCGGCCAGCACCTCCGCCAGCATCCCGCGCAGCTCGCCGGCGACGGCGACATCCAGCGAGGCGAGCGGTTCGTCCAGGAGGATCAGCTCCGGTTCGGCGGCGAGCGCGCGGGCGATCGCCACCCGCTGGGCCTGACCGCCCGAGAGGTCGCCCGGCCGGCGGTCGGCGAGGGGGCGGACGCCGGTGCGGTCCAGCCACTCGTCGGCCTTCGCCCGGGCCTGCGTGCGCGAGGCGCCGGACGAGCGGGGGGCGAACTCGACGTTCCGGCGCACGGTCAGGTGCGGGAAGAGCAGGGCGTCCTGCGCGAGCAGCGCGATGGCGCGGCGGTGCGGTGGCAGCCACGTCGCCGGGAGGTCGAAGAGGGTGTCGTCGGCGAGCGTCGCCCGTCCGCCGTCGGGTCGGATCAGCCCGGCGAGTACGCCGAGCACGGTCGACTTGCCTGCGCCGTTGGGCCCCAGCAGGGCGAGCGTCTGGCCGGAGGCCAGGCTCAGGTCGACGGCGACGCCGCGCTCGGCGACCTCCGTCGAGAGCTGCAGCGTCATGTCGTCCTCCGGCGCAGCGGCTCGCCCGCGCCGTGCGCGACCGCGACGACGGCGATCGCGACGGCGATGAGCACCAGTGACAGCGCGACCGCGGCGTCGGGATCGATCTCCCGCTGCAGGTAGATCTCGAGCGGGAGGGTGCGCGTGGTCCCCTGGAGGCTGCCGGCGAACGTCAGCGTGGCACCGAACTCGCCGAGCGCGCGGGCGAACGACAGGATCGCGCCGGAGACGACGGCCGGGGCGACGAGCGGGAGCGTCACGCGGAACAGCACCGACGACGGACCGGCGCCGAGCGTGGCGGCGACGGCCTCGTAGCGTTCACCGGTCGTCCGCAGTGCGCCCTCCAGACTGAGCACGAGGAACGGCAGTGCGACGAACGTCTGCGCGATGATGACGGCGGGGGTCGAGAACGCGATCGGGATCGCGCCTTCGAGGAGGCCGCGCCGGCCGTACAGGGCGAGCAGGGCGAGCCCGCCGACGACCGGAGGCAGCACCAGCGGCAGCAGCACGATCGCGCGCAGGAGCCCCCGGCCGCGGAACGGCACGCGGGCGAGCACGACAGCCATCGGGATGCCGAGCACGAGACACGCCACGGTCGCCGTCAGCGAGGTGCGCAGGCTGAGCAGGAGCGCGTCGACCGACTCCGGGGAGGTGACGAGAGCGCCGAACTGCGCCCAGTTCACGCGGGTCGCCATCGCGGCGATCGGCAGCAGCACGAAGAGCGCCCCGAGCGCGGCGACGAGGAGGATCCAGCCGGGGATGCCCGTGGTGGGCCGGTCCGCTGCGCGCCGGCGGGTCACGGCGCGCCGAAGCCAGACGCCTCGAGCACCTTCCGCCCCTCCGGCCCCGCCACGTACGCGATGAACGCGGCGCCCCCTGTGGCGTTCGGCCCCTGCTCGATCGCGGCGATCGGATACGTGTTGACGACGTCCTTCGCCTCCGGGAACGGCACGGAGTCGACGCTCTTCCCCGCACCCTTCACGTCGGTCACATAGACGACGCCCGCGTCCGCCTCGCCGGAGGACACCTTGCCGAGCACGTCGGTCACCGACGACTCCTGGCTGACCGGGGTCAGGGTGACGCCCGTGTTCGCCTCGACCTTGGCGGTCGCCGCGCCGCACGGCACCTGGGGAGCGCAGACCACGGTCTTGACGCCCGGCTCGGCGAGGTCCGCCCAGGCCGTGATGTGGGCGGGGTTGCCCGGAGGCACGGCGATCGCCAGCACGTTCGTCGCGAAGTCGACCGGGTCACCGCTGGTGACGCCGGCGCCGACCGCCTTCTTCATGGTGTTCTCGTCCGCGGAGGCGAAGACGTCGGCGGGAGCGCCTCCGCTCAGCTGGGTGACGAGGTCGGACGAGCCGGCGAAGCTGAAGGTGACCGTGCTGCCCGGGTTGGCCTTCTCGAACTCCCTGCCCAGCTCGGTGAAGGTCTTGGTGAGGGAGGCTGCGGCGAAGACGGTGACCGTGCCTGTGACCGCGTGCTTCGACGGCGACGGCGACGGCGAGCGCGCGCCGAGGCGTCCGACGAGCATCCGGTCACCGAGAGCAGTACGGCCGCGAGCGCGGCTGGGGCGATCGCGACCCTGTTGCGCATTCCCATCCTGATGCTCTGCCGCATCCGGCTGCTCCTCATTCCGTGACCGCTGCGGTCTCGACGATGACGTTCGTGGCCTTGACGACAGCGACGGCGACGGATCCCAGCTCCAGCCCGAGCTCGCGCACGGCTTCGCTGCTGATCAGCGAGACCACGCGATGCGGGCCGCACTGCAGCTCGACCTGCGCCATCACCGTGTCCATGACGATGTCGGTGACGATCCCGACGAACCGGTTGCGGGCCGAGCGGCCGACGCTGGACGGGTCCGTCGGCAGCACCGCGTTCTGTTTGGCGATCCTGGCGAGCTCCAGGCCGTCGACGACCGTCCGTCCTCTGTCGTCCTTCGTGCTCGAGAGCAGTCCGGCTTCGATCCAGCGACGCACGGTGTCATCGCTCACGCCCAGGAAGCTCGCGGCCTCCTTCACCCGTATCTGCGGCATGAACAGAACTCTAGACCGGCAGACGCGGAGAATCGAGGAGGGTCAGAGTCCGACCCACTCCGACGCGCCGTCGGAGAAGTGCTGCCTCTTCCAGATTGGCACGCGCGACTTGATGAGCTCGACCAGTTCGGCGCACGCCGCGAACGCCTCGGCGCGATGGGGAGCGGCGACGGCGGCGACGAGCGCGAGGTCGCCGATGGTGAGCGAGCCCACCCGGTGCGCTGCGGCGACCCGGAGGCCGGTGCGCCCGGCGACCTCCTCGCAGCAGGCGCGCAGAAACCCTTCCGCCTCCGGATGGGCGCGGTAGTCGAGCGAGACGACGGACCGGCCGCCGTCGTGGTCGCGCACGATGCCCTGGAAGGAGACCACGGCGCCGGCCTCGCGGCGCCAGACGAACTCGTCCAGCGTCGACGAGTCGAGCGGGCGGTCGGACACGTCGGCGAGCACGTCGCTCATCGCACCGCTCCGTCGTGGTCGCCGCCGTGCAGCTGATCGAGCAGGTGCGCCAGGACGGGCTCCAGCACGGCCAGCCCGTCGGCGACTCCGCCGCGCGAACCGGGGAGGTTGACGACGAGGGTCGTACCCGCGACTCCGGCCCGGCCGCGGCTGAGGGCGGCGAGCGGGGTGGAGGCCGCGCCCCGCGCCCGCAGAGCGTCGGCCAGCCCCGGGAGCTCGCGGTCGAGTACCGCGGCGGTCGCCTCCGGCATGCGGTCGTCGGGGGAGACACCGGTGCCGCCGGTGGTGAGGACGACGCCGGGCCGTTCGGCGACGGCGGCGCGGAGTGCGGGGGCGATCTCGGCATCGGCCACGACGCGCACGTCGGGCCGGAGTCCCTGACCTGCGAGCCAGTCCGCGATGACCGGGCCGGTCGTGTCGGCCGCCTCTTCGGCCGCTGCGCGCGTGGAGGCGACGAGGACGACGGCCGCGTCGGGTCGCGGAAGGTCGGCCGGCGGTGCGACGGCCACGGCCGGAGCCACGGCATGCGCTTCGCCCGGTCGGCGCCAGTCGCCGCGCGTGCCGCCGCTCTTGGCGACCAGCCTTACATCGGTCATGCTGGCCGCCGGGTCGACCGCCTTGACCATGTCGTGGAGGGTCAGCCCGGCGACGGCGACGGCAGTCAGCGCCTCCATCTCGACCCCGGTGCGGCCGTGGGTGCGTGCGACGGCCTCCACTGCGATCGTGCCCTCCGCCTCGTCGAGGGAGAAGTCGACCCGCACCGACGTCAACGGCAGCGGGTGGCAGAGCGGGATGAGGTCGCTCGTGCGCTTGGCGCCGGCGATGCCCGCGATGCGCGCGGTCGCCAGCACATCGGCCTTGGGCAGATCGTCGGCCGCGACGAGACGCACCACCTCTGGCGTGGTCACGAGACGTCCGCGGGCGACGGCCTCCCGGTCGGTCTCCGGTTTGGCGCCGACGTCAACCATGCGGGCGCGGCCGTCGGCGTCCAGGTGGGTGAGCTCGCTCATAGCGTCCAGACTGTCACGTCCGCGCCCGCCTCGACGGCCTCGGCCTCGGCGGGCACGTCGATGAGGACGTCGGCGTTGGCCATGGCGGCTACCAGATGCGAGCCGGGGCCGGACACCGGGGCGACTCCGTCGGCGCTGACGCGGCCGCGGAGGAACTGCCGCTTGCCGGGCACGGAGCGCACGGACTCGGTGAGCTGCACGCTGAGCAGCGGCAGCTTCGGCAGACCGGCTGCCTCGCGCAGCGGCGCGCGCAAGAAGACCGCGAACGACACCTGGGTGCTGACCGGATTGCCAGGGAAGCACAGCACGGGCACGCCGTCGACGACGGCCGTCGCCTGCGGTCCGCCCGGTTGCATCGCGACCGCCGTGACCTCGGCGCCGCGGGGGAGGAGCACGTCGCGGACGACCTCGTACGCTCCCTTCGAGATGCCCCCGGAGGTCACCACGAGGTCACTGGCTGCGATGGCGGCGTCGAACACCCGGGCGAACGACTCCGGGTCGTCGTCGCTGCTCGCCCGCAGCGAGACCACCCCGCCGGCTTCCTCGACGAGCGCGGCGAGGGCCACACCGTTCGCGTCGAAGACCTGCCCGAAGCGCGCTCTCTCACCCGGCGCGGCGAGCTCGGACCCGGTGGTGAGGATCGCGACCCGCAGTCGCGCCCGCACGTCGACGGTCGTGACGCCCGCCGCGGCCAGAGCGGCCAGATGCCGCGGGGCGAGACGCGTGCCTGCACGCACCAGCACCTCGCCGCGGTGGAGGTCGCTGCCGCGCTCGCGCACGAACTCGCCGCACTTCCGCGGCCGGCGGACCTCGACGACGGCGCCCTCCAGGTTGTCGTCTCTGCCCAGCACCAGTTCGGTGTCCTCCACGGGCACGATCGCGTCGGCCCCGCTCGGCACCGGAGCCCCTGTCATGATGCGGATCGCCGTGCCGGCGGCCAGGACGAGCGGCACCTCGTGCCCGGCCGGCACGTCGCCGGTGACCTCCAGCGCGACGGGCACATGCGCCACATCTGCGGCGCGCACCGCGAAGCCGTCCATCTGCGAGTTGCGGAACAGCGGCAGGTCGACCTCCGAGCGGACGTCCGCCGCCGCGACCCGTCCGGCGGCCTCGGCGAGCGAGATGGCCTCCACCGCGGGCTCGGTCGTCAGCGGCGCCAGGAGACGGGTGACGTGATCGACGTGCTCCTCGACGCTGCGCGGTGGGGTCATGGGTTCAGTATCCCGCGCCGGCTAGTAGCGGGGGAGGGCGAGGTCGATGTCGCGGGACCAGGCGTCGAGGCCGCCGACGAGGACGACTCCGAGGGTGCCGGCCGACGCGAGCGCTTTGCGTGCGGTCTCGGCGCGCACCCCGTGGTGGCAGATGATGACGAGCGGGTCGTCGCTCAGCCGCTCGGCCACGCCCGCGGCGTCGCGCACGACGACGTCCAGCGGCACCAGCAGCGAGCCGGGCAGCTCGGCGATGTCGGCCTCCCACGGTTCGCGCACGTCGAGCAGGGTGTGCGGCTGCCCGGCCGCGAGGCGCGACGCCAGCTCGGCGGGGGAGATGGAGGTGGAGGTGGTGGAGCCGGCAGTGGTCGCGGAGGCCGGCTCGGTCGTGACCCCGCAGAACAGGTCGTAGTCGATGAGCCCGGTGACGGGTTCGGCGGCCGGATCCTCGGCGTACGCGAGCTCGCGGAACGTGCCGCGCAGCCCGTCGTGCACGACCACCCGCCCGAGCAGGAGATCGCCCTCCCCGGTCACGACCTTGATCGCTTCGCTCGCCATCAGCGAGCCGATCACCCCGCACACGCTCGGGAGCACCCCGGCCTCCGCACAACTCGGCACCGTGCCGGGCTCGGGAGGCTGCGGGAAGAGATCACGGTAGTGCGGCCCGCGCCCTGCCCAGCTGAGGCCCACCTGGCCGCCGAACCGGTGGACCGCTCCCCAGACCACGGGCAGTCCGGCCAGCAGCGCCGCGTCGTCCACCAGGTAGCGCGTGGGGAAGTTGTCGCTGCCGTCGAGCACGAGGTCGAACCCGCTCAGGATGCGCTCGGCGTTCGCCGACGTGAGCCGCTCCGGGAACACCCGTATGGCGATACCGGAGTCGATGGCGCGGATCGCGTCGGCCGCCGACGCCGTCTTCTGCCGGCCGAGGTCGCGCTCGCCGTGGATGGTCTGCCGGGGGAGGTTGCTGACCTCCACGCTGTCGTCGTCGACGATACCGATCGTGCCGACGCCGGCCCCGGCGAGCAGGGGGAGGACGGCCGAGCCAAGGCCGCCGGCGCCCACGACGAGCACCCGGGCGGCGCGGAGGCGGCGCTGGGCCGCCTCCCCGAAGCCCGGGAGCTGTTCGGTTCGGGCGTAACGCGCGCGGAGTTCCGAAGGGAGCGCCGGGCCGGGCGCCACGAGGGCGGGCGGACGAACGGGGGAGGCCATGACGCTAGTCAAGCACCAACAGCCGGCGTGGTGACCGTCACCGCGAGACCGTGACGCCGATCGCGTGCAGACCCGTCGCGCCGTCGGGCACGACGTCCTGCACCATGGAGGTCTGTACCGTCCCGTGCGCGTCGGTCGCTCTGACTGTGATCGTGTGCGAGCCGGGGGGCGCGTCCCACGCGTACTTCCACTGCCGCCAGGTGTCCACCGAGATCGCGTCGGCGAGCGTCGCCTGCTGCCAGTCGCCTCCGTCGATCTGCACCTGAACAGCGCTGACGCCCACGTGCTGCGACCAGGCGACCCCGGCCACGGCGACCGTGCCGGCCTTCACCTGGCGGCCGTCGGCCGGCACGTCGATGCGCGACTCGAGCTTGACCGGCCCCCGCTCCGACCAGCCGCGGTCTGTCCAGTACGACGTCGCCTTGTCGAACCGGGTCACCTCCAGCTCGACCACCCATTTGGTCGCCGAGACGTACCCGTACAGACCGGGCACGACCATGCGCACCGGATAGCCGTGCTCGAGCGGGAGCGGCTCGCCGTTCATCCCCACCGCCAGGATCGCGTTGCGTTCGTCGGTCAGGGCTTCCAGCGGGGTGCCGGCGGTCCAGCCGTCCTGACTGTGCGAGAGCACCATGTCGGCGTCGGCCGACGGCTTCGCCCGGGCCAGCAGGTGCCGGATGGGATAGCCGAGCCAGACGGCGTTGCCGATCAGGTCGCCGCCGACCTCGTTGGAGACGCAGGTGAGCGTGGTGATCGACTCCTCCAGCGGCAGCGCGAGCAGCTGGGCGAAGGTCAGCTCCACCTCCTCCTCGACCAGGCCGGTGATCCGCAGCCGCCAGTCCTGCGGCTGGATGCCGGGGATCTGCAGTGCGGTGTCGATCCGGTAGAAGTCGGCGTTCGGCGTGATGATCGGCGATAGGCCCGCGAGGTCGAACGAGGCGCCGGCCGCAACCGGGGGCGCCGCGACCGCGGGCTTCGGCAGCCGGAATGCGGCGCGCGCGGCAGCGGCCGCGCGATAGCCGGACGCGATCACCTGGCCGACGACCGCCGCGAGGATGCCGCCGAGCGCCGTGCCCGAGGTGGCCGCCACGAACCGGCGACGGCTGACCGCGCCGTCCGGCGCGACCCGCGTCGGCTCCGTGCCCCGCAGCAACCCGATGAGCCAACCGAGGAAGAGGATGCCGACCAGGGCGGCGAGCGCTGACGGGAGGACGTCGACGATGCTGCCGCCGGCGCGAGTGATCGCGGCGAACGCGCCGACCACCCCGCCGATGCCGATCAGCACCCGGCCGAGTGGAGGCCGCGCGCAGCTCGACCCAGCCGGCGAGCCCCGCTCCCACGGCGATCGTGACCGCGAGCGAAACGAGGAGGAACGCCTTGTCGCCCGTGCCGAACACTCCGACGACGGCGTTCTTGAGCCAGGCGGGCGTGAGATCGATCACCAGGGCGCCGACGACCAGGATCGGGCTGCCGTCCTGCACGCCGACCGCGCTGACGACCTCCGCCGCGCCGACGCCGGCCGCGACACTCGCGACACCCGCACCGGCGGCACGCCAGAACGCTCTCATGGGGGAAGGATACGCACGCGATCCGGTGGATTCGCCGAGCGTTCCGGCGGGCTGTGACAGGCTTGACCACTATGGCCTCCCTGCGCGTCGACGACCTCCCCGGCTGGACCGGCCCCGGCTCCGTCGGTGAGGACGCCGTCTACGAGGCCTTCGTCGCCTGGGCCGAGCAGACGGGGATCACCCTCTACCCTGCCCAGGACGAGTCGCTCATCGAGATCGCGGGAGGCTCCAACCTGATCCTCTCCACGCCGACCGGCACCGGCAAGTCGCTGGTCGCCGTCGGCGCCCACTTCGCCGCTCTCGCCCGCGGCGACCGCAGCTTCTACACGGCGCCGATCAAGGCGCTCGTCTCCGAGAAGTTCTTCGCCCTGGTCGACGTCTTCGGCGCCGAGAACGTCGGGATGATGACCGGCGACTCCTCGGTCAACGCCGACGCCCCGATCATCTGCTGCACCGCCGAGATCCTCGCCAATCTCGCCCTGCGGCACGGGGAGGACACCCCGGTCGGCCAGATCGTCATGGACGAGTTCCACTTCTACTCCGACCCCGACCGCGGCTGGGCCTGGCAGGTGCCGCTGCTGATCCTCGGCCGAGCGCAGTTCGTGCTCATGTCGGCCACCCTCGGCGACGTGACGGCGCTCGCCGGCGACCTCAGCCGCCGCACCGGCCGCGAGACCGCCACGGTCACGGGCGTCGAACGCCCGGTGCCGCTGCACTACTACTACGAGCTGACGCCCATCCACGACACGGTCGAAGACCTCCTGCACACCGGGCAGGCGCCGATCTACATCGTCCACTTCTCGCAGCTCGCCGCGCTGGAGCGCGCGCAGTCGCTCTCCAGCGCGAAGATCGCGAGCCGTGAGCAGCGCGATGCGATCGCCGACGCGATCGGCGAATTCCGGTTCACGACCTCCTTCGGGCGCACGCTCTCGCGCCTGCTGCGCCAGGGCATCGGCGTGCACCACGCCGGCATGCTGCCCAAGTACCGTCGGCTCGTGGAACAGCTGGCCCAGCGGGGGATGCTGCGCGTGATCTGCGGAACGGACACGCTCGGAGTCGGCATCAACGTTCCCATCCGCACGGTGCTGCTGACGGCGCTCACGAAATTCGACGGCACCCGGATGCGGCAGCTCAACGCCCGCGAGTTCCACCAGATCGCCGGCCGAGCCGGGCGCGCCGGATACGACACCGCGGGAACGGTCGTCGTGCAGGCGCCTGAGCACGAGAGCGAGAACGCCAAGGCGCTCGAGAAGGCCGGCGACGACCCCAAGAAGCGCCGGAAGATCGTGCGCAAGAAGGCGCCGGAGGGATTCGTCTCGTGGGGCGAGCCGTCGTTCCGCAAGCTCGTGGACGCCGAGCCGGAGACGCTGACGTCGTCGATGCAGATCACCAGCGCCATGCTCATCAACCTCATCGGCCGGGGCGGCGACGTCTTCGGGCACGTGCGCGACCTCGTGTTCGACAACCACGAGCCCTGGAAGCGGCAGCTGGCGCTCGCGCGGCGCGCCCTCGGTCTCTACCGGTCGCTCGTCACCGCCGGGGTCGTGGAGGTCGTCAACGGCGAGATCCGGCTGACGGTCGACCTCCAGCCCAACTTCGCGCTCAACCAGCCGCTGTCTCCGTTCGCGCTGGCCGCCTTCGAGCTGTTCGCCGTCGAGTCGCCCACGTATGCGCTCGACATCGTCTCGGTGGTGGAGGCCACCCTGGACGACCCGAGGCCGGTCCTCTCCGCGCAGCAGTACCAGGCGCGCGGCGAGGCCGTGGCGGCCATGAAGGCCGAGGGCATCGAGTACGACGAGCGCATGGAGGCGCTCGAGTCGGTGACGCACCCCCAGCCTCACGACGAGCTGCTCGGCGAGGCCTTCGCGACCTACGCCTCCAGCCAGCCCTGGGTCGCCGACTTCGAGCTCAGCCCCAAGGCGGTGGTCCGCGACCTCTATGAGCGCGCCATGACCTTCGGCGAGTTCATCGCGTTCTACAAGCTCGCGCGGTCGGAGGGCGTGGTGCTGCGCTACCTGACCGACGCCTACCGCGCCCTGAACCAGACCGTGCCGCTCGACCTGCGCACGGAGGAGTTGCGCGACATCGTCGAGTGGATCGGCGAGCTGGTGCGGCAGGTCGACTCCAGCCTCCTCGACGAGTGGGAGGAGCTCGTCCACCCGGACGCCGCGAAGCACGCTGCGGAGTCGGGCGAGCTCGCGCCTCCCGCACCGCGCACGGTCACCGCCAATCGCCGCGCGTTCTTCGTGCTCGTGCGCAACGAGCTCTTCCGCCGGGTGCAGCTCGCCGCGCTCGACCGCGTGCAGGAGCTCGGCGCGCTCGAGAACGAGGCCGCGGCGCTCGCCGAGGTGGCGACGCCGTCGTTCACCGAGTCGCAGTGGGACGAGGCCCTGGAGGCCTACTACGCCGACCACGACGAGATCCTCACGGACGCCTCCGCGCGGGCCGCGGCGATGATCGTCGTCGACGAGAGCCCTACCGGGTCGGAGGGCACCTGGCGCGTGCGTCAGATCCTGGCCGACCCGGCGGGCGACCACGACTGGGGGATCGCCGCGGACGTGCTGCTGGCCGAGTCGGCGCGGGCGGGTGCCGCCGTCATCCGCGTGACCGCTATGGACCGCCTGTGACGGTCCGGCGCGGCGCCGATCAGCTGGCGAACCCCAGGAAGGCGACGACGGCGCGCTCGACCGCGGTGAGTTCCTGGCACTTGTTACATGTAACGCCCGGTCGGGGGAACCGCCTGTGACGGTTTGACGCACGCGAGACGCGCGTGCGAGCATCTAAACGGTCGCTTCACGGCGCCAGGCACTCCGCATGAAGCTCCGGTGAACATTTGCCGGCGATCCGTCTCCACACGAGAAAGAAACCGGTGGATCTCACCCTCATCATCGTGCTGGTCATCGCGCTGGCCCTCTTCTTCGATTTCACCAACGGGTTTCACGACACGGCGAACGCGATGGCGACTCCCATCGCGACCGGGGCGATGCGACCGAAGGTCGCCGTCGCCCTCGCGGCCGTTCTGAACCTCATCGGGGCGTTTCTCTCCACCGAGGTGGCCAAGACCATCTCGGGCGGCATCATCAACGAGGGCTCCGGTGGCGTGCTCATCTCGCCGGAGCTGATCTTCGCCGGGCTGATCGGGGCGATCGTCTGGAACATGGTCACCTGGCTCTACGGCCTTCCGTCATCCTCCAGCCACGCGCTGTTCGGCGGCCTGATCGGGGCGGCCATCGTGGGCGCTGGGCTGGCATCGGTGAACTTCGCGGTCGTCGTCGAGAAGGTCGTGCTGCCCGCCCTCATCGCGCCGTTCACGGCCGGCGTGGTCGCCTACGCGGCGACCAAGCTCGCCTATTGGATCACGCGCCGCTACGACGGCCGGCCGGACGGGCGCGGCGGTTTCCGCTACGGCCAGATCTTCTCGTCGTCGCTGGTGGCCCTGTCGCACGGCACCAACGACGCCCAGAAGACGATGGGCGTGATCACGCTGCTGCTGATCTCCGCGAACCTGCTGCCGGCGGGCAGCGGTCCGCCCTTCTGGGTCGTCGTCTCGTGCGCGATTGCGATCGCGATCGGCACCTACTCGGGAGGCTGGCGGATCATCCGCACCCTCGGCCGCGGTCTCACCGAGGTGAAGCCTGCGCAGGGCTTCGCCTCCGAGACGAGCACCGCTGCGACGATCCTGGCCTCCAGCCACCTCGGCTTCGCCCTCTCGACGACCCAGGTCGCCTCCGGCTCGGTGATCGGGTCCGGCCTCGGCCGGCGCGGGTCGTCGGTGCGCTGGGGCACTGCGGGGCGCATCGGGATCGGTTGGGTGCTCACCCTCCCGTCGGCCGGCATCGTCGGCGCGGTCGCCGCGCTGATCGCGAGCCTGGGACCGATCGGCATCGCGATCGACACGGTCGTCGGCATCGCGGTGGTCACTTACATTTTCTGGCGTTCGCGCCGCAACCAGGTGTCCAGCGCCAACGCGGTGGCCCCGGTGCAGGGTCAGAGCGACGTCGCCGCCTCCGGTCGCGTCGTGAAGATCAAGAAGGTCAAGCCGCTCAAGCGCGAGCGAGGCCGGAAGGAGTCCGCATGAGCGCGTTCCTGTCGTTCGTCACCGTGTTCGTGGCCTCCCTCGTCGGCGCCTGCGTCATCGTGGGTTTCTACTCGCTCGGCACCCGGTTGCTGGCGGTCGCGGGTCGAGCACTGTTCGTCGAGCCCGCCGAGTTCACCGACGCGATCACGGTGATCACGCCGGAGGAGGCGGCCAAGGCACAGAAGAAGGCCGAGAAGGCGCGTCGAAAGAACCCGCTGAGCGACGGCCAGAAGCGCTCGGCCCTCACCGGCGCGTACGCTTGCTTCGTGCTCTGCGGTCTCGGTGTCCTCTACGGCCTGTACCTGATAATCCCGTACTTCCACCACTGACCCGCCCCGACCTGTCCCGTCCGCCCAGCGCCGAGGGGCACGTAAACGCCCTAAAGACGCGTTCTTAGGGGCGTTAACGTGCCCTCGATGGAGGGGGAGGTCGTTCAGGCGGTGCCGCGGACGCGGGCGATGCTGTTCATCACGTGGTAGACGAGGATCGCGGCGATGGCGCCGAGGGCGATGCCGTTGAACGTGAGCTGCCCGAGGTTCAGCGTGAAGTCGCCGATCCCGATGATGAGCGCGGTCGCGGCCGTGAACTGGTTGACCGGCTTCGAGAAGTCGACCTTGTTGTCCAGCCAGATCTTCACGCCGATGACTCCGATGAGGCCGTACAGCGCCGTCGTGACCCCGCCGAGCACGCCGGCCGGGATCGTGTTGATCACCGCGCCGACCTTGGGGGAGAGGCCGAGCAGAACGGCCACGATGCCCGCGACCCAGTACGCCGCCGTGGAGTAGACGCGCGTCGCGGCCATTACGCCGATGTTCTCGCCGTACGTGGTCGTTCCGGAGCCGCCGAAGAAGCCGGCGATCGTGGTCGCCAGGCCGTCGGCGAACAGCGCCCGGCCGGTGAGCTTGTTGACCGACGGGTCGGTCAGCTGGGCGACGCCGCGGATGTGGCCGACGTTCTCGGCGATCAGCACGAGCACCACCGGCAGGAACGCGGGCAGGATGCCCCAGGTCTCGGCGGGGGCCGTGAACGGGTTCGCCGGCAAAGTGAACTGCGGGAGGCCGATCCAGGGTGCGGCGGCGACCGCGCTGAAGTCCACCTGGCCCGCGATCACGGCGAAGACGTAGCCGACCACGACGCCGAGAAAGATCGAGAGCCTCCCCAGCATCCCGCGGAAGAGCACGGTGCACAGGACCACCGCCGCGAGCGTCACCAACGCGGTGACCGGAGCCTGCACGAAGTTGTTCTTGGCCGCGGGCGCGAGGTTGAAGCCGATCAGCGCCACGATCGCACCGGCCACGATCGGCGGCATCAGGCCGTTGATCCACTTGGTGCCGGTTGCGACCACGATGAGGCCGACGACAGCGAGTAGGAGGCCGGTGACGACGATCCCGAAGAGGGCGGACGGCATCCCCTGCGCCTTCGTCGCCGCCACGATCGGCACGATGAAGGCGAACGACGACCCGAGATAGCTGGGGAGGCGATTGCGCGTCACCAGGAGGAAGAGCACCGTGCCGACGCCCGAGAAGAGCAGCGTGGTGCTCGGCGGGAAGCCGGTGAGCAGCGGGACCAGGAAGGTCGCGCCGAACATGGCGACGACGTGCTGGGCGCCGAGCCCGATGGTCCGCGGCCAGGTCAGTCGCTCACCGGGAAGCACGATCTCGTGCGCTCCGACCTTCTTGCCGTCTCCGTGCACCTTCCAGGGCAAAGCCATACGTGTCCTTATCGTGTGGGGAGGGGAATTAGGCTGGTACGGCGCTGTGAATGCGCCTCACTGTGCCATCGAGGGGTACAGGTCATCGATACTACGGGAGACCACCATTTCCGCTTCGACTTCCACGCCCACGCCGACCGTCACGGGGCGCCTGGACCGGTTCTTCGAAATCACGGCCCGCGGCACCACGTGGGCGACGGAGATCCGCGGCGGCTTGCTCACGTTCGTGACGATGGCCTACATCGTCATCCTCAACCCGATCATCCTGAGCTCGACGCCGGACGTGTCCGGGCACTCGCTCGGCTTCGAGCAGGTCGGGGCCGTCACCGCCCTGAGCGCCGGAGTCATGACCGTGCTGTTCGGTCTGATCGCCCGGTTGCCGTTCGCTTTCGCCGCGGGCCTCGGCATCAACTCGTTCCTCGCGGTGAACGTCGTCGAGGTGCTCACCTGGCAGGAGGCGATGGGCCTCGTCGTCATCAACGGACTCATCATCGTGCTGCTCGCCGCGACCGGCCTGCGCCGCCTGATCTTCAACGCGGTACCGCCGCAGCTGAAGACCGCGATCACGGTCGGCATCGGCCTCTTCATCGCGTTCATCGGCTTCGTCGACAGCGGTTTCGTGCGCAGCACGAAAGCAGCTTCTCCGCCCGTGCAGCTGGGGGAGGCCGGATCCATCGCCACGCTCCCCACGCTGGTGTTCCTGATCGCGCTGGTGATCATGGGTGTGCTCATGGCGCGCAAGGTGAAGGGCGCGCTGCTCATCGGCATCGTCGCGGCGACGGTCGTCGCCATCGTCATCGAGGCGATCTTCCACCTCGGCTCCTCCGCGAAGAACCCGAACGGGTGGAATCTCTCCGTCCCCGCACTGCCGACCTCGTTCGTGTCGCTGCCGAACCTCAGCCTCGTCGGGCAGTTCGACCTGTTCGGCTCGTTCGCCCGCATCGGTGGACTCGCGGCGATCATGCTCGTCTTCACGCTCGTCTTCACGAACTTCTTCGACGCGATGGGCTCGATGACCGGTCTGGCCCGCAGTGCCGGCCTCGCCAATGTGGACGGCACCTTCCCCCGCCTGCAGTCCGCGCTCATCGTGGAGGGTGTCGGCGCCGTCGTCGGCGGCGGTACGTCGGCCTCGTCCAACACGGTGTTCGTCGAGTCGGCCTCCGGCATCGGCGAAGGAGCGAAGACCGGCTTCGCGAGCGTCATCACCGGTGTGCTGTTCCTGCTCGCCATGTTCTTCACGCCGCTCACGAGCGTCGTTCCGAGCGAGGTCGCCGCCGCGGCGCTGGTCATCGTCGGTGCCCTGATGGTCGTGCAGATCCGCCACATCGACTTCCATGAGTTCTCCAGCACGCTGCCGGTGTTCCTGACGATCATCGTCATGCCGCTGACCTACTCGATTGCCAACGGCATCGGCGTCGGCTTCATCTCGTGGGTGCTCATCCGCTCGCTCTCGGGCAAGGCGCGCGAGATCAGCCCGCTGCTCTGGATCGTCGCCGCCGGCTTCCTGGTCTACTTCGCCCGCGGTCCGATCGAGGCGGTGCTTCCGCACTGAGTCCGCTGAGCCCGCTTCCCGGGTAACCCCTGAACACAACCGGGGGTTACCCGGATGTGCGCGCGGGGTGCGGTCCACTTGACTGGATTCATGACAACCACCAGCACCAACCCGTACGCAACCGCTCCGTCCCGCACCCTCAGCATCACGAGCTTCGCGCTCGGCCTCGCCTCGATCGTCTTCAGCTGGACCTTCCTCGCACCGATCGCCGGCCTGGTGCTCGGCGTGCTCGCCCTCGGCCGCGAGCCGCAGGGCCGCACCTTCGCGATCTGGGGGATCGTGCTGAACGCGGTCATGCTCGCCGGCATCCTGATCGGCCTCCTGATCGCCGTGGTCGGCTTCGGCGTCGGGCTGGCGTTCCTGCCGTTCCACTGGGGAATCTCGCACCTCTGACCGTCTCCGCTCGTGCGGCCTGCGAGAATGGGGGGATGGAACCGTCCCCCCTCGTCCGCCCGCGAAGCTTCGTCATCCGGGGCAGGAAGACCGAAGCCCAGCAGCGGGCCATCGACGAGTTCTGGCCGGTGTACGGCGTGGACTTCGACGGCTCGGACCTCGACCTCGGCGCCGTCTTCGGGCGTTCGGCGCCCCGCGTGGTCGAGATCGGCTTCGGCAACGGCGAGAACCTCCTCGCCCTCGCCGCGCGTCACCCGGAACAGGACTTCCTCGGGGTGGAGGTGCACAGTGCGGGCGTCGGCCGGGTGCTCGCCGCGGCGCACGATCAGGGGCTCACGAACGTTCGGGTGGTGCGCCACGACGCGGTGGAGGTCTTCGAGCGGGGGCTCGCGGCCGACAGCGTCGACGAGGTCCTGATCTTCTTCCCCGACCCCTGGCCGAAAGCCCGCCACCACCGCAGGCGGC
This sequence comes from uncultured Actinomycetota bacterium, assembly GCA_963734315.1. GTDB lineage: Bacteria > Actinomycetota > Actinomycetes > Actinomycetales > Microbacteriaceae > Leifsonia. The sequence continues at coordinate 185,677 of CAVTGP010000010.1, read as the reverse complement.
TGGTGCAGCCCGATGTCGTGCGGCTCATCGTCGGAGCGCTCACGCCGACCGGTGTTCTGCGGCTCGCGACCGACTGGGAACCGTACGCCGAGCACATGATCGCGGTGCTCGACGCCGAGCCGGGCCTGGTCAACGTCGCGGGGGCGGGAGGGTTCATCCCCCGACCGGACGAGCGGCCTGTCACCAAGTTCGAGCGCAGGGGCGAACGGCTCGGGCACGCGATCTTCGACCTGGAATACCGGCCGCACGGTTGAGCGACGCCGCCGTGTGATGATGGGCGCATGACCTCCGAGTCCACGCTGCCCGCCGGCACGGTCGCCGGCGCCTCCATCCCGCAGACCGTCGCCGACCTCCGTGCCGCCTTCGACGCCGGCCGCACCAAGCCGCTCCGCTGGAGGCTGGCCCAGCTCGCCGGCCTCCGCCGCATGCTCACCGAGCGCGCTGCCGAGTTCGAGGACGCGCTGCTGGAAGACCTCGCCAAGAACCCGACCGAGTCGCAGATCGCCGAGATCGGCTTCGTGGTGGGCGAGATCGACCACATGCGGCGGGGCCTCCGGCGCTGGCTTCGCCCGCGTCGCGTCGCGGTCCCCGGTGCGCTGATGCCCGCCCGGGCTCGGGTCGTGTTGGAGCCGGTCGGCGTCGTGCTCGTGATCGCCCCGTGGAACTATCCGGTCCAGCTGCTGCTGGCGCCGCTGGTCGGCGCGTTGGCCGCGGGCAACGCGGTCGTCCTCAAGCCGAGCGAGCTCGCGCCGGCGACCTCCGCCGCGATGGCGCGGCTCATTCCGCAATATCTCGACGCCACCGCCGTCGCCGTGGTGGAGGGCGCGGTCGAGGAGACCACCGAGCTGCTGGCCCAACGCTGGGACCACATCTTCTTCACCGGCAACGGCCGCGTCGGCCGCATCGTCGCTGCCGCAGCGGCCGAGCACCTCACCCCGGTGACCCTCGAGCTGGGCGGCAAGTCGCCCGTCTACGTCGACGACTCCGTCGACCTTGCAGCCGCGGCCCGCCGGATCGCCTGGGGCAAGTTCATGAACGCCGGCCAGACCTGCGTCGCGCCCGACTACGTGCTGGCCTCCCGCTCGGTGGCCGACCGGCTCGCCGACGAGCTGAGGAAGGCTCTCGGCGCGCTTTATGGGGACGACCCCGCGCAGAGTCCGGATTACGGGCGGATCGTGAACGACCGGCAGTTCGAGAGGCTGACCGGGCTGCTGCTCGGGCCGGGGAACACGGCCGTCGGCGGCGAGTCCGACGCGGCGTCCCGCTACCTCGCACCGACGGTTCTGGTTGACGTGCCGCGCGACTCGGCAGTGATGGGCGAGGAGATCTTCGGCCCCGTGCTGCCGATCGTGGCGGTAGACGGCCTCGATGACGCGATCGCCTTCATCCGGAGCGGGGACAAGCCGCTCGCGCTGTACGTATTCAGCGAGCGGCGGGAGGTCCGCAGGCGCTTCCTCACCGACACCAGCTCTGGCGCAGTCGGCTTCGGGGTGCCCGCGGCTCATCTCGCCGTCGGTGGCCTCCCGTTCGGCGGTGTCGGCGAAAGCGGCTCCGGTGCGTACCACGGGCGCCGCTCCCTCGAGACGTTCAGCCACGAGAAGGCCGTGCTGTCCAAGCCTCTCGCGCCCGACACGCTGCAGCTGATCTACCCGCCGTACACCGAGGGGAAGGACCGGTTCGCGCGCGGTCTGCTGCGCAGACTGGGCTGAGCCGGACCGCGCTCGACAGCGTGTCGAACATCGTCCGGGATCCCGGACGATGTGTCCATCTCGCACGCAGTCGCCGGGGGTAGGCTCGGCAGTGCCGGGCGCCACGAACGGCCGGCGACACCCCCTGATCGCCAACGTACAACGAGAGGCAATGGAGCCAAGCGTGGATTCCACAGCAACGATGGACGAACCGAAGACTCACCCCATTCCCGTCATCGACACCTCCAGCGGCGCCGTCGTCGACGCGTCCGAGAACGTGTCCGACGTCCCGACCCCGAGCGCGGAGGGCCGCCCGACTCGCGTGGAGACCGACTCGCTCGGCAGCCGCGAAATCCCCGCCGACGCCTATTGGGGAGTCCACACCTCGCGCGCCCTCGAGAACTTCCCGATCGCCAAGCGGCCCGATCTCGGTCTATCCCGACCTGCTCGTCGCCGCTCGCCGTCGTCAAGCAAGCGGCCGCTCGCGCCAACCTCGAGATCGGCGTGCTGGAGCGAGCGCAAGGCCGACCTCATCGACCGCGCCTGCCAGCTCATCATCGACGGCCGCTTCCACGACCAGTTCGTGGTCGGCGTCATGCAGGGCGGTGCGGGCACCTCCACGAACATGAACGCGAACGAGGTCATCGCGAACGTCGCTCTGGAGCTCGACGGGCGGCCCAAGGGCGACTACGCCCACATGAGCCCGATCGACGACGTCAACCGCAGCCAGAGCACCAACGACACCTATCCGACAGCCATCAAGATCGCGCCTCACCTTCGCGCTCGGGCACCTGCTCGACGAGCTCGCCCTGCTGCGCGACTCGTTCGCGGCCAAGGGCCGCGAGTTCCGCCACATCCTCAAGGTCGGCCGCACGCAGCTGCAGGACGCCGTGCCGATGACGCTCGGCCAGGAGTTCCACGGCTTCGCCACCACGCTCGGCGAGGACCACGCGCGGCTCACGCGAGACGCAGTGGCTGCTGCGCCGAGATCAACCTCGGCGCGACCGCGATCGGCACGGGAATCACCGCCGACCCGGGCTACGCCGCCGCAGCCGTGCGCCATCTGAACGTCATCACCGGCCTCAATCTGGAGACCGCGCCCGACCTGATCGAATCGACCAGCGACGCCGGTGCCTTCATGTCGTTCTCCGGCGTCTCTCAAGCGCAGCGCCATCAAGCTGTCCAAGATCTGCAACGACCTGCGGCTGCTGTCGTCCGGACCGCAGGCCGGCCTCGGCGAGATCAACCTCCCGCCGCGCCAGGCCGGGTCGAGCATCATGCCGGGCAAGGTCAACCCGGTGATCCCGGAGGTCGTGAACCAGGTCGCGTTCTCGGTCGTCGGCGCCGACGTCACCGTCACGATGGCGGCGGAGGGCGGTCAGCTGCAGCTGAACGCGTTCGAGCCGGTGATCGCGCACTCTCTGCTGCAGAGCATCACGTGGATGGCGCAAGCGTTCCATACCCTGCGGGTCAACTGCGTCGACGGGATCACCGCCAACGAAGAGCGCCTCGGCGCGATGGTGGGCTCGTCCGTCGGCGTCATCACCGCGCTCACTCCGCACATCGGCTACGCGGCGGCCGCCGCGCTCGCGAAGTCGGCGCTGCTGACCGGCCACAACGTCGCCGACCTCGTCGTGGAGGCCAAGCTGATGAGCCGCGACGAGGTCACCCGCCTGCTGTCGCCCGCGCGCCTCAGCGGCCTGGAGGCGATCACCACCTCCATCCCGATCGTCGAGGCAGAGGCCATCGAGAAGGCTGAGACGGAGCACTCAACCCAGGCGGAGTAGCCGCCACGCCGCGCCTCCGTACCCCCTCGCCTCCCGCCGAAGGGCACGTATTCGCCCCGAAAACGCCCGGGCAAGGGCGCGTACGTGCCCTTCGGTTGGGGCCGGCCGGCCGGTGTGAGCGGGTCAGCCGCTCAACGGGATTCGGACGAGTGGAAGAGCGCGATCATGTCGCGCGCGAGCTGGTTCGGCGCGGTCTCGCACGGGCTGTGCCCTGTGCGGTAGACGGCCAGCCGGGCGCCCAGCGCGGTCGCGTTCGCCGCGTGCAGGTGCGTCGGCCACAGGTCGTGGTCGCCCGTCGCCACCAGGACAGGGAGGCCGATGCCTGCGACGCGGGCGCGCACGTCGGGAACGTGCTTCATCAACCCCACGATGTCGTCGACGCTGGAACGCCGCGTGAGCGCGAACCGCGACCGCACGAAGGCGAGTCGGGTCGGCCCCACCTTGTTCTTGTTGGTGACGATGCCCCAGATCATCAGGCCGGCGCCCTGACGGCCGTTCAGGAACCAGCTCAGCCAGCCGATGACCCGCACGCCCCGGAACGCCTGGCCCGGCTCCGGCGGGGAGGTGAGCAGCGTCAGCGTGAGGAACAGCTCGGGGTGGTCGACGAGCGCGAGCTCGGCGAGGATCCCGGCGAACGAGTAGCCGAGCACGTGCGCCGGCGCGCCCTCCCGGAGGAAGGCGACGACGTCGGCGACGAGCAGGTCGTAGGTGTAATGGTCTCCCGCGGCCGGCCCTGCGCCCGCGGACTCGTACTGGCCCGCCAGGTCGTAGCTCTGCACATAGAAGCCCGCGGCGACGAGGATCGGGGCGAGGAGGTAGAAGTCCTCCTTCGATCCGGTCGCCCCGGGCACGAGCACGACGCGCGGATCGGCGGGGTCGCCGAGCGCGACCACCGCGAGCTCACCGCTCGGCGCCCCGAAAGTCGAGAACGTGGCCCCGACCGGAGCGACCGACCAGTCGATGTCGGCGAGGACGGCGTCCAGGCGTGCTGCCTCGTCGTCTCCGCCTGTGACTCCGGGTCGCCGTTCGCCGATCGACATGACTTCACGCTAGTCGACATCCGCCGAATGTTTGCATATGGCGGAAAGGGCGCGACCCCGATCAGGTCACGCGGCAGTACGTGGTGAGGTAGCCGATTCCGCCGATCGACACCGTAACCGTGGAGCGATCACGTAGGAACACCGGGGGAGTGCGGGAGTAGCCGGCGCCGCCCGGGCTGCCGGTGGAGATCAGCGTGCCCGGCTGGAGGGTCGCCGATCGTGACAGGAACTCGATGATCTCGGCGACGGATCGCACCATGTCGGCGGTCGAAGCGTCTTGCAGGATGGCGCCGTCGACATTGGTCGTGAGCCACAGATCCTGCGGGTCGGCGATCTCGTCGGCGGTGACGACCACGGGGCCGTTGGGGGTGAAGCCGTCGAACGACTTGCACCGCGACCACTGCGCCTCTGAGAACTGGAGGTCGCGGGCGGTGATGTCGTTGACCACCGTGTAGCCCCACACGTAGTCGAGGGCGTCGCGCACCGAGACGTTGCGCGCGGGCCTGCCGATGATGACGCCGAGCTCGGCTTCGTAGTCGACCTGGGTGGTGAGGTCTTCGGGCCAGGCGGTCGTGCCGCCGTGCCCGGCGAGGGAGTTGGGCCACAGCGAGAACACGGTCGCGGCCTTCTCACTGCGCAGCTTGAGCTCGGAGGCGTGCGCCGCGTAGTTCGCACCGATCGCGATCACGTGCGGCGGTCGCAGCACGGCCGACGCGTGGCGCAGCTCGTGAACGGGGACGAGGGGCGCGCCGGTCGTGGCCGCTTCGTCGACGATCGCGCGGATCTCGGCGAGGGCCTGGTCGCCGCGTTCGATGAGATCTTGGAGATCGCGCGGCGGTTCGGCCAGGAGCTCGTCGAGGAACAATGCCCCGTCTCCGATGACGGCGGCCAGACGCGGCTGCGAGTCCGAGGTGGTGCTGAGGTGCGAGAATCTCACACTGTCCAACCTATCGGTCGAACGGGTGACGACACGAACCCGCGGTGGAGCTCAGGGGCAGCGCGCAGCGATGCCGCGATCCCAGCGCCGCGCGGTGGAACTCAGAAGGAGCGCGGAGCGATGCCGCGACCCCAGCACTGAGGGTGCCTGCGACCGAGTTGGAAACCGGCAGCCTCAGGCCATGGCGCCCGGCGCGTCCTCCGTATGCTCATCCTGCCACCTCCGGCGTGCGGCGCGACGGCGCCAGGGCGTCTCTTCCGGTAGATGCATCCGCAGCGTGCCGAACGCCCAGCGGATGCGCCGGCCGAACCCGCGCCAGGTCGAGAACGGGCGGGCTGAGATTCCCACCAGGAGGCGCTCGTCGTAGTGTACGACCACTCCGGGGTCGAGGTGGATGGCGAGGTCGAGGTCGTCGTGCACCTCTCGCAGCCCACTGTGGACGCGGTCGCGCACGTCACGCCAGACCTCGCGGCGCATCGCGAAGTTGGAGCCGAAGATCGGTGCGTGCCCCAGCCAGATCTCCATCGACCAGAAGTAGCCGCCGATGTAGAGCAGCTGCCCGAGCCCGGCCACGAACGTGTTGCCGTCGTAGAAGACGCCCGGCCCCGTGAGCACGCCGATGGCCGGCGCGTCGACGAACTCCGCCTCGATGTGCAGCAGCCAGTCGACGGGAGGGCGCGAGTCCGCATCGAGGCGCGCGATGATGTCGCCGGTGGCCGCGTCGTAGCCGGTGGCTGAGGCGGGGAAGATCCCGCGGACCGGCTGTTGGAGCACGCGCGCGCCGCCCGCCAGGGCTATGGCGGCCGTGTCGTCGGTGCTGCCGTTGTCGACGACGATGATCTCGTCCGCCGGCCGCAGCTGCGCCGCCAGGTCGGCCAGGCACCGTTTGAGCATCTCGGCGTCGTCGAGTGCGGGGATCACGACGGTGATCGAGGGCACGAGAACGCTCTCCCTCCGCGACCGATGTCTTCGATTGTGTGCGGTGTGATCCTACGCTGCGCTGTGGAGCTTTGGGCAGCGCGGAGCGCGCGTTGGAGCTCAGAGCAGCGCGGAGCGCGCGGTGGAGCTCAAGGGCAGCGCGGAGCGATGCCGCGACCCCAGCGCCAAGGGAGCCTGCGACCGAGGTTCCCGCGACCCAGCGCCGAGGGAGCCTGCGACCGAGGTTGGAGCCTGCGACCGAGGATCCCGTTGCGCTTCATGCGCGCTCTCCCAGAGGTGCATTCCCGCGTAGCTGCGCCAGGGCGACCAGTTCGCGCCTCGGAGCGCCAGCTCTCGGGGATCGTCGGGCAGCCCGAGTCGGGCCGCGCCCTGTCGCAGGGCGAGGTCGCCTGTCAACAGCACGTCCGGGCTCCCGAGGACCCGCAGTGCGACGTAGCCGGCCGTCCACGGGCCGATGCCGGGAAGGGCGAGCAGTTGTTCCTCCAGCTCGGCCCGCGACTCGCCGACGTCGATCACGAGCGAGCCGTCGGCGAGGGCCGTCGCCGCACCGACGATCGCGTCGATGCGCTTGCCCGGGCCGCGCAGCACCTCGCGCCCGCGCTCGGCGATGGCGGCGGAGGTCGGGAAGAGACGGGTGAATCCGCCGACCGACACCGGCTCGCCGAGCGCCTCCGTGAGTCGCGCGAGCGCGGTGCGCGCCGCAGGCACCGAGATCTGCTGCCCGATGAGCGCACGGAACAGGATCTCTTCCGGGTCGACGGCTCCGGGCAGGCGCATTCCGGGCGCCGCCGCAACGGACGCCGCGAGGGCGGGATCGGCGGCGAGCGCCGTGTCGATCGCGTCGGCGTCGGCGTCGAGGTCGAGGAGGCGCCGCACCCGAGCCACGAGCGGCGCGAGGTCGGCCATGTCGGCGAGCTCGGCCTCGCACTCGACGGCGGGTGCGCCGGCGTCGCCGGAGAGCGTGAGCCGGATGGCCGCCGGCCCGTGGGGGAGGCGCAGCGCGCGGCTGTAGGCGGGGAGGTCGCCGTCGGTGCCGTCTCTTTCCATGCCCGCGATCGCCCGTGCGCCGAGGAAACCGAGTACACGCCCACCGTCGAAGGGAGCGCGGGCGGGCAGGCGCAGGCTGAGCGAGGCGGTCGTGACCTCGGTCGCAGGCTCTGACCTCGGTCGCAGGCTCCCTTGGCGCTGGGGTCGCGGCATCGCTTCGCGCTGCCCCTGAGCTCCACCGCGCTGCGCTGGGGTCGCGGGAACCTCGGTCGCAGGCTCCCTCGGCGCTGGGGTCGCGGCATTGCTCCGCGCTGCCTCTGAGCTCCACCGCGCGTGGCGGCGCCGGGCGGAGGACCGGATCGCGCCGGGCGCGACGTGGTAGATCTCGGCTATCGTCTCGTTGAACTGCCGTACGCTCGAGAACCCGGCGGCGAAGGCGACCTCGGTGATGGGTATGTCGGTGCTGGCGAGGAGGAGCCGCGCGGTCTGGGCTCTGTGGGCGCGCGCGAGGGCGAGCGGGCCGGCGCCGAGCTCGGAGGTGAGCACCCGACCCAGGTGGCGCGACGTGTAACCGAGCCGATGCGCGAGTCCGGGGACGCCCTCCCGCTCGACGGTGCCGTCGGCGATGAGCCGCATGGCGCGCGCGGCCAGGTCGTCGCGGACGTTCCACTCCGGCGAGCCGGGCACGGCGTCGGGGAGGCAGCGCTTGCAGGCGCGGAGGCCCGCCTCGTGCGCGGCCGCGGCGGTCAGATAGAAGGTGACGTTGTCCGCCTTCGGCGTCACGGCCGGGCAGCTGGGCCGGCAGTAGATGCCGGTGGAGTGCACGCCCGTGATGAACTGGCCGTCGAACCGGGAGTCGCGTGCGGTCATCGCTCGGTAGCGCTGGGCGAAGACCGGGTCGGCCAGGCGCTCCTCTGCCGTCAGCCGCTCGTGGCCGGTCAGCGGCTTCCGCGCGTCCGGCTTCCGCGCGCCCGGTTTCGACTGCAGTCGGCGTCCGGTGGTGCTCGTCATACCCCCAGGGTGCCACCCGCCGCCGACATCCAATAGCGGAAATCGGACATCACCGCGACGGCGCCGATCAGGCTGTGGTCGGCCGTTAGCATGACAGCGTGGATGTCATCGACTGGCTCAGGGCGGCGCTCGGCACGGACGCGGACGACGGGGTGCTCTCGACCGATCCCGAACGCCTCGATGCCGTACGCACCGATCACTCGGGCTGGGTCGCCGACGGTCGGCCGCTCGCGATCGTCGACGCCCGGACGGTCGAGCACGTGCAGGCGACGATGCGGGCGGCCTCCGAGTTCCGCGTTCCGGTCGTCCCGCGTGGCGCGGGCACAGGCCTCGCCGGCGGCGCCAACGGCTCGGCGGGCTCCATCGTGCTGAGCGTGGCGGGCATGGACCGCATCCTCGAGATCTCCACGGAGGACCAGCTCGCCGTGGTCGAGCCGGGCGTTATCAACTGCGACCTCAACGCGGCGCTCGAGCCGTTCGGGCTGTTTTTCGCGCCCGACCCCGCCAGCAAGGTGATCTCGACCGTCGGCGGCAACATCGCCACCAACGCGGGCGGCCTCCTGAGCGCCAAGTACGGGGTGACCCGGGAGGCCGTGCTCGGCCTCGACGTCGTGCTCGCGGACGGACGCTTCGTCCGCACCGGCCACCGCACGGTCAAGGGCGTCACCGGCTACGACGTGACGTCGCTTCTCATCGGCTCCGAGGGCACGTTGGGCGTCATCGTCGGTGCGACCGTGCGCGTGCTCCCGCGTCCGCAGGGCGAGCCGACGACGCTCGGCGCGCTGTTCGCGGACATGAAGACCGCCTCCGACGCCGCCGCGCGCGTGACCGCGGCCCACCTGAGGCCGGCCATCATGGAGCTGCTCGACGCCCCCGCACTGGAGCGGATCTCCGCCTACCTCGGCGAGCAGACCATCCGAGACGCGGTCGGCGCGGCCGGCAGCGCCGCGTACCTCCTGGTGCAGTTCGACGGACCGACGGCCGCCGTCGACGCCGCAGCTGCTGCGACACTCATCGCCGAGACGGGAGGAACGGTGCGCATCGCCGCCGATGAAGACGAGGGCGAGCGGCTTCTCGCGATCCGCCGCGCGTTCCACCCGGCGCTCGCGGCGACCGGGACCGTGCTGATCGAGGACATCGCCGTGCCTCGTTCGCGCATGCCCGAGATGTTCGCGGCGATCGAGCGGATCTCCGAGCGCTACGGCATCCCCATCCCGACCGTCGCCCACGCAGGCGACGGCAACCTCCACCCCAACTTCGTGGCGACGGGTGATGAGATCGGCTCGGAGGTCTGGGAGGCTGCGGGGGAGCTCTTCCGCACGGCGTTGGAGCTGGGCGGTACGCTCACGGGCGAGCACGGCGTGGGAGTGCTCAAGCGCCGCTGGCTGGCCGAAGAACTCGGGCCGGACTCCTACGACCTGCAGGTGAAGCTCAAGTCCGTCTTCGACCCGCTCGGCATCCTCAACCCCGGCAAGGTCTTCGGCTAGGCAGCCCGCAACTTGGCGCACATCCTCACCAGCCGCGGCATTCCGTATCCGCACCCTCGTCCACGCCAGAGGCCTGTGAGTGGGGTCGACCTGGCCGCAGGCCTCTGACCGGCGCTGACCCAGCCACAGGCCACTAAGCGGGGCTGGGAGCCTCCAACTCGACAAGAACCGACAATAAACGCCGAAGGGCACACCGTGAAGCGCCTATCGGCGCTTAAAAGACTCGACGCCCGGTGGTGCGGCGATGCCTGCAACGCTCCCGGGTCGTCGAGTTATGCGTATAGCCTGCCTCAGGCTCGCCAGGAACGCAAGGCTTTTGACGCAAGCCGCCTGCACCGGTTGGATGGTCTCATGGCAGAGAACACCAACGAGAAGCCCGAAGTCGACGCCCCCGAGGGCCCGGCTCCCACGACGCTCGAAATCGTCGACATCGTCGAGGGCTCCGGCCCGGAGGCGACCCCCGGTTCCAAGGTCGACGTGCACTACCTGGGCGTCGAGTACGAGTCCGGCGAGGAGTTCGACTCCTCGTGGAGCCGCGGACAGTCCATCGACTTCCCGCTCAACAACCTGATCAAGGGCTGGCAGGACGGCATCCCCGGCATGAAGGTCGGCGGCCGTCGCAAGCTCACCGTTCCTCCGGCGCTCGCCTACGGACCGGCCGGCGGGGGTCACCCGCTCTCGGGCAAGACGCTGATCTTCGTGATCGACCTGCTCGGCGTCAGCTGACCCTCACTCGGTAACGTCGAAGGGCATGTAGACGCCCCCATTCAACGAGAATGAGGGCGCATACGTGCCCTTCGGCCGTCCCGGGCGCGCTCAGAGCGCGGGCGGCCGCATGCGGGTGGGGATGGCGATCCGATTCCAGATGTTGATCGTGCCGATCGCGAGGATGAGGTCGGCGAACCCCTCCTCGCCGAACTCGGCGACGGCGCGCCCGTAGAGCTCGTCGCTCACCCCGCCCTGGTGGATGAGGGTGACCGCCTCCGTCAGCTCCAGCGCGGTGCGCTCGCGGTCGGTGAACCACGGCGACTCGCGCCACGCGGAGACGGCGAACACCGTGCGCAGCGGGTATCCGCCGTCTGTCAGGTCGACGGAGTGCATGTCGACGCAGTAGGCGCAGCCGTTGATCTGGGAGGCGCGGAGCTTGATGAGGTCGCCGAGCGGTTCTTCGACTGCCTTGCCCACGTAGCCGTCGAGGTTGATGACCTTGCGGTACCCGTCGGGGACGACGGAGGAGATCTGGAGGCGTTCGGTTGTCTGTTCTGCGGTGTCGGTCATGGCTCCACCGTAGGAGCGTGATTGGTTCGTTGTAAGCTCCAATTCGTTCGATTCCTATCAGGCCATTCGGTCCACGACGAGGGAGGCGCGCTACGGAGATCCACGTCCCGATCGACGGCAGGGGAGACCGCGCCGAGCGCGTCTACCGCCACCTGCGCGATGCTGTGCTCGACGGCCGGCTACGTCGAGGGGAGCGGCTGCCCGCCACGCGGGAGCTGGCGACGCGCCTCGGCGTCTCGCGCAGTACCGTCTCGACCGCCTACGAGCGGCTGACCGCGGAAGGGTATCTGGTGGCGCGCGTCGGCTCCGGCACGTTCGTCGCCCTCCCGGCCTCCATCGTGGCGGCGGCCTCGCCGCGAACGGCCGCGACCTCGCGCGGCGGCGGCGGAGCGGCGCTCCCTGCGCCCGCGTGGCGTCAGCTCGTCGACCCGCTCTGGGCGGAGCCGCGCGCCATCGCGTACGACTTCAGCGTCGGCTCGCCCGATCCTGTGCTCTTTCCCCACGACGCCTGGCGGCGGAGCGTGGCGGCGGCGCTCCGCGGGCCGGCGCTGCGCCGCGCGCACTACGCCGACCCGTCCGGACTCGAGCGCCTCCGCGCCGGCATCGCCCGTCACCTCGGCCTCGCGCGGTCGGTGGCAGCGACCCCGGACGACGTCGTGGTGACCAGCGGCGCGCAGCAGGCGTTCGACCTGCTCGGCCGCACCCTGCTCCGCCCGGGCGACACTGTGGCGGTGGAGGATCCCGGCTACCCGCCCGTCCGGCAGCTCCTCGAGCAGCTCGGCGCCCGCGTCGTCCCTGTCCCGGTCGACGAGCACGGCCTCCGCGTCGACCTCCTGCCCGCCGCGAGGATGGTCTACGTGACGCCGTCGCATCAGTTCCCGCTCGGGGGAGTGCTGTCTCTGGAGCGTCGCACCGTGTTGCTCGAGTGGGCGCACCGGTACGACGCCGTCGTGGTCGAGGACGACTACGACAGCGAGTTCCGGTTCGGCGCCCGCGCGCTCGACCCGCTGCAGCGCCTCGACGGGGACGGCCGTGTCGTCTACGTCGGAACCTTCTCCAAGACGATGCTGCCCGGCCTCCGGCTCGGCTTCGTGGTCGCGCCGCCCTCGCTCGTCCCGGCGCTGCGGAGCGCGAAGCGGCTGACCGACTGGCACAACGACGTCGTGACCCAGACGGCGATGGCGAGTCTCCTCGACTCCGGAGCGTTCGCCGCGCACGTGCGGAGGGCGAGCCGGGTCTACGAGGAGCGGCACGCCCTGATCGGCCGGGAGGCCGCAGCGCTGCTGGCCGGGAGGCTCCAGGCGGTGCCGTCGGCGGCCGGCCTCCACCTCGCCCTGGTGCCGGCCGAGGGCGTGCTCTTCGATTCCGTTCGGGTCGTGGCGACCGCCGCGATCGCAGGGGTCGCTGTGCAGCCGCTGCCGCGCTTCGCCGTGAGAAGCGGCTGGAAGGGCCTGTTGCTGGGATTCGGCGCGATCGCCGCCGAGGATATCCCCGATGGCATGCGCCTGTTGGCGGAGGCGGTCGGCCGCACCCACACGGGGTGACGGCCGGCCGCCCGGGTCAGATCGCCACGCGGGTCAGATCGCCGACCAGCCACCGTCCGAGGCGAGGACGACGCCCGAGATGTTGGCCGAGTCGTCGCTCAGCAGCCAGGTGATCGCCGCGGCGAGCTTCTCCGGCTCCGCAACCGGGGGGACGTTGGTCTGCATGATCGGGCCGAGGCGTTCGCCGGCCAGCTGCGACTTGAACGCACCGTCGACGTTCGTGAGCACGCCGCCGGGGGCGACCGCGTTCGTGCGGACGCCGTTGGGCGCGTAGAAGACGCTGGTGCTCTTGGTGAGCCCGATGACCGCGTGCTTGGAGGCCGTGTAGGCCGCGCCCGCCGCCGACCCGCGCAGGCCGGCCTCCGACGACACGTTGACGATCGCGCCGCTGCCGGCCGCGACCATGAGCGGGAGCACCGCGCGGTTCAGCCGCATGATCGCCGTGACATTGACCGTGAACACGCGGTCCCAGGTGGCGTCGTCGACCTCGGCGGCCGGCAGGAAGCCGTCCATGATGCCGGCGACGTTGGCGAGGGCGTCGACGCGGCCGCCTGCGGCCTCCAGGACGGCGGCGATGGTCTCCTCGCTGGAGACGTCGCCGGCGACCGTGACGATGTCGAGCTCGGGGTTCTCGTCGACCAGCGCGGTGAGACGCTCGGCGGAGATATCGCTGCCGACCACCCGCGCGCCCTCGGAGGCGAGGCGGAGCGCGGTCGCCTTGCCGATGCCGGAGCCCGCTCCGGTGACGATCGCGGTCTTGCCGGCGAAGCGGCCGGTCCCATTGGTGCTCATACTGTTGTACTCCTTGACTGTCGAAGACATCGTCGGCGTTCTATCACGCGTCGATGTATTTATAGCACTCAGTGCCATAATGGAGACCATGAGTTCGCTGGAAGCCGAAACCACCCCGCGGCGACGCGGTCGCCCCGCCGACGTCGACCCCGATCGCGTCGCCCTGCTGGCCCTGCGCCACTTCGCCGAGCACGGCTACGACGCGACCACGATGGACGAAATCGCGGCGCTCGCCGGGATCGGCCGGCGCACGTTGTTCCGCTATTTCCCGTCCAAGCCCGATCTGGTCTGGGGCGGCCTGGAGCCCGTCGTCGAGCGGATGCGCGCGGTGCTGGAGGCCGCCGCGGCCGACGAGTCGCCGCGCGATGTGATCGCCCGCGCCATGACCGAGTCGCTCGACCTCGACGCCGAGCACATCGAGGCGACCCGTCTGCGTCTGCGGCTCATGGCCTCCGACCCCGCCCTCATCGGTTTCGGCGTGACCCGGCTCGGCGCGAACCGCGACATCCTGGCCACGTTCATCGGCCGGCGTCTGGAGGCGCCGGCCGACGGCCTGCGCGCGCAGGTGCTCGCGGACGCCATCAGTTCGGCGAACTTCTCCGCGCTGCTGTGGTGGGCGGTGCGCGGCGCGGACGACGACCCGGCGGCGACCGCGGTGGCGGCGCTCGACGAGGTGGTGCGCGGGCTGCCGGAATGAGAAGCGGTGCCGTTCTCCGGTGTTCGCGACGCTCGGGCGTGTCTCCCTAGGCGTTCGGCGCGATGACCGCGCGCCCGCGGATGCGACCTTCGTGCAGACGCTCGTACGCCTTCGGCGCCTCGTCCAGCGAGTACGTCTCGATCTCGACCTCCACACTGCCCGCCCTGGCCAGGTCGAAGACCTCCATTAGCTCGGCGCGCGATCCCCAGTACGGCGTACGCACGGCGACGTCGTAGGCGATCCTGCCGAAGCCGACGGGGAGCGCGCCCCGCCGATCCGGCCGACCTCGGGACGTGAGCCGATTTCGCGATACTGGAGAGCCTTAATGGGGCCGACGCTAGCGCCTGGGGCGACGACGCCCGAGACCCGTCCCTCTGGTAGACTCTTCAGGTTGCCGTCGAACGGCCGCGGAGAAAGAGAGCCCAGGCACAAGGCCCCGGGCACCGCGCAACGAGTGAAAGGGGATCCCTCTTATGGCACTGGATGCAGAGACCAAGAAGGCGATCATCGACGAGTACGCTACCCACCCCGGTGACACCGGATCCCCCGAGGTTCAGGTCGCCATCCTGACCAAGCGGATCAAGGACCTCACCGAGCACCTCAAGGAGCACAAGCACGACCACCACTCGCGTCGTGGCCTGCTCCTCCTGGTCGGTCAGCGTCGCCGCCTGCTCGGCTACCTGTCCGACATCGACATCAACCGCTACCGCGCCCTCATCGAGCGCCTGGGGCTGCGTCGATAACGACAGCGTCGAGAACGCGGGTTCGATCGACACCGCGATCTTCTTGCGAACGGGCCGTCACCTCCGGGTGGCGGCCCGTTCCGCGTCTGTGCCACATTCGTCACGAATGTCTTGCGTGCTCAGCGCTCGGTGTCCCGCCGCGCCGCCCTGCCGCGGTCGACCAGTGTCGCCGCGACCAGCGCGGCGGCGACCAGGGCGATCACGACGGTGACGCCCGCCAGCCCGATCACCGGGGAGGCCAACGGCGCGGCCAGCACCAGCAGAACCGCGATCCCCGTCTTCAGCGGCCGGATGACGACCTCTGCAACCAGCGGCGCGTGCAGCACGTACAGCATGACCAGGAACACCACGACGGGCACGGCGACGGCGTACTCGACCGCCAGGTCCGAGACCTGGGCGTGCGCGGCGCCGCGCTGCACCGCCACCTCCAGCCCGGCGCCGAGCGCGGCCAGCGACGCGAACACGAAGTAGTGGCCGTAGCCCCAGTAGAACGACCTCCCGCGATTCGACTGGAGGCCCTCCGCCGCCGGCTCGAGGAAGTACAGCCACCACAGAGCGAAGAGCAGCACCAGCCCCGCTGCCGCGATGACGACCAGGGCGGCCGAGACGCCGTGCGCCGCCAGACCGCCCTGAACGCCGATCGCCGACGCCGAGACCGACTCGCCGAGCACGATGATCGTGAACAGCCCGTAGCGTTCGGCGATGTGGTGCGGATGCCAGGAGGTCATCCCCGGCCGCTCCGCCCACATCGGCACCAGCAGTTCCAGGAGGGCCGCGAGCAGGAAGGTCCACAGCTTCCACTCGACGGGGAGGAAGCCCCAGGCGATCCAGAGCACCTGCACCACGGCGATCCCGATCGCGTAGCGGGTCGCTGTCGTGCGACCCTCTGGATGCTCGATGGCCGCCCGCAGCCATTGCCCGACCATCGCCAGGCGCATGATGACGTAGCCGATGATGATGGCGGTGAATTCCGCCTCCGCGAACGCGGCGGGGACGCCCGCCGCGAGCACCAGCACACCGCCCATCTGGAGGAGCGTCATGAGCCGGTACGGCACGTCGTCGGTGTCGTACGCCGATGCGAACCAGGTGAAGTTCATCCAGGCCCACCAGATGGCGAAGAACACCATGAGATAAGGACCGAGCTTCTCCAGCGCGTGCCCCTGCTCGCTCGCGTGCGCGAGCTGTGCCGACACCTGGGCGATCGCGACCACGAAGGTCAGGTCGAAGAGCAGCTCGAGCGGGCTGGAGACGCGGTGCTCCTCAGCGGTCGAGCGCCCGGACATCGGGATGCGGAAGGCCATGCTCATGTGCGCAAGCATAGGAGGATGTGCCATCGCCTCCTCCTCGCCGTCACCGGGCTCTACCTGCTCGCGGTCGCCTGGATCACGCTGAACCCGTTTCCCGGTGACCCGCACCGCAACGCCTTCCTGGAGGGACTGCTCGCCGCGTTCGCGGCCACGCCGGCGCTCGCGTGGATCGACTACGACGTCGTCGAGTTCACGGCCAACATCCTGCTGTTCGTGCCGATGGGAGTGCTGCTCGCCCTCCTGCTCGGCCGCGGACGGCGCTGGCTCGCCCTGTCGCTCGGCATCGCCGCGTCGCTGGCGATCGAGTTCGTCCAGGTGTTCGAGCCGGCACGGGTGAGCGACGCCAGAGACATCATCGCCAACAGCCTCGGCGCGATCGTCGGGATCGGTCTGGTGCTGGTCGCGGGAGGGCGCCGGTCGCGCCCGGATGCGACGCTCTCCCGCAGCTTGTAGGCCGGGCGCGAGCGCGATCCTCGCTCTCTGGCGTCAGCCGCCGAGTCCCTTCCGCAGCTCCCGCGTGATCTGCGGGGTCGCCCAGTGCTTCGACTCGCCGTCCTTGATCTCCGGCAGCCACCACACGAGCGTGCCCCAGACGACCACGGTCGCGACCACGGTCACCAGCACGAACACGGTCTGAGGCAGGCGCAACGCCTGGTCGAGCGCCACTGCCGAGCCGTAGACCGTCCCTCCTGCCGCCGCACCCGCCAGAAACGACACCGTGAACCAGTTGAGGAACACCGTCCGCCAGTTGCGGAACAGCACGAGCCACTTGGCGGTGAGCAGCACGGCGATGAGGAACGCTGCGACCGCGACGACGAGCGCAACGGAGATCGTCGGAGGGATGGCCCCCTGCACCAGTCCCCGCACGATCGGCAGCCATTCCGGATGCCACGGGATGAGGACGACGACTCCCACCCAGAGCGTGTACGCGACGAGCCCGCCCAGGTAGAGCGCGACCGTGTGCGGGCTCTCGTTGGGGCTGTGGAAGCGGATGCCGGCGCGGATGGCGAGCACGACGGCAGACACGAGCAGTATCCAGTACGACACCGACAGCGTCTGCATCGCCCAGAGCTCCCACCCGGCGACCGCCAATGTCAGCGCGGAGACGATCGCGTAGGTCCAGCCTTGGGGGAGGGCGACACGGCGGAACGCGGAAAGCTGCGCGATCGTCTCGCCCGTCACACGCGGCTTGGTCAGACCCTCGACGGTGCGGTCCACCCGCCGCCACGCGCTCAAGCCCTGGACGGCGATCCGGAGGAGTATCAGGACCGCGACCAGGATCAGGGTGCCTCCGCAGATCAGGACGGCGGGATTCAGCTCCTCGGTCTGTGGGCCGACGTTCTGCGCCACCGTCTCCCCGACGAGCGCGATCATGAGCCCGAGCACGGCGGCGACGAGGGCCTCCCGCAGCGGGTTGAACCCGATCGGCACGAAGACGAGCAGAGGTCGGAAGACCACCAGCAGCATCCGCTCCCAGAAGCCGACCGAGCCGGACAGCGCGCGGGAGGCCACCCGCAGCCCGCGTGACAGGATCGACAGCAGGTAGGCGGGCCGCAGGTCGTCGGGCGTGTCCGCGCCGAGCGTGAACGACTCCCTGACTTTGTCCGGCCACGCGCCGGCGGGAAGCGGAGTGCGGAACGGCAGCACCGCCTCGTCCCCCTTCGAGCCCTTCCGCGCCGCCTTCGATCCCCGCGCCGGCGCCAGCTGCGAGAGCACGGCGTCCTGGGCGAACTCCACCAGAGGCTCCGGGTCAACGGGATGCTTGCGGCCCGGCGGCACCGGCTTCTCCTCGTCGATCGGCGGGATCAGGGATGCGAGGAACCGCACCGACCCCGCCGCGGCGTCCAGGCGTCCCCACCACCAGTCGTTCTGGCGCCACGCCTTCGCCAGGAAGCCGGCGAAGTGTGCGAGCGATGTGCCCGCGAGTTTGTCGTCGGCGAGAAGATCCTGATCTTGGAACAGCCGCCGCACGACATCATCGCTGAGGTCCTCCTTGCGCAGCTTGAGAGCCGTCGTGGTCGCGTGGCGGAGCTTTCTGCGGTGCAGCGTCTCGAAGTGATCCGGGTGGGCAGGACGCTCGTCTGCGGTGATCTTCCAGTACGTCAGGCGGGCGATCGGCTCGGGAATGCCCATCGCGGCGGCGAAGGGGGCCAACTCCGTCGCGGCGAAGCGCTTCGATGACTCGGGAAGCCGGCTCCACGGTTGCTCCTGCCATTCCTCCCACTCTCGTTGACGCCAGTCCGGGACCTTCTTGTCGGGCCCCTCCGGCTGAGGTCGCCTCGTCTCGGCCTGCGAGAGTGCCCGCAGCGCCGGGATGCTGTCGTCGAGTTCGTCCCAGGACGCGGCGAGTCCGGCGACGGCCCGGGCGGAGGAGTCGAGCCAGGCCGAATACAGTCCGTCGACGAGGTGTTCGCGCTCTCCGACCGGTTTCTGGACGGCGTCGCGGACCTCCTGAACCGCGACGAGCGTCTCACGGACGCAGCGATCGCGTGCGTCGACGGCGGTGGAGAGCACTGTGTAGAGCCGGAGTCTGAGCCCGCCCAGGCTGGTCGGCGCTCTGCCTCGGAGGCCGTGCCAGGCGAGACCTTTGAAGGCCTCCCGGAGATCGAGCGAACCGGGCAGGTCCTCCAGCGCCCGGATCCAGCCGAGCCCGCTCCGGGCGGCGTCGATGAGAGCCTGCGGTCCCGTGAGCACGGCCGTCCGGTGCGCAAGCGGCTGCGGTGTGTGCGAGAGCCTCGTGTAGCCCGTCTTGAACCGTCGGGAGATGCCGGAGCGCTCCTCCAGCGTCCAGCCGGTCCACACCTGCCGGGTCCGGAGGTTGGTGCTGAGCTGCCACACCGACGGCGCCGCGAGGATCTGCGAGAACAACTGCGGATCCGCGCTCGCGCGGAATCGCACGTACGCGTTCCGCGCCTCCGCAGGCCGGTAGCCGCGCCGTGCTGCGGCCGCAGCAGAGAACGGCGTCAGCGACTGCGTGCGGCCTGAGGCCAGCAGCAGTTGCAGCCGGTACTGCTCGACGGCGTCTTCCTCGTCTGCGCCCGACTCGCTTCCGCCGCGCAATCCCGTGCCGGCGCGGATCGCCGCGAGGAACGTCGACTGCCGGTCGTTCAGTCGCTTCTCCCACATCGAGGTCGGGCTGCTCCGGTCGTCCTTGCCCGCCCGCCCGTAGCGCAGCGGGCGGAGGGTGCGCAGCGGCTGCACGGGTGGGTCGGGGTCGAGGTAGATCAGCGCCCGGGAGGTGTTGACCTCCGACGCCAGGTTCCGGATCGCGCGGAACGCGCGGTCGATCGGGATGTTGTCGAGCACGCCTCCGTCGACCACCCGGAACGGGTGTGCCCAGTCGTCCCGATGCGCGTGGAATGCGAACGTCATGTCGATGTGGCTGCTGTCGCCGAGCACGGGCTCGTCGGCCCCTCCGGTCTTCTTCGCGAAGATCAGGGCAGGCTCGAAGGCGCCGGGGAAGGCCGAGGTGCTCCGGGCCGCGAGCGCGAGGCGTGCGAGGTCGCGATCGCGCGTCGCGCTGTCCGGGTCCGGGACGGCCCTGCCGTACTCTCTCAGCTCGGGCTGCTCGGCGCTGGCGACGAAGTGGAAGTGGCCACGCCCTTCTTTCGTGCCCCGCTCCGTCGCGTCCTCGCCGTCGGCGACGGTGGCGGAGAGGTCCACGATGAGCCGGTTCGTGCGGTGCAGCGGATGCCTGGGCCCGCTGTAGAACGACTCGAGCGCTCTGCGTACGGCGATCCAGAAATAGTCGTCGCCGCGCAGCACGGAGTCGACCCGGGCCGCGCCAGGACGTCGGAGCAGCTCCCACACGCCTCCGACCCCGACCCAGGTGTCCAGGAGCAGGTCGACGTCCGAGCCGGCACGCTGCGCGCATGCGTACATCACCGCGTTGAGGCCGCCCGCGCTCGCGCCGGCGAGCACATCGAGCTCGACGGCGTCGTACTGGGCGGCGTCGAGGAGACGCGCGTAGAGCCGCACCCGTCGGTAGACCTCGTCCGGGAGTTCCGGCTTCTCCGCGTCCGGCGGGAGGTAGAGCCCATAGTGCGTCCCGCCACGGACCCGGATGCGAAGCCGACGCAACAGGTCGAGCTCGGCGACAGCTCCGCCGATCCAGACCGCCAGGCTCACGCCTCCGCGCATCGCGAGCGCGATGCGGAGCTTGCGTTGGTACACCGGCTCGTACTCTCTCGGCGCCTGGGTCACCTGGCGTTCCAGGTCCAGGTAGGGGATTTCCACGAGCTGTGCCGCCGGAGGATTCGGCTCTCCGCCGAAAGGGGAGTTGTCGAGGTCGATCGTCGAGATGTCGAATGCGTAAGCGCGCGTCTGCTCGCTCGTTGCTCGTGCCGGTGTGCCGCCGCTGCTGCTGCTCGTCGTGTGGACCACTGCTCCGCCCCTCGGATGGTGCTTCCGTTAGCGGCTGAGTGTACAGCCGGGTCTACTGCATAGAAAAGAGGTTTCCTCAGTTTTGTGGATACGAACTCGGTATGCCGTGATCGGCCCTCCGGGAGGCTGGCCCTGATAGGATTCCGGTGGTCGGCCGAACGCCGACCGCCGGAGCAGGCTGGCAGGAGCTGGTCCTCGGTGGTGGTATCCGGATGCGTCGCGACGCAACCGTGTATTTCTACTGATGGCCAGACGGGCTCAGCCCACGCACCCGCATGGGATGCCGCGTACACGGACCGCCGTGTCGATCTGCCTGCTCGCTCCTGAGCTCATGACGAGCACTGTGGAGTCGCGCCCAGACGGGGCTGCGACGTTAAACAAAGGAGAAAGACCTCTTGGAAGGTCCCGAAATCAAATTCGCTGAAGCCGTACTCGACAACGGCCGCTTCGGCACCCGCACCGTCCGGTTCGAGACCGGACGCCTCGCCCAGCAGGCTCAGGGCGCCGTCGCCGCCTACCTCGACGAGGAGACCATGCTGCTGAGCGCGACCAGCGCCAGCAAGCACCCGAAGGACAACTTCGACTTCTTCCCGCTGACCGTCGACGTCGAGGAGCGCTCGTACGCCGCCGGCAAGATCCCCGGCTCGTTCTTCCGCCGTGAGGGTCGCCCCTCCACCGAGGCGATCCTGGTCTGCCGCCTGATCGACCGCCCGCTGCGGCCGTCGTTCGTCGACGGCCTCCGCAACGAGGTCCAGATCGTCATCACCGTCCTCAGCATCGCGCCGGACGAGTTCTACGACGCCCTGGCCATCAACGCGGCCAGCGCCTCCACCCAGATCTCCGGTCTGCCGTTCTCCGGACCCGTAGCCGGTGTGCGCCTCGCGCTCATCCCCGGCAACGGCCAGCACGAAGACCAGTGGATCGCCTTCCCGAAGGCCTCGCAGCTCGAGGAGGCCGTCTTCGACCTCGTCGTCGCCGGTCGCGTCCTCACCAACGACGACGGCTCCGAGGGCGACGTCGCGATCATGATGGTCGAGGCCGAGGCCACCGAGGGCAGCTGGAACCTCATCCAGGGCGGCGCCGTCAAGCCGAACGAGGAGGTCGTCGCCCAGGGCCTGGAGGCGGCCAAGCCGTTCATCCGCCAGCTGGTGGGCGCTCAGACCGTGCTCGCCTCGCAGTCCGCCAAGGCGATCGCCGACTACCCGGTGTTCCTGCCCTACTCGCAGGAGACCTACGACAACGTCGCCGGCCTCGCCTACGACGAGCTGGTGAACGTCTACCAGATCGCCGACAAGGTCGAGCGCCAGAACGCCGACGACGCCCTCAAGGAGCGCGTCAAGGTCGCCCTCACCGAGAAGGTGGAGGCCGGCGTGCTCGACGCCGAGGTGCTCTCGCAGTTCTCCGCGGCGTACAAGTCGGTGTCCAAGGTGGTCATGCGCGGCCGGGTGCTGCGCGAGGGCATCCGCATCGACGGCCGTGGCCTGACCGACATCCGCCCGCTCGACGCAGAGGTGCAGGTCATCCCGCGCGTCCACGGCTCGGCGATCTTCCAGCGCGGCGAGACCCAGATCCTGGGTGTCACCACGCTGAACATGCTCAAGATGGAGCAGCAGATCGACTCGCTGTCGCCGGTCACCAAGAAGCGCTACCTGCACCACTACAACTTCCCGCCCTACTCGACCGGTGAGACCGGCCGTGTCGGTTCGCCGAAGCGTCGCGAGATCGGGCACGGCTTCCTGGCCGAGCGCGCGCTCGTGCCGGTGCTGCCCAGTCGCGAGGAGTTCCCCTACGCGATCCGTCAGGTGTCCGAGGCGCTCAGCTCCAACGGGTCCACCTCGATGGGCTCGGTCTGCGCCTCCACCCTGTCGCTGCTGAACGCCGGTGTGCCGCTGCGCGCCCCGGTCGCCGGCATCGCCATGGGCCTGATCTCCGACGTCGTCGACGGTGAGACCCGCTACGCGGCGCTGACCGACATCCTGGGCGCGGAGGACGCGCTCGGCGACATGGACTTCAAGGTCGCCGGCACCAGCGAGTTCGTCACCGCGATCCAGCTCGACACCAAGCTCGACGGCATCCCGTCGTCGGTGCTCGCCGGTGCGCTCAAGCAGGCCAAGGATGCTCGCACGACCATCCTCAGCGTGCTGAACGCCGCGATCGACACCCCCGACGAGATGGCCCCGACCGCGCCGCGCGTGATCTCGGTCCAGATCCCGGTGGACAAGATCGGTGAGCTGATCGGCCCGAAGGGCAAGACGATCAACGCGATCCAGGACGAGACCGGCGCCGACATCTCCATCGAGGAGGACGGCACCGTCTACATCGGCGCCACCGACGGCCCGTCGGCCGAGGCGGCCCGCGCCCAGGTCAACGCGATCGCGAACCCGACGAACCCGGAGATCGGCGAGCAGTTCCTCGGAACCGTCGTCAAGATCGCCGCGTTCGGCGCGTTCGTCTCGTTGCTCCCCGGCAAGGACGGCCTGCTGCACATCTCCGAGGTGCGCAAGCTCGCCGGCGGCAAGCGCGTTGAGAACGTGGAGGACGTACTCGGCATCGGCCAGAAGATCCTGGTCGAGATCACCAAGATCGACGACCGCGGCAAGCTGTCGCTCGCCCCGGTGATCGCCGACGAGGCGGACACCCACGGCCGCGACGCGGCCTCCGAGGGTCCGGTCGAGCCCGCCGAGGGCGCGCCGGCTCCCGTCGAGAGCTGAGCTCCCACCCGTAAGCGAAGGCCGCGCCGACTTCGTCGGCGCGGCCTTCGCCGTTCCGCCCCCCACAAACCATCCGTTCCGGAGGTGTGTACGCGACACGCCGGTGCTGGGCGTACACAACTCCGGAACGGATTGCGGCGGGTTATGCGCCGCGTGTGAGCAGGGGCCGCAGGCGGTAGGGGATGAGCTCGCCCATGTCGAGGGAGGTCTCGGCTCGCACGACGCCGTCGGTCGACTGGATCGCGCCGGTGATCCGGAACAGGTCCTCCGCGTCGGTGCAGACCACCCGCAACAGGAGGTCGGACGGGCCGGAGAGGCCGTGCGCCTGCACGATCTCGGGGATCCCGGCGAGGTGCTCGACGATCTCGGCCAGCTTCTGCTGCTGTACGTGCACCGTTACGAATGCCGCGAGCGGGTAGCCGGCGGCCGTCGCGGAGATGCGGCGCTCGAACGAGAGGAACGCTCCACTGCGCTCGAGTTCGGCCACCCGCGCCTGCACGGTGTTGCGGCTCATCCCGAGCCGGTCGGCGAGCGAGACGTTGGTCGATCGCGGGTCATCGGTAAGCGCGACGAGAATGCGTCTATCGGTGGCGTCGAAGGTGCGCATAGTGTGAAAACTAGCACCTGACGGTTCGGAGCGACAGTGCACTATGCACGGTCGAAGCGAGAATGGTTGTGCGCCCTGATGTGAGAGCGTAGCCTTTCGAGTAATTCCGGCAAGGAGGCCGGAAGCCGGCCGAGGTTGCACCACAAGTGACCCGGCCGGACGCGAGAGTGAAGGTTGCGTGAACCGTGACGATCGACAATCAGCCCGACACCAGACTGGACGACGTCCACCTTCCCGCTGGCGCGGACACCGTCCAGCTGTTGACTCCTGAGGGCGTGCGCACCAGCGACGTCCGCTTCGACGCCTGGGTCGCCGACGTCGGCCCCGACCAGCTTCTCGGCCTCTACGAGGACATGGTCGTCATCCGTCGTATCGACGCCGAGGCGACAGCGTTGCAGCGCCAGGGCGAACTCGGCCTGTGGCCGCCGCTCCTCGGCCAGGAGGCCTCCCAGATCGGCTCGGGGCGCGCGCTCCGCCGCGACGACTTCGTCTTCTCGAGCTACCGCGAGAGCGGTGTGGCGTACTGCCGCGGTGCCGGCCTCGGCGAGCTGCTGCGGGTCTGGCGGGGCACCGCCCAGAGCGGCTGGAACCCGTACGACATCAACATGGCGACCCCGCAGGTCA
This sequence comes from uncultured Actinomycetota bacterium, assembly GCA_963734315.1. Lineage (GTDB taxonomy): Bacteria > Actinomycetota > Actinomycetes > Actinomycetales > Microbacteriaceae > Leifsonia. The sequence goes on along the minus strand of CAVTGP010000010.1, from coordinate 161,115 downwards.
TCATCGGCGCGCAGACCCTGCACGCCACCGGGTACGCCATCGGCATCCAGGCAGACGGGACGGATGCCGCGTCGATCGCCTACTTCGGCGACGGTGCGACCTCCCAGGGCGACGTGAACGAGGCGCTCATCTTCGCCGCGACCTACGCCGCGCCGGTCATCTTCTTCTGCCAGAACAACCAGTACGCGATCTCGGAGCCGGTCTCGCTGCAGGCGCAGCGGCCGATCGCCGAGCGCGCCCCGGGCTTCGGCGTGCCGAGCGTGCGCGTCGACGGCAACGACGTGCTAGCGGTGCTCGCGGTGACCCGCTCGGCGCTCGACCGCGCGCGCAGCGGAGGCGGCCCGACCTTCATCGAGGCCGTCACCTACCGCATGGGGCCGCACACGACCGCCGACGACCCGACCCGCTACCGCGACCCCGCCGAGCTGGAGGAGTGGCGGGGCAAGGACCCGATCGCGCGGGTGGAGGCCCACCTCGCTGCGGCCGGCCTGCTGACCTCGGAGCGTCTCATCGGCATCCAGGAGCACGCGGATGCGGTTGCCTCCGAGATGCGGCAGGCCGTCGTCGCCCTCGTGGACCCGGACCCGATGACGGTGTTCGACAACGTCTACGCCGAGCCGCATACCGGGCTCGCCCGGGAGCGGGACCACTACTCGCGCTACCTGCGCACGTTCGTGGGCGGTGACCGATGACCGCGCTCACCATGGTCAAGGCCATCAACGCCGGCCTCCGCCGCTCGCTGGCCGACGACGACCGCGTCGTGCTGATGGGGGAGGACATCGGAACGCTCGGTGGAGTGTTCCGCGTGACGGACGGCCTCCAGACCGAGTTCGGCCCTCGCCGGGTCATGGACTCGCCGCTCGCCGAGTCGGGCATCCTGGGCACGGCCGTCGGAATGGCGTACCGCGGGCTGCGGCCGGTGGTGGAGATCCAGTTCGACGGCTTCATCTACCCGGCGTTCGACCAGATCGTGAGCCAGGTCGCGCGCATGCACTACCGCACCGCGGGCGCGGTCCGCATGCCCATCACCATTCGGGTGCCGTTCGCTGGCGGCATCGGCGCCGCCGAGCACCACTCCGACTCGCCGGAGGCGTACTTCGCGCATACGGCGGGTCTGCGCGTGGTGAGTCCGTCCACCCCGCAGGACGCGTACACGCTCATCCAGCAGGCGATCGCTTCCGACGACCCCGTGCTGTTCTTCGAGCCGAAGCGCCGCTACCACGCCAAGGGCGACGTCGACGAGGGCGCCGCGCTCCAGGACGCCCGCCCGATGGGCACGGCCCGCGTCGTCGCGTCCGGTAGCGATGTCACCCTGGTGACCTACGGCGGCCTGGTGCCGTTGGCAACCGACGCGTCTCTCGCCGCGGCCGACGAAGGCGTGTCGGTGGAGGTCATCGACCTCCGCTCGCTGTCCCCGCTCGATCTCGACACGGTGGCCGCCTCGGTGCGCAAGACCGGACGCCTCGTCGTCACCCACGAGGCCGCGCTGTCCGGAGGGCTTGGCGCAGAGATCTCGGCGTCGATCACCGAGCGCTGCTTCTACCACCTGGAGCACGCGCCCGTGCGGATCACCGGTCACGACATCCCCTATCCGGCCGCCCGATTGGAGGCCGCGCACCTGCCCGACCTCGACCGCATCCTCGACGGCATCGACCGTGTGATGGACCGGCCGAACTCGCTGAGCGGAGTGGAGGACTGATGGCGGTCAAGGACTTCGCGCTCCCGGATCTCGGGGAGGGTCTGACCGAGTCGGAGCTGGTGAGCTGGCACGTCGCCGTAGGCGACACCGTACGGCTGAACCAGATCATCGCCGAGGTGGAGACCGCCAAGGCGCTGGTCGAGCTGCCCGCGCCGTACGAGGGCACCGTGTCGCGGCTGTACGTGGAGCCGGGCGGCACCGTCTCCGTGGGGGAGCCGCTGGTGGCCTTCGAGGTGGCGGCAGCACCCGGCACTGAGCCGGAGCCGGAGGTCGAATCGGTGTCTCGCAGCGAGGCCCCGAGTGCGGAGACGGACGAGTCCCGCGAGCCGATGCTGGTCGGCTACGGCGCCCGTCCCGATGCGCGGGGGAGGCCGGCGCGCCGGGCACGTCCGGGCCTGGCCGCGCACGTTGCGACCGGGTCGGCTGGGGCAGGGGCCGCCGTTTCTGCCGCACCGGCCGCGGTCTCCGCCGCGACTGCGACTTCCGCCGCGACCCAGATGCCCGCCGCGACGGCGATGCCCGCCGCGACAACGACCGAGGTGCGCGAGCGTCCCCGTGCCACGCCGCCCGTCCGCAAACTGGCGCGAGAGCGCGGCATCGACCTCGCGGCGGTCACCGGGACGGGCGAGCGCGGTCTCGTCACGCGCGCCGACCTCGACGCCTACCAGGCGCCGTCCGCGACGCCCGCCGCGCCCGCCGCCTCCATCGCCGGCCGGGAGGCCGCGGACGAGCTCCGCATCCCGATCCGCGGTGTGCGCAAAGCGACGGCCGAGGCGATGATCCGCAGTGCCTTCGGCGCCCCTCAGGCCACCGTGTTCCTCACGGTCGACGTGACCCCCACGACCGAACTCATCGAGCGGTTGCGCGCGCGCCCCGACCTCGCGGAGGCCCGGCCCGGCTTGCTCGCGGTGGTCGCCAAGGCGCTCTGCCTGGCCGCTCGCCGCACGCCCGAGGTCAACTCGCGCTGGGACGAGGCCGCTCAGGAGATCGTGCAGACCCGGGCCATCCACCTGGGGATCGCCGCGGCGACGCCGCGCGGTCTGCTCGTGCCGGTCCTCCACGACGCCGATGGGCTCTCGCTCGCCGAGCTCTCGGGCGCCATCCGCGAGGTCGCCGTGACCGCACGGTCGGGAAGGACACCGCCCTCGGCTCTCACCGGCGGCACGATCACCATCACCAACGTCGGCGTCTTCGGCGTGGACGCGGGCACTCCGATCCTGACGCCGGGGGAGGCCGCGATCCTCGCCGTCGGCGCCGTGCGCCGTCGGCCGTGGGAGCACGACGGCGGGATCGCGCTGCGCGACGTGCTGACGCTCGCGGTCACGTTCGACCACCGCATCGTCGACGGCGCGCAGGGCTCGCGCTTCCTCGCCGACGTGGGCCGGATCCTCGCGGACCCAGCCTCGGTCATTACCCTCGTCTGAGAGCCTCGACCACCGCCGAGGGGCACGCAAACGCCCCTATAACCACGAAATAAGGGCGTTTACGTGCCCCTCGGCGGTGCGGGTCAGGCGTGCAGGGCGGCGTTGAGCTCGATGCCGGAACCGGAGCGGCGGAGCACCTCCACGGCGCCGGTGAGCGAGTTGCGGCGGAACAGCAGTCCGGGGACGCCCGAGAGCTCGACGGCTTTGACGGTCTGCGCGCGGCCGTCGGCGGTGGCTGGTCCGTCGACCACGACGACCTTGGTGCCCGCCGTCACGTAGAGGCCGGCCTCGACGACGGTGTCGTCGCCGATCGAGATGCCGATGCCGGAGTTGGCGCCGAGCAGGGCGCGCTCGCCGATCGCGACGCGCTGCGTGCCTCCGCCCGAGAGCGTGCCCATGATGGAGGCGCCGCCGCCGATGTCGGAGCCGTCGCCGACCACAACGCCCTGCGAGATGCGGCCCTCGACCATCGACGAGCCGAGCGTGCCCGCGTTGAAGTTGACGAAGCCCTCGTGCATCACCGTGGTGCCGGGGGCGAGGTGGGCGCCGAGCCGCACGCGGGAGGCGTCCGCGATGCGCACCCGGTCGGGCGTCACATAGTCGAGCAGGCGCGGGAACTTGTCGATGCCGGTCACGTGGATACCGGCACGCTGCAGGCGCGGCCGCAACCGCTCGAGGTCGGCAGGAAGCACCGGGCCGGCGTTCGTCCAGGCCACGATCGGCAGGTGCGCGAAGACGCCGTCGAGGTTCACCGTGTTCGGGCGCACCAGGAGGTGCGACAGCAGGTGGAGGCGCAGGTACGCGTCCGGGGTCGATGGCCGGGGCGGCGTCGAGGTCGACCTCCACGGTCACGATGTCGATGCGCACGTTGCGGCGCGCATCGTCGCCTGCGAGCTCCTCCAGCTCGGCCGGCGCGATCCAGCGCTCGCGGCCGGCGGGGATGCCGCCGAGCCTCGGCTCGGGGAACCAGGTGTCGAGCACCGTCCCGTCTCCGGCGATCGTCGCCAGGCCGTAGCCCCAGGCGGTTCGGGCGTCAGCGGACGCGACGGACTCGTCAGGAAAGTCGGAAGGCATGCCCCTAGATTAGTAGGGTGCCTCTCGACCTCACCGTCACGTCCATCGACCTCACGCGCCAGATCTGCGACATCGAGTCGGTGTCGGGCGACGAGCAGACGCTCGCCGACGCCATCGTCGAGGCCCTGTCGCCGCTGCAGCACCTCGAGATCATCCGCGACGGCGACACCGTCGTCGCGCGCACGAACCTCGGGCGCGAGCGCCGCGCGCTGATCGCCGGGCACATCGACACCGTGCCGCTCAACGGCAACCTCCCGACCCGGTTCGTGGAGGAGGGCGGAGTCCGCTACCTCTGGGGCCGCGGCACGGTCGACATGAAGGCCGGCGTCGCCGTGCAGCTCAAGCTCGCGGCCGAACTCACCGACCCCGCGATCGACGTGACCTGGATGTGGTACGACCACGAGGAGGTCAACGCCGAGCTGAACGGCCTCGGCCGGCTCGCCCGCAACCGCCCCGACCTGTTCGTCGGCGACTTCGCCATCCTCGGCGAGCCGAGCAACGGTGTCGTCGAGGGCGGCTGCAACGGCAACCTCCGTGTGGAGGTCCGCGCGTACGGCCTGCGCGCGCACTCGGCCCGCGGCTGGGTGGGCGAGAACGCCATCCACAAGATCGCGCCGATCCTCGACCTCCTCGCCGGGTACACCGCGCGCGAGGTGGAGGTCGACGGTCTGGTGTATCGCGAGGGCCTCAACGCCGTCGGCATCTCGGGCGGCGTGGCCGGCAACATCATCCCGGACGAGGCCATGGTGCACATCAACTACCGGTTCGCGCCGTCGCGCAGCTCGGAGGAGGCCATCGCCTACCTGCACGAGCTGTTTGCGGGCTACGAGATCACCGTGGTTGACCGGGCAGACGGCGCGCGGCCCGGTCTCGATGCGCCGCTCGCGCAGGAGTTCGTCGCCGCGGTCGGCGGCGTCGCGAAGCCCAAGTACGGCTGGACGGACGTCGCCCGGTTCAGCGCCCTCGGCATCCCGGCGGTCAACTACGGCCCGGGCGACCCGCTCAAGGCGCACGCCGACGACGAGCGCGTCGACGTGGAGCAGATCGTCTCGGTGGAGGCGGGCCTCCGTGCCTGGCTCAGCGGTCCCGGCACCCGCTGAGGCGGAGGAGGCCGTCGGCCCTCCCGTCGCTCCCTGGCGGTCGCGGTGGTGGGTGCGGGTCCTCGCGATCTTCCTCGCCAGCAGGGTCGTCACGACCGTCGTCCTGCTGATCTTCGCGGCGAACCAGGGCAAGAACCCGTGGACGGGCGCGCACCCCGACTACTTCTCGTACGCGACCATCTGGGACGGCCTGTGGTACAACATCGTCGCCGGCTGGGGGTACCCCGCGTCGCTGCCATCGGCCGACGGGCTTCATGTCACCGAGAACGCCTGGGCGTTTCTTCCCGGCTACCCGTGGCTGGTCGACGCCGTCATGTTCGTGACCCGGCTGCCGTGGTCGCCCGCGGCCGTGCTGGTGTCGCTCGTGTGCGCGGCAGGAGCGGCCCTGGTGTTCTATCGGCTGATGCTGCGCGTCGGTCTCGGCCCGTCAACCAGCCTGTTCGCGGTCGTGCTGTTCTGCGTCTCGCCGGTCTCCCCGCTGTTCCAGGTCGCGTACGCCGAGTCTCTCTACCTGCTGCTGCTGGCGACGGCCCTCCTCCTGCTCGTCGAGCGGAGGTACGGCTGGCTGTTCCCCGTCGTGCTCGTGATGGCGTTCACGCGCCCGAGCGGACTCGCCTTCGCGCTGGCCGTCGGCCTCCATGTGATCTATCGCTGGTTGCCAAGGAAGCGCGAGCCCTTCCCGATCCGGGAGCGGGCACTGAGTGCGGGCCTCGCGGTGTTCAGCGCGGTCGCGGGGCTGGCGTGGCCGGCGATCGCCGCCGCGGCGACCGGCTCGCTGACCGCGTACACCGACACCGAGCTGGCCTGGCGCGCGCCCTACATCGGCTACACCCATCTGGTGCCGTTCACCCCGTGGTTCCAGGGCGCCGACTGGTGGGCGAGTGTGATGCTCGGCGTGCCCGGCTGGCTCGGGGTCGTGGCAATGGTGCTGATCGTGGCGGTCTTCGCCGTGCTGCTGTTCTCGCCCGCCGTGCGCCGGCTCGGCGTCGACCTGCGGTTCTGGATCGCCGCCTACTCGCTCTATCTGCTCGCCGTGTTCTTCCCGCAGTCGAGCACCTTCCGGATCCTGATGCCGCTGTTCCCGCTGCTCGGGCGTCATCGCGATGCCGAAGAGCCGCGTGTACCGGATCGGGATCGTCGTGCTCTGCCTGCTGCTGCAGGTGGGCTGGATCGCGATCTCCTGGGGTGTCGACGGCGCCGACTGGTCGCCTCCGTAACGGGTCGTCGTTCGCTCTCGTGCGCGGCCCATTGCGCGGTGGGGTAGACCGGCGATTTCCCCCGTCCGCCGCGGATGACGGATAATGGAGGGGACATCCACGAAAGGGGAGCTGCATGGCGGCCATGAAGCCGAGGACCGGGGACGGGCCGATGGAGGCTGTGAAGGAGGGACGGCTCATCATCGTGCGGGTGCCGCTCGAAGGTGGGGGACGTCTGGTCGTCTCCGTCAATGACGCGGAGGCCAAGGAGCTCCATGACGCTCTCGCGAGCGTCGTGAGTCCCTCCTGACGATCGACCCGAGTGAGAAGAGGCCTCGAGTGATCGGGGCCTCTTCCCTCGTCCTTCCTGGGGCCGACAGCAGGCGCGGCGGCTGCCTACGGCGTGAGCTTCGTGATCTGCAGCAGCCCGTCCGCCGCGGGCGAGAGCGCGCTGACGACGGCTCCGGAGACCGCCGTCTCGGTGATGAGCGTGCGGTAGCCGGTCGAGAGCGCGTCGCGGGCGGCCGGGTCGGCGACCCTGCCGCGCCAGAGGGCACGGGCGACGAGCACCGTGCCTCCGGGCCGGACGAGCCGGAGGCCGTGCTCGACGTACTCGATCACCGACTGCGGGTCGGCGTCGACGAACACGATGTCGTAGGAGTTCTCGTTCATCCGGGGCAGCACGTCGAGCGCGCGCCCGGTGATCAGGCGGACCCGGTTGGCCGCGATCCCGGCCTCGGTGAAGAACGTGCGCGCGTGTTGCTGGTGGTCGACCTCGATGTCGATGCTCGTCAGCTGGGCCTGCGTGCCTCCGGTCAGGAGCCACAGTCCGGAGACGCCGACGCCAGTGCCGATCTCGACGATGTTCTCGGCGGCCGTCGCAGCGACCACCACGGCAGCCTGCGCGCCCGTGCTCGGAGCGATGGGCTCGACGCCCAGCTCGAGAGACTGCTGGCGCGCTCGGGTGATCACTTCGCTCTCGACGATGACGTCGTCGGCGAATCTCCAGTTCGAGTCCTTGTCTGACACTGTTCTCCCGTCGGGGTGGCTCCGATCCAGAATAGGCCCACGGTATCCAGCATTCGTGCAGCCGCGCGCGATACTCTGTATGTGTGTTCGGCCTGACTCCGGAGAAACTCCTCATCATCGCAGTGATTGCTGCGTTCCTCATCGGTCCAGAGCGCCTGCCGCAGTACGCGGCCAAGCTGAGTCAGTTCATCCGTTCGGCACGCGACTTCGCCAACGGTGCCAAGGCGCGCATGAAAGAGGAGATGGGCCCCGAATTCGACGATGTCGACTGGAAGAAGCTCGATCCTCGTCAGTACGACCCCCGGCGCATCGTTCGCGAGGCGCTGATGGACGACACACCCGCTCCGTCGGCGATCAAGCCGGTGACGCAGTCGGCATATGCGCAGCGCAAGTCCGCCCTCCCGGTCGGCTCCGTGCCGCCCTTCGACGCCGAATCCACCTGAGCGGTCGTACACGTTACTCCCCGGATCGCCCGCGCGTCGCCGATGAGGTGACGCACTGATACGTCGGCGCATCCAATACGATGCGGGAATGATCGCAACGCAGCCGCCGCTGACCCGGTCGACTGTCGCCCGTTACGCTGTCGGCTCGCTCGGCACCGGAGGCTTCGCGACCCTCCCCGGGCTCGTCCTCGTCTACTACCTGACCGAGTCGCTCGGGGTCGCCGCGTTCATGGCCGGCGCCGTCGTGACGGTCGCCAAGGTGTGGGACGTCATCATCGATCCGGTGATCGGGGCGCGCAGCGACCGGATGCTGAGTGCACGCGGCTCCCGGCGCGCGATGATGCTGGTCGGCGCGGTGGCCCTGCCAGTGTTCTTCCTGCTGACCTTCGCTGTCCCTCCGGGAACCCCGACGGGCTTGTCGGCGCTGTGGGTCTTCCTGGCCTTCCTGATCACGGCGACCGCGTTCAGCCTGTTCCAAGTGCCGTACATCGCCCTCCCCGCCGAGCTGGCCGTCGGCTACGACGAGCGCACCCGGCTGCTGACCTGGCGGGTGGTCGTGCTCACGTTCGCCATCCTCCTGTTCGGCGCGGGTGGACCGGCGCTCCGCTCGCTCGGCGGCGGCTCCGGGTTCACTGCGTACTTCGTCATGGCGCTCATGGCGGGACTCGTGATCGGGGCGGGCATGTTCGTCTCCGCGTTCGTCGCGCCGCGCCAGGAGCCGTCCGCGGTCCTCCCGCCGCGGGAGAGCGTGCTGGTCACGCTCCGCACAACTTACGCGGCCGGTATCGGCGCCCTCCGGGACAGCCAGCCGTTCCGGGCGCTTCTGCTGACGTTCCTCCTGCAGGGCCTCGCGACCGGGATGATGCTGACCGGAGCGAACTACGTCGCGACCTGGGTGCTGCACTCCGAGGATGCCGTGACGCTGCTCTTCCTCGCGCTGGTCGGCCCCGCGCTCGTCATCACGCCGGTCTGGGGGATCGTGGCGCGCCGGATCGGCAAGGAGCGGGGCTTCCGGATCGCGAGCGTCCTCTTCGGCGTGGGCGCGCTGTCCATGGTGCTGCTGATCTGGTTCCCCGGCGCGTGGGTCTACGCGTCGGTGGCTCTCGCCGGTGCGTCCTACGCCGGGATGCAGTCTCTCCCGATGTCGATGCTGCCCGACGTGATCTCGCACGACGCGCGCCGCAACGGCCCCGGTCGGGCGGGCACCTTCGGCGGCATGTGGACGGCGGGGGAGACCACCGGGATGGCGCTGGGAGCCGCGGCGTTCACCACGGTCATCGGCATCGCCGGCTACATCTCGGGCTCAGCCGATCCCGCCGCCGCGACGGCGGGCATCAGCCAGCCGGCAAGCGCGGTCGCGGGCATCGTGCTCGCTTTCAGTCTCATCCCTGCGGCGATCGTCGCGGTCAGTCTTGTGCCGCTCGTCCGCTACCGGCTGCGGAAGGGAGACGTCGATGACGTCGTTTGACCGGAATGCGATCCTCGCCCGGCTCTCCGCGCTGCGCGCGGCCGACGCGCCGACGCACGGCGGGCACGTGCTGAGCTACGTGTACGACTCCGGCATCGCCGAGCTCGACGAGCTGGCCGCGGCCGCTGTGCGCCTCGTGCAGCCGGTCAACGGGCTCGATCCCACCACGTTCACGTCGGTCGCCGTCATGGAACGCGAGGTGCTCGGCTTCGCCCGCGAGCTCCTCCACGGCGGTGACGAGGTCGTCGGCTCGGTGACCTCCGGCGGCACAGAGTCGTGCCTGCTCGCGGTGAAGACCGCGCGCGAGGCCTGGCGCGCCGCGGGAGGTGTCGGCCGGCCGCGGATCGTCGCACCGGTGACCGTTCACGCGGCCTTCCACAAGGCAGCGGAGTACTTCGACCTCGACCTCGACCTCGTGTCCGTCGATGCCCGCACCGGCCGTCTGGAGGCCGGCAGGCTGATCGAGCGGCTGGGGCCGGACGTCGCGCTGGCCGTCGTCTCCGCTCCGTCGTACCCCTACGGCTCTCTCGACCCGGTGGAGGAGGTGGCGGCGGCCTGCGTCGACGCGGCTGTCGACCTCCATGTGGACGCGTGCATCGGCGGCTGGATCCTGCCGTTCTGGCGGGAGGCCGACGGTTCGGCGCTTCCGCTGTGGGACTTCCGCGTCGCCGGGGTCACCAGCCTCTCCGCCGACCTCCACAAGTTCGGCTACGCACCCAAGGGCGCGAGCGTCCTCCTGCAGCGCGGTCGCGACCGGCAGCGGCTGCAATACTTCGCCACGACGGGCTGGCCCGGCTACCCCGTCGTGAACCCGACTCTGCTCGGGTCCAAGTCGGCCGGTGCCCTCGCGGCGTCGTGGGCGATCATCCAGGCGCTCGGCGCCCGCGGATTCGCCGAGCTCGCCGAGTCGTGCCTGCGCGCGACGCGCGCCGTGGCCGACATCGTCGACGACATCGAGGGCCTGCGCATCGTCGGCTCGCCGACCGGCCCGCTGCTGGCGGTAGCGGCGGACGACGAACTACCGCCCCACCGCCGGGTCGACCCGCACCACTGGGCGGATCGCGCGCGCCGGCGCGGGTGGCACCTGCAGCTTCAGCCCGGCCTCTCCCAGGCGGACGGCACCCACCTTCCCCATACCACGCACCTGACGATCACACCGGTGACCAAGGGCAGGATCGACGAGCTCGAGACCGCGCTGCGGGCGTCGGCGGACGAGGTGCGCGGCACCCTGCCCGTCGACGGGGCGGCGGCGCTGGCCGCCCTTCCGCCGCTCGCCGCAGGGCCGCTCGACCCCGACACGGCTGCAGCGATCCTGCGCGCGGTGGGGATCACGGGTGACGCTCCCGGCCTTCCGAGCGACCAGGCGCCCCTGCTCGCCCTGATCGAGGCGTTGCCGCGCCCGCTCACCGAGCGCCTCCTCGTCGAGCTGCTCGCCCGGATCGTCGAGCCGTCCTGAGGCGCGCCGTCCTGAGGCACGCCCGGCCGCGTCGGGAGGTCAGCGGGTCGAGAGCGGGAGCTTGCGGCGGGTGAGGTCGCGTGGCCGCACCGCGAGGCCGGCAGCCACGGCGCGGATGGCGACGGCTGCCGGGTCGTGGGGGTCGGTGACGACGATCGGTGCGCCGGCGTCGCCACCGGCGCGCAGGGGGACGCTCAGGGGCACGCTCGCCAGCAGCGGCACCGAGTCGTCCTGACCGGCGCTCAACCGGCGCGCCACATCAGCGCCGCCCCCGGAGCCGAACAGCTCGAGCACGGTGCCGTCGGGCTGGACGAGTCCGGCCATGTTCTCTATGACGCCGATGATCCGCTGACCGGTCTGGCGCGCCACGACGCCGCTGCGCTCGGCGACGTCGGCGGCCGCCGGCTGCGGGGTGGTGATGACGAGCACCTCGGCCTGGGGGAGCAGCTGCCCGACCGAGATCGCCACGTCGCCAGTGCCGGGCGGGAGGTCGAGGATCAGCACGTCGAGGTCGCCGAAGAACACATCACCGAGGAACTGCTGGATGGTCCGGTGCAGCATCGGACCGCGCCAGGCGACGGCGGCGGAGGCCGAGTCGACGAACATCCCGATCGAGATCACCTTCACGCCGTACGCGACGGGCGGCAGGATCATGGCGTCGACGCGGGTCGGCCGCATGGCGACGCCGTCCGCGTCCGTCAGACCGAGCAGCCCCGGGATGGAGAAGCCGTGCACGTCGGCGTCTACCAGTCCCACCCGGAGCCCGCGTTCGGCGAGCGCGACGGCCAGGTTCGCGGTGAGGGTGGACTTGCCGACGCCGCCCTTGCCGCTGGTGACGGCGTAGATGCGGGTCAGGGAGTCCGGCCCGAACTGCTGCGCTCTGGCCGCCCGCCCTCCGCGGAGCTTCTCGGTGAGCGCGGCGCGCTCGGCGGGCGACATCACCGAGACGTCCACGGTCACAGCGGTGACGCCCGGCACCGCGGCGGTCGCCGTGCGCACGTCGCGCTCGATGGCGTCGGCGGCGGGGCAGCCGACAATGGTGAGCTTGACGCGCACCGTCGCGTGGCCGGCCGGGTCGACCTCCACGCCGCCGATCATGTCGAGCTCGGTGACCGGCTTGCGGATCTCCGGGTCGAGGACGCCCGCCAGTGCCCGCTCGACGAGATGCGCGAGGTCGGGCTCAGGCACGAGCGCGCCCTCCCTCGTCGGGCTCGCCCTTCTCGAGGTCCTCGAGCAGAGCGCGCAGCTCGGCGCGGATGAAGTCCTTCGTGGCCATGTCCTTGACCGCCAGGCGCAACGCCACGACCTCCCTGGCCAGGTACTCGGTGTCGGCGAGGTTGCGCTCGGCACGCTGGCGGTCCTGCTCGATCTGCACGCGGTCACGGTCGTCCTGCCGGTTCTGGGCGAGCAGGATCAGGGGAGCGGCGTACGAGGCCTGCAGCGAGAGCACCAGCGTCAGAGCGATGAACCCGAGCGCCGCCGAGTCGAACCGCCACGCGTTCGGGGCGAGCGTGTTCCACAGCATCCAGACCACGACGAAGACGGTCAGCCCGAGAATGAACCACGGCGTCCCCATCGCTCGGGCGATCCACTCCGTGAACCGGCCGAAACGGTCGCTCTGATCGAGGGGGTCGCGCCGGGGGATCACCGACGACCGGAGGCCCTTCGGGGCGTCCAGGCTCGCGTCCTGCCTACCTCGTGCCACCTGCGCCCCTCCTTCCGTTCACGATGCGGATACTGCCGGTCTCGTCGGACGGCGCTTTCACAGGCTCGTCCTCGCCTTGACTTCGCCAATCGTCGGGGAGCAGGTAGTCGAGGATGTCGTCGATGGTCACCACCCCGACGAGCCGATGCTTCTCGTCCACGACCGGGACGGAGACGAGGTTGTAGCTGGCGAGGATGCGCGACACCTCGGCGGCCGACGTGTCGGCGGTCACCGGCTCCAGGCTCGGATCGAGGAGCGTGCCGAGGCGCACGTGCGGCGGGTAGCGCAGCATCCGCTGAAAGTGGACGATGCCGAGGAAACGCCCGGTGGGGGCCTCGTACGGCGGCAGAGTGACGCACACGGCGGCGCCGAGCGCTGGCGCGAGCTCGTGCCGGCGGATCAGCGCGAGGCCCTCTGCGACTGTGGCGTCGGCCGAGACGATGATCGGCTCGGTGGTCATCAGACCGCCCGCCGTATCGGGCGCGTAGCTGAGCAGCATGCGCACGTCGTCGGCCTCCTCGGGCTCCATCAGCTCCAGGAGGTGCTCGCCGCGCTCGTCCGACAGCTGGGCGATGAGGTCGGCCGCGTCGTCCGGCTGCATCTGGTCGAGCACGTCGGCGGCGCGGTCGTCGTCGAGCTGGGAGAGGATCTGCACCTGCTCGCTCTCGGGCATCTCCTCCAGGACGTCGGCGAGGCGGTCGTCGGGGAGCTCCTCGGCGACCTCCAGCATGCGCTGCTGGGGGAGGTCGAGGAGCGTGTTGGCCAGGTCGGCGGGCTTGAGCTCCGAGTAGGTCGCGATCAGCTGCTCGGCGGACTGCGCCTCGCCGCGGGCCTGCTTCTCGCGCACCTCGTTCCAGCTCGCGAACGTGGTCGGCCCCTTGCCGAACGGGGAGGAGCCGGTCTTGGGCCGGCGCACGAAGAGCTGGCTGACCGCCCACTCCCCGGTGTCGGACTCCTGGATCGCGACGTCCTCGATGGTCGCCTCGCCGGTGCCGTCGGCGAAGACGACCTTGCGGCCGAGCAGCTCGGCGATGACCCGGACCTCACCGCCGCGCTGCTCGAAGCGGCGCACGTTGATCAGCCCGTTGGTGATGATCTGCCCGCTCGAGATGCTGGTCACGCGCCCGATGGAGAGGAACACGCGCCTCTTGCCCGGGATCTCCACGATGAGACCGACGACGCTGGGCGGATCGTCCTTGCGGTACACCACCAGGACGTCGCGGACGCGGCCGACCCGGTCGCCGACCGGATCGAACACGCTGGTGCCGGCCAGGCGGGCGACGAAGATGCGGGTGCTCACGACTAATAACTTAAGCCCTTCCGGCCGGGCGGACGGTGAGGATGGGACAATGGGGCGATGACCACTCCAAGCCCGCTCGGCGGACGAAACCGGATGCTCTTCCCGACGATGCCCCGGGGCGAGGTCGTGGCCGCCTTCGAGACCTACCTCGACGCGCAGCAGGCCGTCGACCTTCTGGCCCGCGCCGACTTCCCCGTGGACAAGGTCTCGATCGTCGGCAGCGACCTCAAGAGCGTCGAGCGCGTGACCGGCAAACTGACCTGGGGCCGTGTCGCGCTGGCCGGTGCCGCCTCCGGCGCCTGGCTCGGCATCTTCTTCGGCCTGCTGCTGCTCATCTTCTCTCCGACGGTCAGCTACGCCTTCGTGATCGCCGCCGTGCTCATCGGCGCCGGGTTCGGGATGCTCTTCGGCATCGTGTCGTACGCGATCAACCGCCGGCGCCGCGACTACACGTCGGTGATGCAGGTGATCGCCACGAGCTACTCGGTGCTGGTCGACCCCGATCTCGTCAACCGGGCGCGCAATCTCCTCGGCGAGCCGGACATCGCCCCGGCGCCCGGAGGCTGGTCGCAGCCGCAGCACCCGTCCGATCCGCCGCCGGTCCCGCCCGAGACTCCCGCCGGTCCCGCCGGCGACGACCAGCGCCCTCCCGCGCCACCAGCCTAGACATTTGAAGGGCACCCAAACGCCCCTAAAACCCGCTTTTGGGGGCGTTTGGGTGCCCTTCGAACGCGGTGGGTGGCGCTGCGGGGTCACTCGGGCGCAAGATGAACTCGGCAACACCTCGTCGATGAGGACAACATGGAAGCCGAAAACCCGAACACCGTGGCGCCCGCCTCGGAGGCGGCGCTCCGAGCGCAATTCGACACCCTCGCCGCGATGGCGGAGGACCTCGCGGGCCACTTCGCGCCCGGACCGCTGCTGGAGCGGATCCTGCGCCACACGCTCGAGCTGCTCGACTGCGATAGCGGGTCGATCTGCACCGTGGACGAGGCCTCCGGGACCTACCGCAAAGACGCCGACCTCGGCGTCGGCTGTCAGTCGGGCACGACGTTCCCGCTGGACGAAGGGGTGACCGGGGAGGTCGTGCGCGCACGCTCGACCGTCCTGTTCGACGAGTACGCGCAGGTGCGCGGCGGCCACATCCAGGGAGCTGATCGCGACCTCCTGCACGCGACCATCGGCGTGCCGATCCGGTGGAACGAGGCGATCGTCGGCGCCGTCGTGGTCTTCAGCCGCCGACCAGGGCGACGATTCACACGGGCGGAGGCGTCTTTGGTGGAGCGTTTCGCCGCGCACGCGGCCATCGCCATCACCAATGCGCGACTCCACGCGATCGCGGCGGATCGCTCGCGGGAGGCCGCCGTCGCGAGCGAGCGCGAGCGCGTGGTGCGCGACATCCACGACACGGTCGGCCGCGGTCTCGCCGACATCCTCCTCCGGCTCGACGAGGCGGAACGGCGCCTCGCGGTCGGCGAGCCGGCCCGGGAGACGCTCGCCCAGGCGCGACGCGCGGCCCGTTCGGCCCTGAGCGAGACGCAGCGCACGGTGCTCGGCCTCGGACCGGAGCAGCTGGACGGCCGGTCCCTCAGCGAGGCGATCGCCCTCGAGCTCGCCTGGGCGGAGTCCGCTGCGGGGCTCAGCACGCGCCTGGTCGTCATCGGCGAGCCAGGCCCCCTCGCACCGGAGACCGTCCGCCAGCTGTTCCGGATCGTCCAGGAGTCGCTCACGAACGTGGTCGAGCACGCGTCGGCGCACCAGGTGCGGGTCGGAATCGTCTACGGCGATCGGGAGGTCACCGCGCTGATCGAGGACGACGGCCGCGGCTTCGACGTGACCGGACTCAGCCGGCCTCCGAACCGACCGCTGCGCGGTCTCGGCCTGCAGGGGCTCGCGGCCCGCGCCGAGCATCTGGGCGGGAGCGTGCACGTGGAGTCCACGCCGCAATGGGGCACGCGGGTGCGCGCCGAGCTGCCCGTCGCCGCCGTGTCGCTCGAGCCCGATCGTTCGCGCTGGCGGTTGCTGATCGCGCACGCCAGCCCGCTGATCCGTTCGGGTCTCGTTCGTTCGCTCGCGTTGGCCGAGCCCGACATCCAGGTCGTCGCGGAGGTCGGCGATGCCGAGGCGGCGATGGAGGCGTTCGATCTGCTGCGCCCCGACGTGGTCCTCTCCGACCTCGACCTGCCGCACGTCGACGGAACGCAGCTGACCTCCTACCTGCGCGCGGTGGACGAGGAGGCGCGCGTGGTGCTGCTGATCGGATCCATCGCCGACGACCGCCTGATGGGAGCGACACGGGTCGGAGCCGCCGGCTTCGTCGAGCTGACAGCCGAGCCCGCCTCCATCGCCCGCGCCGTCGTGGCCGCAGCC
Source organism: uncultured Actinomycetota bacterium (assembly GCA_963734315.1). GTDB lineage: Bacteria > Actinomycetota > Actinomycetes > Actinomycetales > Microbacteriaceae > Leifsonia. The sequence goes on along the minus strand of CAVTGP010000010.1, from coordinate 144,851 downwards.
CGCGGCGACCTCCTGCTCAGCACCGAGTTCTTGAGCCGATTCGCCGTCTCGCTCACCGGGGGACCGGAGCCGGTCACCGCCCGCGAGCGCGAGGTGCGGACCCTCGTGGAGCAGGGGATGACCGACAAAGCCATCGCGGCCGAGCTGCACATCTCCGTGAAGACCGTCGAGAAGCACGTCGGAGCGCTGCTGCGCAAGACGGGAGCCGCGAACCGCACGGCGCTGGCCGGCCTCGCCTCCGGCCGGCGCTGAGCCTGCGCTGAATCGCCGGCGATGCGACAGGGCGGGTAATCCCTACCCGACGGATGGGGGATCCTCCCGTGTCGCAGCGAGGTCGTGGCGGCCTAGCCTGCAGCTGGACGAGGAGGTCGGTCATGCCCGTGGTATCGCTGAAGGAGATCGTCGACAGGGCGTTCGAGGGCCGCTACGGCGTCCCCGCGATCAACATCGTGAACGATCTGACCCTGGAGGCGGTGCTCGCCGGTGCGGTCGAAGCGCGCTCGCCGGTGATCGTGCAGACCTCGGTGAAGACAGTCAAGTCGATCGGCTCGAAAGTGCTCTTCACGATGTGGGAGGCCATGACGGCGGGCATCGAGGTTCCCGTCACCCTGCACCTCGACCACTGCCCGGAGCGGGAGGTGATCACCGAGTGCCTCGACCGCGGCTGGAACTCGGTGCTGTTCGACGCCTCCACGCTCACCGTCGAGGAGAATCAGCGGCAGACGGTCGAGGTGGTCGCCGAGGCCCGTCGCCACGGCGCGCACGTCGAGGGCGAGATCGAGGCCATCAAGGGTGTGGAGGACGGCATCGGCGCCGACACGGAACCGCGGCGGCAGAGCCTGGAGACGGCCGTGACGTTCATCCGTGAGACCGGCGTCGACGTGTTCGCGCCGTCGATCGGCAACGCGCACGGCGTCTACTCGGCGACGCCCGAGCTCGACTTCGAGCGGGTCACCGAGCTGGTGGAGGCGACCGGCGTGCCGATCGCCCTGCACGGAGGCAGCGGGATGACGGACGAGCAGTTCCACGACCTGATCTCGCGCGGCTGCGCAAAGGTGAACATCTCGACGGCGCTCAAGATCGAGTTCATGAAGACCAGCCTGGCGTTCCTGAAGAACGCCGAGGCAGCGGACAAATGGGATCCGCCCTCGCTGTTCCGCGACGTGCGCGGGCACATCGTCGACCTGGCGACCGGGCTCGCCGCGACCTTCGGCAGTGCGGGCAAGGCGTGGTGAGCCGATGCCCGCGCTGATCTTCGACTGCGACGGGGTGCTGGCCGACACCGAGCGCAACGGTCACCTGCCGGCGTTCAATCAGACCTTCAACGAGTTCGGGGTGCCCGTGCACTGGAGCGACGACGACTACCGGCAGAAAGTGCTGATCGGCGGCGGCAAAGAGCGGATGGCGAGCATACTGACGCCCGACTTCGTCGCGGCCAACGGCCTCCCGGCCGACGAGGAGGGCCAGCGCGCTCTCCTGGCGGAGTGGCACAAGCGCAAGACGGCCATCTACACGGAGCTCGTGGCGTCGGGCGCGCTGCCGCCTCGGCCCGGGATCGCCCGGATCGCACGGGAGGCCGCTGATGCGGACTGGACGCTGGCCGTGGCCTCCACGTCGGCCGAGCCGTCGGTGCGCGCCGTGCTCGTGCACGCCGTGGGCGAGCCCCTCGCCGAGCGCTTCTCGGTGTTCGCCGGCGACATTGTCGCGCACAAGAAGCCGGCGCCCGACATCTACGTGCTGGCCCTCGACCGCCTCGGCCTCGGACCAGAGGACGGCGTGGTGGTGGAGGACAGCGGGAACGGCGTGCGTGCGGCCGTCGACGCCGGGCTGCGCACGCTCGTGACCGTCAGCGCGTACACCGAGGACGAGGGCTTCGGCGGCGCCTCGCTCGTGGTGACCTCGCTGGGCGATGCCGGCGAGCCCGCGGAGGTGATCTCCGCTCCGGCTGGAGTGGTGCCGGGGCCGCTGGTGGAGTTGAGCGACGTCGCCGCCATCCTCGAACGGCCCCGGCCGTGACCGGACGTGTCCCGACCGGAACTGTCCCGACCGGAACTGCCCCGAGCACCCGCAGCAGTCACACGAAGGAGTGGACATGACCCAGAGCTTCGACGATGTGGAGTTCGTCGTGCGCACGATCGCGCAGACGGCCGTCGACAACGAGAAGGCGTTCGGAGATCTCGACTCGGTCGTCGGCGACGGCGACTTCGGTTTCTCGCTCGCCCGGGGCTTCGAGATCGTCCTGGCGGACTGGGACGGCTACGACCGGAGCGATATCGGCACGTTCCTGCAGAAGGTCGCCGTGGCGATCACCAGCCGCATCGGCGGAACCTCGGGGCCGATCTGGGGTACCGCGTTCCTGCGGGCGGCGACGGTCTCGAAAGGGAAGGACTCATTGACCGGCGAGGACGCCGTCGCGATGCTGCGGTCGGCCATCGACGGCATCAAGGCGCGCGGCAACGCCGACGTCGGCGACAAGACCCTCCTCGACGCCCTCGTCCCGATGACGGACACGATCGAGAACGCCGTGCAGGCCGGTACCGGCTCCGACCAGATCGTCGCTGCGGCCGCCGTGACCGCCCGGGAGGCCGCCGACGCGACCGTCACCATGCAGGCCATGCGCGGTCGCGCGGCGTACACGGGCGAGCGCAGCATCGGCTCGCCCGACCCCGGCGCCGTCGCGGTCGCGGTCATCCTCGAGCGACTCGCTCCTGCATGGCCCGACCGGCCGCGCACGTGACGCGACCGGAGACCGGCACTCACATTCCACGAACCCCACACCCGAAGGAGCAGTTCCCCATGAAGAAGTTCGTCAACGATCCATTGAAGTACGTGCCCGACATGCTGAAGGGCATCGCGCTCGCCAACCCCGACACACTGCGCTACGTGCCGGAGTACAACCTCATCATGCGCGCGGACGCTCCGCGCGATGACAAGGTGTCGATCGTCCAGGGCTCCGGCTCGGGCCACGAGCCGGCACACGTCCTGACGGTCGGCAGAGGGATGCTCGACGGCGCGTGCCCGGGCGACGTGTTCGCGGCGCCGCCCATGGACTACGTCTACGAGACGACCAAGCTGCTCGCCTCTGCCAAGGGCGTCCTCCTGCTGGTGAACAACTACACGGGCGACAAGATGGCGTTCGACATGGCGCAGGAGCTCAGCCTCGCCGACGGGGTGAACGTCCGGACGCTGTTCATCGACGACGATGTCGCCGTTCAAGACTCCACCTACACGGTCGGCCGCCGCGGTGTCGCGGGCAACTTCTTCGTGATGAAGGCCGTCGGTGCGGCGTCGGAGGCGGGCGCCGACCTCGACGAGGTGGTCCGGATCGGCGAGAAGGTCAACTCCGTCACCCGGACGATGGGTCTCGCACTCACCGCGTGCACGCCGCCGGCGAAGGGATCGCCGCTGTTCGAGCTCGGCGACGACGAGATCGAGATCGGTGTCGGCATCCACGGCGAGCCGGGACGGCGACGAGCGAAGATCGAGCAGTCGGACGCGCTCGTCGACATCCTCCTCGATCCGGTGGTCGCCGACCTGCCGTTCGAGAGCGGTGACCGGGTCGCGCTGATGGTCAACGGCCTCGGCGGCACGCCGATCAGCGAGCTCTACATCGCTTACGGGCATGCTCATGAGCAACTCGCAGCGAAGGGCATGACGGTCGGCCGCAGCTACGTGGGGGAGTACTGCACCTCGCTCGACATGGCCGGCGCGTCGATCACGCTGGTGCGGCTGGACGACGAGATCGAGAGCCTGCTCGCCGCTCCTGCGGAGATCGGCCTCCGCATCTTCTGAGCGATCGCCGAAGGGCACGTAAACGTCCCTAGCGGGTGCTGAGGCGGCGCACCCAGGCCTCCACGTCGTCGGCGGTGCGGGGGAGGGCGATCGAGAGGTTCTCGGCGCCGTCGGCCGTCACCAGGATGTTGTCCTCGATGCGCACGCCGGTGCCGCGGAACCGCTCCGGCACGGTCAGGTCGTCGGGCTGGAAGTAGAGGCCCGGCTCGATCGTGAAGACCATGCCGGCCTCCAGCACGCCGTCGAGGTACATGTCGCGCCTCGCCTGGGCGCAGTCGTGCACGTCGAGCCCGAGGTGGTGGCTGGTGCCGTGCACCATGTAGCGCCGGTGGTGCTGGTTGTCGGTCTGCAGCGCCTCCTCTGCGGTCACCGGCAGCAGCCCCCACTCGGCGGTGCGGCGGGCGATCACGGCCATCGCCGCCTCGTGGATCTCGCGGAACCGGATGCCGGGACGCACGATCTCGAACGCGGCGTCGGCGGCCTCCCTGACCGTCTCGTAGACCAGCCGCTGGGTCTCGGTGAAGGTGCCGTCGATGGGGAAGGTCCGGGTGATGTCGGCGGTGTAGTAGCTGTCGACCTCCACACCCGCGTCGAGCAGGATGAGGTCGCCCGGCACCACCGGGCCGTCGTTGCGCGTCCAGTGCAGGATGCAGGCGTGCGGGCCGCTCGCGGCGATGGTGTCGTAGCCGACCGCGTTGCCGTCCGCGCGGGCGCGGCCGTTGAAGACGCCCTCCACGAGCCGCTCGCCGCGCGGGTGCGCGACGATGCGGGCGAGGTCGCCGATCACGTCGTCGAAGCCGGCGGCCGTCGCCGCGATGGCCCTCCGCAGCTCCGCCACCTCGAAGGCGTCCTTGACCAGGCGCAGCTCGGACAGGTCGCGGGCGAGCGCGTCGTCGTCCCCGTGGTCCTCCGGGTCGAGGTCGGCACCCGCCTCGGCGGCGAGGACCAACCGCGTCGCGTCGACCCGGTCGGTCAGCTCGGGGTCGGCCTCGCGCAGCACGAGAGTGGAGGCGTCGACCGCGTCGAGGACGGCCTCCACCTCGGCGATGCCGCGGGCCGGCAGGCCGAGGTCGCCGGCGACCTGCGCGAGCGACGCGCGGGGCCCGATCCAGAACTCGCCGATCTCGGGGTTGGCGTAGAACTCGTCGGAGTCACGTCCAGCGCGCTCCCGGAAGTAGAGGGTCGCCTCGTGGCCGGACCTCGTCGGCTCGAGCACGAGGACGCTGCCCGGCTCGGAGTCGGAGCCCCAGCCGGTGAGGTGCGCGAAGGCCGAGTGCGCCCGGAACGGGAAGTCGGTGTCGTTGGAGCGCTGCTTGAGCCGTCCGGCGGGGATGATCAGCCGGCGCCCCGGGTACAGCTCGGACACGCGGGCGCGGCGGGCTGCGGCGTAGGACGCCTGCTCGCGGGCGCCCGGGAGGATCTCCGGACGCTCCGCCCAGTTGCTGCCGATGTACTCGCGGAACGCGTCGGAACCGGGGTCGTCGATCGGTTCGCGGTGGCGCGCGGCTGTTCCGTTCCGCTGGGGGCGTTCCGGTCGGTCGCTGCAGGTGCTGTGGTGTTCTCGGACGACATGCCGACCATTCTCCCTCACACGGGTGTGAGCGACACACTCCGGCTCGTCGTGGCCTCCTGCGTCAGTCGGCGGGTGATCTCTGGGTGAAATACGTGCCGCACACGCGCCTGGCCGCCTGCCCGATGATACCGCGGCCGGAGACCGGCCCCGAGCCGCTGTCACGATAGCCGGGAGCGATCCGCCAGCTTCGCAGCCGAGAGGAGTGCGAGTCGCATGAGAAGCACACCCTCCCGAAAGCGGACGCTCGTCTCGATCGCGGCGCTGGTGGCCTTCCTGCTCGGTGCGTCGGGAGGAAGCGCCGCGTATGCACTGTGGAGCGCGCGCGTCACCGCCACTGGGAGCGTCACCGTCGGCGGGGTCTCCGTCAGCATCGCCCCGGTCAGTGACCAGACCTTCACCAACGCGACGCTGTCGGTGACATACGCCGCCAGCGTGACGAACGGCATGCCCGCCAGCTCGACCATTCCAGGGCAGGTCGTGATGCGGTTCGGTTCGCCATCCGGCAACGCGATCCGCAGCAACGCCGTCCTGGTCGCCTGGCCCGTCGCAGACGGCAACGCCTGCGACTCGGCGACGGTCGTGCCCCCGGACGCCGTCACTGGAGGATGGCTCCCCGGGCTGACAATGCCCGCCGTGACCGTGATGCCGGGAACCACGCGGCAGATCTGCCTGAGGACATCCTTTGCCGACCGGCAACAGGCGGCCACGAGCACCCTCTCAGGTCCGTTCGCGGTCTCCGTCGATGCGACACTCACCGCCGAAAGCTACTCGGCGGTGGCTGCGACGCAGACCGCTACGTACCGGTCATCGAACATCGGGATCTTCCGGATGACCGGCAACTTCTGGTACCGAGTCACACCGACGGGCCAGAGCACGACCTGCATCGGCGTGAGCGGCGGCATCGACGCCCCACCGGGCAGCGTGGTCGGCACCGCACCCTGCCTCTCACCACCCACGTCGAGCGCCAATTCGAGCCAATGGCTCGCCATGAGCCAGATTGACACGTACACCGTCGTCCTGCGGCTGGGCGGCACAGCGACCGACCGAGTGCTCCAGGTCAACGACGACGGGACCCTCACGAGCGAGACACGAGACCCGTCGAATCCCGACCAGGGGTGGCAGCCGCAAGTCACGGGGACCAACCTCTACCAGCTCGTCGCCGACCGGTCGGGTCTCTGCCTGACCGCCTCGGCGACCGACGCCACCCTGTCCTTGGCGTCGTGCGTCCTCAATGATCCCCTGCAACGGTTCCTGTTCACACAGCTGGCCGTCGCTCCACCTGCGCCGCTGTAGGGCGCGCCGGTCGGCGCATCGCAACGACGAAACCGGGAGGTCATCGCCTCCTAGGATGGAGGGCATGGCTGCGCAGCGACGGTTCCGCGGGCCCGTCGACCTCCACACGCACTCGAGCGTGTCGGACGGCACGGAGACCCCCTCCGAGCTCGTCCGCGCCGCCGCCGTCGCGGGGCTCGGGACGGTCGCTCTCACCGACCACGACTCGACAGCCGGTTGGGACGCCGCCGGTGCCGCAGGAGCGGAGGTCGGCGTCACCGTGATCCCGGGTATGGAGCTCTCGACGCGTGTCGAGTTCGCCAGCGTCCACCTGCTCGGCTACCTCTTCGACCCCGCGAACGACGCGCTCGTCGCCGAGACACTGCGCATCCGCGAGGGCCGCATGCGCCGCGCGGAAGACATGGTGCGCCGCATCGCCGAGGACTACGACGTCACCTGGGACGACGTGCTCGCGCAGGCCACCGAAGGTGCGACGGTCGGTCGGCCGCACATCGCGGACGCCCTCGTCGCCCGCGGCTTGGCGGAGGACCGCAGCGCGGCGTTCGCCGGCATCCTGCACTGGCGCAGCGGCTACTTCCAGCCGCACTACGCCCCCGACCCGATGACCGGGGTCCGGCTGATCCGCGGCGCGGCAGGCGTGCCCGTCCTGGCGCATCCGGCGACGAGCAGCAGGGGCGTCATCCCTGAGCAGCGACTGCGCAGGCTGGTCGACGCCGGCCTGTTCGGTCTCGAGCTCGACCACCGCGAGAACCGGCCGGAGGGCGTCGCCGAGCTGCGCCGCTACGCCGAGAAGTACGGCCTCGCGATCACCGGCTCCAGCGATTACCACGGCGCGGGCAAGCCGAACCGGCTGGGGGAGAACACGACGGATCCGGCCGTCGTCGATCGCATGATCGAAGAAGCGACAGGCGCGGCGCCTTTCTCGGTGTGAGCAGAATCAGCGGTTAGCCTGGTCCGCGGGGATCGGGAAGCGAGGTTCGAGTGGCTCGGCGAGTCTGGACGTCTTCGATCACGGTTGCGGCGCTCGTCTGCGCTCTCACGGTGGCCGGAGGCGCAGTTCCCGCGAACGCGGACAACTACCCCTCCTGGGACGACGTGCAGGCGGCGAAGACGAACGCCGCTGCCGCGCAGGCGGAGGTGGACCGGATCAACGGTCTGCTGACCTCCCTGCAGACGGCGGCCAACGCCGCCGGCGACCTCGCGGTGAAGCGCCTCGGCGAGTACGGGGAGGCGGAGGCCGCCTTGAACACCGCGACGGCCAAGGCGCAGGACATCGCCCAGCAGGCGCAGGCGTCCGCAGCGAAGGCTGACCAGCTCCACACCCAGAGCGGCAAGTTCGCGGCGCAGTTGACGCGCTCGGGAACCTCCGACGTATCCATCCGGCTATTCCTCGGCGGGGGAGGGTCGCCCGGCGCGTCCGCGACGAGTGGCTCCCACCCGTCACTGCTCTACCAGCTCGGCGCGGTGTCCAAGCTCGCGGACCAGGCCTCCAGCCTGTTCGCCGAGGCCGCGGCGCAGAAGAACGCCGCAGCAGCGCTCAGCGAGCAGGCGACTGCGGCGCAGAAGATCCGCGACCAGCTCGACAAGGACGCCCAGAAGGCGCTGCAGGTCGCGACCGCCGCCAAGGCGGCGGCCGACGCGCAGCTGGCCGATCAGAAGCAGCACGCGAACACCCTCTATGCGCAACTGGCGTCGCTCAAGAACACCGAAGCCTCGGTGGAGCAGCAGTACGCTGCGGGCGTCGCGGCCGCCGAAGCCGCGCAACAGGCCGCGAACAGCGGGGGAGGCTCCGACGGCTTCGCGCCTCCGCCCGGGATGAACGTCGACCCTGCGGCGGCGCAGGCCTACGCGTCCAGCCGGTTGGCGGCCTTCGGGTGGGGTCAGGACCAGATGGGCTGCCTCATCAAGCTGTGGAACCACGAGTCGGGCTGGCGCGCGGACGCGTACAACAGCTCGAGCGGTGCGTACGGCATCCCGCAGTCGCTGCCGGCCAGCAAGATGGCCTCCGCCGGCCCCGACTGGATGACCAACCAGAACACGCAGGTCAACTGGGGTCTCGACTACATCAACCGCGCCTACGGCTCCCCGTGCGCCGCGTGGAACTTCGAGATGAGCCACGACCCCAACTGGTACTGAGCGTCTTGGGATCGAACTGACAGAACACGCCGTCTGCCCGGCCGGGCAGACGGCGTGTTCTGTCAGTTGGTTCGGGCGCTAGCTCGCGGGCGTCGCGGTCGAGCCCCCGCGGGAGCGACGGCGACGTCGGCGCGGCGCGCTGTTGCCGTCGTGGTGCTGCGAGCCGCCACCATCGTGGGTTCCCGTGGCGGGAGCCTTCTGCTCGACGTCATCGGCGGTCGCCGTGACCGCCGATCCCTCGGCGCCGGAGTCCGCCCCAGTGCGGGTGCGGCGGCGACGGTTGCGCGAGCGGCCCTCGCCCTGGTTGGCAGGGCCGGTCGAGTCGCGACGCGCGCCGTCCTGGCTCTCGGGGGCCTTGACTGCGGGGGTCGACTTGAGCCGGCCCTTGGCGCCCTCCGGGATGTCGAGGTCGCTGTAGAGGTGCGGTGACGACGAGTAGGTCTCCGTCGGCTCGGGCTGGCCGAACTCGAGGGCGCGGTTGATGAGCGCCCACTTGTGCAGGTCGTCCCAGTCCACGAACGTGACGGCGATGCCGGTCTTGCCCGCGCGACCGGTGCGGCCCGCGCGGTGCAGGTAGGTCTTCGTCGTCGTCGGGGATGGTGTGGTTGATGACGTGGGTCACGTCGTCGACGTCGATGCCGCGCGCCGCGACGTCCGTCGCGATCAGCACGTCTTTCTTGCCGGCCTTGAACGCGGCCATCGCGCGCTCGCGCTGCTCCTGGTTGAGGTCGCCGTGCACGGCGGCGGCGTTGAAGCCGCGGTCGTCGAGCTCCTCGACGAGCTTGGCCGCCGCGCGCTTGGTGCGCGTGAAGATCACGGTCTTGCCGCGGCCCTCCGCCTGCAGGATGCGCGCGATCACCTCGTCCTTGTCGAGCGAGTGCGCGCGGTAGATGACGTGCTTGATGTTGGCCTGGATCTGGCCCTCGTCGGGGTCGGTCGCGCGGATGTGGATCGGGCGCGTCATGAACCGGCGCGCGAGCGCCACGATCGGGCCGGGCATCGTCGCCGAGAACAGCATCGTGTGACGGGTCGCCGGGGTCTGTGCGAACAGCTTCTCGATGTCGGACAGGAAGCCGAGGTCGAGCATCTTGTCGGCCTCGTCGAGCACCATCTCGCTCACGTTCGAGAGGTTGAGGAGGCGCTGGCCCGCGAGGTCGAGCAGCCGGCCGGGAGTGCCGACGACGATCTGCGCGCCGGCCTTGAGCTGGCTCGACCTGGCCCTCGTAGGCCTTGCCGCCGTAGATGGCGACGACCGTGGTGGGCCGGTTGGAGGCGGCGTGCTCGAGGTCTTCGTACGACCTGGACGCGCGAGCTCGCGGGTGGGGACCACGACGAGCGCCTGGACGCCGGGAGCCGGGTCGAGCCCGAGCCGCTGGATGATCGGGAGGCCGAAGCCGAAGGTCTTGCCCGTTCCGGTCTTGGCCTGGCCGATGATGTCCTGGCCGTCGAGGGCGAGCGGGATGGTCTGCGTCTGGATGGGGAACGGTTCGATGATGCCCTTGGTCGCGAGGGCGTCGACCATGTCCTGGTCGATATTGAGTTCGGAGAAAGTCACGTAAATGTTGCCTGTCGGTCGAAAAGTGAGTCCACGCCCTGTCTCTCTTCGCAGGCGCAGGGCCGTCGATCCTGCGCCGACGGCACCACAAGCCTAGTCGACCTCCCCGTTACACTGCTGTACGTGTCAACGTGGTTCACCAGACGCCGACCAGCGGTCGAGCTCCCCCGCCTCGTGTCGCGCACCCCGCGGCCGCCGTCCGTCCGCGTCGACCTCCACGAGGTGATGCCCGACCTCCTGCCGTATCTGGGCCAGGCGGCTTACCTGCAGCTGGAGCAGTTCCAGACGCTCTCGCGGGTCGCGGCAGACACCGACGCGCTGCGCGCCAAGGAAGCCGTCGCGGTCGCTGCGGGGCTGGCGCTGTCGAAGCACCAGGGCATCGTGGCGGAGATCCGGCGCCGCGGGGACGAGCCCGCCGAGGTGATGCGGCCGTTCGCCGACGAGATCGAGGGCTTCCGGGCTCTGCTGGTCGGCTCGGACTGGCGGGAGACCCTGCTCGCCGCCCTGATGACGGGTGGCTTGCTCGACGACTTCTTCATCCGGCTGGCTGGCGGCCTCCCGGGTGATGTGGGTCCGCGCATCGCCCAGCTGCTCGGCTCGGACTCCGGCCAGGAGGCTCTGCTGGGGGTGCTGCGCGCCGAGATCGAGGGCGACCCGCAACTCGCCTCGCGCCTGGCCATGTGGGGTCGTCGGCTGGTCGGCGACACGCTGCTGGTCGCGCGCTCAGCCCTGCACCTGTCGGGCAACCGTGTTGCGGACGACGAGCGCATCGAGCCCATCTTCACCGAGCTGATTGCGGCGCACACCCGCCGGATGGATGCGTTGGGCCTGACGGCCTGAGTGCGGGCGCCGTCGGCAACGGAGGTGTTTCACCCCGAACCTGCTGCTGAAGGCAGTCAACGGAGGAGTTTCGGCCCGACTCGGCACGAAAGTCCTCCGCTGGCGACCGTACGTGGCTGCGGCGAACGGAGGAGCTGCGGCCAGAATCGGTGGTGAAGTCCTCCGCTAACTGCGATCTGCCGGTATCGCGCGACGGAAGTCCTCCGTTGGCGACGGCGGCGCTCAGCGGGCCATGGCGCCCTTGGCGAGCGTGTGCAGCAGCTTCTCGTCGTGGTTCGTGCGCACACGTCCGATGACGAGGTCGGCGACCGCGACTACGCCCGCGGTGCCGAGCAGCGTGATCCACCAGATCCAGCCGCCGTTCCAGGTGAGGCCGGCCCAGGTGAGGGCGACCCAGAGGATGCACGCGACGCTCACTCCGAGGGCCGGGATGAGCACGGAGCCGTGCGTGTGACGGTGGGGCAGGAGGTACCGGGCGCCGAGGCCGAGGATGGCGCCGGCGAGTGCGATGAAGAGCAGTTCCACGGTCGGAATCTAGCCGACGAAGCCGATGCGGCGCGACTCTTCGGTGCCGACCTCGACGTACGCGATGCCGGCGGTCGGGACGATGTACGCACGGCCCTTGTCGTCCGAGAGCGTGAGGATGCCGGTGCCGCTGCTGAGGCCGGCCTGGATCTGCTCGATGAGCTCCTCGGCCGACTGGGCCGACTCGAAGCTGAGCTCGCGGGGGGCGTTGACGATTCCGATGCGGATCTCCACGGGATGTGCCTTTCGAATCAGACCGGCGGTTGAGAGTTCAGACTACGGCACGCGGCTCGCGGGGCTCGGTCGCGTTCTCTGTCGGCGGACGCCGATACCGTGAAGGACATGACAGCCCGAGGTTTCCGACCGCGCATCCACGATGCCGACCGGGGCCTCGCCCTCGACCCGGCGCAGCGCGAGGTGCTCGAGCTGCCCGACGGCGCGTCGGCGGCAGTGCTCGGCGCGCCGGGCACCGGCAAGACCTCCGCGCTCGTGGAGGCGATCGCCGAGCGCGTGCATCGGCGCGGCTACGAGGCCTCGCAGGTCCTGGCGCTGAGCGCCTCGCGGGTCTCCGCGACGGCCTTGCGCGACCGCATCGCCCTGCGCCTGGGCGTGCCGACGCCCGGTCCGCTGGCGCGCACGGCCACCTCGCTCGCGTTCCAGCTGGTGGGGGAGCAGTCGAAGCGCCTCGGCTGGGGGCCGCCGCGACTGCTGACCGGAGGCGACCAGGACCAGATCATCGCCGAGCTGCTGAACGGCCACCTGGAGGACGGCACCGGTCCGGTCTGGCCGGTGTCGCTCGGCCCGGAGGTCCGCATCCTGCGCGGCTTCCGCACCGAGCTCCGCGAGCTCATCGGCCGCTGCGCGGAGCGCGGCGTGTCGCCTGCGCGCCTGGCAGAGCTCGGCGCCATCACCGGGCGCGACGAGTGGAGGGCGGCCTCCCGGTTCATCGCCGAGTACCAGACGGTGCTCGACAGCTTCCGCAGCGGCTACGTCGACTCGGCCGAGCTGATCGCCTCCGCGGTAGCGGTCGCGCGTGAGGGCAGCTCGCTCGACGGCTTGCGGGCGCTGTTCGTCGACGACCTCCAGGAGGCCACGGTCGCCACGGTCGCACTGTTGCGGGCCGTCGCCGCCCGCGGTATCGCCGTGATCGCGTTCGGCGACCCCGACGTCGCCTCCACCACCTTCCGCGGGGCCGAGGTGTCCGCAATCGGACAGCTCGGCGTGCGCCTAGGCGTCCCGGTCACCCGCATCGTGCTGGGCACAGCGCATCGACAGACTCCGGTGCTGCGCGAGCTGACCTCCCGCGTCACCGAGCGCATCGGTACCGCGGCGGCGGGCGTGCATCGGGTCGCGGCCCCTGCGCGGCAGCCGGAGGAAGACGCCGGGCCGGAGGTCGTCGTCGTCCGCGCGTCGTCCGCGCCGGCCGAGGCGGCGCGTCTGGCGCGCCTGCTGCGCGAACGACGGCTGCTCGACGGCGTGCCGTGGAGCAGCATGGCCGTCGTGGTGCGCTCGGGCGCCCACATCCCCGGCCTCGCACGATCGCTGGCCGTCGCCGAGGTACCCACGACCACCAGCATCGCCGGCCGGCCGCTGCGCGACGACTACGCTGCGCGCCAGCTCGTCACGATCGCGGGTGTCGCTCTCGGCGCAGAGCCCCTGACCCCCGAGGTCGCGACCGAACTGCTGCTCGGGCCGTTCGGCGGGCTCGACCCTGTGAGTCTCCGGCGCCTGCGCCTCGCGCTGCGCCAGGAGGAGCTCGCCGGCGAGGGCAACCGGCCGGGCGACGATCTCCTGGTCGAGGCGCTCGCCGCCCCCGCCCACCTGGCGACCATCGACTCCTCGCCCGCCCGGCGCGCTGCTCGGCTTGCCGAGACGCTTCGCGGCTGCCGCGAGAAGGCCGCGGCCGGGGCGACGATCGAGGAGTTGCTGTGGCACGCGTGGGAGCGCAGCGGGCTCGCGTCGCGCTGGCTGGAGCAGTCGGAACGATCGGGGATCATCGCCGATGAGGCCGACCGGCACCTCGACGGCGTAGTCGCATTGTTCACGGCCGCGCGACGCTTCGTCGAGCGGTCGCCGGAGCGGCCGGCCGCCGATTTCGTGGTGGAACTGCTGGGCGCCGAGGTGCCGGAGGACACGCTCGCGGCGCGCACCACCGGCGACGCCGTCCTCGTCTGCACGCCGAGCGCCACGGTCGGGCGCGAGTTCGAGGTGGTCGCGGTCGCCGGCCTCCAGGAGAGCGTGTGGCCCAACCTGCGGCTGCGCGGCTCGCTCCTGCACCCGCAGGAGCTCGACGACGCCCTCGCTGGTCGCCGCCCGGAAACCACCGACGAGCGGGCGGAGGTGCTCGGCGACGAGCTGCGCATGTTCGCGCTCGCCGTCTCCCGGGCGCGCCGTCAGGTGGTGCTGACGGCGACCGCCAACGACGACGAGCAGCCCTCGCCGTTCCTCCGGCTCGCGGCCGAGCTCGCGGTCGAAGACGACGACCCGGGCATCCACCCGCTCTCGCTGCGCGGCATGGTGGGCCGGTTACGCCACCGGTTGGTCACGACCGGGTCGCCCGACGCTGCCGACGCGCTGGCGCGCTTGGCGGACGCCGGTGTGGAGGGCGCCGATCCCGCCGACTGGTACGGGCTCGTCGAGCCGTCCACGCGGGAGCCGCTGGTCGATCTGGACGATCCGGAGGCGATGGTGAAGGTGTCCCCGTCGCGCCTCGGCACGTACGAGAAGTCGCCGCTGGTCTGGTTCGTCGACGAGATGGCCGCGTCGCCGAGCGGTCTCGCGGCCGGCATCGGCACGGTCGTGCACGCCGTGCTGGAGGAGGCGAGTGCGGCCGGCGACGACAGTGTCGAGACCAGCGTCGACGTGCTCTGGGCCGGCATCGAGCGCCGCTGGACGCAACTGCAGTTCGAGTCGCCGTGGATCGAGGAGCGCGAGCGCCGCCGCACGCGCGGCCTGGTCGCGGGCGTCTCGGAGTATCTGCGCGACTTCCAGCGCGCCGGCGGCCGGCTGCTCGGATCCGAGGGGGCGTTCGAGCTCGACCTCGGTCGCGCCCGGATCAGCGGCACGATCGACCGCGTCGAGGAGACACCGGACGGCGCTGTCGTCATCGTCGACCTGAAGACCGGCCGCAGCGTCCCGACCGCCGCCGAGACGGCCTCCCACGCCCAGCTCGGCGCCTACCAGCTCGCACTGGAGCACGGCGCCGTGGAGGCAGGCGAACGACCTCCGGGAGGCGCCAAGCTGCTCTTCGTCGCCAAGGGCGTCCGCGGCAAGGCCTACCGCGAGGTGGTGCAGGAGCGCGTGGACGAGGAGGCCCTGCGTCGGCTGGAGGAACGTGTCGCCTCGGCTGCCGAGGGGATGGCCGGCGCGACGTTCGCCGGGGTGGTCGACCTCGGCGACCGGGACCCGCACGCGGCGTACGGGTATCGCATCCATCTGGTTCCGGCGGTCAGCGCATGAGTGCCCGATGCGGCATGAGCGAGGTGCGGGGATGAACGACGACGGACTGCTCGACCTCGTCGAGCTGGAGTTCGCGGCAGCATCCGAGGATCCCGAGCCCGCTCGTCCGGCCCGCCGGCTGAGCGCGGCCGAGATCGCCGAGGCGCTGGGCCTCCCGCGCCCGACGCCGCAGCAGGAGGCTGTGATCGAGGCGCCGCTCGGGCCGGCGATCGTGGTCGCGGGCGCCGGTAGCGGCAAGACCGAGACGATGGCCAACCGGGTGGTCTGGCTGCTCGCCAACGGGCTCGTGCGCGTGCCGGAGATCCTGGGCTTGACCTTCACCCGCAAGGCCGCCGGCGAGCTCGCGGAGCGCGTGCGCCGCCGCATCGAGCAGCTGGCCGCCTCCGGTCTCACCGACGTCGAGTTCGATCCGTTCGACGCTCCGGAGATCGCCACCTACAACGCCTTCGCCAACGCGATCTTCCGCGAGAACGCGCTGCTCATCGGACGCGAGCCCGAATCGGCCGTGCTCAGCGAGGCGTCGGCATGGCAGCTCGCCCGCCGCGTCGTCGTCGCCAGCTCGGACGACCGGCTCGTCGAGCTCGACAAGAGCGTCGACGCGGTCACCACGTCCGTGCTCGAGCTCAGCAGGGCGCTGAGCGAGAACGTCGCGGACTCCCACGACGTGCATCGGATGGTCGAGGGTTTCGGCCGCCTGCTCGACCTCCCGACCGGCAGCGGCCGGGTGAAGGACGCGTACGCCTCTGTACGAACGGCCGTCTCAGCGGTGGGATCGCTGCCACCGCTGCTCGACCTCGCGGAGCGCTTCGCCGACGAGAAGCGTCGCCGCGGGTTCGTCGAGTACTCGGACCAGGTCGCGCTCGCCCTGTCGGTGTGCGAGCGGATCCCGTCCGTCGTCGAGGACTACCGCCGCCGCTACCGGGTCGTGCTCCTCGACGAGTACCAGGACACCTCGGTCGTACAGACGCGCCTCCTCGCCGCGCTCTTCGCGGGGGAGGCCGTGATGGCGGTCGGCGACCCGCACCAGTCGATCTACGGCTGGCGCGGTGCGAGCGCCGCGAACCTCGGACGTTTTCCGCTCGACTTCGGCGGGAGCCGAGACGGCGCCGCGTCGTACGCGTTGAGCACCAGCTGGCGTAATCCGACGCGCGTGCTCGACGCCGCGAATGCGCTCGTGGCACCGCTCTCGGCGGGATCGCCGGTGCACGTCGAGCTGCTGCAGCCGCGCCCCGGCGCGATCGCGGGCGAGCTCGACAACGTGTTCGAGCAGACCGTGGAGGACGAAGCGGCGGCCATCGCCGAATGGCTGCGCGCGCGGTTGGCCCAGCGGGATCGCACCGGGCTGCCGCCGTCCGCCGCACTGCTCTGCCGCTCCATCAAGAAGATCGACGCGTTCACCGGCGCGCTCGCAGAGCGGGGCGTGCCGTACCGCGTGCTCGGTCTCGGCGGCCTCCTGGAGCAGCCCGTGGTCGCCGACCTGGTGAGCGCTCTGCGGGTCATGCACGACCCGACGGCCGGCTCCGAGCTGATCCGCCTGCTGACCGGGGCGCGCTGGCGGGTGGGTCCACGCGACATCGCGGCCTTGCGCCGGGTGGCGAGCTGGCTCGCCGCGCGCGACCATCGCTTCCAGACCCTCGACCCGGAGGTCCGCGAACGGCTGCGGGGCTCGGTGGTGGCAGAGGAGTCGGCCTCTCTCGTTGACGCGCTCGACTTCGTCGTGGAGGCGCCGGGCGGCCACGGCCAGCTGTCCGCGTTCAGCGCGGTCGGGCTGGAACGGCTGCGCTCGGCCGGGCGTCAGCTCGACCAGCTGCGCTCCCGCTCCGGGCTCGACCTGCTCGACCTGGTCACGCTCGTGCAGCAGGAGCTGCGGCTCGACATCGAGGTGGCGGCGAACGAGTCGGCGCAGCTGGGGCAGGCGTCGCTCGATGCTTTCGCGGAACAAGTGGCCTCCTACCTCGCCAGCGACGACCGGGCGACGCTGGGCTCGTTCCTCGCCTGGCTGGCCGAGGCAGAGCAGCGCGACAACCTCGCGCCGCGCAGCGAGGACGCCGAGCCGGGCACCGTGCAGATCCTCACCATCCACGGCGCGAAGGGCCTGGAGTGGGACATCGTGGCGGTGCCGCGACTGGTCGACGGCGAGCTGCCGGGGCCGCCCCAGAGCAAGCGCGGCTGGCTGGCGTTCGGTCAGCTGCCCAACGAGTTCCGGGGCGACTCGGCCGAGCTTCCCGTGCTGCCGTGGCGTACAGCGGAGGACCAGAAGCAGGTCGACGAAGCGATCTCCGCCTTCGAGGCCGCCAACGTCACCAGGCACCTCGAAGAGCAGCGCCGGCTGATCTACGTGGCCGTGACCCGGGCACGGGAGAGCCTCCTGCTGAGCGGTTCCTACTGGTCGACCCAGTCGCGTCCGCGTGGTCCTGGCGCCTACCTCCTCGAACTGCAGCAGGCGCGGCTTCTGCCCGCCGACGCGTTCCCGCCGTGCGATGAACCCGACGAGAACCCGCTCGCGCCCGAGTCCCGCACGGTGCTGTGGCCGCTCGACCCGCTCGGACCGCGCCGCAGCCGGGTGGAGGCCGCAGCCGAGGCCGTCCGCGCTGCGCGCGAGCGCGGCCCGGGAGACGGTGGCGTCTACGCGCTGGACGTTGACCTGCTGCTCGCCGAGCGCGCCCGCCGCGCCGCCGAGGACGGGCTCGTCGAGGTGCCGACGCGCATCCCGGCGTCGCGCTTCAAGGACTTCGTGAGCGATCCGGCCGGGGTGGCCGCGCAGCTGCGCCGGCCGATGCCCGAACGGCCCTACCGGCAGACGCGGCTCGGCACGCTCTTCCACCGCTGGGTCGAAGAGCGATACGGCGTCCCGGGAGGGGCCTCCGACGAGCTCGACTCGGCGGCGACAGAGCTGGACGATCCGGCGGGCGAATTGCTGGGTGCGGAGGCGCTTGCCGAGTTGCAGGCGACGTTCGCGTCGAGCGAGTGGGCCTCGAAAGCACCGCGGGAAGTGGAGCTGGAGATCCACGTGACCCTGGCCGGCCAGGTCGTGGTGTGCAAGCTCGACGCCGTGTACGCCACCGGTGACGACCGTGAGCATGACGTCCAGATCGTGGACTGGAAGACCGGCAAGGCGCCGCGCGACGACGAAGACCTGGAGCGCAAGCAGCTGCAGCTGGCGCTCTATCGACTCGCTTACGCCCGCCACGCGGGCATCGACCCGGCGAGGATCGACGCCGTCTTCTACTTCGTCGCCGACGACCGCGTCATCCGCCCGCGCCGCCTGTACTCGGAGGCCGAGCTCGCCGACCTGTGGTCGGCAGCGACCCGCTGACCCGCGCCCGAAGGGCGCGTCGATGTCACTCTCGCGCCCGAACGGGACAACAACGTGCCTTGCGGGATCAGAGGAGCCGGGTCAGCCGGCAGGGGAGTCGTCGACCGGACGCATGCCTCCCGGTCGGACTGCGGCGCGGTCGCCGGGGGTGCGGTCGAGCATAGCCTCCACATCGTCGATCGCCATGATCGGGCCGGTTGCGGTCGACAGCGGGGTGACGGCGTTGCTGTGGACGCGGTCCACCAGCCCGTCGAGCATCTGCACCGCGTCGTCGACGATGCTCTGGTCGCGCACTTCGCGACCGTGCAGCAGCCAGCGGGCGACCTCCAGCTCGGCGTACAGCATCGCGCGCTGCGTGAACTGACGGTCGGTGGCGACCTGGCGGGCGGAGGCGTACGCGACGAGGGCACCATCGGTGGCCTCCGGGTTCATCGCCAGCAGCCAGTGCAGGTCCCGTGCCGGGTCGCCGACGCGCAGCGCCGACCAGCCGAGGACGGCGCCGACGGTCTCGCCGTCGACGAGGAACGAATCCGCCGTCATCGCGCCGTTGATGACCGTCGGCTGGAACTGCCAGATCGAGTGGTCGGCGACGGCGTCGCGCCAGCGCTCGCGCAGCGCGGCGGGCAGCTTGCCGGTCGAGGCGGCCGACTCGATGAGTGCGGCGGTCGATGACAGGCACTCGGCGGCCGAGAGCACAGGGAGGCCGGCCTCGCCGACGAAGCTGGTGGGGAGCGTATGGATCGCGGCGATGGCGTGACCGATCGAACCGGCCAGCCCATCGCCCGGAGGAACGTCCTCGACGGCGACGTGCTCGCCCGGGAGGAAGTCGTAGACGATCGCGCGCGTGCCGCCGACCGGTGTCTGGCCGAGGTAGCTGGGCACGTCGAACGGCAGCCGGCTGCGGATGCCGGTCGTGAGGGCGCGGAGCGCCACGAGGTCGGAGCTCTGCTCCGTCTCGGCCGCCTGGGTGAGCGGGACACGCACGATGCAGGCGTCTCCGTCCGGCGCGGTGAGGACGGCGGAGTCGAACTCACCGGCTCCGTCGGCGCTGTGGCGCCGGGTTCCGCTGACGGTGAGGTCGGGCACGGCCGAGCTGGCCAGCGCGGCTAGAGTGAGAGGGGATCTGGCCATGGACCTAGGCTAAATGGACTTCTGCGCGTGGGCAGTTCCGCCACGCCTTGCACGTCCGCTCCGCCCCTGAAGGGATCTCGATGTCGTCCGCTCCGACGTCCGCGCTGCCGCTCGCGGCGCTCCCGCTCTCGCGTCACGCGGTCGACCGCGACCATGTCGCGCGTTCGCGGCCCGCGCTGTTCGACGAACTGTGGGAGGAGCCGACGACGCGCGTCCTCGCGCTCTGGAAGGGCCGTGCGCTGCTGAGGGCGGAGAGCGTCGAGGCTGCGACGCCGGCCTCGGACGGCTGGAGCGCCCCGGACGCCGGCCCTGCCGCCCTCGACCTGCTTCCGGTGGAGCGCGTGAGCGCGGCACTGCTCCGCGTCTACCTCGGCCGCACCCTGGTCGAGGTGCCGGGGGAGCCCGCCGGATCCGCGATCGTGCTGGAGGTGCTCACCGACGCGGCGGCGGCCGAGCTGGAGCCGGACGACGTGCGTTGGGGCAATCTGCGTACCCTGGCCACTGCCCTCAGCGACCGTGACGCCGGGCTCTTCACCGAGGCGCTCGCGATCGCGAACTGGCACGCCTCGCACACGCACTGCCCGCGCTGCGGGACGCCGACCGTCGTCGAGCAGGCGGGCTGGGTCCGGCGCTGCTTCGAAGACGGCTCGGAGGTGTTCCCCCGCACCGATCCCGCGGTCATCGTCACGGTGCTTGACGCCGACGACCGACTGCTGCTCGGCTCGAACGCGATGTGGGAGCACTCCCGCTACTCGCTGCTCGCGGGCTTCGTGGAACCGGGGGAGTCGTTCGAGGCCGCGGTCGAGCGCGAGATCTTCGAGGAGGCCGGCGTACGGGTCGTCGACGCTCGCTACAAGGGCTCGCAGCCGTGGCCGTTCCCGGCCTCCGTGATGGTCGGGATGTCCGCCCGGCTCGCCGACGACCAGCCACCGGCGGCGCTCGCTCCCGACGGCGAGGAGATCCTCGACCTGCGCTGGTTCAGCCGGCTTGAGCTGTGGGAGGCGCGGGAGCAGGTGATCCTGCCCGGCCGGTCGTCGATCGCGCGCGCCCTCATCGAGGACTGGTACGGCGGGTCGCTCGACGAGCCGCCGGCCGGGCTGTGAGCGAGCGGTCGCTGTGAGCGGTGGTCGCGCTGTGAGCGGTGGCCGCGCTGTGAGCGGTGGCCGCGCTGTGAGTAGCGGACCTCCCGCGAGCGCGGGCGCCGCCTCCGGGCCGGACGCGCTGCTGGACGGCCTCGACGCGCAGCAACGGGTCGCAGCCGAGGCGCTCTTCGGCCCGGTGTGCGTGCTCGCGGGCGCCGGCACCGGCAAGACCCGGGCCATCACGCACCGGATCGCCTACGGGGTCGCCTCCGGCGCGTTCACGCCGAATCGGGTCATGGCGCTGACCTTCACCAACCGTGCCGCCGCGGAGCTGCGAGGACGGCTCCGCCAGCTCGGTGCCGGCGGGGTCGCGGCGCGGACGTTCCACGCGGCCGCGCTGTCGCAGCTCAACTACTTCTGGCCGCAGGTCGTCGGCGGTCAGCTCCCGAGCGTCCTCGACGGCAAAGGTCGCGTCCTCGGTCACGCCGCGGAGAAGCTGGGACTGCGGGTGGACACCGCGACGCTGCGCGACGTCGCCGCCGAGATCGAGTGGCGCAAGGTGTCGAGCCTCGGCTTCGAGGAGTACGCGGCCGCCCTGGCCTCCCGCCCGCTGCCGGGCGCGCTCACGGTGGAGAAACTCGTCGACCTCCATCGCAGCTACGAAGAGCTCAAGGACGAGCGCAAGCAGATCGACTTCGAGGACGTGCTGCTGGTGTGCGCCGGCATGATCGAGACCGAGCCGTCCGTCGCGATGCAGGTGCGCGAGCAGTACCGGTACTTCGTCGTCGACGAGTACCAGGACGTCTCGCCGCTGCAGCATCAGCTGCTCGGGCTCTGGCTCGGCGCCCGGCGCGACCTCTGCGTCGTGGGCGACGCGAGTCAGACCATCTACTCGTTCGCAGGCGCACGCAGCGAGTACCTGCTCGACTTCGAGCGCGAGAACCCCGGCGCGACCGTCGTGCGCCTGGAGCAGAACTATCGATCGGCCCCGCCGGTGATCGACGCCGCGAACCGGCTGATGCGCGGGCGGTCGGGGGCGTTGAGGCTGCACGCCGTCCGGGAGACCGGCCCCGGTGACGAGGCGCCGGCTCCCGACGACATTCGAGGATGACCGCGCGGAGGCGCGCGCGGTCGCCGAGCGCATCACCCAGGAGCTCGCCGCCGGCGCCAAGCCGGAGAGCATCGCCGTGCTCTACCGCGTGAACGTGCAGGCCGCGGCCCTCGAGCAGGCGCTCGGCGACCTCGGGATCAGCTATCAGCTGCGCGGCTCGAAGCGCTTCTTCGACCTCCCGGAAGTTCGGCAGGCCGTCATGACGCTGCGCGCCGCGAGCGTTGCCGCGACGGCCGAGCCGCTGTTCAAGTCGGTGAGCGACGTGCTGCGCACGCTCGGCTGGTCGGTGCGGCCCCCGGAGGGCCGGGGCGCCGTGCGCGAACGGTGGGAGTCGCTCAACGCGATCATGGGCCTGGTCGACGAGATGCCGGAGGGGGCGACCTTCCGGCGGTTCACCGACGAGCTCCTGGCGCGTCAGGCGGGCCAGCACGAGCCGACGGTGTCAGCCGTCACGCTCGCGACCCTGCACGCGGCGAAGGGCCTCGAATGGGACTCCGTGCACCTGATCGGCCTGTCGGAGGGGCTGGTGCCGATCAGCTTCGCATCCACGTTCGAGCAGGTCGACGAGGAGCGCAGGCTGCTCTACGTCGGGATCACGCGCGCGCGGCATCGTCTTCGGCTGAGCTGGGCGCAGCGCAGCAACCAGCCGGGTCGGCCGGTGTCGCGTCAGCCGTCGCGATTCCTCGCCGAGCTGGCGGCTCCGCGCGCGTCGGCGCAGGCGGCGGACCCGAGGGAGTGAGGCCCGAGGGAGCGAGACACAGCGGAGTGAGGCACCCGCACTCCGGGTGCGGCTCCCAGCCGAACTCGGTCCAGCGGGCCGAGCCGGCGTCGTAGCGGGAGGCTGTTGCCGTGCAGCCCGGCGGCGCCGCCGACCGCGCGACTGGCTGTCTCATCAAGTGCTCGTCGAGCGCGGCGAGCACGACAGCTGCAGCAGCGGACGCCACCGCGCCGCACACCAGCTCCGACTCGCCGGGCGCCGGGCGGGTGTGCAGCTGCGCGGCGAGAGCCGGCCAGGCCGGATCCCTGTCGCGCCGATGGAGGTCGAGGCAGCGCAGGCAGGGTGTCTCGCCCGGCCTCACGAGCGGGCCGACCGTGGCGCCCGCGTCGCCGAACACGACGGCGAGGTGCGGGGTGTCGCGGCGCAACCACCGCTGGTGGCGGTGCGGCGCCACGGCGAACGACGCGATCACGATCGCCGCCGTGGCCTCGTCGACCGCAGGATCGTCGGTGGAGAGGCCGCTGCGCGCGTCCACCCCGGCCTCACGCAGCAGGGTGAGGATGCGCGCCGCGGTCGGGCCGCTGCCGTCGAGCACCACGATCGCGTCACGGTCGCGGTCGCCCGTACCGTGGGCGTCGGCGTCGCGGGCGAGCACGGGCTCCAGCCGCGCGAGCAACGCGTCGGCTGCGTCCGGCTCCGCTCCGGCGCTGCGCGCGATGAGCCGGAGGGCGCCGATCGCGACGCCACCGGCCAGCGCGGAGACCATCCGTTCGCCCGCGGCGTCGAGCGGGTCGAGCACGAGGCGTGGACGCTCCACGCCGAATTGGAGGGCGTGCGGCGAGCGCCACACGCGGGGGATCGTAGGATCGAGCTGGTAGACCATCCGGCCATCCTGCCGGGCGGACGGCCGTCGACCGGCGTTATCCACAGACGAGCGTCATAACGCCCGTCGTCCACAGGCGACGACGGAGAGGGAGGTCTGCTCAGTCCTCCGTCGGCCGCTCTCCGTCGCCCCGCAGCAGGTCTTCGATCGCCTGGTCGAACTCGTCGCGTTCCGTCTCCTGCCCGGAGGCCGCAGCGGTGAGCCGCGCCACGAGGGCGGACGGGTCGTCGAGGTCCGCCGCCTGCGGGAGGAGGTCGGGGTGCGACCACAGCCGGTCGCGCGCCTCCTGACCGACAGCATCGGTCACGGCCTGCCACATCGCCGCGGCGTCGCGCAGCCGGCGCGGGCGCAGCTCGAGCCCGACGAGGGTGGCGAACGCCGACTCGGCCGGGCCTCCTGCCGCCCGCCGCCGGCGCACGGTCTCGGCGATCGCGTCGGCCTTCGGGAGCAGTCGCGTGGCTGCGGCGGTGACGACGTCGACCCAGCCCTCGACGAGAGCGAGCATCGTCTCCAGGCGCTCCAGCGCCTCCTGCTGCTCCTCGGTTTTGGGTGGGATGAGGGCGCCGGACACCATCGCCTCGCGGAGCTCCTCCGGGTTGGCCGGATCGAAGCTCTCGGCGAGAGACTCCAGCCGGTCGGTATCGATGGTGATGCCGCGCGCGAACGCGGTGATCTGCGTGATGAGCTGCAGCCGCAGCCACTTGGCGTGCCGGAAGAGCCGCGCGTGGGCGAGCTCTCTCACGGCCAGGTACAGTTGCACCTGGTCGAGCGGGATGTCGAGTCCGTCGCCGAACTCGGCCACGTTCTGGGGGATGAGCGCCGCCGCGCCGTCGGCGAGCAGCGGGATGCCGATGTCGCCTCCCGAGACGACCTCCTTCGAGAGCTGTCCGACCACCTGGCCCAGCTGCATTGCGAACAGCGCGCCGCCGACCGACCGCATGACCTGGCCGGCGTTCTGGATCATGCCCTGCATCTCCTTCGGCGCCTGCTCGGTGAGAACCCGGGTGAGCGCGTCGGAGATGCTGAGCGCGACCGGCTCGGCCAGCTGTGTCCAGAGCGGCATGGTCTGTCGTGCCCATTCGGCGCGCCCGATCAGCTCGGGCGGCGTCGGCAGCCCGGCGACGGTCGTGGCCTGGTCGAGCCAGAGCGCTGCGACGTTGAACGCCTGGTCGAGCGCCGAACGTTCGGCCGGGGTGACCGCGTGGGCGCCCTCACCGGCGAGCGTGCGCGCCTGCTGCGACGCCAGGTCCCAGTTGATGCCCCCGCCCGGGTTCAGGAGGGCGTTCTGCAGCTGACCCAGCAGCTGCTGGATGGCGGCAGGGTCGTTCGGGAGCCCCGCCGCGCCGGCGAGCTGGCTCGGGTCGATCGAGGAGTCACCCGACAGGAACTCCCGGAGCATGTCCCGGAACTCGTCGTCCGGTTCCTTGTTCGGATCGTCGGCCATGGTGCGCCCTTCGTCTCGAATGGATTCAACCGTTGATTACGGCTTTCCAGGCTTGGGATCTACGCTAGCCCGTGATCGCCGCGAGCCGGGTGAGAATCGGCTCGGGCTGCGCCGTGTGCTGTGCGCCCGTGGCGAACACGACCGAAGGGACTGCACGTGACGCTGTTCACCGACGACGACCCCCCCGAGCCGCCGGCCGAACACGAGCGCGTGGCGCCCTCCCGCCGGGTGATCGTCGGCTGGGTCTCGATCGGCATCGCGGTCGTTCTCGCTCTCGTCCTGGCCCTCGCCCCGGCACCGTTCGTCATCGAGCAGCCGGGTCCGGTCTACAACACCCTCGGCACCGATCAGGCGGTCGGTTCGGAGCAGTCGTCCGATGCCAAGCAGCTGATCACCATCCCGAGCCGGACCACCTATCCGACGGCGGGCTCTCTCGACCTGCTGACCGTGTCGGTCGTCGGCAACCCGGACCAGCGCCCGAGCTGGTTCGACATCATCCGCGCCTGGTTCGACCCGAGCCGCGCCGTGCAGCCGATCGACCAGGTCTTCCCTCCCGGCACGACGACCGAGCAGTCCAACGCCGCGAATGCGGCTCTCATGGTCGACTCCCAGCAGGACGCGATCGCCGCGGCCCTCAACGAGCTGGGCTACCAGTTCCCTCAGAACGTCGAGGTCAAGCAGCTGATCCCGAATTCCCCGGCGGCGAAGGTCCTGAAGACGGGCGACGAGATCACGAGCGTGAACGGCGAGACCGTCACCAGCATCGCCGAGCTGCGCAGCGCTGTCTCGGCGAACGGCACGGGCAAGCCGGCCGAGATCGGGATCGTGCGCGACGGTGCCGCCTCGACGGTCGCGATCACGCCGGAGAAGACGCAGGGGCAGGTCGTCCTGGGCATCGGTGCCGGGATGGATTACAGCTTCCCGTTCGACGTGAACATCCAGCTCAACAACGTCGGAGGTCCGAGCGCAGGCCAGATGTTCGCCCTCGGGATCATCGACAAGCTGACCCCCGGCAAGCTCAACGGAGGCAAGAAGGTCGCCGGCACCGGCACCATTGACAACGGGGGGACGATCGGCGCGATCGGAGGGATCCGCCAGAAGATGTTCGCGGCCCGAGACACCGGAGGAGCGAGCTATTTCCTGGCGCCGGCCTCAAACTGCGACGAGGTCAGCGGCCACATCCCCTCCGGTCTTCACGTCTTCGCGGTCACGACACTCGCCGACTCGCTCGCCGCGCTGAAGGCCGTGAGCAGCGGGTCGGGCACCGCCGGCCTGCCGACCTGCCCGGCCTCCTGAGACCCACGATCACCGGCGCCGCGGCCGTCCACCGGCGTACGTCGTCCTCACCGCCGGGCCGCAGCGTTCTCCAAGCGACGGCCACCTAGGATGGTTCTCTGAGTCACCCCACGAGGAGCAAGAGGGCCACACGTGAGTTCAACCGCTGCAGTTCGACCCCCGGGACGCCGCCGGGCGGCCATCTGGATCACACTGGGCGTGATCGTGGCGCTCGTCATCCTGTTCTTCGTCTTCGCGGGGCTGTACGCTGACGTGCTCTGGTATCAGCAGCTCGGCTTCCTCAACGTGCTCACAACCCAGTGGATCGCCGGAACAACCATGTTCTTCATCGGGTTCTTCTCGATGGCTCTGCCGCTGTGGCTGTCCATTCAGCTCGCCTACCGGCTGCGGCCCGTCTACGCCAAGCTCAACACCCAGCTCGACCGCTACCAGCAAGTCATCGAACCGCTCCGCAGGCTCGCGATGTACGGCATCCCCATCGTCTTCGGCATCTTCGCCGGCGTCTCGGCCGCGAGCCGCTGGCAGGCCGCTGCCGTCTGGCTGAACGGCACGTCGTACGGCAAGACCGACCCGCTGTTCCATCTCGATATCGGCTTTTACCTGTTCGCTCTGCCGTTCTACCGCAGCGCCGTCGCCTTCGCGTCGGCCGTCGTCATCATCGCGCTGCTGGCGACACTCGCCACCTGCTACCTCTACGGCTCCATCCGCTTCAGCGGCCGCGAGGTGCGCATCTCGCGGGCGGCGCGCGTCCAGATCGCGGTGATCGCCGCACTCTACCTGTTGCTGCAGGGCATCAGCATCTGGCTCGACCGCTACGGTGCGGTCACCGACTCCAACGTCAACGACATGATCAACGGCGCCGCTTACACCGACGTGAACGCCGCCATCCCGGGCAAGGCCGTGCTCGCCGGCGCCGCGATCTTCGTCGCGGTCCTCTTCGCCCTCACCGCGTTCACCGGACGCTGGCGCTTCCCGGTGGTCGGCACCGCGCTCCTCATCGTGGCGGCCTTGGTCGTCGGCGCGATCTACCCGTGGGTCGTCCAGCGCTTCCAGGTCGACCCCAGCCAGAAGACGCTCGAGACGCCATACATCCAGGACTCGATCGATGCCACACGTGATGCGTACGCGCTCAGTAACATCGACGTGATCCCGTACAACGCGAAGACGGATGCGGAACAGGGTGCGCTGCGGCAGGACGCCCGGACGACCGCTCAGATCCGCATCATGGACCCCGCAGTGATCAGCCCGTCGTTCCAGCAGCTCCAGCAGTTCCGGCAGTACTACTCGTTCCCGCGCAACCTCAACGTCGACCGGTACACGATCAACGGCAACGAGCAGGACGCGGTGGTCTCGGTGCGCGAGCTCAACCAGTCGGGGCTCACGAGCCGCAGCTGGTTCAACGACACCGTGGTCTACACCCACGGTTACGGGATGGTCGCCGCCTATGGCAACCAGCGCTCCAGCGACGGCCAGCCCGTGTTCATGGAGTCGGGGATCCCCACCACGGGCACCCTCGGGACGTACGAGCCGCGCGTGTACTTCGGCCAGCAGTCGCCGACCTACTCGATCGTCGGCGCACCCCAGGGCAGCAAGTCGGTCGAGCTCGACTATCCGGGCGGCAGCAACGACGCGCAGCAGACCTACACGACGTTCTCGGGCAACGGAGGGCCGAAGCTCGACAACATCTTCAAGCGCCTGGTCTACGCGCTGAAGTTCCAGGACGAGCAGATCGTCCTGTCCGACGCCGTCAACAGCGACTCGCAGATCCTGTACGACCGGGACCCGATCAAGCGGGTGCAGAAGGTGGCGCCGTACCTGACGCTCGACTCGCAGGCGTACCCGGCGGTCATCGACGGCCGCATCAAGTGGGTCATCGACGGGTACACGACGAGCGACCAGTACCCGTACTCGCACGTCGGCAGCCTGAGCGACGCGATCGCGGACACCGAGACGCCGAAGCCGGCCTACGCCTTCGACGACATCAACTACATCCGCAACTCGGTCAAGGCCACCGTCGACGCCTACGACGGCTCGGTTCAGCTGTACGCCTGGGACGCGAAGGATCCGGTGCTGCAGACCTGGCAGAAGATCTTCCCCACCACGGTCAAGCCGATCAGTGACATGAGCGCGCAGCTGCTGAGCCACGTGCGCTACCCGTCCGACCTGTTCAAGGTGCAGCGAGCGGTGCTGGGTCAGTACCACGTGACGGACGCCGGGTCGTTCTACTCGCGCGACGACGCCTGGACGACGCCGAACGACCCGACCTCCTCGCCGTCGGATCCGACACTGCAGCCGCCGTACTACCTGACGTTGCAGATGCCGGGGCAGGACAGGCCGTCGTTCTCGCTCTACACGACGTTCATCCCGCAGGCGTCGAGCGAGTCGAGCAGGTCCGTCCTCAAGGGTTATCTCGCAGTCGACGCGGATGCCGGCTCGACGAAGGGCAAAGTGGCCTCGGGATATGGCAAACTCAGGCTCCTGTCGTTGCCGTCGAGCGACACCATTCCCGGGCCGGGTCAGGTGCAGAACAACTTCAACTCCGACCCGACCGTGTCTCAGGAGTTGAACCTCCTGCGACAGGGAAAGACCGACGTCATCAACGGCAATCTGCTGACGCTGCCGGTCGGTGGCGGCCTGTTGTACGTGCAACCGGTGTTCGTGAAGTCGACCGGTGAGACGAGCTATCCGATTCTGCAGAAGGTGCTTGTGGCGTTCGGCGACAAGATCGCCTTCGAGGACACGCTCGACCAGGCGCTGGATTCGCTGTTCGGCGGGGATTCGGGCGCGAATGCCGGAGACAACAACGTTCCCGTGACCGGGGGCGGGGGGTCCGGTGGCACGAACACCGGCTCGGGGACTGGCACGGGTACCGGTAGCGGCACGGGCTCCGGGTCGACCTCCGGCCAGAACAACGCCGCGCTGCAGCAGGCCCTCCAGCGGGCCAAGCAGGCCATCGCCGATCGCGAGGCCGCGCTGAAGGCCGGGGACTGGACGGCGTACGGCGCTGCGGACGCCCGCCTGCAGCAGGCGCTCCAGGACGCGATCGCGGCAGAGGGCAACGGTTCGAGTTCCAGCTCCAAGTAGCCTCCGCCCGACGCAGAGCGGCCCGCACCGGTTCGGTGCGGGCCGCCTCGTATGTTCAGGCGCCGTACAAAGTGATGGCGGTGGACCTGCGGGTTCTCGAAGCGTGGGCGGTCTTTTGGCGAAAACACTTGCGCGAACTTTGATTGTCTACTTTACTAACAAACATGCTCGTCGACGAAGGGCGCCGCCCCGGTCTTGCCGATCCCCGCCCGGTCGGGGCGGACGGCCCTCTGGTTCCCGGGCGCGCACTGCGGCCCCGCACCAAGGTGCTCCCCGAGCACGCGCGCAACCACAACCGTTCCCTCGTGCTGCAGTCGCTCTACCGCCACGGGCAGGCGAGCAGGGCCGACCTCGCGCGGGAGACCGGGCTCACCCGGGTCACCATCTCCGACCTCGTCGGCGAGCTGATCGCCGAAGGGCTCGTGATCGAGCTCGGTCAGCGCGACGAGGCCCGCCCGGGCAAGCCGGCCGTGCTCCTGGACGTCAACCGGGCGGCCACTCAGATCGTGGGCGTGGACCTCAGCGAACACGCCGTCTTCCGCGGTGCCGTCCTCGACATGGACGGCCAGGTGCTGAGGGACGCGGAAGTCGCCCTAGCCGGCAGCCGCGGCGAGGAGGCGACCGCCAAGGTGCTCGCGCTGGTGGACGAGCTCGTGCGTGTCGCGACGGCGCCGATCCTCGGCATCGGCATCGGTTCTCCTGGCATCGTGGACGCGACGGGCACGGTCGTCGCAGCGCCCAACCTGGGCTGGACGGACGAGCCGCTGCAACGCACTCTCGCCGAGCGGACCGGGCTTCCCGTCTTCGTCGCGAACGACGCCAACGTCGCGGTGCTGGCCGAGCACGGTTTCGCCGACGCGCAGGGCGACATGATGCTCGTGAAGGTCGGCCACGGTGTCGGCTCCGGACTGCTCGTCGCCGGCGCCCTCGTGTTCGGCAGCCGGTTCGCCGCGGGCGAGATCGGCCAGGTGATGGTCGGCACGGACGACGGCTCAGAAGGACCGTATGACCGTGAGAAGTGCCTCGAAGCGTGGCTCGCTGTGCCCCGACTCGAGTCCAAGGTCGCAGCGGCGGCCGTCGCCGGTCGTCCGGTCGAGCCGGTGCTCCGCGAGGCGGGGCAGCGGCTCGGTGTCGCCCTCGCTCCCATCGTCGGCGCTCTGAACCTCTCAGAGGTCGTGCTGAGCGGGCCGGAGGAGCTGCTGGCCGGCGCGCTGATCGACGCCCTGGGCGAGACGCTCCGCAATCGCACCATGGCCGGCTTCCACTCCGACGTGACCCTCCGCATGACCAGCCAGGGCAGGGACATCGTGCTGCGCGGCTGCGTGGTGATGGTGCTCTCCGCCCAGCTCGGGGTGTCCTGATGACCCAGGTCGCCGAGCTCGCCGCACGCACCGACACGGTGGCGAGGGCGTTCCGCTTCGGTCCTGGAGTGCTCGCCGCGCTGAGCGCGTTCCGTGGTCGCTGCACGGTGGTACGGCTGGCGAGCGCGAGCAACGAGCACCTGGGCGTGCCGCGCTGGTACACGCTCGCGGAGGCCTGGGCGGAGTCCGGGTCGACCGAGGCCGCACGCTGGTCGCGGAACCCCGTGATCGACGTCGACCCGTCCGACCCGCCCGAGCTGGTGCTCGCGACGGGCACCCCTGTCGTCGTCATCGGCGCCGACATCGCCGTCGTGCCCTGGCAGCGCGCCGTCGTCGACGCGGTGCGGTCGGCCTGCGACCGGGTCCTGGTCGTGGACGTGGCGACCGCGCCCGACGGCGTCCCCGCCTCCGACTATGCTGACGTCGAGACGTTCGGTCACGACCGGGGCCGCGGCTCGGAGCTGCTGGCGCTCCTGTGCGGAGCGTGAACCTGCCGTGCGGCGCGTCAGCGCGCCCAGCTGACGCCGAGAGTCGACTGGAGGGCGAACTGGGCGGCACCGCGGAACGGCTGCTCCAGCGCGGTCTTGGCGTATCGGAAGCTGAGCGGCATCGCAGCCCGGACCGGGTGCCGGGCGGCCTCCGCTCGCACGTGCCCGATGAAGTCGGCCCCGAGCTTCGGCGCCGCGCCGCCGAGCACGATGTTCGGCGCATCGAGGGCTGCGCCGACGATGAGCAGTGCGCGCGCGAGTGCTCGGGCGCCGGAGGCGATCCGCGCGCGCGACTCGGGGACGGCCGCGAGGGCGGCGACGTCCACAGCCTCCAGGTCGGCGCCGTGCGGAAGGCCGAGAAGGCTGGTGACAGAGACGACCTCTTCGAGGCAGCCGCGGTTGCCGCAGGCGCACATGGGCGCGTCGTCGCCGAACAGCACGGGGACGTGACCGATCTCGCCTGCGCGGTGGGAGGCACCTGCCAGCACGATGCCGTCGACGATCACGGCCGCGCCCACGCCGGTGCTGAGCGAGACGAACAGCTGGTTGGCGCCGAACTCGTCGGAGACCGAGTAGTCGGCGATGGCTTCGGCGTCCGCGTCGTTGACGAGCCTGACCGGAGCCTTCACGATGCCGGCGAGCTCCCGTCCCAGGTCCACGTCGATCCAGCCGAGCTGGACGCTCTCGCGGATCAGGTCGCCGTCGGCGATCCCTGGCACCTGAATCCCGACCGCCGCGACCCGCGCCGTCGTCGTTGCGCCGAGCCTGCGGACGACTGCGCGCACGTCGTCGAGCGTCGCCGTGGTAGTCGTGCGGTGCGCGACGCTCGTCACGACGTCGCCGAGGAGGTCGACGACCGCCCCGCGGACGAGCCCGGGCTGCACGATCACCGACAGCAGGACGTTGTGCTCGGCGTCCACGCGCAGGGTCGTCGCACGTTTGCCGCCGGTGCTCTCGGCCAGTCGGCCCTCGATGACGAGCCCGTCGGCGATGAGGCCGGCGAGCAAGGAGGAGACGGTGGCGGAGGTCAGGCCCGTGCGGCGCGCGATAGCGGCGCGCGTGGCGAGTCCGTCGCCCGACAGCACCAGCTGGAACGCGGTCGTCAGATTGCGCTCGCGCACGGCGGACTGCGTCGTCTTGCCGTGTTCGTCTGCCACAGGCCTCCCTCGACACCCCCGGTTTACGACCCTAGCGAATGCGGCGCATGATGGAGCGCATGGGAAAGGGCCTCATCCTCGTCGACGTGCAGCGCAACATGCTGGAAGGTCAGGGCGCGGTCGCCGGCGCGGCCGACTTCCGGGACCTGCTCTCCGGACTGCTCGACGCCGCCAGGGACGCGGGCGCGGCGATCATCCACGTCAAGAACGACGGCCGCGTCGGCGACCCCGACGAACCGGGAACCCCCGGCTGGGAGCTGGTCTTCACACCGCTGCCGGGCGAGCCGGTGGTCCGCAAGGACGCAGCCAACACGTTCGAGTCCAACCCCGCCCTCGCCGATGTGCTGCGGGCGATGGGCGTCGACACGGTCGTGGTGGCGGGGCTGCAGAGCGAGTATTGCGTGCAGGCCACTGCCGTCGGAGCGCTCGAGCGCGGCTTCGATGTGATCGTTCCTGCCGGTGCCCACACGACCTACGACGACGGCGAGCCGTCGTCGGACATCGTCGAGCGCGTCACGCTCGAACTCGTGACGGCCGGCGTGGAGGTGCTGGAGCTCGACGAGGTGCGGTTCGACTGAGATCTCAGTCGACCGAACTCCGTTCACTCCACGAACGTGGCGAGCCGTTCGCCCTCCAGCGCCTCGCGGATGCTCAGCGAGTAGATGCGTGAGAAGCCCGGCCTGGCCGGGTCGCCCGTGATGTACGCTACAGACTCGACGTGCTCCTCGAACGCGTTGACCTTGTCGCGGGGCGCGCCGACGATGAGCTGGAAGCCCAGCCCGCAGAACGCCGCGAGGGCGCGTCCCGTGTACTCGTTGTCGGCCTTGACGAAGCCTTCGTCGAGCACGATGGGGGCGTAGGTCGGGATCGCGTCGGTGCCGTCGCCGAGGCGGTAGCGCAGTGCCGCGCCGAGGACGAAGGCGATGAGCTCCTGGCCTTCTCCTCCCGACTTGCCCGCGACGCCCTCGTGGACGATCTGGGCGCCGTCGGTGCGCGTCTCGATCGCGCGGAACTGGTAGTGCTCGCGGGCGTCGAGGACGCGTCGGCGCCACGCCTCTCCCGCACGGGAGCGCTCCTCCAGCCGGGCGAGGTCGCGCCGGAGGTCGAGGAAGTCGCGCTCGATTGCCGCGGCATCCCTGCGGTCCGTTCCCGACCGGCCGGCCGTGTGCTTGCGCAGGGTGCGTGTGAACTCGTGGAGGTCGCTGTTCGAGACAGGACGGGGTTCGATGTCGAGCGTCGACCCCTCCCGGAACTCGATCCCGCGCAGCGCATTCGAGATCGGGCGCACGCCGCGCCGGATCGCGTGGCCGTCCTCCTCGATCTGGGTGAGCAGGGCGCGCAGGCTGTCGCCCATGCCGGCTCCCGCCTTGACCAGCCAGCCGGCCTTCGAACGCGGGAGGTCGTCGTCGACGAGGACACGATGGATGGCGAGCACCGCCGGAAGGCTGTCGATGCTCGCGTCGATCTCCGCCGACGGGTCCAGGTCGCGGTAGCGCTCGAAGGTGACCACCAGCAGCTCCGCCAGGTGCTCGACGTTCTGCTGGTGCGCCTCGATCTGGTCGCGCAGCACGGCGAGCGCCTCGGCGTAGCGGCGGTCGACGTCGGCGGACTGCTTCGGCGCTGCGAACGGGAGGGTGCCGAGCAGGAGGCGCTCCTCCGGGGTCAGCGGGCTGTTGCGCTCCAGCGCGTCGGCCACGCTGTCCTCGATGTCGTTGAGGTCGGCGTGTTCGGCCTCGAGCTCGTCGAGCCTGGCCTGCAGGGCCGCTCCGCGCTTGGCGGCGTCGAGGCGCCCCCGGTCGTGCGTGTCCGCCTCGTCCTGCAGCGCCGTCGCCTCCGGGTGCTCGACCGAGACCCGGTCGAGCTGCTCGGAGAGCTCCGCGACACGCGACTCATGGGGTGCGAGCTCGATCGCCTCCCACTGGACCGCCCGCACGGCGCCGAGCGCCTCGGCGCGGGTGCGCGCCTGGCCGTGTGCGGCCTCCGCGCTGTCGGAATCGGCGCGGGCGGCGGCGAGCTCGGCCTCCAGCTCGGCGAGCCGGGACGCCAGCTCCTCGATGCGCGGCGTGTTGTCGAGCCCGATCCAGGAGGCGCTGCGGCGGTCGTCCTTGATGACGCGACCGCGTGCTGCGGACCGCATCCCCGCGCGAGTCACCGCAGCGGAGACGCCGGCGGGCCGCGGCGCGTCCAACTCCTCCGACGACTCGACGCACAGCACGCCGCGGTCGCGCACCAGCTCGTCGTGCAGCCAGCCCCAGTACGGGCTGGACTCGTCGAAGTGCAGCAGGGCGGGCACGGTCTTCGCGATCGGGACCAGCTCGGGCGCGCGCCCGGCCGCCGCGGGGACCAGGACGACCCGACCGCGCATGTCGCCGTCGTTGACGAACCGGCGGACGGCAGGGAAGCTGCGTTCGTCCACGATCAGGTGCGTCGCGGACTCGCCGAGCACGGCCTCGACGGCTCGGCTCCAGTCGCGGCGGCCGGGCGCCACCTCGAACAGCTCGCCCGCGTAGGGGAGGCTCTCCGCGGGGAGGCCGACCCCGGCGGCGATCCGGCGGCGGCGCTCGTCGGCGTCGGGCGGCACATTGCTGCGGCGCTGCTCGAACGACCGCTTCTCGGCCGTGACGGCGGCGATGGCCTTCTTGGCCGAATCGACGCGGCCGGCAAGCTCGTAGCGCTCGGCTTTCTGGTCGTCGCCGGCCGCGAGGGTCGCCAGCATGGCCTCCGCTTGCGCCTGAACCGCAACCAGCTGCTCGCCGGAGTCCGGAGCGTCCAGCCCGGCGCGCGCGAACAGCGCGTCGGCGGCGGACCGCTCCCTGGCCTGCGCCGTGAGGATCCGCTCGGCCAGCTCGAGCTCGCGCCGCAGGGCGACGGACGGGTCGCCGCCGAGCGCGGCCAGACGCGCCTGGGCGTCCTTCTGGGCGCGGTGCGCCGCGTGCTCGTCGGACTCGGCGGTGCGCCGCAGGGTCTCCTGCTCCCGCTTGCGCTCGCGTACAGCGTCCACCTCTCCGGAAACCCAGTCGCGGACGTGCTCCGCCAGCCAGACGCGGAGGCGCGGGTCGCTCTCGCCGTCGGCCGCGGTCAGCAGCTTGCGTTTGCCCGTGGCGTCGTCGGCAGCAGCGGAGAGCTGCTCCGCCCGCGCGGGGACGTCGGCCAGCACCTCCAGCTTGCGCCGAGTGGTCTCGAAGACGTCGTAGAGAGCGGAGGCCTCGCGGTAGCTGCTGAGGGTCGTCTCCCAGCGGGACAGCGCACGCGGCTCGGTCAGGACGAAACTCTTGAACAGCTCGTCGATCGAGAACACGCCCTTCGACGCCTGAGCGCGGCGGAGGAGGGTGAGCGCCTTCAACTGCGACTCGTCGCTGCCGCCGATGCCCAGCTCTTCGCAGAGCCGCACCCGCAGCTCCGGCTGCGAGGAAGTCACCAGGTCGCGCTCGGGGTGCACCAGTCGGCCGAGGGAGGCCCGCGTCAGGGGCGACGAGCTCCCGGGCTCCTGCACCAGCTCGGTGAGGCGGGCGAGCGGGAACTCCCCGTGTGCCAGAAGGTACACGGTCGCGGTGGTGACCTCGTCCTGAGTGGAGGTGTCCGGCCCGATCCAGGCGAGGCGTGCGGCGGTGACCGTCTCGCCGAGCTCGGTGCGCCAGGTGATCGCGGCGCCGCTCGGGAACGCTGTGCCGAGCGGGCGCAGGAAGTGCGTGGTCGTCGTGTCGGAGCCGGCGTCCTTCACCTCGTCGGTCTTGCCGCGCGCGTAGCTGTACACCGTTCGCTCGGAGCGCTGCCGGGAGTCGTCGCGCGCAGCGCGATTGAACTCCTGCGGGTTCGGCATGATGACCGCCGACATGGCGTCGAGCACGGTCGACTTGCCGCGGCCGGTGGGGCCGAGAATGGCGATCCCGCCACGACCGACCGGCATGCGGTGCAAGCCGTCGTAGCCTCCCCAGTTGAGCAGCTGGACGAGCTCGATGCGGAACTGGCCCCGACGGAGCAGACCGTCGTCCTCCGGCAGGTCGTTCACTCGCCGTCCTCCTCGATGGTGGCCTCGTCGACGTGCCTGTCGTCGTCCGGTTCGTCGTCTGCGTTCTTGTGGGTCGCGCCCGCGCCGGCGGCCGTGAGGAACATCCGCTCCAGGTGCAGCAGCTCGTCCGTGCCGATCAGCGGCACCACAGCCGGCGACACCACGAACACGTCCGGATCCTCCGGCGCGGGCGTCAACAGCTCAAGCCGGTCGAGAGCCGCGATCGCGGCGCGGATCCGCCGGTCGACACGCACCTCGTCGTGCGACGAGTCGCCCTGGAACCGGCTGAGGAACTCGGCTACGTGGTCGCGCGTCACTGTGACCGGCTCGTCCTGCGCGTCGGTGTAGGCGTGCTCCTGACGGAGCAGGACGAGCAGGAGGGACGCGTCGCGCGACAGCGGCTTCTCGCGGCGGAGAAGAACGGGCACGCCGTCCTCGCCGTTCTGCCGCTTGAAGGCCACCTCATGGGCGAGGTCCAGGTGCAGCGTCAGGAACAGCTCGTCGAGGCGGCTGCGGATGTCGGCCTCGTGGTCGACCAGGCCGCGCCAGGCGTCCGGGTGCTTCGCGCGCGTGATGAACCGGCTGGTCAGCAGGGCGACGAACGCCATCCGCGCCTCGCGGGGGAGGGCGTCGCCCACCGTACGGTCCCCGAAGGCGTCCGCTGCGCTCGCGTCGGCCTCCTCGCGACTGTCCGTCCTGGCTTCGCTGGCCGTTTCAGCTTGGCTGGCCGTTTCAACTTGTCTGGCCGTTTCAACTTGTCTGGCAGTCACAGTTCGTCGGCCTCCTGATCGGCCGCTTCCCGTCCGAAGACCAGGAGCGGCATGGTCACTTCGCGTGGGCCGGCCGTGGTGTCCAGCGGCACGGTCTGCACGCCCTCCGCCACCGCACCGTGCTCAGCGCCGAGCTCGATCAGGCTGACCGCGAGGCCGAGCCTGCGATACTCCTCGGGTGTCGCCGTGTACACGTCGGCGCCGGTGACCGTCTCCGCGTCGGCGAGGAGGGAGTCGATCGTCTCGCGCACCGCGGTCGTGCTGGTCGCGACCGCCAGCCGGAGCGCATCGCGTTCGTCGTCGGGCAGCGGGTCGTCGTTCTCGGTGATCGCCACGCCGACCTCCGGGCGTCCCCGGTCGCGCCAGAGCTGCGCCTGGGTCACATCGAGGAGGTCCCAGCCGCCGATGCCGAGCAGGTCGCCGTCGACGAGCGCCGGTCCG
This sequence comes from uncultured Actinomycetota bacterium, assembly GCA_963734315.1. Classification (GTDB taxonomy): domain Bacteria; phylum Actinomycetota; class Actinomycetes; order Actinomycetales; family Microbacteriaceae; genus Leifsonia. The sequence continues at coordinate 107,387 of CAVTGP010000010.1, read as the reverse complement.
GGTCGGCGCTCGGTCCAGAGTGCTCCGGCGTCGAGCGCGCGCGCCGCGAGGGAGAGCAGGCGCGCGTGTCGGTCCGAGCCGCTGCGGCTGAGGAACCGCCGCAGCGACGACGTCCAGCGCACGTAGGTCTCCTGCACGCTCTGCTCCTCGGCGAGCAGGGACGTGATCAGGGTCTCGAGCTGAGTCCGCTGGCGCTCGGTGAGGTCGGTGATCCCGGCGGGTCTAGCGAGCACGCGCTCGATGTCGGCGCGCATCGCCTGCAGCTCGCGCGAGGACAGCATGGCGGCGAAACCGCGGAAGGCGCGACCTTCCGGCGTTTGCTCGAGCAGGTCGTTGTCGCGCAAGAACCGGTCGACGAGTGCGCCCTTGCCGACGGTCTGCGACGATGCCGCTCTGGCGACCTCGCGGTGCCGCTGCTCCACCATCGCGCCAAGCTGGCGGAAGTCCTCCGGGAGGGTCGCTGTCAGCCGAAGCACCTCGCGCACCTGCCGCGATACGGTCTCCGGCTCGGCCACCGACGCGCCGTGCCGCGCGATGTCGTCCCTGCGCCCCTGCAGCTCCGCGATCTCACGGTCGAGACGGTCGAGCTGGGACTCCGCTGTCGGATCGGTCAGGGCAGCCAGCTGGTGGACGGCGTGCGCGATGCTCGCGAAGCGGGCCTCCGAGACGACGCTGTCGGGCTCGGCCAGGTCGCGCACGATCCGGAGCGCCTGCAGCGAGTACTGCGAGAGGCGGTAGCGCGCCCGTCCTTCGCCGGCGCCCGCGCGGGTGCGGACCAGCCAGCGGCTGTCGACCCAGCTGCGGCAGTACTCGGCGGCGGAGGTGCGCGTCCCCTCCAGGTCGGCGGGCTCGCGGTGGTCGTCGAGCTCCTCGAGCCCGTACAGCTCGTCGAGCACAGTGGCGACCTTCTGATGGAACCAGTCGGCCGAGACCGTGCCGTCCGCGTACTCCAGGTGACGAGAGAAGAGGGGGAGGACCCAGCGGCCGTTGTAGCTGCGCAGCAGTGCCCAGGTCGGATGCTCCTCCCAGACCGTGGCGACGCGCGCGCCGTCGAGGGCCTCGTCCATCATCCTCCGCTGGAAAAGATCCGCCTGGAAAGGCTCCACCTGAAATGAAAAGCGGCCCGGACCTGGGGATTTCTCCTCAAGTCCGGGCCAGGTGGTTGCGGGGGCAGGATTTGAACCTACGACCTCTGGGTTATGAGCCCAGCGAGCTACCGAGCTGCTCCACCCCGCGGCACAAGAAGTGACTCTAGCACGCTCCCGGGGCACTGTGAAATCAGCTGCAGGCCCGGGCGCGTCTGGAGCCCTAGACCGCTCGTCCCACTAGAGTCGGACGCAGGATCCAGGAGATGCGGACCCAGGAGAGACGTATGGCGAATTCGGCGCAGAAGTACCGCGTGTGCGTGATCGAGGACGATCCCGACGTCGCGTTCTACATGAAGACCGTGCTCGAGAAGCGCGCGGACGCGCAGGTCGTGGCCGTCACCGATCCGTCCATCGCCCTCGACACGATCGCCTCGTTCGGTCCGGACGTCGTCATCACCGACATCGAGATGCCGGGGATCTCCGGCATCGACCTGCTCCGGGAGGTGCGCAGCCGGCACCCCGGCCTCCCCGTCGTGGTCATGACCGCTCACGTGTCGGTCGACTACGCGGTCTCCGCGTTGCGGGCGCAGGCCGACGAGTTCCTCACCAAGCCGATCGCGTCCTCCGAGCTCGTCGCCATCGTGAACCGGCTCGCCGAGGAAGGGCGCACGAAGCGCGCCGCCAACCAGCAGCAGGTGGTCCTCGCCGTCGGCGCCCACCCCGACGACGTCGAGATCGGTGTCGGCGGAATCCTCTCCGCCCACCGCGATGCCGGCAACCAGGTCGTCATCCTCACGCTCTCGCGCGGGGCCCGCGGCGGCGACGTCGACGACCGTCAGCACGAATCGCTCACCGCGGCCGAACTGCTCGGCGCCCGGCTCTTCCTCGAAGACCTCGAGGACACCCGCATCTCGGCCGCCGACCCGACCGTGAGCATCATCGAGCGCGTCGTCGCCGAGGTGCAGCCGGACATCGTCTACACGCACTCGGCGCACGACCGGCACCAGGACCACCGGGCCGTGCACGCGGCCGTCAACGTCGCGACGCGCAACGTCCGCACGGTGTGCTGCTTCCAGAGCCCGTCGGCGACGATCGACTTCCGGCCGACCCGGTTCGTGCCGATCGACGGCTTCACCGACGCCAAGCTGCGCCTGATCGACTGCTTCCGCTCCCAGACCGAGCTGCGCTCGTACCTGGAGCCCGACTTCGTCCTCGCGACCGCCCGTTACTGGTCGCGGTTCGGCGGCGGCACCAACTGCGAGCCGTTGGAGGTGATGCGCGACACCGCGGACATCTCCGTCCCGGCGTCGGCCATCCAGACCGACGCCCGAATCCGGAGGAACCAGGAATGACCGCATCCCGCACCCGCGTCCTCGTCACGGGAGCGGGCGGCCCGGCGGGCATCGCCGTCATCCGCTCGCTGCGGGGGCGCGACGATGTGGAGGTCTTCGCCGCCGACATGGACGGTTGGGCGAGCGGACTCTACCTCGTGCCGGAGTCCGCCAGGCGGATCGTGCCGCCCGGGCGGGCGCCGTCGTTCGTCGACGACGTGATCGCCCTCTGCGCCGCGGACGACATCGACGCCCTGTTCTCGACCGTGGACGTGGAGCTGCCCGGCCTGGCCGCCCGACGCGACGAGCTGGCGGCCGTCGGCACGGCGTTGGCCGCTCCCAGCCACGAGACCCTCGTGACCTGCCTCGACAAGTACCGCCTGGCACAGGCCGTCGACGGCAGCGCGCGCATCCCGGAGACCCGGCTGCTCGATCGTGACGGCGTCGGAGCCGAGTGGGTCTTCCCGGTCATCATCAAGCCGCGCAGCGGTGCAGGATCGCGTGGGGTGCGTCTGATCGCCGACCGCGCCGCCCTGGAGGCGCTGGGGGAGGACCAGAGCATCCTCATCCAGGAGAACCTGCCGGGCGAGGAGTTCTCGGTCGACGTCCTCGCCGGCCTCGACGGCGCGGTGATCGCGGCTGTGCCGCGCTCGCGCGAGCGGGTCGACTCCGGTGTCTCGATCGCGGGGCGGACGGTACGCAGGGACGAGCTGTCGCAGACCGCCTCCGACGTCGCCAGGGCCATCGGCCTGACCGGCGTCGCCAACGTCCAGCTCCGTTACAACAGCGACGGCGTGCCCGCGCTGCTCGAGGTCAACCCGCGCTTCCCCGGCGCGATGCCGCTGACGATCGCCGCCGGGGTGGACATGCCCTCGCTGCTCCTCGACCTCGTGCTCGGGCGCCCCGTGCCCTCCGCCGTCGACTTCAGGGAGCTTGCCAACGTGCGCTTCCTCGAAGACGTCTTCCTCGACCCGGCCGACGTGCTCGTCTCCGAGAACGCCGCCCACGCGGAGGGACCGGGGGAGTGAGCGACCGACTGCACACGCTCCTGCGCGGCGACTTCCACGTCCACTCGACCTTCTCGGACGACGCCAGGAGCACGCTCGCGGAGAACATCGCGGCGGCGTCGGCGGCCGGGCTCACCCGAGTGCGCCTGACCGACCACGTGCGCGCATCCACCACCTGGGTGCCCGAGTTCCTCGCGGCCGTGGCGGCCGAGCCCGTGCCCGACGGCCTCACCGTGCTCACCGGCGTGGAGGCCAAGCTGCTCGACGCCTCCGGCGCGGTCGACACCCCCGTGGACTTAGTGGTCGGCGCGGGCGGCGTCGACGCCGTCGTCATCGGCGACCACCAGTTCCCCGGCACGGACGGGCCGTGGTCGCCCGACGAGACGCGTCGCCGGATCGCCGACGGCCTCTCAGCGGACGACGCGCTCGACCTCCTGATCGAGGCGAGCATCCGGGCGATGGAGCGCACCAGGCACGCGCAGCTCGCGCACTGGTTCTCGATCCTGCCCAAGGTCGGGCTCGTCGAGAAGCAGCTCGGCGCGGATCGCCTCGCCGCATGGGCCTCAGCGGCCGCGGCGACCGGCACCCTCGTCGAAGTGAACGAGAAGTGGGCCTGCCCTGGCCCGGAGGCCGTGCTGGCCCTCCGGGACGCCGGAGCGCGTATCGTTGCGTCCACCGACAGCCACGACGCGGCCGACGTGGGCCGCTACGACCGGGTGACGGCCGTGCTCGACGCCGTCGAGGCCGCGGAACGGGAGGAGCGCCGATGAGTCCTGTCGACCTGACCCGCGCGCAGCGCGAGGAGCTGCAGCGGGAGATCGATCGGAATCGACGCTGGGAGCTGCGCCTGCCGATCTACGGCGGCATCGCGCTCGTCGTCCTCGCTGCCGTGGTCGTGGTCCGAGTGGTGTTCTTCTCGTGACGGACGCCAAGCGCATCGTCATCGCGGACGACGACGACGACATCCGCGGGTTGATGGTCATCGCGGCGAACCGTGCGGGCGTCGAGATCGTCGCCGCCGTCGACAACGGGCGCTCCGCACTCGACGTGGTCAACGAGGGCGGGGTCGACCTGGCCGTGCTCGACATCTCGATGCCCGGACTCAACGGCGTGGAGGTCGCCGAGGCGATCCGCGGCGACGCGATGACGAAGGGCACGCTCATCCTGATGGTGTCCGCGTCTGTGCAGCTGCTGACCGACCACGGTGTCGTCGCCGACCGCTCCGACAGCTTTCTCATCAAGCCGTTCAGCCCGCGCGTGCTGTCCGAGCGCATCCGGTCGATGCTCGAGCTGGGGGAGCCCGCATGACCATCGATCGCTGGCTCAGCCGCGTCCCGCTGGACTCTCCCTCGGTCTTCCTGAAGCTGGTGCCGACGCTCATCGGCTTCGCCATCGCCCTGGGGTTGACCTTCATCCCCGGCGTGGTGAGCGCGCACCTGCCGGTCTTCATCATCGGCGCGTGCTTCGTAATGGTCGGGGCGCTGCTGCTCGCGGTGCTCGTGCCCTGGCGCGGCGTCCACGCCCGCTGGGCGGTCGTCGTTCCGCTCGTCGCCATGGTGTCCATCGGCCTGATGCGCATCGGCACGGGTGGCACGACCTCCTCCGTCGGCGTCATCCTGCTGCTCCCGTTCGTGTGGATCGCCACGGAGGAGGGCAGGCGCAACATCGTGATCGCGGCCGCCGGGACCTTCGTGGTCCTCCTCAGCCCGATCCTGATCGACCACTCGACGACCAGCGCGGTCGACCTCCTGCGCGCGTTCTTCTCGCCGGTCATCTATCTGATCGTCGCCGCCGTCGTCAACGAGATCGCCCACCGGTCCCGTGCGCAGTTGGCAGCCACCCGCGCCGCCGCCGCCCAGCGCGAGGAGCTGCTCGAGCAGGCCGTGCGCACGCAGGACGAGCTGGTGCTCAACGAGGCGCGCCTCAAGACCGCCAACCGGCTCATCCAGAGCATCTGGAACGCGGTGACGGAGCAGTCGGTGATCGGCACCGATCTCGACGGCGTGATCGACGTCTGGAACCCCGGCGCCGAGAAGATGCTCGGCCTGACCGAGAGGCAGGTCGTCGGCGCGAACCGGCGGGTCATCGAGTTCCACCTGGTCAGCGAGCTGGAGGAGCGGCTGCGCGACATGGACGCGCGCTTCACGACCGTCTCCAGCGTCGACGACTTCTCCGCCCTCGTCGACACCGTGCGCGCCGGCTATGCGGACGTGCGCGACTGGACGTACCTGCGCGCCGATGGCAAGCACGTGCCCGTGCAGGTCGCGGCCACTCCACGGCTCGACGAGAACGGCCACAGGGTCGGCTTCATCTTCGTCGCCACTGATATGACCCAGGCGCGCGAGTTCGCACGGCTGAAGGACGAGTTCGTCGGATTGATCTCGCACGAGCTCCGCACGCCCCTCAGCTCGATCCTCGGCTATTTGGAGCTCCTGCGCGACGACGACGAGTCGCCGCTGTCCGACGAGCAGTTGCAGTACCTCGGTGTCGCGGAGCGCAACGCCCACCGCCTGCTCCGGCTGGTCGGCGATCTCCTCTTCACCGCGCAGGTCGAGTCGGGGAGGTTCCCGATCGACATCCGGGACGCGGAGCTGCGCTCGGTCGTGTCGGCGTCGGTCGAGTCGGCCGAGCCAGGAGCGGCGGCTGCCGGCGTCGTGTTGGTCATGGAGGTCCCCGACGAGCCCGTCGAGGTGCGTGGCGACACGGTCCGGCTCGGCCAGGCCGTCGACAACCTGGTCTCGAATGCGCTCAAGTTCACCCCGTCGGGAGGTGCCGTCACCATCTCGCTGCGGCGGGACGGCGACGACGCGGTGGTGTCGGTGACCGACACCGGCATCGGTATCCCGGCCGTCGAGCTGAGCCAGCTCTCGCAGCGGTTCTTCCGCGCGTCGACGGCCACGCGCAACGCCGTCCCCGGTGTGGGCCTCGGCCTGACCATCACGAAGGCGATCGTCACGGCCCACGGCGGCCGGCTCGACATCGCGAGCGAGGAGGGCGTGGGGACGTCCATCAGCCTGCACCTCCCGATCGAGACCCCGGCGCCGGTGACCGAAGCCGTCCCCGGCGCGGAGGCCGTGTCGTGAGCGCCGTCGGCATCGCGGTCGCCCAGTTCACCCCGGGCGGCGACCGCGTGCACAACCGCGACCTGGTCGCCGGGTTGATGGCCGTCGCCGCCGCTCGCGGAGCGCGCCTGGTCGTCTTCCCGGAGTACTCGTCGTACTTCACGGATCCGCTGGGGCCGTCGTTCGCCCGCAATGCCGAACCGCTCGACGGCGAGTTCGTGCAGTCCCTGGCCGCGGCGGCGCGCGAGCACCGCGTCTTCGCGATCGCAGGCCTGGTCGAGCAGACGGGCATCCACGACAAGTTCGCCAACACTCTGGTCGCCGTCGGCCCCGACGGGACCACGCTGGCCGTCTACCGCAAGCAGCACCTGTACGACGCGTTCGGGTCGACCGAGTCCGACTGGGTCGTGCCCGGCGACCTCGCACTGCCCGAGGTGTTCGAGGTCGACGGGCTCCGGGTCGGGATGCAGACCTGTTATGATCTGCGCTTCCCGGAGGTCACGCGCCGGCTGGCCGACGCCGGCGCCGAGCTGGTCGCGGTGCCCGCGGATTGGGTGCGCGGGCCGCTCAAGGAGCACCACTGGTCCACACTGCTGGCCGCGCGCGCCATCGAGAACACTCTCTACGTGGCGGCGGCGGACCACACCCCGCCGATCGGCGTGGGCGGCAGCACGGTGGTCGATCCGATGGGTGTCGTGCTCGCGGGCCTGGGCGAGACCACGGGGGTCGCGGTCGCGGAGGCGTCGGCCGAGCGCGTCGCCGAGGTGCGCAGACGCAATCCGGCACTGCGGCTGCGGCGCTACCGGGTGGAGCCGAACGACTGAGGCGTCGTCCCGCTTCGCAGGCTCAGGACCGCAGAGCGGCGAGGCGCGCCGCGGCCTCCTCGAGGACCTCCACGCGCTTGCAGAAGGCGAACCGCACCAGCGACGCCGTGCTGGCCGCGTAGTCGTCGCGGCAGAAGGCCGCCAGCGGCACAGCTACGACGCCGGCGACCTCGGGGAGTCGGCGGCAGAACTCCACCGCGTCCGAATGCCCGAGAGGCGCGGCGTCCGCGACGACGAAGTACGTCCCGTTGCTGGGGTACACCTCGAACCCGGCGGCCCGCAGCCCGGCCGAGAGCACGTCGCGCTTCTGGGCGAGGGCTGCCGCGATCCCGGCGAAGAACGCGTCCGGCAGGGAGAGCCCCGCGGCGATTGCCGGTTGGAACGGCGCTCCGTTCACATAGGTGAGGAACTGCTTGACCGCCAGGATCGCCGTCACCAGCTCGGCGGGCGCGGTGAGCCAGCCCACCTTCCATCCCGTCGTATTGAAGGTCTTGCCGCCGGAGGAGATCGTCACCGTCCGCTCGCGCGCGCCGTCGAGCGTGGCGATCGGGATGTGCCGGGGACCGAACGTGAGGTGTTCATAGACCTCGTCGGTCACGATGATCGCGTCGTGGCGCTCGGCGAGCTCGACCACGGTCTGCAGCGTCTCGCGGTCCAGTACGGCCCCTGTCGGGTTGTGCGGCGTGTTCACCAGGATGACGCGCGTGCGGTCTGTGACGGTGCCGCGCAGCCGGTCGAGGTCGGGCCGGAAGGCGGGCGGCTCGAGCGGGACCGTGTGGTGCACGCCGCCCGCGAGCGCGATGACGGCGCCGTACTCGTCGTAGAAGGGCTCGAAGGTGACCACCTCGTCGCCCGGCTCGAGCAAGGCGAGAAGGGTCGCCGCGATGGCCTCGGTGGCGCCTGCCGTCACGAGCACCTCACGCTCCGGGTCGACCTCCAGCCCGTAGAAGCGTCGCTGGTGGTCGGCGACGGCCTGGCGCAGCAGCGGGATGCCGATGCCGGGCGGGTACTGGTTGACGCCGTCGCGGATGGCCGCGACGGCGGCGTCGAGCACCGCGCTCGGCCCGTCCTCGTCGGGGAAGCCCTGCCCGAGGTTGATCGCGCCCGTGCGCACGGCGAGGGCGCTCATCTCGGCGAAGATCGTGGGGCGCACCGCCCCGTCCGCTCCCAGCAGACCCGCTCCACGGGCAGCCGCCCGCCACGCTCCGGATACCGTCATCGTCACCCTCTCGTCGTGTCTGCCGAATTCCAGGCTATGGCAGGCTGGGGCCTCCCTCACAACGCATCCATTCGATACGTTGTGGAGAGTCATCGGGAGGCGGAAGGTCGCCCACAGGACCCGCAAATAGAACGCTCAGGTTGGCGTCCCAAGCTGTCTAGTGCTTGGAAGGAGCACCACACCATGACCGACACCCCGACACCTGCGGACCCCGCGAAGCCCCAGAACGACGCCGAGACCGAAGCGGTCGTGGATGCCGGCACTGCGCAGTCCGCGCCGCCCGCTGCCGAGGCGCAGCCGGCCGCTCAGCTGCAGGCTCCCGCCGAGGCTCAGGCCCCGACCCAGCCGGTGACCCCGACCCAGCCGCAGGCTCCCGCCGAGGCTCAGGCGCCGCAAGCTCCGGCCGAGTCGCAGGCTTCCGCGCAGCCGCAGGCTTCCGCGCAGCCGCAGGCCCCCGTGCAGCCGCAGGCTCCGGCCGACGGCCACGGCTGGACCGCCCCGGCCGCGCAGGGTGCCACCCCGGCGGGGTCGCAGCCCGCCGCCGAGCCCACGGCGCAGCAGCCCACGGTTCCGCAGCCGGCCGCTCACCAGACGCAGCCGACCCACCAGACGCAGCCGACCCAGCCGATCGGCCCCCAGCCGCCCTACGGCCAGCCCCCCGCCGCGCAGCCGAACTACGGCAACGGCTCGTTCGGCCAGCCGAGCGCCTACGCGCAGGCTCCGTACGCCCAGCAGCACGGCGCCCAGCAGCCTCCCTACGCCACCGCTCCCGGCATGGCCGCCGCCGAGAAGCCGGCTCGCAAGCGCAACACCGGCCTGATCATCGCGACGCTCGCCATCGGAGCGCTCATCGGCGGCGTCGCCGGCGCCGGTGCCGGCATCGGCCTCTACTCCGCCACCGGCAGCAACGCCACCATCAAGACGGTGTCCGGTCCACAGAACATCACCGTCAACGACGCGAACAACGCCACGACCATCACCGCGGTCGCCGCGAAAGCGTCGCCGAGCGTCGTCACCATCTCGGTCGCGGCCTCCAGCGAGGGCGGCACCGGCTCGGGCGTGGTCCTCTCGTCGGACGGCTACATCCTCACGAACACCCACGTCGTCACTCTCGACGGCGCCGCCTCCGACGTCAGCATCAGCGTCACCGACAACGACGGCAAGATCTACACGGCGAAGATCGTCGGCACCGATCCGACCACCGACCTCGCGGTGATCAAGCTCGACGGCGCCAGCGGGATGACGCCGATCACCTGGGCCGACTCCGGCAAGCTCAACGTCGGCGACACCACCGTCGCCATCGGCGCCCCGCTGGGCCTGTCCGGCACCGTGACCGACGGCATCGTCAGCGCCCTCAACCGCTCGATCAGCATCGCCTCCTCCGCGGCTCCCAAGTCGAGCGACGGCAACGGCGGCGGGAGCTCGCAGAACCCGTTCAACTTCGACTTCCCGAACCAGGGTGGAGGCTCGCAGCAGCAGCAGAGCTCGAGCCAGGGCACGATCTCGCTGCCCGTCATCCAGACGGACGCCTCGATCAACCCGGGCAACTCGGGCGGTGCGCTGCTCGACAGCAAAGGCGAGCTGATCGGCATCAACGTCGCCATCGCGAGCGCCGGCGGCAACAGCTCGAGCGGCAGCCAGGCCGGCAGCATCGGCGTCGGCTTCTCGATCCCGTCGAACGTCGCCAAGCGCATCTCCGACGAGCTGATCAAGAACGGCTCGGCCACCCACGGCCTCCTCGGAGCCTCGGTCGGCGACGCCAGCAGCGACAGCAAGGCGACCACGGTCGGCGCGCAGATCAAGGACGTGACCTCCGGCGGTGCCGCAACGAGCGCCGGACTGCAGGCGGGCGACATCATCGTCAATTTCAACGGCCTCCCGATCACCGACGCCACCGACCTGACCGCGCAGGTCCGGGCGCTGGCCGCCGGTTCCCAGGCCGATGTCACCTACATCCGCGACGGGCAGACCAAGACCTCGACCGTCACGCTCGGCTCGCTTCCCGCCAACTGAGCTCGTCACTCCCGGAAGGCCGTCCCGCAGCGCGGGGCGGCCTTCCGCCGTGCGGGAGCGGCAGCTGCCCGCGCCCCAGCCGCCCGGGTCCCGGCACCCCCGGCTGATAGGCTCGGCCCGACCCGAACGACGAATGGATCAGATGCCGGACGACACCGCGAACACCCTCCCCGGTGTGTCCTACGTGATGCCCGTCCTCAACGAAGCGACCCATGTACGGGCAGCCGTGGACAGCCTCCTCGCCCAGGACTACACGGGGCCGTTCGAGGTCACCATCGCACTGGGTCCCAGCATCGACGGCACCACCGAGCTCGTCGCGGAGCTGGCCTCCGTCGACTCGCGCATCCGCGTCGTCGACAACGTGGTCGGCTCGACGCCCGCCGGGCTGAACCTGGCGATCCGCGCGTCCCAGTACCCGGTCGTGATCCGCGTCGACGCCCACAGCGTCCTCCCGCCCGATTACGCCCGCATCGCCGTCGAGACCATCCTCGAGACCGGTGCCGACAACGTCGGCGGCCTCATGGACGCCCAGGGCACGACGCCGTTCGAGCGGGCGGTCGCGCGTGCCTACGGCAGCCGCGTCGGCCTGGGCGGCACGAAGCTCCATGTCGGAGGCGCGGCCGGCCCGGCAGAGACGGTGTACCTCGGCGTGTTCGATCGCGACCGGCTCCTGGAGGTCGGGCTCTTCGACGAAGAGATCAAGCGCGGTCAAGACTGGGAGCTGAACCGCCGCATCCGGCAGGCCGGCGGCACCGTATGGTTCACCCCGAGGCTGCGCGTGGTCTACCGGCCGCGCCCGAACCTCTACCGGCTGGCACGTCAGTTCTTCTCCACGGGGATCTGGCGCGGCGAGCTGGCCCGCCGGTTCCCCGCCTCCAACGGTCTGCGCTACTTCGCGCCGCCGGTGATGGTGCTCGGTGTCGCCCTCGGCGTCCTGCTCGGGCTCGGCGGTGTGCTGCAGGCATTGCTCGGGGTCGGCCCCTGGCTGCTCTGGGCGTTGGCGATCCCGGTTGCCTACCTGCTGATCGTCATCGCGTCGGCTGTGGTCTGGGGTCGCCGCGACGGCTTTTCGTCGTTCCTCTGGTTTCTCGTAGTCTTGCCGTGCATCCATTTCAGCTGGGGGACCGGGTTCATCCTCGGATATCTCTCCCTCACCAGGAACATCACGGCACACACCGGAAGGTAGGCATGACAGCAGCCGGACCCGCAGCGCACGGAGCGCGGCCGTCGTCGATCGCAGAGCTCAAGGCGGTGGCGCAGCCGCCCGAGGTGCGCGGACGCCGCAACGCGGAGCACTGGACCGCGTCGCTGTACCTGCGCAACCTGTCGCCGTACCTCACCTGGTTCCTGCTCAAGACCTCCATCTCGGCCAACGGTGTCACCGGCCTGATGATCCTCACCGGCTGGGCCACCGCCGCCAGCCTGCTGATCCCCGGCATCGGGGGTGCCGCACTCGCCCTGGTGCTCGGGCAGCTCCAGATGCTCGTCGACTGCTGCGACGGGGAGGTCGCCCGCTGGCGCAAGACTTCGTCTCCCGCGGGCATCTTCCTCGACAACGTAGGCCACTACACGACCGAGACGCTCATCGCCATCGCGCTGGGAGTGCGCGCGGCCGGGTATCCGTTCGAGACACCGCAGGACTTCCTGTGGACGAACCTCGGCACCCTCCTGGCCCTCGTCATCGTGCTCAACAAGGCGCTCAACGACATGGTCCGTGTGGCGCGCGCCAACGCGGGCCTGCCCAAGCTCGCCGACACCCAGGCGGCGTACGCGCCCACCCACGGCATCGTCGCCCGCCTGCGCAAGGCCGCCCGGTTCGTCCCGTTCCACCGCCTGTACCACTCGGTCGAGCTGACCATTCTGATCTTCCTGTTCTCGATCGTCGGGCTCTTCATCGGGGCGACGCTCGCCGACCGCATCCTGCTCTCGGTGCTGGTGCCGCTGTCGGTGTTGGCGGCCATCGGACACTTCGTCGCGATCATGACCTCCAAGCGAGTCCGTGGCTGAGCCGACGGTCGGCGTCGTGGTGCTCACGCAGGGCACCCGGCCGCACGATCTCGTGCGCGGCGTGGAGTCCGTCCTCCGTCAGCAAGGCGTGCGGACCGACATCGTCGTCGTGGGCAACGGGTGGGACCCCGCCACGGCCGAGCCCGTGCTTCCGACCCGCGTGAGCACGCTCGCCCTGCCCGAGAACCTCGGCATCCCGGCGGGGCGCAATCAGGGCGTGCCGCACGTGGAGGGCGAGTACCTGCTGTTCCTCGACGACGACGCGGACATCCCGTCGCCGACGTTCCTGCATGACGCGATCGCCCTCCTGCGAGGCGATCCGTCTGTCGGGATGATCCAGCCGCGGCTGCGTGCCCGCGACGGCAAGCCGTCCCCTCGCCGGTGGATCCCACGCATCCGCAAGGGCGAGCCGGACCGGTCCTCGGTGGTGTTCTCGGTTCTGGAGGCCGTGATCGTCCTGCCGCGGGCCGTTTTCGAGCGGGCGGGAGGCTGGGCGGACCCGTTCTTCTACGCGCACGAGGGGATCGAGCTCGCGTGGCGCGTCTGGGACCAGGGCAAGCGGGTCTGGTACGCAGGCGACCTCGTCGCCGAGCATCCGGCCGTCTCGCCGACACGACACTCGTACTACTACCGTCTGAACGCCCGCAACCGGGTGTGGCTCGCCCGCCGCAACCTCCCGGCTGTTCTCGTGCCGCTGTACGTCGGGTCGTGGACGGGCATCCAGCTGCTGCGATGGTTCCGCAAGCCTGCCGTGCTGAGCGCCTGGTTCGGCGGTTGGCGGGAGGGCTGGGCCTCCGATCCGGGCGAGCGCCGCCCGATCCGGTGGCGGACCGTCGGGCGCATGACGGTCGCGGGACGACCGCCGATCGTCTAGGGTGTGTCTCCCAATTCTGCGGCTACTGCGCTGGTGCTGGTGGTCGTCTCGCGGCGTTCTCGTCGGTCATCGATGAAACCCGAATCGACTCCCTCCTCGGCTTTGCGAGACGACCACCAGCACCATGCTCGCTACGCCGCAGATGTGAGACACCCTAAGGCTGTGCCGGTGTCGCGGGGCCTTCGATCGCGGCTGGCGCGCTGCTGGGCCGCCCTGACCTGTCGCGCCGGACGATCCTTCCGGGCAGCGCACCCAGTGCCGTGCCTGTGCGGACCACGCGGCGACCGGTGCTGCTGCCGAGTCGGTGCAGCGTGCCCGGCCCTTCCGCGGGGGCGAGCGTGGCGGGGATCGTCAGTGGTGCGGGACCGAACGCCAGCCGGGAGTTCGCAACGACACGCCGGCCCAGGATGTTGTTGCCCGTCCCGCCGATGACCGCGCCGATCCCGAACGGGATCGCGCGAGCCACGATGGAGGCGCCGCCTCGCACGGCGAACTGTCGGATAAAGGCACTGCGCAGCCGGTCGACCAGGGGGCCGACGACGATCGACGGGAGGGTGGTCGTGACCAGCTCGCCCCAGTACGCCGTGCGCGTCACACCGGCTCCGGTGACCTGACTGGCCAACTGACGCACCAGGTCGGAGCCCTCCCGGCCGAGCATCATGGTGAGCACGAGGGCGCGTGCGCGTGCGGGATCGTCCACGGCGATGCCGTGCAGTTCGCTGAGCGACTGGGCGTAGAGTGCCGTCGCCTCCAGGAACCCGGCCGTCTCGAGCCCGGACAGTGCGAGGGTGATCCCGGTGCCGATGGCGGGGATGACCGCTGTCGCCCCGACAGCCGCGCCTCCTGTGGTCACCGCGGCGACATAGCGTCGCTCGAGGATCGTCGCCAGTTCGGCGGCGGAGGCGTCCGGGTGCCGGCGGCGGAGGCTGCGCAGGTGTGCGAGCACGGCCGGTCGCTGGATCCCGAGAAAGCGGTCGAGGGTCGTGTCCACCGCGCGAGGCGTGTCTCCGCCGCGGGGTGGTCCGCCGGTCGGGGACACGAGGGGCTGGGGTCGCTTGGCCATCCTTACCGAGTGTAGGCCTCCTCGCGAGCGCCTCCAGGGTGACGTGCCCGCTCCGGGCGTGCGTCAGCGTCGGCGCGCGCGTTCGCGCAGGAAATCCGCTGCCGGGAGCACCTCGAACTCCGCCGGGAGGTCGTCGCGGGACAGCCCCGCCGTGAGCGTCGCCACGTCGATGCCGAGGACGCTCGCGATCCGGAGAATGGTCACGAGACTGGGGTTGGCGATGCCGCGCTCGATCTTGCCGTAGTTGGTCACGTGCATCTGGGCGAGCTCGGCGATGTTCTCCTGGCTGAGGCCCAGTTCGATCCGTGCGCTGCGTACCCTCTCGCCGAACTGCGTTGCGGCGGGAGACATCGAATGATTCATGGTTCATGACTATCTGGTTGTGCATTCCTGAACCAGAGCGGTCGGTACGTCGGTCTGAGTGCCTGAGGCCGAGACGTCGGAAAATGCAGGCACTGGCCGCTTCCGTGGCCGGCCCGCCGCTCAGAAGCTCACCTGCCAGAGGTACTCGCGGCCGTCGGGCGGGAACCAGCGCACGACGAGGAGCGTGTCTCGGGCGGCGTCGCCGCCGTGCAGACTCGCGCGCACTGCCTCACCCGGCCGGACGGAGGCGGGCGAGCTCACCCGCAACGACGCGCTGCCCGCGATGCTCACGGTGACTCCGCGCAGTTCGTCGGAACTGGTGTTGACGAGCCGGAAATGGGGCGCGCCGCTGCGATCGACGGTCCACGGCACACGATAGGCGAATCGCCGGGGAGGGAGCGGGGAGAGGGGGCTGCGAAGGTTCCGAAGGTGTTTCATGCGGCAAAATTAGCCACCCCCTCCGACGCTCGAACCGCGAAATCGGGCCTAGAGACCCTTTCCGTGGACAACTCGCCGAGATTCTTTCTGTGGAGGAGTTTCATCAACCCAGAAAATAGCCTCTGACCAGGTATTCGCTAGCTGCCGTAATCCTTGTTGTACAGGTCGAGGACCTCGTCGATCGGGCCGTCCAGCACCAGGGCGCCCTTGTCGAGGTAGAGGCCCCTGGCGCAGAACCGACGCAGATCCTTCTCGTTGTGCGAGACGAAGAACATCGTGCGCCCTCCGGCCAGCAGCTCCTCGATCTTCGCGTAGCACTTCTCGCGGAACGACCTGTCGCCGACCGCGAGCACCTCGTCGACGAGCAGCATCGGGCTCCTCCAGTTGCGCGATCACCGAGAAGGCGATGCGCACCTTCATACCGCTCGAGAGGTGCTTGTACGGCGTGTCCACGAAGTCGCCGATCTCGGCGAACTCGATGATCTCGTCGAAGCGCGGCTCGATCTGCGCTCTTGGTCATGCCGTGCAGACCCGCCGTCAGGTAGACGTTGTCGCGGACGGTGAGGTCGTCGACGAAGCCGCCGGTGATCTCGATCAGCGGGGCGACGCCCTCCGTGACGCGTACCGTGCCCTCGTCGGGCAGCAACACACCGGCGACGAGCTTCAGCAGTGTCGACTTGCCCTGCCCGTTGCGCCCGACGACGCCGATGGCCTCGCCGGGCTCGCACGCGGAACGTGACGTTCCGAAGCGGCCAGAAGTCGTCGGGGCGCGAGCGGCGCTGCGCGGGAGCCGAACAGGTCTTTGAACGACCGCCGCGCTCCGCGGTTGCGCTTGAACCGCACGCCGAGGCCGGCGCACGATCGATGACGGGTCGCCACCTAGATCTCCTTCAGGATGTCGCGCTCGAAGCGCTTGAACACCAGCCAGCCGACGCCGAGCAGGATCAGGGACATCAGCGATCGCCACGATCACCAGATACCAGTCCAGCTCCTCCGGGAAGAAGGCGCGAGCGGTACAGGCTGAAGATGCCGGACAGCGGGTTGAACGCCGACCAGAAGTGCAGAGAGAACAGCGTCTCGGTCTGAGCGCCGGGGTGCGCCGCAACGTACGCGGCGCAGTGCTTGGCCGCGACGCCGGCGCCGCAGCCGCCGGGCAGGTCGCGTGCACTGTAGATGATCGGCGACGCGTAGAACAGGAAGCGCAGGGCGAGCTTGACCGCCCGCTCGAGGTCGCGGAAGAACACCACCAGCGGCGCGACGATCAGGCCGACGCCGACGGTCAGCACGACCTGGATGAGGATCGCGAGCGGGAACAGCAGGATGTCGACGTTGACCTGCGGCACCCGTCGCGATCGCGAAGATCGCCAGCACGGGCAGCGAGAGCAGGAACTCGATGCCCTTGGAGGCGACGATCCGGTTCACCCAGATCGTGCGGGGGATCATCGTCGACCGGATGAGCTTCGCCTCGCGGATGAAAGCCCTCGTGCTGTCGGAGACGGCGCCGTTGAACCACATCCACGGCAGGAGGGCCGCGAGCAGGAAGACGATGTACGGATTCTCACCGACGGTGCGGTGGAAGATGACCGAGAAGACGAACCAGTAGATCGCGCTCATCACGAGCGGGTCGAGGATCGACCACAGGTAGCCGAGCGCGCTGGTCGAGTAGCGGACGCGGAGGTCGCGTCGCGTCAGCAGCCACAGGGAGTGGCGGTACCGCGCGAAGCGCGTCCGCTGCGCGGGGCGCAGTTCGGCGGAGGTACTGGTCACGGGAACCTATCGTATTGATCGCTGGCTGCGTGTTCGCATCACGCCGCCCCGTCGACTATACGAACAGTCGACTATACGAAGAGATTCGCGCGCTCGAGGTCCTCCTGCGAAGTCCACCTCGACGGCGTACAGGTCGGAGATGTCGACCGGCTCGACGAGCATGCGGTCCTGACCGATGGCCAGCTCGATGCCGCGCTCGAAGTAGTCCTGGTCGGCGACGCGCTGCAGCTGGCGCAGCAGCGCCGCCTTGTCGGTGCTCGAGACGTAGTTGATTCCGACCGCTTCGCCGAGGCCGCCCTTGACGGTCTTGGACAGCTCGTGGATGTAGCCCTCGGCGGCCGGTCGTGTACTTGACCTCCTCGTCGGCGACCGACGAGGTGTTGACGGTCACGAAGGTCTGGTCGCGGGCGACAATGGCCGCGGCGCGGACCAGCACCGCGGGGTCGAAGACGACGTCGCCGTTCATCCAGAGCACGCCGCCGGGGCCGGAGGCCTGGAGGGCGCGCATGAGGCTCTTGGAGGTGTTGGTCTGGTCGTACTGCTCGTTGTAGACGAACTCGGCGTCCGGGAACGCCTCGATGATGTGCTCCAGCTTGTAGCCGACGACGATCGTGACCGTGACGTCCTTGCCGAAGGCCGCGTGGATGTTGTCGAACTGCTGCTGCATGATGGTGCGGCCGTCGTTCAGCTCGGTCAGCGGCTTCGGAAGGCTCCGCCCGAGACGGCTGCCCATGCCTGCTGCGAGGATCACTACCTGGGTCGTCACAATCATCTCCTTGAATCTGCGCCAAGTCTTCGTGTGCTGTGCAGCTCTTCGGTGTGCTGTGCAGGGAGCGGTGGCATCCGGCGCCTTGACCGCTCCTCCCGGATCGTTCTCCGGGAGTTCATTCGCGCTTTACGTGTTTCGACACGCCTTTATGCCTCCGCCAGAATACCCGCGGCCCTCGTCCGGGGGCAGGGGTTGGCGGCTGTTGTTGTGGGGTCGTTATGTTCCTCACAGGTGTTTCCTAGGCGCCGAGATGTCCCCCGGTGACCGTGCGGGGGGTACGCAACCTCGCCTGTCTTGGTACGGTGGCGTGGTGAGTTCCGAGCGCGTGCAACCCGGCCGTACCGAACCGGAGACCGACGTGCCCGTACCGCTTGGTCGTGACGAGGGGGAGCCGATGACCGAGGCTGCAGAGGGTGGAACGGAGCAGGCGCCGCCCGTGGCGCGAGCTGTTCGCAAACGGGCGCAGCCGACGACCGCGGCGGCCTCCGCCGCGCCGAGCACGCGTACCCCGACGCCTCGGAAACGCACGACGCCCGCCAAGCCCCGCACGTCCACGGTCACCGCAGCAGGAGAAGCCGTCGCCGGGGCCGAGCGGCCTCCCGCCGTCGAACCTCCCGCGGCACCAGCGCCGGTCGTCGACACCCGCCCGAGCGTGCTCACGGTCCACGGCCTCAGCAAGCACTACGGCGCGACCGTGGCCGTCGACGACGTCTCGCTCGACGTGCGTGAAGGCTCGTTCTACGGCATCGTCGGCCCCAACGGCGCGGGCAAGACCACCACCCTGTCGATGATCACCGGCCTCCTGCGCCCCGACGAGGGCCGCATCGTGGTGCACGGCGTCGACGTCTGGACCGAGCCGGTGCGTGCCAAGCACGTCGTCGGCGTCCTCCCCGACAAACTGCGGCTGTTCGACCGCCTCACCGGCGCACAGTTCCTCCATTACGCCGGAACGCTCCGTGGGCTCTCCGCCAAGACGGTCCGGTCGCGCACCGCGGACCTCGCCGTCGCGTTCGGGATCGAGGACGCCCTCGACCGGCTGGTGGCCGACTACTCGGCGGGCATGACGAAGAAGATCGCCCTGGCCGCTGCCATGATCCACTCGCCCCGGCTACTCGTGCTCGACGAGCCGTTCGAGTCCGTCGACCCGGTATCGGCCGCCAACGTCATCGACATCCTGCAGCGCTACACCGCCGCCGGCGGCACCGTCGTGCTGTCCAGCCACGGCATGGACATGATCCAGCGCGTGTGCGACAGCGTCGCGATCATCGTGCGCGGCAAGGTCCTCGCCGCCGGCACCATCGACGAGGTCCGCGGCGAGCAGACACTCGAGGAGCGGTTTGTCGAGCTCGCGGGCGGGCGCAAGGCAGCGGAAGGCATGGAGTGGTTGCACAGCTTCTCGGACTGAAACTGCGCCTGACGGGCAACGCCTTCCGGCGCAGCCCGTGGCAGGTCTTCGGCCTGGTGCTGGGGCTCGCCTACGGCATCGTGACCGTCGTGCTGGTCATCGGCGCGCTGGTGGCGGCGCGCCTCGCGCCTGTCGTCACCGACGTGCACAGCGTGCTGGTCGTGATCGGCTCGATCGTTGTGGTCGGCTTTCTGCTGCTGCCGCTGTTGTTCGGCATCGACGACACCCTTGACCCTCGCAAGTTTGCCCTGTTCGGCATCCCCGACCGCCGGCTCGCCCTGGCGCTCGGCCTGTCCGGGCTGATCGGCATCCCGGCCATCGTGCTTTTCGTGTGCGCGCTCGCGACGGTGATCACCTGGTCGCGCGACCCAGGCGCAGCGGTGCTCGCGGTGCTGTCGGCGATCATCGTGGTGCCGACGTGCGTCCTCGCCTCCCGGATCTCGACCGCGATCGCGTCGCTGTTCGTCTCATCGCGTCGGTCCAAGGAGGCCGGCGGCGTCGTCGCGATCCTGGTGCTGGTGCTGATCGCGCCGGTCCTCCTCCTGTTGCTGACCGTCGACTGGGGCCGCGACGGACTCGGCACGCTGAGCGGCTTCGCCGGCTGGCTGCAATGGACGCCGCTCGGCGCCGTCTGGAGCATGCCGGGCGCCGCGGCGGACGGCGCCGGGGGAGCGGCCTTCGTGCAGTTCCTCATCGCCGTCGCAACCGTCGGCGTGCTTTGGCTCGTCTGGCGCGCGCTGGTCACCTTGGTCGTCGTCGCGCCGGAGCGCGAGGCGCACGTGCGCGAGCACCACGGCCTCGGCTGGTTCGGCCGGCTTCCGGGAGGTCCGACCGCCGCGATCGCGGCGCGGTCGATGACCTACTGGGGGCGTGACGCGCGCTACTGGGTCGCGCTGGTGATGATCCCGGTGATCCCCGTCTTCGTGATCGTCGCCCTCACTTTGGGCGGCCTCCCCATCCACTTCGCCTCGCTCGTCCCGCTGCCTCTGGTGTGCCTGTTCCTCGGCTGGGCGATCCACAACGACGTGGCGTTCGACAGCACGGCCATCTGGCTGCACCTGGTGTCGGGCACGCGCGGGTTCGCCGACAGGCTGGGGAGGATGTTCCCTCCGGTCCTCGTGGGCATCCCGGTGATCGCCGTGGGGTCGGTGGTCACCGCGGCCGTGTTCGGCGACTGGGCGGTGCTGCCCGCGATCGCGGCGCTGTGCGGCTCCATCCTCGTGATCGGCCTGGGACTGTCGAGCATGTTCTCGGTGCTCTTCCCATACCCGGCGACCAAGCCGGGCGACAGCGCGTTCACACAGCCGCAGACCTCCGGAGCGTCGTCGGCGCTTGCCCAGGCGCTGAGCTTCTTCGCCATCGTGATCCTCGCGTCACCGGCGATCGTCTTCCTGGCGCTCGGCCTGACGGTGAACCCGTTCTGGCTGGGCATCTCACCGGTGGTCTCGGTGCTGGTCGGCTTCGCCGCGCTCGGCGGCGGAATCTGGGCGGGCTCCCGGCTCTTCGACACGCGCGGTCCCGAGCTGATGGCGTTCGCCAACCGCAACGACTGACGGTACCGCCTCCCAGACTGTGTCGAGTCCGCACGCGCTGAGGCGTGCCTCCCCAGCCACGTCTAGACTGGGACGATGAACGACGCCAGCATCCTCGAGCCGGGCGGCGAGCCCGGAGGCGGTGGCCTCAGCACGCTGGAACGCGAGCTCCTCGAGACTCCGCAGATCTCGGAGCCGGGCGACCACGAGCGCTTCTCGCACTACGTCAAGAAGGAGCAGATCCTCGAGTCGGCGATCACCGGTAAGCCGGTCAAGGCACTGTGCGGCAAGATGTGGACCCCCGGGCGCGACCCGGAGAAGTTCCCGGTCTGCCCCACGTGCAAGGAGATCTACGAGAAGCTGCGCGACGAGTAGACGCCTCGCACCTCAACGCCAGGCGCGTCGGCGGCGGTCTCAGGCGAAGACCGTCGGAAGCACCGGGTCGCCACGACCCAATCGGAAGGCCTGATCCGGCAGCTCCCGCATCGCGTTCTCGCGGTGGTCTCGTGCGCGCCTGGTGCCCTCAGGCCCGAGGTGCTCGCGCTGGATCTCGCCGTCGGTGATCAGCAGTACGAGCAGATCGCGTCCGGTGTCGTCCGGCTTGTCTCCCGCCTCGACGATGTGCACGACCTCGGCGACGGCGCGGCCGGAGGCGTCCAGTCGACGCACCGGGTGCTTGCGGCCGCCGATGCTCGGCTTGCCGTCCGACTTCTTGGCGACGGCCACCCAGTCGCCGTCGTCGTCGCGGTGCGCGACCAGCTTGTAGACCATCCCGGAGGCTGGTGACCCGGAACCGGTGACGACCGAGGTGCCCACGCCGTAGCTGTCGACGGGGGAAGACGACAGCGCGGCGATCGTGAACTCGTCCAGGTCGTTCGTCACTGTGATACGCGTGTTCGTCGCGCCGAGGTGGTCGAGTTGGTCGCGCACCCGGCGCACGATCTTCGGGAGGTCTCCCGAGTCGAGCCGGATCGCCCCCAGCTCGGGTCCGGCGACGCGGACCGCGGTCTCGATGGCGCGCTCCACGTCGAAGGTGTCGACGAGCAGCGTGGTGCCCGGCCCCATCGCTGCGACCTGCGCGCGGAAGGCGTCCTCCTCGTCGTCGTGCAGCAGCGTGAAGGCGTGGGCCGCCGTTCCCATCGTCGGTACGCCCCAGGTGCGGCCGGCCTCCAGGTTGGAGGTCGCGTC
The DNA here is from genome assembly GCA_963734315.1 of uncultured Actinomycetota bacterium. Lineage (GTDB taxonomy): Bacteria > Actinomycetota > Actinomycetes > Actinomycetales > Microbacteriaceae > Leifsonia. The sequence continues at coordinate 85,437 of CAVTGP010000010.1, read as the reverse complement.
GAAGCCGGCCACGTAGGCCGCCCTCGCGGCCGCGACGGCGCTGCGCTCGTTCGCGCGGCGCGAGCCCATCTCGGCGAGCGGGCGCCCCGCGGCCGCGGTGACCATCCGTGCAGCGGCGGAGGCGACGGCGGAGTCGTAGTTGAACACGCTCAGGATCAGCGTCTCCAGGATCACCCCCTCGGCGAACGGAGCGTCGACGATCAGGAACGGCGAGCCGGGGAAGAACACCTCACCCTCGCGATAGCCGCGGATCGTTCCGGAGAACCGGTAGTCGGCGAGCCAGTCCAGCGTCTCTGGCCGCACGACACGGTTCTCGCGGAGGTACTCCAGCTCGGCGTCGCCGAACCGGAACTGCTCGATGAGCTCCAGAAGCCGTCCCGTCCCCGCCAGGATCCCGTACCTCCGCCCAGCAGGGAGGTGCCGGGTGAACGCCTCGAAGACGCACTCGCGGTCGTGCGTGCCCTTGAGGAGGGCGGCGTCGAGCATCGTGAGCTCGTAACGGTCGGTCAGGAGCGCGGAGGACTCGGTCACGGCTCCACCTTAGCTTTCGGCTCGGACAGGTAGGCTGGACTGCTGTGACGGATGCGCCGATTGGGATCTTCGACTCGGGTGTCGGCGGGCTCACCGTCGCCCGCGCGATCCGCGATCAGCTCCCGAACGAGTCACTGCTCTACGTCGGCGACACCGCTCACTCGCCGTACGGCCCGAAGTCCATCGCCGATGTGCGCCGCTACTCGCTGGAGGTGCTCGACTTCCTGGTCGACCAGGGCGTCAAGCTGCTGGTGATCGCCTGTAACACGGCATCCTCCGCCATGCTGCGAGACGCCAGGGAGCGGTACTCGGTGCCGGTGATCGAGGTCATCCAGCCGGCTGTCCGGCGCGCGGTGTCCGCCACCCGGACGGGCCGGGTCGGCGTCATCGGCACGGCGGGCACGATCTCGTCGCGCGCCTACGAGGACGCCTTCGCCGCGGCGCCGTCGCTGCAGCTGTTCACGCAGGCCTGCCCGCGCTTCGTCGAATTCGTCGAGGCCGGGATCACCAGCGGCGACGAGGTGCTGCAGGTCACCGCCGAGTACCTCCAGCCCCTCCGCGACGCCGACATCGACACCCTCGTGCTCGGCTGCACGCACTACCCGTTCCTCACAGGCGCGATCTCGTACGTCATGGGGGAGGATGTCTCGCTGGTGTCGAGCGACACGGAGACCGCCAAGGACGTCTACCGCACCCTCGTGAGCGGTGGCCTCGAGCGACGCGAATCCACCCTGCCGACGATCCGCTACGAGGCGACCGGCTTCGACGCCGACTACTTCCTGCGCCTCGCGCACCGCTTCATCGGCCCGGAGATCTACCGCGTCGACCTGGTGCAGACCGGCGTGATCGACCTCCCGCAGTGATCGCGGCCACACCCGCGACCACGACGACCACCGACCCATCGAGGAGACAACCATGACCGAGACCACCCGTGCCGACGGCCGCACGCCCGACGGCATGCGCCCCGTTACCATCGAGCGCGGCTGGAGCCGCCAGGCCGAAGGCTCCGCGCTGATCTCGTTCGGCAACACGCGCGTGCTGTGCACGGCGTCGTTCACCAACGGCGTGCCGCGCTGGATGGCGGGCAAGGGCCGCGGCTGGGTCACCGCCGAGTACGCCATGCTGCCGCGCTCCACGAATGAGCGTATGGACCGCGAGTCCGTGAAGGGCCGGATCGGCGGGCGGACGCACGAGATCAGCCGCCTGATCGGCCGCAGCCTCCGCGCCGTCGTCGACATGAAGGCGCTCGGCGAGAACACCATCGTGATCGACTGCGACGTGCTCCAGGCCGACGGCGGCACCCGCACCGCCGCGATCACGGGCGCCTACGTCGCGCTCGCCGACGCGCTCGAGTGGGGCCGCGACCACCGCTTCATCGGCCAGAAGGCCACCCCGCTCATCGACTCCGTCTCCGCCGTCTCGGTCGGCATCATCGACGGCGAGTCGATGCTCGACCTGGCGTACGTCGAGGACGTGCGCGCCGAGACCGACATGAACGTCGTCGTGACCGGCCGCGGCCTCTTCGTCGAGGTGCAGGGCACGGCGGAGGGTGCTCCGTTCGACCGCAGCGAGCTCGACTCGCTGCTCGACCTCGCGCTCGCCGGCACGTCGCAGCTCGCGGAGGCGCAGCGCAGCGCCCTCGCGTCCTCCGAGCTCGGCATCGAGGGGTGATGGTGCGCGTCGTCCTCGCCACGCACAACCGCCACAAGGCGCTGGAGTTCCAGCAGATCCTCGGCGACGCCGTCCCGGGCCTCGAGGTCGTCGGCTACGACGGCCCTGAGCCGGTCGAGGACGGCGTGACGTTCGCCGAGAACGCCCTCATCAAGGCTCGGGCCGCCGCAGCGCACACCGGGCTGCCCGCCCTCGCGGACGACTCCGGAATCTGCGTCGACGCGATGGGCGGCGCGCCCGGCATCTTCTCGGCGCGCTGGGCGGGCCGGCACGGCGACGCGCAGGCCAATCTGGGCCTGCTCCTGGACCAGCTCGCCGACCTCCCCGACGGCACCAGGGGCGCGCACTTCACGGCGACACTGGCGCTCGTGACGCCGAGCGGCGCCACGACCGTGGTCGAGGGCATCTGGCCGGGCAGCATCGCCCGGGAGGCCAGGGGCTCGCACGGACACGGCTACGACCCGATCTTCGTCCCGGAGGGGCACAATGCGACGGCGGCCGAGCTGGGACCTGAGGTGAAGAACGCGGAGAGCCACCGCTCGCGCGCGTTCGTCGCGATCGTGCCGGCCCTGAGGGAGCTCGTCGCCGCGGACTGAGCCGGGCGATTCAGCGGACGCGATCGGGAATGAGAACGGCACTCATTCCCATCTAGCGCGATCGCTGGCGGGCGCCGGTGACTTCGACATACCGTAGAAGAACCATGAGCCACGACCACGGGCACTCCGCCAACCGCAACCGGCTCCTGATCGCTATCGGGATCGTCGCGGCGGTTCTCGTCGTGGAGGCTGTCGGAGCGTGGCTCAGCGGGTCGCTGTCGCTGCTCGCCGACGCCGGCCACATGCTGAGCGACCTCACGGGACTCGTGGTGGCGTTGATGGCCACGATCGTGGCCGCGCGGCCCGCGACCGACCGGCAGACGTTCGGCTACCGGCGCGCCGAGGTCTTCGGGGCGCTGATCAACGGGCTCATCCTCGTGGTGGTCGCCGTGACCGTCACGATCGGTGCCGTCGGGCGGCTCGTGTCGGGCGAGGCGGACGTGCAGTCGGGGACGATGCTGATCGTGGCCGCCATCGGTCTCGTCGCGAACTTCGGCGCATTGCTCCTGTTGCGGCCGGCGGCCGGCCACTCCATCAACATGCGCGGCGCCTACCTGGAGGTGTTCGGCGACCTGATCGGGTCGGTGACCGTCATCGTCGCGGCGCTCGTCATCATGCTCACCGGCTTCCAGCCCGCCGACGCGATAGCGTCGCTCCTCATCGCCGCGCTCATCGTGCCGCGCGCGGTGCTGTTGCTGCGCGACGTGGTGCGCGTGCTCAGCGAGGCGGCACCCGCCGACACGGACGTCGCGGAGATCCGCGACCACATGCTCGGAACCGCCGGGGTCGTCGCCGTGCACGACGTGCACGTCTGGGCGATCACCTCCGGAGCGCCCGTGTTCACCGCTCACGTCGTGGTGGAGCCGGGGGTGTTCCGGTCAGGTGGCGCCGGAAGGCTCCTGGACGAGCTGTCGGGGTGCCTGTCGGCGCACTTCGACGTCGAGCACTCCACGTTCCAGCTGGAGCCGGCCGAGCACGCCGCCCACGAGGACGAGTTCCACCGCTGACGTCGAGGGGCACGTACATGCCCCTAAGACCGAATTTTAGGGGCATGTACGTGCCCCTCGACGTCAGATGTCGGGGGTGTGGCGCGGGTCGGTGGTCTCGGCGGCGACGGCCTCGAGGCGCTTCTTCTTCGCCTTGTGCAGCGTCTGGAAGTAGTGGAACAGCGTCGGGATGAGCGTGATGACGACGGCGCCGATGAGGATGACGTCGATATAGCTCGAGACGAAATTGGCGATCGGCGGGATGAAGCCGATCAGGTAGCCGAAGAGGGTGAGCCCAGCTCCCCAGATCAGGGCGCCGACGGCGTTGTAGAGCGAGTACTTCTTGTAGTTCATGTGGCCGACGCCGGCGGCGACCGGCGCGAACGTCCGCACGATCGGGACGAATCGCGCGAGGATCACCGCGAGCGCGCCGAACCGGTCGAAGAACGCATTGGTGCGTCGCACGTTCTCCATGCTGAACAGACCGGTCTCTTTGCGTTCGAAGACGCGTGGACCGGCCTTGTGCCCGATCAGGTACCCGACCTCGCCGCCGAGGAAGGCCGCGAAAGCGATCGCGAGGCACACCCACCAGATGTCGACCCCGAAGACGAGGGAGGTGTGCGTGAGAAGACCGGAGATCACCAGGAGGGTGTCGCCGGGGAGGAGGAAGCCGACCAGGAGACCGGTCTCGGCGAAGACGATGCCGCACACGACGAGGAGCGCCCACGGACCCGCGGCCGAGATGATCGTGTGCGGGTCGAGCCACGGAATGAGGCCGGCGTGATGGATCACGTTTCTCCAGGTTTACGGTGTCGGATTCACGCCGAGTTTAGTGGGCGCAACCTGCACGAAGCGTGCGAATCAAGGGATTGCACCCGAACATCACCCTGTGGTTCCACTGGGCGACAGCCGGCTCATCCCCTGGGTGGACGATTCGGTGCGGGAGAAGGGACTCGAACCCTCACGCCGTGAAGCACAGGAACCTAAATCCTGCGTGTCTGCCAGTTTCACCACTCCCGCAGCGCGCAGCGGCGAAGCGCTGCGCGGCTACGACAATAGCTCATCCACGCGCGGGGCCACCTCGCTGCCGAGCAGCTCGATCGCCCGCATGATGTGCTCGTGCCCGAGCGTCCCGTTGCTGAGCTTGACGTCGAACCGGTTCAGTCCCAGGCCGCGGGCCGCGTAGGCGATCTTCTGCGCGACGGTCTCGGGGGAGCCGACGACGAGCGCGCCGTCCTCCGCCGACTCGTGCTCGAAGCGCGCGCGAGTGGCGGGCGGCCAGCCGCGCTCTCGGCCGATCCGGTTGGTCATGGCCTCCCAGTGCGGCCAGAGCAGGTCTTTCGCCTCCTGGTCGGTCTCGGCGACGAAGCCGGGGGAGTGCACGCCGATCGGCAGCGCGGCGTCGTTGCCGAACTGCTCCAGCGCCTTCCGGTACAGCTCGGTGAGCGGCTGGAACCGCATCGGGCCTCCGCCGATGATCGCCACCATGAGCGGGAGGCCATAGCGCGCGGCGCGCACGACCGACTCGGGGCTCCCTCCGACGCCGATCCACGTCTTCAGGAGGCCGTGCTCGACCGGAGGGAAGACCGACTGGTCGGTCAGCGGGGGCCGCAGCCTGCCGTTCCAAGTGACGGGCTCTTGCTCACGGAGCGCGGCGAAGAGGTCGAGCTTCTCGTCGAAGAGCTGCTCGTACTGCGCGAGGTCGAAGCCGAACAGCGGGAACGACTCGATGAAGGAGCCGCGGCCGAGGATGACCTCCGCACGGCCGTTCGAGACGCCGTCCAGCGTCGAGAACCGCTCGAAGACGCGGACAGGGTCGTCCGAACTCAGCACGGTCACGGCCGACCCGAGGTGGATGCGTTCGGTCTGCCCCGCGATCGCCGCGAGAACGACGTCGGGCGCGGAGACGGAGAAGTCCCGTCTGTGGTGCTCCCCGATCCCGATGAAGTCGAGCCCGGCCCGGTCGGCCTGGACGCCCTCGGCAACCACGTTGCGCAGCACCTGCGCGTGCGACAGCGGTGCGCCGCTCTCGTCCAGCGTCACGTCGCCGAATGTGTCGATCCCGATCTCCAGCCGTGCGGCCATACCGTCCTCCTCTTCGATGCGTATGCATACGAATCGAACTGTACTGCGGACGCCGTTATTCCGTCAGGCCTTCGGCGGGCAGGGGACGCCGCGGGACGTAGCGCGGGATGAACCGCGCGAGCAGTCCAGCTCCGACGAGGCCGAGCAGGCCCATGACCCCGCTCGCGAACGCGATCGACACCAGTGCGGTCAGCAGCGAGACCACGAGCGGCGCCGCCGCTTGACCGGCGTCGCCGGTGAAGCGCCACGCGCCGAGGAAGGCGGCTGGCGCCTCCTTCGGGGCCAGATCGGCTCCGAGCGTCATGATGATTCCCGACCCGATGCCGTTCGCGAACGCCAGGAAGAGGCAGACGCCGATGTACCAGGCCACACTGGCGGGTAGGTCGTGACTGAAGGCCAGCACGAGGAAGCCGACACCGAGCCCGAGCATGGAGGGCACGACGCTCCACATCCGGCCGAACCGGTCCATGAGCTGACCGCTCGCGTAGAACAGCGCGAAGTCGACGGCGCCGGCGATGCCGATGATCAGGGCGGTGTTGGACTCGCTGAGCCCGATCGAGACCGCCCACAGCGGCAGCAGGACCGTCCGCGCGGAACGGACGGCTGCGACGAGCGAGATGCCGGAGCCCATCCGGGCCAGGACGCCGCGGACGGCCCAGATCGTCGCGAACAGCCCGCGGGTGCGTTCGTCCGCGTCCGCCTCGCCGGCTGTCTTCGGCTCGCCGCCGTTCCCGGGGGAGGTGGGTGCCTGGCCGAACATGCGCTCGGGATCGGGAAGCGCCAGCAGGACGACGACGGACCCGAGGCAGCTGACGATGAAGATCCAGAAGACGGACTGGGTCGAGCCGGTCAGAGCGATCACGCCGGACGCGATGAGCGGGCCGATGAACCAGCCGGCGCGGAAGATCCCGCCGAGCGTCGACAGTGCGCGCGCCCGGTAGCGCACGGGGACATAGGTGGTCATGAACGCGTGGCGGGCGAGGGCGAAGACAGCCGTGGCGAGGCCGACCACGAAGATGCCGATCATGAGGACCCAGTAGTTCGGGGCGAGCAGGCAGACGACGACGCCCGCGACGGCGACGGCCGCCGCGCCGATCATCGAGGTGCGCTCGCCGACCCGCGAGACCACCCAGCCGCTCGGGATGTCGCCGGCGAGCTCGCCCAGCATCAGCATCGAGGCGATGAAGCCGGCCATCGCGAGGGTGGCGCCGAGGTTGCCGGCCGCGATGGGAATGATCGGGATGATCGCGCCCTCGCCGATCGAGAACAGCAGAGTCGGGCAGGAAGGCGGCGAGTGCGACGGCGCGGAAGGAGAACGGGCGCTCGTCGGAAGTCATTTGATTAACACACTACAACTGCCCAGCCGGCGCTCCCCGGCTCCCCGGCTCCCCGGGCCTCCGGGGAGCACGGGAGCGGCCGCGCCGGTAGGCTGGGGACGCCATGATCGAACTAGACCTCTCCCCGCAGATCGCGGACCTCCGCTCGACTCTCGCCGACATCGTCGCCGTAGTGAACGTGGAAAAGCTCCGCGCCGAGATCGCCGACCTGAGCGAGCGGGCCGGGGCGCCCGACCTCTGGGACGACACGGAGAACGCGCAGAAGGTGACCAGCGCTCTGAGCCACCGTCAGGCGGAGCTCGGTCGCATCACGTCCTTCGAGCAGCGTCTCGACGACCTCGAGGTGCTCGTCGAGCTCGCCAACGAGGGCGACGACGACGAGTCGGCCGCCGAGGCCCGCACCGAACTGCAGGCTCTGCAGAAGACGCTGGGCGACCTCGAAGTGCAGACGCTGCTGAGCGGCGAGTACGACGAGCGCGCCGCGATCGTCACGATCCGTTCCGGCGCGGGCGGCGACGACGCCACCGACTTCGCCGAGATGCTCCTGCGCATGTACCTGCGCTGGGCGGAGCAGCACAAGTACCCTGTCAAAGTCATGGACACCTCCTATGCCGAGGGCGCAGGCATCAAGTCCGCCACCTTCGAGGTCGACGCCCCCTACGCGTTCGGCACGCTCTCGGTCGAGGCCGGAACGCACCGGCTCGCCCGCATCAGCCCGTTCGGCTCGGCGGACAAGCGCCAGACGTCGTTCGCCGCGGTCGAGGTCATCCCGTTGATGGAGGAGGCGACGGCGGTCGAGGTCCCCGAGGGCGACATCCGCGTCGACGTCTTCCGCTCCTCCGGCCCGGGCGGCCAGTCGGTCAACACGACCGACTCGGCCGTGCGCATCACCCACCTCCCGACGGGCATCGTCGTGTCCATGCAGAACGAGAAGTCGCAGATCCAGAACCGCGCCGCCGCGATGCGCGTGCTGCAGACCCGACTGCTCCTGCTCCAGAAAGAGGAGGAGGCCGCCAAGAAGAAGGAGCTCGCCGGCACCATCACGGCGAGCTGGGGCGACCAGATGCGCTCGTACTTCCTCTACGGTCAGCAGCTGGTCAAAGACCTGCGCACCGGCTACGAGTCGGGCAACCCCGCTTCGGTGTTCGACGGCGACCTCGACGGCTTCATCGCTGCGGGCATCCGCTGGCGCGCGGGATCCAAGGACGACGAGTAGCGATCGCACGGAGACGGTCCGACTTCACCCGCTCATAGCCCGCGTTGCGGCGATTGTCAGGGTTACGGAACGCGGGCATGTCGCTAGTGTGGATCGTGGAAGTGTGCTTAGTCTCTAACAGTCATGATCCGGTTCGAACACGTATCCAAGCAGTACTCGGGCACAACGCGCCCGGCACTCAACGGCATCAACCTGGAAGTGCTGCGCGGCGAGTTCGTCTTCCTCGTCGGCGCGTCCGGCTCGGGCAAGTCGAGCTGCCTCCGGCTGATCCTCAAGGAGGAGCGGCCGTCGAAGGGCGCGCTCCACGTCCTCGGGCAGGATCTGGGGTCGATCTCCTCGCGCAAAGTGCCGTACTTCCGCCGTAATATCGGCGTCGTCTTCCAGGACTTCCGGCTCCTGCCGAACAAGACCGTCTTCCAGAACGTGGCGTTCACACTGCAGGTGATCGGCAAGTCGCGCGGCTTCATCCAGGAGGCCGTGCCGGACGTGCTGAAGATGGTGGGGCTCGACGGCAAGGCCCAGCGCCTCCCGCACGAGCTCTCCGGTGGTGAGCAGCAGCGCGTGGCGATCGCCCGCGCCGTGGTCAACAAGCCGCAGATCCTCCTCGCCGACGAGCCCACCGGAAACCTCGACCCCGCCACCAGTGCGGGGATCATGTCGGTGCTGGCGCAGATCAACGCCGGAGGCACCACCGTGTTGATGGCCACGCACGAGGCCGCGATCGTCGACCAGATGAAACAGCGAGTGATCGAGCTGGTCGGCGGGCAGATCGTGCGCGACGAGCGTCACGGCGGCTACGGCGTGACCACGTCCATCCCGCTGCCGCGCCCGACACCTGAGGGCCTCGCGATTCCTGTCGAGACGTCGACCGGTGTCGTGCCGGCACCTGTCGTGGCCGTCGCGCCCGCGGCGTCGCAGCCGATGACGAGGCCGCACACGCCGGTGGCGAACCCCACCGGGCCGGTCACCGTGGGAGCCACGGGGCCGATCCAACCGGTGTCCACTCCGGTGCCGGTGGCACCGGCGCCGGTGGCCCCGGTGCAGGCAGCGCCCGTGCCCGCAACGCCCGCTCCGGCGCAGCAGGCTCCGGCCCCCGTCGTCCCCGCCCCCGTACCGGCCACGGTGCCGGCGTCCGGTGCCGCGGAGGACCTCCCGGACCACCTGAACTTCACCGCCAACCTCGACCTGAGCGGACTGCGCGACGCATCCGACCGTGACGGCGAACAGAATGTGGGACCCACGAAATGAGATTCGGGCTCATCTGGTCCGAGGTCGGCAACGGCCTCCGCCGCAACCTCTCGATGGTCGTCTCCGTCGTGCTGGTGACGTTCATCTCGCTGACCTTCGTCGGCACCGCAGCGCTGCTGCAGCTGCAGATCGCGCAGATGAAGACCTACTGGTACGACCGCGCCCAGGTCGCGGTGTACATGTGCACCGAGACCGACAACTGCCCAGGAGGCGCGGCGACCGATCAGACGGTGGCGGCCGTCAAGAAGCAGCTGGATTCGCCGGAGCTCGCGCCCTACATCCAGGAGTTCTACTTCCAGGACCAGAAGCAGGGCTACGAGCAGTTCAAGCAGCAGTTCAAGGGCAACCAGATCGCCGATTACGTCACGCCGGACATGATCCCGCAGACGTTCTGGGTCAACCTCAAGAACCCGAACCAATCCGACGTGCTCACCGAGACGCTGTCGAGCTCGCCCGGCGTGCAGAGCGTGGTCGACCAGCGCAGTTACCTCGACCAGATCTTCAGCATCCTGACCGCAGCGAGCCTCACGGCCCTCGGCATCGCGGTCTTGATGCTGTGCGCCGCTGTTCTGCTGATCGCCACCACGATCCGCCTGTCGGCGTTCTCACGACGTCGTGAGATCGGCATCATGCGCCTGGTCGGCGCGTCCAACCGCTTCATCCAGACCCCGTTCATCATCGAAGGCGTGATCGCGGCGCTGATCGGTTCGATTTTGAGTTGCGTGGTCATCTGGCTTCTCGTCCAGTATTTCGTGCGCGGATTCCTGAGCGCCAAGATCCCATCGATCAACTTCGTCGGGATGGACCAGGGCTGGCTGGTGATCCCGTTGATCATCGTCATCGGCGTCGTGCTCGCCGCGGCGTCCGCGAACTTCGCGATCAAGCGGTATCTGAGGGTCTGACCCGTATAGACTGGTCTGCTGCCCGGCGACGTGCCGGGCACGCACCATCTTCGACGTCAGGAGCAGCTGTGCCCAGGGAACGTGGCCAGAAGGTCGTGGCCACCAATCGCCGAGCGCGCCACGACTACACCATCGAGGACACCTACGAGGCGGGGCTCGTCCTCACCGGCACCGAGGTGAAGTCGCTGCGCGAGGGGCGCGCGTCGCTGGTCGACGGCTACGCCTTCGTCGACAGTGGTGAGGCCTGGCTCGATGCCGTGCACATCCCGGAGTACCTCGACGGCACGTGGAACAACCACGCGCCGCGCCGCAAGCGCAAACTCCTGCTGCACAAGGCCCAGATCGTCAAGATCGAGAACAAGGTCAAGCTGGGCGGCTATACGATCGTCCCGCTTTCGATCTACTTCAGCGACGGCCGTGCCAAGGTCGAGATCGCGGTCGCCAAGGGCAAGCGCGAGTACGACAAGCGGCAGGCGCTGCGCGAGCGCCAGGACAACCGTGAAGCCGAACGGGCGATGTCCAGCAGGCGTCATCTCGGCGAGTGATCCGAGTGATCCCTGCGTGCGGCGTCCTGTCGGAAGCGGATGGCAGGATGAGGTCATGAGCACGCACGACGAGGGGACGGGCGGTCGGGTGGCCGGCGCCGTTGCCCGACGCATCCCCGTGAACGGCACATACAACTTCCGCGATGTGGGCGGCTATCGGGTGCCAGAGGGGGTTGTGCGCCGCGGCAAGCTGTTCCGGTCCGACGGTCTGGCGCGCCTCGGCGACGAGGGGAGGCAGTCGCTGCGCGAACTCGGAGTGCGCGTCGTGATCGACCTGCGCGACGACTTCGAGACCCAGGTGATGCCCGACGACGTCGACGGCCTCGACCTGGAGCGCCTGCATCTGCCGGTGTTCGAGGGATCAGGGGCGTCGGCGTCGACGATCGGGGTCACCCTGGTCGGGCTCTACGAGAAGATCCTGCTGCAGCATCGCGACGTGGTCGTGAAAGCGCTGCGCGAGATCGCCGACACCGGCGAGGAGGGCGTGATCGTGCACTGCACGGCGGGCAAGGATCGCACGGGCATCGTCGTGGCGCTCGCGCTGAGCGCCGTCGGCGTCGACCGCGAGGCCACTATCGCCGACTACGCTGCGACGCAGGCCAACCTCGATGGCGAGTGGCTCGAGGGCATGATGGCCTTCGTGCGCAGCCACGGTGTGGAGGTCACGCCCGACCTGCGCATCATCCTCGGCGGGAGCCCGCCGGAGGCTCTCGAGGAGTCACTCGACCTCCTCGACCGCGAGTTCGGCGGGGTGCGCGAGTACCTCCTGGAGGCCGGGTTGAGCGAGGTCGAGCTGGCGAAGCTGCGGTCCGTGCTGGTGGAGCCGGCCTGAGCCGTGGGGCAGCCTCGGCATTCACATCCAAGCCATAACCGCTTCTCAGCCGGAATGCGGTTCGATCAGGTGTTCTTGTGAGCATGGACGAGACCCAGCCCACCGAGCCGCTTCCTCCGACGCAACCGCAGCCCCAGTACGCTGCGCCACAGCAGCAGTATGATCCTGGCCAGCAGTACGGCCCTGGCCAGCAGTACGGCCCTGGCCCGCAGCGGCCGACGGCTACCGCGGAGCCGTTCTACAAGCGCCACGGGCTGGCGTTTGCGATCTCCACACTGGTGCTGGCCGTCATCCTGCTGATCGGCATCGCCGGGGCCGGCGTGTTCGCGGTGGGCTCCGTGCTGTTCCACGCCGGCTCGTCGGTCTCGCATGAGTTCCGGGGCGGCGGGCAGGTGCCTGCTCAGCCGGCGCCGGGCCAGGGCGGCTCGAAGGGGGAGGTCAGAACGGCGGAGGCCAGAACGGCCGTCAGGACGAGGGGCCGATCGCCAAGGGTGTGGTCCGCGGCAGCGTCGCCAAGATCGACGGCAGCACCTGGACCCTGACGACGGCGCGAGGCGCGACGCTCACGGTCGACACGTCATCGTCGACCGCGTACGGCGCTCCCGGGCAGACCCAGAAGGCCTCCGACTTCGCCGTCGGCGACGAGATCATCGTCATCGGAGAGCGCTCGGGCACGACGGTGACGGCCGGCCGCATCCTCAAGGTCTCCGATCTCCCGATTCGGCCGCCGTCGCTGCCGGGCTCCACGGCGACACCGGGTGCGACCCCTGGGAGCTGAGCGGCGCTGACGCCGACTCCGCTCCGGCTCTGCTCTCGGGGAGGGGCTGCCGTTCAGGACGCCGTGAACCGCGCGTGCACCTGAACCGCGACCGTGATGTCCTCGGGTTTGAGGGCGAGCGTCGCTCCGCCCAGGTCCGCGCTCATCGCGCGGGCGACCAGCGGCTGCACCGGCTGGACGGGCGCCGGCCCGTCGCCCAGCATCCCGGGGTCGCTCAGCGCGAGCGGTCGCACGCTGCTGAGGCCGAGGCTCGTGGCGTAGACGGTCGCCTTGGCCACCGCGTTCTCGACGGCCCGCCGCCGTGCCTCCTGCGTGATGGACTGCCGACGGGCTTCCGTCAGCGTCCAGGTGACGCCCTGGATCGTGACGCCGTCGAGCATCGAGACCACGCCCACCCAGTCGGACAACGCAGTCGGCTCGCTGAAGGTCACGTCGATGCCGACCTCCGCGTGGTAGATCGGTGCCAGTCTGCGGCCGTCCTGGTTCCAGGGCCGGTCGCCCCAGACCCGCAGCTGATCGGAGGCCCAGGAGGTCACCGGCCCGGTCTGCGGGTCGTGCAGTTCGCGCAGCTCCGTGACCAGCGACGCGTGCCGCTGCGCGGTCAGCGCGAGCGCCTCGTCGCGCTCCTCGCCCTCGTACGACACGATGATGCGGACCGCGCCGCGTTCCGCTGGGTGCGTGAGCTCGTACTCGCCCTGGACGGTGATGATCGTGTCGGCCATCCATCGATGCTGGCATAGAACCGTGGCCGGCGTTGTTGTAGGATAGGAAGCTCGCTGCGGTATGCGGCGAAATGCATCTGAACAACTCAACAGCGCGCGATGACGACCCGGCCGCACGGCCGTCGCATGGGGATGATCGGTTTCGACATTGTCTGCGAGAGTGTGAGAAGCGGGTCGAGGATGCATGGTTATCTCGTTAACGATCCATGCGAAAAAATAAGTGCCAATAACAACAGCACTGTCTCGGCCAAGGCCGACTTCGCCCTCGCGGCGTAAGTTCCCCTTCGCCATTTGAAGAGACCGTCAGACCGGGAACTGTCTTCTACCCGGATCCTGGCGTCAGCTAGAAGACTTGCTTCTGCGTTGAGCATCAGGGCGCAGAGGGACTCCAACTGATACTGAGCCCGTCGGAACAGGTGCCAGCGACAAGTTCCGGGGCTGAGAAAGCGACTTAACTGGCTACGCCCGTAGAAGGCACATGACCACAGCAGTGGACGGGGGTTCGATTCCCCCCATCTCCACCGATGGTCGTCATCGCGTGTTGTTTGAGATCCGCGTCATACCGCGGAAGTCGGGGCTTGATTCCTTCGAAGGCGGGCTGGCCTCGATCCTGTATCGGTCGAAGCCAGCCGCTCAGCGAGCGTGATAGAGCCGACCGCTCAGACGGAGGCTGCCTCCGACTCGAGGACATCCTCGATGGCGAGAGCAAGCCCGAGTGCTCCGGTGATCGACGTTGCCGCGGACACCGTTTTGGGGGTGCCGATGATCGGGGCGACAGCGATCAAGACGCCTGTTACGTCTTCGAGCGTCAGACCTGCATCCGCGTCGGCGGACAAGTTCAGCAGGTACGAGCCGGTTGACGCGTCGCTCGCCGCCAAGGCGGCGGTGCGCACCAACATGAGCTCTCGTTCGTTGAGGTTGGAGTGGGTCACGGAGGACGCGGTCATCTCCATGACGGTGTCGAGCAGTGGTCGATTTTCAGTCATTCTCTTCTACCTTTCGCGGTGGGATGCGGAGTTCGCTCGCAGTTGCCGAGCATCAGGCGGTGTTGCACCGACGGCTGGCGCCGCTGCCGCAAGGTCCGAGGGGCCGGCTCTCCACTGGTGGTCGGCGTCCTTCGACGATCCTGACAGTCCGGGCGGGCGTCGGCCAGGGACCTTGGTCCCGTTGCGGCAGCGAGGGGGTAGCGGTCTTGTCCTCAGTCCCGGAGAACGTTCGGGTGGCTCACCTCGCTGCTGACAACGCGGCCTCGATCGTACGTTGCAGAGGAAGGTGCTGTTGTGCGAAGCGGCGGACGGCCTCCGCCGAGCCGGACGGGGGGACTTTAGGCCTGACCGCGTTGACCCTGCCGCGACTATGGTCGGCATCATGTGGACGTGGATCATCATCTTGCTCGTCGTGTGGGCGATACTCGCGGTCGTCGGGTTCGTCTTCCAGGGCCTCCTCTGGCTCGCCATCATCGGGATCATCCTCTTCCTCGGTACGCTGATCGTCGGCTTCATCCGCCAGCGACGGCAGCGCCACGCCTGAGGACCCGCTCCCCATGATCGTCGGATGACAGCCGCCTGTGGCGTTCCCTCGGGCGGTAACCGATGGCGCATTCGATTCTGATCGTCCTGTACGCCGGGGTGCGGCGGGGACGCCCCTGCGGGCGAGCTGAGCCGCGCTACTGGTCGCGCGTCGCGCGGATGAGCGAGTTCATGGCGCGGTGCAGGTCACGCAGGTCGTCGGGGGTCATCCCCAGGCGCTGCATCATGGTCGCGGGGATGGTCTCGGCGTAGGAGCGCAGTTCGCGACCGGTGGAGGTGAGCGTGATCTCGACCACGCGCTCGTCGGCGGCCGAACGTCGGCGCGCGACATAGCCGAGCGCCTCCAGTCGCTTCAGCAGGGGTGAGACCGTCGCGGGTTCCAAGGCGAGGAGGTCGGCGAGCTGTCGGACGGAGAGCGGCTCGTTCTCCCACAGTGCCAGCATCACGAGGTATTGCGGGTGCGTCAGGCCGACCGGCTCGAGCACGGGCCGGTAGGCGGCGATGACCGAGCGTGCGGCGACCGAGAGCGCGAAGCAGACCTGGCTCTCGAGCGCCAACGGGTTGGCGGTGTCGGTCACGGGCAGTGGATGCGGGTCGACGTGCGGGAGTCGGCGAACCGCTCGATGACGTGCTGGTCGAGCGGTTCGCCGCACATCGGGCACGCGGCGTCGGCTCGCCGGATGTCCGGCCCCTCGGGGTGGCCGGCGCCGAGCTGTGCTGGACCGGTAAAGGTGCGGACGACGTCGTTGGCGCGTTCGTAGAAGCGCCAGAATCGGCCAGCCATGGGTTTCTCCCGGGTGATTCGCGAAAATGCTTAGTGCGCGAACAATTATTGCACTAATCACCGGCGAGTGGGTGCCGAGTCTCCTGATCGGAGCATGGCTGCGGCCCGGTTCGAGCGTCTACCATGTGGGAATCATGACGGAACCGGCGGAGGCGGCAGAAGATCCCCAGGCCTTCCTGCTGGGTCTGGTCGAGCGGGTGCGGCACGCGCTTTCCCCTGTGCTCGCCGCGCGGGTGCTGGTGGTCGAGCGCAGGCGCACGCTCAGCGACCGCGTGTCCGGCCGGCCGGGCGCGATCACGAGGATCAGCCTCCTCGGGCGCCAGGAGACGCTGACGCTGGGCTACGAGCCGGGGCCGCAGTGGGCGGGGGAGGCCGCGCTCGTCTACCGCGGTGCGACCGTCATCCGCCGGCCCCTCGGGCTCGGTGACTGGCTCACCGCGTTCGCCGGGCGTGTCGCCGCGCTGGAGGCCGAGGCTGCGGGAGACGCGGCGACCTCGTCGCTGGCCCTGCAGACGCTCGGCCTGGAACCGCCGGGGTCGGAGATCCAGGTCAGAGAGTCGAAGCTCGACGCCGACCTCCGGACGCTGCCGGCGCGCCTCGGCGGCCGTGTGCCCGCGGAGGCGGCCGCCCAGGTCGGCCGCATCGGGGAGCTGCTGGTCGACGCCCTCGACCGGGTCGCCGGGCAGGGCGAAACGGAGGTCATGGTGCGGCGGACCGCGACCGTCTACCTCCCTGACACGCTGCTCGCCTACCTGATGCTGCCGCCCGCCTGGGCGGCGCAGCACGTCCTCCCCGACGGGACGACTCCGGCGCAGGCGCTGGTCGCGCAACTGGGTGAACTCGAGAACGCCGCGAGACGGATGCGGGACGCCGCGGCCGAGCACGACGTGTCGGCGCTGCTGGTCAACGGCCGCTTCCTGTCCCAGCGGTTCGGGCTGTCGCGCCTCGACCTGCCGTGACCGTCTGCTCGTGGAAACGCCTCGGTCAGTTCGCGCTGTTGTGCGACCGATCCAGGTAGCTTCGCGACCGCTCGACCTGCTGCTCGAGGGCGTCGACGGTCTTGGCCATGCTCTCGACCGCCTTCTTGCGGTACCCGTCGATGGAGTCCATGGTCGCGAACACATTGTCGAAGGCGTGCTGGAGGGTCTCCAGGCTGACGCCGGTGGAGATCGCCTCCTCGTGCACCCGCGCGGTCTGCTGCCGCAGGAGCTCGCCGGTGCGGTCGATCATGGCGTTGGTCGCGTCGTTCAACGCGCCGATCTGGTCGAGCACCAGCTCTTGGTTGCCGAGCGCCTGCGCGACGATGATCGCGGTGCGCAGGGCCGCGACCGTTGTGGTGCGGGCACGCTCGACGCCCTTGATCAGCTCGAGGTTGTTCTTGCGGATCGCGTCGAGGGCCAGGTATCCCTGCACCGACACGGCGATCTGCGTTGTGAGGTCTTGCCGCCGCTGCCGGATGGGGAAGAGCGCGTCAGCGACGAGCGATTCGGCCCGCTGCGGGTCGGTCGGGCGCAGCTGAGCGGCGCGCGACTCGATCGACTCGTCAAGCGCCTTCGAGAGCGCAGCGTACTCGCCGAGCTTGCCCATCGTCGACCACAGGTTGGTGCGCTCGAGGTCGATGGCGGCGTTGTCCTTGAGCAGGGCGTCCTGCCCGGAGATGAGGGCCGTGATGATCGCGTCGAGCTGCTTCTGGGCGGGCTGGTAGCGCTCGAAATACCGCATGAGCGACTTGCCGCCGGGGAGGCGCCCGAGGAAGCCTTTGGCGCCGGCCAGGTTCGCGTGACCCGGGTCGAGCTCGGTGATGGTCGTGCGCAGCTGTTGAAGCGTCTGCGCCACCTGCGTCTGCGGATCAGACGGGCCACCGCGGCCGCGGGCAGCGGCGAGCGATGACTCCGGCCGCTGCAGCATCCGGTTCGACACCTCCGACGACGAGCGGATCTCCTGCACACCCATGCGGGCGATCTCATCGACCTTGCGTGTGAACTCGGGGCTGCCCGGCTCCACCGCGGAGAGGCCGGCGACGAACTCGCTGGCCTTGGCCTGGAGCTCCGCACGCTTGTCGGCGGGCACGGCGACCATCCCGACGGCCTGGTCGCCGCCGACCTCCGGCACGGCGGCCGGGGGCGTGAGTGCCACGCCTTCCGCGGGCCCGTCGGGCGGCGTCAACGGCTGGTTGAGGTCGAGCTCGGACATCGGCGACTCCTCCCGGTGCGTGGGGCACATCTTCCCCCGTGCACCTGAGTCCAACACTAGAGCCAGACCGGCGCCTTTAGCGCGCGTCGTCGCGCTCCGATCCCACCGCCTTCGTGAACCCGGTGACCGGCTGGTTCTCGTCGAAGGCCGCGGTCTTGCGACGGAAGCCGCGGGTCAGGACCAGCAGGTAGACGAAGCCGATGGACGTCCAGATCAGGCCTCCGATGAGGGCGTCCGCGTGCAGGTTCGCCCAGAGGACGCCGGTGAGCACCATGCCGATCGTGGGGAGCACGATGAAGCTGATGATGTCGCGCGGGGTCTTCCGGCGGCCCTGGCGGATCGCGAACCAGGCGATCACGGAGATGTTGACGAAGGTGAACGCGATCAGGGCGCCGAAGTTGATGAACGCCGAGATCAGCTCCAGCGAGAACGACATCGCGAGCAGGCAGATCACGCCGACGAGCACGATGTTCAGGGTCGGCGTGCGGGTCTTCGGATTGATGTAGCCGAAGAAGCGCCGCGGGAGGACGTTGTTGCGGCCCATCACCAGCAGCATCCGTGCGACCGAGGCGTGCGAGGCGAGGCCGGAGGCGAGCGTTGCGGCGAAGCCGGCCGAGACGAAGACGGCCTGGAAGACCGGGCCGCCGACGATGAGGCCGATCTGGGGGAGCGGGTCGTCGGTGAACTCGCCGAACGGTGCGTTTGTCGGGAAGCGCAGCTGCGTGAAGAAGCCGGCGACGAGGAAGATCGCGCCCCCGATCAGCACCGTCAGCAGGATGGCGCGCGGCATGATCTTGTGCGTCTTCGCCTCCTCCGCGTACATGGTCACCGCGTCGAACCCGATGAACGAGAAGCAGACGACCGTGGCGCCGGTGAGGACGGCCGAGAGAGTGACGCCGTCGTGGAAGAACGGCTTCACGGAGGCGACCGTCCCGTCGCCGGCGGCGAGCTGGGCGATCACCATGACGACGAACACCGCCATGACGATGATCGCGAACACCAGCAGGACCATGTTGACGTTCGACGTGCCGCGCATCGTGACGTAGATGAGCGTCGTCACCGCCACGCAGTACATCACGACCCAGATCCAGCCCGGGACCCCGGGGAAGACCTGCTCCAGGTAGAGCCGGATGATCAGGCAGTTCACCATCGGCAGCAGCACGTAGTCGATGAGGGAGGTCCAGCCGACCAGGAAGCCGACGTTCGGGTGGATGGACTCCCGCACATAGGTGTACGCCGAACCGGCGCTCGGGATGGCGCCCGCCATCTTGCCGTAGCTGATGGCGGTGAACAGCATCACGATGAGCGCCACCAGGTAGGCGCCGGGAACGGCGCCGTTCGTCTGGTCGGAGACGATCCCGAAGGTGTCGAAGACGACGGTGGGCGTCATGTAGCCCAGGCCGAGAGCGACGATGGCCCAGAGCCCGAGGTTGCGGCGCAGGGTCCCGGATCGCGCGGGTGCGGTGGCCGTCGACGTCGACATGTTCTCTCCTTCGGGAACAGAAAACGGTCGGCCGTGCAGGCCGACGCGTCCGTCGACATTAGCAGTCGGAGAGGTCGTTTCTGAAAAGACTCACAGGGTCAGCGGCGGCGATGCGCGTGCCGAGGGGGTGCCGCTCAGGCGGCCGACCTGGCCACCGCCCAGTCCAGCGCGACGCCCAGCGCCGTGAGCACCGAGATGTGGCCCTCGCGCGGTCGCAGCCACAGCTCGCCTCTGTGGATCCGCTCGAGCATCCAGCCGGCGTGCGTGGCAGGGACGACGCGGTCCCTGCCGCCCTGCACGAGGAGGACCGGCGACGTCACCGCGCCGAGCTCGACTCCCCAGGACGATACGAACGCGACGTCGTCGTCTGCTTCGCCCTCCGGGTCGGACGCCGAACCGGCGGCGGCGTCGGTGCCGAGGTCGGCCCAAGCGCTCTTCAACACCTCGAAGTCACGGGAGGTGAACGACTCGGGCTCGAACTCCGCCGTCTGCGCGTGGGCGAGTCGCGCCGGCCGGCCTGCGAGCGCGGATCGGAGGCCTCCCGGGTCGGCCATGCCGGCGAACCAGTCGACCTCGCCCCAGTACGGCGCGATGCCCGCGAACGTGACGGCAGCGGTGGCCCGTTGCGGCGCGAGCGCGGCGCAGGCGAGCGCGTGCGGGCCGCCGCCGGAGGCGCCCATCGTGGCGAAGCGGTCGATGCCGAGCTCGTCGAGCACCGCGAGGACGTCGGCAGCGGCAACGGCGACGCTGCGTCCGGCGGACGCGTCGGAGCCCGGGTAGCCGGGTCGTGCGCAGGACACGACGCGCAGGCCCCGAGAGGCAGCCTCCGAGGCGATCGGCTCGATGACGGCTCCGGTCTGCGGTGTTCCGTGGTGCCAGACCAGCACGGGAGCGTCGTCGCTCCCTCCGGTGTCGAAGTAGCGCACCTGACGGCCGTCCGGTCGAGCGACCGATCCCGACGGGGCCGGGCCGGTGCTCAGCCGCGCCACGCGTCGACCTCTACTTGCAGCGCGGCCTTGCGGGCGTCCGTCGCGAACGACGCATTGATCGACGTGCGGGCGAACCGCTCGGCCCGCTCGGCGTCAACGCCGAGCGCATCCCGGACGGCCAGGTAGTTGTGGCCGACATAGCCGCCGAAGTAGGCGGGGTCGTCCGAGTTGATGGTGACCCGCACCCCGGCGTCGTCGAGTGTCAGCAGCGGGTGGTGAGCCAGGTCGGCAACCGTGCGCAGGCGCACGTTCGACAGCGGGCACACCGTGAGCGGCACGCCCTCGGCGGCGAGTCGCGCCAACAGTTCGGGATCCTCCGCGGCACGGATGCCGTGGTCGATCCGCTCGACGACGAGAACGTCGAGCGCCTGTCGGATGTAGGCGGGCGGTCCCTCCTCGCCGGCGTGGGCGACCGCATGCAACCCCGCGTCCTTCGCCCGTGCGAAGACCCTGGCGAACAGCTCGGGCGGATATCCGACCTCCGCGGAGTCGAGCCCGACGCCGAGCAGCCGCTCCGGCCGGGTGAGCGCGGCGCTGAGCACCGCGTCGGCGGACTCGACCGGCTGGTCGCGCAGGAAGCACAGGATGAGCCCGCTGGTGATGTCGAGATCGCGTTCGGCCTCCGCCAGCGCACCGCCGATGCCGTCGACGACGGCCTCCAGGGGGACGCCGCGGCTCACGTGCGCCTGCGGGTCGAAGAACAGCTCGACGTGCCGGAGGCCCTGGGCGGCGGCGGTGCGCAGATAGCGCCGGGTGAGCTCGGCGAAGTCGTCCTCTGTGCGCAGCACCGACATCGTCGCGTAGTAGAGGTCGAGGAAGGACTGGAGGTCGGCGAACTCGTACTGAGCAGCGAGCTCCTCGACCGACGTGTAGGGCAGGGCCACGCTGTTGCGGCCCGCGAGCTCGAACGCGAGGTCGGGCTCCAGCGTGCCTTCGATGTGGAGGTGGAGCTCGGCCTTCGGCAGAGCGAGCAGGGCTTCGTCGGACGGCAGCGCGGTCATGCCTTCGATCCTCCCACCGATGGAGGTGCGATCCGACACCGGGCGGACGCGCCGGCCGCCAGCGGCCCGGTAGCGTCTCAGGATGACCTCCCTCGCCCGCCGTCGCGTCGTGCTCGCTCTCGTCGCGGCCGCGGTCGTCGTGGCCGGTCTCACGGTGCACGAGCAGGCCGACGGCTGGGCCGGTGCGTTCGCGGGCGATGCGCTCTACGCGGTGCTGCTGTTCCTGCTCGTCGCCCTCGTGGCGCCGCGAACATCGAGCGTGCTGGTCGGAGGTGTCGCGCTGACGGTGTGCGCCGGGGTCGAACTGCTACAGCTCACCGGCGTGCCTGCGCGGCTTTCGGCGACGATCCCGGGTGCCGAGCTCGTGCTCGGGTCCACGTTCCAGGCGACCGACCTGCTCGCCTACGCGATCGGGGCGGTGGTCGCGGCCGCGGTGGACCTCCTCGTCAGGAGACGCGCAGCAGGATCTTCCCGAGATGCGCGGACGACTCCATCCGCCGATGCGCCTGGGCCGCATCCGCGAGCGGGAACACCGAGTCGATGACCGGGCGCACGTCGCCGGCCTCGAGCAGCGGCCAGACGTGCTCGCGCACGGCCGCGACGACCGCGACCCGTTCGGCGAGCGGACGCGCCCGCAGGGTCGTGCCCTGGAGGCGGGCGCGCTTGCGCATGAGCAGCCCCAGGTCGACGGAGGCCGGGGTGCGGTCGCGGACGGCGATCGACATGATCCGGCCGCCGGTCGCGAGCGCCTCTAGATCGCGGGCGATGTAGTCGCCTCCGACGATGTCGAGCACGACGTCGGCGCCCCTCCCGTCGGTGAACGCCAGGACCGCCGCGACGAAGTCGTCCGTGCGGTAGTCGACGGCCGCCTCCGCGCCGAGCGAACGGCAGAACGCGGCCTTCTCCGGGCTGCCGGCCGTCGCGATCGCGCGCGATCCGAGCGCGCGGGCCAGCTGGATCGCCATCGAGCCGATGCCGCTCGAACCGCCGTGGATGAGGAGGGTCTCGCCTGCGGCCAGCGCGCCGAGGTCGAACACGTTCGACCAGACCGTCGCCGCCACTTCGGGCAGGCCGGCGGCCTCCACCGCGTCGACGCCCGTCGGAACCGGCAGCACCAGCCCGGCGTCGACCGTGACGAGCTCGGCGTAGCCTCCGCCGGGCAGCAGAGCGCAGACGACGTCGCCGTTGTGCCAGCGTCCGGGCTCGACGCCGTCGCCGACGGCGTCGATGACCCCGGAGACCTCCAGCCCCGGCCACTCGGGCGCGCCCGGCGGCGACGGGTAGTAGCCGCGGCGTTGGCTCAGGTCGGCGCCGTTGAGCCCCGCCGCGATCACCCGGATGCGCACCTCGCCGGGTGTCGGTTGAGGATCGGGAACGTCGGCGAGCGTCAGGACCTCCGCCTCGCCGGGCTGCGGGACGACGACGGCGCGCATCAGCGGACCGCCGTGCGTCCCGGCCCGGATCGGCGACTGAGCACGTCCCGGATCTTGACCTTGCTCGAGTACTCGATCGAGCCGTAGCGGAACAGCCGCACAGCCAGCCGGAGGACCACGAACGACAGCGCGAACAGCTCGACGATGATGACGATCGCCTGCCAGAGGGGCAACGAGCCGAACGCGTTCAGGATGAGCGCGGTGATCGGCGCGGTGTAGGGGAAGTACGCCAGGATCTGCACGATCGGCGCATCGGGCGTGCTGATGGCGTAGCTCGAGGCGTAGATCGGGATCACGACGGCGAAGACCACGACCGAGAAGAACGGGGCGGCGTCCTTGGCGGTCGGCATCACGGCGCCGACCGCCACCAGCGTGCCGGTGAACAGCGCGAAGCCGCCGATCGTGATGAGCGCGCCGATTATCATCTTCTGCGGGTCGAAGACGAGGGTGCTCAGGTCGAGGCTCGGGATGGCGAGCTGGTCGCGGAAGAACAGGTAGCCGATCACCACCGGCAGCGAGAACACCGCGATCTGGATGAGTCCCACCGCGAACAGCGACACCACCTTCCCGACCAGGAGGTTCGTCGGGTTGATCGTGGTCAGGATCATCTCCGTGACACGGTTCTCCTTCTCCTCCAGCGTCGAGTTCAGCATCTGGTTGCCGAGGAACACGATGACGATGAAGAAGGCCGCGAGGAAGAGCAGGGCGGGCAGGATGGCCTCGAAACCGGGAGCGACCGCGCCGTTCTTGAACGTGGTCGTCGACGTGTTCGTCTCGCCGCGGAGGATGGCGACGTCGACCGGGCTGTTCAGCTTCTCCTCGACGCTCGCCGCGAGCAGTGACTGCGCGACGGCCGAGTACTTGCTGTTCTGGAAGACGCCGGCGTCGGCGCCGTAGACCTTGATCGTCTGCTTCGCGGGGTCGGCGGGATAGTCGAAGAACGCCGGCGTGCCTCCGACCTGCACCTCCTCGACGCCTTCGGAGCTGCTCGGGATCTCCTTGCCGCCGTAGCTGTGGGCGATCGCCGGGTCGACGAGCCCGGAGGCGTCGACGTAGAGGAAGTCGAAGCGCGCGTTCTTCTGCTGGTCTGCGGTGTTGGCGCTGGAGACGTTCGCGGAGATGACGAGCGTTCCCAGGCCGAACACGAGGATCGGCAGGATGAGGGTCACCGCCCAGAAGCTGCGCTTCTTGATCGTTCGCGTGAACTCGAACCCGATGACGGTGGAGAGGTTGTGGCGGGCCATGGTCAGTCCTCCTCGCGGCTCTCGGCGCCGTAGACCTCGACGAAGATGTCGTCGAGCGATTTGCGGGTGGGGGCGAAGCGGGTGATGTGGAGGCCGGCCTCCACGAGCGAGCGCAGGATCGCGGCTGTGTCGGCGTCGTTCGCGACCTCCAGCTGGGCGTGGCCGCCCTCGTCCTTCGTGATGCCGTAGGTGGGGGAGGGCGGGATGAGGCCGTCGTGGTCGACGTGCACGATGGTGCCGCCGAACTGCTCCTGCACCTCCGAGACGGTGCCATAGGCGCGCGAGACGCCGTCCTTCAGGAGGATCACGCGGTCGCAGAGCCGCTCGACCTCCTCCATCTGGTGGGTCACCATCATGACGGTGGAGCCCGCACGCTTCTGGTCGTCGATGATGTCCATCAGCAGCCGGCGGTTGACCGGGTCGAAGCCCTTGGTCGGCTCGTCGAGGATCAGCAGCTCCGGCTGGTTCATGATCGTGACCCCGAGCTGCACCTTCTGCTGCTGACCGCCGGAGAGCTTGTCGAGGCGCACCTTCTCTTTGTCGCCGATGCCGACCCGCTCGAGGTACTCGCGCGACCAGCGCCGCGCCTGCTCGGCGCCGAGGCCCTTGAGCCGGCCGAAGTAGACCATGACGTCGATGACCGACTCCTTCTTGTAGAGGCCGCGCTCCTCCGGCAGGTAGCCGAGGCGCTCCCCGGCCTCCGGGGAGAAGTCTCTGCCGTCGATGTGGAGGACGCCGGCGGTTGGCTGGTAGATGCCGAGCAGCGCGCGGATGGTCGTCGTCTTTCCCGAGCCGTTGCTGCCGAGGAAGCCGAATGTCTCGCCGCGGGCGATGTCGAAGGAGAGGTCGCGGATCACGGTCGTGCGGCCGAAGTCCATCCGGAACCCGGCGATGTGGACGAGGGGCTCTGCGGTTGCGCTGGTGGCTGCCGTCGAGGTGGCGGGCGCGTGTGGTGGAGTGCTCACGATGTCGAGCCTAGGGGAGCGGGGCCCCTTGCGGTCGGGCGGCGGGTGGCCTATTGTACTCAATACAAGTGTTGATAAAGGAAATTGTTGGATATGACGCCGGATGATGCTGACCCCGCGGGCGAAGAGCGACTCGACCGGGCGTTCCAGGCGCTTTCGGACTCCGTGCGTCGAGCGATCATCGCGCGGCTCAGCTCGGGGCCGGCGACTGTGAACGAGCTCTCCGAGCCGTTCGCGATCACGACCCAGGCGGTGTCCCGCCATATCCACGTGCTGGAGGAGGCGGGGCTCGTCTCGCGCAGTCGAGACGCGCAGCGCCGGCCGGTGCACCTGCGCGCCGGCGCGCTCGAAGAGCTCACCTCGTGGATCGACCGCTACCGGTTGATCCACGAACAGCGATTCCGCACCCTCGACACCCTGCTTGGCGAACTCGCGGACGCCGAGACGACCACCCACCAGAACGCGAGCAAGGAGAGAGAGCAATGAGCAACGACGTCACCATCACCGCACCGGAGGGCCTGCCCTTCATCGACATCGAGCGCGAGTTCGACTATCCCGTCGAGCTGGTCTTCCGGGCGCACAAGGAGCCCGAGCTGTTCAAGCGCTGGCTCGGACCGCGAGGCTACGAGATGGATCTGGAGCAGTTCGACTTCACGACAGGAGGCCGGTACCGCTACGTGCATACCGTCGGTGGGGAGTCCTACGCGTTCAACGGCGTCTTCCACGTCGTCCGCGACAACGCGTTCGCGATCCAGACCTTCGAGTTCGAGGGCTTCCCCGACGTCGTCAGCGTGGAGTCGATCCGCTTCGAGCCGCTGGAGGGCGGACGCAGCCGCATTCGCGTCCACGCCGTGTACCCGACGATGGAGGCCCGCGACGGCATGGTCGCCTCCGGTCAGGAGAAGGGCCTCACCGAGGGGTACGAGCAGTTGGACGAGGTGCTCGCGAGTATCTAGGCGCGTCTTCCGCGCCCTACGTGAGCGCCTCCAGGAGGGCGGCGTGGAGCAGCCCGTTGGAGGCGAGCGACGACCCGTTGCCCGGGCCGGGCTCTCCGGTCGCCGAGGTGAACGTGCCTCCGGCCTCCTCGACGATCGGGATGAGAGCGGCGAGGTCGTAGGTCTTCACGTCGAACTCGCCCACGGCGTCGAGAAGCCCCTCTGCGAGGAGCATGTACGACCACATGTCGCCGTAGGCGCGGTCGCGCCACACTCGGCGGGTCAGGGCGACGAGGCGGTCGAGGTACCCGGCCTGATCCCACTGGGCGATGCTCTGGAAGCTGATCGAGGCGTGCTCGAGATCGGCGACGGCGGAGACCTGGATGGGGCGCGGCTGAGCGCCAGGGGCGTCGGTCGTCCAGGCGCCGTCGCCGACCGCAGCCCACCAGCGCTTGCCGAGAGCGGGCGAGCTGGCGACGCCGACCACGGGTTTACCGTCGACCGCCAGCGCGATGAGCGTGCCCCACACCGGCACACCGCGCAGATAGTTCGACGTGCCGTCGATCGGGTCGATGATCCACTGCCGGATCGCGTCGCCCTCCGTCCCGTACTCCTCGCCGAGAATGCCGTCGCCGGGCCGCTCGGAAGCGAGTGCTTCCCGGATCGCCCGCTCCACAGCGAGGTCGGCTTCGGTGACGAACGTGCGGTCGGGCTTCGTGTCGATGTGGAGGCCGCGCTCGCGGAAATGTGCGGACGAGATCCCGTCGGCGAGGTCGGCGAGCCGGAGAGCGAGCGCCAGGTCGGAGGAGAGGGGCCGGTCGGTGTCGCGTGAGTCGGTCACGGCAGGAGCCTAGCGGCCCGTCACCCGGACACGCCCGGGCTTTGCGCTCGAGGCGTCTCGATTGGCGAAGCAGCCGATCCTGATGCTAATGTTGTGCCTCGGTTCGGGTAACCGGATCGAACGCGCCTCTAGCTCAATCGGCAGAGCAATTGACTCTTAATCAATGGGTTCAGGGTTCAAGTCCCTGGGGGCGCACCCAACACCGCAGGTGGCGAGAAGCCCCCGATCCCTTGGAAACACGGGGATCGGGGGCTTTATCGTTGTCGGGGGTCGGTGCTGTGATCCATCGGGACATCTCTGACGAAGCTGCATCAATAGAGCTCTGACGTTCCGGCGGGGTTTGGTCCTGACACTTGCCCTCAATGTTTGAGGGATGAGCCGTGTTGACCCTGTTGATCCTCGTGTCCGTCTCGCGATCGTTCAGTGGCCGCCGGATGCACCGCGCGGGTCGATCACGACGTTCTGCGCCGAGCACGGGATCTCCCGCGAGGCGTTCTACGCGATCCGCAGACGGGCAGCCGAGGATGGGCCGGCGGCGGCCCTTGAGCCGCGGGTCTCGGCGGCCGAAGGCAAGCCCGTCCAGGATCACTGACGAAGTCGTCCAACGGGCCATCGGAGTCCGGGCCGCTTTGGAGCAATCCGGGCTCGATCACGGTCCGATCAGTGTTCACGAGAAGATGCGCTCGCTCGGCATGGACCCGGTGCCCTCGACGGCATCGTTGGCGCGGATCTTCCGCGACCAAGGAGTCGCGAAGATCGAGCCGAAGAAGAAGCCGCGGGCGTCGTATCGCCGTTTCGTCTATCCGGCGCCGAACGCGTGCTGGCAGCTCGATGCGACCGAGTACGTCCTCACCGGAGGACGCAAGTGTGTGATCTTCCAGCTCATCGACGACCACTCGCGGCTGGCGGTCGCCTCCCACGTCTCCCTAGGGTGAGACTTCAGAGGGTGCGATCGCGGTGGTCAGCAAGGGCATCGCGGCGCATGGTGTCCCGCAGCGTCTGCTCTCGGACAACGGCGCCGCGTTGAACCCGTCCTGCCGCGGAGTGTTGGGCCAGCTGGTCGCCTACGTGCGCTCGCTCGGCGTTGAGCCGATCACCGGGAAACCCTATTAGGTCGGGTGGTTGGGATGTCGATCGGGTGCCACAGGATTACCGAGATGTCGCCTCAGCGTGGCAGCGTCTCACAACACGAAGTCGGCGCGCCGTACCGACGATCTCAGCAAAAACGCAAGCGGAGGAGCTTCAAATGGATCGGGTTCCGGTGAATAGTTCGAACTTGATTACCGTTGGATATGACGCCGCGAGCCAGACTCTCGAAGTCGAGTTCAAGGATGGAACCGTCTACCAGTACTTCGACGTTTCGGCCGTCGAGCACGAAACGTTGATGGGATCCGAGAGCATTGGAAGTTACTTCAACAGCAGCATCCGAAGCTCCTATCGTTATGCTCGACTTTGAGGGTTGCGCATCCTCTCGCTTGGCATCCGCGCAAAGAAGATCCGTTCGGCGCCTCGTTCACTCCGAGGCAAATCTGGATGTTGCTGTAGGTCGTCAGGCGGCGGAAACGCGACGGTTAAGATTCCGTTGCCACGCGGGAACGCGCCGTCCTGCGGTGCAACCAGTTGACATGGGATAATTCCTGTCATGATCACCGCGGTGCCAGTTGACGTGCAAGCGATCGGGCGCGCGTGCGAAGCACATGGAGTCGAACGACTTCGCATTTTCGGGTCCGTGCTCGGCGACAAGTTCGACACTGACACGAGCGACGTCGATTTCCTCGTCGATTTCCTCCCGGGACGCGGTGGGCTCTTCCATGACTACTTCGAGCTGAAAGAGGACCTCGAGCGAATTGTGGGACGCGGGGTCGACCTGGTTGACGCCGGCGCGGTGCGCAATCCCTACTTCGCGCGGTCGGCGTTTAGTAGTGCTGAGGACCTCTATGCTGCCTGAGTCGGCGGCATTCGTCTGGGATGCGCGCGAGGCCGCGACGAGAGCCGCATCCGTCGCACAAGGCCACGAGCAGGCGGACTATCTGGCCGACTGGGTGCTGCAAGCTGCCGTCGAACGGCAACTCGAGATCCTCGGCGAGGCGCTCAAGAATCTGCGCTCCGCCGACGCTGAGACAGCAGCTCGGATCCCAAATGTCCACGCGATCATCGCGACGCGAAATATTCTTGTGCACGCGTACGCGCAGGTGGATCAGCGGCGAGTGTGGGAGATCCTGACCGATGACCTCCCGGAGCTGATCCTGGTGCTCGAAGGTTTGCTCGCCGAAGTCGATGAGGCGGAGCCTTCGCTCCATGACCGCGATGCCGGCCCGAGGGCGTAGTCCCAAAACCTTTGCCATGTGTCAGGACATCGGTGACAGTTCTGCATCAATAGATCGGTGACCGTTCGGGCCGGTTTGGTGGTGACACTTCCCCTCATTGTTTGAGGCATGGGTGCACTGGAGCCTGTTGATCCTCGTGTCCGTCCGTCGCGATTAGCGCAGTGGCCGCCGGATGCGCCGCGGGGGTCGGTGACCACGTTCTGCGCGGAGCACGGCATCTCGCGGAAGACGTTCTACGCGATCCGCCAACGCGCGCTTCGAGGAGGGGCAGGCGGCGGCGTTGGAGCCGCGCATCCGCCGGCCGGCGAGCAGCCCGAACCGGGGTCACCGACGAGGTGAAGCAGCAGGCGATCGGGGTGCGGGCTGCGTTGGAGGCAGTCCGGGCTGGACCACGGGCCGATCAGCGTTCACGAGAAGATGCGCTCGATCGGGCATGCACCCGGTCCCGTCGACCGCGTCGTTGTCGCGGATCTTCCGCGAGGCCGGCGTCGCCCGGGTCGAGCCGCGGAAGAAGCCCCGGGCCTCGTATCGGCGGTTCGTCTATCCGGCGCCGAACGCGTGCTGGCAGCTGGACGCAACCGAATACGTCCTCACCGGGGGTCGCAAATGCGTGATCTTCCAGCTCATCGACGACCACTCCCGGTTCGCGGTCGCCTCCCATGTTGCCTGGGGTGAGACCTCCGAAGCGCGCGATCGCGGTCGTGAAGAAGGCATCACCGCCCACGGTGTCCCGCAACGGCTGCTCACCGATAACGGTGCCGCGTTGAACCCGTCGCGGCGCGGGGTCGTCGGCCAGCTCGTCACCTATGTCACGCGCGCTCGGGGTCGAGCCGATCACCGGGCAAGCCCTATAAGCCGACCACGCAGGGCAAGAACGAGCGCTTCCACCAGACCCTGTTCCGGTGCCTCGACAAGCAGCCCATCGCCGACACCCTCGAAGAGCTGCAGGAGCAGGTCGACCAGTTCGACCGTGATCTATAACACCGAGCGTCCGCACCAAGGACTGCCCGGCCGGATCACCCCGCTGCAGGCTTGGGACGGCGACCCGAAAGCTGACCCGCCGCGGCCACGCGAACCAGCAGCGCCCGGTCGGCTGGGACGGCGATCCGCCGCACCCGCGTCGCCCGCAACGGCATCGTCCAGGTCCGCCAGACCCGGTTCCACGTCACCCGGCGCCTCGCCGGCCAGACCGTCTACCTGATCGAGACGCACCGACCACCTGCTCGATCTTCGACCACCAAGGCACCCAGATCATGCAGCACCGCTGGCCCAAACCCGGCATCAAATACGTCGGCTCCGGCCGACCCCGCGGACGACGGCCCAAACGCTCTAGTGTCACCGATGTCCTGATGCAGGAAGTGTCACCGATGTCCTGATGCAGAACTGTCACCGATGTCTTGATACATCACACTTCACGCCTCCGCGGTTCGCCCGCTCCCGCGCTTGCGCACCTCGCGCAGCACGATCTGCTCCGGGCACACGGTCGAGAGGAAGTCGCCGACCGACAGCGCAAGTCGGTCGCCGACGAGCGAGTAGAGGATGCGGTTGGCCTCGCGGCGCTCCGTGACCAGTCCGGCCTGGCGCAAGACGCTCAGGTGGCGGGAGATCGTCGGGCCGGTGGCCGTGAAGCGCGCTGCGATCTCCCCGGCGGCGAGTTCGCCGTCTTTGAGGTCCTGGAGGATCTGCCGCCTCGTCGGGTGGGCGAGAGCCGCGAAGATCTCGGAGGCGCTGTCTGTCATGGTTTGCAATATAGCACCATTGCTAGATATGGTTTAGCTTCATTGCTAATTAGCGAAGGAGTAGTGGCATGCGGATAGCCATCACCGGCGGCACGGGATTCGTCGGGCGTCACCTGGCCGAGCGGCTCGATCCGGCCGAGACGGTCGCGATCTCCCGCCGCACCGGCGTCCGGAGCGACGACGTCGACGCCCTCGCCGCGGCGTTCGCCGGCTGCGACGCCGTCGCGCACTGCGCCGGCATCAATCGGGAGCTGGGCGAGCAGACCTTCGAGCGCGTCCACGTCGAAGGGACGCGCGCGGTGGTCGAGGCGGCCCGCCGGGCGGGCGTGAAACGCATCGTCATGGTCAGCTTCCTGCGGGCACGGCCCGACTGCGGCTCGCGCTATCACGAGACCAAATGGGAGGCCGAGCAGCTGATCCGCGCCTCCGGCATCCCGCACACGATCCTCAAGTTCGGGATGATCTACGGCCCCGGCGACCATATGGTCGATCACGTCACGCGCGCGGTGCGCACGCTGCCGCTCTTCGCGACCGTCGGATTCCGCGAGCGGAACGTTCGCCCCGTTCCCGTCGACGACGCCGTCGACGTGCTCGTCGCTGCGCTGGAGGGCCGCATCCCTGACCCGACCGTCGCGGTGATGGGGGCGGACGAGCTCGCTCTCGGCGAGGCGGTGCGGCGGATCGCGCGGGTCGCCGGCCGTCGACCGGTGTTCTTCCCTGTTCCGGTCTGGAGCATCCGGGCGCTGGCCCAGCTGACTGAGTGGACGATGGTTGTCCCGCTCGTCGCCAAAGCGCAGGCCAGGATGCTGAACGAAGGGGTCGACGAGCCCGCGCCGTTCGCGCCGGAGCTTCCCCTGGAACTACGGCCGCACCGGCGATTCGACGACGAGAGGATCCGCGCAGCACTGCCGGTCGGAGGGTTCGGACTCGACGACCTCCGGTTCGTCGGCAGGCGTCGGCGGAGGCGGCCCGCGACCTCCTAGGTTCACAGAAGTTCTTTGCAGATAAAGATTCTGCAGTTGGCTGCTCCGTATCGCCGATATCTTCTGGGTTCCGGCCGACGGCTCGGCCCCGCAGTCGCTCCTCCTGCGTCACGCGTGGGCGCCGTCGGTCGTGAGCTGACGATCCCGTAGATCGGGTCAGCCATCAGTCGTTCCGAGTTCCATCGGCGTGCGGGGGCGAAGCTTGCCGACGAGATGGAAGGAGCGAGCACTCTCACCGCGATCGCCGAAGATGCGCTGGCCCGTGCCGGACAGCCATCTGGAGATGGCCTGTTCGTCGATGAGTCTCAGCGCGTGATCTCCTCGGGTTCGGAGTGGTGATCCTCGAGGGGATGCCTTCCGGGGAATGTGCTGGTCCCGGCCGCCGCGTCCGGGCTGAGGCAGGACTCGGTCGCGCTCGTGACGCAACTCGGGCCTGTCGGTCGTGAGTACATCCAGCCGTTCGCGGTCGGTCATCTGCCGGCGTATCTCACCGAGCTCGGCTCCGGCGTTCGTCTCGTCACCGGCATGTGATGCGGCCGATCGTCAGTTGAGCCAGGGAATCGCTAGGCCCGATCCTTCCGCGGCATCACGACCTCCTTGATGATGAGGATGATGCCCGCCGAGATCGGGATGGCGACCAGTGCCCCGGGGAGGCCGAACAGCGTCGATCCGGCGAGCGCCGAGATGAGGACGACGGAGCCCGGCACCTGGACCGCCTTGCCCATCACCTTCGGTGTGAGGATGTATGCCTCCACTTGCATGTAGATCAGCATGAAGACGAGCACGACGATGCCGCTGACGGGGGAGTGAATGATCGCGAGCACTGTCATCACGGCCGTCGTGAGCACCGTGCCGATCAGCGGGATGAGCGTGATGAAGAAGGCGGCCAGTGCGATCAGGAACGCGCCGGGCACTCCGGTGATCAGCAGCAGGATGAGGCTGTATGTCGCGTTGCAGAACGCGAGGATCACCATGCCGCTGAGGTATTTGCCGAAGTTCTGGAGGATCCGCTCGGAGTAGCCCTCGAACTGCGAGCGGTGCGAGCGCCGGACCAGGTGGTACAGCGACTGCTTCGTTGAGTCGTAGGAGGCGATGAAGTAGATGGTCAGGATCGCGATGAAGAAGCCGGTCGTGAACGCGTTCAGCACCGAGAGGCCGAAGCCGAGCAGGCCGTTGCCGACGTTCGCCCAGGTCTGCGGGTTCTTCACCTGGGCGGAGATCCAGGTGAGGGCCTGACCGAGTACGCCGTTGCTGGCGTCGTTCGTGGCGTCGAACCAGCCTTCCGCCCGCAGCTTCTCGACCTCGGCGGGGATCGCGGTGGCGAGGTTGGAGATCTGCGTCACGATCAGCGGGACGACCACCCAGACGATGGCCACGAGCACGCCCACGATGAGGAGGATCACGGTGACGATGGCCCAGGCCCGCTTCATGCCGTGCCGCTGGAACCAGCGGATCAGCGGGTCGAGACCGACGGTCGCGAACGCGGCGAGGAAGACCGAGAAGATGATCGACCGCAGGCCGTACAACATGTAGCCGGTGGCGATCGCCCCGAGCGCGCCGAGGGTGACCACGAATCCGAACAGCAGGGGGCTGCGTTTGAGCAGCGGCGGAGCGCTCGAGGCCTCCGCGGGGCGGGTCGCTGGGCGACGCTGCGGCGACTCGGATGAAACGCATGAAAGCCCCCTGCTCGCTCGTCGAACGTCAGAGCGAGCGTATTGGGCTGTACGCACAACCGACAAGACCGACGCGCGCACGTCGGCCGACCGCTGTTCGAGATGACGGAATACGCAAGGTGATTTGTTTGTAACAAAAGTCTGCTTGACCTCCATTCACTCGTCGTGCTCTACTATCCGAAAGCAATTACAAAAGTCATTTTCTTTGTAAACGGACGGAGAGGTCCTGCGATGCTTCCGGCGGAGAACGGTGCGCACGATGCGCGCCAGGCGAACCAGAGCGGCGCCCGCGTCGCGGTCGCCCTCCGCGACGGCGGCCGCGCGACCGTCGCCCAGCTGGCGGAGCGCACCGATCTCTCGCGTCCGACCGTGGAGGCGACGCTCCCGTCGCTGCGGGAGCGCGGCCTGGTCGACATGATCGAGGAGCACACCGCCGGCGGCCGCGGTGCCGGGCGCCCGGCGCCGTATTTTCGAGTTCATCGCAAACGCGGGTCTCCTCGTGGGCGTGGACGTCGGCATCCACCGCGTGCGGGTCGTGGTCGCCGATCTGACCGGGCGGATCGTCGCGTGGTACCAGCGTGACGTCGATCGGCACTTCGTCGGGTGCCGGCCGGCTCGAGAACGTCAAGGACGCGGTGCACACCTGCTTCAGCCGAGCCGGGATCGACGCCGGCCGGCTCGGCACGCTGTCCGGGATGGCCGCCGCTGTCTCCGGCATGGTCGGTCGCGACGGTCGGCTGACCGTCTCGCACAACTTCCCCGACTGGGAGGGCGTGGACATCGCGGGCCGGCTGGAGGAGGAGTTCGGCTGCCCCGTCACCATCGAGAACGACATGCGGCTGGCGGCCCTGGCCGAGCACCGGATGGGTGCAGCCCGGCTCGTCGACGACGTCGCCTACTTCTTCGCAGGCCACCGCATCTCGATGGGCCTCATCATCGACGGCAAGCTGCGCCGCGGACGCCACGGCGCCGCCGGCGAGATCGGCGGCAGCGTCTTCTCGATGCACGTCGACGACTCCGGCCAGCTGCGCTGGGAGACCGGCGAGACGGCCGAAGAGGTGTTCCGCGCCTCCGCTTCGGGTGACGCGTCCGCCCGGGCCGAGATCGAGGAGTTCGTGCGCGGCGTCGCAACCGGAATCGCGACGGTCACGATGGCCGTCGACCCGGATGTCGTCGTGGTCGGCGGCGGCCTGTCCCGCGCCGGCGAAGAGCTGCTGCGGCCTCTGCGCGCGGCGGTCATGGCGGAGATCGGGGTGCCCGTGCGGCCGTCGATCATCCAGTCGGAGCTCGGCGCCGAGTCGGTCGTGCTCGGCGCGCTCGCGCTGGCCTCCGGTCAGGCCATGAAGCGGCTCTACCTGGCTTCGGATCTGCCGGAGCCCGACATCGACGTCGCCGGGGCACGGGCTCGGGCGGCGCAGCAGATCCTGGAGGAAGCGGGCAGATGAGTCGAGAAGTGCAGATGAGCGAGCGGACAGTGCAGCACACGCGGGAGCAGGGGCGGGAGACCGCGGAGACCGCGGCCCGGCCGTTGCGGCTCGCCGTGATCGGCGCGGGCGCGCGGTCCGAGATCGCCGGTCACGCCGTGGAGGCGGGCGACGGAGTGATCGTCGCGGTCGCCGACCCGAGTGCTGCCGCACGTGATCGCGCCGCCGAGCAGTTCGGCGCAGCGGCGCAGCTGTTCCCGGGCCATCGCGAGCTGATCGCGGGCGCGGCCGATGTGGACGCCGCCTTCGTCACCTCACCGGACCACACCCACGCGGAGGTCGCGATCGACCTCCTGAACGCAGGCATCGCGGTCTACCTCGAGAAGCCGCTCGCGATCGACGTCGACGCCGCCGACGCCGTCCTCGCCGCCGCCGCCGACTCCGGCACGCCGCTCTACGTCGGGCACAACATGCGGCACATGGCCGTCGTGCAGACGATGCGCGACATCATCCAGCGCGGCGAGATCGGCGAGGTCAAGGCGATCTGGTGCCGGCACTTCGTCGGCAACGGCGGTGACTACTACTTCAAGGACTGGCACGCCGAACGCGCCAAGTCCAACGGGCTGCTCCTGCAGAAGGGCGCCCACGACATCGACGTCATCCACTGGCTCGCCGGCGGCTACTCCGAGCTGGTCACCGGCATGGGCGGCGCTCACGCTCTACGGAGGCATCGACGACCGGCGCGGACAACTCCGATCGCTCGATGCCCGACTGGTTCTCGTTCGACGCTGGCCGCCGCTGGCCCAACGCGGAGCTCAACCCGGTGATCGACGTCGAGGACATCTCGATGGTGACGATGCACCTGGACAACGGCGTTTTCGCGTCGTACCAGCAGTGCCACTACACCCCGGACTACTGGCGCAACTACACCGTGATCGGCACGGAGGGGCGCCTCGAGAACTTCGGCGACTCCGACGGCGCGATCGTGCGCGTCTGGAACCGCCGGACCACGTACAACCCCGCAGGAGACGCCGAGTACACCGTGCCCGGCGACGAGAGCGGTCACGGAGACGCCGATCGGCTGACAGTAGCCGAGTTCGTGCGCTTCGTGCGGGAGGGCACTGCGACGACGACGTCCGCAGTCGCCGCCCGCAACGCGGTGGCCACCGCAGTAGCGGCGACCGAATCGCTCCGCGACGGATCCCGGCCTCGTGCCGTGCCCGCCGTGGACGCGGGAGTCGCTGCGCGGTTGTAGCGGCGACTCGGCTCCGCACGCGCGAGAAACGCAGAGCAGACGTAAAACGAAGATCCGGGCCGGCGAGTGGATTCGCCGACCCGGCAAGGCACCGACAACCCCCTCACCGAAGGAGAACCAATGCGAAAAGCCCTGCTAGCGGTCGCGGCCGCGGCCGTAGTCGTACTCGCCGGCTGCTCGTCCAACACCGGCAGCGGTTCCGATGCCCCTGCCGATCATAATCTGTCCGCCAGCATCTCCTACGCGTTCTGGGACGTGAACCAGAAGCCGGGGATGGATGCCCTGATCAAGGACTTCAACAAGGAGTATCCGAACATCAAGGTCACCACCCAGATCACGCCGTACGCGAACTACTTCACCAAGCTGCAGACGCAGGGAACCTCGAAGACCCTGCCTGATGTCTTCTGGATGAACGGGCCGAACTTCCAGCTCTACGCGTCAAACGGGCTGCTCGAGCCCATCGGCTCCGGCATCAAGCCGGCGAACTACCCCAAGGCGCTGAACGACCTGTACAGCTGGGACGGCAAGCAATACGGCGTGCCCAAGGACTTCGACACGATCGGCGTCTTCTACAACAAGGCCGTCTTCGACAAGGCGGGCGTCGCCTACCCGACCGCGAACTGGACCTGGGACGAGTTTCACCAGAAGGCCAAGGAGATCTCCGACAAGCTGAAGGGCGAGGGCGTCTACGGCGTGGCGAGCGGTCTCTCGGGCGGACAGGAGATGTACTACAACACGATCCTGCAGGCCGGCGGCTCGATCATCTCCAGTGACGGCAAGAAGTCGGGATATGACGATCCCCAATCGATCAAGGGCCTCCAGTTCGTGCGCGACCTGATCGCCGACGGCTCGTCGCCGACGCTGTCGCAGCTGTCGGACACGCCGCAGGACCAGTGGTTCATCAACTCCAAGTCGGCCATGATCTGGTCGGGCACCTGGCTCAACTCCGAGCTGCTCGCCTCGCCGATCAAGAGCACGATCGCGCTGGCTCCACTGCCCACCGGTGAGCGCCAGGCGACCGTCATCCACGGTCTGGCCAACGTGGTCGCCAAGGACTCCAAGAACAAGTCCGCGGCGATCGCCTTCCAGGACTACCTGGGCGGCAAGGAGGCGGCGGAGACGCAGGCGAAGATGGGCGCCGCGAACCCCGCGTTCAACGGGACACAGCAGGCGTTCGTCGACACCGCTCCGTGGGACCTGAACATCTTCGAGAAGGCGGCCTCCGACTACGCGTTCCCGTATCCGATCTCCAAGAACACGGCGGCGTGGAACAAGGCCGAGAACGACCTCCTGCCCGATGCCTTCAGCGGCAAGAAGCCGGTCGACGAGGTCGCCAAGGAACTCGCGAAGCAGATGAACGCCGACCTCGCCAAAGAGTGACCGTGTCGACTCAGACGATCACGAAGGGAGCGGGCGCCGCGCAGGCGGCGCCCGCCACCCCGGGTCTGCGCAGCCCTGAGCCGCGCAAGCGGGGCAGGCTCCGCAAGGACGGCTGGTGGGCGCTGCTGTTCGTCGGCCCGCTGCTGTTCGGCGTGCTGGTGTTCTACATCTGGCCGATCTTCCGCAACGCGTACTTCAGCTTCACCACGTGGGGCGCGTTCGGCGGCGCGACCTGGTCGGGGATCTCGAACTATCAGCAGATGCTGGCCGACCCCGACTTCTGGAGGTCGATCCTCAACACGCTGATCTACGTCGGGATCCTGCTGCTCGGCATCCCGCTCGCCGTGCTATTCGCCGCCCTGATCAACCGGCCGGGGCTGCGGTTCGCGGCTGCCTACCGCACGGCGTTCTTCCTGCCGTACGTCGCCATGCCCGCTGCGATCTCGATGGTGTGGCGGATCATCTTCAACGGCGACTTCGGCGTCATCAACTACACGCTGTCCCTCGTCGGCATCAAAGGACCGAACTGGCTGAGCACGGAGTGGTTCGCGCTCTTCGCGGTGGGCGTCGTCGGCGTGTGGATCTCGCTCGGCTTCAATCTCATCGTGCTCTCGGCGGGCATGCGCAGCATCCCGCCGGAGATGTACGAGGCGTCGTCGATCGACGGCGCGACACGCACCCGCCAGTTCTTCTCGATCACGGTGCCGCTGCTCAGCCCGTCGATCTTCTTCGTGTCCGTGATCACCGTGATTACCGGATTCCAGCTGTTCGACCTGCTTTACGCGCTGATGGGGACGCAGAATCCGGCGATCAACCAGACGCAGTCGCTGGTCTACCTCTTCTTCGCGCACCAGCAGACCGGTGACAACGGCTACGCAGCGGCGGTCGGCGTCGCGATCCTGATCCTGGTCGGCGCGTTCACAATGCTCCAGTTCCGCA
Source organism: uncultured Actinomycetota bacterium (assembly GCA_963734315.1). Classification (GTDB taxonomy): domain Bacteria; phylum Actinomycetota; class Actinomycetes; order Actinomycetales; family Microbacteriaceae; genus Leifsonia. The sequence goes on along the minus strand of CAVTGP010000010.1, from coordinate 46,871 downwards.
CGCAGAAGAGGTGGGTCAACTATGTCTAGCTCGGTCGCCTCCCGACCGGTCGCCTCCCGGCCGGTCACAGGCCGCGTGCGCAGCCGCAACGGTCTGACGCACGTGGTGCTGATCGTGGGCTCCTTGCTCATGATCTTCCCGTTCATCTGGCAGATCCTGATGTCGCTGGCGACGAACGCGCAGGTCACGTCGGTGCCTCCGACGGTCTGGCCCGGCACCCTGCACTTCGAGAACTTCGCGCACGTGTTCGACCAGCTGCCGTTCCTCAACCAGCTCTGGGTGTCCGTCGCCGTGACGGTGATCCGCACGGTCGGGCAGCTGCTGCTGTGCTCGATGGCCGGGTACGCGTTCGCGCGGATGGAGTTCCCGTTCCGGCGGACGATCTTCGCTCTCGTCCTCGCCATCCTGATGGTGCCGCCGCAGGTGTACCTGCTTCCGCAGTACCAGATCGTCCAGGGGCTCGGCTGGCTCAACACGATCGCCGGCATCGCTGCGCCCGGCATCTTCAGCGCCTTCGGCACCTTCATGATGCGGCAGTTCTTCCTCGGGCTGCCGGACGAGCTGGCGGAGGCGGCACGCCTCGACGGCGCCAACCACTTTCAGGTGTTCTGGAAGGTCATGCTGCCGCTGGCGAAGCCCGGTCTGTCCGCGCTCGCGATCATCACGGTGCTCGCCTCGTGGAACGACCTGCTCTGGCCGCTCATCGTGGCGACCGACTCCACCCAGATGCCCCTGGCGCCCGGCATCGCCACGCTCACCAGCCAACGGTCCATCCCGGACTTCCCGCTGCTGCTCGCGGCGAGCCTGCTCGCGATGGCGCCGGTGCTCATCCTCTTCCTCCTCATGCAGCGGCGCGTCATCGACGGCATCGCCTTCTCCGGTCTGAAGTGACCGGGCACAGCTGCGGCGACGACCTCAGAAAGGCATTCCACGTGACCACCCTGCGAGTCGGCCTCATCGGGGCCGGCGGCATCTCCCGCGTCCACGCGGACGGCTGGCGCGCCCTGGGCGCGGCGGTCACCGTGTACTCGCACGAGGGCGCCGACGCGCTCGCGGCCGAGTACGACTTCGCGGTCGCCTCCGACCTCGACGCCCTTTTCGCGGCCGTCGACCTCGTCGACATCGTCACCCCTACAACGAGCCATGCTCCGCTCGCGCTGACGGCGATCCGTGCCGGTCGGCACGTGATCTGCGAGAAGCCGCTCGCCGGCACCGTCGACGACGCGCGGGAGGTGATCGACGCGGCCCGCGAGGCCGGCGTGCGACTGTTCCCCGCGCACGTCGTGCGGTACTTCCCCGACTACGCCGCACTCCGCGGCCAGGTGGAGGCGGGACGGATCGGCGAGCCCGCGATTCTGCGCTTCGTGCGCGGGGGAGAGGCGCCCCGCACGGGCACCTGGTTCCACGACGAGAACCGTGGCGGCGGCATCGTGCGCGACCAGATGATCCACGACCTCGACCAGGCGCTCTGGATCGCGGGCGACATCGTCCGCGTGTACGCGACGCAGAGCGCTCCCGCCGGGGACGCGGAGGCTCCGGACGCCGTGACGGCGCACGTCGTGCTGACGCACGCGAACGGCGCGCTGAGTCACGTGCAGGGGACCTGGGGTGCGCGCGGCCTGCCGTTCCGCACCTCCGCGGACATCGCGGGATCCGCCGGGACCCTCGCGCTCGACTCGGAGCCGACCGCCAGCCGGGTCGACATCCCGTCGGCGCACGCCGGCGACGGCTACCTGCCGCTGCCGACCGCGACCGAGAGCCCGTACACCGCGCAGCTGCGCGACTACGTCTCCGCGATCGCGGAGGATCGGGAGGCCCGGGTGACGGCCGAGGACGGCCTCCGCGCCGTGGCCGTGGCCGAAGCCGCGATGGAGTCGCTGCGCACCGGCCGGCCGGTCGAGGTCGACTTGTCGGCGGTATCCGCCCTCCCGCCCGCAGCCGTGCCGGCCGGGGTCGGCGCATGACCGGCACCGACCCCGAGGAGCAGACGATGACCACCTCCACCACCTCCCGCCTCACAGTGGCGGTGCTGTCTTTCGCCCACACGCACGCGATCGGCTACTGCCGCGCGCTCGCCGGCCGCGCCGACATCGATCTCGTCGTGGCCGACCCCGATGGGGCGTCGGCTCCCGATGACGCCCCGCGCGGCGCGGCCCTCGCCGCAACGCTCGGCGTGCGCTATCTGGAGACGTACGAAGAGGCGCTCGCCTGGGGTCCGGACGCCGTGATCGTCACGGCCGAGAACGCGCGGCACCGCGAGCTGGTGGAGGCCGCGGCCGCCGCCGGCGCGCACATCCTGTGTGAGAAGCCCCTCGCCACCACAGTCGAGGACGCCGAGGCGATGCTGGCTGCCGTCGAGCGCGCGGGCGTGACCCTGATGACCGCGTACCCGGTACGGTTCGCGCCGTCGTTCGCCGACCTCCTGCACCGCGTGCGCTCGGGCCAGCTCGGGACGCTGCTGGCGGTCAAGGGCACCAACAACGGAAAGCTGCCCGCTGAGCGCGCCTGGTTCACCGACCCGGCGCTCTCGGGAGGCGGTGCCCTGGTCGATCACGTCGTGCACTGCGCCGACCTCCTCGACGAGCTGCTCGGCGAGCAGCCGGCGACGGTGCACGCGGTCGCGAACCGGATCCTGTACCCGGAGTCGTCGGTGGAGACCGGCGGTCTCGTGACGGCTGTGTATCCGAGCGGAGTGGTGGCGACGATCGACTGCTCGTGGAGCGTTCCGCAGAGCGCGCCCACCTGGGGCGGCTTGACACTGCAGGTGACGGGCACGCGCGGGTCGGTGACCATCGCGCCATTCGCACCGCACCTCGGAGGTCAGACGGCGGACGGCCCGGTGTGGGTGCCGCTCGGCGCCGACCTGGATGCGGCGATGCTCGACGAGTTCGTCGACGCAGTGCGGAGCGGGCGCCCGGCGACGCCGGACGGCCAGGTCGGGCTGCGGACGCTCCGCGTCGTCGACGCCGCGCGCCGCTCGGCCGCGACCGGCAAGCTCGTAACCCCGCTCGCGTGACCCCTCCCTCCCCCGCCCCTCGCGGGTGCGCGGTCGGGCGCAGATTCGTGACGAATGTCGACATTCGTGCCACGAATGTCGAGATTCGTCACGAATGTCGGGGGGCGCACGCGCCGCTCAGCGGTCGCGTCGGCGGGGGAGACGGTGGTGACGTCGATCCACAGCATGCCGGGTCGCCACGGCAGCGCGGCCTCCGTGATCGTCTCACGCACGGCCTCCGGCCCGAACAGCACGCTGACGACTGCGTCCGCCTCCGCGACGGCCTCGGCCGCGGTGGCGGCGACGTGCGCGCCGATCGTCTCGGCGGCCTCCGGCGAGCGGTTCCACACGGTCACCCGACGACCGGCGTCGATCAGGTGCGGGACAAGCTCGCGGCCCATCGGGCCGAGCCCGAGGAATTCGATGGCATGGGGCCACTCTCCACCGGCGGGGGAGGTGGGGGAAAGGGCGTGGCAGGATCGCTCACGCCTCCGGCAACAACGCCCGCCGCCGCGCCAGGAACTCCCGCTCGCTCTCGTTGCCGCACAGCCGCAGCGCGGCGTCGTACTCGTCGGCGGCCTCGACCTTCCGTCCTGCGCGGACCAGCAGTCCGGCCCGCACCCCGTGCAACAGGTAGAATCCGTCGAGCTCCTCCCGTAGCGGCTCGATCGCGGTCAACCCCGCGGGCGGCCCCTCCGCCTCCGCCACAGCGACCGCCCGGTTGAGCGAGACCACCGGCGACGGCTGCACCCGCAGCAACTGGTCGTACAGCGTCACGATCTGCCGCCAGTCGGTGTCCCCCGTGCGAGACGCGTCGTCGTGCACCGCCTGGATCGCCGCCTGCAGCTGGTACGGCCCTGGCCGCCCCAGCACAAGGCAGCGGCGCACGATGGCGTGCCCCTCCGAGACGAGCGCGGCGTTCCATAACGTGCGGTCCTGGTCGGGCAGCGCGACCATCCCGCCGTCGGCATCGAGGCGCGCGGGCCGTCGCGCATCGATCAGCAACAGCAGCGCGAAGAGCCCGGCCACCTCCGGCTCTTCTGGCAGCAGATCGACCAGCAGCTGGGCGAGCCGGTTCGCCTCGTCGCACAGCTCCTCGCGAACCAGCCGATCTCCGGCGCTCGCTGTGTAGCCCTCGCTGAAGATCAGGTAGACGACGGCGAGCACCGAGGCCAGCCGCCCCGGGAGGTCCGCAGCCGCCGGCACCCTGTACGGGATGCGGGCCTGCCGGATCTTCGCTTTGGCGCGCGAAATGCGCTGGGCGAGCGTCGCCTCCGGCACCAGGAACGCGCGCGCGATCTCCGCTGTGCTCAGACCTCCGATCAGCCGCAGGGTCAGCGCGACCCGCGCCTCCGGGCCGAGCGCGGGGTGGCAGTACGTGAAGATCAGTCGCAGTCGGTCGTCCTCGACCGGGCCGGTGTCCGGTGAGTCGAGGGAGGCGGCGAGCGCGAGCAGCTCGGATGCCTCGGCCTCCCTCTCACGGCCGACGGCCTCCCGCCGCAGCCGGTCGATCGCGCGCCGGCGGGCGGTCGTGATGATCCAGCCGGCGGGGGCGGCGGGGACGCCGTCGACCGGCCAGCGCGCCACCGCGACGGCGAACGCCTCCTGTACGGCGTCCTCCGCGCGGTCCATGTCGCCGAGATACCGGTAGAGCACCGAGACGGCGCGGCCGAACTCCGCACGGAAGACGGCCGCGATCGTCTCGGCGCCCTGGGAGGCTCGGGTCATGCGAACGGACGCACCTCGATCGGGAGCGTCGTCGCGACCGCCAGGCGCTCACCCCACGCGAGGGCGGCGTCCAGGTCGGGCACGTCGACGATGGTGATGCCGCCGAGGTGCTCCTTGCCCTCCGCGAACGGGCCGTCTGTGACGAGCGCCTCGTCGCCGTCCGGCCGCAGCACGGTCGCAGACGAGGGGGGCAGCAGCCCGTTGGAGAACACCCACGCGCCGGCGGCGCGCATCTCGTTGTTGAGGATGTCGAGATCCTCGCCGATCGCGGCGAGGATCTCCGGCTCCGGGATGGGACCGTCGGGCTGGTAGACGCTGAGCAGGTACTGGGACATGGTGGGATTTCCTTCCTCTCACCGTCTACACGAACGGGAGGACGTCATCTCGACATCATGACCCGGAACACTGGGATTCGTCACGAATGTCGACCTTGCATCGGGTGAAAGTCGACATTCGTGACGAATGGGGCAGCGGGTTCACGGCACCGTTGGCGCCGTTCTCGCATCTGTCAACGGGGTCGGCGCGACCTCGGCTCACGATCGGTTCGCGCGGTCGGCCCTCGGGGGCTTGTGCCGCTCTGGAGCCGCGACAAGACTAGGCGGACCGGCCGCCGACCTCCGGCCGAGGGACGACCGGGGGATGACCGAGGAGGAAGCGTGGAGTACAAGGACATTCCGACCAAGGTCGACATCGAGAGGATCGCGTCGCTGCGTGAGCCGGGCTGCGTGAGCATCTACCTGCCGACGGGTACGACGCCGTCGGAGGCGGATCGTGCGCGGATCGAGCTCAAGAACCATCTGGCCCGTGCGGTGAAGTCGCTGGAGGCGATGGGAATCGACCGCGCGACCGTCGGCCGCATCCAGGCCGAGGGCGAAGGCATCCTCGAGGACCGCGACTTCTGGCGGTACCAGTCGCGCTCGCTCGCGGTGTTCCTCGACGAGGAGGTCGCCGAGACCTTCCGTCTGCCGAACCGCTTGACGTCGGCGTGCGAGGTCGCCGATCGGTTCTACATCAAGCCGCTGCTGCGCGCAGTGACCTTCCCCCAGTCCGCGCTCATCCTCGCCCTCGCGCAGAATTCCGTGCGGCTGATCCGCGTCGACCCGGAGGCGCCTCCGGCGTTGGTGGAGGTCGACGGCATGCCCAAGGACGTCGCGGCGGCTGTCGGTCTGCCGTCGGTCAGCGGGCGTACGGCATCCGGGCGCGTCCAGGGCTCCGAAGGCCAGAAGGTGCGGATGCTGGAATATGTGCAGGCCATCGAGCGGGCGCTGCGACCGCTGCTGGCGACCTCCACCGAGCCCCTCATCCTCGCCGCCTCCGAACCGCTGGCGGGGATCTTCCGCGGGGCGACGGACTATTCGCGGCTCGTTGACGACGTGATCGCCGGCAACCCGGAGGAGAAGACGGAGGACGAGGTGGCGACCGCCGCGCGCGCCGTGCTCGACCGGCTCTACGCGGGCAAGGTCGACGCCCTCAAGGAGGCCTTCTCGACGCGCATCGCCGGCGGGACGGCGCTCGTCGACCTGAGCGACATCGCCCGGGCCGCGACCTACGGTGCAGTCGAGACGCTGGTGTTCGACATCGACCGACGGGTGCCGGGATCACTGGACGACGAGACCGGCAAGATCGCCTACGGCGACGACGACACCGCGGGCAACTACGGTGTCGTCGACGAGATCATCCGCCGCTCGCTGGCCTCCAAGGCGAAGGTGTACGCGCTGCGGGCGGAGGACGTCCCCGGCGGCGGGGCCGTCGCCGCCGCGGTCCGCTTCCCGGTCTGACCCGCGACGCCGAAGGGCACGTAAACGCCCCTAAAGCCGCGTTTTAGGGCGTTTGCGTGCCCTTCGGCGGCGGTCGGCGGCGGTCAGCGGCGGGAGGCGCGGGTGAGGGCGTGCACGAGGAAGTCCTGCACTGCGGCGAGCCAGTCGTAGACGGCCCGCCGGGTCGCCGATTCGAGGTCGTGCACGTCGCCCTCGTCGCCGTCGTGCTCGATCCGCAGCCCCGCGGCGAGCACGAGCCGGATGTCGGTGAGCGTTCGCAGCCACGCCTGCGCGTGCGCGTCGTCGAGCTGCACCTCCACCGCCTCGCCCCGCGTGCCGCCCAACGAGTCGAGCACGGCACGGGCGTTGTCCGCTTTGCGCTCCGCGATCCGCTCGGCCGTGAACCGGCGGAACTCGGCCGAGGCCTCCGCGTCGTCGGGATAGGCGTCTGGCAGAAGGCGGGCGAGCGCGGGATCCGCGTCGCTCACGCCCGCTTCGGCCGAGTCGGCCGCACGATCCGCCCGGTCGGCGGCCTCCGTGGCGAACCGGCGCAGCACCTCGACCTCCGCCGCCTCGAAGCGTGCGTGCACCCCGCCGCCGTGCCGGTCGGCGCGGAACGGCCTCACGTGTCCGCCTTCCTCAGCGTGGCCCAGAGGCCGTACTCGTGCATCGCCTCCACGTGCCGCTCCATCTCCTCGCGCGTGCCGGTCGCGACCACCGCGCGGCCCTCGTTGTGCACGAGCAGCATCAGCCGCTCGGCCTCCGCCTTCGGGAAGCCGAAGTAGCTCTGGAAGACGTAGGTCACGTACGACATCAGGTTCACGGGGTCGTTCCACACGATGGTCACCCAGGGCGAGCCGAGCTCGAGCCTCTCGCCGAGGTCGATCTCCTCCCGGGTCACGGGCTCCGTCACGGCGGGAGTCACTGCGCTGTCGCCTCCACGATCGCGTCGGCGGCACGCACCAGAGCCAGATGCGTCAGCGCCTGCGGGGTGTTGCCGGCCTGCGACCGGCCGTCCACGTCGTATTCCTCCGAGAGCATACCCACGTCGTTGGCGAGCGCGACGAGACGATCCATCAGGCGCCGCGCGTCGTCCAGCCGGTTCGAGCGAGCGTACTGCTCGACCAGCCAGAACGAGCAGGCCAGGAAGGGGTGCTCGCCCGCGGGGAGGCCGTCGACGCCCTTCTCTGTGCGATAGCGCAGCGCGAGCCCGTCGCGCAGCAGGTCCTCCTCGATCGCTTTCACCGTGCCGAGCATGCGTGGATCGTCGAAGTCGCAGTAGCCCACCTGGGCCAGAAGCAGCAGGGAGGCGTCGACCTCGGTGCCGCCGAAGTACTGCACGTAGGTGCCGCGGTGCTCGTCGTACCCGTTGGCCTCCACGTCGGCGCGGATCTGGCCGCGCAGGTGCCGCCAGCGTTCGACCGGGCCGTCGAGTCCGTACTCCTCCACCCCGCGGATCGCGCAGTCGAAGGCCGCCCAGACCAGCCCGCGCGAGTGCGTGAACATACGCGGCTCGCCGCGGATCTCCCAGATGCCGTGGTCGGCGTTGCGCCAGTTGTCCTCCAGGAACCCCATCAGCGCGCGCTGCAGAGCCCACGAGAACCGGGTCTCCGGCACTCCCGCTGCCCGGCCGCGGTCGAGGCCGAGCATGACCTCGCCGATGACGTCCGCCTGGAACTGGGTAGAGGCGCCGTTGCCGACCCGCACGGGATGGGCGCCCTGGTAGCCGGGCAGACTGTCGAGCTCGCGTTCGTCCAGATTGCGCTCACCGCCCAGGCCGTACATGATCTGCACGTCGCCGGGATCGCCGGCGATCGCGCGCAGCAGCCAGTCGCGCCAGTGGTCGACGTAGTCGTCGTAGCCGTGCGCGAGCAGCACGCCGATCGTCAGCGACGCATCCCGCAACCAGACGTAGCGGTAATCCCAGTTGCGCTGGCCGCCGAAGCTCTCGGGCAGGGAGGTCGTGGCCGCCGCGACGATACCTCCGGTCTCGAGGTGGGTCAGGGCGCGCAGGATGATCAGCGAGCGCACGACCTCGTCGCGGTAGGGCCCGTCGTGGGCGCAACCGGCGGCCCACCCCGTCCACCACTCGCGCGTCTGCTGGAGGGCGGCCTCCACGTCGAGCGCCGCGGGCGCAGCACGATGGGAGGGGAACCACGTCATCGAGAGGTCAACCGTCTGCCCCGCGTGCACGGTGAACCTCCCTTCGTGCGCGTGGTCGCTCGCGTGCAGTGACGAGCCTCGGAAGACCAGGCCGTCGGGGCCGGCTACCGCGACCAGTGCGGCCGGCTTCTCGTCCGTCATCTTGCGCACCCACGGAATCGCGGTGGCATAGCCGAAGCGGATGCGCAGCTCCTCACGCAGCTCGACGTGACCGCTCACGCCGCGCACTCGGCGCACGATGTCGGCCCGGTGGTCGCCCATCGGCATCGCGTCGACGACCTCCACTTCGCCCGTGGAGGTGCGCCACCGCGTGACCAGGATCATCGTGTCCCGCTCGTATGCTCGGGTGCTGCTCGCGCCCGGATCCGTGGGGGCGAGCAGCCAGCGGCCGTGGTCCTCCGTGCCGAGCAGGGCGCCGAACGTCGACTGCGAGTCGTACCGCGGCAGGCACAGCCAGTCGATGCTGCCGTCCCGTCCGACGAGGGCCCCCGTGAAGCAATCACTGATCAGGGCGTAATCCTCGATGGGGAGCGACATATCCCCAGTATGGCCGTACTGTGTTGGGCATGAGGCAGTCCGTGGGCACTCTGGTGATTCTCGGAGCGAGCGGCGATCTGTCGTCCAGGCTGCTGCTCCCTGCCGTCGGGCAGTTGCTCACGAACCACCCCGAAAGGCGCTTCCGTCTCGTGGGCGCCGGCGCCGAGGAGTGGACGGACGCCCGGTGGCGGTCGGTCGTGCGCACCGCGTTCGAGACGGTGAAGGCGAGCGGTACTGCCGTTGACGAACTGCTCACAAGCACGGTCTATCTCTCCGTCGACGTCACGAAGGCCGACGATCTCCAGCGCATCTTCGACGCCTGCGAGGGTGCGCCGGCCCTGTACTTCGCGCTGCCGCCCGCGATCACAGCGAAGGCCTGCGAAGCGCTCGGAGCGTTGACGCTGTCTGCTGGGCTGACGCTCGCCCTCGAGAAGCCGTTCGGAACCGACAAGCGGAGCGCAATCGCGCTCAACAAGCGCCTCGCGGCGCTGGTGCCGGAGGAGCGGATCCAGCGCGTCGACCACTTCCTCGGGCGTTCCACAGTGCTCAACCTGATCGGCCTGCGCTTCGCGAACAGCATCCTCGAGCCGGTGTGGAACAGCGACCACATCCAGAGTGTCGACATCGTCTACGACGAGACCCTCGGCCTGGAGGGGCGTGCGCGCTACTACGACAACGCCGGCGCTCTGATGGACATGATCCAGAGCCATCTGCTGCAGGTGCTGGCCGTGTTCGCGATGGAGCCGCCGTCGGCACTGGACGCGACGGACCTACGCGACGCGAAGGCGACCGTCCTGCGGGCGACGCGGGTGTGGCGCGACGATCCCGCCACCGCCAGCCGTCGAGCCCGCTACACGGCCGGTACCATCGGCGGCCGCAAACTGCCGTCGTACACGAACGAGGCGGGAGTGGATGCGTCGCGCGAAACCGAGACCCTGGTGGAGCTCACGGTCGAGATCGACAACTGGCGCTGGGCCGGCGTGCCATTCACACTGCGCTCCGGCAAAGCCCTCGGGTCGCGTCGCCGTGAGATCCTGGTCACCTTCAAGCCGGCCAGGCACATCCCGCGCGGGCTGAAAGGCCACACGGAGCCGACCATGCTGCGGATCATGCTCGCCCCGGATGCGATGTCGCTGGAGCTGAACATCAACGGGCCAGGCGACCCGCACGAGATCGAGCGCGTCGCTCTGAGCGCGGCATTCGGGCCCGGTCTGCTGCTGGCCTACGGGGAAGTGCTCGAAGGGATCCTCGATGGCGACCCTGCGCTCTCCGTGCGTGGCGACACCGCTGTCGAGATGTGGCGCATCGTAGCCCCCGTGATCTCGGCGTGGAAGAAGGACGCGGTTCCTCTGCAGACCTACCGGGCGGGATCCGACGGCCCGGCGTCCTGGAAGCGCATCGGCTGAGCGAAGCCCGTTCCGACGGCTCGGGAGGCCGACGCGCCCTAGGCCGCCGATCGCTCCGTGATCGCGGGGATCTCACCGGTGACCGGACGACGGAGATCGGTCCAGACGGTGATGGGGGCGGGCTCCCAGCTGAAGGCGGCGGGCTCGTCGGCTGGGTCATCCTGCGCGACGACGTCGACGGTCGCGCCCGACTCGCCCGCCGCGCGATGCTGCGGTTCGGAGGCCACGACGTTCTCGGCCTCGCCAGCCTCCAGCCGCCGGCGCGCCTCCACGAGTGCGGCGGTGATGCCGACGGAGACGGACTGGGAGAGGACCGAGTGGAAGATGGAGTCGGTGTCGTCGGATGAACGGCGCGAGACCGTCCACTCGCCGCGCTCACCGATCAGTTCGGCGATCTTGGAGTGAACCACCTCGAGGATCTGTGCATCCGTCAACTGAGGAGCTGGCGCCGCCTGCACCTCGGCGGCGGCGTGTCGCCTACGACCAAACATCGCTCAACCCCTTCCAGGTTCTCCCTCGAGACCAATATTCGGGGCCTTCTCGCGTCAAAACGCGCGGACACGCCGTACGGACAGCGGAAATCGTGCGGTCAGCGGCCGATTTCGCGCTCGTCGGCCTCCCGGGAGTCTTGCAGCACGGTCCCGACGGCGATGATGACGCTCAACGCGGCGCTGATCCACATCAGCGGCACACGCCAGTCGCGGGGGCCGTCCTTGGTCGACTGGATCGTCGTCCACAGCCCGATGATCGCGCTGATGATCGTGCCGTTGAAGATGAACTTGCGCATCGGCGTCCTTACTTCGTTGTTCTTTCGCTCGTCAGTTAGCGTACGCTGCCGAAGGCGTCGGAGGAGAGGAGCGGCATGCGGACGGCGATCGTCGACTGTGGTGACCGAGGCGGAGGCCGGCGTGTTGGCACCAGCGGCTGTCCTCGTTCGACGTCCGTATCCGCTGGCGCCGCTACGTGCTCCTCGGCCTGTTCGTCGCCCCCGTCACGGTGATCCTCGCCACTCTCGCACTCGCCGCGACCGCCTGATCCGTTCGTCGCGATCGGCTCGGTCTATTCGGCGGGGAGGAGCTGGGAGGCGGTGACGATGCGGCGCCTGGCGACGGCGGCGAGCGCGAGGGCGAAGCTGAACGCCGCCCAGAGCAGGAGGCCGCCGAGGCCGCGCCACACACCGGTCGAGCCGTCGACGACGCCCTGGAGAGCGGTGATCGCCGGTGAAGTCGGCAGCCAGGCCATCACGCTGTCGAAGAACCCGGGTGCCGTCGACACGATCCCGGAGGCGAGCGTCACCACGACGACGAGCATGGCAAGGAAGCGACCGACGCCTCCTAGCAGGGCGACGAGCCCGTGGTTGACGGCGGCGAAGCATACGGCTGCGGCGACGGAGACCGCCGCGAAGCCGAACCACGCGCCGATGCTCAGGTGCATCGCCGGCTGCATGATGCCGGCGATGAGCAGACCCTGGACGATCCCGACTGCGGCGGCGGGCGCGAGGCCGTCCACGGCGATCAGGCCGGCCGCGCGGGAGGTCAGCAGCGAGCGCCGCGAGAGCGCCTGGAGCACGAGGAACGTGGCGAGCGCGCCCAGCCAGAGGGCGACCGAGGCGAATAACGGGACGCTGGAGGTGCCGAACGCTGTGGTGCCGGTCTGCTTCTGGCCGACCGGCTGCGAGGCGACGGAGGCGAGGTTGGTGCGCTGGCCCTCGTCGTAGCTGGGCAGCTGCGAGACCGCGGTGTCCAGGCCGGAGGCGAGGGAGGCGGCGCCTGCTGCGGACTGGTCGACGCCGGTCGCGAGCGCCGGGATTCCGGCCGCGAACTGCTGCACGCCTGCCGCGTACTGGGAGGCGCCGTCGGCCGACTGCTGCGCGCCGGAGGCGAGCTGCTGGGCGCCGGAGGCCGACTGAGCGGTGCCGCCGGCGAGCTGGTGCGCCGCGGAGGCCGACTGGGCGATTCCTCCGGCGAGCGCGGAGGCGTTGCCGGCGAGGTCTGTGGTGCCGGAGGCGAGCTGCGCGGCCCCGTCGACCAGGCTCGGCCGGCCTCCCTGGGCGGTGGTCATGATGCCGTAGGTCTGCGCGATCGCCTGGCAGGTCGGATCGGCGAGCGTGTGATCGGCGACACAGGTGTCGAGCGCGGACTTCGCCGAATGCGCAGCGAGGGACACTCCGGAGGAGACGCCGGCCGCACCCGTGGCGAGCTGCTGCGTCCCGGAGGGGAGCGACGAGGTCTGCTGCTGCAGCCGGCTCATCCCGCCGGCGAAGCTGTTCATGCCGTTCGAGAGGGTGCCGAGCCCGCTGGACAGCCCGGAGGCGCCGTCGGACAGCCCGCCGAGCCCGTTCGACAGCGCCGTCGCCCCCGAGGCCAGCTGGCTCGCCCCGTCGGCGACCTGACGTACTCCCGACGCGAGCTGCGTCAGGCCGCTCGAGAGCGCGCCTGCCCCGCCCGCCGCTTTCGCGAGCTGGTCGTGCAGCGTGTTGAAGCCGACGTACACGTTCTCGAGATAGGTCGTCGTGAGCTGTTTGTTGAGGACTCCGGTGGCCGTCGTGGTCACGGCCTGGCTGATGGCGGGGTCGACGAGCTTGGACTTCCGGCTGGTCCGGACGTCGATGGTCGCCTGGGTCGCCGGGCCGTCGGTGCGCGCTGTCGAGGTCGCCGCCTTCGAGAAGTGCTTCGGGATGGTGACGACGGCCACGTAGCTGCCGTCGGCGATTCCGGCGTCGGCGTCCTTCTGATCGGTCAGCACCCAGGCGAAGTTGTCGCTCTTCGCGCCGAGCAGACCGGCGGCCATCTGACGGCCGAGCGGGACGATCTGGCCGTTGACGGTCACGGGCTCGTCGAGGTTCACGACTGCGGCCTTCACCTCGCCGAGGCGCTCGGTCGGGTTCCACAGAGCCCAGATGAGAAGGCCGCCGATCACGAGCGGCACGAGCACGAGGCCGACGATGGTCAGCCAGGTCACCCTCTTGTCGGAACGCGTGCGCTCCAGGGAGAACAGGGAGCGCGGACGGCGCAGTGACGGACGGCTCAGTGACGAAGGGCTCAGGGGAGCGGGGCTGGTCATCGGGCGTTCGCCTTCTCGAGGTGGGCGGCGGGGTGATCCGCGTGGTCGGTGTGATCGTTCGGGCGGGTGCGTTCCGTCTGGTCCGCAGGGCGGTCGGGTAGCGGCGTCGTGCCATGGGCGGCTCCATCGGCATCCACTGCGAGCTGAACGGCCGTGGGCTCGGCGGTCTCGGGCAGCAGGTCGTCCAACCCCGACGGGTCCACACAGCTCACGACCAGAGCGAACGGCCGCGCGGCCTCGCGGGCGTCCGCGAAGGCGCGGCTGAGCTCGACGCGCACGCGACGCCTCTCGACGGGATCGGTGACGCTGTCCGCGGCGTCGAGGCCGAGGATGACCGGGGTGCTCGCGAGTGCACGGCGCACGTCATCCACCGGCGTCTCCGAGCGATCGAGCCGGACCGCGGAGGTCCGCGACCGCACGGCCGAGCCGCGCGTCGGCAGGACGAAGCCCGCGACCTTCACGGTGCCGCCTGCCACTCTGGTGCGTCCGGTCACGGCCATCAGCAGGGCGAGGGCGGCGGTGCGGTCGGGGCCGTGAACGACGAGGGCCTCACCGTCGCCGAGGCGGAAGGACACGTCGCGGAGGATCGGCGTGCGGCGCGCGCTCACCGAGAGCCCGTCGGCCGCCGCGACGAACCGGGAGCCGGGGTCCGGCCAGTCGGCCAGCTCCAGCTCCTTCTGGAGCCCGTCGCCCTCCACATCGAACGAGGGGAGGATGCGGTCGAGCCAGCGCGGCATCCACCAGGCCTGATCGCCGAGCAGTTGCAGCACGGCGGGCACCAGCGTCATCCGCACGATGAACGCGTCGACGAAGACACCGACGGCGAGGCCGAGCGCGATCGGCTTGATGGAGGCGTCGCCCTCCGGCACGAACGCCGCGAAGACCGAGATCATGATGATGGCCGCCGCGGTCACGACCTTGGCGGAGCCGACGAAGCCGCTCTGCGACCGCCCGGCGCGCGTCGCCGCCATGCACGTAGTCCTCGCGGATCCGGCTGACCAGGAACACCTCGTAGTCCATCGCGAGCCCGAACAGCACGCCCATCAGGATGATCGGCATGAAGCTGATGACCGGTCCGGTCTTGTCGAGGTGCACGGCGTCGGCGAACCAGCCCCACTCGAAGACCGCGGTGACGGCGCCGAACGCGGCGCCGACCGAGAGCAGGTAGCCGAGCGCCGCCTTGATCGGCACCGCGATCGAGCGGAACACCATGGTCAGCAGGACGAGCGAGAGTCCGACGACGAGGATGCCGAACGGCAGCAGCGCGCCGGCGAGCCGCGAGGAGACGTCGATCTGCGCCGCCGTCGTGCCGGTGACCTTGAGGTCGACGCCGTACTCGTCGAGGAAGTGCTGGTGCTTGGCGCGCAGCTCGGAGACGAGTTGGGCGGTCTGCGGATCATGCGGCGCCGTGGTCGGGATGACCTGCACGATCCCGGTGTCGGCGTTCTGGTTCGGGGTCGAGAGCGGCACGGCCGCGACGCCGGGGAGGTCGGCGATCTCGGCGCCGAGCTTCGTCATGAGGCCGAGCGGATCGGTGCTGGAGATGATCGATCCCGTGACGATCAGCGGGCCGTTGTAGCCCGGCCCGAAGTGCTCGGAGACCAGGTCGTACGCGATCCGGGCGGGATCGTCCTTCGGGTGAGAGCCGGCGTCGGGGAGCGCCAGCCGCAACTGGAGGGCGGGGAGGGCCGCGATGCCCAGGGCGACCACGACAGCGACCACCGTGACGATCGGGAATCGCGTGACGGCGCGCACCCACGTGCGGAACGGTCCCTTCGGGATCTCGGCCTTCGCCGCGTGAGCGAGCGACGGGTTGGCTGGGGCGGCGGGCTCTTCGGCCCTGGCCTCCTGGGCCGTCGCCTGCGGCGCGGCCTTCGCTTTCCGCGCCTCCCGCGCGGCGGCCCGGCGCCCCGGCGTGATGCGGGCGCCGGCGAAGCCGAGGAACGCCGGGGTGAGCGTGAGCGCCACGAGTACTGCGATGCCCACGGCGACCGACGCGGCCAGTCCCATGGTCGTCAGGAACGGGATCCCCGCGACCGCCAGGCCGGCCAGCGCGATGATGACGGTGATCCCCGCGAACAGGACGGCGGAGCCCGCAGTCGCGACCGCTCGAGCGGTGGACTCCTCCGGATCGACCCCCGCCTTCAGCTGGCTCTGATGGCGCGAGATGATGAAGAGCGAGTAGTCGATCCCGACCGCGAGCCCCAGCATCAGCGCCAGGAGCGGGGTGGTGGAGGAGATCGGCCCGAAAAGCGTCGCGATGAAGATGAGCGCCATGGACAGGCCGACGCCGAGCAGCGCCGTCGCCAGCGGCATCCCGGCCGCGAGGATGGACCCGAAGGTGATGATCAGCACGACGATCGCGATGATGAGGCCGATACCCTCGGTCGGCGAGATCGTCGGCAGGTTCTGCGAGAACAGCTGACCGCCGACCGCGACCTGCGATCCGGAGGGCAGCTCCTTCTGGAGGCTCGCGCCGGCGTCCGAGATCGCCGTCTTGGTCGCGGCGGGCACCGTCGTCTGCTGGCCGTGCAGCTGCACCGTGATGATGGCCGCTGTCCGGTCGTCCGAGATCAGGTTCTTGACCGTCGAGCTGTACGGGGAGGTCGTGCCGGCGACGCCGTCGGTCGTCGCGAGGCCGGCGACCGTCTTCTCGACGGGCTTCTGGATCGCCGACTGATCGACGGTCTCTCCGTCTGGCGCGACGACGACGATCTGCGCGCTGGTGCCGCTGACTTGGGGGAAGGTCCTGCTCAGCGTGTCGAGCGCCTCCTGCGACTCGGTGCCGGGGATGCTGAACGTGTTGTCCGTGCCCTGGTTGAAGGCGATGGCGCCGCCGGCCAGGAGGACGAGCAGCAGCAGCCACAGCGACACCACGAGCTTGCGGGCACGGAAGGCCCAACGGCCGATCGAATACAGGAGCGAGGACACGCGTTCTCCAGCAGTAGGGACCGACGGAACCGGAGCATGGCACCGTCGAAAGGGCTTCGATACACCTTCGTATCCGACGCCCGACTGTATCGGATACACTCGTGTATCGGGAACTCGATCCAGGAAGGTTTCAGCTTGGAAAGCACAGCTCTCAGAGACGACACCCCTGTCGAGTCCGCACGCCGTCGGCGCACCCGGGCGCGCCTCCTCGACGCCGCATTCGACGTCTTCGCCGAGCAGGGCGTGAAGGCCGCGAGCGTCGAGATGATCGCAGAGGCGGCGGGCTTCACGCGCGGCGCGTTCTATTCAAACTTCTCCAGCAAAGAGGAGCTGTTCTTCGCCCTGATGGAACGCGAGAAGGTCATGCGGCTCGAGCAGCTCGACACCGGCGTCCAGCAGTTCCTGCTGCCGCTCGTCGGCACCGGAGGTGTGGAGCTCGACGACGCCGATGTCATCCGCACAATCACTCGCATCCTCGAGCTGCAGTCCGACGACCGGCGGTGGTGGCTCGTGCAGTCCGAGTTCCTGCTGCTGGCGTTGCGCGAACCGGCCATCTCCGCCGACTTCCTGCGCTACCAGGACAGCTTCTTCCGAGAGCTCACCGAGACTGTCGTCGCGGCTCTCGCGAGCGCGCGACGCCGCTTCACGATCGACCCGGAGGAGGCGGTGCGCATCATCGCGGAGCTCTGTGCGAACGGCGAGGCGCGCGCCCTGCTCTCCGGCGACGAGCGCAAGTTCGCGGAGCGGCTGTCGGAGTCGGTCCCCGCCATCCTGCTCGCGCTCACCGAGCGGATCTGATCAGTCCCGGTCCGGAGGTCTCCGATCGAACGGCGAGGAGCAGCGGGTAACGTGTGCTCGATGCGACGCAGAGTGCTCTCCTCCGCTCTCACGGCCGCCCTCGGAGCGGCCGTGCTCTTCGCCGTGGCCGCGTGCGCGTCGCCCGGCGCGCCGGAAACCACCCACGACGCGACGCCGGGGCGGGCGCCCACCGCCACGGCGACACCGGATCCGTTCCCGCGGAAGCCGCTGACCGAGCGCACCCGCTACGTCGCCCTGGGCGACTCGTTCGCCGCCGGGATGGGCGGCGGAGACGAGACGGGCAAGTGCCGGCTCAGCCCCAACAGCTACCCGAACGTCTTCACCCGGGCCTCAGGGATCGACCTGGTCGTCAACGCGGCGTGCTCGGGCGCGACGACCTCCGACCTGCTCAAACACCAGCTGATCGCGCTCGACGACCGCACCGACCTCGTGACGCTGAGCGTCGGCGGCAACGACCTCGGGGTCGCCGCCATCGCTGCCGAGTGTTCAGCGGGCAAGGCGGTGCCGTGCCGCGACGGGGTGTCCTCGGCGCTCTCGTTGCTCAACGTCCTCCCGGAGCGCCTGGCCGCCGTGTACGGCGCGGTCCACGATGCCGCGCCGAACGCGCGCATCGTCGTCACGGGCTACGCGCTCCTGTTCGACAACTCGAACACGAAGTCGCCCGATTTCGGCACGGCGACTGCGATCAACGCGGCGACGCTCGGTCTCAACCAGACCATCCAGGATGTGGTGTCCCGCCAACGCTCCTCCGGTGCGCCGATCACCTACGTCGGAGTCGACTTCGCCCGCCACGGCATCGGCTCGAAGTCGCCGTGGCTCAACGTCAGCGGGATCGACGCCTTCCACCCGACCGCAGCGGGCTACGGACAATACTCGAGCGCGCTGGTGCGCCTGCTGGGCCGGGCGCAGTAGCGCGTGCGATCGGCTCCTCCGCTATCCCGTCGCCCGTCGCGCTGGTGTGAGCGCGTGCGAAGCTCAGGGTCTCCTGGAGCATCGCGCGCCGTTCGGCCGCGTCGCGCGCCTTGCGGGTGTTGACCTCGGCGACGACCGAGCCGCTCCACCCTGAGGCCGCCAGCGACCGGAGCACCGCCGCCACCGGCTGGCTGCCGCGACCCGGCACCAGATGCTCGTCGAAGACGCGCGAGTCGTCGAGGGCGCCCGAACCGTCGCACAGGTGCACGTGCCGCAGCCGGGAGCCGAGCGCACCGGCGAACTCGAGGCCGTCGACTCCGCTGAGAGCCGCGTGCGAGAAGTCCAGCGTCACGGCGTCGCAATCCATCCCGATCGGGTTCCAGTTCGGCACATACCCCGCCATCGAGCGGCCGGCGACCTTCCACGGGAACATGTTCTCGACCGCGACGACCACCCCGGTCGCTGTCGCAGTGGCCCGGACGATGTCCAGGAAGTCCTCCGCGTATCCCGACTGCCAGCGGAACGGCGGATGGACGACGACGGTGTCCGCTCCGAGCTCCGCGGCGAGCGCGGCCGACTTCTCCAGCTTCACCTTCGGGTCGCGTCCCCACACGAAATGCGTCAGGAGCAGGACGGGCGCGTGGATGCTCAGCACGCGCGTCCCGTGGCGGTCGGCCAGCGCTCGCAGGGCACTCGCCGATTGCGTCGTCTCGTCGCGCGACACCATGACCTCGACGCCGTCGAAACGGAGGTCGGCGGCCATCCGGAACGCCGCCTCGACCCCGAGGGGGTAGACGCAGGTCGTGCTCATGCCGATGCGCATCACGACGCCACTCTAGCCACGGCCCCTGAACGTGCCGTGTCGCGGCGGAAGACGCAAGCCCCCTGCCGTTCCGAGAGGCGCTGGTACTGTGGCGTGTGCGAGCATCCGAACTCGACGGGGGAGTTGACCGACCATCAGCACGACATCCGAAACAGCAGGATCAGAAACGTACGAACTGGTGATCGTGTCCAACCGGCTCCCGGTCGACCGCATCCTTGACGAGAGCGGGCGGGCCAGCTGGCGACCCTCGCCAGGCGGCCTCGTGACCGCGCTGCAGCCGGTCATGCGGGCGGAGGACGGCGTCTGGGTCGGCTGGGCCGGCGTCGCCGACGAGGAAGTCGGGCCCTTCGAGGCCGACGGCATCAACATCCTCCCCGTCGCGCTGAGCGAGCAGGAGCTGCAGGAGTATTACGAGGGCTTCTCGAACGACACGCTCTGGCCGCTCTACCACGACGTCATCGCCCAGCCGAGCTATCACCGCGAGTGGTGGGAGAGCTATGTGCGGGTCAACCGCCGGTTCGCCGACGCGGCAGCGGGGGCGGCGGCGCAGGGCGCGGTCGTGTGGGTGCACGACTACCAGTTGCAGCTGGTGCCCGCGATGCTGCGGGAGGTCCGCCCCGATCTCGTCATCGGCTTCTTCAACCACATCCCGTTCCCGCCGTACGGCATCTACTCGCAGCTCCCGTGGCGACGCCAGATCATCGACGGCCTCCTGGGCGCCGACGTCATCGGTTTCCAGCGCGTGGCCGATGCGGGCAACTTCTCGCGCGCGGCGCGCAGACTGAAGGGGTACGAGACGCGCGGGCCGATCATCGAGGTGCCGATCGACAGTGACGATCCTGAGGCCGGTTCGCACCGCCACGTGACCATCAACCGGCATGGAGGGCTCGTGCGGACGGTGCTCGCGCGTGCCTTCCCGATCTCGATCGACGCCGAGCAGTACCAGTCGCTCGCCCGCCGTCCTGACATCCAGGCGCGCGCGAAGGAGATCCGCGAGGAGCTCGGCAATCCGGAGACCATCATGCTCGGCGTCGACCGCCTCGACTACACCAAGGGGATCGGCCACCGGCTCAAGGCTTACGGGGAGCTGCTGCGCGACGAGGAGCTCGACGTCGACAAGGTCACGCTCGTGCAGGTCGCGAGCCCGAGCAGGGAGCGCGTCGAGACCTACCGTCAGCTGCGCGACGAGATCGAGCTCACGGTCGGCCGCATCAACGGCGACTATGCGACCCTCGGGCACAGCGCCGTCGCGTACCTCCATCACGGCTATCCGCGGGAGGAGATGGTCGCGCTGTACCTCGCGGCCGACGTGATGCTCGTGACCGCACTGCGCGACGGCATGAACCTCGTGGCCAAGGAGTACGTCGCGACGCGCGTCGACGAAGACGGCGTTCTCGTGCTGAGCGAGTTCGCCGGCGCCTCCGACGAGCTGCGGCAGGCGCTTCTCATCAACCCGCACGACATCGAGGGCCTCAAAGATGCCATTCTCCAGGCCGTCGCGATGCCGAAGCGGGATCGGGTGCGGCGCATGCGCGTTCTCCGCAAGAAGGTGTTGACCAACGACGTCGCGCGCTGGTCGGCGAGCTTCCTCGACGCGCTCACCCGCAGCGCACACGGAGACCATCCCCTGCAGAACCCGCCGGTCAATCGGCGCTGACCAGAGAGCCGCATGACAGACAGCACTTCTTCGCCCGCCCAGCCGCAGCCTGCCGCCGTCGCTCTCGCCACCGCCGTGGCGAAGCTCGCGCGAGCCCAGCGGCTGCTGCTCGCCCTCGACTTCGATGGGACGCTCGCCCCTTTCGTGGACGTTCCGACCTCGGCACGTGCGCTTCCGCAGGCTGCGGCGGCACTCGACCGGCTCGAGGCGCTGCCCGACACCTGGGTGGCCTACGTGTCGGGCCGGCCGCTCTCGAGTCTCGAGACCGTGACGGAGGCCGACGCGGATGCGCTGCTCATCGGGTCGCACGGTGTCGAGATCCGCTTCGGTCGCGACGGCGTGTCCCTCGAGCTGACGGACGACGAACGCGCGACCCTCCAGGAGCTCGGGCCTGTGCTCGGCGCCCTCGTCGAGAGCGTTCCCGGAACGCGGCTCGAGGTGAAGCCGGTCGGCTTCGGCGTGCATTACCGCCTGCTGGAGGGGGACTGCCGGCGCCGACGTGGTCCGGCGCGCGTACGCGGCCGCGGCCGACGTGAGCGACGCCCTGACGATCCGCGACGGCAAAGACATCATCGAGTTCTCCGTGCGCGGCGCGAACAAGGGCGATGGCATCCAGCGGCTGCGCGAGTACACGCGGGCGACTGCCGTGCTGTTCGCGGGCGACGACGTCACCGACGAGGACGGCTTCGCCGTGCTGCGTCCCGACGCCGGCGACCTCGGGGTCAAGGTGGGGGAGGGCGAGACGGCCGCGCAGTTCCGCGTCGCCGACGAACGCGCGATCGCGACCCTGCTGACCCTGCTGGCCGACGCGCGCAGCGCAGCGCAGTCGTCCTCCACAGCCTGACGCCGGCGCCGGTTCTCCACGGGCCTGGACGCATGGACGAACGGGCGTCCAAACGGTCCTAGAGTTGTCACATGCCAGAGATCGATTGGAAGCCGCGTTCGCGCGTCGTCACGGACGGGATCGAAGCCACCACCAGCCGCGGGATGCTGCGGGCCGTGGGCATGGGCGACGCCGATTGGGAGAAGCCCCAGATCGGCATCGCAAGCTCGTGGAACGAGATCACGCCGTGCAACCTCTCGCTCGACCGACTCGCGCAGGGCGCAAAAGAGGGTGTGCACTCCGGCGGAGGCTACCCGCTGCAGTTCGGCACCATCTCGGTCTCCGACGGCATCTCCATGGGCCACGAGGGCATGCACTTCTCGCTGGTCTCGCGCGAGGTCATCGCCGACTCGGTCGAGACCGTGATGATGGCGGAGCGC
This sequence comes from uncultured Actinomycetota bacterium, assembly GCA_963734315.1. Taxonomy (GTDB): domain Bacteria; phylum Actinomycetota; class Actinomycetes; order Actinomycetales; family Microbacteriaceae; genus Leifsonia. Next base: position 24,817 of record CAVTGP010000010.1, on the reverse strand, counting down.
CTCGACGGCACGGTGCTGCTCGCCGGCTGCGACAAGTCGCTGCCGGGCATGCTGATGGCAGCGGCCCGGCTCGATCTGGCGGCCGTCTTCCTCTACGCCGGCTCGATCGCCCCCGGCTGGGTCAAGCTCAGCGACGGCACCGAGAAAGACGTCACGATCATCGACTCGTTCGAGGCCGTCGGCGCCTGCAAGGCGGGCAAGATGAGCGCGGAGGACCTCAAGCGCATCGAATGCGCCATCGCTCCGGGCGAGGGCGCGTGCGGCGGCATGTACACCGCCAACACGATGGCCAGCGTCGCGGAGGCCCTCGGCATGAGCCTCCCGGGCTCGGCTGCGCCGCCCTCGGCCGACCGGCGTCGCGACTACTTCGCCCACCGCTCAGGCGAGGCCGTCGTCAACCTGCTCAAGCACGGCATCACCGCCCGCGACATCCTCACCAAGAAGGCGTTCGAGAACGCGATCGCCGTCGCGATGGCGTTCGGAGGCTCCACCAACGTGGTGCTGCACCTGCTCGCGATCGCGCACGAGGCCGACGTCGACCTGACGATCGACGACTTCAACCGCATCGGCGTCGAAGGTCCCGCACATCGGCGACCTCAAGCCGTTCGGCAGGTACGTCATGAACGACGTCGACCGTCACGGCGGCGTCCCTGTGGTCATGAAGGCCCTGCTCGACGCCGGGCTGCTGCACGGCGACTGTCTCACGGTCACCGGCAAGACGGTCGCCGAGAACCTCGCGGAGATCAACCCGCCCGCGCCCGACGGCAACGTCATGCGCTCGCTCGACAACCCGATCCACCCCACCGGCGGCCTGACCATCCTCAAGGGCTCCCTGGCACCGGAGGGCGCGGTCGTGAAGACAGCGGGCTTCGACGCCGATGTGTTCGAAGGGCCAGCGCGGGTGTTCGAGCGCGAGCGTGCGGCGATGGACGCCCTCACCGAAGGGCGCATCAGCGCCGGAGACGTGGTCATCATCCGCTACGAAGGCCCGAAGGGCGGCCCCGGCATGCGCGAGATGCTCGCGATCACCGCCGCGATCAAGGGCGCGGGGCTCGGCAAGGATGTACTACTATTGACGGACGGACGATTCTCAGGCGGCACAACCGGCCTGTGCATCGGCCACATAGCACCCGAAGCGGTGGACGCAGGTCCCATCGCATTCGTGCGCGATGGTGATCTGATACGGGTCGATATCGCGGCTCGCTCCCTCGATCTACTGGTCGACGAGTCAGAGCTGACCGCCCGCCGTGAAGGCTGGGCGCCTCTTCCTCCGCGCTATAGCCGTGGCGTTCTCGCGAAGTACTCCAGGCTCGTGCGCTCCGCTGCGGAGGGCGCGGTCACGGGGTAGCCCCTTCGCCTCGACACAGCTCCATCAACCATTCGCACGTAAGGGATCGATAAGGCATGACGCCGGATGCAACCCCCAGCACAGTGTTGCCCTCCGCGACGCCCGGAAAGGCGTCGCCCGAAACCCTGACCGGCTCCCAGTCGGTCGTCCGTACCCTCGAACTCCTCGGCGTCACCGACGTCTTCGGGCTGCCAGGCGGTGCGATCCTCCCCATCTACGACGCGATCATGGACTCGTCCGTGATCCGCCACATCCTGGTCCGCCACGAGCAGGGCGGCGGCCACGCGGCCGAAGGCTACGCGTCGGCGTCCAACAAGGTCGGCGTCGCGATGGCGACCTCCGGGCCCGGCGCGACGAACCTCGTCACCGCGATCATGGACGCCCACATGGACTCGGTGCCCGTGGTCTTCATCACAGGCCAGGTCTTCTCCACGCTGATGGGGACCGACGCGTTCCAGGAGGCCGACATCGTCGGCATCACGATGCCGATCACGAAGCACTCGTTCCTCGTCAAGAAGGCCGAGGACATCCCGGCGACCATCGCCGCGGCGTACCACATCGCCGGAACCGGTCGCCCGGGTCCGGTCCTGGTCGACATCACCAAGGACGCGCAGCAGAACGCGGTGCCCTTCGTCTGGCCGCCCAAGATCGACCTCCCGGGCTACCGGCCGATCACCAAGGCGCACGGCAAGCAGATCCTCGCCGCCGCGCAGCTGCTGGCCGGGTCCAAGAAGCCGGTGCTGTACGTCGGCGGCGGTGTGATCCGGTCCCAGGCCTCGCAGGAGTTGCTCGAGCTCGCCGAGACCACCGGGGCGCCGGTGGTGACCACGCTGATGGCGCGCGGGGCGTTCCCCGACACGCACCAGCAGCACCTCGGCATGCCCGGCATGCACGGCACGGTCCCCGCGGTGCTCGCCCTGCAAGAATCCGACCTCATCGTGTCGCTCGGAGCGCGCTTCGACGACCGGGTCACCGGCAACACCTCCCTCTTCGCGCCTGACGCGAAGATCGTGCACGTCGACGTCGACCCTGCCGAGATCTCGAAGATCCGCGTCGCCGACGTCCCCATCGTCGGCGACGCCAAGGACGTCATCGTCGATCTGACCGCGGCGTTCCACGAGGCCACTCGCGGTGCAGCAGGTCAATCTGGTCGAATGGTGGACCTACCTCAACGGGCTCCGCGAGGAGTTCCCGCTCGGGTACTCCGCGACCAGCGACGGACTGCTCGCGCCGCAGCACGTCATCCAGCGCATCGGCGAGCTGACCGGACCGGAGGGCATCTACGCCGCCGGCGTCGGGCAGCACCAGATGTGGGCCGCCCAGTTCATCAAGTACGAGCGCCCCAACTCCTGGCTCAACTCGGGCGGCGCCGGCACGATGGGCTACTCGGTTCCCGCGGCGATGGGCGCCAAGGTCGGCCCAGCCCGACCGGGTCGTGTGGGCGATCGACGGCGACGGCTGCTTCCAGATGACGAATCAGGAGCTCGCCACCTGCACCATCAACAACATCCCGATCAAGGTGGCGATCATCAACAACTCGTCGCTCGGGATGGTGCGGCAGTGGCAGACGCTGTTCTACGACGGCCGCTACTCCAACACCGACCTCAACACCGGCCACGACACGGTGCGGGTGCCCGACTTCGTGACGCTCGCCGAGGCGTACGGCGCGCTCGGCATCCGCGTCACGAAAGAAGAAGAGGTCGACGCCGCGATCACGCTGGCGCTCGAGACGAACGACCGCCCCGTCGTGATCGACTTCGTCGTCAGCGCCGACGCCATGGTGTGGCCGATGGTCCCGCAGGGCGTCAGCAACAGCTACGTGCAGTACGCCCGCGACCACAGTCCCGCCTTCGGAGAGGAGTAACCATGAGCAGCCACGTTCTGAGCCTCCTCGTCGAGGACAAGCCCGGTCTGCTGACCCGTGTCGCCGGGTTGTTCGCGCGGCGCGGGTTCAACATCCACTCGCTCGCGGTGGGCACCAGCGAGGTCGAGGGCCTATCGCGTATCACCGTGGTCGTCGATGTGGAGGAGCTGCCGCTCGAGCAGGTCACCAAGCAGCTCAACAAGCTGATCAACGTCATCAAGATCGTCGAGCTCGATCCCGCGCAGTCGGTACAGCGCGAGCACCTCCTCATCAAGGTTCGCGTCGACAATTCGACGCGCTCCCAGGTGCTCGAGGCGGTCAACCTCTTCCGCGCCCGCGTCGTCGACGTGGCCACCGACGCCCTCGTCATCGAGGTCACCGGTGACAGCGGCAAGACCCAGGCGCTCCTCAAGGTGCTGGAGCCGTACGGGATCAAAGAGATGGCCCAGTCGGGCCTTCTCGCGATCGGCCGCGGCGGCAAGTCCATCACCGAGCGCGTCTTCAAAAACTGAACCCGCCCTTCGGGCGGCGAAAGAACTAAGCCCGCTCCCGGGCATCAGAACCACATCAAGAAGGAGAACCCACAAAGTGGCTGAGATCTACTACGACAACGACGCGGACCTCTCGATCATCCAGGGCAAGAAGGTCGCGGTCATCGGCTATGGCTCGCAGGGCCACGCGCACGCGCAGAACCTCCGCGACTCGGGCGTCGAGGTCGTCATCGGCCTCAAGGAAGGCTCGAAGTCCAAGCCCAAGGCGGAAGAGGCGGGCTTCCGCGTCCTCTCCGCCGCCGACGCGGCCGCGTGGGCCGACGTCGTCGTCATCCTCGCGCCCGACCAGGTGCAGCGCAACCTCTACGCCGACGACATCCGGGCCAACCTCGAAGAGGGCAACGCTCTCGTCTTCGGCCACGGCTTCAACATCCGCTTCGGCTACATCGAGGCCCCCGAGGGCGTCGACGTCATCATGGTCGCCCCCAAGGGCCCCGGCCACACCGTGCGCCGCGAGTACGAGGCCGGCCGTGGCGTGCCCGTGATCGTGGCGGTCGAGAAGGACGCGACCGGAAACGCCTGGCCGCTCGTCCTCAGCTACGCCAAGGGCATCGGAGGCCTCCGGGCCGGAGGCATCAAGACCACCTTCACCGAGGAGACCGAGACCGACCTGTTCGGCGAGCAGGCCGTGCTCTGCGGCGGCGTCTCGCAGCTCGTCCAGTACGGCTTCGAGACGCTCACCGAGGCCGGTTACCAGCCGCAGGTCGCCTACTTCGAGGTGCTGCACGAGCTCAAGCTCATCGTCGACCTCATGTGGGAGGGCGGCATCGCCAAGCAGCGCTGGAGCGTCTCCGACACGGCCGAGTACGGCGACTACGTGTCCGGCCCGCGTGTGATCGACCCGCACGTAAAGGAGAACATGAAGGCCGTTCTCTCCGATATCCAGGACGGCACGTTCGCCAAGCGCTTCATCGCCGACCAGGACGCGGGTGCCCCCGAGTTCCTGGCGCTCCGTGCCAAGGGCGAGCAGCACCCCATCGAGGCCACCGGCCGCGAGCTGCGCAAGCTCTTCGCGTGGAACGCGTCGAACGACGACGACTACGTGGACGGCGAGGTCGCGCGCTGATCCGTCGGCTGCGCATCACGGCATCGTGAGGGGGGCCGCACCGGGCGGGTGCGGCTCCTCCGTCGTTCACACGGCGCTGTTCTCGATGACCGCGTCGGTGCCCGGGTAGACGAGCGTCTCGTGCCCGTCGTCGAACCGGACGAGGTAGGGCGGGGCGCCGTCAGCGCCGCGCACCTCCACCACCTCGCCGTGACGGTCGACTGACTCCACTGTGGCACCCCGGATGCAGATCCGGTCTCCGATCGTCGCCTGCATGACGGCCTCCTTCCGCGGGCCTCACCGGGTGTGGTCCCTCACGGTCGACGCTACGCCCGTGCCTCGCGTTTCGAGAATGCCGCTATCGTGGCGGAATGCCCCTCCACAGCGCCGCCGTCGAGATCGCCGTCCAGGACGTCGCGGGTGTGCGCGTCGCACTCGCGGAGGGCGCCGACCGGGTGGAGCTGTGCGTCGCGCTGGGTCTCGGCGGCCTCACGCCGTCGGCCGGCCTGGTCGCGGCTGCCGTCGCGGAGGCTGCCGAGGCGGGACGGACCGGATTCGTCCACGTCCTGGTCCGCCCGCGTGGCGGTGGATTCGTCTACGACACGGACGAGCTCGAGACGACGCTCGCCGACATCCGCTTCGCCCGGGAGGCCGGTGCCGGCGGCGTCGTCGTCGGAGCCCTGGACGAGGCGGGGCGCATCGACCGGGAGGCACTCGAACGCTTCGTGGAGGCGGCAGGCGACCTCGACGTCACATTCCATCGCGCCTTCGACACCCTCGCCGACCCGGCCGCGGCGGCCGAGACGCTTATCGATCTCGGAGTCGCGCGCGTGCTGACCTCCGGCGGGGCGGAGCGCAGCATCGACGGCGTCGACGGTCTGCGCGCGCTGGCCCAGCGGGCGCATGGCCGCCTCCAGGTCATGGCGGGCGGAGGAGTGCGGGTGCAGGACATCCCGGCACTGATGGCCGCGGGAGCCGACGCCTTGCACCTGTCGGCGCGTCGGGCCGTCTCCGGCGCCCCGAGCGGCCCGGGCGGCGGCGACGTCCGCTACGACATCACCGACCCGGTTGCAGTGCGCGACGCGGTCGCCGCCACGCGGTGACCGCCTCCCTCACGGCGTGTTGGGAAATGTCGAGCGGTGCCAATCGGTCGCGTCGACGGCGCGTAACGCGGCGAAAGGCTGCCCTGCCCTCCCGCTAGAGTTAAGAACCCGCGCACCGTCGACTGCTGCGCGTCTTCTCCCAAGCCAGCCTGCCTGTAAGGAACTGCCACGTGACAAAGCCGGTCGTCCTGATCGCCGAAGAACTCTCGCCCGCCACCGTCGACGCCCTCGGGCCGGACTTCGACATCCGCGACGTCGACGGCACCGACCGGCCGGCGCTGCTCTCCGCCGTCGCCGACGCGGACGCCATCCTCGTGCGCTCCGCGACCAAGGTCGACGCCGAGGTCATCGCGGCCGCGCCGAAGCTGCGGGTCATCGCGCGTGCCGGTGTCGGGCTCGACAACGTCGACATCAAGACCGCCACGAACGCCGGCGTCATGGTCGTCAACGCGCCGACCTCCAACATCATCTCGGCCGCCGAGCTCACCGTCGGCCACATCCTGAGCCTCGCCCGCCACATCCCCGCGGCCCACAACGCGCTCGCGCAGGGGCAGTGGAAGCGCTCGAAGTACACCGGCGTCGAGCTCTACGAGAAGACCGTCGGCATCATCGGCCTCGGCCGCATCGGCGCTCTCATCACGGCGCGCCTGCAGGCGTTCGGCACCAAGGTGATCGCGTACGACCCCTACGTCACGACCGCCCGTGCGCAGCAGCTCGGCGTGCAGCTGGTGAGCCTCGACGAGCTGCTCACCGACGCCGACTTCATCACCATCCACATGCCGAAGACGCCCGAGACGACGGGGATGATCTCCGACGACCAGCTCGCGCAGATGAAGCCGACGGCGTTCATCGTCAACGTCGCCCGCGGCGGCCTGATCGACGAGGACGCGCTCTACCGGGCGCTCAGCACCCATAGCATCGCCGGTGCCGGGCTCGACGTGTTCGTGTCCGAGCCTCCGACCGACTCCCCTCTGCTCGGGCTCGAGAACGTCGTCGTCACGCCGCACCTCGGCGCCTCGACCGACGAAGCCCAGGAGAAGGCCGGCGTCTCGGTCGCCAAGTCGGTGCGCCTGGCGCTCTCGGGCGAGCTCGTCCCCGACGCCGTCAACGTCGCCGGCGGCGTCATCGACCCGTACGTCCGTCCGGGCATCCCGCTCGTCGAGAAGCTCGGCCAGGTGTTCTCGGGTCTGGCGCACAGCCCGCTCACCAGCGTCGACGTCGAGGTGCGCGGCGAGCTCGTCGACTTCGACGTCAGCGTGCTCAAGCTGGCGGCGCTCAAGGGCATCTTCACCAACATCGTGAGCGAGACCGTCTCGTACGTGAACGCGCCGCTCCTCGCCGAGCAGCGCGGCATCGAGGTGCGGCTCATCACCGACTCGGTGAGCGAGGAGTACCGCAACCTGATCACGCTGCGCGGCGCTCTGAGCGACGGGTCGCAGGTGTCGGTGTCGGGCACGCTCACCGGCACCAAGCAGATCGAGAAGATCGTCGAGATCAACGGCTACGACGTCGAGGTGCCGATCGCCGAGCACCTGATCGTCATGGTCTACGACGACCGCCCCGGCATCGTCGCGATCTACGGCCACGAGTTCGGCGAGGCCGAGGATCAACATCGCCGGCATGCAGATCGCCCGGACCTCAGCCGGCGGCAAGGCGCTCAGCGTCCTGACGGTCGACTCGCGCGTGCCGGAGGGCCTGCTCGAGAAGGTGCGGGTCGCGATCGACGCCGACCTCCTGCAGGAGATCGACATCACCGAGGCCTGAGTCCCGCTTCCCCTTCGCCGAGGGGCACGTTAACGCCCCTAAAGACCACGTTTTAGGGGCGTTAGCGTGCCCCTCGAGATCTTTCTGTCGCGCGCTGTCGATTTCGGCGGTTGACTTGCGTCGTAGGGGTGTCGATGTCCTATCGGATCGACATCCCATCGAAGTGAGGAGACCACCATGTCCGACGAATACGTCCTGCTCATCCACGAGCCGGACTGGGATCCGGACTCCATGACGCCCGACCAGTGGCACGAGGCCATGTCCGGCCACCAGGCCTTCCAGGAGGCGGTCGTCGCTGCGGGCGAGCGCATCGTCGCCACGAGCGCCCTCCAACCGATCGCCCGAGCCACGAAGATCACCCCGCGCTCCGGCGGCGACCCGCTGATCACCGACGGACCGTTCAGCGAGACCCGCGAAGTCATCACCGGCTTCTACAGCTTCACCGCGTCGAACCCCGAGCAGGCCAGGGAGCTGGCCGCGCTGGTGCCGACCGGAGGGTGGGTCGAGCTGTACCCGGTGCTGGTGCTCGACCTGGCCCGCTGAGCCGCTGAGCCACGACGGTGACGGCTGGGGCGGGATGACGGCGGGCGACCGGATCGAGCGCGCGTATCGCGAGGACGCCGCTCTGATCCTCGGGGCGGTCGCACGCACGACGGGCGACCTCCTGCTCGCGGAGGACGCGGTGCAGGAGGCATTCGCCCGCGCGCTCACGGAGGCAGCGCGGGGGCACGAGCCGGCGAACCCGGCCGCCTGGATCACGACCGTGGCACGCCGCGTCGCCTTCGACGCGCTTCGACGCGACCGCACGTCGTCGCGGGTCGCGCCGATGCTCGCCGCGCAGCTCGCCGTCGCCGAGCGGGCGGCCGTCGATGACGCCGTGGAGGGAGGTGCGTCCGTGTTCACCGGAGACGAGCGCCTCGAGTTGATCCTGCTGGTCGCGCACCCCGACCTCGCGCAGGAGGCGCGGGTCGCGCTTGCGCTGCGGCACGTCTGCGGCGTGCCGACGGCCCGGATCGCGGATGCCTTCCTGGTCTCCGAGCCCACGATGGCCGCCCGACTCACGCGCGCCAAGAAGCGCGTCCACGACTCCGGCATCCACTTCTCGCTGGACGATGAGGAAATGGTCGCGGCGCGGATGCCGGACGCGCTCACGATCATCTATCTGCTCTACACCGTGGGCCACGCGGTCGCGGACGATCGGCTGCGCGGCGACGCCATCGCTCTCGCCCGCGACGCGCATCGACTGACCGGCGAACCGGAGAGCGCCGGACTGCTTGCCCTCCTCCTGCTCACCGAGGCCCGCCAGGCCACCCGGCTGACGTCCGACGACGAGTTCGCGACGCTCCGGGAGGCCGACCGCTCACGGTGGGACGTCGCGCTCCTCGCCGAGGGCGAGCGCCTCGCGACCGAGGCGCTGACCGGCGGCGGCTCTGCCGGCGACGACTCCACAGGCGACGGCCGCTACGCGCTGCAAGCGGGCATCGCGGGGCTGCACGCCATCGCTCCGTCGTGGGAGGCCACCGACTGGCCGGCGATCGTGCGTCTCTACGACGGGCTGGTGCGGGTGTGGCCCAGCGCCGCCGCACGGCTCGGCCGGCTCGTCGCGCTGGGGCACAGTCCGGACGCCGGCCCGGAGGTCGCCTTGGCCGGGCTCGACGCCGACCCGGCGCTGTTCGACGGCCCGCTGGCGCCGCGCGCGCACGCCGCACGTGCGGAACTGCTTCGGCTCGCCGGAGCGAGCACGGAGGCCGCGGCGGAGCTGCGCCGCGCGATCGCGGCCGCAGACGACGACCGCACCCGGAGGTCGCTGCGGCGGCTGCTCGACTCGCCCCGCGGCGACGAGTCAGGCGTGTGACAGGCCGACCGACCGTCGCTGTTCAGTCGCGCGCGGACAGGCGCTCGACCAGCTCGATGAGCTGCTGCAGGTCCGTCTCGTCGCGGAGCACCGTGTTGGCCGCAGGGAGCAGGGCGCTGTTGTACTACGTCCCGTCGCCGATGAGCATGATCGTGCGCGCAACCATCCGGTCACCGACGACGGCCTCCAGCTCGCTGAGCCACTGGCGTTGCGCGTCGGCGAGGGCGTCGCTGGCCGGGGCGTCCGACGCCTGCGCGAGCCGCGCGATGGCGACGATGACGCGCTCGAGGCGGTTGTCGGAGGGGATGGAGGTGCGGAGGAAGTACGACACCGGGCCGTCGGGAGCCGTGCGCATGTGCTCGACGTCCTGTGCGAGGTCGGCGGCGAAGCGCTCCAGGACGCCGTCGACGAGGGCGTCTTTGGAGGCGAAGTGGTAGAGCAGGCCGCCCTTGGAGACGCCGGCTCGTGCGGCGACGGCCTCCAGCGTGGCCGCGCGCTCGCTCTGCTCGGCGAGGAGGTCTTCGAAGGCGTCGAGGATGCGGTTGCGCGCCGCGCGCGTCGGGGCCGCGGGCGTCGCTGCCTCCGGCCGACGCGACGGCGGCGTCGGACACGCTCGGCGGCGCGGTCGCGGTCGGCCTCCCGGCCTACGCGGCCGCCGAGCTGCTGGCGTCGGCGCGGCATGCGTTCGACAGCGGAATCGGGCTCACCGCCTCCATCGGCGTCGCCCTGATGCTGACCGCCGCTGTGCTCGCCGTGCTTACGCTGCGCCGGGTGCGGGGCTGACCCCCGCGCCCTCAATCCCAGCCCGCGAGGCGGCTCGAAGGAGGCCCGAATCGGGAGAGAAGGCGCAGAATCAGCTGCTTCGCGGGCGCCTCCGGCGCAGCGGCGCGCCGCGCGCGTGCGCGGCGATAGTGTGGAGGTGAACCGTCCGCCCACTGATCAGTGCAGGAGCGTCATGAGCACAACCGTCCAACTCGCCGTCATCCCCGGGGACGGAATCGGTCCGGAGGTGATCGCGGAGGCGGTCAAGGTGCTCGACGCGGTGACCGTCGGCAGCGACCTCGCGTTCGAGAAGACGCACTTCTCGCTCGGCGCCGACCGCTACCTCGCCACGGGCGACGTGCTCACCGATGACGACCTGGCGGCCATCGCGGGCCACGACGCCATTCTGCTCGGCGCCGTCGGCGGCACGCCGGGCGACCCGCGGCTCGTCGGCGCCAACATCGAGCGCGGACTGCTGCTGAGGCTGCGCTTCTCGCTCGACCACTACGTCAACCTCCGCCCGACCACGCTCTTCCCCGGCATCGCGAGCCCGCTCGCGAATCCGGGCGAGGTGGACTTCGTGGTGGTGCGCGAGGGCACGGAGGGGCCGTACGTCGGCAACGGCGGCGCCATCCGGCAGGGCACGCCGCACGAGGTCGCCAACGAGGTCTCCGTCAACACCGCCTACGGTGTGGAGCGCGTGGTGCGCTACGCGTTCGAGCAGGCCGAGCAGCGTCGCAAGAAGCTGACCCTCGTGCACAAGACCAACGTGCTGACCTTCGCGGGAGGCCTCTGGAAGCGGATCGTCGACGTGGTCGCCTCCGAGCACCCCGACGTCGCCGTCGACTACCTGCACGTCGACGCGGCGACGATCTTCCTGGTCACGGATCCTGCTAGATTCGACGTGATCGTCACGGACAACCTCTTCGGCGACATCCTCACCGACCTCGCGGCCGCGATCAGCGGCGGCATCGGACTGGCCGCCTCGGGCAACATCAACCCCGCAGGCGAATTCCCGAGCATGTTCGAACCGGTTCACGGATCGGCTCCCGACATCGCCGGCCAGCAGAAGGCCGACCCCACCGCCGCGATCCTCTCCGTCGCGCTCCTCCTGCGTCACCTCGGCGCCCGGGAGCTCGCGGAGCGCATCGAACAGGCGGTGACGTCCGACCTGGCCGCCCGCAGCGGCGCCGCGCGCACGACCTCCGAGATCGGCGACGCGATCGCGGCCCGCGTGGCGCAGAATTGACGCATCGCAGCAAAGGACACTCAATGACCTCCACCAGCATCAACCTCACCTCCGGCCCGTCCGAGACCGCGGGGCTCCTTTGGAACGTCACTCGGAACGAGTCGGCACGAAACGCGGCCGAGCGCGACGATATCCTGGCGAACCCGGGCTTCGGCAACTACTTCACCGACCACATGGTCGACCTGTGCTGGTCGGCCAAGGGCGGCTGGCACCGGCCACGCGTCTCCGCCGTACGGACCGATCCAGCTGGAGCCGTCCGCGGCCGTGCTGCACTACGCGCAGGAGATCTTCGAGGGGCTCAAGGCGTACCGACACGCGGACGGCTCGATCTGGAGCTTCCGCCCGGAGGCGAACGCGCGCGCATGCAGCGCTCGGCCTACCGCCTTGCGCTGCCCGAGCTGCCGGTCGAGCACTTCCTCGACGCGCTCAGGCAGCTCGTCGCGGTCGATGGCGACTGGGTGCCGGACCGCGAGGAGACGAGCCTGTACCTCCGGCCGTTCATGTTCGCCAAGGAGGCGTTCCTCGGTGTGCGGCCCGCGAACAAGGTCGGCGTTCTACCTGATCGCCAGCCCCGCGGGCGCCTACTTCCCGAGCGGCGTGGCGCCGGTGTCGATCTGGCTGTCGGACCACTGGTCGCGCGCGGGCAAGGGCGGCACGGGAGCGGCGAAGACCGGCGGCAACTACGCGTCGAGCCTCCTGCCGCAGGCGGAGGCGTACGAGCACGGCTGCGCGCAGGTGCTGTTCCTCGACTCGGTCGAGGGCACGTACATCGAGGAGCTCGGCGGCATGAACGTCGTGCTGCGTCTACAAGGACGGCACGCTGGTCACGCCCGAGTCGGACAGCATCCTCGAGGGCATCACGCTCGACTCGGTGCTGCAGCTCGCGCGCGACCGGGGCCACACGGTGGAGCGTCGCCGGGTGACCATCGACGAGTGGCGCGACGGGGTGGAGTCGGGCGACATCGTCGAGGTGTTCGCGTGCGGCACGGCCGCGGTCATCACACCGATCGGCGAGCTGAAGTCCGACGACGTTCACCGTCGGCGACATCACCGCGCCTCCCGGAGAGCTGACGATGTCGCTGCGCGAGGAGCTGACCGACATCCAGTACGGCCGCGAGCGCGACCGCCACAACTGGATGCTGCGTCTCGACGCCTGACCGGCGAAGCGTGAGTAATCGCGGGAATTCCGTTTGGATTCCCGCGATTACTCACGTCTGGAGGGTGGCGAGCGCGGCGCCTGGGGGCTGTCCGGGCTCTGATCGCTGGCTACGATCGTGCCATGAGCGCTCCTCAACCTGTCTTCGCTGTCGTCGGCCCCGGTGCCGTGGGCGGCTTGCTCGCGTGGCTGCTGAACCGTGCAGGTCACGACGTCGTCGCGGTCGGTCGCCCGGCGACGGTGCAGACCATCCGCGCGGAGGGCATCGAGGTGCGCAGTGGGGCTTTCGGCGACGGCGTCGAGCGGGTCTCCGCTTCGACCGAGGTGCCGCAGGGCGCGAGCGTGATCGTCGCCACGAAGGCCTACGGGCTCGACGACGTGCTGCCGGGCATCGTGGCAGCGCGGCCGGTCGAGGTGCTATCCGTCCTCAACGGCGTCGAGCACATGGCGCCGCTGCGGGCCGCGCTGTCGGAGGCCGCCGTCGCCGGCGGCTCGGTGACTGTGTCCGCCCTGCGTGCCTCCACTACGGTTATCGACCACCGCAGTCCGTTCCTGAACATCGAGGTCCCGGAGGTCGCGGGGGAGTTCGCCGTCGTGCGGGCACTGACCGGGGCGGGGCCGCGCGTACGGACGGGCGGCACGGAGGCCGAGGTGCTGTGGGCCAAGTTCCGGCTGCTGTCAGCGCTCGCCCTGCTGACCTCCTACTGGCGGCAGCCCGCGGGGCCGGCGCTGAGCGAGGATCCCGAGCTGACCGAGGCGGTCGTCTCGGAGATCGTCGCGTGCTCGACCGCGGAGGGCGTTCCGGCCTCGGTGCTCGACCTCGTGCGCGCGTTGCACAGCGTGTCGGGAGGTATGCGCACGTCGCTGCAGGAGGACCTCGCTGCCGACCGGCCGAGCGAGCTCGACGCGCTCGGCGGCGCTCTCCTGCGCGTCGGGGCGCGGCACGACGTGGCGACTCCGGCGATAGCGCGCATCGTCGCGGCGCTCGGAGATACCCCCTAGGCTCGAACGCGTGAAGATCGCACGATTCAGCCACGACGGGAAGATCGACTACGGGATCGTCAACGACGACGCACTGGTCGTGCTCGCCGGCGACCCGATGTTCGCCGGGTTCGATACGACGGGGGAGCGCGTGCCGCTCGGCAAGGTCGGTGCGCTCCTCGCGCCGGTCATCCCGCGTTCGAAGGTCGTCGCGGTGGGTAAGAACTATCGCGAGCACGCGGCCGAGATGGGCGGCGACGCCCCGGAGGAGCCGCTGCTCTTCCTCAAGCCGAACACCTCCGTCATCGGCCTCGGCGACCCGATCGTCGTGCCTCCCCAGTCCGAGCGTGTCGACTTCGAGGGCGAGCTAGCGGTCGTCATCGGCTCGATCGCGCGCAACGTGTCGGAGGCCGACGCCGCGGGCCACATCTTCGGCTACACGGTCGCCAACGACGTCACCGCGCGCGACCTGCAGCAAAAGGACGGCCAGTGGACGCGGGCGAAGGGCTTCGACACGTTCTGCCCGCTCGGCCCTGTGATCGAGACCGAGCTGCCCGCCGGGGCGGTGCTGCGCACGCGCCTCAACGGCGAGCTGAAGCAGGAGGCCCCGATCAGCGACATGGTGCACGACATCCCGTCGATCATCGCGTACGCGTCGAGCGTGTTCACGCTGCTGCCGGGCGACGTCATCCTCACCGGCACCCCGTCGGGCGTCGGCCCGATGAAGCCGGGCGACACCGTCGAAGTGGAGGTCGACGGAGTGGGTTCGCTGGTGAATCCGGTGCGCGCTCCCAAGTAGGATTCCAAGGGTATGTCTGACAACGATTCGCACCCCTTCTCGACCGCGACCGGCGCCGATGTGCGCGTGCGGTTCTGCCCGTCGCCCACCGGCACGCCGCACGTCGGCCTGATCCGCACCGCCCTGTTCAACTGGGCGTACGCGCGGCACGCCGGCGGCAAGCTCATCTTCCGCATCGAGGACACGGACGCGGCCCGCGACAGCGAAGAGAGCTACGCGATGATCATCGACGCGCTGCGCTGGCTGCGCCTCGACTGGGACGAGGGCGTCGACGTCGGCGGCTCCGACGGCCCGTACCGGCAGTCGCAGCGGTACGACATCTACCGCGACCTCGTCCAGCGGCTCACGGCCTCCGGTCACATCTACGAGAGCTTCGCCACCGGTGAGGAGATCGAGGCGCGCAACGTCGTCGCTCGGCCGCGACCCGAAGCTCGGCTACGACAACTTCGAGCGCGACCTCACCGACGACCAGAAGGCCGCCTACCGCGCAGAGGGCCGCGAGCCCGCGCTGCGCCTGCGTGTGCCAGACACCGACCTGAGCTTCGACGACCTCGTCCGCGGCGAGATCACGTTCCCGGCCGGCTCGTTCAGCGACTTCGTCGTCGTACGGCCCAACGGCCACCCGCTCTACACCTTCGTCAACCCGGTCGACGACGCGCTCATGGGTGTCACGCACGTGCTCCGTGGCGAAGACCTGCTGTCGTCGACCCCGCGCCAGATCGCGCTGTACCACGCGCTGATCGACGCCGGTGTGACGACGTTCGTCCCGCGGTTCGGGCACCTCCCGTATGTGATGGGCGAGGGCAACAAGAAGCTGTCGAAGCGCGACCCGGAGTCGAACCTCTTCCACCACCGCGACCGCGGGTTCATCCCCGAAGGGCTCGTCAACTACCTGGCGCTGCTCGGCTGGTCGCTGAGCCACGACCGCGACGTGTTCTCGATCGACGAGCTCGTCGCCGGCGTTCGACGTCGCCGACGTGAACCCCAACCCGGCGCGGTTCGACCAGAAGAAGGCCGAGTCCATCAACGGCGACCACATCCGCTTGCTGGAGGTCGGCGACTTCGCAGAGCGCACCATCCCGTATCTCGTCACCGCCGGCGTGCTGACCGAGCCGCTCACCGACGAGCAGCGCGCGGTGCTGGCTCAGGCCGCCCCGCTCGTGCAGGAGCGCGTGCAGCTGCTCGGCGAGGCGCCGGGGATGTTCGGCTTCCTGTTCACCGACTCCGCATCCCTCGTCATCGAGAGCGACGCCCGGGCGTCGCTGCCTGCCAATGCGGGCGAAGTCCTGGCGGCGTCGATCAGTGCGCTGGAGGTCGTCCCCGAGTCCGAGTGGACGCACGACGCGATCGAGTCTGCCCTGCGCGACGCCTTGGTGGAGGCCCTCGGGCTGAAGCCGCGGGTCGCCTTCGGTCCGTTGCGGGTCGCCGTGTCGGGTCGCCGGGTCTCGCCTCCGCTCTTCGAGTCGATGGAGATCCTCGGCAAGATCGAGTCGATCGCGCGTCTCGACGCGCTCTCGGCGTCGCTGGCCGATTCCCCAGAAGCCTAGGGTGCTGCGGTGACGGCCAGCGTCGAGGTCATCGTCGTCGGGGGAGGCCCGGCGGGGCTCAGCACGGCGCTGAATCTCGTGCGTGCCCGCCGTCGGGTGCTGGTCGTCGACGGCAACCGTCCCCGTCATGCGGCGACGCTGCAGGCGCACGGTTTCCTCACGCGTGACGGCGTGGCCCCGGCGGAGCTGCGGCGGCTCGGGCGCGAGGAAGTCTCGGGTTACGACGACGCCGACGTCGTGTTCGCGCAGGTGAGTGACGTGTCGGTCGCGGACGACGGCTTCCGCGTGCGCGGTCGCGGCGTGCGCGGCGGTTTCGACGTGGACGCGCTCGCGTCCACGGTCGTCATCGCGACCGGCGTGACCGAGACGATGCCCGCGCTCCCGAGCCTGCGCGCGTTCTACGGGACGCAACTGCACAGCTGCCTGGAATGCGACGGTTTCGAGAAGGCCGGGGAGCCGTTGGCGCTCATCGGCGAGACGACCGATCTGGTGGAGCGCGCGCTGCTGCTCACCCAGTGGACCGACGACCTGATCGTCTTCACCAACGGCGTCGCGTCCGTGAGCGACGACGAGGAGCGCGCCCTGGCACGGCTCGGCGTCCGTGTCGAGCGGCGCGCCATCGATGATGTGGTGGGGGAGAAGGGCGTCATGACCGGCGTCCGCCTCGCCGATGGAACGGTCGTCGAGCGCGCGGGCGGTTTCGTCCGTCCGCTCTGGACGCCGGCGGTGTCGTTCGCCGATGCCCTCGACCTCGACAGAGACTCTGACGGTTATCTGGTGACGGACGTGCACGGGCGCACCTCCGTGCCGGGTGTCTACGCGGCGGGCGAGACGACGGCGCCCGGGCCGCAGCAGCTCATCGTGGCGGCCGGATCGGGCGCCGTGGTGGCCGCTGCGGTGAACCGCGACCTCATCGGCCTCGCCGTGGACGACGCATCCGTCCTCTGATTCCCGCCGAGGGGCACGTAATCGCCCCTACGCGCGCGGCGGATTCCAGTGGTGGTCGCAACACCGTTTGAATTAGACAAGTTTTAGCAGACGCTCGGCTGGGGTATCCCAGTCGAGCGTCTTGCGTGGGCGGCGGTTGAGTTTCTGGGCGACGTGCTCGAGGTCGTCGGGGCCGTGGATGGAGAGGTCGGTGCCTTTGGGGAAGTACTGGCGCAGCAGCCCGTTGCTGTTCTCGTTCGATCCTCGTTGCCAGGGGGATGCGGGGTCGCAGAAGTAGACCGGGACACCGGTGGCGATTCTGAAGCTCTTGTGCGCCGCCATCTCCGCCCCTTGATCCCAGGTCAGCGACCCGCGCAGATGCTCCGGGAGCGTGCCGATCAGGGTTACCAGGACGTCGCGGACGGACTCTGCGGAGTGATCGCCGGGCAGGTGCCCGAGCATCACGTAACGGGTGGAGCGTTCCACGAGAGTGAGGATCGCGGACTGGTTCTTCTCACCGGTGATCAGATCGCCTTCCCAGTGCCCCGGAACAGCACGGTCCTCGACATCCGCTGGCCTGTCCGAGATCATGATCATCGGGTCGATGAACCGGCTAGTGCGCTGCTGTGGGGAACGGTGCGGCTTGCGGCGGGTGCGGCCGGAGCGCAGGGCGTCCGCGACCTCGCGTTTGAGTCCGCCGCGGGCTTGGACGTAGAGAGCTTGGTAGATCGTCTCCGTGCTCACTCGCATGCCCTCATCGTCGGGATGGTCTTGGCGGATCCGGTTGCGGATCTGCTCCGGAGACCATTGTTCCCCGAGCCCGGCAGACACATAGTCCCGCAGCGGGCCGGCAAGGGCGAGTTTGGCGACCTTCGGGCGCGCCCGCGCCGCCGCAGCATCACGATGCGCACCATGCGGCAGATACCGGCCGTTGGCAGTGTGTGCATGAAGCTCACGCATGATCGTGGATGCCGGGCGGCCCAGCTCCCGCCCGATCGCGCGCAACGAGAGACCAACCCGGCGCAGATCAGCGATCTTCTCCCGCTCGATCAGAGACAGCAACCGGGAGCCGATTTCCCCCGTTGGGGGTGGTGGACTCGTCATGGACTCCATCGTGACCCGCCCGGTCGTGTAATTCACACGGCGGCCATCCGGATAGAACCTCGAGTTCCGCGAGTGACGAACCCCCTGCTCCCAATCCCGCGCGGTCCGCTCGTTGACACCAACGAGCTCCACAGCTTCCCGCCGCGTCATCCCCTGCTCCCGCAACGCCAAGTACTCGCCCTTACGCGGGTCATCCAGCCGTCTCGATGACAGGCCAGCCTGGCGAGCCCAGGCATAGGCCGTGTTCCGATTAACCCCCAGGCGACGCGCGACCTCAGCCACACTCCCGACCTCGCCCATCAACACCAGGAACGACGCCTTCAACGTCGCGAACTCCTCCGAAAACGACACGATGGTCGCAACCTCCCAAAATCCCGGGTGTTGCGACCACCGTTAGAACCCGCCCACGTTTTAGGGGCGTTTACGTGCTCTTCGGCGAAGCGATCACTCGTCGGGTGCGGAGTTGTAGCGCTCGAGCATTCGCGCGAACGCCTCCAGGTCGGCCTGCGACCAGCCTTCGAGTCGACGGGCGACGGAATCCATCACCCTCCGTGTCGACTGCTGGAACGCCGCGCCGCCCACCTCGGTGAGCCGCAGCGCGATGCCACGCGGGCCTCCTGCGGGCTCGTCGTAGGCAGCCACGTAGCCGTGGCCGAGGAGGGCGCCGAGCTGCCGCGAGACCGTGGACCGGTTGAGCTGGAAGTGGGTCGCGATGTCGACGGCACGGCAGCCGGGGTTGTCCTCGATGTAGGTGAGCAACGACCGGTCGACGACCGAGAGCACTTCGTCCTCCCGCCGCACACGCGCGGTACCGCGCCGACCGAGGGTGACGAGCTCGCGTCGCACGCGGGCGATCGGATCGCGGCTGATCGCGTCGCGGCTGTCCGAGAGGCTGGGTGTGGTCATCCTCTCAGCCTAGCGATCGGGAGTTGCATAATACAACGATGCGACATATGTTGCTCTCTGCAACTTTGTAATCGAGAGGATCCCGTCCCCCGCATGTCCGCGCACTACATCACCCCTGTCCCCGCTGCCGCCCGGCTGGCCGCCCGCGGCATTCTGGAAGGCGCTCGGGTCGCACATCGTGATACCGCTCGTCCTCGCGGCCGGCATGGCGCTCGCGTACCTCGGCGCTAGCCACCTGCTCACGCCGCGGCGTCGGCAGGCGGCCGACGATACCCTCGCCGCCACGGAGGAGGAGGCGGCGGTCGCCGCCCGACGGGAGGGCCGGGAGGTGGCCCGCCCGGCCTCCCGGCGTTTTGTGGAAGCAGCGGCGCATAGGCTAGAGTTGTTACTCGTGCCCGGGCCTTGGCCCGAAGCCCTTGGGGTATGGTGTAATTGGCAACACGGCTGATTCTGGTTCAGTTGTTCTTGGTTCGAGTCCAGGTACCCCAGCGGTGAATCGCTAGAGTTCTCTAAGAAGTCCAGCTCCCTTCTCGCTCTCCGGAGTGGCCTGTTTTGGCCGCTGGTGACCAGATTGGTGACCAGAAACCCCGACAGGGCGCGTTTATCGCTTGTCTCCGCTGATGAGGTACGCACTCGCCCCGGCCGGTTCGCGCTGGGACGGGTTACGCACCTATCCGGCATGGAAGCTTATGCGCATGTCGAGGTCGCGCCCGCGTTTCTGACCCAGGCCGAGTTCGCCGTCCTCCTGGGTGTGCCGGAGCGCACGCTGGAAGGGAGGCGGCTGACGAAGTCCGGCCCGCCGTGGTTGAAGCTCGGGCGGCACGTCAAGTATGACCAGGCGGACGTTCTTGCCTGGGCGCGGGAGCAGCGTCGTGGCTAGGCCGAAGATCGCCGCGGGCGAGGTCGGCCAGATTCAGACGACACAACTCGCGAACGGGAAGTGGCGCGCACGCGCACGGATGCGAAACGACGCGGGGGAGCTGGTACAGCTCCGCGCCGAAGGCGCGACCGAGGCAGCCGCCCGCGAGGAACTGCTGGCGCGTGCGAAGGCGCTGACGACGCACACGAAGGCTATTGTCACCGGTGCCTCGACCATCGCAGAGGTGGCGGAAGCGTGGCTGCCCACGATCCGGGTGCAGGCTGAGAGCGGGACGCTCTCGTGGTCGACGTACGAGAACTACGAGACCACCGTCCGCCTCACCCTGGTCCCCGTGTGTGGCGGGGTCCGCCTGGACGCGCTCACGGTGGGTCGCTGTGACCGGATCATCCAGAACCTCCTGGCTGAACGGGGAGTGTCGGCGGCGCGGAAAGCACGGTCGGTGCTGTCGCTGGTCTGCGGGTTCGCCGTGCGGGACGACGCGATGCTGACGAACCCGGTGCGGGACGTCACGCGGCTGCCGACGCCGGAGAAGAAGACCGCAATGCTCACCCCGGAACAGATCGAAGCGATCCGCGACCTCATGACGCACTGGCGGGAGGACTCGGGCATGGGCCCGCCCCGAACTGGCGGGCGCTCGTGGATGGCATGGACATCATGCTCGGCACCTCCGCCCGGGTGGGGGAGTGCATCGGCCTGCGCCGCTGTGACGTGGAGATGACGACAGCGCCGCCGACGCTCCTGATCGACGGCACTGTCATTCAGAACAAGGAGCAGGGCATCCGTCGCAAGGACGCCCCCAAGCGGACCCGCCAGCGCCGCCGTGTGGCCCTCCCCGCCGTCGCTGCCGCCGCGGTGCGGCGTCGTCTCGCGCTCGCGGAGAAGGGGCCGGAAGCGCTGCTGTCCCCAACGAAGACCGGCAAGCCCATGAGCGTGTCGAACTATGAACGGCTGCTTCGCTCTTTCATCGAAGACATCCGTGGCGAACTCGTCCGGCTTGGTGTGGATGTGGACGAGTACTCGACTCACATCTACCGACGCACCACCGCGACTCTTGTCGAGCGCGCGGCCGGGATCACCATCGCCTCGCGCCTGCTCGGGCACGCGAACGAGCAGATCACCCGCACCTCCTACGTGGTCACCGCCGAACAGGTCGATCCGGTGACCGTGGACATCCTCGACAGCATCCTTGGGCCGACCGTCTGACCGAGTGTGCTCGCACCGCTCCCCGTATATGGTCGTGGCCTCGTGCTCTCGCCAGGCTGACGAAGGACCGCTCAACAGGCAGGTCTACGGTGCCGCCAAGTTGGCGGCACCGTGGGCTCCGCCTGGTGGTGCCGATTCGGCACCACCACAGCCCTCCGTGCGGTGGTGCCAACTTGACACCACCGCAGAACCCTCCTGGTGTGGCGAATCGCCACCACCAGGAGACCCACGGTTCGGCCGAATCGGCGAGCGCGAGCGACAACGCCATGTGCGCGCCGCCATCGTCGTCACCTTGGCCTCCCAAATCGGCGTCTCGAACGGGTTCGACCGCCGCGCAGTCGCAGGGACGTTCGCCCGTCACCTGATAGGTGTGCAGCCGTTTCCTGAAAACAGCCCATTTTGCCCACTTTTCGCCACTATTCGGAGGAAATTAACAGGCAGGTTGGGCTGCGCCCAGCCCTCCCAGCGACTCGCGAAGTCAGGCCCCGATGGTCGCCGCGAGTGCCCGACTGAGTTGCTTCACGCGCCTGGAATCGACCGAGTGCAAGGGCTGCTTCCGCCCGGGGAGTACCTCCGGGACGATGACGCCGAGGCGTTCGAGGATCGCCATGTGGTACAGAGCTGTCTTGTACTCCATGTCCAAGACCTCGGCAATGTGCGCCTTGGTCGTCGGCTCGTACGTCCGCAACGCTTCGATGATCGCCACCCGCGCCGGAGTGCCGAACGCCTCAATCGCCGCCAACGTAGCGTCGGGAAGATCGGCAGTGGAGCTGCGGGGCATACCCGGAATCGTCTCAGCCACCGCGCGTTGTCCGACGCATTACCATAAAATAGACTGGGAATGACTAGCCAAATAGATGGCGATTACTAGACAATAGTCTCATGTTAAATCTCATGATGTTGCGCGGGATCGTCGTCGGAGACCCGTGGTACTTGGAAGATTCGGGTCTGCTGCACGGATAGGTGACATCTGATCTGGCTTGCATTGATGGTGGGCCTGGAAGGATGGCATCGTGCCCAAGCCCTATCCCCGTGAGTTCCGTGACGACGTCGTGCGCGTCGCGAGGGACCGCGAACCCGGAGTGACGATCGAACAGATCGCGAACGATTTCGGGGTCCATCCGATGACGTTGCAGAAGTGGTTGCATCGCGCGGCGATCGATGACGGCGCCAAGCCTGGTGTGACCAGGACCGAGGCGGCGGAACTGCGCGAGGCGTGCAAACGGATCCGGCTGCTCGAGCAGGAGAACGAGGTCCTGCGGCGGGCGGCGGCGTATCTGTCGCAGGCGAACTTGCCGGGAAAAGGCTTTACCCGCTCGTGATGGAGCTCGCCGTTAGCGGGATTCCCGTGACGGTGACGTGCCGGGTGCTCAAGCTCGCTCGCCAGCCCTACTACCGGTGGCTGGCTGATCCCATCCCGCGGAGCGAGGTGGTGGCGGCGTATCGCGCGAACGCGTTGTTCGACGCGCACCGGGACGATCCTGAGTTCGGGCATCGACTCCTTGCCGACGAGGCGCGTGACGCCGGCGAGGCGATGGCTGATCGCACTGCATGGCGGATCGCATCGGCGAACGGCTGGTGGTCGGCGTTCGGGAAGAAGCGCGGCCGCAACGGCCGCAAGCCCGGCCCAGCGGTCCACGACGACCGCTGCACGATCACTGACGCGAACGGGCGCACCCGGCACGTGTTCACCGCCCACCGTCCGAACCAGCTGTGGTTAACCGACATTACGGAGCACAAAACGAGCGAGGGCAAGCTCTACGTCTGTGCGGTCAAAGATGTGTTCAGCAACAAGATCGTCGGATACTCGATCGACTCCCGGATGAAGTCCAGCCTCGCCGTTAAGGCCCTGAACAACGCCGCCGCAATGCGCGGTGACGTCGCCGGCTGCATCGTTCACAGCGACCGAGGCAGTCAATTTCGAAGTCGGAAGTTCCTGCGCGCTCTGACCCGTCACCGCCTGGTCGGATCGATGGGAAGAGTGGCCTCGTGCGGCGACAACGCGGCCATGGAGAGCTTCTTCGCGCTGCTGCAGAAGAACGTCCTGAACCGCCGCTCCTGGACTACCCGGGACCAGCTGCGAATCGCGATCGTGACCTGGATCGAACGGACCTACCACCGTCGCCGTCGACAGTCGGCGCTGGGTCGTTTGACGCCCGTCGAGTTCGAGGTCATCATGAACACGCCCGTCGCACTGGCGGCGTGACTACAACCTGTCACCTATCCGTGCAGCAGACCCCAGGTCCGTCAAATCAGAGCCCAGATCGATGGCTAATTGTTTGACGCCGAGCGACGTGCGATACGTCCATGTTGATCCCGAACCGGAGGGATAGTCGAGTTCGTCCAGAAACGCATTCAGCACTCTGACGTCGTCCCCGTCCGAACTTGCTGTCAACTCCCGATAGAAGGGAGATGGCGTCATTCCCGCGATTCTCCAGACGCCATCGATCTGAACGAGCCTGTCGCCGGTCGATAACAGACCTCCGAGAACGTCGACGTTGATGGCGGTCACCGTACCGTGCCAATTGGGACTGACGAGACGCGGACCGTCGCTCCACTTCACCTCGAGTTCGACCGTCATTGCGCTGTCGGTCTTCACCTTCTTGGCGGGCTGAGCGAGGGCAACGGCGGCCGTAGCGTTGTGGCCCTCTGACAATGACAGCGTAGCGATCGAAACTGCCAAAGCCGCCCACGGTGCCGCAATCGCGGTCGAGAGAAGCGTCCAGGCTAGAGCCTGCGCGCGTCGTTCTGGTCTTCTCATTCGTTAGCCAGAGCTGCTTACGCTGGAGACCGAAAAGTACTCCGGAAACTTCTCGACGCATTGCGAGATAACGGAATGATCCTCCAGCGCTCGAATGGCAGCTATGACCTCGTCAAACGTTGCATCTTTATCAATGCGGACATTCGCCTGTTGGAGGCTCTCGACTACCTTGGGTTGAATGCGCTCCTTTTCTCGGGGCGTCAGTACCGCTTGCTCCGCCCAGACGAGCGCCACGGTGTCCCGGTACTCACCCAAACAAGCGTCCGCATTTGAATTGATTGCGTCTACCTCGGACTGGGTTGGAGCCTCCACCTCCCAGTCGAACGTCGTTTGATTTCCACGAATCAAGTAGAGATCGCCAACCTTCGCGCCCGCTTCTTGCACGCATTGGCGATGAGCGAGGATTGCGCGCTCATATTCAGATGGATCTACCACGCCGTCTGCGAGAATTGCGGCTTGGAAGGCGCTGGTCTCTTCAGCGAGGGCGCTGACGTCTAGTTTGCGAGTGCTGCCATTCGGATCGGCGGCGCAGGCGCTCAAGGCCAGTGCAAGGACGACAACAGGCATGGTGACGAAAGGTCGCGAACGCATCTTTGCGCAATCTATGTGAAATCTATAAATGCGCTACACGCATTGTCTGTATTTATGCGCGGGCGAAAGCACGAATGCCGATGCGTGGTGTCTTTCCACGGCCTATCCGGAGATCGCTCATTGATTCCAACTGGCGGGACACTCCGCACCGTCGGGTGAAGGCGGCGGTCCCGGCCAGTTGATACCGCGCGTCAGACGCGCGCCGGCGCTCCAGCGGCTCACCCATCGGCAGCAGCCGGCGCAGCTGGGTGACGCGCGGGTGCGAGGTCGGCCAGAGCTGACACGTAGGGCTGATCGTCGAGGATCTGGATGGTGCGGTCGACGCCGGCCGGCCTCTGCCGGTAGCAGCCATTCAGGTCATTCCGCTTCAGACGGTGGACACGTCTCCACGCGACTCCATAACGCGTGGCGCGCCTACAGA
>CAVTGP010000009.1:0-137076 GCA_963734315.1 uncultured Actinomycetota bacterium | reverse complement strand
ACCCGTTGTTCTGCAGTGGGTTGCTGGGGGCCAGGACGGGGTCGACGGAGAGGAATTTGCCGAGGATGGGGTCGTAGGCGCGGGCGCCTAACTGGGTGAGCCCGGTTACGGGTGATTGTGGTGCGTTGAGGTACCCGTGCTCGCTGCTCCACGACACCTGCCCACCGCGGGTGTTGCCGTATGGGTCTGTGTACCGGCGGGTGACTTCACCGGTGGATTGGCCCACGGCGATGTCTTGGGAGTTGTTGAGGTCGCCGGCCAACCAGGTCACCTTGGTGCCCGACACCCCCGCCTTGCTGGTGCGCTCGGCCACGGGTTGGCCCTTGAACGTGTAGGTGCGCACCGCGGATGCTGCCGTCGCGCCCGGCGCCAGGGTGACTTCGGTTTCGCCGAGGAACAGTTTCGTACCGGTTTTCGGGTCGGTCTGTAGCAGCACGTTCCCGTCGGCGTCATACACCCGCGACTGGGTCACCCCACCGGCGGTGACCGTGGACAGCTTCCCCGACGCATCCCAGGTCAGGGTCTGCCCCGGACGGGTCAACGTGTTCCCGGTCGGATCGTAGGAGTACGCGTCCTTGCCCACTGTGGTGGCCGCGTGCGGGCGGGCAGCACCCGCGGCCGGATACGTGTACGCGGTGGTGGTGTCGCCCGCCTTGGTGTGGCTGGTGGTCGACACCCGGTTCCCCGTCGCCGTGTCCACCGTGTACGAGGTCCAGTACGGGGCCGGACCACCCAAACCGGCCACGGTCGGCGACTTACCGCAATCACCGCCGGCTGGGGTCCACGCCTCGGTCAGCTGCTGCAAACCGTCATACCCGAAGCACTGGGTGTCGGTGCCGGCGCGTTCGCTGGAGGTCGCGATTTTCGTGATCCCGCCGGCATCATTCCGGGTGATCATCCGGTTGGCTTCGGTGGCCCAGTCATCGGTGTAGGAGGTGTCGATCACCTGGTTCACCTGCCCGGTACCCGGGTTGTACCCGTAACCGGTGTCCAACGTGTTCCCGGAGGAACCACGCACCAGGAACGAGAGATCACTGGTCGGTGAATAGGAAGCGAACGCGTAACTGGTCGTGCCCTGCAGGCCGAGCACGTTTCCGAGTTCGTCGTAGAACTGGTTCACCCGTTCAGCAGGCAACCCACCGATCGCGGGGAGGGTGGTTTGCAGCGGGTCTCCAGAGTCGCTGGCGTAGGTCTGGGCCACCTTGTAGCTGGTCCCACCGAACGCCGGCGCCCCCTGCGGGATCGACACCGTGCTGGAGGTGATGTTGTAGAGGTCGTCGTAACCACCGACCGTGGACGTATACGCCAGACCAGGTTTACCCGGCGCCGACCCGGTGTAACTGGTGGAGGAGGCCGGTTTGCCCTTAGCCACCGTGTCGAACTGCCACGACGCCAGCAGCGGACCGCTGGTGGTCCCGGAGTACTTCCCGGTTTTCCGGTTCAACAGGTCGTACGCATACGCCAACACCTGCCCACGAGCATCCGTGGTGGAGGTCACATTCCCCAACAGGTCATAGCTGGTGGTCGTGCGCCCGGAGTCGGGGTCATCGGCGATCACCTGGTTGCCCAGCAGGTCGTACTGCCACGCCCACCTGTTCCCGACCGGGTCGATCATTCCCGTCATCGCACCGGCCGGGTTGTACTCATACCGGGTGACCAACCCGGCACCGGTCGGGGTGGCCGACTGGTACTGGGTGAGCGCAGCCTTCAGACCCCGGCTGTCGGTGATCGTGGTGGTCGGGGTGCCACCGGCGGGTGGGGTCACATCCACCCGATCCGAACCCTTGTACGCGTAACCGGTGCGGAACATCTCAGTGCCGTAGGAGTACAGGATGCTCGCCACCGGACGGCCGGCAGCGTCGTACTTCGTGTCCGTCCGGGACGGCAGCTGGTTCATGCTGGTGGCCACGAACAGGGTGGTCGAGGGCTTTGTGTTCGCCCAATACGGTTTCGTCGTCGACACCGTACGACCCTGGGAGTCGTAGACGGTATCGGAGATGACCGCACCGTTGAATCGCAGCGCGGGCGCCTGGGTCTGCACCACCCGACCCAACCCGTCGACCAAATCGATCGAGGTGATGCTCCCCGAGGTGACCAACGACTCCGTCGACACACTCGACACCTGCGTCTGCGACACCGAATAGGTGAACTTACTCGACGGCGAGGACGCATACTCCGACTGCGGCCGGTTCGGCAACCACACCGCCGTCCGCCGCCCCAACGCGTCATACGACGCGGTCGTCACCTTCCCGTTCACATCCGTGACCGACAACACGGTCGCCCGCGACGGATCCAGCACCGTCTTGGTCTTCCACCCCACCGGGTTAGTCGCCTCCACCGCGGTCGTGGGACCAGTCGCGCCGGCCGGCGTGTAGCCGGTCTTCGTCACCCGTCCCAGGGCGTCCGTCACCTCCAACGGACGGCCCAGCGCGTCGTACTTCGTCGTCGACGACGTCGACCACGTTTTCGTCGTCCCGGACATCGCGGTGACGACCTCGGTCTTGGTCGCATCCCCCTGAGACGGTGCGGCACCGTGAGCGCCACCGTCGTAGGAGGTGCGCACGTTGCTGAGCAGCCGATCCGGGCCAGCCGACTCCGCCTGAGCACACGTCCCCGCCGTCGTACGCACCTCCGCAACCGCACCGACCAGGTTCAACGTCGCGTTCGGGGCCGCATACGCGGTGGACGTGCACGTCGCCGCCGCGTCGCTGGGCACAACCTGCTCAGAACGCACCAGACCCGACGAGGCATCGAACGTCCGGGTCGTCGTGGTGGTCCGGTTCCCGCCGGTGGAGACCGGCTCAGTCACCACGACCGTGGCATCGCCGGTGAACCAGGCCGCGTGGTAACCGTTGTTCGCTGTTCCCGCCGACGCCCACGGCGTCGTGTCCGTCGTGGACAGCACCGCCCCGCCCACACCCAGCATCGACACCGTCTGACGTGCCCGACCCGCAAACGGCCGCTCATCCGGGACACCGCTGACGGTGACCTGCTTGGCACCACCGGCCGGGGCCGCCCGGTCACCGTTCAAACCCCGGAAGAAGGTGTACTTCGTCACCTGCTGATCGGCCGGCTTAGCCGCACTCCCGACCCGCACCTCCGTGGTGTCATACCCGGCGAAAATCGACCAGGTGCGCTTATCCACCGGGGTCAACGGAGAATCGTTGTACCGCCACGCCGGAGACCCATACACATACTGCTTCTCCACCGCCGCAGCACCCGCACCCCCCGTATTCGGGTTATCAACCACACCGGTGACCACATACTTATGGAACAAATCCTGCTGCGGCGCCTGCGGCGGGACCACCTGCGGCGACCACCACTGCGGGAAACACCGCTTCACATTGTTCTGCGGAGCAGCGAAAACCGTCGCCCGATCCGCCGGCACACACTGCTGAGGCGAATAGTTCACCGACACGATCCCGCCGAGCTCAGTCCTAATCGACGCGACCCGCCACTTATCCAACGGCGCCAACCCATCCACCGCCCACACCCGGTTCTGCAACGGAGTACCAGCAAACGTCACCGCCGGCTCCGTCAAAGACTCAGAACCCGAGAACCCGGTATGCGTCACACTCTCCAACCACAACGCCGCCGAAGTGCCATCACCCGGCTCCGGGAACGACTGCTTCAACACCCACGAGTCCACATCCGTGTAAGCACCACCGGTGAGCACCTGCGTCTTCACCGACGCCAGCTTCGACGTCGTCCAGAACGTCGGAGAAACCTGCGACGCACACGCCCCGGACGTGCACAACTGATCGAACGGCACATCCGGATACGCCGCCGCGTTCACCGGCTTGACAGCACCACCCGAATCCGGCTGGACCGTGCACTTACCACCACCCGCGTCCGAACACCGACCATTCTTGTCGTAGGAGAACAGCACCTTCCCACCGGCCGCGTTCCCACCGAAAACACTCGACTGGGTCAACCCGTACTCGATACGCTGCAACTCACCACCACGCACATACACCGCACCCGTGGCACCGTTCTTCGCATACCGGTTGGTCTGCGCGTTGTAAAAGAACGCCTGCGAATTACCGTGCGCATCCACGACATAATCAAGATTCCACCGCCACGCCCGATCACACGACGACGCAGCAAACGTGGACGCATGACACGGCTCACCCACATCATTACCGAACACCGGAACCGTCCACGCCGAATTCGTGATCGGCTTCCCCGCCGACCACCCCGGAAGCTGATTCAACCCAAACAAATACTGCGTACCATCCGTGGTGACCATCTGCCAACACGCCGTATCCGACGTCCCATTCGCCGCACACGGCGCACCCGTGAACTCCGTAAACCGGGTGCCATCATCATTCGACAGCCGATACTGATTCGTACCCGCAATCTGAACCAACTCACCCGAATGCCCCGCAAACGACACCGTCGCATTCGCGTTCTTCCAACACAAATCACCCGAGGTCTTCACCGCACCAGACGGCCCATCATCCACCGCACAACCCACATAACTGCGCTCAATGAACCCGGTACCCGACAACGACCAGCCCTCACCGACCGCCGACGGCTGATTATTCGTCGAACCCGTCAAACCATCAACCGACTGCGAATCATACGACAACGACAACTCCGGAACCGGCCCAGCCCCCACCGCCGGCACAGCCAACGGATACTGCCAACTGAACGTCCCCGTCTGCGCCGACACATCCCACGCCGCAGACGGCCTCAACGACGTCGCAGTGAAATCCCCCGTACCACCACCACCCACCGGAGCCGCCATCGCCATCACCATCACCGACCCACCACCCACCATCGGCGCAACCACCAAATCATCCCCGACAGACTGCGACGCAACCGGGACCGCCACCTCCGCCAACTCCTTCACCGAACCCGGCGCCTTCCCCGAATCCACCTGCACCCACCGCACACGCGAGGAAAAGTCAGCACCGAACGCAGCATCCAGCAACCTCTTCGGAACCCGAACCCCCACCGGCGTCTTCGCCGACTTCCTATCCGCACGCTTCAACTCCAGAACCGGACCCGCCACACCCAGCTTCTTCACCCGATCCCGGCCCACAAAACTCGCCGAAACCCGCCCAGCCCGATCCTTCGCCTTCGCCTTGCCCTTGCCCTTCTTCGACGACGACAACTGCGACTCCGCCACCTTCACCGGCACCGGATCCCCCGCCGACGCGATATCGACTCCGGTCCCACCCAGCTCACGCCACGCACCATCCACAACCGTCGCCTTCACCCCATCCGCACTCGGCACCACCACCGACAAAGCCGCAGCCCCACCATCCGTCACCACCTCAAACGAACCCGACGGAGGATCAACCGAAACAATCGACGCCGACACCGGCGGCACACCCGCCACCGACCTCACCCCACCCGCAGCAGAACCCTCAACCGCCCCCACCCACCCCGGAGCCGACAGACGCTCAACCCCCACCGCCGGAACACCCTGAATCACAGCAACAGAAACAACCACAACCGCAACGATGCCAATAATCGACCGGACACGGTCACGACGCAGAGCGGTAGCGGTCGAGCGGCGGGGCGAGGGGACGTGCACGGGAACTCCAGGAAATCAGGGCAGGGAAACCCACCCAGATTATTCAAAGGAATACCGATTAGCAATTTTACGTTTTACATTTATTTCCGCCGACCTCGACGCTCGCCCCTCCCCCAGGAAGCACACCGCAGCACAAACCGAGGAAAGACAACGAAGAAGTCCGGGCAGAACTCCACTGCCCCACGGCCTATACGGCGAATACCGACGGCCTCAGACCTCCCCGAACCCACCCTCCACGAGCTCGATGAGCGCGTCGACCGCGGCTTCGCCGTCGTCGTCGGGCGACGCGATCGAGGCGGTCGCGCCCGCGGTCAGACCGAGCGACATCACACCCAGCAGGCTCTTGGCGTCCTTGCCGTTGACGGTCACCTTCACGGGGAACGTGTTCGCCAGCTTCACGAACTCGGCCGCCGGTCGCGCGTGCAGACCCTGCGGGTTGCGCACCAGCACCTCCCGCACATAACCGCCCTCGCTGCGCTGGCCGCCTTCGGTCGCCGACTGCACTGTGTCGGAGGCCGGCGAAGCGGCCGGCTCCGCGCCGCCCCACGCCGCGCGTGCTCCCTCGACGGCAGCGGCCACGCCCTCCAGATCGGCCCCGGTCTCGGCGGCCACGGCCGCGGCCACGCCGCCCTCGACGAACGGCCCGTCGACCACGCGTACGCGCGCACGCTCGTCGTCCGGGAGGAGGTCCAGCACCGTCTCGGCCGTCAGCAGGGCGGAGCCGAGGTCGCTCACCACGACGACTCCCTCCCCCTGATCGGCCTCGCCCACGGCGGCCATCACCTTGCCGAAGCTGGTGCCGATGCCGTCGTCGTCCGTCCCTCCCGCGGCCAGCAGCGTCACCGACGGCGCCATCTGCCCGGCGAGGGCGACGGCGCCGGCAGCGAGCTGCGAGCTGTGCGAGACGAAGACGATTCCGACCGTCCCGCTCATCCGGCGACCCCGGCCGCGGCCCGCAGGATCAGGGCCGTCGACTGCGCTCCCGGGTCGCGGTGCCCGGCGGAGCGCTCACCGAGATAGCTTGCGCGGCCTTTGCGGGCCACGAGCGGGATGGTCGCGTCCGAGCCCCCCTCGGCCGCGTCTGCGGCCGCGGAGAGGATCGCCGCAGGGTCGGCCCCCGCGGCGAGCGCGGCGGAGGCCGCCTCCACCGCGGGGGTCCAGGCGTCGATCATCGTCTTGTCGCCCGGCACCGCCTTGCCGCGGGACACGATCCCGTCGCGCGCCGCCGCCAGCAACGCCACGAGCGTCTCTCCGTCGATCGCCTCTATATTGCCCACCGGCTCCGCCGCCTTGAGGAAAGCGGTACCGTAGAGGGGTCCGGAGGCTCCACCGACCGTGGAGATGAGGGTCATCGCGACCGAGCGCAGCACCGCCGAGGGCGTCGCGTCGTCCGGCAGCTTCGCCAGCGCGTCCACGGACGCGCGCATGCCGCGGTCCATGTTCTCGCCGTGATCGCCGTCGCCGATCTCCCGGTCGAGCGTGTTCAGCTCGCCTTTGTGCTCGCCCACGACCTCCGCCGCGGCCGAGATCCAGGACGTGACCCAGTTCGTGTCCAACGTCATTAGCGGTCCTTCCTCAGCGTCGCCTGTGTCGTTTTGACTGCGCGGCTCGTTCGGCCTGCGGGCTTCACACGCCCCAGCGGAGCGCCGCCGTGTGCACGGGAGCGTCCCAGAGCGCCGTCAGCTCGTCGTCCAGCTTCAGCACCGAGATGGAGGCGCCCTGCATCTCCAGCGAGGTGACGTAGCTGCCGACCAGCGACCGGCCGAGCACGATGCCCTTCTCGTCCAGGATCTCCGCTGCGCGGCGGAACAGGATGTAGAGCTCGGACAGCGGAGTGCCGCCCATCCCGTTCACGAACAGCAGGACCGTGTCCCCCGACGCGAACGGCAGGTCGGTGAGGACGGCGTCCATCATCCGGTCGACCAGCCGGTCGGCCGGCTCGATCTTGATGCGCTCGCGACCCGGCTCGCCGTGGATGCCGACGCCGAACTCGATCTCGTCCTCCGGCAGCATGAAGCCGGGCTGACCCGCGTGCGGGACGGTGCCGTCGGTGAGCGCGAGCCCGATCGAGCGGACGTTGGCGTTGACCTTCTCGGCGATCGCCGTCACCGCGTCGAGGTCGTCGCCGCGGTCGGCCGCAGCTCCGGCGATCTTCTCGACGAGCACCGTCCCGGCCACGCCGCGGCGTCCTGCCGTGTAGAGCGAGTCCTGCACCGCGACGTCGTCGTTGGTGACGACGGCGCGCACCGTGATGCCCTCGGCGCCGACCAGGTCGGCGGCCGTCTCGAAGTTCAGCACGTCGCCGGTGTAGTTCTTCACGATGTGGAGTACTCCGGCGCCGCCGTCTGCGGCCTTGGTGGCCTCCACGATCGGCATCGGAGTCGGGGAGGTGAACACCTCGCCGGGCACCGCAGCGTCCAGCATGCCCTTCCCCACGAATCCGGCGTGGAGCGGCTCATGACCGCTGCCTCCGCCGCTGACCAGTCCGACCTTGCCGCGTACCGGGCCGTCGGCCCGGGAGACGAAGCGGGGGTCCTGCGACACCGAGACGATGTCAGCGTGAGCTCGGCCGAAACCCGCCAGGGACTCGGCGACGACGTCGGGTACGTCGTTGATGAGCTTCTTCATTGAAAACCCTTCCTTCCACTTGTTGTCGGTGGTTACTGCGTCAGTGGGTAGCCGCCACCCATTCCTCGAGCTTCGCGGCCGCAGCCCCGGAGTCGATCGCCTGTGCGGCGACAGCCATGTGCGAACGGAACCGATCCAGGATGGACTCCTGAACCCTCGACGGGTCGGACGCGAGCTCGTACGAAACGAGCCCGGCCGCCGCGTTGAGCAGGACGATGTCGCGCACGGGCCCTTCCTGGCCCGCGAGCACGGCACGCACGACAGCCGCGTTGTACGCGGCGTCCTTGCCGAGCAGGTCGTCGATCCTGGCGCGCGGGATGCCCAGATCGCGCGGATCGATGTCGTGCTCGGTGACGAGGCCCCGGGAGACCTCCCAGACGTGGCTGTGGCCGGTGGTCGACAGCTCGTCGAGACCGTCGTCGCCGCGGAAGACCAGCGCGGTCGCGCCGCGGGTCTGGAACACGCCGACGATCAGCGGGATGCGGTCGAGCGTCGCGACGCCGACCGCCGACGCCTCCGGGCGCGCCGGGTTGCACAGCGGGCCGAGGAAGTTGAAGACCGTCGGCACCCCGAGCTGCGAGCGCACAGGTCCGGCGTTGGCGAAGCCGGGATGGAAAGCGCTGGCGAAAGCGAAGGTGATCCCCGTACGGCGCAGCACGTCCGCCACCCGCTCGGGCGGCAACGTCAGGTCGATCCCGAGCGCGGCGAGCACGTCGGACGACCCCGACGAGGAACTGGCCGCCCGGTTGCCGTGCTTGATCACGGGCACGCCGGTCGCGGCGGCGACGATGGAGGCCGTGGTGGAGACGTTGACGGTGCCGAAGCGGTCGCCGCCGGTGCCCACGATGTCGAGAGCCATGGGGTCGACGAGCAGCGGGACGGCGTGGTCGAGGATGGCGTCGCGGAACCCGACGATCTCGTCGACTGTCTCGCCCTTGGCGCGCAGCGCGATCAGGAACGCGGCGAGCTGAGCCTCCGTGGCCTCGCCCGACATGACCTGGTCCATGGCCCAAGCCGCGTCCGCCACGCTGAGGTCCTCACGGGCGAGGAGCGAGGTGAGCACGGACGACCAGGACTGCATTTCCGTCATACACCGATCCTATTGGGAGGCGACACGCCACGGGGAGAAGGGGCTTTGTACCAGGTGTAAGGCCGTCCTTACCCGAATCGAGGCGAATTCGTGCCTTTCAGGTGAGAAAACCACGGCTTCTTTTCAGCCATAATGGGTCTTGTGACGAGCACCTCCATTTCTCCTGCAACGAGTGCGCCGGCGATCAACCGGCCCAATGTCGTGGCCGTCGGCACGATCGTCTGGCTCGGCTGCGAGGTGATGTTCTTCGCGGGTCTCTTCGCGATCTACTTCACTCTCAAGTCGACGTCGCCCGATCTGTGGGCCGCCGAGACGGCGCACCTCAACGTCCCGTACGCGCTCACCAACACGATCATCCTGGTGCTGAGCTCGGTGACCTGCCAGTTCGGGGTGTTCGCCGCAGAGCGCCTCCAGCCGCGGCGCGCCGGCGGCGCCCTCCAGTTCTGGAAGTGGGGCATGGTCGAGTGGTTCGCGCTCTCGTACGTGCTCGGCGCGATCTTCGTCTCCGGCCAGGTGCTCGAGTACGCCACGCTCGTCTCCGAGGGCATCGCCTTCGACGCCAACGCCTACGGCTCCGCCTTCTACCTGACGACCGGCTTCCACGCCCTCCACGTCACCGGCGGCCTCATCGCCTTCCTGCTCGTCATCGGCCGCGCGTTCGCGGTCAAGACCTTCGGCCACAAAGAGGCCACGAGCGCCATCGTCGTGTCGTACTACTGGCACTTCGTCGACGTCGTGTGGATCGGACTGTTCGCGGTCATCTACATCATCCGATAGATCAACAGGAGCTGACCTCACCTCATGCGTCCCCGCGTTCCCGGCACCCAGAAGTCCCGCGCCACGGCCTCCGGCCGCAGTAAGGCAGCGCGCAAGACCGGTCGCCGCCACCCGCTCGCCACCGTCGCCCTGCTCGCCATCGGCCTCGGCCTCACCGGCGGCGCGTACGCCGCGTTCACCACCACGACGGCCTCGGCCGACACCGCCCAGGTGCAGACGGCCTCCAAGTCGTCGGTCGAACAGGGCGAGAAGCTCTTCCAGGCCAACTGCGCCACCTGCCACGGCATGGGCGCGCAAGGCACGGTCAACGCTCCCTCGCTGATCGGCGTCGGCGCCGCCGCGGTCGACTTCCAGGTCGGCACCGGCCGCATGCCCATGCAGATGCAGGGGCCGCAGGCGGAGCAGAAGCCGGTCCAGTTCACCGACGAAGAGGTCGCGGCTCTCGCCGCCTACGTCGCGTCGCTGGCTCCCGGCCCGTCGATCCCCGAGCAGAAGTTCCTCGACGGCAAGGGCGACGCCGCCGCCGGCGCCGAGCTGTTCCGCATCAACTGCGCGATGTGCCACAATGTCGCCGGCGCGGGTGGAGCGCTGACCGAGGGCAAGTTCGCCCCGCCGCTGACCGGTGTCAGCGCCAAGCACATCTACGAGGCCATGATCACCGGCCCGCAGAACATGCCGGTGTTCAACGACCTGAACATCTCGCCTCAGGGCAAGGCCGACATCATCACGTACCTCAAGTACATCCAGAACAACTCGTCCCCGGGCGGCTTCGAGCTCGGCTCGCTCGGCCCGGTGGCCGAGGGACTCTTCCTCTGGATCTTCGGCCTCGGCGCCATCGTCGCCTTGACCGTGTGGATCACGGCGAAGTCCAACTGACCGTTCTGTCGTACTTGTAGAAGCACAGCGTAAGAAGGAGAACAATGGCACAGGACGAGAACGGCGGTCACGAGCTGACGCCAGCCAGTTCGTCGGCCGTCGACGTGCACCGGACCGGAGACCCCGGAACGGCGGTGATCATCCGCGACGCCGTCGAGAACCCCGGGTTCCCGCCGCACCGGCCACGGGTGACCGACCTCGACCCCAAGAAGGAGCGGCGCGCCGAGCGCACCGTCTACACGCTGTTCTATCTGTCCATCGCGGGTTCCGTGTGGGCGGTCGCCGCGTACATGGCGTTCCCGATCGACGAAAGCGATCCCGGCTCCGTGCGCCTGAACAACCTGTTCATCGGCCTCGGCATCGCCCTCGCCCTGCTCGCCATCGGCATCGGCGCCGTGCACTGGGGCAAGGCCCTCATGCACGAGAAGGAGGGCGTCGACCTCCGCCACCCGGTCCGTGGCTCCGAGCAGACCACCGAGCGCGCCGCGGAGATCTTCCGCCAGGCCGACGAGGAGTCCGGCTTCAACCGCCGCGTCCTGGTTCGCAACAGCCTGATCGGAGCGCTGATCGCCTTCCCGCTGCCCGCCGTGATCCTGTTCCGCGGCTTCGCGCCGCAGGACATCGACCCGGTCCACGAGCTCTCCCAGACCATGTGGGCCAAGGGCATCCGCCTGACCCGCGACCCGTCCGGCACACCGATCAAGGCGTCCGACGTCACGCTGGGCAGCGCCTTCCACGTCATCCCGGAGGGCCTCAACGACGCTCCGGACATGCTCGAGCAGAAGGCCAAGGCGGCCGTGCTGCTCATGCGCCTCAAGCCGGAGGACCTTCACGTGTCCACAGGCCGCGAGAACTGGAACTACGACGGCATCGTCGCCTACTCCAAGATCTGCACGCACGTCGGGTGCCCCGTCGCGCTCTACGAGCAGCAGACCCACCACCTGCTGTGCCCGTGCCACCAGTCGCAGTTCGACATCACGCACGAGGCAGAGGTCATCTTCGGACCGGCGAAGCGGCCACTGCCGCAGCTGCCGATCACCGTTGACGCCGACGGTTATCTGGTCGCGCGCAGCGACTTCCACGAGCCCGTCGGCCCGAGTTTCTGGGAGCGCCATTGAGCACCACGACCGCCGCAGCCCCTGCGGCAGAAACCACGGTCAAGAGCGGCGGCTTCACAGCGGCGGCCGCCAACTACATCGACGACCGCACCAGCATCTCGGGCGCGGTCAAGGAGTTCGGCCGCAAGATCTTCCCGGACCACTGGTCGTTCCTGCTCGGTGAGGTCGCCCTCTACAGCTTCATCGTCATTCTGCTGACGGGAACGTTCCTGACGTTCTTCTTCCAGGCGTCGATGGCCGAGGTCGTCTACAACGGTTCGTACGTGCCGCTCAAGGGCATCCACATGTCCGCGGCCATGGAGTCCACGCTCAACATCTCGTTCGAGATTCGCGGCGGTCTGCTCATGCGCCAGATCCACCACTGGGCGGCGCTGCTGTTCGTGGCCGCGATCGGCCTGCACATGCTCCGCATCTTCTTCACCGGCGCGTTCCGCAAGCCGCGCGAGCTCAACTGGGTGATCGGCTTCACGCTGTTCATCCTGGCCATGGCCGAGGGCTTCACGGGCTACTCGCTCCCCGACGACCTGCTGTCCGGCAACGGCCTCCGCATCATCGACGGCATCGTCAAGGGCATTCCCGTCATGGGCACCTGGAGATCGTTCCTGCTCTTCGGCGGCGAATTCCCCGGCACGGCGATCGTCGGACGTCTCTACACGCTGCACATCCTGCTGCTGCCGGCGCTCGTGGTCGCGTTCATCGCGCTGCACCTCGTGTTCGTGGTCGTCCACAAGCACACGCAGTACGCGGCTCCCGGGCGCACGCAGGGCAACGTCGTCGGCTACCCGATCCTCCCGGTGTACGCCGCGAAGGCCGGCGGCTTCTTCTTCATCGTGTTCGGTGTCATCGCGCTCATCGCGTCGCTCTTCACCATCAACCCGATCTGGAACTACGGCCCCTACGACCCCTCCCCGGTGTCCGCAGGTACACAGCCCGACTGGTACATCGGCTTCGCGGACGGCGCTCTGCGTCTCGTTCCGCCGGGCTGGGAGTTCGTCTGGCTCGACCGCACGTGGTCGTTGAACATCATCGTCCCGGTCGCCATCCTCGGTCTGTTCATCGTGACCGTGATGATCTACCCCTTCATCGAGGCGTGGATCACCGGCGACAAGCGCGAGCACCACATCCTCGACCGGCCGCGCAACGCGGCCACCCGCACCGCCATCGGCGCTGCCGGCGTGACGTTCTACGCGGTCCTCTGGGCGGCGGCGTCGTCCGACATCATCGCCACGCACTTCATGCTGACGATCGAGGGCGTGATCCACACGCTCCAGGCACTGCTGTTCGTCGGCCCTGTCGTCGCCTACTTCGTCACCAAGCGCGTCTGCCTCGCGCTGCAGAAGAAGGACCGCTCGATCGCCCTGCACGGTTACGAGACCGGTCGCATCGTGAGGCTCCCCGGTGGCGAGTACATCGAGGTGCACGAGCAACTCAGCGACTACGAGCGCTGGCGTCTGGTGAGCTTCGAGACGTACGAGCCGCTGATGATCCGCCCGAACAAGCGCGGCAAGATCACGGCCGGTACGCGGATGCGCGCGAGCCTGTCCCGCTGGTTCTTCGAAGACCGGCTTGTCCCGCCGACCCACGGCGAGCTCGAGTCGGGTCACGGTCACCACTGATCCGCTGAACCTCCCGGGAAGGCGCCGATCGTCGTCGACGATCGGCGCTTTCCCGTTTCCCCATTCCTTCGCCCGGCACGCTCGAGGAGCCTCCTGTGACCGATCTGGCCCGACTCGCTTCGTGGCTGCGCTGCCCTGTCTGCGGCCGCGAGCTGGCGCCGGTCGACCGGCTCCAGCTCGGCTGCCCCGACGGGCACCGCCACGACGTCAACAAGCGCGGCTACGTGTCGTTGCTGGGCGGCGGGAGCAAGCTCGTCGGCGACTCGGTCGCGATGCTGGACGCCCGCGACGTGGTGCTCGAGGGCGGTGCGTACACGCCGATCGCCGCCGCGGTCTCCGCACTCGCCGAGCCCGCCAGCGGTTCGCGGGTCCTCGATGCTGGCGCCGGCACCGGCTACTACCTGCGAGCAGTTCTCTCGACGGCTCAGGAGGTCGTCGGTCTGGCGATGGACCTCTCCCCCGCCGCCGTCGCACGTGCCGTCCGCTCCTCGTCGCGCATCGACGGCCTGGTCGCGGACACCTGGCGCCCACTCGCCGTCCGCTCGCAGAGCGTGGATGCCGTGCTGGATGTCTTCGCGCCGCGGAACCTGCCCGAGTTCCACCGCGTGCTCCGACCGGGCGGCCGGCTCGTGATCGTGGTGCCGCGCGCGAACCACCTCGGGTCATTGCGCGAGGCGGGCACTATGCTCGACATTCCGACTGACAAGGCGGAGGACGTTATCGGTGCCGCAGACGCCCTGTACGCCCTCCTCGCGCGCGAATACGTCCATTATGACCTGGCGCTTTCGGAAGAACTGCGGAGCGCTCTAGCGGCAATGGGACCGTCTGCACGTCACTCCGACACTTCTCCGGCGCTGTCTGAGCACACGTCCGTCTCCGTTGACGTCCTCGCCTTCACCGCACGCTGACTCCGTCCCACTCACAAGCACCCGCTCCCACGCGAGTTGGCACGATTGTGGCGATTGGCCCGGTCTTACCGCCTATTCGGCACGAATGTAGGCTGCCTGCTCGCGATTCGGCAGGAATGTGGCGATCAGGTGATCGCTAATCCGCGATTCGGCACGAATGTCGCGATCAGGTGGTCTCCCTCACGATTCGGCGCGAAAGTGAGGCCCGCACCGGAGACCATCTCTGCGGGCACACGAAAAGCCGCCTCCCGGAGGAGACGGCCTTCCGACTGCAGCGCTGTGCGGCTCAGCGGGCGAAGTAGCCCCGGTAGTACTCGTAGACCCAGCCGACGATGCAGACCAGGGCGAAAGCCACGCCGATGAAGCAGATCCAGAAGCCGACCGCGAGACCGAGCATGACGAGGGCCGCCGCTGCGGAGAGGGCCACGGGCCACCAGCTCCACGGCGCTGAAGTGACCCAGCTCGGGGTCGCCGTCGTCGATGTTCGCGTCGAGGCGGTCCTCCGGCAGCTCACCGCCCTGCGAGGCGTGCGAGCGGCCCACGTAGAAGGCGATGAACACCGAGAGGATGGCGCTCAGCAGCAGGGCTACGCGTGCCGACCCACTCGACCTTACCGTGCATCGGGTCGATCAGGCTCCACAGCGTGTAGACGATCGCCGAGAGGAGGAAGAAGACCGAGAGGATCCAGAAGAGGATTGCGTTGGCTCTCATGGGTTCACTTCACCTTGCTGTCTGCAATGTCGAACACGGGGGCGTCCGGGGCGTCCTTGCCGCCGCCGATGCCGATCGGGATGCCGGCCTCGGGGTGGTTCAGGTCGAACGCCGGCGACTCCGAACGGATGCGCGGGATCGACGTGAAGTTGTGTCGCGGCGGCGGGCAGCGAGGTCGCCCACTCGAGCGAGCGGCCGTAGCCCCACGGGTCGTTGACCGTCACCTTCGGCGCATTGCGCGCCGTGAGGTACACGTTGACGAAGAACGGGATCATCGAGACGGCGAGGATGACCGCGCCGATCGTCGAGACCTGGTTCATCCAGGTGAAGCCGTCGGACGGCAGGTAGGTCGCGTACCGTCGGGGCATGCCCACGACGCCGAGCCAGTGCTGGATGAGGAACGTCGTGTGGAAGCCGATGAAGAGCAGCCAGAAGTGCAACTTGCCGAGCCGCTCGTTGAGCATCTTGCCCGTCCACTTGGGCCACCAGAAGTAGAACCCGGCGAACATCGCGAACACGACGGTGCCGAACACCACGTAGTGGAAGTGCGCGACGACGAAGTACGTGTCGGACACGTGGAAGTCGAGCGGCGGCGACGCGAGGATGACGCCGGTCAGACCACCGAAGGTGAACGTGATCAGGAAGCCGATCGACCACAGCATCGGCGTCTCGAAGGTCACCGAGCCCCGCCACATCGTGCCGATCCAGTTGAAGATCTTCACGCCGGTCGGCACCGCGATGAGCATCGTCATCAGCGAGAAGAACGGCAGCAGCACCGAGCCGGTCACGTACATGTGGTGTGCCCACACCGTGACGGACAGGGCGGCGATCGAGATCGTCGCGTAGATCAGGGTCTTGTAACCGAAGATCGGCTTGCGGCTGAACACCGGGAAGATCTCGGAGATGATGCCGAAGAACGGCAGCGCGATGATGTACACCTCGGGATGCCCGAAGAACCAGAACAGGTGCTGCCAGAGCAGCGCGCCACCGTTGGCGGCGTCGTAGATGTGCGCGCCGAACACGCGGTCGGCGGCGAGCGCGAAGAGCGCGGCGGCCAGGACCGGGAACGCCATGAGCACGAGGATCGACGTGACCAGGATGTTCCAGGTGAAGATCGGCATGCGGAACATCGTCATGCCGGGTGCGCGCATCGTGATGATCGTGGTGATGAAGTTCACCGCACCGAGGATCGTTCCGAAGCCCGACAGACCGAGGCCGACGACCCAGAGGTTGCCGCCGACGCCTGGTGAGAACGTCGTGCTCGACAATGGCGAGTAGGCGAACCAGCCGAACGAAGCCGCGCCCTGCGGGGTGAGGAAGCCGGCGACCGCGATCAGCGAGCCGAACGAGTAGAACCAGTAGGCGAGGGCGTTCAGGCGCGGGAACGCGACGTCTGGTGCGCCGATCTGCAGCGGCATGAGCACGTTGGCGAATCCGGCGAACAGCGGGGTCGCGAACATCAGCAACATGATCGTGCCGTGCATCGTGAAGAGCTGGTTGTACTGCTCCTTGGTCTGCACGACCTCCAGGCCCGGCTCGAACAGCTGGGCGCGGATGATCAGCGCCATCACGCCGCCGATCAGGAAGTAGATGAACGACGAGATGAGGTACATGTACCCGATCGTCTTGTGGTCGGTCGACGTGATCTAGTTGACGAGGATGTTGCCCTTGCGCTCCACCCCGTTCGCGGTGAGGAGCGTTGGCTTCGGAGCGGCAGGAGCGGTGGTCGCTCCCGGCGCCGGTGCTGTCGTCGTCATGCGTCTGTCCTACTCGTTGCCAGAATCACTCGTTGCCCGTGGGGGCGCCCGTGCCGGGCAGGTTGTTGTTGCGGTCGAACTCCGACCCCAGCTGGCCTTCGAAGCCCTTGTCGCGGAGGGACTGGATGTGCGCGTCGTACTCGCTCTGCGAGACGATCTTCACGTTGAAGAGCATCGCCGAATGGTACTCGCCGCACAGCTCGGCGCACTTGCCGACGAAGGTGCCCGTGCGGCCGGTGGTCGAGAAGTACATGTAGTTGGTCTTGCCCGGGATGACGTCCTTCTTGTAGAGGAAGTCGGGCACCCAGAACGAGTGGATCACGTCGCGCGAGTCGAGCTGGATCGTGACCTTCTTGTTCTCCGGGAGATAGAGAGTCGGGATCTGGCCCTCCTGGACCGAACCCGGCGTGGCATTAGAGTCGTCGGGCTGCGCCTGGATTCCCGGGTCGTAGACGTCGTCGGTGACGTAGTTGAAGTCCCACGCCCACTGCTTGGCGTAGACCTGGATCTTGAGGTCGGGGTGCGCGTACGGCTGCTCGATGGCGTTCTGGTCGCGCGCGGTGAAGGCGAAGAAGCCGAGCACCAGGATGAGCGGCACGATCGTGTAGAAGATCTCGATCGGCATGTTGTAGCGCAGCTGCACCGGGAGGCCGGTCTGGCCCTTTCGACGCCGATAGACGATGACCGCCCAGAGGATCAGACCCCACACGACGATGCCCACGATGAGGAGGACGATCCAGCTCGTAACCCAGAGGCCGCTGATGCGCTCGGTGTGGTTCGTAACGGGCTGCTCGCCCTCGACGAAGCCCGGCAGGAAGCCGTGGAGCTGGGCCTGCGTGCAGCCCGCGAGGACGATAGCGAGTGTCGCTGCGATCGGGATGGCAGCCCATCGGAGACGGCGATTGTGACGCACCGGTGACCTTTCGAGAGACTCGTGGACAGTTCACATGCAACTGTATGTGGCGTTATCTACCCTACTCCGCCGGACACTCGGTTTTGAACACAAAGGGCCGCCCACATGGGGCGGCCCTGACGCGTTTTCTGTGCTATAGACCGCTCAGTGGAACGAGTCTCCGCAGGCGCACGAACCCGTCGCGGTGGGGTTGTCGATGGTGAATCCCTGCTTCTGGATGGTGTCCTCGAAGTCGATCGTGGCACCGTCCAGGTAGGGCACGCTCATCTTGTCGACGATGACCTCGACCCCGTCGAAGTCCACCGTGGCGTCCCCGTCGAGCATGCGCTCGTCGAAGTACAGCTGGTAGATCAGGCCGGAGCAGCCACCGGGCTGGACGGCGACGCGCAGGCGCAGGTCGTCACGGCCCTCCTGCTCGAGCAGGCTCTTGACCTTGCCTGCCGCGTTGTCGGTCAGGCCGACGCCGTGGGCTTTGGTCGCGGTCAGCGCTGTGTCGGTCATGGGGCTCCTCACACGTGTGTCCAGAGTTCGATTGCGAAATCTGCGTCGATTGTACGTCCCTTTGACGGGAGAACGCTCAGGAGCGCGACATCGCTCAGCTCTCCCGACGGTCCAGGCGGGCCAGCAGGAGGGCCTCCGCGAGAATCGCCCGCTTGAACACCCCCAGGTGCAGCGACTCGTTCGGGCTGTGTGCACGAGTGTCCGGGTCCTCGACCCCGGTCACCAGGATCTGCGCCTCGGGGAACTCGCGCACCAGGTCGGCGATGAACGGGATCGACCCGCCGACGCCGGTCTCGACCGCGTCCTTCCCCCAGGCGTCGGCCATCGCCTTCTTCGCCTCCGTCGCGGCCCAGCCGGCCGTGTCGACCAGGAACGCGTCGCCGGTGTCGACGTCGCTGATCTCGACGTGGGCGCCGAACGGCGCGCGCTCCCGCAGGTGACGCTCCAGCGCCGCGTAGGCCTCCGACGCGGGCTGCCCCGGCGCCACGCGCGCGCTCAGGCGTACGGCGACGCTGGGGAGGAGGGTGTTGGAGGCGTCCACGACGCTTGGGGCGTCGATGCCGGTGATCGTCACGGTCGGCTGCGACCAC
Organism: uncultured Actinomycetota bacterium; assembly: GCA_963734315.1. GTDB lineage: Bacteria > Actinomycetota > Actinomycetes > Actinomycetales > Microbacteriaceae > Leifsonia. The sequence goes on along the minus strand of CAVTGP010000009.1, from coordinate 118,046 downwards.
ATCCGCGACAGGATGGGGCCCCTCCCGATCGGGGTGACGCCGGGCAGCAGAGCCGCCTCCTCGTGGAACTGCGCCTCGCTCAGAGCCGGCGGCTCCGCGGCGTCGTCGTGCGAGCGCATGCCCTCGACGGCGACCGAGCCGTCCTCGTCGTGCAGCGTCGCCAGCAGCGCGACGAGGGCGAGCATGGCGTCGGGCGCCGCTCCCCCGTACATCCCGGAGTGCGAGGCGTGCTCCAACGTGGAGACGGTGAGTTTGAAGGTCACGTTCCCGCGCAGCGAGACCGTGAGGGCGGGCGTGTCGACGTCGACATTGTCCGAGTCGGCGACCACGATGACGTCCGCCGCCAGTGCCGCCTTGTTCTCCTGCAGGAAGTTCGCGAACGAACGGGAGCCGAACTCCTCCTCGCCCTCGATGAAGACCGCGAGACCGAGATCGAAGTCGGGGCCGACGGCCTCCACCAGAGCCCGCACGCTCGCCACGTGGGACATCACGCCGGCCTTGTCGTCGGCGGAACCCCGGCCGTAGAGGCGGTCGCCGCGCACGGTCGGCTCGAACGGAGGGGTGTCCCAGTTCGCGGCGTCGCCCTGCGGCTGCACATCGTGGTGGGCGTAGAGCAGCACGGTGGGCCGTCCGTTCTTCGCGGCGCGGGTCGCGAGCACGGCCGGCTGCCCCAGGATTTCGCCCGAGATCGGCGCCTGCTTCACCTCCACGCTGTCGAACGCGCCCGTCTCGCGCAGCAGTCCTGCGACCGCGTCTGCGCTCGCACGCACAGGGGCCGGGTCGTAGGCCGCCCACGAGACCGATGGGATGCGCACCAGGCGCGAGAGCTCGGCGATCGTGGAGGGAAGGCCAGCCTCGACGGCGGCCCGGACGCGCGCTTCCGCCGCGTCGGTCACCCCACCTGCGATTCGGCCGGAAGGAGTCTGCTGGGAGTCTGTCATGCGGGTAATCTTAAGCGGACCCCTGAAACGAAGGCGCAAGCGTTGGCGAAACGACAGAACCCGGCGGCCGAGGCGGAGACGCCCGCCGTCGAGACCCCCGAAGAGACCGCAGCCCGGCTCACACAGGGCAAGGGCACCCCCACGCCCACCCGTCGTGAGCAAGAGGCCGCCCGCAAGCGGCCGCTGGTGCCCACCGACCGCAAGGAGGCGGCTCGTGCGGCCCGCACCAAGCAGGCGGAGGCGCGCGAGAAGGCCCGCGTCGGGATGGCGGCGGGCGACGAGCGCTACCTGACCGCCCGCGACCGCGGCCCGCAGCGGCGTTACGTGCGCGACTACGTGGACGCGCGCTTCAGCATCGGCGAGTTCCTCATCCCCGTCATGCTGCTGGTCATCGTGCTCAGCTTCCTGCCGTGGCAGTTCATGCAGCTCTGGGGCCTGGTCGCGCTGTGGGCGTTCTTCCTGATCGCCGTCCTCGACTGCATCGTCCTCGGCTTCCTGGTGACCAAGAAGGTCGGCGACAAGTTCGGCAAGACCAAGGTCGAGCGCGGCCTCAAGTGGTACGCCGCCATGCGTGCGCTGCAGCTGCGCGTCATGCGCCTGCCGAAGCCGCAGGTCAAGCGCGGCCACTACCCCAGCTGACGTGACGATCGTCGCCGCGGCGGACGGCTCCGCCCTCGGTAACCCCGGCCCTGCGGGCTGGGCGTGGTACGTCGACGACGACCACTGGTCGGCGGGCGGCTGGCCGCACGGCACGAACAACATGGGCGAACTCATGGCGGTCATCGACCTCCTTGAGTCCACCGCCCACGTCGACGACGACCTGCACATCCTGTGCGACAGCCAGTACGTTATCAACTCGGTGACCAAGTGGATACCGGGTTGGAAGCGCAAGGGCTGGCGCAAGTCCGACGGCTCCCCCGTCCTCAACCGCGAGCTCCTCGAGCGTCTCGACCGGGCGCTGCACGGCCGCAGCTACACGTTCGAGTGGGTCAAGGGCCACGCCGGGCACGACCTCAACGAGGCCGCCGACCAGCGCGCACGAGCGGCCGCCACCGCGTACCGCGACGACGACACCATCCCGATCGGCCCGGGCTGGCCGGGTGCCGCGGTCCACGAGCCCGAGCCGACGCTCGCTCGTCCTGCGCTCGCTCGTCCTACACAGGCGGACACCGCGGCGACCGGTCCCGCGGCCACTGCAGCGAACGTCGAGTTCGACCTCTTCGACGACCTCCTGACCAGCGCAGAGACCGACGAGGAGGCTGTGGCCCGCCTCGAGCGCGAGCTCATCGAGCCGTCCGTCCGCGCCGATGCGTCACGCGTCGCCGCACTGCTGCACCCCGACTTCGAGGAGATCGGCCGGTCGGGTCGACTCTGGGGACGAGATGCGACCCTGGAGGCTCTGGCCGATGAGGATGCGCGCGCCGCGGAGATCGCCGTGCTGGGCACCGAGCGACTCGGATCCGACGTCATCCTGCTCACCGCGCGGACGGTCGACGAGCGCGGAGCCAGCTTGCGCAGCTCGCTGTGGATGCGTAACGGCGGGCGCTGGCGCCTACGCTTCCACCAGGGCACGCCGGAGGCGTAGCAGCCCGCTGTTGATCTGCCGGGCCCAGAGCGGGCCGAGGTAGAGGAACGCGGTGTAGCCCTGCACGAGCGTGGCGCCCGCGTCGAGCCTGCGCTGCACGTCCTCTGCGGTCTCCACGCCGCCGACCGAGATGACGCACAACTCGGCGGGCACGTGCGCCCGGATGAGCCGGAGCACCTCGAGCGACCGGGCGGCCAGCGGAGCACCGGAGAGCCCACCCGCTCCGGCGGCCTCCACCAGGGCCGGATCGGTCGACAGGCCGTCGCGCGAGATGGTCGTGTTCGTCGCGATGATGCCGGCGAGTCCCAGTTCCACGGCCAGGCCGGCGATCTTCTCCACCTGTTCGTCGGTCAGGTCGGGGGCGATCTTCACCAGTAGGGGCGTCTCGCCGGCGACCTCCTTGACGGCGCTCAGCAGCGGGGACAGCAGTTCGAGCTCCTGGAGGCCGCGCAGCCCCGGGGTGTTCGGCGAGCTGACGTTCACCACCAGATAGTCGGCGACCGGCGCGAGAGCTCGTGCGCTCGTCAGGTAGTCCGGCGTGGCGTCCTCGACGGCGACGACGCGGCTCTTGCCGATGTTGACCCCGAGGACGGGCCGCCGGCGTGCGCGGTGCACCTTCAGGAGGCGGTTGGCCGCGTCACCGGCCCCGTGGTTGTTGAAACCCATCCGGTTGATCACCGCGCGGTCCGGGATCAGCCGGAAGAGCCGTGGCCGGTCGTTCCCCGGCTGGGCGAGGGCGGTGATGGTGCCGACCTCGACGTGTCCGAACCCGAGGTCGCCGAGTCCGATCACTGCCTCGCCATCTTTGTCGAAACCGGCGGCGACGCCGAACGGCGACGGGAACCGCAGCCCGAGCGCCTCGACGGCGAGCGACGGGTCGGGCGCCGTGAACCGACGCGCCAGGCGACCAAGCCCGAGGGCGGGGAGGGATCGGATCACCAGGAAGGCGAGGTGGTGGGCGCGCTCCGGGTCGAGCTTCGACAGGACGTGGGTGAAGAGTGTGCGATACATGCCGGTACGAGAATACCCGCGGTGGAGCGCAGAAGGAGCGCGGAGCGGTCCTGCGACCCCAGCGCCAGGGAGCCTGCGACCGCGCGGTGGAGCTCAGGGCAGCGCGCAGCGATGCCGCGACCCCAGCGCCGCGCGGTTGAGCTCAGGAGGAGCGCGAAGCGCTCCTGCGACCCCAGCGCCGAGGGAGCCTGCGACCGAGGTTAGGAACCTGCGGCCGAGATTCCGCCCCTCACGCCTCGACGTCGACCGGCTCGCCGTGGTGCGCGATGCGCAGCTGCTGGATGGCCTCTTCGAAGTCTTCCAGCGATTCGAAGGCCTGGTAAACGCTCGCGAAGCGCAGGTAGGCGACCTCGTCGAGCTCGCGCAGCTCCGGGAGGATGGCGAGGCCGATGTCGTTGGCCTCGATCTGCGAGGCGCCGGTCGAGCGGATGGTCTCCTCCACCTTCTGGGCCAGCACCGCGAGGTCGGAGTCGGTCACCGGGCGACCCTGGCAGGCTTTGCGGACGCCGAGCACGATCTTCTCGCGACTGAACGGCTCGACGACGCCGCTGCGCTTGATGACGCTGAGGCTCGCGGTCTCGGTGGTCGAGAAACGGCGGCCGCACTCGGGGCACTGCCGACGACGCCGGATGGAGAGCCCGTCGTCGCTCGTGCGCGAGTCGATGACACGGGAGTCCGGGTGGCGGCAGAAGGGGCAGAACATGAGAGAAATCCTACCGGGGATTCACGAGAGGACGTCCGGAAGCCAGGGGACCTCGGTCGCAGGTTCTTAACCTCGCTCGCAGGCTCCCTCGGCGCTGGGGCCACAGGATCGCTTCGCGCTCCCCTTGAGCTCCACCGCGCGGCGCTGGGGTCGCGGCATCGCTCCGCGCCGCCCCTAGCTCCACCGCGCGAAGCGGATCGTCACCGCTTCACCGTGCGCCGGGAGATCCTCCGCCGAGGAGAGCGCGACGATCCTGTCGGCGACCGCGCGCAGCGCCTCCCGGTCGTAGCGGACGACCTGCTGCGGCCGGAGGAACGAGTACGCCCCGAGGCCCGGCGAGAACCGGGCCTGACCGCCGGTCGGAAGCACATGGTTGGAGCCCGCGAGGTAGTCGCCGAGGCTGACCGGCGCGGCCGGACCGACGAAGATCGCGCCGGCGTTCTGGATGAGCGCGAGCACGGCGTCCGGGTCGGCGGTCTGCAGCTCGAGGTGCTCCGGCCCGTAGGCGTTGCTGAACGCGGCGGCGGCGGCGAGGTCGTCCACGAGCACGATCGCCGACTGCTGGCCCCCGAGCGCCGTGCAAACGCGCTCGGCGTGCTTGGTGGCGCCCGCGAGCGCGTCCAGCTCCGCGGACACGCGGTCGGCGAAGGCGGGGCTGTCGGTGACGAGCAGGGAGGCCGCGGCTTCGTCGTGCTCCGCCTGGCTGATGAGGTCGGCGGCGACGTACCGCGGGTCGGCGGTGTCGTCGGCGATCACCAGGATCTCGGTCGTCCCGGCCTCCGAGTCGATGCCCGTCTGACCGCGGACGACGCGCTTGGCCGCCGCGACGTAGATGTTGCCGGGGCCGGTGATGACCTGGACCGGGTCGAGTCCGACGCCTTCGACGCCGTAGGCGAGTGCGCCGATGGCTCCGGCGCCTCCCATCGCGTAGACCTCGTCGATGCCCAGCAGGCCGGCGGCACCGAGGATGACCGGGTGCACCGCGCCGCCGAACTCGCGCTGCGGCGGGCTCGCCAGGGCGACGGATGCGACGCCCGCGACCTGAGCGGGAACGGCGTTCATGACGACGCTCGACGGATACACCGCCTTGCCGCCCGGCACGTAGAGGCCGGCGCGCTCGACCGGCTGCCAGCGCTGCACGATCGTCGCGCCGGGACCGATGCGGGTCTCCGCCGCCGGCGGCACCTGTGCGGCGGTGGCCCGACGTACGCGCACGATCGCCTCCTCCAGAGCCTCCCGAACCTCCGGCGCGAGTGCGTCGACGGCGGCGGCGATGTCGGAGGCGGGCACGCGGATCGACGCGGGAGCCCCTCCGTCGAACTTCTCGGCCTGCTCGGCGAGCGCGGCGGCCCCCCTGACTCGAACGTCATGGATCAGCTCACCGGCCACCTGCATCGCGACCTGGACGTCGACGACGGGACGGGGGACGAGGCGCTCGAAGGCGGCGCGGGTAGGCTGGATTCCGCGGAGATCGATGGTGTTCATCATGGCCGTCCCAGCCTATCCGCTCCCGACATCTCCCTCTTCGGGAATCCCCCACACCGAACGGTACTTCTTAACCTGTATGAACGACGCGACGACCGACCGCACTCCCGACCTCTCCGCGTTCCGGCAGGCCTTCCGCCGACACGCCGCAGGAGTGGCGATCGTGACCGCCCAGACGGAGGACGGAACGCCGGTCGGCTTCACCGCCACCTCGCTCGCGTCGCTCGCCGCCGTCCCCCCGCTGGCGACCTTCAACATGGCGCTTTCGGCGTCGAGCTGGCCGGCGATCCTCGAGACCGACCGCGTCGTCATCCACATGCTCGGCGTCCGCAACAAGGGCGTCGCCGAGATCCTCTCCTCAGACAACTCGCGGCGCTTCCTCGGTGACCACTGGCACCGCGGACCCTACGGGCTCCCCGTCATCAACGATGTGACCTCGTGGATGGTCGGCCGCATCGTCGACCGCTTCCCCGTGCACAACAGCGCGGTCGTCGTCGTGCAGATCGAGCAGGGCGGGCTCGGCGAGCCGGACGAGCCGCTGCTGTACCACGAGCGCCGCTACCACCGGCCCCGCGAGCTGGACTGAGCACGCACATTCGTCACGAATGTCGGGATTCGTGGCACGAATCGCGACATTCGTGACGAATGAGACGAGCTAGACCAGGCAGTTCGGGCCGAGCAGGCCCTTGAGCTCGCCGTAAAGGTCGGGAGAGACCTTGACCGGCTTCGGCACTTCGAAGACGCGCGCGACCTGACCCTTCACGAGGCGCAGGCGCACCTCGCTCTCGCCGGGATGACGCGAGAGCACCTCCGCCAACGATGAGACCGTGTCGGTGGTCGCCCTCTGGTCCGGCATCGTGATCATCAGGGTTCCGACGTCGTCGGCCTGGCCCAGGTCCGGGATCATCAGGCTGAAGGCGTGCAGGTTCATGCCGTCGTCGCGCATGCTCACGCGCCCGCGGACCACGACGATGGAGTCACCCTGCAGCAGCGGCGAGAACTCCTGGTAGGCCTTGCCCATGAACATGACGGTCATCTCGCCGCCGAAGTCCTCGACCTGGATCATGCCGTACTGGTTGCCGGAGGCCTTGGCCACGCGGTGCTGCACACTCGTGACAAGGCCGGCGATGACCACCGTGTCGCCGTCCTGCACGGTGTCGGAGGCCAGCAGCTCGGCGATGGAGGTGCTCGCGCAGCTTCGCGAGCTGCAGCTCGAGGCCGGCCAGCGGGTGGTCGGAGACGTAGAGCCCGAGCATCTCGCGCTCGAACGCGAGCTTGTCGCGCTTCGCCCACTCCGGGCGCTCCGGGACGTGATCTGCGACTGGTTCGGCTCGTCGTCGCCCCACAGGCTGTCGAAGTCGAAACCGATGTCGCCATTGGCCTCGCTGCGCTTGATCTTGACCGCGGACTCGACGGCATCCTCGTGGACCTCCACGCAGCGCCCGCCGGGTGTGACCGAGCGAGTCGAACGCGCCGGCCTTGATCAGCGACTCGACCGTGCGCTTGTTCGCGGCGTGGACCGGCACCTTGCCGAGGAAGTCGTGGAACGACTCGAAGCGCCCTTTGCCCTCGCGGGCCTCCCGTATGCCCTCGACGACGTTCGCGCCGACGTTGCGCACCGCGCCCAGGCCGAAGCGGATGTCCTCGCCGACGGCGGTGAAGTAGACGGTCGACTCGTTGACGTCCGGCGGCAGCACCTTGATGCCCATGCGCCGGCACTCGTTGAGGTAGAGGGCCGAGCTTGTCCTTGGAGTCGCCGACGCTGGTGAGCAGGGCGGCCATGTACTCGGCCGGGTAGTGCGCCTTGAGGTAGGCCGTCCAGTAGGAGATGACGCCGTACGCGGCGGAGTGCGCCTTGTTGAACGCGTAGTCGGAGAACGGCAGCAGGATGTCCCACAGCGTTTCCGACGGCGGCCATCGAGTAGCCGCGGTCGACCATGCCCGCCGAGAAGCCCTCGAACTGCTTGTCCAGCTCGGACTTCTTCTTCTTGCCCATCGCGCGGCGCAGGATGTCGGCCTGACCGAGCGAGAAGCCCGCGACCTTCTGCGCGATCGCCATGACCTGCTCCTGGTAGACGATCAGGCCGTAGCTGGTCGACGAGGATGTCCGCGCAGAGGCTCAGCGAGCTCCGGATGGATCGGCGTGATCGTCTTGCAGGCCGTTCTTGCGCAGCGCGTAGTTGGTGTGCGAGTTCGCACCCATCGGGTCCTGGGCGGTACAGCGCGATCGAGTGCCGAGATGTCCTCGAAGTTGTCGGGCTTCATCAGGCGCAGCAGCGACCGCATCGGGCCGCCGTCGAGCTGGAAGACGCCGAGCGTGTCGCCGCGGGACAGCAGCTCGTAGGCTGGCCGGTCGTCGAGCTCCAGATCCTCGAGGACGAGGTTCACGCCGCGGTTGTCGCGGATGTTGTCGAGCGCGTCGTCGATGATCGTCAGGTTGCGCAGGCCCAGGAAGTCCATCTTGATCAGGCCGAGCGACTCGCAGGCCGGATAGTCGAACTGCGTGACGATCTGCGCCGTCCTGCTCGCGCTTCATGATCGGGATGACGTCGATCAGCGGATCGGACGACATGATGACGCCGGCGGCGTGCACACCCCACTGCCGCTTCAGGTTCTCGAGCCCGAGCGCCGTGTCGAAGACGGTCTTGGCCTCGGGATCCGTCTCGACGACGGCGCGGATGTCGCCGGCCTCCTTGTAGCGCGGATGCTCCTTGTCGAAGATCCCGGTCAGCGGGATGTCCTTGCCCATGATCGGGCGGCGGCATCGCCTTGGTGAGCTTCTCGCCCATCGCGAACGGGAAGCCGAGCACGCGCGCCGGAGTCCTTCAGCGCCTGCTTGGCCTTGATCGTGCCGTAGGTGACGATCTGCGCGACGCGGTCGTCGCCGTACTTCTCGGTCACGTACTGGATGACCTCGCCGCGGCGGCGGTCGTCGAAGTCGACGTCGAAGTCGGGCATCGAGACGCGGTCGGGGTTGAGGAAGCGCTCGAAGATCAGGCCGTGCTGCAGCGGGTCGAGATCGGTGATGCGCATCGCGTACGCGGCCATCGAGCCGGCGCCCGAACCGCGGCCGGGGCCGACCCGGATGCCGTTGCTCTTCGACCAGTTGATGAAGTCGGCGACGACGAGGAAGTAGCCGGGGAAGCCCATCTGCGTGATGACGCCGATCTCGTAGTCGGCCTGCTTGCGCACCTCGGGCGTGATGCCGTCCGGGTAGCGCTGCTCGCAGACCCTTCTCGACCTCCTTGACGAACCAGCTCTCCTCGTTCTCGCCCTCCGGCACCGGGAAGCGCGGCATGTAGTTGGCCGCGGTGTCGAACTTCGACCTCGCACCGCTCGGCGATCGCGCAGCGTGTTGTCGCAGGCCTCGGGGTGGTCGCGGAAGAGCTGGCGCATCTCCGCCGGCGGACTTCAGGTAGAACTCGTCGGCGTCGAACTTGAACCGGTTCGGGTCGTCGAGCGTCGACGCCGGACTGCACGCACAGCAGCGCCGCGTGGCTCGTCGGCGTCGTGCCGCGTGCGTGTAGTGCAGGTCGTTGGTGGCCACCAGCGGGAGGCCCGAGCTCTTTCGCGAGCCGCAGCAGGTCGCTCATGATCCGGCGCTCGATGCCGATGCCCGTGGTCCATGATCTCGGCGAAGAAGTTCTCCTTGCCGAAGATGTCCCGGAACTCCGCCGCGGCCTTCACGGCCTCGTCGTACTGGCCGAGCCGCAGCCGCGTCTGCACCTCGCCGCGACGGGCAGCCGGTCGTCGCGATGAGGCCCTTCGAGTAGCGGCTGCAGCAGCTCGCGGTCCATCCGCGGCTTGAAGTAGTAGCCCTCGATCGACGCGCAGCGACGACAGCCGGAACAGGTTGTGCATGCCCTCGGTCGTGTCTCGGCCAGCAGCGTCATGTGCGTGTAGGCGCCGCGAGCCCGAGACGTCGTCGCCGCCGCCGTCGCCCCAGCGCACGCGGGTCTTGTCGGTGCGGTGCGTGCCCGGCGTCAGGTAGGCCTCGGTGCCGATGATCGGCTTGATGCCCGGCGTCGGTCGCCGTGCGCCAGAAGTCGAAGGCGCCGAACATGTTGCCGTGGTCGGTGATCGCGATCGCCGGCATGCCCTGCTCGACGGCGGCCTCGACGAGCGGCTCGACGCGTGCGGCACCGTCGAGCATCGAGTACTCGGTGTGCACGTGGAGGTGGACGAAGGAATCAGTCGAGGGCACTGGTGCTCCGGGTCGAGTTTTTCAACAAGCAAAGCGCCCTCGGAGCCCTGGGTCAAATCCCCACGCGCGCCGATGACGAAAGATCGGACCTACGACGCGCGGAGCACGTCGAGAGCGTGTCGCAGATCGTCGGGGTAGGTCGTCGTGAACGTCACCCACTCCCCCGTCGCCGGGTGGTCGAAAGCGAGTTGCACGGCGTGCAGCCACTGCCGGGTGAGCCCCAGCCGCGCCGACAGCGCGGGATCGGCCCCGTACATGGCGTCGCCGACGCAGGGGTGCCGCTGGGCCGCCATGTGCACGCGGATCTGATGCGTGCGCCCGGTCTCCAGGTGGATCTCGAGCAGGCTCGCCGCCGGGAACGCCTCGATCGTCTCGTAGTGCGTCACGGACGGCTTGCCGCCGGCGATGACCGCGAACTTCCAGTCCGACCGCGGGTGCCGACCGATCGGCGCATCGATCGTGCCGGTGAGCGGGTCGGGGTGACCCTGGACGACGGCGTGGTAGATCTTCTCGACCGTACGGTCGTGGAAGGCCCGCTTGAGCACCGTGTACGCGTGCTCCGACTTGGCGACGACCATGAGCCCGCTGGTGCCCGCGTCGAGGCGGTGCACGATGCCGGCACGTTCGGCGGCCCCGGAGGTTGAGATGCGGAAGCCGGCGGCCGCCAGCGCCCCGAGCACGGTCGGGCCTTCCCAGCCGACCGACGGATGCGCCGCGACCCCGACGGGCTTGTCGATCACGACGATGTCGTCGTCGTCGTGCACGATCGTCAGCTCCGGGACGGCGATCGGCACGATGCGCGCCTCCTGGCGCGGCTGCCAGCTCACCTCGAGCCAGGAGCCGGCCGTCAGGCGATCGGACTTGTCCGCTTCGCGGCCGTCGACCGTGACACCGCCAGCCTCCGCGATCTCGGCCGCGAAGCTGCGCGAGAAGCCGAGGAGCTTGGCGAGACCCGCGTCGACGCGCGACCCGTCGAGACCGTCAGGGATGGGGAAGCTGCGCGACTCCATCAGACCTGCGGCTTGCCAGGCTCGTCGACATGGCCAGGCTCGTCGACATGGCCAGGCTCGTCGACATGGCCAAGCTCGTCGACGTGGCCGCTCTCGTCGGCGGCGTCCGCCTCGACGTCGTCGTCATCGCCCGAACGGCGGCCATCCAGTCCGACGCCACGCAGCGTCAGGATCAGGAACAGCACCATGCTCGAGACGATGGCAACGTCTGCGAGGTTGAAGATGGCGGGAAGCAGGGGGATCTGCAGGAAGTCGACCACATGACCGACTCCGAAGCCCGGCTCGCGGAACAGCCGGTCCGTCAGGTTGCCGAGCAGGCCACCGAGGAGGAGTCCGAACAGGATCGCCCACGCGGTCGAGCGGATGCGGGGCGCGTACCAGATGACGAAGCCGAGCACGCCGACCCCGACGATGGAGAAGAGCCAGGTCGAACCGCTGCCGATCGAGAACGCGGCGCCGGGGTTCTTGACGAAGTGGAACTGGAGGAGCTGTCCGAGGACCTGGACCTGCTGGCCCTCGTAGAGGTTCGACACGACCAGGACCTTGGCGATCTGGTCGACGAGGTACACGCAGAGCGCGACCACGGCCAAGATCGCCAAGGCCCTGATGCTGACCTTGGTCCTCGAAGGACTAGCCTCCAAAGCCGGGGAAGATCGGAGGCTGTGCGCCCTGGTCCTGGCTGTTCGCGTCGCCCGAGCCGGCGGGGACCGGAGTCGGGATGCTGCCGGCGCCCTGAGCTGGGCGGCTCTGGCCGAATCCGGACGGCGCGGCGACGGACTGGCCGTCGAGGTCGCGCAGCTGGCCCTCGATGTAGCCCTTCAGGCCCTGGCGGTAGTCGCGCTCGAAGGTGCGGAGCTCGTCGATACGGCGCTCCAGCCCCGTGCGCTCCTGGTCGAGGGCGCTGATCTGCGCACGCTGCTTGGACTCCGCCTCGGCGACGATGCGGGCGGCGGTGGCGTGCCCCTCCGCGATGAGCGCGTCGCGCTTCTCGACACCCTCGCGCACGTGCTCCTCGTGGAGGCGGCGCGCGAGCTGGAGGAGGTTGTTGGTCGCGTTCGGGTCGTTCGCGTCGGTCGCACCGGCGGCGAACCCGGCAGCGGCACCGGCGGTGCCCGCAGCGGCGGCCGGCGCGGCGGACGCCTGCTGCCGAGCGGCCTCGGCCTCGCGCTGCGCGGCGGCGAGTCGCTGCTTGAGGTCGTCGTTCTCCTGATGGAGGCGCTGGATCTCGCCGCTGTCGATGGCCGGGGCGGCCGCAGCCGGAGCAGCTGTGGCTGCGCCACCGCTGCGCTGCAGCTCGGCAATGCGCGAGTCCGCTGCGACGAGGCGCTGCTTGAGCTCGTCGCTCTCCTGGGTCAGACGACGCAGCTCGACGACGACCTCGTCGAGGAAGTCGTCGACCTCGTCCTGGTCGTAGCCCTCACGGAACTTCGTCGGTTGGAACCGCTTGTTGACTACATCTTCCGGAGTCAGCGCCATGGCAAGCCACCTTCGATCATGAAAAAGACGAACATTGAGTGCGTTCAGCCAACGCTAGCAAAGTGCACTGCGAGAGTGCACTCCGCCGCACCCGTGGTGCGTCGGCCCCGACCACATTACAACGGGTGCGCGCCGCGTCCCGACACCGACGCTCGGCCGAAGCTCCAGGGAGGACTGCGCTCAGGTGAAACTCAGGGTCACGTACAGCCCGATGATGACGACGAGCATGGTAAGGCTCCAGCCGAAGTCGATCGCGACGGGTCCCATCGACAACGGCGGAATGATCCGCCGGAAGAAGCGGATCGGCGGGTCGGTGACCACGTAGGTGGACTCGGCGAGCACCAGCCCGAAGCCGCGCGGGCGCCATTGCCGCGCGAACGTGCGCACCAGGTCGAGGACGAACCGCGCCCAGAGCACGAAGAAGTAGATCAGGAGGACGTAGTAGAGGGCGTTCGCGAAGATCGAGACGACAAGCACGCTTCCAGTATGAACGACCGAGAATGCACGAAAGCGCACCGCCCGGCCGGACGGTGCGCTTTCACACGGAGGCGGTCAGGCCTGCGCGAAGAAGGAGGCGTCGACGTCTGCGTCCTGTCCGCCGTGCTCTCCGGAGACGACGACGTGCGATGGAGACAGCAGAAACACCTTGGGAGTCACCCGCTCGATCTTGCCGTAGAGCCCCTGGGAGAGGCCGCTCGCGAAGTCGACGAGGCGGCGCGCGTCGCTCTCGCTCATCTGCGAGAGGTTGATGATCACCGGGATGCCCTCGCGGAAGGACTCCGCGATCGCCTGCGCGTCGCGGTACTGGCGGGGGTGGACTGTGAGGATCTCGTTCATTTCCTGTACCGAAACATTCCGTGCGGTGGACGATTTGCGCAGCGGTGTGACCGGAGCGCGGCCGGCCACGTGGGCGACCGGAGCGGGGTGCGGGACGGGTTGGACGGGCGCAGGCGCGGGAGCCTCGCGGCGCGGCTGGTGCTGCGCGTGCTCCTGAGGCTGCTCGTCGAACTCCAGCTCCTCGTCGGCGAGGCCCAGGTAGACCATCGTCTTCTTCAGCGGGTTGGCCATGCGCTTCCTCCGTGTAGACCGGTGCGCCGACGCCTCGCACGCACTGTATGAACCTTCTTCTCTTTCGAGATTAACGAAGGGTCGGCCGATTCCCGGTAATGGCGGTGCCGATCCGAAGGTGTGTCGCGCCCGCCGCGATCGCTTCCCGGTAGTCCTGCGACATCCCCGCCGAGATGGCGGTCGCGTCGGGCGCGAGCGCACGGACGCGTTCGCTCGACAGCCGTACCCGCTCGAAAGCCCGGGCGGGCTCCTCGTCGAGCGGCGCGACGGCCATGACGCCGAGCAACCGCAATCCGGGCGCGTCAAGGACGCGCTCGACGAGCCCTTCGAGGTCGCGATCGGCGACGCCGCCCCTCGCGGGGTCGTCGGTGAGGTTGAGCTGCACGAACCCGTCGACCACGCCCTCGTCCGAGGCCAGAGCGTCGACGAGGGAGAAGCGGTCGATCGAGTGGATCACCTGGGCGTAGCGACGCACCTGGCGCGCCTTCTTGCTCTGCAGCTGCCCGACGAAATGCCAGCTCAGCCCCAGGTCGGCCAGCTCGGCCGCCTTCTCCTGGGCTTCCTGGTGGCGGTTCTCCCCCACGTCCTCCACCCCGAGCGCTGCGAGCTCACGCACAAGGGAGGCCGGGTGGAACTTCGTCACGACGATCGTCGTCAACTCCTCCGGCGCACGGCCGGCGGCCCGGGCGGCATCGGCGATGCCGCCGCGGACCGCGGCCAGCCGCTCGGCGAGCGGGCTACTTGAGGAAGTCGGGGATGTCGAGGTCGTCATTCTCGTCGTCGAACGCCGGGTCCTTCTGGGCCGTCTCGGTGACCGGGGTCTCGCCGGTCGCGTGCCAGGCTTCGCCGGTGGCGGCCTCCGGCTCCGGGGCCTCCTGGGTCGCGGAGGCCGTGCTCGCCGGCTCCTCGGATCCCGATTCGACGAAGGTCGAACGACGCGTGTCGGCCGAGGCCTGCACCGATTTCGGCTCTCCGCCGTCGAAGCCTGCCGCGATGACCGTCACACGCACCTCGTCGCCGAGGGTGTCGTCGATGACCGCGCCGAAGATGATGTTGGCCTCCGGGTGCACGGCCTCCTGCACCAGGCGGGCCGCGTCGTTGATCTCGAAGATGCCGAGGTTCGATCCGCCCTGGATGGAGAGCAGCACGCCGTGGGCGCCGTCGATGGAGGCCTCCAGCAGCGGCGAGGCGACCGCCAGCTCCGCGGCCTTGATGGCACGGTCGGCGCCGCGCGACGAGCCGATGCCCATGAGCGCCGAGCCGGCACCCTGCATCACGGACTTCACGTCGGCGAAGTCGAGGTTGATGAGGCCGGGGGTGGTGATGAGGTCGGTGATCCCCTGGACACCGGCGAGGAGCACCTGGTCGGCGGTGGAGAACGCCTCCAGCATGCTGATCCCTCGATCACTGATCTCCAGCAGCCGGTCGTTCGGGACGACGATGAGGGTGTCGACCTCTTCTTTGAGGCGCTGGACGCCGGACTCGGCCTGTTGCTGGCGGCGCTTGCCCTCGAAGGAGAACGGCTTCGTCACGACACCGATGGTGAGCGCGCCGATCGACTTGGCGATGCGCGCTACCACGGGCGCGCCGCCCGTGCCGGTGCCGCCGCCCTCGCCCGCGGTCACGAAGACCATGTCGGCGCCGGCGAGCGCCTCCTCGATCTCCTCAGCGTGGTCTTCCGACGCCCGGCGGCCGACCTCAGGGTCGGCTCCGGCGCCGAGGCCGCGGGTGATCTCGCGGCCCACGTCGAGCTTCACGTCGGCGTCGCTCATGAGCAGCGCCTGGGCGTCCGTGTTGATGGCGATGAACTCGACGCCGCGCAGGCCGAGCTCGATCATGCGGTTGACGGCGTTGACGCCGCCGCCGCCGATGCCGACGACCTTGATCACGGCGAGGTAGTTCTGATTTGCTGTCACTTCCGGCCTCCACGGGAACCTTCAACCTCAACTCGAGGATTAAAGTTATGCTGAGTATGCAATTCTCAATCCGACGGTAGAGGCGCTCGGGCTCCAGTCGCCGCTGTTTCCAGGCGTGTCGGCAAAGTGAGCCTCGAACCCGGTCATCCCGTCGTCACACTGTGCGGCGACGAGACGTCGAAACGGTGCGCATCCGGCGCTCCCTTCACGAGCGCCGCGAGGTCCGCCGCCTTGAGCTCGGAGTCCTCCGCGCTCCCCCAGACGACCGTCGCGCCGCTGCCGCGCAGCGTGAAGGACACATCGTCCTTCGTCTTCGCCGAGATCGTGTCGACCCGCCCGAGCAGATCGGTGGGCAACGACGCGAGCACGACCGTGGCCGCGGCGAACCCGGAGTCAGCGTTCGCATCCTCCGCCGCGCCGGTGGCCGCGATCAGCGGGAAGTCGGCCGGCCGGGTCGCGCTCGAAGCGATCGGGACCTTGGCCTCGTCGACCAGCACGAACGCCGACCCCTGCTGCACGACCCCGATCGGCTGGCGCTCGACGATGCGCACCACCAGCGTGTCCGGCGGATGGCTCTCGAGCGTGTAGCTGCGAATGAGCGGGAAACCGGCGAGATCGCTCGAGATCTCGGCCTGGTCGAGCAGAGCGAGCGGCTTGCCCACCTGGTCTCCGAGCTTCTTCGCGATCGCCGCGGGGTCGAGCCGGGAGGCCCCCAGGACCTCCACATGGCGCAGGGCGAGCAGCGGGGAGAGCCCCACCAGCACGACCCCGAGCACCAAGACGACGGCCACGCCTGCCGCACCCAGCCAGAGCATCCGCCGGTGCCGGGAGCGCTTGGTGAACCTCCGCACCTCACCGCGTTCGACGCGCTTGCGCTCGGCGCGGGCCGCGCGCAGTGCGCGGGCGATCTCGCGGTTGCTCGGGACGTGCCCGAACGGCGGCTCCGCGGGGCGCCGCGCGGCGTGGGCGACCTCGGGCGCCTCTTCTCGCGACTCACGCAGTGCCGCGGGGGTGTCCTGCCGGACGATCGGGACGGGTTCGGTCACCGTACCCACCGCCGAGGGACGCTCCTGCGCCGCCGGGCGTTCGGGCACCGCGGAGGCCGGAGCGCCCGGCACGCCCGCCCGAGGCGCGACGGTCCGGTCGAAACCCTGGGGACGCTTCACCGGCGGCTACTCCCGAACGCGGCGGAGCGAGTCGAGAAGCTGCGGGACGATGCGGTACACGTCGCCGCAGCCGAGCGTGACGACGAAGTCGCCCTCGCGGGCGATGCTGGCCGTGTGATCGGCGGCCGCCTGCCAGTCGGCGATGAAGGCGACGTGCTCGGGATGCTCGAAACGCTCGGCGACGAGCGCGCCGGTCACTCCCGGCTCCGGGTCCTCACGCGCACCGTAGACATCGAGCACGACGGTCTCGTCGGCGTACGTCTCGAGCGTCTCGGCGAATTCCCGGGCAAAGAGCCGGGTGCGGCTGTAGAGGTGCGGCTGGTGCACGGCGATGATGCGACCGTCCCCGACGACCGTCCGCGCGGCGGACAGCGCGGCGGCCACCTCGGTCGGGTGGTGCGCGTAGTCGTCGTACACGCTCACTCCGCCGACGGTGCCGTGCAGCTCGAAGCGCCGCTCGGTTCCGCCGAACTCCGCGATGGCGGCCAGCGATGCCGCGGGGTCGAAGCCGAGGCCGGTGAGGACCGCGAAGGCGCCGGCCGCATTGATGGCGTTGTGGCGCCCCGGCACGCGCAGCCGGGCCGAGTACTCCTGGCTTTGGAAGCTCAGCGAGAACGCGACAGGGCCGTCGGTGACGATCGAGTGGACGCGCACGTCGGCGTCCTCGGCCTCCCCGAAGGTGACGACCCGCTTCTGCGGCGCGACTTCCCGCAGCCGGCGGTGGACGTGGGTCGCGCCGGCGTCGTCCGACGACACGACGACGAGCTCGTTCGCCTCGGTGGCGAAGGTCACGAAGGCGTCCTCGAACGCCTCGAGCGAACCGTAGTGGTCGAGGTGGTCGGGATCGACGTTGGTGATCAGCGCGACAGCGGTGTCGTACAGCAGGAACGAGCCGTCCGACTCGTCGGCCTCGACGACGAACAGCTCCCCGCTTCCCGTCTGCGAGCTCGTGCCGAGGGAGGCGATCACGCCGCCGTTCACGAAGCTCGGGTCTTCGCCGAGTCCGAGCAGTCCGGTGATGATCATGCCGGTCGACGTTGTCTTGCCGTGCGCACCGGCGACGGCGACGAGCCGCTTGCGGTTGATCAGCCACGCGAGCGCCTGCGACCGGTGCAGCACCGGGATGCCCTTCTCGAGCGCCAGCTGGTACTCCGGGTTGTCCTGCCAGAGCGCCCCGGTGACCACGAGGGTGTCGGCATCGCCGACGTTGACCGCGTCGTGACCGATCGCGATGGTGGCGCCCAGCGCGCGTAGCGCGTCGACGTTTGCCGAATGCCGAACGTCCGACCCGGTCACCGTGTGACCGGACTCCAGGAAGAGGCGCGCGATACCGCTCATCCCCGAACCGCCGATTCCGACGAAGTGCAGTGTGCCCAAGGCGTCGGGAATGGTGGCATCGAGGTCGGGCTTGATCGTCACAGGTGCTGCTTTCGGTCCGCGAGTCGGGTTGACAGGTTACAGGCTACGCGGCGAACCTCAGGATTCGGCCAGGGCGCTCCGGTTCAGGGCGCTCCGGATGAGGGCGACCATCCGGTCCGAGCCGTCCCGCACGCCCGTGATCGCGGCCTTGCGGGCCATCTCGCTGACCGCCGGCCGATCGGCCAGCAGCGGCAGCAGGCGTCCGTCGACCCAGGACGGGAGGAACTCCGCGTCGTCCACCAGGATGCCACCTCCCGCCTCCACCACGCCGGCCGCGTTGAAGCGCTGCTCGCCGTTGCCGATCGGGAACGGCACATACACCGCTGGGATGCCGAGAGCCGCGAACTCGCACACGGTCGCGGCGCCGGCCCGCGCCACGGCGAAGTCGGTCAGAGCGAACGCGAGGTCCATGCGGTCGCAGTAGTCGAGAAGCCGGTAATGCTGGATGCCGGGGTCGGTCAGCTCGCCGCGGCCTCCCTGGATGTGCAGCACCTGCCAGCCGGCGGCCGTCAGCTGTCCCGCGCGTGCTGCGATGGTTCCGTTGAGGCGGCGGGCGCCGAGCGAGCCACCCGTGACGAGGAGGGTCGGGCGGTCGGCCACGAGCCCGAACTCAGCCAGCGCGGCCGGGCGGGCGGCGGTGCGATCAAGCTCCTCGATCTCGCGCCGGAGCGGCATCCCGACGAAGCGCGCATGCGGGAGTGTCGTGCCCTCGAAAGCGATGCCGACCCACGGCGTCGAACGCGCGCCGAGGCGGTTCGCCAGGCCCGGCCGGGCGTTCGCCTCGTGCAGGGCGAACGGCACCTTCGCACTGCGCGCGGCCGAGTACGCGGGGGCGGCGGCGTAGCCTCCGAAGCCGACCACCACATCGATACCGCGGTCGCGGATCAGGTCGGTCACGGAGCGAACCGCACGGCGGTACTCGCCGGGGAACCGCAGGGCCGCGCGGTTCGGGCGACGCGGGAACGGCAGCTTGGGGATGGTCGCGAGCTCGTAGCCGCGCGCGGGCACCAACCGGGACTCGAGCCCTTCCTTCGTGCCGAGCACGACGACCTCCGCCGACGGGTCGTCACGGCGCAGTCGGTCGGCGACGGCGAGCAACGGGTTGACGTGGCCGGCAGTCCCCCCGCCGGCGAGCAGGTAGCGGCTCACGCGGCGGACCCCGAGCGGACGGCGGACCCCTTGGCGCGACGAGCGTCGCGTGCGTTCTGGCGGGCGAAGGACAGCACGATGCCGATTGCGATCATGGAACTGATCATCGCAGTCCCTCCCGCGGAGATCAGTGGGAGCGGGACGCCGAGCACCGGAATGACGCCCAGCACCACGGCGATGTTCACGAACGCCTGGCCGATGAGCCACACCATGATGGCCGCGGTCGTGACGCGCGCGAACGGCGTCGGTCGAGGTGTGGACGATGCGCAGGAACACGATCGCGAGCATCACGAACAGCAGCGAGCACCACGATCGCGCCGATGAGGCCGAGCTCCTCGCCGATGATCGCGAAGATGAAGTCGGTGTCGGCCGCGGGCAGCCACGACCACTTCGAGTGCGAGTTGCCGAGGCCCGACACCGAACACGCCGCCGGAGGCGAGCGCGTAGAAGCCGTTGTCGATCTGCCAGTTGACGTCGGGGTTCGCGGCGCTCGCTCCACCGAAGAGCGCGGCGATGCGTCCCATCCGGCTGGCGCTCGACATGGCCACGAACACGGCGACGACGGCGACCCCCGCCAGCCCGGCCACGAGATAGCGAAGGCGCACGCCCGCGAAGAACAGGCCGCCGAGCACGAAAGCCGCCATGATGACCGTCGTGCCGAGGTCGCCACCGAGCACGACCAGGCCGATGGCGCCTCCCGCGACCGGCAGGATCGGCAGCGCCACGTGACGCCAGTCGTCGAGCAGGTCCTGCTTGCGCGCGAGCACGACCCCGAGCCAGACCACGAGAGCGAGCTTGATGACCTCCGACGGCTGCCCGACGAAGCCGCCGATGCGGATCCAGTTGCGGTTGCCGCCGATCTCGACACCGAGCGGAGTGACCAGCACCAGCAGCTGCAGGAAGCACGCCGCCCCGAGGATGACCCAGATCGAGCGCTTCCAGAACCTCATCGGCATGCGCGACGACGATGAACATCAGCGGGAGGCCGACGAGCGTGTACGCCCCCTGCGACCAGAACCGGGAGAAGAAGTTGTCGGTGTCGTTGTGCGACTCGACGGACGACGACGAGAGCACCATCACGAGTCCGAAGACCACCATGAACAGCGTGATGCCGAGCAGGAGGAAGTAGTCGGCCGACTCGCTGCTCATGGCGCGGCCCAGCGAGATCCGCGCCGCCAACGCGCCGGAGCGGGACTCGGGCTCGGAGTCGTCAGGCGCCGGGCGGAGCCGAGGCGGAATCGTGGTCATCCGCTTCACCTCCAAGGAACTCGTTGACGGCCGCCTGGAAGAAGCGCCCACGTTCTGCGTAGTCGGCGAACTGGTCCATCGACGCCGCCGCCGGTGCGAGCAGGACGATGTCGCCCTCGCGGGCGAGACCGCCGGCCAGTCGCACCGCCGCCAGCATGACCCCCTCAGTCTCGTCGGCGTCCACCTCCAGCACGGGCAGCCCCGGGCGCGTGTCGCTCGAATGCCGCGAGCAGGGCGGATCGGTCGACACCGATCAGCACAGCGCCGCGAAGGCGGTCGGCGTGCGCCGCCACGAGCTGCTCGACGTCGACGCCCTTGAGCAGGCCGCCGACGACCCACACGACGGAGGGGTACGCACGCAGCGACGCGTCCGCCGCGTGCGGGTTGGTGGCCTTGGAGTCGTCGACCCAGCTGACACCCGCCTCCACACGCACCAGCTCGATGCGGTGGGCGTCGAGCCGGAACGCCGTGAGCACGTCGCGGACGACCTGCGGCTCGACCCCGTAGGAGCGCGCGAGCGCGCTGGCGGCGAGGATGTTCGCCACGACGTGCGGCGCGGCCGAGACCCGGCCTCCGCCAGCTCGTCGAGCGTGGTGAGCTCGATCGCGCTGTTGCGCCGGTCTTCGAGGAAGGCGCGGTCGCACAGGATGCCGTCGACGATACCGAAGTCGCTCGGACCGGGGACGTCGAGGCCGAAGCCGATGGCGCGGGCGCCCTCGACGACCTCGGCCTCTTCGACCATGCGCAGCGTCGTGAGATCCGCGCGGTTGTAGACGCACGCGACCTGAGTGTTGTCGTAGACCTTCGCCTTTGCGGCGATGTAGTCCTCGAGCGAGCCGTGCCAGTCGAGGTGATCGTCCGCGATGTTCAGGCAGGCCGCGGAGTACGGCGAAAGCTCCCCGCCGCGATTGCGGTTCACCCAGTGCAGCTGGTAGCTGGACAGCTCGACGACGAGCACGTCGAAACCCTCCGGGTCGCGGATGGCGTCGAGCACCGGCACGCCGATGTTGCCGCACGGGGCGACGCGGGAGCCGCCGGCGAGCAGCATCGTGGCCGTCGAGCTGCACCGTGGTCGTCTTGCCGTTGGTCCCCGTGACGCAGATCCAGTCTGCGGGGCTGCCGTCGGGTCCGGTGACCTTGTCGCGCAGACGCCAGGCGAGCTCGATGTCGCCCCAGACCGCGACGCCCTCCTTCTCGGCCCAGAGCAGCAGCGGGTGGTCCCGGTGGAAGCCCGGAGAGACGACGACGAGCTCGGGCGCGAACTCGATCAGCCGCGCGGGAGGCACGCTCAGGTCGGGTTGCTCGAGCAGCTCGGCGCCGATGACCTCGAGCAGCATCGCGCGCTCGGCGTCGGCGCGCGACGCCACCACGAGGACCTCGGCACCGAGCTCGGCCAGCGTGTCGGCCACCGAGAACCCCGTGACCCCGAGACCGAAGACCGCGACCCGTAAGCCCCGCCAGTCGGAGTGCCAGCTGGTCAGGGCCGTCCAGGCGTTCACTCGCCGACGTCACGTCGCCAGCCACTCGAGGTAGAACGAGCCGACGCCGGCAGCGACGAGCAGGCCGCCGATGATCCAGAACCGCACGACGACCGTGATCTCCGCCCAGCCCTTCAACTCGAAATGATGATGGATCGGACTCATCAGGAAGATACGTCTTGCCGTGCGTGAGCTTGAAGTACGCGCGCTGCACGATCACCGACCCGGCCTCGATGACGAACAGGCCGCCGATGAGCACGAGCAGGAGTTCGGTGCGGCTGAGGATCGCGAGCGCCGCGACCGCGCCGCCGAGAGCGAGCGAACCGGTGTCGCCGAGGAAGATCTGCGCGGGCGAGGTGTTCCACCAGAGGAAGCCGACCACCGCTCCGACGATCGCCGTCGCGACGATCGCGAGGTCGAAGGGATCGCGCACGTCGTAGCACTTGGCGATGTTCTCGGGGTTGAGGTTGGGGCTGGCGCACGACTGGATGGACTGCCAGAACCCGATGATGATGTAGGCGCCGATCGCCAGGATGCTCGCACCGGAGGCCAGACCGTCGAGGCCGTCGGTGACGTTCACCCCGTTGGAGGTGGCGGCGACGATGAAGTTGATCCAGATCAGGTAGAGCCCGTAGCCGACGAGGACGCCGATCACGCCGAACTTGGTGATCGACTCGAAGTCGATGGGCAGATCGCGGATGAACGACACGCTCATGGTCGCCGGAGTGTACCCGCGGGCGTCGGGGAAACTGATGGCGAGGAACGCCCACACTGTCGCCACGATGACCTGGCCGGCGACCTTCGCCCAGCCGCGTGAGGCCGAGGCTGCGCTCCCTGCGGGTCTTGAGGAAGTCGTCGACGAACCCGACGACGCCGAGGCCGACCATCAGGAAGAGCACGAGCAACGCGGAGACGCTGGTCTCGTCGCCAGTGAGCAGGAGCGCCGTGAAGTAGCCGAACAGCGTGCCCAGGATGACGACGATTCCGCCCATGGTCGCCGTACCGCGCTTGGCGTGGTGGCTCTGCGGTCCGTCGTCGCGGATGAACTGCCCCCACTGGAGGCGCCGGAACAGCCGGATGAACAGCGGTGTGAGGAACAGCGTGAACGCCATCGACAGTGCGCCGGAGGTCAGCAGGGCTCTCACGAGAAGAATTCTCCCAGTCGGTCGCCGAGGAACCGCAGCCCCGCGGAGTTGGACGACTTGACGAGCACGGTGTCACCGGCGCGCAGCGTCGAGGACAGGTGGTCGAACGCCGCGTCCTGGGTCTCGAAGAACAGCGACTCGCCGTCCCACGACCCCTCGTTGATGGCGGTGATGTGCATGCGGCGGGCGGACGGGCCGACGACACGAGCTGGTCGATCCCGAGCCGGACGGCGAGCAGACCGATGCGGTCGTGCTCCTCGCCGGAGAACTCGCCGAACTCGCTCATCTCGCCGAGGACGGCGACAGCGCGCTCCCCCGGCTCGGTGATCTGCGCCAGCGTCTTGAGTGCCGCGGCCATGGAGTCGGGGCTCGCGTTGTACGCGTCGTTGATGACGATGACACCACGGGCGCCGCCGAGCACCTCCATACGCCAGCGCTCGGCGCGCTGGACCGCTCTCGAGCGCACCGACGATCGCGTCGATGTCGACGCCGAGGGTGTGCGCAGCGGCAGCCGCCGCCAGGGCGTTCATGCACGTGGTGCTCGCCGAGGACCCGGAACTGCACGGGGCGGGACTCACCCGCGCCCTCTCCCCCGTCGGCGGGAGGCAGGTGCAGCGTGAACGCCGTGCCGCGGGCCGTCGAGCGCACGTCGGTCGCGCGGACGGCCGCGCGGTCGTCGAGACCGAACCACAGCACGCGCGCGGCGGTCTTGTCGGCCATCGAGGCGACACGGGGGTCGTCGAGATTGAGCACCGCGACGTCGGACTCCAGGAGGTCGCCGACCATCTCGGTCTTGGCCGCGAGCGTCTTCTCGATGCCGCCGAACTCGCCGGCGTGCGCCAACCCGACCTTGAGCACGATCCCGATGTCGGGACGCGCCATGCGCACCAGGCGGGCGATCTCACCGATGCCGCTCGCGCCCATCTCCGCGACGAGGTACTGGGTCTCCTCGGTGACCTCGAGCATGGTGACCGGGGCGCCGACCTCGTTGTTGAACGAAGCCCGCGGGGCGATGGTCGGGCCGAGCTGCTCGAGGATCGCGCGCAGCAGGTTCTTGGTGGTCGTCTTGCCGTTCGAGCCGGTGACGCCCACGATCTTCAGCCTGCCGAGCGCGCGCACCCGCGCGATGACCTCCGTGGCGAGGTCGCCGAGGGCGACCACGGTGTCGGCCACGAGCAGCTGCGGCACCGGCAAGTCGAGGGCGTGGTCCACCACGAGGAGCGACGCGCCGGCGTCGACCGCCTGCGGAGCGAAGAGGTGGCCGTCGGTCACCTCCCCCGGCTTGGCGAAGAAGATCGTGCCCGGCACGACCTCCCGCGAGTCGGTGGTGGAGAGGCCGTCGACCACGGACTCGGGTGTTGCGGCCGTGCCGTCGAGCAGCAGGGTGCCGCGGGTCGCGGCGGCGACCTCGACGAGGGTGAGGGCGATCACTACAGCCACCCGGCCTCTCGCAGCGCCAACCGCGCGTCGTCGCGGGCCGAGTACGGGAGGCGCTCGCCGGCGACCTCCTGGTAGTCCTCATGGCCGGGGCCGGCGTACAGCACGACGTCGCCTTCGCCGGCGAGCGAGAGCGCTGCGCGGAAGGCGGCACGCGGGTCGGCGACCTCGTAGAGCTCGGCGTCGGGCACCGCGGCGCGCGCGCCGTCGAGGAGGGCGGCGCGGATAGCGGCCGGGTCCTCCGAGCGCGGGTGGAAGTCGGTGATGACGACCGCGTCGGCGCCGCGTGCGGCGATCGCGCCCATGTCGGCGCGCTTGGTGGTGTCGCGGTCCCCGTCAGCGCCGAAGACCATGACGATCCGGCCCTCGGCGACCCGGCGCAGGGCGCCGAGGAGCGACTGGAATGCGTCGGGCGTGTGCCCGTAGTCGATGAAGACGACCGGCCCGTGCTCGCCCGAGAGCCGCTCGGTGCGGCCCGGCACGTAGGCGTCGATGCCGCCGTCGCGGTGCAGGGCGGCGCCGATGGCGTCGAGGTCGTAGCCCGACTCCACGAGCATCACGATGGCGAGGGCGGCGTTGGCGGCGTTGTAGGCGCCGAGCAGCGGCACCCGGGTCTCGAGACGACGCCCATCGGGGCCAGCCAGCTCGAACGCTGTCTCCGCGAGAGTCTCCTCGATGACGGTGAGCCTCCAGTCGGCGTCGACGCCCGGCGCGCTGGCGAGCGTGGACACCGGGATGCGCGACTGCTCGACGAGCGCACGGCCCCACTCGGAGTCGACGGTGACGACCCCGCGCCGCGCACGGTCGGGCTGGAACAGCTCGAGCTTTGCGGCGAAGTAGTCGTCCATCGCGGCGTAGTCGTCGAGATGGTCGTGGCTGAGGTTGGTGAAGCCGACGACATCGAACTCGATGCCGTCGACGCGGTGGCGGCTCAACGCCTGCGCGGAGACCTCGACGGCGACGGCGCGGACACCCTCCTCGCGCATGCGCGCCAGCAGAGCGTGCAGCTCACTGGCCTCCGGCGTAGTGAGCTTGCTCGTGATCGCATGGTCGCCGATGCGGCGCTCGGCCGTCGACGACAGCCCGGCGACGACGCCGAGCTGGCCGAGGATCGCATAGAGCAGGTAGACGACGCTGGTCTTGCCGTTGGTCCCGGTGACGCCGAAGAGCGTCGCCGCGTTCTCATCGGTGCGGTAGATCCACGCGGCGACGGCGCCGAGGGCGGCGCGCGGGTCGGGCGTGACGATGACCGGGAGGCCGGAGTCGGCGGCGAGCTGCGCACCGGCGTCGTCCGTGAGGACCGCGACGGCCCCGGCCTCGCCCGCGGCAGCAGCGAAGCTCGCGCCGTGCGCGTTCTTGCCCGGAACGCCGACGTAGAGGTCGCCTGGCGCGACCGCAGAGCTCGCGAGGGCGGCGCCGGTGACCTCGACGGCGTCGAGATCACCTCGCACGTCCAGCCCGAACTCCGCTACCAGCTGGGCGAGCGGGCGGGCGACGGGATGCTCGGGGCGCAAAGAGGAGGGCGCCGGTCCTGTCACGGGGCTCACTTTCAGTAGACGGGCATTTGCTCTGTAGACCGTGTTCTTAGTAATACGGCGGGTAGTCGGCCGGGCTCGACGTCGAGGGCTTCACCCGGTAGGTCTTCAGCACCTGGCTCATGATCGTGTGGAACAGCGGAGCGGCGGCTGCCGACGAAGTAATGGTAGTCGGGAACCCGAGGTTGACCGAAACGACGTACTGCGGATCGTCCGCCGGCGCGACGCCCATGACCGAGACGTAGTACGACGGCAGATAGCCGCCCTTGCCATCCGACTGCTGGGCCGTTCCGGTCTTCGCCGCGACGCGGTAGCCGGGAATCTGCAGCTGCTTCGCGAGCTCGCCCTTGGTGGTCACCGACTCCATCATGCCGAGCGTCGTGCTGGCAGCGTCGGCCGACACGACGCTCACCGGGGTGGGCTTCGGGACACCGGTCACGGTGCCGTCCGCCTGCTTGCAGCCCTCAACCATGGTCAGCGGGATGCGGGTGCCGCCGTTGGCGAGCGCCTGGTACGCACTCACCATCTGCAGCTGCGTCGCAGAGACACCCTGGCCGAACATGGTCGCGTACTTGGTCTGGTCGTCCCAGTCCTTGACCGGGTTCAGCTGGCCGGAGGACTCATTGGGGTACGGGAGCCCTGTGTCCTCGCCGATCCCGAACTTCTTGAGGTAGTCGTAGCGGGTCTGATCGGTCAAGCGCCGGCCGAGCTGGGACATGCCGGTGTTCGACGACATCATCAGCACGCCGGTCAGAGTGAGCCGCAGCGGGTCGTGATAGCCCGAGTCGTGGAGGTCGGCGCCGTTGCCGGACTTCCACTCGTAGGGCGCGAGCACCTGGCTCGTCGGGTTCGCCTTGCCCTGGTCGATGAGCATGGCGGCCGTGAGCGCCTTGAACGTCGATCCCGGCTCACGCGGGTCGGTCAGGGTCTGGAGCCGCCAGAACGACGGATCGGTCGCGTCGATGTTGTTCGGGTCGAGGGCGGGCCACTGCGCGATCGCCTTGACTTTGCCGGTCTTGGCGTCCACCACCGTCACGTAGCCGAACTTCGACCCGGTCGCGGCGACCTGTTGGGCGAGGGTCTGCTCGGCGAACCACTGGAGGTCGCTGTCGATGGTGAGCTTGAGCGTGCCGCCGTCCTTGGCCTTCTGCTGCACGGCCGTGCTGCCGGGGATGGCGACGCCGTCGGCGCCGCGCTGGTAGGTCTCGACGCCGTTCTCGCCAGCGAGGCAGCCGTTCTCGCTGTCCTCCAGGCCGCCGTTGCCCGCCTGCGAGACGTACCCGATCAGGTTGCCGGCCACCGCCCCGTTCGGGTAGCTGCGCGCCTGCGTCTTGCTGAAGGTGAGCCAGGGGTACGGGAGCTTGGCGAGCTTGTCGAAGACCGTCACATCGATACCGGACTTGATCAGGACGTATTGCGATTTGGCGTTCTTGGCAAGCGCGTCGTCGAACAGCTTCACGATCGCTTCGCCGCCCTGACCGGTGATGGCCCCGATCTTCGCGGCGGCCTCCACCATCTTGTCGCGGCCTCCCGAGACGGCGTCGGACGGCGACGCCTGCGCCGCATAGGTGTAGATCGTCGTCGCCAGGATCGTGCCGCTCGCGTCGACGATGTCGCCGCGGTTGCCGTAGAGGACCGTCGAATCCTCCTTGGCGTCCACCGACTCCCGTTGCAGGTCGTCGGCGCGGACCACCTGGATGTCGACGAGCTTGCCTCCGAGGATGGCGACGAACGCCGTGACGGCGACGACGGTGAGCGCCGTCCGCCGCCGCAGCATCTTCCTGTTGAGCATGGAGAGCCCGTCCCGTCCGCTGTCCGTGTGAGTATCCGTGTCAGTGCGTCACCGGTGTCGGCAACGCTCCTTGCAACGGTACGGACGGCTTCGCGGGAGCCGTGGACGGCGCTCCCGTGCTTGCGGAACTCCCAGCTTGGGCCGTCTGCCCGTGAGCGGTCGCACCCTGGCCCACCACCAGCGGCACGCCGTTCAGCTGAGAGTTCGGCACCAGGTTGCCCTGGCCTCCTGTCACGGTGCCGGCGGCCCCGTTCGCCGCGACCGGCGCGCCGAGTACCGCGCCGTCGGAGAGCCGCAGGTAGGCAGGGTTGCTGTTGCTGACCATGCCGAGCGCGTTCGCGTTGGCGGCCAGATTCTGCGGCGACGTCAGCCTATTGAGATCTTCCGAGGCGGCCTGGTAGCTGCGCTGCAGCTCGGTCTGCTTGGTCTGCAGGGAGCTCAGCTGGTATGCGCCCTGCGACACGCCGATACTCAGGAGCAGCTGCACCACCACGATGACGAGCAGAGCCGAGACCGCTGTGATCGCGTAGAGCGTGCGGGGACGTGCCCTGCGCTGACGACGGGTGGAGACGACCTCGAGGTGCGTGCGGCGCTCGCGTTCCGGCCGCTGCGGCCTGTCGAGCGCCGGCCCCTCCAGCGCGGGCGCTGTCGCCGCTGTGGAGGCCGGGACGTGCCAGTTCATCGTCGGACGTCGGCGGACGCCCACCCCCAGATGGTTGCTGCTCACGAGCCCCTCCTCACTCGTTCGGCCGCGCGCAGGCGCACGGGTGTCGCCCTCGGGTTACGGGCCTTCTCGTCGTCGTCGGCCAGCTCGGCTCCGCGGATCAGGAGCTTCAGCTGCGGCTGGTGCTCCGGCAGTTCGACGGGGAGCCCGGCGGGTGCGCTGGAGCGCGACCTGGTCTGCAGCTCGCGCTTCACGATGCGGTCCTCCAGCGACTGGTACGACTCCACGACGATGCGACCGCCTACCTCCAGTGCGTCGATCGCTGCGGGGATGGCACGCTCCAGCACTGCCAGCTCCTGGTTCACCTCGATGCGCAGCGCCTGGAACACGCGCTTGGCCGGGTGACCCTGCCGCTGAACGGCGACCGGGGTCGCCTTCTGCAGGATGTCCACCAGCTGGCCCGAGCGCACGATCGGAGCCGACTCCCGCTCCTCCACGATGCGCCGCGCGTAGCGGGCGGCCAGCTTCTCTTCGCCGTAGTCGCGGAAGATGCGGCGCAGGTCGGCCTCGGAGTACGTCGCGAGCACCACCTCGGCCGTCAGCTCGCTCGTGCCGTCCATGCGCATGTCGAGCGGCGCGTCCTTCGAGTAGGAGAAGCCGCGCTCGACGCGATCGAGCTGCAGCGACGAGACGCCGAGGTCGAAGAGCACGCCGTCGATCCGATCGATGCCGAGCCCGTCGAGGGCGTCGCGGATGCCGTCATAGACGGTGTGCACCAGGTGGACGCGGTCGCCGAAGCGTGCCAACCGGGCGCCCGCGATGCCGAGGGCCTCCGGATCGCGGTCGAGACCGACGAGCACGGCGTCCGGGAAGCGCTCCAGCACGCCGGCCGAGTGGCCTCCCATGCCGAGCGTGGCGTCGACGAAGACCGCTCCCGGCTTCGCCAGGGCGGGCCCGAGGAGCTCGATGCAGCGTTCCAGCAGCACGGGGGTGTGGATCTCGTCCGTCATGTCCGCACCCGGGAGGATCGGCTCCTGGATCCGGATCCCCATCCATTCCGACCTGCCACCGGGGAAGTGGCGTCAGGGCGTATGGCTGGGAGTCCGGCGCCAGGCGCTAGAACAGTCCCGGGATCACCTCCTCCTCCGTGTTCGCGAATGCCGCCTCCTGCTCGGCGAGGTAGGTCTCCCAGCTGTGAGCGTCCCAGATCTCGGCGCGGCTTCCCGCGCCGATCACGACCAGGTCTCTGTCGAGACCTGCATACGACCGCAACGGCGTCGGGATGGTGACCCGGTTCTGCTTGTCCGGCACCTCGGCGCTCGCCCCCGAGAGGAAGACGCGCAGGTAGTCGCGGGCTTGCTTGCTGGTCACCGGCGCCTGCCGGATCTTCTCGTGGAGGGACTCGAACTCACGCTGCGAGAAGACGTAGACGCAGTGCTCCTGACCGCGGGTCAGAACGAGGCCGGACGCGAGCTCATCCCGGAATTTGGCCGGCAGGATGATGCGCCCCTTCTCGTCCAGCTTCGGGGCATAGGTGCCGAGGAACATCGGTCCCACCCCCACTCTCCCGGCCACGGTTGCGGTGTGCCTCCACTTTACTCCACTCTGATCCACAAATTCAGCACAATCAGAAACTTCGCCCCGTTTAGGGGTGTTAAAACCCTGTGAATGCGCGGCAGAAGACAGTGGAGGGAAATGGAGGATGAAAGACGCGAAAGGGAGCGCCGGGCGCACGAAAAAGGGCCGATCCGAAGATCGGCCCTGCTGCGTTACCGGCTCGCGGGAGCGTGCGCCGTGGAGCGCGGTGGAGGGGCTAGCCCTGGCCGTCCTGCCGCTTGTCCCAGCGGTCGTTCATGCGATCCATGAAACCGGGCTGCCCACGTGTCGGCTTGCCCGCCTTGCCGGCGGCTGCGGCATCGGGATCGATCGCGACGCGCTTGCCCGGGGCGATGGCCAGCAGTACGCCGGCGAACATCACGATGAAGCCGAGGATTCCCACGATCGGCAGCTGGACGAAGACGCCGGTCACCAGGACGGCGATACCGACGACGGCCACGAGCACGCCGAGGACGATCGAGCGATAAGCGGGTCGTGCCCGCTTGCCTCCGACCTTCGCGACGAAATCCGCGTCATTCTGATAGAGACTGCGTTCCATCTCTTCGAGGAGGCGCTGCTCATGTTCTGAAAGCGGCATCCGGATCCCCCTCTTTCTTGCGGGTTCTAGGCGTTGTGTGGCCGATTGTAGCCGCACGACTCTGACTAGGCTATACGTGTGTCCGAAAGCATCCGATTCGTCGACCTCATCCAGTCAAGAATCGATGGATTCTTCGATACGCGTGCATCCATTCTCGTCTCCATCGCCGACGAACTCGCCCCGATCGCGGCTTTTTCGAGGGATTTTCTCAGCGGCGGCAAGCGCTTCCGCGCCCTCTTCTGCTTCTGGGGCTGGCAGGCCGTCCGTGCCAGAGGGGACGAGCCCGACGACGGATCGGTGACGGCAGGCGGCCCCTTGGACGCGGTCGTCTCCGTCGCATCGGCGCTCGAGCTGTTCCACGCCGCCGCTCTGGTGCACGACGATCTGATCGACAACTCCGACACGCGCCGCGGAAAGCCGTCGGCCCACCGGCGCTTCGAGCACCTGCACGAGCAGGAGGGATGGCAGGGGTCCGGCTCCTCGTTCGGCACGGGCGCCGCGACGCTGCTGGGCGACTACCTCCTCATCCTGAGCGATGAGCTCTTCGATGAGGGGCTCACCCAGACGGTGAGCGCCTCGGCCCGCCGCTCGGCCCGTGCCGAGTTCAATCGGATGCGGCTGGACGTCACCGCCGGCCAGTACCTCGACATCTTCGAGGAGATTGGCTGGGCGGGCAGGCCCGACTCGGATCAGCTCGCCCGCGCCGAACGCGTCATCGTCTTCAAGTCGGCCAAATACTCCATCGAGTCACCCCTTCTGATCGGCGCCAGCCTCGCGGGCGCGACCGTCGGACAGCTCGATGCGCTCCGCCGGTTTGGCCTCCCGCTCGGCATCGCCTACCAGCTGCGAGACGACCTCCTCGGTGTCTTCGGCGACGCAGAGGTCACCGGCAAGCCGAGCGGCGACGACCTGCGCGAGGGCAAGCGCACAGTCCTGATCGCCCTCACCCGGCAGGCCGTGCCCGCCGGGGCGCGAGCGACGCTCGACGAGCTGCTCGGCGACCCCGATCTGACTCCGCAGCAGATCGAGACGCTGCAGATGACCATCCGGGAGTCCGGTGCCGTCGAGAAGGTGGAGAGGATGATCGCCGACAACGTCGAGCGTGCGATCGAGGCCCTCGACGGCGCGCAGCTGGGCGCGGGAGCGCGTGCGCAGCTCCGCGACCTCGCGGTCACGGTCACGCGGCGCTCGTACTGAGGCGACGCTCCCGCTGAGGCGGCGCGGGATCGACGGCACCGCCCGAGAGAGGTCAGGCCAGGGCCTGTGCGACCCGCCGCACCTCGGCCTTGCGGCCAGCGCGGAGGGCCTCGATCGGCGAGGTGCCGAGGCTCTCGTCATCGGACAGGAGCCAGTCGACGGCGTCCTCGTCGTCGAAGCCGTTGTCAGCGAGCACGATGAGTGTTCCGCGAAGCTCGCTGAGGGGCTCGCCGTCACGGAGGAAGACGGCGGGGACCTTGAGGACGCCGTCGACGCGCTTCGCGGCGAGGTGACGGTCGTCGATGAGCCGGCGCACCCGGCTGACACCGAGTCCCAGCTGCTCCACAAGGTCGGGGATGGTGAGCCACTCGGTGGCCTGGACCTGCTCATTCACAAGGACAAGCGTGCCACGACCGCGCGACGAGCACGAGTCCAGTCAAATGTTACGGTCGTGTTAACTCTTTTCACATGCGCCCCACTGGTTGACTCCTTACTCAAGATGTGCCAGCGTGGGGTTCTGCTTTGTCACTCATTGGAGGGTCGACCATGTCTGCGATCGAGGGTACGAAGCGCCAGCGTCGGGCGCACGGCATGCTGGGCACCGTCCCGATCGCCGTGGCCGGTTCCATCGCCGTCACGCTCAACCTGCTCACCCCCGCTCACGCGGCGGCCGATGCCGAACGGGAGCGCGCGCCGGAGAAGAGCGACGCGACCGGCCCCCAGGACACCGTGCGTGGTGCCGACACGATCCGAGGATCACTCGGACAGGCCGCTGCCACGACCTCCGCCTCGCGCACCGACACGGCGGCAGCACCGGCGACCTACCGCGTGCAGACCGGCGACACGATCTCGGCGATCGCCGCCCGCTTCGGGCTCTCGACAGCAGCCGTCCTCGCGCGCAATGGGCTGAGCTGGAAGAGTCTGATCTTCCCCGGCCAGGTGCTGGCCCTCGGCGGCGCGACGACACCGGCGCTAGCGCCTGCGCCGGCCCCCGCGCCGTCTGCGACCACGTACACGGTCGTCCGCGGAGACACGATCAGCGGCATCGCGGCACAGTTCGGCCTGCGCACGGCCGCCGTCCTCAGCGCCAACGGGCTCAGCAGCTCGAGCGTCATCTATCCCGGGCAGCGCATCGCCATCCCGGGCGTTGCCACCGCCGCTGTCATCACGCCGAGGCCGATCGCCGCTCCGGCACCTGTGGTCACCGCTCCGGCACCTGCGCCCGCGCCAACGGTGCAGCCGGGACAGGCCGTGGCCCTCACCGACGAGATGCGGGCCAACGCCTCCCTGATCGTCCGCATCGGCAGGCAGGAGGGCGTGCCGGCAAAGGGCATCGTCGTCGCCCTCGCGGCGGCCGCCCAGGAGTCCGGCCTGCGCAACGTCCGCTACGGCGACCGCGACTCGGTCGGGCTGTTCCAGCAGCGGCCGAGCACGGGCTGGGGCACGCCCGCCCAGGTGCTCGACCCGACCCGCGCGACGCTCGCGTTCTTCGGCGGCGCGAACAACCCCAACAGGGCCGGACGCAGCGGGCTCCTCGACATCCGCGGCTGGTCGTCGATGAGCGTCACCCAGGCCGCCCAGGCCGTTCAGATCTCGGCATACCCCGACGCGTACGCGAAGTGGGAGACCTCGGCTCGCGCATGGCTCGCTGCAGCTCGGGTGACCGCGAAGGTCCCGAGCAGGGTCACGGCCCCGCAGCACACCGGTGTTTTCAGGGTTCACGCACCCGCTGTTCCCTAGACTCGATCCGTGACCACGAGCCAAACCGACCCGATGATCGGCCGTCTCATCGACGGCCGATATCAGGTGCGCTCGCGCATCGCCCGAGGCGGCATGGCGACCGTCTACCTCGCCACCGACCTGCGGCTCGAGCGCCGCGTCGCCGTCAAGATCATGCACGGCCACCTCGCCGACGACAACACGTTCAAGAGCCGCTTCATCCAGGAGGCCCGCTCCGCCGCCCGCCTGGCGCATCCCAACGTCGTCAACGTCTTCGACCAGGGCCAGGACTCCGACATGGCCTACCTGGTGATGGAGTACCTGCCCGGCATCACGCTGCGCGACCTGCTCAAGGACTACGGCAAGCTCACCCCCGAGCAGACCATCGACATCATGGAGGCCGTGCTCGCCGGTCTCGCCGCTGCGCACAAGGCCGGCATCGTCCACCGCGACCTCAAGCCCGAGAACGTGCTGCTGGCCGACGACGGCCGGATCAAGATCGGCGACTTCGGCCTGGCTCGCGCCGCGAGCGCGAACACCGCGACCGGCCAGGCGCTGCTCGGCACGATCGCGTACCTCTCCCCCGAACTCGTCACCCGCGGCATCGCCGACGCCCGCAGCGACATCTACGCGCTCGGCATCATGATGTACGAGATGCTCACCGGCGAGCAGCCGTTCAAGGGCGAGCAGCCGATGCAGATCGCCTACCAGCACGCCAACGATCCGGTGCCGGCGCCGAGCAGCTGTCAACCCGGCCGTTCCGCCGGAGCTCGACGAGCTCGTGCTGTGGGCGACCGAGAAGGACCCCGACCGGCGCCCCTCGCGACGCTCGCGAGATGCTCGACCGCTTGTTCGAGGCCGAGAAGTCCATTCGCGGCGACGCGGTGATGCAGCCGACCATGGTGCTGCCCCCGGCCTTCGCCGCGAACGACGGCGACACCCAGATCATCAACCCGGCCATCCGCCAGCAGGTCGCTGCGGCGACGCCCACCGCGACGGACACACTGACCCAAGCCGCCCGTCGCCGGCGCGGCAAAGGCTGGTGGCTGTTTGCGCTGGTGCTGGTCGTCGCGGCTGTCGCCGGAGGCACCGGCTGGTACTTCGGCTCGGGGCCCGGGTCGCTGGTCACGGTTCCGAACGTCGTCTCGCAGGCTCCGGCCGCGGCCAGCGCCACGCTCACGAACCTCGGGTTCACGACGGCGCAGACCCAGGAGTACAGCGTCACGGTGCCGGCGGGTCAGGTGTCGAGCACCGATCCGAAGGCCGGCGCCGCTGCGGGGCGCGGCAGCACCGTCACGCTGCGCATCTCGCAGGGTCCCAAGCCGGTCACGATCCCGGCCCTGGCCGGGCAGAGCCTCGACGCCGTCACATCGGCGATCACCGGCGTCGGCGCCAAAGTGGGCGACACCGCCCAGCAGTTCGACAGCAAGGTGCCGGCGAACACCGTCATCTCGGCGACGCGCGCCTCCGACGGCAGCGACATCTCCGGCGGCGGCTCGTACTTCGAAGCAGCGGCGGTGAACCTCGTCGTCTCGGTCGGGTCCATCCCCGATGTCGCCGGCATGTCGGTGAGCTCGGCCACGTCCGCGCTGCAGAAGGTCGGCCTCGAGACCACCGCCGGCCCGCAGAGCTACAGCGAAACCGTGGACAAGGGCGACGTCATCTCGGCTCAGCCGCAGCACGAGGGGCCGGTGCGCCCGGGCGACACGATGGCGCTCGAGACCTCCAAGGGCCCGGAGCCGGTCCCGGTGCCCGACGTCGTCGGCCAGACCTGGGACAAGGCGAAGAAGGCGCTGCAGGACGCAGGCTTCCAGCTCAAGTACAGCGCTGCGGCGGATCTGCTACCCGGGGGCTTCGTGGTCTCCAAAGTGTCGCCCTCCGCCGGCACGCAGGCCCCCAAGGGCTCCACCGTCACGGTCAACTTCGCCGGCTTCTGACGCCTCCGCGCGCACCACCACCCCACGCACTATTGAACGCCGAAGGGCACGTCATTGTCGCTTCTCGGCGTGAAAAGCGACAACGACGCGACCTTCGGCTGCCGTCGTGGGGCGGGTGGTCAGCCCTGGCTGAGCTCCTCGGCGACGAGGAACGCGAGCTCGAGCGACTGCATGTGGTTCAGGCGCGGGTCGCACAGCGACTCGTAGCGCGTCGCCAGGGTCGCCTCGTCGATGTGCTCGGAGCCGCCCAGGCACTCGGTGACGTCGTCACCCGTGAGCTCGACGTGGATGCCGCCGGGGTGCGTGCCCGCCGCGCGGTGCGCCTCGAAGAAGCCGCGCACCTCGTCGACGACGTCGTCGAACCGGCGCGTCTTGTAGCCGGTCGGCGTCGTGAGGCCGTTGCCGTGCATCGGGTCGGTGACCCAGAGCGGCGTTCGCGTCCGAACCGCTTGACGGCCTCGAGCAGCGGAGGCAGCGCGTCGCGGATCGTGCCGGCGCCCATGCGGGTGATGAACGTCAGCCGGCCGGGCTCGCGCTCCGGGTCGAGCTTGTCGATCAGCCGCGCGCATGTCGTCGGCGGTCGTCGTCGGGCCGAGCTTGACGCCGATCGGGTTGCGGATGCGCGACAGGAAGTCGACGTGCGCGCCGTCGAGGTCGCGCGTGCGCTCGCCGATCCAGACGAAGTGCGCCGACGTGTTGTACGGCGTGCCGTTGCGCGAGTCGATGCGCGTCATCGGGCGCTCGTAGTCCATGAGCAGGCCCTCGTGGCTGGTGTAGAACTCGACGCGCTTGAGCTCGTCGAAGTCGGCGCCCGCGGCCTCCATGAACTTGATCGGCGCGGTCGATCTCGCGGGCGAGGCCCTCGTAGCGCTGGTTCGCCGGGTTGGCGGCGAAGCCCCTGTTCCAGCTGTGCACCTCGCGCAGGTCGGCGAAGCCACCCTGCGTGAACGCGCGGATGAGATTCAGCGTCGACGCCGCCGTGTGGTAGCCCTGGACGAGTCGGCGCGGGTCGGCGCGCGCGCGACTCCGGCGTGAAGTCGTAGCCGTTGACGATGTCGCCGCGGTAGGCCGGCAGCGTCACGCCGCCGCGCGTCTCGGTGTCGCTCGAGCGCGGCTTGGCGAACTGGCCCGCCATGCGACCCATCTTGACGACCGGCATCGACGCGCCGTAGGTCAGCACGACCGCCATCTGCAGGATCGTCTTGACGCGGTTGCGGATCTGATCGGCGGTCGCTCCGGCGAAGGTCTCGGCGCAGTCGCCGCCCTGCAGCAGGAACGCGTTGCCCTGAGCGGCACGGGCGAGCCGCGAGCGCAGCTGATCGACCTCACCGGCGAACACGAGCGGCGGCAGTGTCGCGATCTCGGCCGCGGCGGCGGCGGCGGCCTCCGGGTCCGGCCACGTCGGCTGCTGCTTGATCGGGAGGGTGCGCCAATAGTCCAGGCCCTCGATCACGGAGTCGTCAGCTTTCACGACGGGATCTGTGGTCTGCAGCACTGTTCTGTTCCGCTCGGTCGGGTGGAAATGGGGATAACCGAGCCTATCGCGCCGAACCGGGGTCGTGCGCCGCGCGAGCGTATTGTGACCCCGCCTAAGCGAGGGCTGCGCGCTTCTCCTTCACCGTGCTCGCGTAGACGTCCACATACTCCTGCGCGCCGAGCGAGTGCAGCGCGTACATGATCTCGTCGGTGACCGAGCGCAAGATGAAGCGGTCGCCCTCCATGCCCTCGAACCGCGAGAAGTCGAGCGGCTCTCCGATGACGATGCCGATGCGGCCGATGCGCGGCAGGCGCTTGCCGATCGGCATGATCTCGTCGGTGTCGACCATCGCGACGGGGACGACGGGGACGCCCGCCTCGAGGATCATGCGGGCGACGCCGGTGCGGCCGCGGTAGAGCTTGCCGTCGGGGCTCCGGGTGCCCTCCGGGTAGATGCCGAGGATCTCGCCGCGCGCCAGGACGGCGAGCCCCGTGTTGAGCGACGCCTCGGAGGCCTTGCCGCCCGAGCGGTCGATCGGGAGCTGCCCGGTGCCGTTCATGAAGGCCTTCGTCGCCCAGCCCTTGAGGCCGCGGCCGGTGAAGTAGTCGCTCTTGGCCAGGAACGAGACGTGCCGGTCGACGACGAGCGGCAGGAAGATCGAGTCGACGAACGAGAGGTGGTTGCTGGCAAGGATGACAGCGCCGTCGGCCGGCACGTTCTCGATCCCGACGACCCAGGGACGGAAGATGCCGCGCAGGATCGGACCCGCGATCAGGTTCTTCATCAGCCAGTAGAACATCGATCGAAAGCCTAGCGCCCTGCGCGGCTCGGCGGGAGGTGCGGCTCGACGGTCGGGGGCCTCAGAGCCCGGCGTGGAGGCGGGCGAGGTCGGCGGCGCCGACCACACCGGCGTCGTTCACCAGTTCCGCGATCGTGAACTCGGGCTCGGGGTGGAAGCCGCGGGCCGGCAGGTTCTCGAGGTAGGCCAGGCGGATCGGCCCGAGCAGCAGCTCACCGGCCTGCGCGACACCGCCGCCGAACACGAAGAGCTGCGGGTCGAGCACGGCGCCGAGGCTCGCGCAGGCCTGGCCGAGCCAGTCGCCCGAGCTCGTCGCAGGGCGGCGAGGGCACCCGGGTCACCCTCCACGATGAGCGCGGACGATGTCGGAGCCGCTCAGCGAGCCGCTTGCGGCTGCGGACGTCGGCGAGCACCTGGCCGATGCCGCCGGCGTCGGCCAGCTCGTTGGCCATACGCTGCAGCGCGCGACCGGAGCCGTACTGCTCGATGCACCCGTGCGCGCCGCAGCCGCAGGGCAGGCCGTCCCGGGACGACGCGCATGTGGCCGATCTCGGCGCCGGCGCCGAAGCCGCCGCGGAACAGCCGGTCGTTGCTCACGATGGCGCCGCCGACCCCGGTGCCGATGGTGAGGATGACCATGTCGCTGACCAGACGCCCGGCACCGAAGCGGAACTCGGCCCAGCCTGCCGCGTTCGCGTCGTTCTCGATGATGACAGGGAGGTCGATGCGCTTCTCGAGCTTCTCGCGGAAAGGCTCGTGCCGCCAGTTGATGTTGGGGGCGTAGTAGACGATGGACTGCGCGGCATCGATGAAGCCGGCCGCGGCGACGCCGGCGCCGGCGATCTCCTCCGGTCCGTCGGAGAGGCGCTCGATCATCGCGACGACGGCGTTCTCGATCTCCTCCGGACGACTGGCATCGGTGGGCACGCGGTCTTCGCGGACGATGGAGCCGAGCTCGTCGACGAGGGCGCCGGCGATCTTGGTCCCGCCGATGTCGATTCCGATGGCGTGCACGGGCGAGCCCCTTTCGGGTAGGCGCGGTCAGGCGGAGGGTGGGAGGCGCGGGACGAGCCGGTCGGAGGAGACTCTCTGCCGCACCATCTAGAGTGT
Organism: uncultured Actinomycetota bacterium; assembly: GCA_963734315.1. Lineage (GTDB taxonomy): Bacteria > Actinomycetota > Actinomycetes > Actinomycetales > Microbacteriaceae > Leifsonia. The sequence goes on along the minus strand of CAVTGP010000009.1, from coordinate 79,181 downwards.
AATCAACCACTGCGAGCCGAAGCCATTCGGCCCGATTGCCGCCCGCCCGGTATCGAGGGAGCTACCGTGAACCAGTTCGAAATCGCCGCACTCGTCCCCGCCGACCCGGAGGCCAACGCGACGGACCTGCTCGTCCAGCGCGTCGCGGCCACCCCCGACGCCGCGCTGTTCAGCCGGCCGGACGGCGACGGATGGAAGGACGTGACGGCCGCCGAGTTCCACCGCCAGGTCGTCGCCCTGTCGAAGGGCCTCGTCGCCGTCGGCATCCAGCCGGGAGACAAGATCGGCCTGATGTGCAAGACGCGCTACGAGTGGACGTTGATCGACTTCGCGACCTGGTTCGCCGGCGCGGTGCTCGTGCCCGTCTACGAGACCTCCTCTCCTGCGCAGGTGCAGTGGAACATGTCCGACTCCGGCGCCATCGCGGTGATCCTGGAGGACGCGGAGCATGTTCTCGCGGTTCGACGAGGTCCATCCCGACCTCCCATTGATCCAGAACGTCTGGCAGCTCCATCTCGGCGACCTCGAGAAGCTCGCCGATGCGGGAGCCGACGTGCCGGACGACGAGATCGAGCGCCGCAGGAACCTCGCCCGCGGCGAAGACATCGGCACGCTGATCTACACCTCCGGCTCCACCGGACGCCCCAAGGGCTGCGTTCTCACCCACTCCAACTTCGTCGAGCTGTCGCGCAACTCCGCCGAGGCGCTCTCGGAGGTCGTGTCGCAGCCCGGGGGAGCCTCCACGCTGCTCTTCATCACGACAGCGCACGTCTTCGCACGGTTCATCGCGGTTCTCTGCGTGCACCGCCGGCGTGAAAGTCGGCCACCAGGCCGACACCAAGCAGCTGCTGCCCGCGCTCGCCAGCTTCAAGCCCACCTTCCTGCTGGCGGTGCCCCGCGTGTTCGAGAAGGTCTACAACTCCGCGGAGCAGAAGGCCGAGGCCGGCGGTCGCGGCAAGATCTTCCGCGCGGCCGCCGAGGTCGCCGTCGAGCACTCGAAGGCCGTCGAGGCCGGGTCGGTGCCGTTCGGGCTCAAGGTCAAGTTCGCGTTGTACGACCGACTGGTCTTCTCCAAGCTGCGCGCCGCCATGGGCGGCCGCGTGAAGTACGCGGTCTCGGGCTCCGCGCCGCTCGGATCGCACCTCGGCCACTTCTTCCACAGCCTCGACATCAAGATTCTGGAGGGCTACGGCCTCACCGAGACCACCGCGCCCGCCACCGTCAACCGCCCCGACATGTTCAAGATCGGAACGGTCGGCCCGGTCCTCCCCGGTGTGGCCGTTCGCCTCGCTGAGGACGGCGAGATCGAGGTCAAGGGCATCGACGTCTTCAAGGAGTACTGGAAGAACCCGGAGGCGACCGCCGCGGCGTTCGACGACGGCTGGTTCCGCACCGGCGACCTCGGCACGCTCGACGACGACGGCTACCTGACGATCACCGGTCGCAAGAAGGAGATCATCGTCACCGCGGGCGGCAAGAACGTCTCCCCCGCCGTCCTCGAGGACCCGATCCGCGCCAACCCGCTGGTCGGCCAGGTGATCGTCGTCGGCGATCAGAAGCCGTTCATCGCCGCTCTCATCACGCTGGACACCGAGATGCTGCCGACCTGGCTCGCGAACAACGGCGAGGACAAGGGGATGACCCTCGCAGAGGCCTCCGTCAACCCGGTCGTGAACGCCGAGATCCAGCGCGCCATCGACGCCGCGAACAAGGGCGTCTCCCGCGCGGAGTCGTATCCGCAAGTTCGTCATCCTGGCCGACCGAGCTCACAGAGGCCAGCGGCCACCTGACGCCGAAGCTGAGCATCAAGCGCAACGTCATCCTCGCCGACTTCGCCGACGTGATCGACACCGTCTACAGCGGCAACCCGACCACCCAAGGAATCTCCCTGGCCCACTAGCCGCGAGATTCGTCACGAATGTCGACATTCGTGCCACGAATGTCGACATTCGTGACGAATCTTCCGAGGCGATCGCGGAACGCGTCGCGGTTTCCGAAGAGGTCGTGGGAGGTGACTCGCACGACTCGCCATCCCTCGGCCTCCAGGAGGTCGCGACGCTCGATGTCCGCGTGCCACTGACGTCGATCCACCCGGTGGCCGTCTCCCTCGTACTCGAAGGCGAGGTGGCGATCCGGGACGCTGAGGTCCGGATGCAGCACCAACCGCCCCTGACGCAGTGAGACCGGACGATTGACCTCGAGGCCGGTGAAGCCGTACTCCTCCAACAGCAGCCGAAGCAAGGACTCCGGCCGGGAATCGGCACCGTCACGGATGCGCGGGAGCGCCCAGACGCGCGCGCGGGATCCCTTCGTGCGGTGCAGTTCACCTGCCGCGTCCACGAGCTCGTGGATCTCCGCCAGTGGTTCCCGCCCGCGAGCACCGACGAGATGATCTCCCGCCGCCACGAGATCCTCCCGCTCAAGTACCCCAGAGAGCTGGCACCACACGTGAGCGGGCGCGCAGAGCGGCACCCCGTCGACGACTTCGCCGCTCACGCTCCCGAGGCTATGCCCGAGCACGCCCCGCCCGCGGGGCGGTGTACGGGGGAACGCGACGGCGATGTGCAAGGGCACTTCGGACACATGCGAAGGGAGCGGGACGCCGAGAAGCACCGCTGCGGTTTGATGACTGAAGTACGCGCCTTCCGACATCAGCGGCAGATAAGCCAGGCACAGCTCGCGGACCCCGCGTGGCACGCTCTTCAGGTGCACCGAGTGGAATGGACGGTGAGCTATTGGGATGTGCATCCCCTCATCGTCGCGACTGTACGCCCCGACATCTCGTCATCCGCGAATTCTGTGGAGAACTTCGCGCCCAGTCGCGACCTGTGGACGAAGATTCGTCACGAATGTCGTGATTCGTGGCACGAATCACGACATTCGTGACGAATCTTGCGGCGCTAGACCTCGTTGCGCCAGGAGTGGGCGGGGGCGTAGCCGAGCACTCGGCGGGCATTGTCGATCGACAGGAGGGTGTCGTTGACGCCCAGGTCGTCCTTCTTCAGCGGGACGCCGGGGAAGACCTCGGCGACGAGCTCGGCGTTGGGTCGTTTCATCACGGTGTCGGCCGCGGCGATGATGAAGCGGTCGAAGCCGGTGGTGTCCCACTCGAGCGCGCGGAGGATGGCCTGGGCGCCGTCGCGCGCGTCGATGTAGCCCCAGAGGTTCCACTTGCGCGTCCGCGCATCGGCGTCGAACGACGGGAAGGCCGCGTAGTCGGCCGGCTCCATGACGTTCGAGAACCGCAGCGCCACGATCTTGAGCGCAGGATCCCAGCGCACCAGCTCGATCGCCATCTGCTCCTCGAGGTGCTTGACCAGCGAGTAGGTGGACTCTGGGCGGGCCGGGTAGTCCTCGTCGACCGGGATGTACGGCGGCGGCACGTCGAACGGGAGGCCGAGCACGGTCTCGCTCGACGCGTACACGACGTTGCGGATGCCGGCACGCCGCGCGGCCTGGAACACGTTGTATGTGACCCGGATGTTGTTGTGGAACGTCGCGACGTCGCTCAGGATGCCGGGCGCCGGGATCGCCGCGAGGTGGACGATGGCGTCGAACCCGTCGTGGAGATCGTTGACGCCCAGGATGGCGTCGAGCGTCTGCCCGTAGTCGGTGAGATCCACCCGCACGAAGCCGGCGCCGCGCTCCCCCGTCGCGTCCAGATTGACGACGGTGTGGCCGGCCGCGCGTAGTTCACGCACGACTGTACGTCCGAGTTTTCCCGATCCTCCGGTGACTGCGATGTCCATGGGATCGAGTCTAGACGGGCGTTAGAACCAGTCGCTCTCGCGCACCTGGCGCATCGCCTCGCGCCGGGTCTCCTTGTCGAGTCGGTCGAGGTAGAGCTTCCCGTCGAGGTGGTCGGTCTCGTGCTGGAGGGCCTGGGCCATCACGCCGGTGCCGGACAGCTCGATCTCGTTGCCGTCGAGGTCGATGCCGCGCACGCGCGCGAACGGATACCGCGCGGTCTTGAACCACAGTCCGGGGACCGAGAGGCACCCCTCGTCCACCAGCTCCGGCTCGCCGGAGACCTCCACCAGCTCGGGGTTGATGACGTAGCCGATCTCGCCGTCGACGTTGTAGCTGAACGCCCGCAAACCCACGCCGATCTGCGGCGCGGCGACGCCCGCGCGGCCCGGAGGCACGACACTGTCGATGAGGTCCTCCACGAGGCCGCGAACGCCCTCGTCGATCTCGAGGACCGGCTCGGACGGGGTCTTCAGGACGGGGTCGCCGAACAGGCGGATCTGGCGTTCGGTCACGGGTATCTCCTCGGGCGCGCGTGGCGCGATGACGGCGGACGGGGTCAGGCGCGCTCGGCGGGCAGGCCCTCGACCACGAGCGCAGCGAGCGCGCGGGCCGAGAGCTTGGTCAGCGGCTTCAGGTCCTTCCAGGACACCACCGAGCCGGCGGCCAGCTGCGGGTCGTATGGAACGCGGACGATCTCGCGCACCCGCGAGCGGAAGTGCGACTCGATCTCCTCGAGCTTCACCAGGTTCGTGGCGTGGGTCGCGGTGTTGAGCGCGACGACCGCGTTGCGGACGAGATCCGTGTAGCCGTTGGCCTCGAGCCAGGTGAGCGTCTCGGAGGCCAGGCGCGCCTCGTCGACGCTCCCACCGGACACGATCACCAACGAGTCGGCGCGCTGCAGCGTCGCTCGCATCACCGAGTGCACGATGCCCGTGCCGCAGTCGGTCAGGACGATCGAGTAGAAGCGGGCCGACAGATCGGCGACGACGTTGTAGTCGTTCTCGTCGAAGGCCTCCGACAGCATGCGGGTCGGTGTCGGACGCCAGGATGTCGAGCCGGGTCTCGTCGCGCGAGACCAGCGCCGAGAAATCGGTGAACCCGCCGATGCTGGCCGCCTTGTGCACGACATCGCGCACGGTCGCCCTGGTCTGCTTGGGGACGCGCTCCGAGAGCGTGCCGCGGTCGGGGTTCGCGTCGATCGCGATGATGCGGTCCTCGCGGGCGTCGGCCAGCGCCATCCCGAGCAGCGTCGTGACCGTGGTCTTGCCGACCCCGCCCTTGCGCGTGAGCACCGGCACGAACCGGGTGCCGCCCTCGAACTGCTTCTGGATGCGGTGGTCGAGCTCCTTGCGCGCGCGGACCTTCGCCGAGTCGCCGAGGTTCACCGTGCGGAACGTGACGTTGTAGACGAACCGTTGCCACGGACCCTCCGGCCCCGGACGCGTCTTGCGGTTGACCTCCAGCAGACGGTCGGCCGTGAGCATGGCTGCGGGCTCAGGCTGTGGCGAGTGCTCGCCGCGCAGGCGGTCGCGGCGCGACTGACCGAATGCCTCGGCATGAGCGTCGGCCCCGGGCGGAGGGACGGCCTCGCCACCGCCCGCGTCCTGCTGCGTCGGCGTCGGAGCCGTCGCCAACCGGGAGGCCACGATCGCGACGGAGGTGGTCGTCGGCTCGGTCGGCGACGCCACGAAGCCCGGGTTGACGGGCACGTCGTCGATCGCGACGGCGGCCTCGTCCTCCGGGATCTCCTTCGGCGGCGTCGGCGGCAGGTCAACGGCGAGGCTCAGCGACGTGTCGACCTCGAGCGGCGACGGACGGAAACTCGGCTTCTCGTTCGTCGACGCGAGGTCGCCGCGTTCCGGCTCCTCCGGCTTGTCAGCCACGGTTGTCACTCCTTCTGCCGCTCGACGTGAGACGACTGCGACAGTTTATCGGGTGGGGTCACGCAGGCGTGATGACGACCAGGAGGTCGCCCGCGTCCACCTGCTGGGTCTTCGGGATGGCGAGACGCTCGATCGTGCCGGCGACGGGAGCGGTGATGGCCGCCTCCATCTTCATGGCCTCGATCGAGGCGACCGACTGCCCGGCCGCCACCGCATCGCCCGGCACCGACCTGGAGGGTGACAACACCGGAGAACGGCGCGGCGACGTGACCCGGCTTGGCCGTGTCGGCCTTCTCGGCGGCTTTGGCCTCCACGACGATGCTGCGATCGCGCACGAACACCGGCCGCAGCTGGCCGTTGAGCGTGGTCATGACCGTGCGCATGCCCTTCTCGTCGGCCTCGCCGATCGCCTCCAGGCCGATGTAGAGCCGCACGCCCTTGCTGATCTCGACGACGTGCTCCTCGCCCGGCGCCCAGGCCGTACAGGTAGTCGACCGTGTCGACGACGGAGAGGTCGCCGAACAGCTCGCGAATCTGCTCGAAGATGCGTGTCGGGGCAGGGAACAGCAGCCGGTTGAGCGCGGCTCGGCGCTCGGTGCTGGAGCCCTCCAGCGCCTCGGCGTCGGTCGCGGAGACGTCTTCGACGCCGACCTTCACCGTCTTGCCCGCGAGCACCTTCGTACGGAACGGCTCCGGCCAGCCGCCCGGCAGCTCGCCGAGCTCGCCCGCCATGAACCCGACGACCGAGTCGGGGATGTCGTAGTTCTGCGGGTTCTCGGCGAAGTCGTCCGGGTCGGCGTCGGACGCCGCGAGGTGCAGGGCGAGGTCGCCGACGACCTTCGACGACGGCGTGACCTTGGGAATACGGCCCAGGATCCGGTTGGCGGCGGCGTACATGTCCTCGACCAGCTCGAAGTCCTCGGCGAGGCCCGAGCGCGATGGCCTGCTGGCGCAGGTTGGACAGCTGGCCGCCCGGGATCTCGTGCTTGTAGACGCGACCCGTGGGGCCCGGCAGGCCCGACTCGAACGGCCTGTAGACGTGGCGCACGGCCTCCCAGTACGGCTCGAGGTCTTCGACCGCCGTCAGCGAGATGCCGGTGTCGCGCTCGGTGTGCGCGAGGGCGGCGACGAGCGCGGAGGCGACGGCTGGCTGGTGGTGCCCGCCATCGGCGCGCTGGCCACGTCGACCGCGTCGGCGCCGGCGCGCTCGGCCGCGAGCAGGGTGGCGAGCTGGCCGCCCGCGCGTGTCGTGCGTGTGCACGTGCACCGGGCAGGTCGAACCGCTCGCGGAGCGCCGCGACCAGCTTCTCGGCCGCGCGCGGCGCGCAGCAGCCCCGCCATGTCCTTGATCGCGAGGATGTGCGCGCCCGCGTCGACGATCTGCTCGGCGAGGCGCAGGTAGTAGTCGAGCGTGTACAGGTCTTCGGCCGGGTCGAGCAGGTCGCCCGTGTAGCAGACCGCGACCTCGGCGACGGTGGTGCCGGTCGCGAGCACCGCGTCGATCGCCGGGCGCATCTGCGACACGTCGTTGAGCGCGTCGAAGATGCGGAAGATGTCGACGCCGGTCGCCGCGGCCTCGCGCACGAACGCGTCGGTCACCTCGCGTCGGGTACGGCGTGTAGCCGACGGTGTTGCGGCCGCGCAGCAGCATCTGGATGGCGATGTTCGGCAGCGCCTCGCGCAGCGCGGCGAGCCGCTCCCACGGGTCCTCGCCGAGGAAGCGCAGCGCGACGTCGTAGGTCGCGCCGCCCCAGGCCTCGACCGAGAGCAGCTCGGGCGTCATGCCGCGCGACGTACGGCGCGACCGCCAGCAGGTCCTTCGTGCGCACGCGGGTGGCGAGCAGCGACTGGTGCGCGTCGCGGAAGGTCGTCTCGGTGACCGCGAGCGCGGTCTGGGCGCGCAGCGCCTGCGGCGAAGCCGGCCGGGCCGAGCTCGAGCAGCCGCTGGCGCGAGCCCGCCGGCGCCGGCGCGTCGAGGTCGAGCGCGCGGCAGCTTGCCGACGGGTCGATGCGACCCGCGGCCGCGCCCGTTGGGCTGGTTGACCGTGACGTCGGCGAGCCAGTTGAGCATCTTGGTGCCGCGGTCGTTCGACGCGCGGCCCTCGAACAGCTCGCGGGCGCTCCTCGATGAACGACGGTGCGAGACGTTGCCGGCGACGAAGTCCGGGTCGTCGAGCACGGCCTGCAGGAACGGGATGTTCGTGGTGACGCCGCGGATGCGGAACTCGGCCAGCGCGCGCCGGGCGCGCGCGACGGCGGCCGGGAAGTCGCGGCCGCGCAGGTGAGCTTGGCCAGCATCGAGTCGAAGTGCGGGCTGATCTGCGCGCCCGGGTTGATCGTGCCGCCGTCGAGCCGGATGCCGGCGCCGCCCGGCGAGCGGTAGGTCGTGATCTTGCCGGTGTCGGGACGGAAGCCCGCCGTCGGGTCCTCGGTGGTGATGCGGCACTGCAGGGCCGCGCCGCGCATCTGCACCGTCTCCTGGCTGAGGCCGAGGTCGGCGAGGGTCTCGCCCGCGGCGATCCGCATCTGCGACTGCACGAGGTCGACGTCGGTGATCTCCTCGGTGACCGTGTGCTCGACCTGGATGCGCGGGTTCATCTCGATGAACACGTGCTGGCCGGCGCGCTCGCCCGCGGTGTCGAGCAGGAACTCGACCGTGCCGGCGTTCACGTAGCCGATCGACGTCGCGAACGCGACCGCGTCGCGGTACAGCGCCTGGCGGATGCTCGTCGTCGAGGTTCGGCGCCGGCGCGATCTCGACGACCTTCTGGTGGCGGCGCTGCACCGAGCAGTCGCGCTCGAACAGGTGGACGGTCGTCGCCCGTGCGCGTCGGCGAGGATCTGCACCTCGATGTGGCGGGGTCGCAGCACGGCCTGCTCGAGGAACATGGTCGGGTCGCCGAACGCGCTGTCGGCCTCGCGCATCGCCGCCTCGAGCGCCGCGCGCAGGTCCTCCTGGCGTCTCGACCCGGCGCATGCCGCGACCGCCGCCGCCGGCGACCGCCTTGGCGAAGATCGGGAACCCGATCGTCGTCGGCGCCTGCGAGCAGCTCCTCGATGTCGCGCGATGGCCGGGGTCGACTGTCAGCACCGGGACGCCCGCGGCGATCGCGTGCTCCTTCGCCGTGACCTTGTTGCCGGCCATCTCGAGCACGTTCGGCGCGCGGGCCGATGAAGGTGATGCCCGCCGCGGCGCGCGGCCTCGGCGAGCTCCGGGTTCTCGGAGAGGAAGCCGTAGCCGGGGTAGATCGCGTCGGCGCCGGACTCCTTGGCGACCCGGATGATCTCCTGCGACGTCGAGGTAGGCGCGCACCGGGTGGCCCGGCTCGCCGATCTGGTACGCCTCGTCCGCCTTCAGCCGGTGCATCGAGTTGCGGTCCTCGTACGGGTAGACGGCGACCGTGTGCGGCGCCCAGTTCGTAGGCGGCGCGGAAGGCCCGGATGGCGATCTCACCGCGATTGGCAACGAGGATCTTACGGAACATGGGGACCTTTCGAGCAGGGCGTCGGCGAGCCACACGGCAAACGGTTAGGTGCTCTCAAGACTAGTGAAGGTAACGTAGCTGTCGTGCACGTACTCAGCGTCAGCTCCCTCAAGGGCGGTGTCGGAAAGACCACCGTGACGCTCGGGCTGGCCTCCGCTGCCTTCGCGCAAGGGCTCCGCACGCTCGTCGTCGACCTCGACCCGCAGTCGGACGTCTCGACCGGCATGGACATCCAGGTCGCCGGTCACCTCAACGTCGCCGACGTGCTCGCCTCCCCCAAGGAGAAGATCGTCCGCGCGGCGATCGCGCCCTCGCGGCTGGACCAGGGGCCGCCCCGGCAAGATCGACGTCATGATCGGCAGCCCGTCGGCCATCAACTTCGACGGCCCGCACCCGAGCATCCGCGACATCTGGAAGCTCGAGGAGGCGCTCGCGCAACGTCGAGGCACGACTACGAGCTGGTCCTCATCGACTGCGCGCCGTCGCTCAACGCGCTCACCCGCACCGCGTGGGCCGCGCAGCGACCGCGTCGCCGTCGTGACCGAGCCCGGCCTGTTCTCGGTGGCCGCCGCCGACCGCGCGCTGCGCGCGATCGAGGAGATCCGCCGCGGCCTGTCGCCGCGCCTCCAGCCGCTCGGCATCATCGTCAACCGGGCGCGCGTGCAGTCGCTCGAGCACCAGTTCCGCATCAAGGAGCTGCGCGACATGTTCGGCCCGCTGGTGCTCTCGCCCCAGCTGCCCGAGCGCACCTCGCTGCAGCAGGCGCAGGGCGCGGCCAAGCCGCTGCACGTCTGGCCGGGCGAAAGCGCGCAGGAGATGGCGCGCAACTTCGACCTGCTGCTCGAGCGCGTGCATGCGCACCGCGCAGATCGGCGAATACGCCGTGCGCTGCGCTCGTAGAGTCGCCGTCGCGCAGAGTCGCCTGAATTCCGCGAGAAACTGCCGAGTACCCAGAGAGGCCGAGTCACCGACGGCGGGTTGGCCGTTCGTCGGGGTCAGGAGGCCTTGAGCTTGGCCGAGCGGCGTGCGGCGAGCTCGTCGACGGTCGTCGCCCTGGCGTCGAGTCGAGCTCGACGAGGCTGACGACTCCACCTCGCGCAGCACCTTGCCGACGGCGATGCCGAAGACGCCCTGGCCGCGGCTGCACGAGGTCGATGACCTCGTCGTTCGAGGTGCAGAGGTAGACGCTGGCGCCGTCGCTCATGAGCGTGGTCTGGGCGAGGTCGTTCACGCCCGGCTTCGCGCAGCTGGTTGACGGCGGTGCGGATCTGCTGCAGCGAGATGCCGGTGTCGAGCAGTCGCTTGACGAGCTTGAGAACGAGGATGTCGCGGAAGCCGTAGAGGCGCTGCGAACCCGAGCCGGCGGCACCGCGGACGGTCGGCTCGACGAGACCGGTGCGCGCCCAGTAGTCGAGCTGGCGGTAGGTGATGCCGGCGGCACGGGCGGCGACGGCACCGCGGTAGCCGATGGCGTCGTCGATCTCGGGCAGGCCGTCGGTGAACAGCAGGCCCAGGTCGTACCGGGCGGCGTCGCTGTCACGACTCAATTCGCTCATGGTGCCTGCCTCTCGCCCTCGGGCTATGATCTGCGCCTCAGGACTGAGCCGCTTCATCAACGGTACCCATCCCGCAGGCCCCGGGCAACGACATCCGGCAATCGTCGTCGGCGTGTCGGGGCGTCAGGGACGCAGACGCTCGAGAGCGGCCGCGGATGATGCTGCCGCGCACGACGTCGAGCTGACCGGCGATCTCCCGCGCCAGCTCGGCGGTCTGCGCGCGGCGAGGTGACGTCGTTGCGTCGCGCGAGCGGCACCAGAGCGGTCTCGATCAGTCCGATCTCACGCTCGGCCGCAGCGCGGAATCCGCGCAGGTGCCGTGGCTCGATCCCGGTGCGGGAGCAGCTCGACCAGTGCCCGCAGCACGGTGAGCGCCTCCTCGCCGTAGACGTCCGCCGGCACGATGAGCGAGGCGCTCACGGCGTCCTGAAGCAGCTCGGGGCTCGCCCCTGCCTCGCGCAGCAGCTCGTCGCGCTGGAATCGCCGCCCCCCGGCCGACAGCATCGACGGTCCGCTCCGCCGGCGGGCGCTCCGCCGGGGATCGGCGGGTCGAGCCCGGCGTCTAGCTCGGCGAGGTACTTCTTGATCACCTTCAGCGGCAGGTAGTGGTCGCGCTGCATGGCGAGCACCGATGCGCAGCCGCTCGACGTCGGCCGGCGAGAACTTGCGATAGCCGGACGCGGTGCGCGACGGGGTGACGAGCCCGCGCTCCTCGAGGAACCGCAGCTTGGACGACGACAGGTCCGGGAACTCCGGAGTGAGCCGCGCGAGCACCTGGCCGATGCTGAGCAGTGCGGGCGAGGCGGCCTGGGCTCTCGCTGCTTGCCGGGCCACGGAACGCGGCCCTAGCCGTTCGCCGCTGCGGCGAGGTCGTGGCGGGACGCGTAGAACGTGAGCCGGAACTTGCCGATCTGGACCTCGGACGCAGTCGCTGAGCAGGGCGCTCTCGATGCGGACGCCGTCGTAGTAGGTGCCGTTGAGCGACCCGAGGTCGCGCACCTCGAAGGCCGTGCCACGACGCGTGAACTCGGCGTGACGTCGCGACACGGTGACGTCGTCGAGGAAGATGTCGGCGTTCGGGTGGCGCCCGGCGCTCGTCACGTCGGCGTCGAGCAGGAAGCGCGCACCCGTGTTCGGCCCGCGACGCACGATCAGGAGAGCCGAGCCGGAGGGCAGGGCGGCGATCGCCTCCTGCTCCTCGGGGCTGATCTCGCCGTCGACCGGGAACATCTTGGAGACGAACTCTTCGCCGAAGCGTGCGGTCGTGTCCTCGTTCCCCGTCGCGGAATCGCGCAGGGGGTTCGCGGCGTCGCGGCCGTCGCCGTTCCCCTCGGGGAAACTCTGAGCAGCGGGGTAATTCTCGTCAGGCACCGTCAACCTCCTCGTGGCCAAGCCTATCGGAATGTGGCCCGCTGTCATCGGCCGGAAGACGGATGACCCTGGCCGTCTCGCGAATGTAGACGATTCCGGCCCACCAGTAGAGGAACGCACCCCACAGCGCGAAGGCCCCGCCGAGCGGCAGCGAGTAGCGAGCGAGGGGTGCGAACGCCTCGCCCAGCATGAGGAGCGGGAGCGCCCAGAACAGGCAGAATGTGGCCACCTTGCCGAGGTGATGCACCGGCAGCGGGCCGAAGCCGTGGTTTGCGAGGATGACGCCGAGCACCGCGAGCATGGCGTCGCGCGCGACGATCACCGCCACCAGCCACCAGGGGATGACCTCCCGCCAGGCCAGGCCGACGAGCGCCGCGAAGATGTAGAGGCGGTCAGCCGCGGGGTCGAGGAGCTGACCCAGCCGCGAGACCTGATTCAGCTTCCTGGCCAGCCAGCCGTCGAGGAAGTCGGTGATGCTCGAGAAGACGAGGACGGCGAGCGCGAGCGCGTCCTCTCCCACGATCACGAACCACAGGAACACCGGGACCAGAGCGAGCCGGAAGAAGCTGAGAGCGTTCGGGACCGTCCACACGCGCGAACTCACGGCGCCGTCACCATCCACGTTTCCACTCTACTGACCGGTCGTGCCCCGTCGTATGAGGGCGCCACCCCTAGGATGTGGTGCGTGGAGCCCTTCATCGTCTGCCTGTGGATCCTGGCCGGCGTCTGCGTCGCCACCTGGGTGCTGTCGCTGATTACCGGCGAGCACTCCTGGGTCGACCGGATCTGGTCCATCGTGCCCGTGGCCTACGTCTGGGTGTTCGCCGGCGCCGCCGGCCTCCAGGACTCCACGACTCGACCTGATGGCCGCCCTGGTCACGCTGTGGGGCGCGCGGCTCACGTTCAACTTCGCGCGCAAGGGCGGCTACGCGCCCGGCGGGGAGGACTACCGCTGGAAGGTGCTGCGCGGCCGGATGAGCCACGGGGCGTTCGCGGCCTTCAACTTGTTCTTCATCGTGATCTACCAGAACGTGCTCCTGCTGCTGATAGCGCTTCCGGCCTGGACCGCCTCCCTGCACCCGACGCCGCTGAACGCGCTCGACATCGTCTGCATCGTGCTCTTCCTGCTGTTCCTGGCGGGCGAGACGATCGCTGACCAGCAGCAGTGGGGCTTCCACCAGTGGAAGAAACGGGAGGTCGCCGCCGGGCGACAGCCGAGCCCGCGCTTCCTGCAGACCGGGCTGTTCCGGTTCTCGCGGCATCCGAACTTCTTCTTCGAGCAGGCGCAGTGGTGGGTCGTCTTCCTGTTCGGCTGCGCAGCCGCCGGATCGATCCTGCAGTGGACGGTGATCGGCCCGCTGCTGCTCACCGGGCTGTTCATCGGCTCGACCGTCTTCACGGAGAGCATCTCGCGTTCGCGGTACCCCGAGTACGCGGACTACCAGCGGCGCACGTCGCCGATCGTGCCGTGGTTTCCGCGGCGCGGCGGTGAGGCGGTCACGGCGCGGTCGTGACCGCGCGCGCCGGGCGGGGGAAGGCCTCCCGCATGTGGTCGGAGTCGAGGTAGTCGGCGACGCCGGGAATCCTTGTGTCCACGGTAACCCGACGCGGCCGGGAGATGCTTCCACCTTTTCGATGGATCCGGCGCGTACGGTGGAGACATGTCCTGCATCCGCTTCAACACTCCCGCCCAGCGCCAGGCCATGCGCGACCACAGCCCCGCGATGCTCACTGCGGACGAGGCCGCCGCGCTGCATCCGACACCGGAGTTCACCGAGAGCAAGCTGCGGAGGCTGCGGCTGCTCGCGACCGATCCGAACCCGAAGATCCGGGAGGCCGTGGCCTCCAGCTACAACACGCCGGAGGATCTGTTCCTGGCGCTCGCGGACGACCCGGACGAAGGCGTGCGCGGCTGCGTCGCCAAGAACGAGGCGACGCCCTGCGACATCCTGCGCACGCTCGCGAGCGACCGTTCGGAGACGGTGCGCGGCTGGGTCGCAGTCAACTACTCCGTGCCGGCGGACGTGATGGAGAAGCTGGCGAAGGACCGCAGCCTCACGGTGCGCAGCCTGGTGACGTGGAAGGCGCAGCTGGCCGAGGAGGAGCGCACAGCAAAGCGGGCCGAAGAGCCGGCCCTCCGGCCATGACGAGCGTCCGCGTCGACGCCTGGGCCTGGGCCGTGCGCCTCTACAAGACCCGGTCGGCGGCCTCCGACGCGTGCAAGGCCGGCCATCTGAAGGTCAACGGAGACCGGGCGAAGCCGTCGCAGCAGGTGAAGGTCGGCGACGAGGTCCGCGCCTACGTCGGCGGCTCTGAGAAGATCTACATCGCACGCAAGCTCATCGTGAAGCGGGTGGGCGCGGCGATCGCCGCCGAGTGCTTCGAAGACCGCACCCCGCCTCCACCTCCGAAGACCGAGGCGCCGTCGGACATCACGCGCGAACGCGGCGCCGGGCGTCCCACCAAGCGCGACCGGCGTTTGCTCGATCAGCTCCGGGGTCGCTGATGGCGGTGGCGCGGGTGGGCATCTCGGGATGGACCTACGCGCCCTGGCGCGGAGTGTTCTATCCGAAGGGCCTGCCGCATCGCGCCGAGCTGGAGTACGCGTCGACCAAGCTCGACTCGATCGAGATCAACGGCAGCTTCTACGCGCTGCAGAAGCCCTCGAGCTATCGCACCTGGGCGGAGACCACCCCGGACGGGTTCGTCTTCGCCGTCAAGGGCGGCCGTTACATCACGCACGTCCTGCGGCTGCGGAACGCACGGGCCGCGCTGGCGAACTTCTTCGCGTCCGGCGTGCTCGCGCTCGGCCCGAAGCTCGGGCCGATCCTCTGGCAGCTGCCGCCGAACCTGCCGCTGGACCCGGAGGCGCTGGACGCGTTCCTCGGGATGCTCCCGTCGACCGCGGCGGACGCGCGGCGACTCGCCGCCGAGACGACACTGGAAGAGGACCGGACGGATCTGACCTCCGGGGGCGACCGCGCGCTGCGACACGCGGTGGAGGCACGGCACCCGAGCTTCGCCGACCCGGCGTTCGCGCGCATCGCGCGCGAGCACGGCGTCGCGGTGGTCCTCGCCGACACCGCGGGCCGGTACCCGGTGATCCGGGAGGTCACCGCCGAGTTCATCTACGTGCGCCTCCACGGCGACCAGGAGCTCTACGCGAGCGGGTACACCGACGAGGCGCTCGACCGCTGGGCCGCCGAGCTGCGGGGGCAGCTCGATGCCGGCCTCGACGTGTTCGCGTACTTCGACAACGACATGAAGGTGCGCGCGCCGTACGACGCGATGGGGCTCTGCGAGCGGCTGCGCTGAACGCCGCCCGTCAGCCCGCCGGCCGGATTCAGTCCTGCAGCACCGACATCACGTTCCCCGCCGGGTCGCGGAACCAGGCGATGTCCGGTCCGCGGTTCACGGCCTTACCGCGTGCGATGCCCTTCTCGTCGGTCGGGACCGCTTCGTCGTCGTAGATCTTGGTCACGACACCCTTCGCGTTGAGCTCGGCGACGGCCGCATCGATGTCGGCGACGACGAGGTTGAGGATGGTGAAGCTCGCGGGCTGGTGATCGGGCTTCGGGTAGACGAACACGTGGCTGCCGGCCGGGAGGGCGATGTCGAGGTTGCCCATCGCGCCGTCCGTCACGTCGAGGCCGAGCGCGTCCCGGTAGAAGGTGCGTGCGGCGTCGATGTCGTTCACGCTGAATCCGCTGAAGATCTCGAGAGTGTTGACCATGGCCTCCACTCTGCTCCCCAGGCGGCCCGGAGTCTAGACGAACCGCACGGCTTCCTGCAGCCGCGGCCTCAGTTCGAACGCGCGGTCGACGCTCTCGCGGCCCGCCGCGTCGGCACCGTCGCGCAGGACCTTCGGCAGCAGCGAGCGCCGCACGACCATCGACCCGGACAGCCGCCCGCGCTGCACGACGTCGAACGGGACGGCGAGGGCGTCGTCGGGCACCACGACGATGAGACCGGTGAAGCGCACACCGGCCTGGCGGCCGAAGCTTTTGGCCGCCGCGTGGAGCTTGCGGAACGGCTCCTCGTCGCGCGGGATCCCCGGGCCGACGAGCTCGCCCTTCGCGAGCTTGACCTCGCTCCCCCAATCGGCGGAGCGGACGGCGAACAGCCCGGCAGGGCCGAGCACGATGTGGTCGAGCTTGGCGTCGGTCGCCGGGTGCACCGCCACGTCGTTCCAGATGGTGAATCCGATCCCGAGGCCGGAGACCGCACGGGCCGTCGCCTCCTCGGCGAGCGCCTCCGCCAGCAGCATGCGGATCTCGCGCGGCGCCGAGCGGACCAGCGCGGGGTCGTAGGGATCGGCGTCGGAGCCGCGGCCCATCCACTCCCGCATGAGCGTCAGGAACCGCTCGCGCGCCCGCCCACCCGGATGCCCGTAGCTGCGCGCCCGCACGGTGGCCCCGCGCGCCGAGCCGCGCGTGGGGTGCACGGTCGCACTGAAGCCTCCGCCGCCGGACTCGCCCGAGACGGCGTCGACCACGAGGCTCTCGCCGCGGTCGTAACGGGCGCGGCCCTGCGGGTCGCCTACGAGCTCCCACGCGGTCTGCACCGCCTGGAAGGCCGCGGCCGTCCCCCCGGTGTCGGGGTGGGTGGCACGGGCGAGACGCCGGTAGGCGCGACGCAGCTCCTCCTGACTGGCGGTCGCACTGACTCCGAGCACCTCGTAGGGACTCGGAGCGGCGGGACTGTCGGTCATGGGTCACGACATTAGCGGGTGGATCCGCGAATTCCCTTGATTTCGGATGAGGGTGATTGAGGACGGAATCTGACCGCTAGACCTTCTAGCCTGGACTCACACGAACCGAAAACCGAAAGGGCAGGAAACATGACCATCAGCGACTGGCGCATCGAGCTCATCATCGTCCCCGTCACCGACGTCGACCGGGCCAAGGCCTTCTACGTCGACGCGCTCGGCTGGAACGCGGACTTCGACCAGGTCGTCTCCCCCACCCTGCGCTTCGTGCAGGTGACGCCTCCCGGATCGGCGTGCTCGATCGCATTCGGCGAGGGGCTGACCGACATGGTGCCCGGCACGATGAAGGGACTGCAGATCGTCATCCCGGACGCCGACGAGGCGCTCGCGCACCTGCGCGAGAACGGGGTGGAAGCCGAGGGCGTCGACGAGCAGCCCTGGGGCCGCTTCGTGTCCTACACCGACCCGGACGGCAACGGCTGGAGCCTGCAGCAGCTGATCCCGCGGGACTAACGAGTCGAGCTCAGCGAAGCGCGGAGGCGATCAACAGCAACGTGACGACGAACCCGCACGCATAGTTGATCCAGAGGAAGCGCCGCCAACCCCGGTTGGCGGTGCTCGCCCGTTCGTCGGGCAGCAACCAGTACGGTGCGGCCGTCAGGAGGTACGGCACGGCCAGGAGGGCGGCGACCGGCCCGGGCCACGACGTCCCCAGCAGCGCCAGGCCCGCGGCCGCCCAGGCGGCCATCGCGAGTCGAGTGGTGCGGGCGGCGCCGAGCACCGTGGCGATCGAGGCGATGCCGGCCTGGCGGTCGGGCACGATGTCCTGCACCGCGCCGAACGCGTGGCTGCCGACTCCCCACAGGAAGAACGCGAGCAGCAGAAGCCACAGCCCGGGAGTGAAGTCCGCGCCGGCGAGCACGAGACCGTAGAGCGCCGGGCTGACGAAGTGGAAGCTGGAGGTCGCCGAGTCGAGGAACGGCACCTCCTTGAACCGCAGCCCCTTCACCGAGTACGCCAGCAACGCGAACAGGCTCGCGGCGAGCACGAGCCACGACAGCGGCGAGCCGGCCACGACGAGGAACACCAGGAAGGGGAGGTTCGTCACGGCGGCGGCGACGAGCGTGCTCCGATGCGCGCGCCGGTCGAGCAGGGCGCCCTCCGCCCCGCCCTTGCGCGGATTGCGCAGATCGGACTCGTAATCGAACACATCGTTGATGCCGTAGAGCGCGAGGTTGTACGGCACGAGGAAGTACAGCGTGCCGATCACGAGGGCGGCGTCGATCCGTCCGGTGGTGAGCAGGCAGGCGGCGGCGAACGGGAAGGCGGTGTTGATCCAGCTGAGCGGCCGGGAGGCCAGGAACAGCTGGCGCAACAGCGGAGGGGCGACGGTCGTGGTCACGTCGTCCTCCGCCGGAGCAGAATCCAGAGGCCGCTGACGAGCAGCAGCCCCGCGACCGGGTACGCAAGATCCTCGACGGGGACCAGCCCCACCCGGGCGCCGGTCACTGCGCCTGAGGTGTAGGTCATCAGACCGGCGGCGATCATCGCGTTGTCGAAGACGATCGTGAGCACGATCAGGACGACGCCCGCTGCGAGCGCGGGCAGCCACCAGCGGCGCACCAGCCGGGCGCGGTCGGGTGCGCGGACAAGGGCGAGGATGAGGACCGCAGCCGCGACGGCCAGGAAGACGAGATCAATGAGGAGGTAGGTCATCGGCGCCTCCCCTGGTGGTCGATGAGAGAGGACCGGTCGCGCCGGGCAATGCGGTCGCGCCGGGCCATCCGGTCGAGCACCAGACGGCCGCCGACGATCAGGATGAGCGTGAGATAGCAGAGGAACGCCAGGAACACCGGCTCCTCCACCGGGAGCTCGGGCGCGAGTTCGATGCCGGTCATGAACCGCGAACGCCCCCGCGCGAACACCCCGGAGGCGATCCCGACGGCATCCCAGGCGAGGAAGAACGCCATCCCGACGATCACGACCACAGTGGCACGCCGGGTGACGCGCCAGAAGACGAGGGCGAACCGGCTGTCCAGGAGCACGAGCGCGGCGGACACGGTCACCAGGCAGGCGAGGTAGGCAACGCTCATCGCACACGCTCCGCACGCGCGACGGGCGCCAGCGGCTCGGCCAGGCGCTCGGCCGAGACGTCGCCGCGCAGGCGCTTGACGATCAGTTCGGCGCTGATCAGGCACATGGGCAGCCCGATGCCCGGGATGGTGGACGAGCCCGCGTACAGCAGGCCGTCGACGCGGCGCGAGGCGTTGCCCGGCCGGAAGAAGGCGCTCTGCCGCAGCGTGTGCGCCAGCCCGAGCGCGCCGCCGCGCCAGGCATTGAACCGCTGGGCGAAGTCGTCGGGGCCGACGGTGCGCCGCACCACGATCCGGTCGGCCAGATCGGGGACGCCCGCCCACGCGGCGATCTGGGCGATCGCCGCGTCGGCCGTGCGCTCGACGACGCGGTCGCCGGCTCCGTCGACGCCTCCCCCGCCGATCGACACATCGGCGGCGACGGGCACGAGGACGAACAGGTTCTCGTGCCCCGCCGGCGCCACGCCCGGGTCGGTCGCGCTCGGCTTGCAGACGTAGAGCGACGCGGGATCGGGGATGCCAGGGTGCGAGCCGAACACGCGCGCGAAGCCGGCCTCCCAGTCGGTCGTGAAGAACAGGGTGTGATGCGCCAGCTGCGGGAGGCCGCCGCGAACGCCGAGCATCGCCAGCACGGCCCCCGGCCCGGGATCGCGCCGGCGCCAGCGGCGTTCGGGGTGCGTGCGCAGCTCGGGAGGCAGCAGTTGCGTCTCGGTGTGGTGCAGGTCGGCGGCGGAGACGACGAGGTCCGCATCCACCACGTGCCGAGCACCGGTGGCGTCCACCCACTCCACACCGGAGACCCGCGCCCGACGGCCGTCGGCGTCCGTGCGGATCCGGACAGCGCGGGCGCTGGTGACGAGGCGGGCTCCCGCGGCTTCGGCGAGCGCCGTGACCCGGGCGACCAGCTCCGCGAAGCCTCCCATCGGGTAGCGGACGCCGTCGTCCAGGTCGAGGTGGCTCATGAGGTGGTACATGCTCGGTGCGCGCCCGGGCGACGTGCCGAGGAACACGGCCGGATAGCCGAGGAGCTGACGGAGCCGCGTGTCGCGCACGAAGCCCGCCGCGTACCGGTCGAGCGGTTCGACGAGGAGTCGGGCGAGCCGGCCCAGCCGTCGGAGCACGGCCGGGTCGAGCAGTGGGCGCGGGGAGGCGTAGGTCGCGTAGAGGAACCGGTCGACCGCGAGCCGGTACGTCTCGGAGGCGCTCGCCAGATAGCGGTCGAGGGCCGCGGCCCCTCCCGGCTCCACGCTCTCGAACAGGGCACGATTCGCCGCCCCCGAGGCGCGGATGTC
This sequence comes from uncultured Actinomycetota bacterium, assembly GCA_963734315.1. Lineage (GTDB taxonomy): Bacteria > Actinomycetota > Actinomycetes > Actinomycetales > Microbacteriaceae > Leifsonia. The sequence continues at coordinate 59,043 of CAVTGP010000009.1, read as the reverse complement.
GAGGGGTGCGTCGCCGCCCAGTTTCTCCACGCTCGTCTGGGCCTCAGCGCTCCCCTGGGCCTCCTCGCTCCCCTGGGCCTCCTCGCTCCCCTGGGCGAACAGCCGGTAGCCCGGGTCGAGCGTCACCAGGTCGAGCTGTTCCTCCGTGGTCGTGCCGAGGAGCCGGAAGAAGTGGTCGAACACCTCCGGCATCAGGTACCAGGAGGGGCCGGTGTCGAAGCGGAAGCCGTCGACCTCCCACAGCCCGGCCCGGCCGCCGAGGACGTCCAGTTGCTCCAGCACGGTCACGCGGTGGCCGTCGCGGGCGAGCAGGGCGGCGGTCGCGAGTCCGGAGATCCCGCCGCCGATCACGACAGCGCGGCGCGATCCGGCAGTGCGCGCCGTCACCGCAGCGTCACCGCCGTCGCACGGACCAGGATGGCCAACTTGGTGCGGGTCGGCACGCTCACCCGGTGCGCGATCAGGTCGGCCGCCGGGGTGATGCGGATGCGGTCGCTGAGCTCGGCGAACAGGCCGTGGGCCGCTGTGATCGCGCGGCGGCAGTTCTCCGGCAGCTCCGGGATGGCGTCTGCGGCAGCCCCCAGATCGCAGTCGATGTCGACGACGAGGGCGAGCTTCTGGCGCTCGGTCAGACGGGTGGGGTCGATGCCGGGGAAGTAGCTTCGGCCAAGCTCTGTGTAGTCCACCGCGAGGTCGCGCAGGAAGTTGATCTTCTGAAATGCGGCACCGAGCCGTCGTGCTCCGGCCTCCAGCAATCGTCGGGTCGGCTCCGGCACGGGGGTGTCGTGCAGGAACACCGCGAGGCACATCAGGCCGACGACCTCCGCCGAGCCGTAGATGTAGGCGCTGAGCTCATCGGCGGTGAAGTCGACCGGGTCGAGATCGCGCCGCATCGACGCGAAGAACGGACGGGTCAGCTCGGATCCGAAGCCGGCTGCGCGCGCCGTACTGGCGAAGGCGTGGACGACGACATTGGCGCTGTAGCCGGTGCGCATCGCACGTTCGGTGTCGTCCTCCAGCGCATCGAGCTCCGCCGCGATGTCGGCCGGGGACAGCCCGGCTTCGGCGGCCGCGCCGTCGACGACCTCGTCCGCGACCCGCACCAGTGCGTAGACGTCCTCGACCTGGGGCCGGACCGGCGGCGACAGCAGGCGGGTCGCCATCCCGAACGAAGTCGAGTACTCGTGGATGATCGTCGCCGCACTGCGATGGGCGGCTTCCCCGTAGACCGCGAGGTCGGTCGGCGGGGTCGCCGCTTTTGCTGGCGCCGGGGCGGTGCGGGTCATAACGCGCGCCCCACGCACCCGAGCGCGAACCGGGCGAGGATCGCGGCGAGCTCGATGGGGATGAGGGGAGAGTCGAGCACCGCCGTGGCGGTCGCGACGTGCTCGGCCAGTAGGCGCTCGACGAACGACCGCGCGCCGCAAAGTTCGAGCGACGTGGCCGCCCTGGCCGCATCGGCGGCGCTCAGGTCGAGGCGGCCCAGCAACGGCTCGAGAGCCGGCCACGCGCGGGTGCCGCGCGCGAAGGCGATCAGCGAGGTCTGCTTGCCTTGACGGAGGTCGCTGCTCGCGCTCTTGCCGGTCACGGCCTCCTCCCCGAACACGCCGAGGAGGTCGTCGCCCAGCTGGAAGGCCGTGCCCACGAGCCGACCGTAGCCGCCGAGGAGGTTCACGAGGTCCTCCCCCGCGCCGGCGAGCGCCGCCCCCGCCGCGAGCGGGGCGGCAACGGTGTACACCGCGGTCTTCTCCTCCGTCATCTCGAGGACGTCGTCGATCCCGCCGTCGGACAGCCCAGTCGCCAGGCCGACATCGGCCAGCTCGCCGGCCGCCGTCACGAAGACCGCACGGTCGAGCAGGTCGAGGATCGACGACCGGGCGGGTTCGGGCGCCGACAGGCGCGCGACGCGCTGGGAGGCGGCGTGGAGCAGGAGGTCGCCCGCGAGGATGGACGCCGACTGGCCCCAGAGGAGCGCGCGGGGTTCGTCGGCGCCGCGGAAGAGCGCGTCCGCGCTGAACTCGCCCGCGACGTTCGGGCGGCCGCGGCGCACGGTATCGCCGTCGATCACGTCGTCGTGGAGCAGGAACGCGGTGTGCAGGAGCTCGAAGGCCAGGGCAGTCTGGACGGCATCGGACCGGCGGCAGTCGCCCCTCAGCCCGTGGTAGGCGGTCAGGACGAGACGCGGCCGCAGGCGCTTGCCCCCGCGTGCGGACTCCGTCACGCTTTGCCAGAGGCGGCGGTATCCCTCGCCGTGCGAGGAGGCCTCGACCTCGCGCCCCGCGAGGAAGGCCGAGAACTCGTGTTCGACGAGTAGCAGATCCGCGTCGATCGCCTCGGCGATCGTCTCCGTCGGGCTGCTGACGTCCGTCATATCCGGATGGAGCTGGGTCATGCGACCCTCCTTTACCTAGCCAAGTTAGTAAATAACCTAGCACGTTTCTTACGTGTGGCAATAGGATGTGCGCATGAGTTCGAAGGACGAGGCACGTCGCATCTCGGGGGCGCTGATCGACCCGCGCGTCATCGACCCACGACAGGAGCTCGTGCGCCACGACGACCTCGCCGAGGACGAACTCGAACAGATCATCGGGGTGCTCGGCGCCGTGCGGCACTGGCGGGAGGCGGAGCAGCGGCTCAACCTCGAGTCGCGCACCGCCCTCCAGCTCAACGAGACCGACATGAAGGCGCTGCGGTACATCATCGCGTCGACCAATTCGCACGTCGCGGTGACCGCCGGCGCACTGAGCGAGCACCTCCACGTCTCGACCGCCTCGGTCACGAAGCTTCTCGACCGGCTGGAGCGGGCAGGGCACATCGTGCGGCGTCCGCACCCTACCGACCGGCGGGCCGTCACGGTCGAGATCACGCCGGAGACGCATCGTCAGGTGCGCCGCACGATGGGGCTGCAGCACGCGCGCCGCTTCGAGGTGGCCCGCGCGCTCAGTCCGCAGGAGCGGGAGATCGTGACCCGGTTCCTCGACGATCTCAGCGCGACGACACTCGTCAGCGCTCCTCCGGAGTGACGCCGGCACGACGGCGGCACGACGGCGGCACGACGGCGGCCACGGTCACGAGCACGCGCATCGCGGTCACCGGGCGAACATACCCCCCACTCCGATCACGGCATCCACCGACCGTCAGGTACGGTTCTGGCATGGGCAAGCTTGTTTACGGCGGGACGACCGAGATCGGTTTCGAGGATCGGATCCTCTCGCACCTGCAGATCGTGGTCGGACTCAAGCTCCGTCGCAAGGAGGGGTTCTTCTTCTCGTGGCGCGACGAGCAGGGTGTCGGCGACGGCCGCAGTGCGATCTGGATCGACCCCGCCATCCCACTGCTGTTCCGCTACAGCGGCGGTCGGCCGCCGAAGATCAACAAGGCGTGGCTGGAACAGCTCACCCTCTCGTCCAACAGCGCCCAGGGTCTGCAGCTGACCGAGGAGATCGGCGTGCTCGGCGCGGACGAGGTCAACGCCGACACTCCTCCCGGCCGCTAACCCCCAACTCGCTGAGAGAAGCTCAGCGCATCTTGATCGGTGCGGGCGACGCGCCTACTGTGTGCGGATCGAGCGAGGGAGGCCACCATGGCTCCGGCAGAAGAAGACCCCGTCCTGGCCCCCGCCGCACCGGCGGATGCACCAGCGGCCCAGCCTGCCGCCGCGCCCGCGGACGCAGAGGCGGGCGCTGACGAGGCCGCCCCGGGGGACCGCCCGGGAGACATCCCGTTCGACCAGGCCGTCGCCGAACACGAGAACCCCGAGCTCGCCTGAGCCCGGGGATGCCCGTCCGTGTCCGTCGCGCTTACCGCAGGTACTCCAGCAGTTCCGGGCAGCGCAGTCGCTTGAGGCTGCGCGTCTCCAGCTGGCGCACCCGCTCACGGGTGATGCCGTAGACCTCGCCTACTTCGTCGAGCGTCATCGGCTTCTGGCCGTCGAGGCCGAAGCGCATGCGCACCACCTTGGCGTCGCGCGGGGGCAGGTCGCGGAGGCGGTCCTCGAGGTCGCGGTGGCGGAACTCGACCTCCACCGACTCCGACGGCCCGGGAGCGTCGCCGTCCTCGATCAGGTCGCCGAGCTCGGCACCCTCGTTCTCGCCGACCGGAACCGCCAGCGACACGGTCTCCGAATCGCTCATGCGCAGCTTGTGCACCTCGGCCGGGGTCAGGTTGGCGGCCTCCGCCATCTCCTCCAGCGTCGGCGTCCGGCCGAGCTCGCCGCCCAGGTCACGGCGGATCCGGTCGAGCTTGTCGATCTTCTCCACGGTGTGCACCGGGATCCGGATCAGCCGGGCCGTGTCCGCGATTCCGCGGAGTATCGACTGGCGGATCCACCACGTGGCGTAGGTGGAGAACTTGTTGCCGGTGCGGTAGTCGAACTTCTCGACCGCGCGGACCAGACCGAGGTTGCCCTCCTGGATCAGATCCATGACCGCAAGACCGCGGCCCGCGTAGCGCTTGGCGATGCTGACGACGAGACGCAGGTTCGCCTCGATGAAGCGCTCGAACGCGCGCTTTCCGTCGTCGGCCAGGTACTGCAGCTCTCGCTTCTCGCGCGGGGTCAGCCCAGGACGTGTGGCCAACCGGTCGCCGGCGAGCACGCCGACCTCAATCCGCTTGGCCAGGGAGACCTCTTCGTCCGCGGTCAGCAGACGGGTCCTCCCGATCGAATTGAGGTAGTCGCGTACTGGATCATTGGTCACTTCGAGCACTGTCATCGTGTCATCCCATCCCCTCGGTACAGAGTCTTTCTGCCTCGATTCGTGTCCCAGGGTAGGCAGATTGACTATGACCCCAACAAGGGGTTGACAGGTTGCGCGCGACTCGCTAGGCGTGTCGCTTGCGGCCACGCAATTGCCCGGTTGTCAAGGGATGGCGCAGATCGGCCCGCCTCATACATGTCGGACGGTGAGCGTGCCCTCACCGAATTACCAGTGAACAAACGGCGGCCGGAGGACCATCCGACCCCCATCCCGCCTCGTCCTCGCAGAGCGACCCCTTCTGAGCTGCGCCCGGCGTACGCGGGTCCAGACGGGTCGCTGCGGCGGAGGCACGTCACGCGGGCTTCTTGGCCTTCTTCGCCGGCGCCTTCTTGGCCGAGCCTTTCTTCTCGGACGTGCTCTCCTCCGACGAGGTCGTCGACGCCCCTCCCCTGCTGCGCTCGACGCTGCGCTGCAGCGCCTCCATCAGGTCGATGACCTCGCCGCCACCCTTCTTCGACTCCTCCGGCTCCTCGCCGAAGGTGACAGCGGTGTCGATGCTCTCGCCTTGCTCCAGCTTGGCGTCGATGAGCTTGCGGAGCTCCTCCTGGTACTCGTCCGAGAACTTCTCCGGTTCGAAGTCGCCGGCGAAGCTCTCCATGAGCGCCGCGGACAGCGACAGCTCGCGCTCGGTGATCCGCGGCATCGTCTCGAGCGCGGGAAAGTCGGCCTCCCGGATCTCGTCGTGCCAGAGCATGGTCTGCAGGACGAGCACGTTGCCGCGCACGCGGAGAGCGCCCAGGCGCGTCTTCTGGCGCAGCGCGAAATTGACGATCGCGGTGCGGTCCTCGTCCTCCAGGGTCGTGCGCAGCAACGCGTACGCCTTGAGCGACTTGGAGTCCGGCTCCAGGTAGTAGCTGCGATCGAACCACAACGGGTCGAGCTGGTCGTTCGGGACGAACTCGACGACGTCGATCTCCCTGCTGCGCTCGGCCGGCAGCGACGCCAGGTCCTCCGGCGTCAGGATGACCGTTCGTTCGCCGTCGTCGTACGCCTTCGCGATGTGCTCGTACGGGATGGTCTTGCCGTCGATCTCGCAGACGCGCTTGTAGCGGATCCGCCCGCCGTCGGCGTCGTGCACCTGGTGGAGCGCGACGTCGTGATCCTCTGTCGCGCTGTAGACCTTCACGGGCACGTTGACCAGCCCGAAGGTGATAGCACCCGTCCAAATGGCCCTCATGCGTCCATCGTGTCCGTGCAGACGCGGAAACTCAATGGTCGATAGCTGCGTCTGCCGCGGGACGGCGCGGCGGCGTACGGTGTTCGCATGGTTGCGGAGGACACCGAGACGGTCTCGATCGACGGTCACCGACTGCGGCTGACGAACCTCGACAAGGTCATGTACCCGGAGACCGGGACCACCAAGGCGGACGTCATCGGGTACTACCACTCGATCGCCGACGTGATGATCCCGCACGCCCGCGACCGCATCGCCACCCGGAAACGCTGGGTGCACGGCGTCGGCACGCCCGGCCATCCCGGCGTGGTCTTCTTCCAGAAGAACCTCGACCCGGCCTCCACCCCGGGCTGGGTGAAGACGCGCACGATCACGCACAAGACCAGCGCGAACACATACCCGCTCGTGAACGACCGCGCGACGCTGGTCTGGCTCGCGCAGATCGCGTCGCTCGAGCTGCACGTGCCGCAGTGGCGGGTGGGCCGCGGGGAGCAGCGCAAGAACCCGGACCGCCTGGTCCTCGACCTCGACCCGGGCGAGGGCGCGACCCTGCTCGACTGCGCGGAGGTAGCACGGCTGGTGCGCGCCATTCTCGGCGACATGGGCCTCGACCCGCTCCCGGTGACGAGCGGGTCGAAGGGCATCCACCTGTACGCCCCGCTGGACGGATCGCAGACCAGCGACCAGGTCTCGGCCGTGGCGCACGAGCTGGCGCGGGCGCTGGAGGCCGACCATCCCGACCTCGTCGTGAGCGACATGAAGAAGGCCCTGCGGGCTGGCAAGGTGCTGGTCGACTGGAGCCAGAACAACGGGGCGAAGACGACGATCGCGCCGTATTCGCTGCGCGGGCGGTTCCGGCCCACGGTCGCGGCACCGCGCACCTGGCGGGAGCTGGCCTCGAAGGAGCTGCGCCAGCTGGAGTACCTGGAGGTGCTGAAGCGGGTGAAGAAGCGATGGGGACCCGCTCGCCGACCTCTCCGCGGCCCGCGCCGCCGCCGCCGAGGAGACGGACCGCCTCACCACTTACCGCTCCAATGCGCGACGCCGACAAGACGCCGGAGCCGGTGCCGGTGCCGGTGCCGGTGCCGACCGCAGTCCCGATGCCGCGGACGGCCGCTCGTTCGTCATCCAGGAGCACCACGCCAGTCGGCTGCACTGGGACTTCCGGCTCGAGCACGACGGCGTGCTGGTCAGCTGGGCGCTGCCGAAGGGGCCGCCGACCGACCCGAAGCAGAACCACCTGGCCGTGCACGTCGAAGACCACCCGCTCGAGTACGGCACCTTCGAGGGCGACATCCCGCACGGGCGAATACGGTGCCGGGCACGTGGACATCTGGGATCGCGGCCACTACGAGCTCGAGAAGTGGCGCGACGACGAGGTGATCGCCACCCTGCACGGCCAGAAGGACGGCGGGCTGGGCGGCGTGCCGCGGAAGTTCGCGCTCATCGCCACCGCTCAGGGGGGCGACGAGAAGAACTGGCTGATCCACCTCATGAAGGATGCGGACCAGCGCACTGCCGTGACGAAGCGAGCGACCGACACGAAGGCGAGCGACAAGAAGGCGACCGGCGAGAACGCTCCGGCGAAGACGACGGAGAAGCAGGCCGCACGCCGCTCGATCGACAGCACGCCCGTCTCCCCCATGCTCGCGACCCTCGGCTCCCGGAAGGACATCCACGACGAGGCCGAGTGGGCATTCGAGATGAAGTGGGACGGCATCCGGGCGATCGCGGTCGTGCAGGACGGCGCTCTCCGGCTGACGACCCGCAACGGAAACGACGTCACCCGCACCTACCCGGACCTCGCCGGGCTCGTCGGGCTCGCCGACGCCCACGACCTGGTCGTGGACGGTGAAATCGTGACCCTCACCCGGCAGGGCCGGCCGGACTTCGGCCTCCTGCAGACCCGGATGGGCCTCACCCGACCGGCGGAGGTGGAGGCCGCCGCCCAGCGCGCGCCGGCCCACTACTTCGTGTTCGACATCCTCGAACTCGACGGGAAGGATCTGCGTCGCGAGACGTACGACGACCGCCGCGCCGCGCTGGAGGCCGTGCTCACGCCCCAGAAGGACGACCCGGTGCAGGTGCCGCCCGCCTTCGCCGGCGACGTGGACCACGTTATCGCCTCCTCGAAGGAGCTCGGCCTCGAAGGCGTCATGGCCAAGCAGCGCGACGGCACGTACGCGACGGGTCGGCGCTCGCGCACCTGGATCAAGATCAAGCACCACCTGAGCCAGGAGGTCGTCATCGGCGGGTGGACACCCGGCAACGGCAGGAGGGCGAACGGCATCGGCGCGCTGCTGCTCGGCATCCCGGAGGGCGACGGGCTGCGCTACGTGGGCAAAGTGGGCACGGGCTTCACCGACGCGATGCTCGACGACCTCGCGAAGAAGCTGTCCGCGCACCCGCGCACGACACCGCCGCTGACCGGCGTGCCGTCACTGGACGCCCGTGGCGCGCACTGGGTGCGGCCCGAGTTCGTCGGGGAGGTCGAGTTCGCCGAATGGACCGGCACCGACCGCCTCCGTCAGCCGTCGTGGCGCGGGCTGCGGCCCGACAAGTCCGTTGAGGAGGTCGTGCGGGAGTCGTGAGGGCGGATCACGGCACGCGAGGCGAGTAGACCTCCAGCGCTGCGGGGAGGATCCGCAGCTCCAGCCCATCGCCCGGCGTGTCCACCGACGCCTCGCCGTCGTGCGCGTAACCGGGGTCGACGTCGCGGGCGCGCACCGAGAGGCCGTCGCTGGTGAACGCCTCGATCACCGGAGGTCCCTGGAGGAAGGGGAGGCGGGCGACGAGGGCGTCCGTGCGGCCTCCGAATGCCAGTGCGACTGCGCCGCGGGTCTTCGGCCGTCGGCCCGCGGAGAGGATGCGGACGTCGAGCAGACCGTCGTCCAGCCTCCGGCGTTCGATCGGCGCGACCGACACCGGGTAGTAGCGGTCGACGCCCACGAACACCGACCAGATCGACCGGGCGCCGCCGTCGACCTCCACCTCGATCGGGCCGGTAGAGCGCACGACGCGAATGGCGGCGATCAGGGCCGCGACCGGCTTGCCCCACCTGCCCACGTGCTTCTCGCGCTCGGCGACGAAGGCCGGGTAGAGACCGACGGAGGCCGTGTTGAGCACCGTCCGGGTCACGGCGTCCCCGCTGCCGTCCGGAAAGCGCAGCTCAGCGACGTCCACCCGGCGACCTGCGCCCGCCTCGAAGGCGTCCAGAGCGGTTTCGATCGACTCGAGCGCCGCCGCCTTGGCGAAGTGGTTGAACGTGCCGCCCGGGAGCACCAGCAACGGCAGCCCGGCGAGCCGGGCCTCGTGCGCCATCGCCGAGACCGTACCGTCTCCGCCCGAGATCCCGAGCACGCGCGGCGGTTCCGCCGAGCCGAGCTGCTCCTGGACGAGCGCGGCGATGTCGCCGCCCTCCTGCAGCTCGTGCACGCGAGCGTCCGGGAACCGCTCCGCGAGCACCGGCTGCGGATCCGGCCTCCCGAGACCCGCGCCCGAGCTCGGGTTGACGACGATGAACGCTCCCGCCCCACGCGGCAGCACGGGGAGGTCAACCGTCTCGGCGGTCGGCGCAGGTGCCGCCGAGCGCCGCGCGGAGCGCAGCAGCGGCGACGCGGCCTTCAGCAGAACAGCGGCGCCCGCGCCGATCGCCGCGCCGCCCACGACATCCGAGAACCAGTGCGCGCCGGTGTGGAGGCGCGAGTACGCGACGCCCGCCGCGAGCGGCGCGAGGGCCGCACCGGCCGGCGGCGACTCCAGCGCGGCGCCAGCGGCGAATGCCACGGCACTCGCCGTGTGTCCGGAGGGGAACGACGGGGAGGTCGGCGAGCGATCGAGTCGACGTGAGACCGGGATGCTGGTCAGGGCCGGGCGCCGCCCTCCGACGAGGGTCTTGCCGACGACGTTCGCGACCAGGCTCGCGAGACCGAGCGACACGAGACCGCGCGACGCCGCCCGCGGTTTGCCGAGCGCGACGAGGACGGCAGCGGCGGCGAACCAGAGCTTCCCGTGGTCGGCCGCGCCGGTCAGCAGCCGCCAGAAGGCGTCGACGCCCGGCTCCGTGCGCCGGTGGTTGATCCGGCGGGCCACCGCCTCGTCGGCGCGGATGACCGCGCCGGGGAGGGCGAACCGGAACCGGCGTCGACGGGGCGCAGACATGCCCCCACCGTACTCGCCCGGCGTGCGGCGCCCCGCCTTCATCGGGCGGTAGGATCGTCGTCGTGAGCACGCACACGATCGCCGAGACCCGCACCGCCCCCTCCGACGACATCGTCGACGACGACGAGCACGGCGGCCTGGTCCGCAGCCTGAGCGAGACCCTCCCGCCGATGGTCGGCAATGGACTCGCGACGCTGGTCGTGCTGGTCTCGCTGGTCATCGGCGTCATCAGCCTGGTCACGACCTGGACCGGCAACTCCGATGACTTCCTGCCGCTCTTCCAGGTGTCGGTCGCCGCAACGGTCGTCTCGCTCAACGCGCTCTACGCCCGCCGCACCTTCAGCTACGTGATCACCCTGATCGGCGCCATCCTCTGGCTCTGGGTCTCCGTCACACCGTTCGTGCCGTTCTGGCAGGTCGTGCTGCAGGCGGTCACGGTGACCATCATGCTTTTCGGCGTCGTCTTCTCGCTGGCGGCGGTCTCGCTCAGCAAGAAGCCCCGCTTCTGAGCACCGAGCAGGCCCCCGGCACGAAGGAGCCCGACGATACGCGGCTGTCGCGTACGCGGCACTTCGTCGACCTCAGCCCGCTGAAGGAGTCGCCGGCCTTCGCCCGGCTCTGGATCGGCGGCGCCATCTCGGGCATCGGCGGCCAGATGACGGTCGTGGCCGTCGGCCTCCACATCTACGACCTCACCCACTCGACGCTCGCGGTCTCGTTCGTCGCGCTCTTCGCACTCATGCCGATGATCGTGTTCGGGCTCTACGGCGGCGTGCTGGCCGACGCGTTCGACCGGCGCACGGTCGCCCTCGTCACCGCGGTCGTCGCCTGGGCCTCCACCGCCGGCATCGCTCTCTTCGCCTGGATGCATATCGAGGTCGTCTGGCCGCTGTACGCGCTCACGACCATCAACGCGGTCGCGACGGTCATGATCGGCGCGACCCGGCAAGCGATCACGCCGCGGCTGCTTCCCGCGCGCCTGCTGCCGGCGGCGAGCGCGCTCGGCGGCATCAGCATGGGCGTCATGGTCACGGTCGGCCCCGCGCTGGCCGGCCTCCTGGTCGCGAGCGTCGGCATCCCCTGGACGTACACCGTCGACGTCCTGCTGTTCACCGCGGCGTTCCTCGGGATCTTCACGCTCCCGTCGATCGTGCCGGAGGGCGAGCGGCAGAGCGCCGGTCTCTCCTCGGTAATGCAGGGGCTGCGGTTCCTGAAGACCGCGCCGAACCTCTCGATGACGTTCGTGCTCGACCTCATCGCCATGACCTTCGGCCAGCCGCGCGCGCTGTTCCCGGCGGTCGGGGCGCTGCTGATCGGTGGAGGCCCGGTCACCGTCGGCATCCTCACCGCGGCCGGCGCGGTCGGCACCCTGATCTCGAGCGTGTTCTCCGGTCGCCTCGGGCACGTGCGCTGGCAGGGCCGCGCTGTCGAGCGAGCGATCCTGGTCTACGGCGCGTCCATCCTCGGCTTCGGCATCGTGCTCGCCATCGTGGCGTTCAGCGGCACGGCGGGAGGCGGCGCCTCGTTCGCCGAGGCGAACCTCCCCGCCCTGATCGCCGCGACCGTGCTGCTCGCGGCCTCCGGGGCGGCGGACAACGTCAGCTCGATCTTCCGGATGACCATCCTGCAGGCCTCCGCACCCGACGTCATGCGCGGGCGGCTGCAGGGCGTGTTCACGGTCGTCGTGACGGGAGGCCCGCGCCTCGGCGACCTCTACATCGGCGTCCTCGCGCTCACCGGTGCGCTGTGGTTCCCGCCGCTCCTCGGCGGCCTCCTGATCGTCGTGCTCGTCGCGACGGTCGTGCGCGTCCGGCGCGGCTTCCGCCGCTACGACGCGCTCGCGCCCACCCCCTGAACCGTCAGCCGGCGTCGAGGGGCACGTCAACGCCCCTCAGACGCGCGAAGAGGGGCGTTTACGTGCCCCTCGATGTGGTCAGCGGGTGCGGATGCGCCGGGCGAGCCGCGGATAGTCGATGACGAGACCGTCCTCGTCGACGCCGAGGTCGGCCGTGAAGCCGCTGCCCACACTGCGATAGCGCACGACGGCACGCCCCGCCTCCGGGTCGAACGGACGTGCAGCGCTGTACGCCTGACGGCTCGCGACGACCTCCAGCGACGGGAGGTCCACCCACGCCATCGTCAGCTCCGTCTCCTCGAGGCCCTTCAGTGCGCCCAGCCGCAGGATCGGCATGGTGTTGGTCACCGGGCACAGCGCCAGGTCGCAGTCCAGGGCGCCGTCGAGGTCGGGCGGGCTCACGATCCCCGGCTCCGCCATCGGAGCGTCGTGGAAACGGGTCTCGCCGTGCGTGAACGACTCGCTGCTCCAGCGCCCGTGGGCATCGCGAGCCAACACCAGCCACCGGGTGAAGCCGCGACCGGCCACCGCGACCGACAGGCGGTCGGTCGCCCATCCGGACGACGTCTCCAGCTCCCAGCTCACCACATAGTCCGTCGTGCGCGAGGTGCCGAGCGCATCCAGTCGGTCGGGTGCGAAGGTGACCACGGCCGCCTCCAACCGCTCCGGGTCCTCATCGCCGACCCACTCCACGTGCCGCACCGCTCCGCGCATCGCGCTCGCCTCCGCTCACTCCCGCACCGCCGGACTCCGCCCGTGCAGCACGATACGCTCCACCCGTCGCGCGGCGACAGCGGTTCCGCTGCGCTCAGGCTGCAGCGGTGGTCACCGGCAACGGCACCGGAGCCGCGGGACCGTCGTACCGCGACGACGGCCGCAGGATCTTGCCGTCGGCCGCCTGCTCCAGGATGTGCGCCGTCCAGCCGACGACGCGGGCGACCGCGAACGTCGGAGTGAAGAGCGAGCGCGGGATCCCGCACAGCTCCATCACGACGCCGGCGTAGAACTCGACGTTGGTGTGCAGCTCGCGACCGGGCTTGAGTTCGGCGAGCAGCTGCTGCACCCGGTCCTCCACCTCGACCGCGAAGGCCACCCGGTCGCCGCCGAACCCCTGCGCGATCTCGCGGAGCAGCCGCGAGCGCGGGTCCTCGGTGCGGTACACGGCGTGCCCGAACCCCATCACGCGACCACCGGACCGCACCGCAGCGGTGATCCACTCGTCGATGCGGTCGGGAGTGCCGATCGCGTCGAGCGTGTCCAGCGCGCGGCTCGGCGCTCCCCCGTGCAGCGGACCGGACAGCGCGCCGAGCGCGCCGCCCACCGCCGCCGCGACATCGGCCCCGGTGGAGGCGATGACGCGCGCCGTGAACGTGGAGGCGTTGAAGCCGTGGTCGATGGCGGCGGTCAGGTAGGCGCTCAGCGCGTGCTCGTGGGCGGCGTCCGGTGCTCGACCGGTGACAAGGCGCAGGTAGTCGGCCACATGGCCGAGGTCGTCGCGCGGCTCGCGAGGCGTGCCTCCGGTCGCGTAGGCGTGCAGCGATGCGAGGAGCACGGGCGTGACGGCGGCGATGCGGACAGCGTCACGGATGCGCGTGTCCGGGTCCTCGTCGTAGACCGGACGCATCCCGTCGTGGGCGGCGACAGCGGCGAGCGCTATGCGCAGGCCGGCAAGAGCATCGCCTGCCACCGTGAGCCGGGCGATCGCCGGCAGCAGGTCGGCGACCTCGGCGGGGATGCGGCGAGCGGCCGCGATGCGCTCGCGGAATGCCGCCAGCTCGTCCGGCGCAGGGAGGTCGCCGAAGAGCAGCAGGTACCAGGCGTCCTCGAACGTGCGCTCGCGCGCGAGGTCGATCGCCGAGTACTGGCGATAGTGGTAGAACCCTTCCTGCCCGCGCACGTCGCCCAGCGCGGTGTGCGCGGCGACCACGTTGGTCAATCCGCGGGGGACGTCGATCAGGGTGTCGTTCATGCGGTCCATGCCAGTAGTGTGAACGTGGATTCTTCGAACGTCAACGTTGATCGGATCAACATGCCGAGTGCTCGCGAAATGAATGACCTTCCGCAGCTGACGGCCGAGCAGACGGCCGAACGCCTCGGCGTCAAGCTCGAGACCCTCTACTCCTACGTGGCGCGCGGGCTGCTCAGCCGCACGCGCACGGCGGCCGGGTCGGCTTTCGACCCGCTGGAGGTCGAGGCGTTCGCCGCCGCCAGGCGTCGCAGGGCCGCGCCCTCCCCCGCCCGATCGGAGGGCCGACCGCTCATGGTCATCGAGACGGATTTCGCGTCGATCGACGACGGCGAGCTCTTCTATCGGGGGCGCCCGGCCGCCGAACTGGCTCACGAGCCGTTCGAGGTCGTGGCGCGCTGGGCGCTCACCGGTCGCTGGGAGGCGTCCGCGCGCTTCACCCCCGGCCCCGGGCTGGAGGCCGCTCGCCGCGTGGCGGAGGCGCTCCCGCCGGGTGCGGGCGACCGCGACCGGCAGCTGGTCGCCGTGACGGCGCTGGCCGCCGCCGACCCGCTGCGCACCTCCCTCGACCCGGGGGCCGTGGCGGGCGCGGCCGAGCGGCTCATCGCGGGAATGGTGGAGGTGCTGCCGGTGACATCGCCTGCCGTCGCGCCGACCCTCGCGGCCGAGCTCTGGTCGCGCCTCTCGCCGCGTCCCCCTTCACCGCAGCTTCTGCGCACCCTCGACGCGGCGCTCGTGCTGCTGCTCGACCACGACCTCGCAGTGTCCACGCTCGCGGCACGCGCCGCTGCCTCCGCCCGGGCTACGCCGTACGCTGTGGTGGTCGCCGGGCTCGGCGCCCTCGACTCGCCGCTGCACGGCAACGCCAGCCGCGCGGCCCACCGGATGCTCGCGCGTGTCGCCGCGGGCGAGGAGCCGGCCCGGGTCGTCGCCGACGCCGTCGTGGACGGCCGCGGCCCGGTCCCGGGGTTCGGGCAACCGCTGTACCCGGCCGGCGACCCGCGCGCACGGGTTCTGCTGGGCATGCTCGCCGACGACCCCGCGGGCGCGGGCGTCGTGGAGGCCGTCGAGGCGCTGGCGGCGCTCCTCCGCGACCGCACGGGCACCGCCCCGAACTCGGACCTCGCCCTCGCCGCGCTCTCGCTCGCCGGTGGGATGGCCGACGATGCGGGCGAGGTGGTCTTCGCCACCGCGCGCACGGCCGGCTGGATCGTGCACGCCCTGGCCGAGTACCGCGAGAGTCCGCTCCGCCTGCGCCCCCTCGGCCGCTACACCCCGGCGCCGCAGCTCTGACGGCCTCCGCCGCCGACCGACGCCGAGCCCGCAAGGTCAGCGGCGGAGGGCCTTGCGAGCGAGGGTATTGCCGAGGAACTGGGCGAGCTGCACCAGGACGACGATGGTGAGCACCGCGACCCAGGTGACGACCCAGTTGTAGCGCTGGTAGCCGTACGAGATCGCGAAGTCGCCCAATCCGCCGCCGCCGAGGCTGCCGGCGACCGCAGACAGGTCCACGATCGCCACGAACACGAACGTGTAGCCCAGGATCAATGGGCCGAGCGCCTCCGGGATGAGCAGCGTCGAGATAATCCGCCACGGGCTCGAACCCATCGCCCTGGCCGCCTCGATCACGCCGGGGTCGATCGTCACGAGGTTCTGCTCGACGATGCGCGAGATCGCGAACGTCGCCGCGATCGTCATCGGGAAGATCGCGGCCGGTGTGCCCAGGAACGTCCCGAGCACCGCCTGCGTCAGCGGGGCGACCGCCGTCATGAAGATGATGAACGGGATCGGCCGGACGAAGTTGACCAGCACGTTGAGCACCACCGACAACGCGCGGTTCTGCAGCAGGCCACCCGGCCGCGTCGTGTACAGCAGAACGCCGAGCGCGAGCCCCAGCACACCTCCCAGCACGAGCGTAGCGACGACCATCCACAACGTCTGGCCGATGGAGGTCAAGTACACGGGCCACAGCGTCGACCAGTCGGTCATGCCGCCACCTCCTCGACCTCGGTGATCGTGCGGAGCTCGGCGATCAGCGCGTCCACGTCGCCCGGCTCGCCGAGCAGCTCGAGCGTGAGACTGCCGAACGACTTGCCCTGCAACGCGGAGATGCCTCCGTAGACGATCTCGAAGCGCACGCCGTGCCGGCCGACGGCGTCGGAGAGCACCGCACCGAGCCGGCCGTCGTCGTTGATGCGCGCCGAGACGATCCGTCCGGAGTGCTTGCCGCGCAGGCGCGCCACGTCGGCGGCTCCGGGCTGGTTGCGCAGGACCGTGCCGACGAAACGTTGCGACGTGGGGGTCTGCGGGTTGGAGAACACCTCGAACACGGTGCCGGTCTCGATGACCCGGCCGGAGTCGAGCACGGCGACGCGGTCGGCGATCGAGCGCACGACCTCCATCTCGTGCGTGATGACCACGATGGTGACGCCGAGCTCGTCGTTGACCCGCTCGAGCAGCGCGAGCACGTCGGCGGTGGTCTCCGGGTCCAGCGCGCTGGTCGCCTCGTCGGCGAGCAGTATGGCGGGGTTGGTCGCCAGTGCGCGCGCGATGCCGACGCGCTGCTTCTGGCCTCCCGACAGCTGGTCGGGATAGGCCCACGCCTTGTCGGTCAGCCCGACGAACGCCAGCAGCTCGGCCACGCGTTGCTTGCGTTTGTCGGCCGGCCAGCCCGCGACCTTCAGCGGGTAGGCGATGTTCGCGAACACGGTGCGCGACCGGAACAGGTTGAACTGCTGGAAGATCATACCGATGCCGGCCCGCACCCCGCGCAGCTCGCGCTCCCGCAGGGTCGTCAGGTCGCGCCCGTCCACGATCACCGAGCCGGAGGTCGGATGCTCGAGAGCGTTGATGAGCCGCAGCAGCGTGCTCTTGCCCGCACCCGAGTAGCCGATGATGCCGAAGATCTCGCCGCGCTCGATCGTCAGGTCGATGTTCTCGACGGCGGCGACCGCGGCGTCGCCCGAGCGGAAGCTCTTGGTGACGCCGCGGAACTCGATGAGAGAGCTCACGCTTACTGCGCCGCCGCGATCGTCTTCTCGAGCGAGCGCACGATGTCGATGAGGTCGGCCTGGGGCTTCTGGACGATCACCGCGGTGTTCTTGGAGTCGGCCAGCACCGCGTCCTGGACGGCCTTGGTGTGGTAGAGCTCGGCGATCGTGAGGTAGGTCGTGTTGCTCTTGTCCGTGTCGCGGGCGACGAAGGCGTTGATGTAGGGCTCGGCAGCGGGGCTCTTCGGGTCGTCCGTGAACAGGGCCGACTCGGGGTCGATTCCGGCCGGCCCGACGAAGGTGTTGTTGATGACAGCACCGGCCGCCGAGTCGAGAGCCGGCGCGGTCTGGGCGGCATCCACCGGGATCACCTTGACTGTGGAGGCGGACGCGTCGATGTCGGCGGGCGTCGCGAGCGTGTTGCCACCGTTCTTGAGCGAGAGGAGGCCGGCCTTCTGGAGAACGAGCAGCGCCCGCGCCTGGTTGGTCGGGTCGTTCGGGATCGCGATCTCGGCGCCACTCGGGATCGCATCGAGCTTCGAGTACTTCTTCGAGTAGAGCGACAGCGGCACGACGTAGGTGGACGCGATCGGCACCAGATTCTGGTGCGCCTGCACGTTGTAGTTCGCCAGGAACTGCAGGTGCTGGAACAGGTTCAGGTCGAGCTGCCCGTCGGCGAGTGCCGGGTTGGCCTGCTGGTAGTCCTTGAAGCCGACGACCTGGATGTCGATGCCCTCCTTCGCGGCCTCCTTTTTGAGGATCGGCCAATATGGCGCCGACTGCTCGGTCGTCCCGATCTTCACCGTCACCGCCTTGCCCGCCGCGTCGGCCGAGCCGGAGTTGTTGGCGTTCACGGCTGCGAATACGACGCCGACCAGAGCGACGACGGCGACGATGGCGATGCCGACGATCCACGGAGTCTTGGAGCGCTTCGGCTTCTCGGGAAGGGCGGGAACGGTCCCGGGCGGGGTGGCGTCGGACATGGCTGTGCCTCTCTTGTGAAGGGGTTGGGTGTGCCGGCGGACGGTTGGCGGCACACCGAGCCTTTCAAGCGGGACACAGGCGGTCAAACCGCGTTCCGGAATATTACGTCACAGGGCAGATCGCCGATTCCTCATTTCAGGCTCGGCGATCCGCCCCGGCGACGCTACGCGTTCTGCGGCTGCGGCGTGGACTGCAGGATGCGCACCATGTTGCCCGACGGGTCGCGGAATGCGCAGTCGCGCGGACCCCAGGGCTGGTCCTTCGGCTCCTGGAGGACCTCCGCGCCGCTCGCGCGCACCCGCTCGAAGACGGTGTCGAGGTCGTCCTCCGTGCGGAACACGACGTTGGTGAGCACGCCCTTCGCGACGAGCTCCTGGATGGCGTCACCGTCCGACTGCGAACGGCCGGCGTACGGGTCGGAAAGCACGATCTCGGTGCCCTCACGCCCGGCGACGCCGAGCGTGATCCAGTGGTGACCGCCCGACGCGACGTCGTTGAGGACGTCGAGGCCCAGCGCGTCGCGGTAGAAGGCGAGGGACTCCTCGGGGTCGGTGACGGTGATGTGCGAGTACTGAAGTGAAATGGTCATGCGACCACTCTAGGAACGACGCGGGCGGTGCGCTTCTCCATTCCTGCTCAGTCGTCGACCCGCCCCCTCAGCCCGGGACCGGCTTCGAACGTCCCCTGCTCGACTCCGGGTCGCCCGCTCAGCTCGGCAGCGGCTTCGAACGTCCCCTGCTCGACTCCGGGTCGCCCGCTCAGCCCGGCAGCGGCTTCGAACGTATCGGCCGGGTGCGCTGCTTGGCGATGCAGTTGGGCATCGCCATCACCGCGCGATGCTCGCGCGTGCGGTAGCTCGTCGGCGACTCGCCCACCACCTCTGCGAACTTCGAGCTGAACGACCCGAGGGAGGTACAGCCCACGGCCATGCATGCCTCGGTGACCGTCATTCCCTCGCGCAGCAGCGACATGGCCCGCTCGATCCGTCGGGTCATCAGGTAGCTGTAGGGCGTCTCGCCGTACACGGCACGGAACCGGCGCGAAAAATGCGACGGCGACATGAAGGCGGAGGCCGCCATCGTCGGCACGTCGAGCGGCTCGGCGTAGTCGCGATCGATCAGATCGCGCGCTCGTCGCAGGATGACGAGCTCCTCCAGTTCTTCCGGTGACACGCCTCCACGGTAGCCCGCGCTCGCACCGCTCACCAGTCACGCACTCTCGACCAGCCGGATGAAGGCGCTGAGCTCGCCGACCCCGGCCGGCGTCGTCGGCAGGAACTCGGTGAGCTCCGGCGAGTGGACGAGGTACGCCGCCCATTTCGCACGAGAGATCGCCACGTTGAGCCGGTTCTTCGAGAGCAGGAACGACGTCCCCCGCGGAACATCGGCTGCGGAGGACGCGGCGAGGCTCACGATCGCGATCGCGGCCTCCTGACCCTGGAACTTGTCGACGGTGCCGACGCGCACCTCGGGGAACCCGGCCGCGTCGAGCGCCGCGCGCACCTCGGCCAGCTGCGCGTTGTACGGGGTGACGACGATCACGTCGCTGTCGGCGAGGGGCGTGTCGTCGCGGCCCGCGGCCGGATCCGTCCAGGAGCGCCCTGCCAGGTCGCGCACGATGGCGACCACGGCCTCGGCCTCCTGAGTCGATGCGGTCGCGTTGCCGGCGTGCTCGACGGCCACCGGGTGGAGGCCAGCGACGACCCCGGTGAGCTCGCGCTCCTGTGCGCTCGGATGGGCGTGCAGCCGCCCTTCGTACGACAGCGCGGAGACGGCCTGGGCGAGGGCCGGGTGGAGGCGGCGGCTCTCGGCGAGGAAGTAGCCGAACTCCGTCGGGAGCACATCGTGCCCGTCGCTCACCCAGCCGAGAGCGGAGCCGTCGACAGGCTCGGGATGGCTCCCCTGGCTCACCTGCGGCAGCTGCTGCGGGTCGCCGAGCAGCAGCAGGTTGCGGGCCGCCACGCCAACGGCGATGGTCGACGCCAGCGAGAACTGGCCCGCCTCGTCGACGACGAGCAGGTCGAGGCCCTCGCGCGGGACACGCGCCGGGTTGGCGAAATCCCACGCTGTGCCGCCGAGGACGAAGCCGCTCGCCTCGCGTTCGGCTGCGAACTCGAGCTGGCCGTTCCGTCGCAGCGGGGTGAACCGCGGTGACTCGGCGGAGCCGCTCGGGACCTTTCCGACGAGCGCGGCGTCCAGCCCGGTGGCGACGACCCGGTCGAGCAGGTTCTCGACGACCGCATGCGATTGCGCCACGACGCCGACACGCCAACCGTGTTCGGCGACCAGGCGCGCGATCACGTGCGCTCCAAGATACGACTTGCCGGTTCCGGGAGGCCCCTGGACGGCCAGATACGACGCGTCGAGGTCGAGGAGGCTGGCCGTGACGGCCGCGATGCGTCCGCTGCCGTCGGCCGGCCCCTCGGGCGCGAGGACACCGGAGCGGGTGCGCGGCGGAGTCCGCCGCAGCAGGTCGACCGTCGCGTTCGTCGGCCAGCGTTCGGCTTGCAGCGCGGTGAGCAGGATGGTGCCCCACTCCCGTATCGCCTCCGCGAGCGGTCGCGTGTTGGGTGGGGCGGCCGGCGTCAGCGCGCCCGGGAGGTGGTCGTAGGCGGCGACGTCCTCTGGCAGCGTCTCCCGCACCAGCACGGAGCCGTCGTCGGTGACGTCGATGACGGCGACAGTGCGCACCGTGCGCGCGCCCGGCTGCGCCCGGAGCAGCCGGAACGGCCCAGGGTACTCGTAGAGCAGGAACGGCCCGGAGTTCTCGCTGACCCGCACCGAGCTGCCCGCGCCCCACTGGCCCGAGAGCAGCAGCTCGCGTCGCTCGACGCGCTGGCCTTCGTCGAGGTACCAGTCGCGGACCACCCGGGCTGACTCCACGACCAGCACGTCCCGAGTGTCCGCCCACTCCTCCACCGGCTGGATCAGCCGTGAGTAGTGGCTCTGCCAGAAGCTCTTCTGCTCGCGCCGGTGGAAGTCGATCGCGGCCGCGGCCAGGGCGACGGCCGCGCGATCGGGGGCGCGGTGCGGGTCGAGCGGGTCGCCCGCGTAGGTCAGCAGACCCGCGCGGAGCGGGGACGCCTCCGGAGCGATCTCCGGCTCCTCCGGCGGAGCTGCACCGATCGGCACACCGTTCTCCTCCGCCCGCGCAACGAGCCAATCACGCAGGCGCAGCGTCGAGACGCAGTCGTAGCGGTTGTAATCGCCGAGCGCGTCGAGCAGCGGCTGCGCCTCGTCGAGGCGGCCGAGCGCGATGAGGTCACGGGCGTTCGCGTACTCGGTGATCGAGTCGGCGCCGTTCGTCACCTCGCTCAGCCGCAGCTCCGACCCCATGTAGAGGGGCTCCAGCTTCTTGATCGAATACGAACGCGACCCGACCCGCACGGACTTGCGCACCAGCGGGTAGAGGTCGACCATCACGTTGTCGCGAAGCAGGGCGTCGACCTCCTCTTCGCCGACGCCGTGCCGGGCGGCGAGGGACAGCAGGTGGGTCTGCTCGTAGGCCGCGTAGTGGTAGATGTGCAGGCCGGGGAAGACAGCGCGTCGCTCGCGGACGAAGGCGAGGAACCGCTCGAGCGCGACGCGCTCCTCGGCGAAGTCGTGCGCCCAGAACGCGGTGAACCGCGCGTCCTGGTCGACCATCCCGAACAGGTAGTCGAGGTTCCAGCGCTCCCCCGCGCCCTCGGTGTAAAGCGGGTCACCTTCGAAGTCGAAGAAGATGTCGCCCGGATCGGGCTCCGGCAGCACGGCGAGCACCGGGGCGTTGAAGACGCGGACCGGCGGCGGTGCGCCCTCCACGGCCTCCAGCTGCAGCCGCGCCTGTTCGCGCAGCCCGGTCAGCGTGCCCTCGGGGACGCGATCGACCGGGCCGGTGGAGGCCGCCAACGCGTCGATCGTCGTGATGCCGGCGGCGAACAGTCGCTCCCGCTGCGTCACCCGCATGCCCGCCACGAGAAGTACGTCGCGCGCGGCCTGCACCTCGGCGTCGCACGTGTCGCACCGGCCGCAGACGGTGAATCGCGGATCGCCCCAGGCCACGGGTCCGATGTCTGCGATGTGCTCGGCGATGATCTGCAGGAGACGCGCGCGCCGCTTGCGGTAGACGGGCTCGATGTCGGAGAGCCGGTGCTCGCTCACCGACCCGTCGCCGAGCAACAGCTCGACGACTCCGTCGACTTCGACACCGGTACGGCGCAGCTGCTCCGCATATGCGGCCAGCTGGAGCAGGGCGGTCACGCGCGCGCTGCGGGCGAGCTTGGAGTCCTGCACGCGATAGCGCCCGTCGGGCAGGCGCACCACGAAGTCGGCGAACCCGACGAACGAGCCGTCGAAGAACGTGGCCTGGAAGACTACCTCGCTGGCCCGATCGAACGCGCGCGCCGTGGAGGCCACTGCTTCGGACAGCGAATCCGCCGTCAGCTGCTCCGGCCGCTCGATCTCCGCGACATCGGCCCCGTACCGCTCACGGTAGCGCTCGAGGATGTGGTGCTCGTGCTCGTCGCCCAGACGCGCGGAGCGCACGTACATCGGGTCGTCGACCTCGTCGGTCTTCTCGATCCTCCCCAGCTTCACGTCGAGCGAGCGGAGGAAGGCGAACTCGCACTTCGACGCCTCGGTCAGGTCGCTGGCACTGGTGACGATCACTCCGTCGAGTAGGAACACACCGCAACGCTATCGGCGCCCGCCGACATCCGCGGCGCCGTCGAAACGAGTTGGCACGACACGCCGCCTGCGACCCGGCCGAGACGGCGTGTCCTGCCAGTTCGTTCGAGGCTGCAGGGGGCGTCAGCCCTTGGCGGCCGCCTTCATCGCACGCTTGTGCTCCCGCACCCGGGTGAGCGAGTCGGCGTCGACGATGTCGGCCACGGAGCGGTAGCCCTCCAGGCCGTAGTCACCTGCGGCCTCCCGCCAGCCGGGGACGTCCAGCCCCTTCTGCTTGCCCAGGAGGGCGAGGAAGATCTTGGCCTTCTGCTCGCCGAAGCCGGGCAGCGCCTTCAGCCGGCGCAGCACCTCCGCGCCGTCCGGCTCGCCCTGCGCCCAGATCGCGGCGGTGTCGCCTCCCCAGTCGGTCACGATCGCCGACGACAGCGACTGCAGCCGGCCGGCCATCGAGCCGGGGAACCGGTGCACGGACGGCGTCTGCTTCATCACCTCGACGAGCTTCTCGGGATCCAGCGCGGCGATGCCGGCGGGGTCGAGCGAGCCGAGCCGGTCGCGTAGCTTGGCGGGGCCGACGAACGCGGTCTCCATCGCGATCTGCTGGTCGAGCAGCATCCCGACGAGCAGAGCGAACGGGGACTGGTCGAGGAGGGCGTCCGCTTCGGCGTCGCCGGTGATCGAGAGAGGCATGCCTTCATGGTCCCATCCACGTCACGCGACGAGCAACAACACTCCCGCGACGGCCGACAGCGCGGCGAGCAGCAGCGCGATGCCGAGGAGGACAGCGTGCACCACCAGGAACGGGGTCGCGCGGTCCGCGGCGTCCCTGGCACGGCTGTCGGCGCGCACCCGGGAGAAGAACCGCGGCCAGGCGAAGACGTTGAACACGGCGTTGAGGAACAGGACGACGGCGGCGAAGACGGTCATGATGCCTCCAGCGTAGGCGGACCCGCGCCCGAACCGTTCGGCGATCAGCCCGACCAAGGCGCGTGCGGCCACGCCGGCCCGCGGATGGGCGATGACGCTGAGGCGCCACTCGATCGCCGGCGTCAGCGGCCGGGTCACCGCGCCGGGCGCGGGCAGGACGGTCAGGCTCGGGACGGCGGCGACGCCCAGCCCCGCGGCCACGAACCGCGGGATCTCGCCCAGGTCGGATACCTCTGTCGCGATCTGCCTGGTCAGCCCCGCCGCCGTCTGCGCGCGGTCGAGCGCGACGCGGTACCCTAAGCCCTCCCGTGCGTCCACCCAGCGCTCGGCGGCGAGCGCCTCGAGCGGCACTGCGCCCTCACCTGCGGCGCGGGGATGGTCCTCGGGCAGCACGGCCACGAAGGGCACCTCCACCAGCGGCAGCTCGAGCACGCCGGGACGGCGTCGGGCAAGCCGAGCAAGGCGACGTCGAGACGCGAAACCACCGAGGGGCACCGGCAGCGCCGAGAACCCGGCGTTTCCTCAAGCGCCGTTTCAGCCCTCGGGGCACGCGCTGGCTCAGGAGGCGGCGGCGAGTTGCACGCGGAGGGAGTCGACCCGCGTCGCGATGGCGTCATCGGCGGCCCAGCGCTGCGCGAGCCGCGACAGGATGGCGTTCAACTCCTCGGCGGTCAGCCCGCTCGCCAGCGTCAGGCGCACCACGAGCTCCTCGGCGACGAGCCGGCAGTCCGGGTCGCCGGCCAGCAGCTCGACATCGAGCACCCCCAGCTCCGAACCGACGGAGGCGCGGAATGCCTGGGCGACGACCGGGTCGCGATCGCTCGGCAGCCACGGCAGGGCTTGCGCGAGCGCCCACACCGCGGGGCGGCGGAGGACGAACTCGGTCTCGGAGGTCGGGTCGAGCACGACCAGCTCGGTCTCCTCCGACGCCGCGGCGAGCGCTGCGCGCGGGCCGGCCGCCGGAACGGGCCGTGCGGCGCGATTCCACGCCTGCATGGCCGTCACCGACGAGAACACCGGGAGGACGCGACGCCCGTCGGGGGCGGCGACCGTGACGATCGACAGCTCCTGCGACTTGTCGACCGCGAGCCCGGCGTCGCTGATGCCCTCCTCCCCCAGCTCGGCGACCAGCGGGATCAGGACCCGGACACCACGAACGGCGTCCACCACGGCCTCCGCGCCAACCTCGCCGGCCCGGAACGCGGCGAGCGCGCCGAGAAGAGCGGGAGGCGCGGAGCCGTCGTCGCCGCCGAAGGGGTTGTCATCGAACTCGCGCCCCTCCCACGGCTGACCGGCGGAGTCGCCGTGCGACGGGGTCAAGCCCGCGAGCGTCGCCGCGAAACCGGCCAGGCGCTCGGCGCCGGTCTCGGTCGGCTGCGATCGCTGGTCGGCGTCTCGATCGCCCGCGCCGTTCGGCGGTTCAGTCTCCGGCGACATCCAGCGCCTCAGGAAGCGTGAACGCGCCGGAGTAGAGCGCCTTGCCGACGATCGCGCCCTCCAGTCCGAGCGGGACGAGCTCGCGCAGCGCGGCGATGTCGTCGAGGCTCGAGATGCCTCCGGAGGCCACGACGGGACGCTCCGTGCGCTCCATGACCTGGCGGAGCAGGTCGAGGTTCGGTCCCGTGAGGGTGCCGTCCTTGGTGACGTCGGTCACGACGTAGCGGGCGCAGCCGGCCTCCTCGAGACGGGCGAGCACCTCCCACAGGTCGCCGCCGTCGCGCGTCCAGCCGCGCGCGGCCAGGGTCGTGCCGCGCACGTCCAGGCCGACGGCGATCGCATCGCCGTAGCGGCCGATGACGTTCGCCGCCCACTCCGGGTTCTCGAGCGCCGCGGTCCCGAGGTTCACGCGAGTGGCGCCGATCTCCAGCGCCTGCTCCAGCGACTCGTCGTCGCGGATGCCGCCGGAGAGCTCGATGCGCACGCCCTTGGTCTGGCGGATGACCTTCTTGAGGAGGTCGCGGTTGCTCCCCCGGCCGAAGGCCGCGTCGAGGTCGACCAGGTGGATCCACTCGGCTCCCGCGTCCGCCCACTCGGCGGCCGCGTCGACCGGGTCGCCGTAGCTGGTCTCGCTGCCGGCCTCGCCCTGGGTCAGGCGCACCGCCTTGCCGTCGGCCACGTCGACGGCGGGAAGCAGGACGAGCTTGGGCGTGTTCGTGAATTCGCTCATGTCGATGTCTTTCTCGAAGAGGGCTTCGATCGGGTCCGCGCGGCGGACGGAGGTGCGTCTCGCTAGAGCGAGCCGATCCAATTGCGGAGCAGTCGGAGGCCGGCGCTGCCGGACTTCTCGGGGTGGAACTGGGTCGCGGTGAGCGGGCCGTTCTCGACAGCCGCGACGAACCGCGAGCCGTGCTCGGCCCACGTCACACGGGGCTTCGGGAAGGGTCCCGTGGCCTCCAGCGTCCAGCCGTGCGCGGCATACGAGTGCACGAAGTAGAACCGCTCGTCACGGATGCCGTCGAAGAGCACCGAGTCCTCCGGTGCGTCGACGGTGTTCCAGCCCATGTGCGGCACGACGTCCGCGTCGGATCAGGTCGACGGTGCCCGGCCACTCGCCGAGCCCCTCGCTCTCGATCCCGTGCTCGACCCCGCGCTCGAACAGCACCTGCATGCCGACGCAGATCCCGAGGACGGGCCGGCCGCCGGCGAGCCGGCGGTCGATCACCTCGTCGCCGTGCGAGCGCCGCAGGGCGTCGACCACGGCGGCGAAGGCGCCGACGCCCGGGACCAGCAGGCCGTCGGCCTCCTGCGCACGGCGGCGGTTGCCGGTGAGCTCGACGACGGCGCCCACGGCCTCGAGGGCCTTGACCGCCGAGTGCACGTTACCCGTGCCGTAGTCGAAGACGACGACGTCCGGTGCCGTCACAGCGCGCCCTTGGTCGAGGGGATGCCCGATACCAGCGGGTCCAGCGCCTTCGCCTGGCGGAACGCCCGCGCGAAGGCCTTGAACTCGGCCTCGGCGATGTGGTGCGGGTCGCGACCGCCGACGACCGTCACGTGCAGCGTGATGCCTGAGTTGAACGCGATGGCCTCGAACACGTGACGCACCATCGATCCCGTGAAGTGACCGCCGATCAGGTGGAACTCGAACCCGGCGGGCTCGCCGCCGTGAACCAGGTACGGACGGCCGGAGATATCGACGACCGCCTGCACCAGCGCCTCGTCGAGCGGCACCAGGGCGTCGCCGTACCGCGAGATGCCGGACTTGTCGCCGAGGGCTTCCCGGATCGCCTGGCCGAGCACGATGCCGACGTCTTCGACCGTGTGGTGCACGTCGATATCGGTGTCGCCGCTCGCGCGCACCCGGAGGTCGGTGAGCGAGTGCTTCGCGAACGCGGTCAGCAGGTGGTCGAAGAACGGCACCGAGGTGTGGATGTCGGACGCGCCGGTGCCGTCGAGGTCGAGGCTCAGCTCGATGCTCGACTCGCTGGTGGCGCGCTGGAGCTCGGCGGTCCGATTCGTCATGACTGCGAGTTTACCGGGGCCGCGCCGGTGGTCCCCGCCGCGGCGGCCGCGCCAGGACGGCCCAGGGCGCGCAAGGCCTCCAGGAATGCCGTCGTCTCGGTCTCGGTGCCCGCCGTCACCCGCAGGTGGTGCGGGATGCCGACATCGCGGATCAGCACCCCGCGCTCGAGCAGAGCCTCGAAGACCGCGCTCGGATCGTCCACGCCGCCGAAAAGCACGAAGTTGCTCCCGCTGCGGTGCGGCAGGTACCCGAGCTCCGCGAGCTCGACGACCAGCCGGTCGCGCTGGGCGCGGATCTCGCCGACCATGGCCAGCATCTCAGCCGTGTGCGCCAGCGCGCCGAGCGCGGCCGCCTGGGTGATCGCGGACAGGTGGTAGGGCAGGCGCACCAGGCGGAGGGCGTCGACGGCTGCCGGATCGGCTGCGAGATACCCGACGCGCGCGCCGGCGAAGGCGAAGGCCTTGCTCATCGTGCGCGAGATCAGGAGGCGCGGCCGACCGGCGAGGAGCGAGAGCGCGGTCTGCTCGCCATCGGGCAGGAACTCGGCGTAGGCCTCGTCGACGACCACGACGCCGGAGGCGGCGTCGTAGACCGCCTCGATCGTCGCGAGGTCGAGCGGCGTGCCGGTCGGGTTGTTCGGCGAGCAGAGGATGACGATGTCCGGATCGTGCTCGCGCACGGCCGCGGCTGCCGTCTGCGGCGACAGCTCGAACTCGTCGTCGCGCGCTGCCGCGATCCAGGAGGTGCCGGTGCCGGAGGCCAGCAGTGGGTACATCGAGTAGGTGGGCGCGAAGCCGAGCAGGCTGCGACCGGGACCGCCGAAGGCCTGGAGGATGTGCTGCAAGACCTCGTTCGACCCGTTCGCCGCCCAGATCTGCTCAGCGACGAGTCCGTGACCGAGGTACCGTGCGAACGCCTCCCGCAGCTCGGTGAACTCCCGGTCGGGATAGCGGTTCACGCCGGTGACGGCCACGGCCACGCGAGCCACGATGTCGGCGGCGACATCCTCCGGGACCGGATGCGTGTTCTCGTTCACGTTCAGTGCGACGGGTACGACCTTCTGGGGTGCGCCGTACGGGGTGCGACCGCGCAGGTCGTCACGGATCGGAAGATCGGAGAGGGAGGTCACGCCCTCAATGGTAGTCAGCACACGACGGTGGCCAGCGTGACGACGGGTGCTTCGCCGGATGAGGAAGGCCTGCGTGATGGCGAGCGTGATGGCGACGGGTCTTACTTGTCGTACTGCGTCGGGATCGCGAGCTGCTGCCCGGGCGTGACGACTGCGGATTCCAGCCCGTTGAGCGAGACGAGATCGGCGATGACATCGCGCGGGTCGGCGTTGGGCGCCAGCCGCTCGGCGACCGACCAGAGCGAATCGCCCGACTGCACCGTGACGTAGTGGAAGGTCGCGTGCGTCTGCTCGCCGGTGGCCGCGGCGACCCCGCCGTTGAGGGCGAAGACGAGAGCCCCGATCACGACCGGGAGGGCCACGAGCGCCGTGAGCACGGCACGCCCGCGGCGCGTGAGGCGGAGTCGCACGCGCGGTGCGGCGGTGCCACTCATTCGGACGTTCAGGGACGCACTGTGCAGGGACGCGGTGCTCATGACTGCTGTGCTCATGATCGTGACCTCCTCGGGCTTCATCGAAGCTGTGTTCCGAATATATCTTCGAATGTTCGAAACCGCAATCGGCGATCCGGGGGAGATTCCCGCATGAATTTCGAGACACACTCGAACACATGTTTGTCGGGCCGCCGTATCGTGGATACAGTTTCGATTGTCTGGAGGAAAGACAACCAGGCACCACCGACATTCGGTTCCGACCGGGTGCGTGGACGGTCACGAAGGGACGAGCGTGTCGAACGAGAACCAGGCTCCGCGCACGCGGCGCCGCAAGAACCTCAGCGAGAAGCAGCTCGCCATCCTCGACGTGATCCAGCGGTCGGTGAGCCAGCGCGGCTACCCGCCGAGCATGCGCGAGATCGGCGACGCCGTCGGCCTCTCCTCGCTCTCGTCCGTCACGCACCAGCTGAACCAGCTCGAGCTGAGCGGCTACCTGCGCCGCGACCCCAACCGCCCGCGCGCTCTCGAGATCCTGATCGACCTCCCCGCAGCTCCCGCCCCAGACTTCGAGAACCAGATTCCGGTCGGCGACGCGGCCATGGTCCCGCTCGTCGGCCGAATCGCGGCCGGTGTCCCGATCACCGCAGAGCAGCAGGTCGAGGAGGTGTTTCCCCTCCCCCGGCAGCTGGTGGGCAACGGCGAGCTGTTCATGCTCAAGGTCATCGGCGAGTCGATGATCGACGCCGCCATCTGCGACGGCGACTGGGTGGTCGTCCGCTCTCAGAACACGGCGGAGAACGGCGACATCGTCGCGGCCATGCTCGACGAGGAGGCCACCGTCAAGGTCTTCCGTCAGCGCGACGGTCACACCTGGCTGCTCCCTCGCAACTCCAACTTCGAGCCGATCCTCGGCGACTACGCCCAGATCCTCGGCAAGGTCGTCGCGGTCCTCCGCGCCGTCTAGTTGGCAGAACACGCCGTCTCTGCCACGACCGAAGCGGCGTGTCCTGCCAACTGGATGCGCGCTCACGCCCAGCCGAGCTCCTGGAGGCGGGCGTCGTCGAGGCCGAAGTAGTGGCCGATCTCGTGCACGAGCGTGATGTGCACGCGCGCACGCAACTGCTCGACGGTCTCGCAGCTGGCCTCGAGATTGTTGCGGAACAGAGTGATGCGGTCGGGCAGCTCGCCGAAACCGTAGACGGCCCTGCGAGTCAGCGGATGCCCGGTGTAGAGGCCGTACAGCCGCGGGCGCGCGCCGGGCGGCTGATCGGCGATCAGGATCGCGACGTTCTCCAGCGGTCGCACCATGTCCTCCGGCAGCCCGTCGAACACCTCGTCGACGAGCCGCTCGAATTCGTCGTCCGCGATGCGCACCATGCGCCCATCATCGCTGAACGCACGGAGGTCGCGCCGCCCCGTCCGCGCAGAGCGGAACGGGGAGGCACGACCTCTATCGGAGAATTCCGGGTTCAGGCAGTGACGCCCGCACGCTCCCGCACGTCGCGCGTGGCCGCGAGGATGTTGCGCAGCGACGCGACCGTCTCGTCGTAGCCCCGCGTCTTCAGGCCGCAGTCCGGGTTCACCCAGAGCTGACGGCCCGGGATCGCGCTGAGCGCCGTCTCCAGCAGCTCCGTCACCTCGGCGACCGAGGGCACGCGCGGCGAGTGGATGTCGTAGACGCCAGGGCCGATCCCGTGCTCGAACCCGGACCGCTGGATGTCGTGCACGACCTCCATGCGGCTGCGGGCCGCCTCGATGCTCGTCACGTCCGCATCGAGGTTGCGGATCGCGTCGATCACCACGCCGAACTCCGAATAGCAGAGGTGCGTGTGGATCTGCGTCGCGTCGGCGACGCCGGAGGTCGCGAGCCGGAACGATCCGACCGACCACTCGAGGTAGTCGTGCTGAGCTGCGCGCTTGAGCGGCAGCAGCTCACGGAGGGCGGGCTCGTCCACCTGCACGACGCGGATGCCCGCGGCCTCCAGGTCGGCGATCTCGTCGCGGAGCGCGAGCGCCACCTGCCGGGCCGTCTCGCCGAGAGGCTGGTCGTCTCGCACGAACGACCAGGCGAGGATCGTGACGGGTCCGGTGAGCATGCCCTTGACCGGCTTGTCGGTCAGGGTCTGCGTGTAGGTCGACCAGTCGACCGTGATCGGCTGCGGACGCGAGACGTCGCCCCACAGGATCGACGGGCGCGTGCAGCGCGATCCGTACGACTGCACCCAGCCGTTCTGCGTGACCGCGAACCCGTCGAGGTTCTCGGCGAAGTACTGCACCATGTCGTTGCGCTCGGGCTCGCCGTGCACGATGACGTCGAGGCCGATCTCCTCCTGGAGGTCGACGACGCGCTTGATCTCCGCCCGCATACGGCCGACGTAATCGGCCTCGGTGATGACGCCCTTCGCGAACTGCGCGCGCGAGCGTCGGATGTCGGACGTCTGCGGGAAGGACCCGATGGTCGTCGTCGGCAGGAACGGCAGGTTCAGCGCGTCGTCTTGCGCCGACAGGCGGGCGGCGTAGTCGCCGCGGCGGAAGTCCGCGCGCGTCAGAGCCGCCTCGCGAGACCGGACGGCCTCCACACGGACACCGGGAGCCGCCGCACGGTCGGCGAGAGCGGCGGTGGCCGCACTCAGCTCGCCCTGGATCTCCTCGTGGCCGTCGACGATCCCGCGCGCGAGCACGGCGACCTGCCCGACCTTCTGGTCGGCGAACGCCAGCCAGGACTTCAGGCGCGCGTCGAGCTCCGGCTCGTCGTCGACGTCGTGCGGCACATGCAGCAGCGAGGTGGAGGTCGACACCGCGACGTCCGGGCTGAGCGACAGCAGCGCGGTCAGCGTGCCGAAGGCGCCCTCCAGGTCGCCGCGCCAGATGTTGTGGCCGTCGATCACGCCGCCCACCAGCGTCTTGCCGGCGAGCGCGGAGGCGGTCGTCGCATCGAGGCCCGACGGCACGGTCCCGCGGACGAGGTCGAGCGAGATCGCCTCCACCGGTGCGGTCGCGAGCACGGGCAGCGCGTCGTCGAGGGCTCCGTACGGAGCCGCGACGAAGATGGACGGGCGCTCGGCGGCGCCTCCCAGTTTCGCGTATGCGGTACGGGCCGCTTCGAGCACAGCCTCCCGCGGCTCGTCGATGCTCTCGGAGACGAGGGCGGGCTCGTCCAGCTGCACCCAGGGCGCGCCGGCTGCAGCCAGGCGCGCCAGCAGTTCGCGCGTAGACCGGCAGGAGGTCGGCGAGCCGCGACAGCGGACGGAAGCCCTCAGGCGCCTCGTCGCTCGCCTTGCTCAACAGCAGGAAGGTGACGGGTCCGACGATCACCGGGCGGGTGACGAAGCCGGCCGCGCGCGCCTCCTCGAACTCGCGCACAATGCGATCGGACGCGAGCCGGAAGGTGGTCTCCGGCCCGATCTCGGGAACCAGATAGTGGTAGTTGGAGTCGAACCACTTGGTCATCTCCAGCGGCGCCTTCTCGCCCTCGCCTCGGGCGATGGTGAAGTAGCCGGCCAGGTCGACCGAGCCGTCGGCGGCGACGAGCTCCGTGAACCGCGACGGGATCGCACCGACGGTCACCGCGGCGTCGAGCACCTGGTCGTAGAAGCTGAAGCTCTCCGGGATCGCGCGTCGTCGCGGCCGAGGCCGAGCGCGGCGAGACGCTCGCGGGTCGCCGCGCGCAGCCCGCCGGCGGCCGCCTCCAGCTCGTCGGCGGTGATGTCGCCGGCCCAGAAGCTCTCGACGGCCTTCTTGAGCTCGCGGCGGCGGCCGATCCGCGGGTAGCCGATGACGGTGCCCATCGGGAAGGCGGAGCGTGCGGTGGTGGTGTCGGTCATGCGTGTTCGCTTTCCTTGGTGGTGGGTGCGGGGGTCGGTGCGGTCGGCAGCAGCCCGATCCTGTCGAGGACCGACAGCACGGCCGCGTGCTGGTTGAAGGTGTAGAGGTGGATGCCCGGAGCGCCGCCGTCGAGCAGCCGCTGGGCCAGACGGGCGGCCCAGGCGACCCCGATCTCATGCTGGCCCTCCTCGTCCGGCTCGACCTCGAGCTGGATGGCGAGGTCGCTCGGGAGGTCCTCGCCGCTCAGCTCGAGCATGCGCGCGAGCCGGGCGGTCGAGGTGACGGGCATGATCCCGGGCAGGATCGGGCATGGTCACACCGGCCTCCTTCGCCCGCTGCGCGAACGACAGGTAGTCCTCGGCGTGGAAGAACAGCTGGGTGATACCGAGGTTGGCGCCGGCGGCCTGCTTGGCGAGGAGAGTGTCGATGTCCTGCGACACCGAGCGGGACGACGGATGACCGTTCGGGAACGCGGCGACGGCGATCGTGCACGTGCTCACGGCTGGTTCAGGAGCGCGTGCGGGCGGGGAAGCCGGGAACCGGCAGCTCGCCATAGGGCACGCGCTCGGCCTGCACCCGGTGGATGAGCTGCACGAGTTCGGCGGCGCTGCGGAGGTCGCCGAGACCGTCGTCCTCCGGCCGACGACCGGCGGGCGGGTCGCCGCGCACCGCGAGGAATCGCCGGACGCCCGCATCGAGGAACTCGCGGATCAGCCGCGTTGGTCTCCGCGTGCGACGAGCCGACGCAGGTGAGGTGCGCCATCGGGCTGACGTCGGTCTGCTCGAGGATGTAGCGCAGCACGTCCAGAGACGACGCCCGCGACGATCCGCTCGGCGCCGTAGGTGACGGAGATGAAGTCGGGCCGTGCAGCAGCAAGCCGGTCGATCGTCGCGGGCAGCGCCGCGGCGGCGCGCTCGGAGCGCGGCGGGTACAGCTCGAAGGAGAACCGCGCATCGGTACAGTCCATGGTTCCTCGGTGTCGATCAGCTTCTCGGACACCCCGCCGGCCGGCAGCGAACACTGCCGGAGAGTATGGGCGGGCGGGTGCCGGGCTCGGCTGTCGCACCACGTCAGCGGTCGCCCGCTTCGGTTGTGCAGCTACGGTAGCAACGCCGAAGGCCGGGCGGAACCCTTCTGCGTCATCCAATGACACATCGGGCTCCGCCCGGTCTGCTTCTGGTCGTGCGGATGAGTTACACGGCGAACGGCTCGAAAACCGTCTGAAACTCCGGCATGATCCGTGCGCGTACGCGGGTCCCGTCCTCGACGTACTCCGTCGAGAGCACGCGCCCGCGCTCGTGCAGCGCCGAGATCAGGTCGCCGCGATCGTACGGCACGACCAGCACGACCTCCACGGACGGGTCGGGCAGCAGCCGCATGATCGCCGCGAGCACCTCGTCGATGCCCTCGCCCGTGCGCGCCGACGACGAAGATCGCGTCGGGCTCCAGCCCGCGCAGCACCAGCCGCTGGTCGTCGTCCGGACGAGGTCGGCCTTGTTGAAGACGACGATCTCGGGGATGTCCCGCGCGCCGACCTCGCCGATCACGTCGCGGACGGTCGCCAGCTGCGCTGCGGGGTCGGGGTGCGAGCCGTCGACGACGTGCAGCGATGACGTCGGAGTCGCCGACCTCTTCGAGCGTCGAGCGGAACGCCTCGACCAGCTGGTGCGGCAGGTTGCGCACGAAGCCGACCGTGTCGGCGAGCGTGTACAGCCGGCCGTCCGCGCGTCGACGCTGCGCCGCACCGTCGCGTCCAGCGTCGCGAACAGCGCGTTCTCGACGAGCACGCCCGCCTTCGTGATCCGGTTCAGCAGGCTGGACTTGCCGGCGTTGGTGTATCCGGCGATCGCGACCGACGGCACCGAGTTGCGATTGCGGTTCGCCCGCTTGGCCTCGCGCGCCGGCTTGAATCCCGGCGATCTGCTTGCGCAGCTTCGCCATGCGCGAGTGGATGCGACGGCGGTCGAGCTCGATCTTCGTCTCACCCGGTCCACGTGATCCCATGCCCGCACCGGCACCGCCCACCTGGCCACCGGCCTGGCGGGACATCGACTCACCCCAGCCGCGCAGACGCGGCAGCAGGTACTCGAGCTGCGCGAGCTCGACCTGCGCCTTGCCCTCCCGGCTCTTCGCGTGCTGGCTGAAGATGTCGAGGATGACGGCCGTGCGGTCGATCACCTTGACCTTCACCACGTCCTCGAGCGCACGTCGCTGGCTGGGCGCCAGCTCGGTGTCGGCGATGACGGTGTCGGCGCCGAGAGCACGGACGATGCCGGTGAGCTCCTCCGCCTTGCCGCGGCCGAGGTACGTGGCGGGGTCCGGGTGCGGTCGCCGCTGCAGCAGGCCGTCGAGGACGACGGCGCCCGCCGTCTCGGCCAGCGCCGCGAGTTCGCGCAGCGAGTTCTCGGCGTCCTGCAGGGTTCCCTGCGAGTACACGCCGATCAGCACCACGTTCTCGAGGCGCAGCTGCCGGTACTCGACCTCAGTGACGTCCTCGAGCTCCGTGGAGAGCCCGGAGACCCGTCGCAGTGCGGCGCGTTCCTCGCGGTCGAACTGCTCGCCGTCGTGGTTGCCGCCGTCGGAGTCGTTCTCCTGGAGCGCCTGAGCGCCCCGGCCGAAGAGCGTCACCGACGCCGTGTTCTGCTCGGTCGCGAGCACCCGCGCGACGACATCGTCGCTGGTCTGCTCGTCGAATTCTGTTCGTTCAGTCATCCATGTCCCCTGATCCGGGTCGGGTCAACCCTAGCTCGTCGTGCTGTTGTGTTTGTCTGTCGGTCCGCGTCCTGTACGGTCCTCTTATGGCCAGCGGAGATCACTATTTTTCCCCGGCGCCCGAAAGTGAACTGAACCTGCGGCCGTTCACCGCGCGCCTGGTGGGGCAGACGTACGAACTGGTGACGGCGAACGGGATCTTCAGCCCCGAGCGCATCGACATGGGTACGCGAGTGCTCCTCGACCATCTCCCCTCTGCGCCGCCGGGAGGTCAGCTTCTCGACCTCGGCTGCGGCTGGGGGCCGCTGGCTCTCACACTGGCTCTCGAATCCCCTCATGCGACCGTCTGGGCGGTCGACGTCAACACCCGAGCGCTCGATGTGGTGCGCAGGAACGCGCTGAAGCTCGGTCTCACAAATGTAAACCCTGTGACCCCGGATGATGTTCCCGAGTCGGTTGAATTCACCACGATCTGGTCGAATCCGCCCATCCGAGTCGGCAAGAACGAGCTCCACGACATCCTGCAGCGCTGGCTGCCGCGGCTGGAGCCGGGCTCTGATGCGTGGCTCGTCGTGCAGCGCAACCTCGGCAGCGACTCCCTGCAGCGCTGGGTCCAGGCGACGATGCCCGAGCTGACGACGACGCGGGCGGCGATCTCCAAGGGGTATCGCGTGCTGCGGAGTCGTCGACCGCACGCTCAGGCCTGAGCCTGGCAAAATGCCGCTGCCCTGAGCCTTGCCGTGGCCCTGCACTGGGACGCCCGGCTCAGGCGAGGTCGATGGTCCCCGTGTAGACGAGCTCGGCCGGGCCGGAGAGCGCGACGTGCTCGCCGTCCTCCGTCGGGAACATGCGCACGCCGACCGTTCCGCCCGGGACCTCCACGCGCCACTGGTCGGGTGCACCCTCGCCGGCCCAGTACCGCACCGCCAGCGCGGCCGCCGCAGCCCCTGTGCCGCACGAGAGCGTCTCGCCACTCCCCCGCTCATGCACCCGCATGCGGATGCGTCCGATGCCATCGCTGACCAGCGGTTCGTGCGGCACCACGAACTCGACGTTCGCGCCGTTCTCCGGCTGCGGCTCGATGTGCGGGATGTAGCTGAGGTCGGCCGACTCGAGTTCCGACTCGTCGGCGACCGCGACGACCACGTGCGGGTTGCCGAGGTCGAGCCCGAGGCCGGGGCGGGCTACCGGCAGCTCCTTGGCGCGCACCAGCGGCTCGCCGCCGTCGAGGGCCCAGCGTCCGAGGTCGACCTGGAAGCCCGTGAGGTTGCGCTGCACGTCGCGGACGCCGGAGCGCGTGCCGATCGGGAGGGTGTCGCCGTCGGCGAGCTCGGCGAGGCCGGACTCGAGCAGGTAGCGCACGTACACGCGGATGCCGTTGCCGCACATTTCGGCGACGGACCCGTCGGCGTTGTAGTAGTCCAGGAACCATTCGGCCCCGTCGTCCTCGGCGAGGGCCTCCGCACCCTCGGGGAGGTGCGTCGAGCGCACCGCCCGGATGACGCCGTCGGCGCCGATGCCGAAGTGCCGGTCGCAGATCGCGGCGATCTGCGACGCCGACAGGGGCAGGCGCCCGTCCGGATCGGAGTAGAGCACGAAGTCGTTGCCGGTCCCCTGACCCTTGGTGAAATGGAGCGTCGCCATCGTCACAGCCTATCGAGTGCGACGCGAGTGAGCTGCGGATCATCGTAGTCGAGCCAGTGGAGGTCGTCGTAACGCTTGAACCAGCTCACCTGCCGTCGGGCGTACCGACGCGTGAGCTGCTGCGTGGCGGCGATCGCCTCCGACTGATTCATCTCGCCCTTCACCTCCGCGAGGGCCTGCGCATAGCCGATCGCGCGGCGCGCGGTGACCCCTCGCTCGAGTCCGAGCGGGAGGAGCCTCCGCACCTCGTCGGTGAGTCCGTAGCGCCACATCCGCCCGACCCGATCGTCCAGTCGTCGCACCAGCTCGTCGCGCGGCGCGGCCAGGCCGAGGAGGACGGTCGGCCGCCAGAGCTGCGGGGTCTCGGGCAGCGAGCCGCTCACGGGCATGCCGGTGAGCTCGGCGACCTCGAGGGCGCGCACGATCCGCCGACCGTTCGCCGATCCGATGCGCTGCGCCGCCTCCGGGTCGAACTCGGCCAGCCGCCGGAAGAGCATGCCGGGACCCTGCGCGGCGAGCTCCGCCTCGAGCCGCGCCCGAAGCTCGGGGGCGGTGGCGGGGAACCGGAAGTCGAAGAGCACGCTCGACACGTACAGCCCGGAACCGCCCACCAGGATGGGCGTGGCTCCGCGCGCCAGAATGTCGCCGATGATCCGCCGCGCCTCCGGCTGGTAGCGGGCGACGGTGGCCTCATCGGTCACATCGAGGACGTCGAAGAGGTGGTGCGCCACGCCTCGCCACTCGGACGGCGGCAGCTTCGCGGTGCCGATGTCCATCCCGCGATACAGCTGCATGGCATCGGCGTTGACCACCTCGGCCGCGCGACCGCGCTCCCCGAGGGCTTCCGCGAGCGACAGCGACAGCTCAGTCTTGCCCGTTCCGGTGGCGCCGACGATCGCGACGATGGAAGGAGGCGCGGCCTCGGCGTGTGCGAGACGCGCAACTGCCGGACCGGCGGCAGGTCCGGTGGTCGACGCGCGGCCGGCGGCCGAACCAGCGCCCACGGATGCGATTGCGGATCGGCTCTCGACGCCGGCACCGGACGCGACTGCCGGTTCGGCGCCGGTCGCGGCGCGAGGCGCGTCGGCGCTCAGCGCTGGCCGTCCGACGGGTCGTAGATCGGCATGGTGCCGACGCCCGGCGATGTGAGCGGCTCCGGCACGCGAAGAGTCGGCAGGCCCAGGGAGACCGGACCGGCACCCGAGGCCGCCACCCCGCCATGAGTGGGAACCGCGCACGACTCCGCCTCCGCGCGGTCCCACGCCTCTCCGGCCCGCGTGCGGCGGATCGACAGGGGTGCGCCGTCGGCGCTGTCGGCGATCAGGTAGTGCGGCGCAGCCTGCGTGATCCGCACCGTGACGACGTCGCCGGGGCGAGGTGTCTCCGAGCCGGCCGGCAGCTCGAAGTGCACGAGCCGGCTGTCGCGGGCACGCCCGCTCAGGCGGTGCGTGTCGGCGTCCTTGCGGCCCTCGCCGTTGGCGACGAGGAGCTCGACCTCGTGCCCGACGAGACGCTCGTTCTCTTCGAGCGAGATGCGCTCCTGCAGGGCGATCAGCCGCTCGTAGCGGTCCTGCACGACCTCCTTCGGCACCTGGTCGGCCATGGTGGCAGCGGGCGTACCGGGGCGGATCGAGTACTGGAACGTGAATGCCGACGCGAAGCGCGCTTGCTCGACGACACGCATCGTCTCCTGGAAGTCCTCCTCGGTCTCGCCGGGGAAGCCCACGATGATGTCGGTGCTGATCGCGGCGTCGGGCAGCTTGGCGCGCACACGGTCGAGGATCCCGAGGAACTTCTCGGAACGGTACGACCGGCGCATCGAGCGCAGGACCCGGTCGGAGCCGGACTGCAGCGGCATGTGCAGCTGGGGCATCACGTTCGGCGTCTCGGCCATCGCGTCGATGACATCGTCGGTGAACGCCGCGGGGTGCGGGCTCGTGAACCGGATGCGCTCCAGCCCGTCGATCTCGCCGGCCGCGCGCAGCAGCTTGCTGAAGGCCTGACGGTCGCCGAACTCGACACCGTACGAGTTGACGTTCTGTCCGAGCAGCGTGACCTCGATCGCGCCATCGTCGACGAGGGCGCCGATCTCGGCCAGGATGTCGCCGGGACGGCGGTCCTTCTCCTTGCCGCGCAGTGACGGCACGATGCAGAACGTGCAGGTGTTGTTGCACCCCACCGAGATGGAGACCCAACCGGAGTACGACGAGTCGCGCTTGGTGGGAAGCGTCGACGGGAACGTCTCGAGGGCCTCGAGGATCTCGATCTCCGCGGCGTCGTTGTGACGCGCGCGCTCGAGCAGCCCGGGCAGCGACCCCATGTTGTGCGTGCCGAACACCACGTCGACCCAGGGCGCCTTTTCGAGGATGACGTTCTTGTCCTTCTGGGCGAGGCAGCCGCCGACGGCGATCTGCATGCCGGCGTGCTGTCGCTTGACGCCGGCGAGGTGCCCGAGGTTGCCGTACAGCTTGTTGTCCGCGTTCTCGCGCACCGCGCACGTGTTGATGACGACGACGTCCGCTTCCGCACCGTCGGCGGGGACATAGCCCGCAGCCTCGAGCGAGCCGCTGAGACGCTCGGAGTCGTGAACGTTCATCTGGCAGCCGAAGGTGCGCACCTCGTAGGTGCGGGCGCGGCCGTCCTCGGTCAACGCGGCCGGGGACGGCGAAAAGGTGCGGGGGTGCTCGACGGTGCTCATGATGCGTACGATTCTACGTTCGACCGTCCCCGGAATCGAACGGCCGGCACACGCACCTGCCCGACCGCACCTGCCCGACCCGCACCTGCTGCGACCGCATCTACTGGAACCGGACCCCGCCGCGCCGCCCGCGCGTCACGAAGGCGGTGTCCATCGCCTGGCGCACGACCGAGGAACCGTACCCCTTGCGCGCCAGGAACCCGTGCAGCCGTCTGCGCGCCGTCTCGTCGTCGTAGGAGGACAGCTGACCGATCCGCTTGACAGCCAGCTCGGTCGCGCGCTCCAAATCGTCCTCGTCCTCGATGTCGGCGAGCGCTTCTTCGATCAGCTCCGGCGCGATGTGCCGTCGCTTCAGGTCGAGCTCGATCGCGGACCGCCCGAGGCCCTTCCGACTGTGCTGTGCGAACGCCAGAGTCGCCGCCAGCGACGCGTCATCGATCACACCCATCGCCTCGAGCCGATCAAGCTCGGGCGCGACCACCTCGGGCGCGATCTCGCGCTTGGTCAGCAGCTGCTCGAGCTCCCAACGCGACATGCCGCGTCGCGCGAGCTGGCGGATGGTGAGCGCCGTCGTCTTGCGGGTGAGCCGCTCGGTCTCTTCGTCTTCGGCCTCCACGGTTTCGTCCGGCGCGCCACCGGGCACGCTCGCCCACGTGTTGTTCCACTGCTCGGATGCAGACGCTGGAGCCGAGTTCTCGTCACGCGCGGACGCTCCGGGAAGCTCAGCGAGAGGTCGCTGGACGACCGTCGAGGTAGCCTGCCCACGCTCCGGTGACGCCTTCTCGCGGCGCAATGGCGTCACCTGAGCGAGGTGCTCGCTTCCGCCCGAGTCAGCCCCCGGGTGCGGTTCGGAGGGAAACCTCACGACCATGACGTCGGCCTCCTCGGCAGTGTCGGACGTTCAGGGACGATGACGGCTCACGCGCCCTTGCGGGCCTGCAGCTTCTCCTCCAGGGAGTCGACCGTGGCAGCCGGTTCCGCAGGGGCATTCGGGTCGGCGATGACGCCCAGCTTGATCAGGATCTTGTTCTCGATCTCCGCGGCGATGTCGGGGTTCGCGATGAGGAAGTTGCGCGAGTTCTCCTTGCCCTGCCCGAGCTGATCGCCCTCGTACGTGTACCAGGCGCCCGACTTCTTCACGAGGCTGTGCTCCACGCCGAAGTCGATCAGGCTGCCCTCGCGGGAGATGCCGACGCCGTAGAGGATGTCGAACTCGGCCTGCTTGAAGGGCGGCGCCATCTTGTTCTTGACGACCTTGACGCGGGTACGG
Source organism: uncultured Actinomycetota bacterium (assembly GCA_963734315.1). Lineage (GTDB taxonomy): Bacteria > Actinomycetota > Actinomycetes > Actinomycetales > Microbacteriaceae > Leifsonia. Next base: position 18,392 of record CAVTGP010000009.1, on the reverse strand, counting down.
TTTCCGACTGCGTCGGTGCCGTCTTTCAGGGTCTCGATGCGGCGGATGTCGAGGCGGACGGACGCGTAGAACTTGAGCGCCTTGCCACCGGCTGTCGTCTCGGGGCTGCCGAAGAACACGCCGATCTTCTCGCGCAGCTGGTTGATGAAGATCATCGTGGTGTTGGTCGGAGCTCAGCGCGCCGGTCAGCTTGCGGAGCGCCTGCGACATGAGGCGGGCCTGGAGGCCGACGTGCGAGTCGCCCATCTCGCCCTCGATCTCCGCACGCGGCACGAGCGCCGCGACGGAGTCGATCACGACAAGGTCGATCGAGCCGGAGCGGACCAGCATGTCGGCGATCTCGAGCGCCTGCTCACCGGTGTCGGGCTGCGACACGAGGAGCGCGTCGATGTCGACGCCGAGCTTGCGAGCGTACTCGGGGTCGAGCGCGTGCTCGGCGTCGATGAAGGCCGCGATGCCGCCGGCCCGCTGGGCGTTCGCGATGGCGTGGAGCGTCAGCGTGGTCTTACCAGAGGACTCCGGACCATAGATCTCGACGATGCGGCCACGCGGCAGCCCGCCGATGCCGAGCGCAACATCGAGCGCGATCGACCCGGTGGGGACGACCTCGACAGGGGCGCGTTCGTCGCTGCCCAGTCGCATGACCGAGCCCTTGCCGAACTGACGATCAATCTGGGCGAGTGCGGTTTCGAGAGCCTTCTCGCGGTCTGCGGGTGATGGCATTGCGGTTCTCCTTCGTGGGCTTCGCTGACGAGTTCGACTGTATGGTCGACCGCCGACACTCCGGGTGTCGACCGTCGGATTCGTGGACAACTCGTTTTCGACTGCCGATGTGAAGGAGTTTACTCAGATCCGAACATATCTTCGAGCGATTCGGGACGGCGTGTCACCGTTTCGGCGTCGGCTTTCCCGCTCCGTACCAGTGCGACTGCGGGACGGCCGCCTCCCGGCACAGTGCGATCCACACCTCTCGCGGGGGGATGCCGACGCGGAGCGCTTCCTGCGCAGTGCGCCCGCCGAGGTCGGGGAGCACGAGGTCGGTCAGCAGCGCCTGTCCGTAGCCGGAGCCGAACTCGTCGACGACGGCTCGCTGGAACTCGCTGAGCTTCATGGATTCACCTTAAACGAGTGACGCCCCGCATCGTGCGGGGCGCCCTCGGCACTGTCGAAAGAATGTTCAGCGGGCGACGAGGCTCGCGTCGAGCGCGGAGACGAAGTCGTCCGGGATGGTATCGGGGATGACGGGCTCGAGCCCCTCGAGGACCGCGATGCGGTCTCCGACCTCGCGCATGATCACCGAGACCGGAGTCTCGAGCGCGTCGGCCACCGACGCGAGGATCTCGCTCGAGGCCTCCTTCTGGCCACGCTCGACCTCGCTCAGATAACCGAGGGCGACACTCGCCTTGCTCGCGACCTGGCGCAGCGTGCGGCCCTTCTGCAGGCGGAAGTCCCTGAGCACGTCGCCGATTTCCTGACGTACAAGAATCATTTCGGAGCCTCCTTCTTCTACCCTGCCGACGAATCGAATGGATGCCAACTGTACCGCATCCATGTCAGTCACGATATCTACGACGACTGGGCTTTTGTTGTGAATGCAATCACCCGTAACGAGACTGCGACACGGGGTATTCCCCTGCTCTGGGACGGGCGCCAGCGGGCTCCCCGAGCGTCTCAGCGGACGGTGATCCCGAGCTCCACGGCGAGCTCGAGCACCGCCTTCACGACCGTCTGCGCGCGGATCGACTGCCGGTCGCCGACGAGCGCGAGCTCGACGGCGCGGGCCCCGGACGCTGATGCGATCCCGACGTACACCGTCCCGACAGCACGGCCTCCCTGCGGGTCGGGCCCGGCGACCCCCGTGGTCGAGACGCCGAGGTCGGCGGCGCGCCCGTCTACCGCCAGGCGCGTCCTGGCGCCTTCAGCGAGCTGGCGGGCGACCTCCGGGTGCACGGGTCCTTCCCGCTCGAGCAGGTCGGCCTCCACCCCGAGCAGGGAGTGCTTGAGCTCGGTCGCGTAGACGACCGCGCCGCCGAGCACGACGGCGGAGGCGCCGGGCACGCGGGTGAGCTCGGCCGTGAGCCCGCCCCCGGTGAGCGACTCGGCCGTAGCCAGCGTCAGGCCCCGTTCGGCAAGCGCTCGAACGACGCGGAAGGTGAGGTCTGCCGCCGCGACATCGTCAGGCCCCGGCACGCTTGGCCCTCCTGCCGCGGTACGCCTGCCAGAGGTAGTCGAATCCGGTCACGACGGTGAGCACCACGGCGGCGGTCATCAGGATGCCGTTCACCCAGAAGATCCAGTCGCCGAAAATCGTCCACAGCGGGAAGAGCGCGAAGGAGATCGCCACGGACTGGACGATCGTCTTGATCTTGCCCCCGCGCGACGCGGCGATCACGCCCTGTCGGATGACGACGAAGCGGTAGACGGTGATCCCGACTTCGCGCACGAGGATGACGATGGTGACCCACCAGGGCAGCTCGCCCAGGATCGACAGCGACACCAGTGCTCCGCCGGTCAGGACCTTGTCGGCGATCGGATCGAGCAGCTTGCCGAGGTCGGTGACCAGGTCTTTGCGACGTGCGATGGCGCCGTCCACGCCGTCGGTGGCGATGGCGATCACGAACAGCACGGCGGCCGTCCAGCGCAGCGGGCCGTCGGCGCCGGCGTCCGCGAGCAGCATCCAGATGAACACCGGTGCCAGGACGATCCGCACCACAGTGATGAGGTTGGGCACGTTCCAGTTGCTCGCGCGATTCGCGCTGCCGCCCGCCGCGGCAGGCGGGGGCGCGTCGGGTACCGACATCGCGGTCACTCCCTGCCGGTCAGCTGCCAGGCGTCCTCGTCCGAGTCGCCGTCCACCTCAGGATAGCCCTCGGTCATCGCGGCGACCGGGTCGGCTCCGTAGCGGTCGCCGTCACCGTCCGCCGCGCTGGGCGCCTGCGCGGGAGCGGCGGGCGGCGCAGGGGCATCCTCACCACGCAACCGGGCGAGCACCTGCGGCAGCTGCTCGGCCGCGACGAGCACATCGCGCGCCTTCGAGCCCTCCGACGGACCGACGATCTCACGCGACTCCAGCAGGTCCATCAGGCGGCCCGCTTTGGCGAAGCCCACGCGGAGCTTGCGCTGCAGCATCGAGGTCGAGCCGAACTGCGAGGACACCACCAGTTCGGCTGCGGCGAGCAGCAGCTCGAGGTCGTCACCGATGTCGGAGTCGATCTGCTTCTTCTCAGCGCCCACGGCGACGTCCTGGCGATACTCCGGCCGGGCCTGCCGCGTCACATGCTCGACGACCTTCTGGATCTCCTCCTCGTTGACCCAGGCGCCCTGCACCCGCAGCGCCTTGGAGGCGCCCATCGGAAGGAAGAGCCCGTCGCCCTGGCCGATCAGCTTGTCGGCTCCCGGCTGATCGAGGATGACGCGCGAGTCGGTCACGCTCGTGACCGCGAACGCGAGACGCGACGGCACATTCGCCTTGATGAGGCCCGTGACCACGTCGACCGAGGGGCGCTGCGTTGCGAGCACCAGGTGGATCCCGGAGGCGCGGGCCAACTGGGTGATGCGGACGATCGAGTCTTCGACGTCGCGCGGGGCGACCATCATCAGGTCGGCCAGCTCGTCGACGACGACCAGCAAGTACGGGTAGGGCTTCAGCTTGCGCTCGCTGCCCTCCGGAAGCACGATCTCGTTGTTCACGACGGCCTTGTTGAAGTCGTCGATGTGACGGAAGCCGAAGCTCGCGAGGTCGTCGTAGCGCATGTCCATCTCTTTGACGACCCATTGGAGGGCCTCCGCGGCCTTCTTCGGGCTCGTGATGATGGGCGTGATGAGATGCGGGACGCCGCCATAGATCGTGAGCTCGACGCGCTTCGGGTCGATAAGAACCATCCGCACGTCGGAGGGCTTCGCCCGCATCAGCAGGCTGGTGATCATCGAGTTGACGAAGCTGGACTTGCCCGAGCCTGTGGAGCCCGCCACCAGGAGGTGGGGCATCTTGGCCAGATTGGCGACGACGAAGCCGCCACCCACGTCTTTGCCGACGCCGATGGTCATCGGGTGGGTGCTCTTGGCGGCCGCCGGCGACCGGAGGATGTCGCCGAGGGAGACGATCTCTCGGTCGCTGTTGGGGATCTCGACGCCGATCGCGCTCTTGCCCGGGATGGGCGAGAGGATGCGGACCTCGTTGCTCGCCACGGCGTACGAGAGGTTCTTGCTCAGCGCCGTGACGCGCTCCACCTTGACGCCCGGGCCGAGCTCGATCTCGTACTGGGTCACCGTCGGGCCGCGCGAGTAGCCGGTCACCTTGGCGTCGACGCCGAACTGCGTGAGCACCTCGGTGATCGCGGCGACGATCTCCTCGTTGGCGTTCGAGCGGATCTTCGCCGGCGTGCCCGCGGAGAGCATCGAGGCCGACGGGAGGTTGTACGGGGCCGTCGGCTGCGGGGTGTCGTCGGCCGCCACGGTCGCGTCGAAGTCGTCCGCTCCGGCCTGGAAGCCCGGCAGCACGGCGGGACCAGTGGGGACGGCAGCCGCGGCCGTCGGCGGCGCCTCTCCGGTGAAAGCCTGCAGAGCGGTCTCGGCGTTCGCGAGCTCCCCCAGCACCTCAGTGTTGTAGTGGTCGCTCGCGGGGTCGGGCTCCAGCGGGGTCGCGAACTCGCCCTTGCCACGGGCCGGAGCGCCGAAGACCTCGGTGAGGTCGGCGGGCTCCTCGTAATCGGGATCCTCCTCGCGCTGCGACTTGTTGCGTCGCCACCAGGGCAGGTTCGTCTCGTGCGTGTCGTCCTCGTCGTCGATCCCGTCAAGCTCGACCTGCTTGGTCTTCGCCTCCCTGGCGGCCTCCTTGACCTCCTGACGCTCCTCGTCGGTCGCCAGCTGCGCACCGAACAGATAGGAGTAGAGCTCTCGAATACGCGACGGCAGCTTGTTGGGCGGCGTCTTGGCGATGATGAAGAGGCTGAGGATGAGCAGCACGATGATCACCGCTCCGGCGCCGACGGGGGTGATCAGCCACGACAACGGGGCGGCGATCAGCCACCCGAGCACGCCGCCCGCCTGGGCGAGGGAGGCCATGCCGTCGCTCGGCGACGGGTGCTGGCTGAACAGGTGGCAGAGGCCGGAGACCATCAGGAGCAGGAGCCCCAGGCCGATCCCGATGCGCGTGTTGTCGTGAACCGACGAGGGATGCCGGAACAGCCAGGCGGCGAAGATCACCATCACCACCGGGAGCGCGAATGCGACACGACCGAACAACATGCCGAAGGTGTACGCGTCGAGCGTTCGTGCGACCTGGTCGTTGATCAGGAACCACTCGACCACGGCGCCGGCGATCGCCAGCAACACGAGGAAGAAGGGGAAGCCGTCGCGCCGCTCCTCTTTGGCGAGCTGCTCGGGGCCGAGCGCCCGGAAAAGGCCGCCGGTCAGGTGAGCGAGCCCCATCCAGGCGCGCACGAGAGGACTCTGAGCGTCGGCAGCGGCCGGGTAGGCGACCGTCTTCTGGGCAGCGGTCTTGACGGCCGGCTTGCGCGCGCTCGAACCGTCGCGCCCGGAGTTCCGGGAGCGCGAGGTCGACTTGGTGCTCGTAGCCATAGGCTCAACGGTACTTCGCACCCCCGGCACAGGCTGTCGTACGCGCCTGGAACGGGGAAAATCGCGCCGCGGCACGCCCTGTGAGGGACAGGCTCAGCGAACGGCACGCATCATCGTGTCCGCGATCAGTCGCGACTCGACCGTCACGTAGCCTTCGCTCACGTACAGGCGCTGGGCGAAGTTCCTGCGGTCGACGCTCAGGCTCAGTCGCGCGGCACCGGAGGCCGCCGCCGCTCGACCGATCTCCTTGAGCAGAGCCCGCCCGACACCCTGAGCCCGCCACTGCGGGTTCACGCCGAGCGTGAGCTCGGGAACGCCGACCGCGACGAAGCCGCTGCCGGGCGCGTTGGCCGGGAACAGCCGCGCCCAACACGCTCCGACCGCCGACCCGTGCGCGTCCTCCGCCACGCAGCCGAAGTCACCCGGCCGCTTCCAGCCCGCGATGTAACGCATCACGTGCGGGTCCTCGAGCACCGCGACGCGCGGCCGCACCCGCGGCGCGTTGCCGTTCGCGGCCTCCACCAGCATGTCGGCGAGGATGCGCGCATCATCGCCGTTCGCCGGTCGGATGCGGAACGCGCTCATGGCTGCACGTTACTCGCCCCCGTGTTTCCGAGAGGTTACGGGTTTCCGGCGGTTACGTCGGTAGGTGAGCTCAGTAGCGGATGGCGTCGATCACCTTCACCCGGACGGCGACCAGTGCGGGCAGCAGCCCGGCCAGCGCCCCGACGACGGACGCAGCGACGAGCCCGAGCACGGCCGCCTCCACAGGGAACGGGGGCATGTCCGCGATCATGCCGCGCCCGAGCAGTTGCTCTACCCACGGGTTCTTGACGATCAGCACCGACAGCGCGACGCCCGCTGCGCCGGCGACCACCGTCGCGACGACGCTCTCCATCATGACCGCGAAGAAGACCCGCGCGCCCGTGGCACCGAAACTCCGCCGCACACCGATCTCGCGGATGCGGTGTCGCACCGTCACCAGCGCGATATTGACGAGCCCGAGCGCACCGAGCAGCAGGATCAGCACCGCGACCCCACCCACGACAAGCTTGAAGAACAGCAACGGGTCCTGATCCTGCTGAGCGAGGTAGTCGCTGCGGCTGACGCTGACGATGCCCTGACCGAGCGCCTGATCGAACTCGGCCGTAATCGCCGCGACCAGAGGCGTCGCGCGCTCGGGTGGTACCCACGCCTCGAGCGAGGCCGGACCGAAGTCGGCGGTCCGGCCGGTCGTCAATCGGTCCACGCCGGAGTTCAGGACGATCGCGGTCGCGTCCTCCGGAGCGTCAGGAGTCTTCACGACCCCGATGACGACGGCCGTGACCTTCGACTCGCCCTTCAGAACCGTGGTGGTGGGATGGGTGGCGAGCGACGGCGAGCCGAGCCGACGCCAGTATTCCTCGTTGACGATGATCGGCGGCGCCAGCAGCTGCTCGTCCTCTGCCAGGAACCACCGGCCCTGCTGCACGACAGTGCGGTGCATCGTGGCGTACGCCGGGTCGACGGTCTGCCCCATCACCGACGTCACCCCGTCCCGGAACTGAACGGGGAGCGGCACGGTTCCGACCTTCGAGGAGTAGCGGATGTCGTGGCGTTCGAGGATCGCGGCCCACGCCGCGTCGAGGCGTACCTCGCTCGCGCCGCCATCACCCGAGGGGTAGACCAGGATGAGCGCGGGACGGCCGCCGTAGCGCTCGTTGTTCTCACGCATCCCCTGCTCGGCGATGTTGGCGAGGCCGACCACCGAGCTGAGGGCGCAGACCGCGACGCCGACGCCGATCAGCGACAGCAGCACCCGGGTGCGATGGATGCGCAGTTCCTGCCACGCCTCGACGACGGCACCCCACAGCGCGGCCAGGGCGTTCACGCGGCCGCCTCTGTCGTCAGGGTGTGCAGACGGCCGGCGTCGAGACGGTAGCGGACCTCCGAGCGCGCTGCCACGGCCGGGTCGTGGGTGATGACGACCAGCGCGGCGTCGTTCTCGGCGGCGACGCCTTCGAGCAGATCGATGATGTCGGCGCCGGTCTCGACGTCGAGCGCGCCGGTCGGCTCGTCGGCCAGGATCAGCCGCGGTCCGCGGACGAGCGATCTGGCGATCGCGACGCGCTGCTGCTCGCCTCCCGACAACACTTCGGGCAGCGAGCCGAGGCGATTGCCCAGCCCCACGCGCTCGAGCATCTCTGTGGCGATCGCCCGGCGTTTCCAGAACCGCCTGCCGCTGGCGTAGAGCAACGGGGTCATCACGTTCTCGAGCGCAGTACGACCCGACAGCAGATTGAATTGCTGGAACACGAACCCGACCTCGGCTCCGCGGCGCAGGTCACGGGCGCGGCCGCCGATGCGCTCGACCGGAACGCCCTCGAATTCGAACTCACCGCTGCTCAGGGAGTCGAGGAGGCCGAGGATGTTGAGCAACGTCGACTTGCCCGAGCCGGAGCGTCCGACGACGGACACCCGCTCGCCGGAATCGACGACGAGGTCGATCCCGTCCAGGATGCTGAGCGGTACCGCATCCGGTATCCGGACCGTCTTGGTCACTCCACTCAGACGCAGCAGCGCCGTCACGACCCGACTACCGCGCCGTTGCCCGCACAGACCATGCCGCCGCCGCTCGGCGCGCAGCCGCCCTCGGGTGTCGGGGCACCCGGGACGAACTGCAGCACGGAGTCGCCATCTTCGAGCCCGGACGTGACCTCGATCGACGTTCCGTCGGTGAGACCCAGCGTCACCGCGACTTCCTCCGGGTGACCGCCCTTCGGGTCGGGGACGAAGACGGTGCCCTTCTCGGCGGAGCCTTTGACGGAGGTGGTCGGCACGGTGAGCACGTTCTCGGCGCGTCCCGCGGAGATCGTGATGTCGGCCCGAAGCCCGGAGAACACCGTCACCCCCGCCGGCACAGCACAGCGGACGGTCGTGGTGGAATCGCCGCCACTGCCTGCGCCCGTGCCGGGTTGCGCGTTCGGCGCCGAGTCGGCTGCGGCCGGCGGAGGCGTCGTGATAGTCAGCCCGGTGCAGGTGAACGGCGCCGGACCGCCCTTGACGGTGACCAGTGCCTCCGTCGGCCGGTCGACCAGCCGGTACTGCAGCTCCGCCGGCAGCGCGGCCGTGACCGAGAACGTGGGAGGGGCGACAGAGGCGACCTTCTCGCCGATTGCGACGCTCTGGCCGGCGAGCACGGGGAGGTCGCTCAGCACGCCCACGATCGGAGCCGTTACCTCCGCGTAGCTGATTGCGGGTTTGCGCTCGGTGACCGTCTGCGAGCCGTCAGGGCCGGTCTCGATCAGTGGATCGCGCGGCGTCTCGACCGTGATGTCGAAGAGCACGGAACCGGCGTCGACCGGCTGACCGGCCGTCGCCCGCACCGTGTTGACGGTACCGGCCGCGGTCGCGCGCGCAGCAATCGCGCCGTCGGCGACGACCGACCCTGTCACCGTCACGTCGTTCACGATCGTGCCGGTCGACACGGTCGTGACGGGATCAGTCAGCTCACCGGTCGGCACAGCTGGATCGGCGGCCTGCGACGTCCCGCTCGGGAAGAACGCCAGCTTCACCAGCGCGACTGCGATCGCCCCCACCAGAACAATGCGGATGACAGGGAAGACCCACCGTCGCATGACCCCCATATGCTGCCTTTCACTCGCCTGCGCCGCCCCCGGCGTCAGGTGAAATCAAACCTACCGCTCACCGGTCAGACGCAGATCACGCCTCGATGACCAGCGGGACGATCATCGGGCGACGGCGGTAGCTCGTGTTGACCCAGCGGCCGACCGTGCGGCGGACGATCTGCGACAGCGCGTGCGAGTCCCGGACGCCGTTGTGCGCTGCGTCGGCGAGTGCCGCGGCGATCTTGGGCTTGACGTCGTCGAACACCGCGTCGTCCTCCGCGAAGCCGCGGGCGTGGATCTCCGGGCCGGTGACGATCCGCCCGCTGGCGGCCTCCACGACGACGATGATGGAGATGAAGCCCTCCTCGCCGAGGATCCGACGGTCTTTGAGGTCGGCATCCGTGATCTCGCCCACGCTCGACCCGTCGACGTAGACGAAGCCCAGATCGAGCTGGCCGACGATACGGGCGACGCCGTCACGGAGGTCGATCACCGAGCCGTCCTCGGCGAGGATCGTGTTCTCTTCCGGCACGCCGGTGTCCATCGCCAGCCGCGCGTTGGCGACCAGGTGACGGTACTCCCCGTGCACCGGCATCACGTTCCTGGGCTTGAGGATGTTGTAGCAGTAGAGCAGCTCGCCCGCCGCAGCGTGACCCGAGACGTGCACCTTGGCGTTGCCCTTGTGGACGACGTTGGCGCCGAGCTTGGTGAGCCCGTCGATCACGCGGTAGACGGCGTTCTCGTTGCCCGGGATCAGGCTGGAGGCGAGGATCACGGTGTCGCCGTGGCCGACCTCGATCTGGTGGTCGAGGTTCGCCATGCGGGCCAGCACGGCCATCGGCTCGCCCTGCGAGCCCGTCGACATGTAGACGATCTCGTCGTCGGGCAGGTCGGCGGCCTTCTTGTAGTCGATGAGCACGCCCGCCGGCACCTTGAGGTAGCCGAGCTCGGCGGCGATGGTCATGTTGCGGACCATCGAGCGGCCGAGCAGTGCGACGCGACGGCCGTTGGCGGCCGCGGCGTCGAGGACCTGTTGCACACGGTGGATGTGACTCGAGAAGGAGGCGACGATCACGCGCCGCGGCGCCCGCGCGATCACCGCGTCGAGCACCGGGCCAATCGACCGTTCGAGGGGCGTGAATCCCGGCACGTCGGCGTTGGTGGAGTCGGCCATGAAGAGGTCGACGCCTTTTTCGCCCAGCCGGGCGAACGCACGGAGGTCGGTGATGCGGTCGTCGAGCGGCAGCTGGTCCATCTTGAAGTCGCCGGTGTGCAGCACGACACCGGCGGGCGTCGTGATGGCGACGGCGAGCGCGTCGGGGATGGAGTGGTTGACCGCCACGAACTCCAGCTCGAACGGGCCGAGCTGCTCGGTGCGCCCCTCTTTCACCGTGAGCGTGTACGGCTGGATGCGGTGCTCCTTGAGCTTGGCCTCCACGAGCGCGAGCGTCAGGCCCGAGCCGATCAGCGGGATGTCCGCGCGCAGCTTGAGCAGGTAGGGCACGGCGCCGATGTGGTCTTCGTGGCCGTGCGTCAGCACGACGCCGAGAATGTCGTCGAGGCGATCGCGGACCGGTGCGAAGTCGGGCAGGATCAAGTCGACTCCCGGCTGGTCCTGCTCAGGGAAGAGTACGCCGCAGTCGACGATCAGGATCTTGCCTTCGTATTCGAAGACGGTCATGTTGCGGCCGATCTCGCCGAGGCCGCCGGTGGGGATGATCCGAAGCGTTCCGGGTTCGAGGACCGGCGGATCGGAAACGAGGTTGGGCATCTGCCCTCCAATATCGATGTGTACGTACGTCCGGGCGCGTGCCCGGGGTGTTGCCGACCGCTTCGTGCGGTCTCAGCGTGTGGTGCCGGCGATCTTGGGAAGCGCACCGCCGGCGGCGGCGTTGCGATCGGGCCGGAAGTTGGAGAAGTCGACGCCGGGGATGTCGCGGACGAGGTCGAGCTCGTCTTCGATCTGAGCGGCCTCCCACTCCTCCGGTCCGACGAGCGGGAGTCGGACCCGCGGGCTCGAGATGCGGCCGAGGCCGTGGAGGATGTACTTGGCGGCGACCGTTCCGGGTACGTGGGTCATCACGGCGCGGACCAGCGGCTCGAGCTTCTGGTGGGCGGCGGTCGCGGTGGCCAGGTCGCCCGCGTTCACCGCGTCGACGATCTGCCGATAGGGCGTCGGAGCGATGTTGGCGGTGACGCCGATGAGGCCCGTCGCGCCGATGGCCAGATGCGGGAGCACGTTGGCGTCGTCGCCCGAGAAGTACAGCAGGTCGGTCTGGTTGAGAACCCGGCTGACCTCGCTGAAATCGCCTTTGGCGTCTTTGATCGCGAGCACGTTGGGGTGCTTGGCGATGCGCAGGATGGTCTCGTATGTGATCGGGATGCCCGTGCGGCCGGGGATGTCGTAGAGGATGACCGGCAGGTCCGTGGAGTCGGCGATCATGCGGAAGTGCGTCAGCACGCCCGCCTGGGTGGGCTTGTTGTAGTAGGGCGTGACGATCATCACCCCGTCGGCGCCGGCCTTCTCGCTCTGCTTGTAGAGCTGGATGGCGTGGGCGGTCTCGTTCGAGCCTCCACCGGTGATGATCTTGGCGCGGCCGCCCGCCACCGCCTTGCCGACCTCGACGAGACGCAGCTTCTCGGGGTCGGTGAGCGTGGAGGTCTCCCCCGTCGTTCCGGTGACGACGATGCCGTCGGCTCCCGCCACGATGACGTCGTCGATGTGCTTCTCCACGCCGGCCCAGTCGACTTCACCGTCGGCGGTGAAGGGCGTGACCAGGGCGACGAGCACCTGGCCGAAGGGGTTCTGGGGAGAGGCCATGGCATCAAGGCTATCGGGTCGGACCAGGCGACCGCCTCCCCCTGCACACCGTGCGGTGTCGTCATGTTCGGTCACATTGCCTGCGCCGCTGCCGACCCCGCGCGTAACGTCGCCTGCACTATGATCGCTCCGGCCGCACTCCTCACCGTGCTCGCACTCGTCGCGCTCGCGACGGCGCTCGGGCTGGTGTGGAAGGCGCGCACCGGTCGACTCCGCGCCGCCGACGGCGATACCCGGCTCTCGGCCGCCGACCTCGGCGCTGCGGAACTGGGCTCGCGCGCGACCCTCGTACAGTTCTCGACCGCGTTCTGCGCACAGTGCCCGGGGACGGCCCGGGTGCTGACCGGGATCGCCGCCGACCACGACGGAGTCGACCACCTCGACATCGATCTCACCGTGCGCCCGGAGCTCGCGCGTCGATTCGACGTTCTGCAGACCCCCACCACCCTCCTGATCGACGGCCGCGGGCGCGTCCGCGGCCGGATCTCCGGCGCCGCACGCCCCGCCGACGTCCGCAGCGCGCTCGACCGCATCCTCACGGAGTGACCATGCCAGTGAACCCGAACCAGCAGCCGAACCCGAACCAGCAGCCGAACCCGACCTCGCACCAGCCAGCCACCGACAAGCGCGCAGGAATCGATCCGCGCTCGCCGCGCTTCGGAGCCGGCATCACGGCCGTCCTGCTCCTGGTGGACCTCTTCCTCGCCCTGACCGGCGCGACGACGGCCGCGGCAGTGCTGCTCCTCGTCATCGCCCTGCTCTTCGCGTGGGGCGCCTTCGCCGGCGTGCGGCGCCATCCGTACGGCGTGCTCTACCGCGTCGCCGTGCGGCCGCGACTGGCCGCTCCCGCCGAGCTGGAGGACCCGGCCCCGCCCACCTTCGCGCAGGGCGTCGGGCTGGTCGTCACCGGACTCGGCCTCCTGCTCTTCGCCTTCGGGGTGACGATCGCCCTGCCGATCGCGGCGGCCCTCGCCTTCGTGGCGGCGTTCCTCAACGCGGTCTTCGGCTACTGCCTGGGCTGCCAGATCTACCTCCTGCTCGTGCGGGCCGGCGTCATCCGGAGGCCCGCTGCGGCGGCTTGAGCGCGCGAAACCGGGAATCCCCCCAGCGCCGCTCGCCCTGTCGGAGCACGCCAGTAGTCTGGTCGCACCGCCGCCGTCCCGACTCCGGGGCACCCCGTGCGCCGGGAGAAGGAGAAAGAGGTCTCATGGCAGTAACCAGCGAATCCACCACGGTTTGGACCGGCGATCTGACGTCGGGCTCGGGGACGGTCTCCCTCGATTCGTCCGGCGCCGCGACGCTCGCCGTGAACTGGAAGGCCCGCTCGGAGGGCGGCGCGGAGACGTCCACTCCGGAGGAGCTGCTGGGCGCCGCGCACTCGGCGTGCTTCTCGATGGCGTTCTCGAACGTCCTCGCCACGTTCGGCACCCGGCCCGAGAGCATCCGGACCACCGCCGCGGTCACGTTCGACCCCTCCCAGGGCATCACCGGCAGCCACCTCCTCGTCGAGGCGACCGTGCCCGGGCTCACTGAGGAAGACTTCCAGCGCCTCGCCGACGAGGCGAAGCGCACCTGCCCCGTCTCGCGGGCGCTGGTCGGCATCCCGATCACGATCGAAGCCACGCTGGCCTGACCGATGCGGGTGCTCGTCGCCGGCGCGTCCGGCCTGATCGGCACCGAGCTCGTCCGTCGGCTCCGGGCGGAGGGCCACGACGTCCTCCGCCTGGTGCGGCGCGAGCCGCAGAGCGCGGACGAGCGCTCGTGGGCACCGTCGGCACGGATGATCGACGTGGGCCTGCTCGAAAAGGCCGAGGCGGTCGTGAACCTCTCCGGCGCTTCTCTCAATCGCCTGCCCTGGACGCCGGCCCACCGCCGGCGCATCCTGGCGTCCCGGCTGGAGGCGACGGGCACACTTGCGGATGCGATGCGCCAGACGACGTCCCCTCCGGCCGTCTTCGTCAGCGGGTCAGCAGTCGGCTACTACGGCGACCGGCCAGGGCAGACCCTCACCGAGAGCTCGTCGAAGGGCACCGGCTTCCTGTCGGACGTCGTCGACGCCTGGGAGACGGCGGCGCACCTCGCGCCCCAGGCGACCCGCATCGTCACGGTGCGCACCGGTGTGGTGATCGGGCGCGGAGGCGCGATGGCGCCCCTTCTCCCCCTCGCCAAAGCCGGACTCGTCGGCCCGATCGCCGGAGGACGCCAGCACTGGCCCTGGGTCAGCCTGCGCGATGAGGCCGCAGCGATCGTGCATCTGCTCACCTCGACGCTGTCGGGTCCGGTCAACGTCGTGGGTCCCGAGCCTGCGACCGCGGGTGACGTGCTGCGCGCGCTGACGACGACCGTGCACCGGCCGTACGGCCTCCCGTTGCCGCGGCCCGCTATCACGCTCGGGCTCGGCGAAGCCGGTCGCGAGCTGCTACTCGCCGACCAGCGCGTGCTGCCGCGCCGCCTCCTCGACGACGGGTTCGTGTTCCAGGACACGACCGTGCAGGACGCGATGGCACAGCTGGTCGCCGCCGCCTGACGATGTGGACGGCGGCACCCTAGTGCGCGGCGCGTCCCGCCCGCTGCTCCCCCTGGTACAGCCGGACGGCCTGCCGCAACGCCTCGCGTGCCCGTCGGCGGTCGCCGCTGGCGTCGTAGGCCAGCCCCAGCCGGAACCACGCGCGCCAGCTCTCGGGCGCGGCCTCCACCTCGGCCTTGTACTGAGGGAAGTCGGCGTCGGCCGCGTCGCGCAGCGGACGTCCGCTGGCCCGGTGCGGGAGGTCCTCGACGGGAAGCGTGCCCTCGGCGGCCATGAGCTTGACCAGCTTCTCGGTGCGGGCTCCGAAGAGCAGCTCGCGCCCGATGGCCCAGGCCGCGATGAACGGCAGAACGATGAGCGCGACGCCCATCGCGATCCCGACGCCCGATCCCGAGGCGATCAAGAGGACTGCGCGCTGGACGACCAACACGAGGTAGACGACGAGGATGAGCGCCATCAGCAGCGCGGCGAGACGGTTGCGCATCGGTGCTGCTACACCTCGCGCACGGTCGGCCGCGGCGGTTCGCCGTCGGGCTCCGCGATACCGAGGTCGATCAGCTTGTCGAGGCCGACCACCACGCCCGATGTCGTGGCGGCCGCACGCAGCGCGAGCAGGATGCCCGCCTCGTACGCTTCCGAACCGACTGTGTCGTGCCGGATGGTGAGAGTCTCCCCCGCGCCGCCGAAGACCACCTGCTGCTCGGCGACGACGCCGCGCATCCGGAGGCTGTGGATCGGCACGCTCGCCACCTGCTGACCGCGAGCACGCTGGTCGGTGTGCGGCGCGTCGACCGGCCCGCGCTGCAACCGCGCCGCGCCGATGAGCTCGGCTGTGCGAACGGCCGTGCCGGACGGCGAGTCGATCTTGCCCGCGCCGTGCGTCTCGATGATCTCGACGGAGTCGAAGAAGCGCGCCGCGACGGTCGCGAATGCGGTGCCGAGCGCCGAGCCCAGCGAGAAGTTGGGGATGACGACGGCTCCGCTTCCCTCGTTCTCGGCCACGCGGCGCTCCAGATCGAGGATGCGGTCCGCCGACCAGCCGGATGTTCCCACGAGCACCTTGAGTCCGTGCTCCACGGCGAACGCGACGATCCCCTGGCTCACCTGCGGGAGCGTCATGTCCACGAGCACGTCCGCACCGAGCATGTCCTCGAGCGGCGAACGCGAGTCGAGAGCCGCCACCAGCTCCAGGTCGTCGGCGGCCTCGATGAGACGCACCGCCACGGATCCCAGCTTGCCGGTCGCCCCGGCGACGGCCACGCGAACAGTCACCCGTCCACCCTACCCGGCGCACACATTCGCGCCGAATGGCGCGAACTCGCCCCCGTCGACGACGACATTCGGCGCGAATGTCGCGCGCGAACTACGCTGGGGCGATGGTGTCATTTGCCGATGTCTCCGTGACCGATGCGACCGCCCATGGAATGCTGGCCTCCTACTTCGCCGAGCGGGCCGAGACCTTCCCCGCCATGCAGGGCGCGTACCGCACCACGTTCCCCGACCCGGGGCAGTTCGTCCCGCCTGCCGGCGTGTTCCTGCTCGCCTACGACGACGACGAGGCAGGCTGCGGCGGCGTCCGCGAGCTGAGGGTGCCGTTCTCCGAGACCGAGGACGGCGAGCAGATCGTCCGCTACGAGATCAAGCACCTCTGGGTGACTCCCACGCATCGCGGCCAGGGCATCGGCCGTGCGATCCTCGCCGAGCTGGAGCACCGCGCCCGCGGATTCGGCGCGACGGAGGTCGTGCTCGACACCAACGCGAGCCTGGAGGCCGCGGGCAGCCTCTACCGTTCGCACGGCTACGAGAGCATCCAACCGTACAACGAGAACCCGAACGCGACGCATTGGTTCCGCAAGGTCCTTCGCGGCGGGTCGTCTCCGCACAATGCTCGTGACGACCGCTAACTTGAAACAAACCGGCCCGGTCGAGCACGCTTCGACTCTTTTTCTTGCCGGTTTCTGGAAGATTAGAGGGATCGTTTGGCAGAGTCGACATCATCAGCGGATCTCATTCCGATTGAAAGTCAGACCCGGACGATACAGACATGTTTCCAGCAGTGCCTGTACGAGGTCCCGAACTTCCAGCGCCCATACAGTTGGACGCGGGAGCAGCTGGACGACTATTGGGATGACGTCGTATTGGCAAAGGGTGACTTCTTCTTTGGTTCGACCGTCACTTGGGTGAGCGAGAAACGCGACCTTTTCAACGACACGTATTCCATCATTGACGGCCAGCAGAGGCTGACAACCAGCGCCATCCTACTTTCCGTCGTGCGCGACGCTCTCAATAAGGTCGCTGATGAGCACGCTGATGCTGCTGGTTTCGACGCTAGTGCCGCCCGAACTCAGGCTCTGACGACTCAGAAGTATCTCTTGGTGACTGATGACGACGGCAAGAAGCATCCGGTACTAAAACGACCAGAACCCATGTTCTACGAGACGATCCAAAATCCGAGCGCAATACCTTCTGGTGTCAAGTGGAACAGTAGTGCTGAGCAGATCGGAGACGCGCGCGCGTTCTTCGAAGCGAAGATTCTCGCTGAACTCGAGGGTTCGGCGCCCGATCAGAAGGTCGAGAGGCTCAAATCAATCCGATCGAACACCCTGAAGGCTCGGGTCATCCAGGTTGAGCTAGCCTCCGAGGAGGACGGATTCCTCATCTTCGAGACTCTCAACACACGCGGCGCTGATCTTCGCCTTTCAGACCTCGTGAAGAATCTCCTTATTCGCGGAGGAGCGATCCAAGCACAGGATCGAGCGGCGATCGCAGTTCGATGGGAGGAACTCGTAGCGCGTGTACAAGCCGGGCGCCTCGCCACAGACGTTGCCGACCGCTTTATCTGGCAGTCATGGAACTCGCGGCGGAGCGCAGTCAAGGAACCTGAACTTTTCAAGGAGATCAAGGGGCATGTTGGTACAGACCCGGCCGCACACCTGGCTTACTTGCAGGAACTCGAGGCGGACGCGTCGACCTACCGATGGCTCGAACTTGAAGATGTCCAGATTCAGTTAGCTCGACACGGGGTTCGCAACGCATACACCCTCCCCGAATTCGTCGACAGCGTTCGCGCTCTGACTATTTTCAACGTCTCCGTGGCGAACTCGACGGTCATGGCAGTGGCCAGGAAATACGCAGAAACAATCCTCATAGATCAGGTGCAGGTAATCGAAGTGGTCCGCCTCGTCGAATGCTTCCACTTCCAGTTCACCGCATTGACGAATAGCGGCTCGACTGGCGGTACACGTGGTCGTTACAACCGCTTCGCGGTGCGCCTTGAGGCCGCGACCACGAAAGCCGAGGTGCGCGAGGCGATCAACGACCTCCGCGACAAGCTCAAGCAGAGCCTTCCGATCCGGACGCGGACCTCTGACGCCTTCTGTGCGCTCTTTTACGCACCGAACCTGCAACTCACACAGGCGCAGAAAGTACGCGCACGCAAGATCTTCATTGCGTATGTGCTGATGTCATTCGCCAAACATGCGAAGCTACTTCCCGCCGGTCAGAACTTGATGAGTTGGTCTATCGAGCACATAAAGCCACAGTCCGCCGCAATCGGCGACCACACGGACCCGGTCTTCTCGATCGGCAACCTGACGCTACTAACGGGCGCGCTCAATACCTCGCTAGGAAACGCAGACCTGCCTGCGAAGATTGCGGAGCTCCAGCGTGGCAGCGCGTACTTCGATGCGGAGCTCAAGAGCTGGAAAGCGAGCGGTGTTCTTACGCCTACTGATGAACAGATCCAGAAGCGTTCTCGCGCGCTCGCGACTGAAGCTCTGGATACCGTTTGGAGCCTATAAAGCGCAGTTGTGGCTGACCAGAGCATCCAACCGTACAACGAGAACCCGAACGCGAC
>CAVTGP010000008.1:0-190761 GCA_963734315.1 uncultured Actinomycetota bacterium | reverse complement strand
AATCGCGCCCCAGAATCCTGATCTAACTCGCGGCCTCGTTGTTGCGGCCGGGAAAGACGACGTTCCGAATCAAGAGAACGTAGGATCCGGCGCGCAGAAGCCCATGGGGCTGGAGGGGGACGTATCCGGACCCCGTCGACAACCTTTTCGTCTGGCATTTGCCCTTCGGAAACATGATCGGGGTGCTGGCCGAATCAACATCGTCGTCCCGTGCAGCGACCTATGCGGATTGGCTGACGAAAGCGACTCGCTTCCTGTTTGAGAAGGAAGACCCGGAATTCGCGTGGATGGCGCGTCCAGTCATTGATCAAACGCGCGCAAACCTGCTGAAGAAAGCTGATGGCCTACGAGGGTTCGTTTATGCCGGAGAAAATCCGGCCAAAGCGTAAACGACGCGACCGGCGTTCGTTCCATCTTCCTCGGGCCACGTCGGGAGCCCGGCGCGATCCGGATTGAAATTAAGCAAGCCTGGTTCGCGGCAAGAGTGACCCTCACGACGACCGAGTGATCCTCGACTGGTTCAGCAAGACGTTTGGTTCTCTAGATGGCGCCGTTGACAAGGCTCAGGTCACCGTTTCTGCAGCCGGGGATCGCCCTGTCTCCGAAGTTGACCTCTTGCACCACAGGCTCACTCGAAAGACTCGGGTAACCCTGGCGACCGGCACCACTCGCGCGTTCACGTCGATGTCAGCCCTCGGCGCTATTGTCAGTGCATTCCAGCTTGACAGAGCAGATTTGCAGCGATTGCGTTTCAGTACAGATTAGGAGGGCGACATGGCAAGTTCCAGTGGCAAGCGTGAGCTTGTCATCGTCCTCGTTTTGGCTGCAGCGGCCGTAATCGTCGTTGGAAGTCTCCTGACCTGGGCGTTGTGGAGCGTGCGTCCTAGCCAACTCACATCGGGGCTCACCAACGTGGCAACTATTGGTGGGATCGTAAGCGGGCTTTCACTCAGCGGTACCGCTGTTCTCGCGTTGAGCGGCCGGTATACCACGCGCATAATCGGTCGATACGGACGGTTTATCCGATTTGTACTGTTTGGCGGCTTCACAGTTCTCGTTGCCGCGTCGTTGCTATGTGCGTTGTCGGTTGTTTGGGCAGATCAGACGTGGACCAAGTTCGTTCTGGGGTTCACGATTCCGCTGATGTTGCTGACTCTTGTCGCCACGGCACTGCTGATCAACAGCGCGTTCGCCTGGAACGAACCATCCCCGGTGACCCGGACGAAGGATCCCTACGCAGCTCCCGAATCCAACCCAAAGCCATGAGTTTCACTCGGGTCAAGTGGGGGCTGGGTCATGCTTCGGTCCTGCCGAAAGCCTTTCCCAACTCCTCCGGCTTCGCCGTTCTGAACGGCGGCCGTTTGGGAAGGGGTTTCGCTCTGGGCGACCTTCCCATCTGTGGCTGTACCAGGATTCGCGAATCAGGCACCGCGTGACCACGACGGCGTGCGTGAGGTCCATCCACGCCTCGGCTGCGGCAATGCGTCGCTCCGGTGACCTGGCGATCCGCCCGAATTGGCGGAACCAGCTGTTTGTGCGTTCGACGTGCCAGCGGTTCTTGGCGCGCTGACCGGGCGACCGCTTCGACAGCTTCATGCCGGGATTGCGCTTGTGGGAGATGTCACCGAACGAGCAGACGATGTCATACCCGTATCCTCGCTCGCTCAGCATCTCCATCACCCATCTGACATCGAAGCCAGCGTCGGCGTGAATCATGGGTCGTTCGGGGAGCTGAGCTCCGAACCGCTCCTCGAGAGCGTCGAGGGCGTCCTCCAGGATGAGGTGGTCGTTCGTGTTCGCGGATGCTGGGATCACAACTACAGGCACCCCTCGGGCGTCGACCAAATTGAGCCAGTTACGCCCGATCTTTCGTCGGTCGGTGGGGTTTCGGGCCGGCGAGTGACGGCGCTCACTGAAATTCCTCACTTCTGCTCATCGGAATTCCCTACTCTGGGTCGCTCCGCCGCATGAGGTGGGCCTTCCTCGATGCTGGTGGTCTCTGACCACACACCAGCCCGAGGGAGGCCTTGTTCTCATGCTCTCAGAGAGGAGCAGCGTGGACATCCACGCTCTGGAACGGCAGGGAATGACGATCAGTGAGATCGCCCGCCGCACGAACCACGACCGCAAGACGATCCGCGCGTATTTGGCCGGTGAACGTGAACCGGGGGTCCGCAAGCGCGCGGCACCGGATGAGTTCGACGAGTTCGTGGGCTATGTCACCGCGCGGCTTGTCGAGGATCCGCACCTGTGGGCCGTGACGCTGCTGGACGAGTTGCGCCCGCTTGGCTATGACGGCTCGTATCCAACGCTGACCCGGCAGATCCGAGCCCGCGGACTACGGCCGCCGTGCGTCGCATGCGCGCATGTCACGCAGCGCCCCAACGCGGTTATCGCGCACTCGCCCGGGGAGGAGACCCAGTTCGACTGGCTCGAGCTGCCCGACCTCCCGCGCACTGGGGATTCCCGCGCAAGAGCGCCTATCTGCTGGTGGGGTCGTTCCCGCACTCCGGGGTCTGGCGGGCGGTGCTGTCCCCGTCGATGGACACCCCGCACCTGCTGGCCGCGATGACCACCCTCCTCGCCTTGCTGGGCGGGCTGACGAGGGTCTGGCGGTTCGACCGGATGCGGACCGTTCTCGACCCCGTGACCGGCGACCTCACCGCGGCGTTCGCGAAGCACTACGCCGTGACCGCCGTGGTCTGCCGGCCGAGGTCTGGGAACCGGAAGGGCGTGGTCGAGAAGAACAACCACACTGCCGCGCAACGCTGGTGGCGCACCCTTCCCGACGACCTCACCGTCGAGCAGGCCCAAGTCGGTGTCGAGATGTTCGCCCGCGGCCAGGACAACCGCAAACGTGAGGGCGAGGACGGGACAACGACGGCGGCCGTTCATGTTCGCCGCGGAGCGGCTGCGGCCACTGCCTCCGATCGTGTTCCCCGTGGTCGTGACCGAGGAGCGCACCGCGACCCGACAGGCGCTGATCGACTGGCGCGGGAACCGCTACTCTGTCCCGCCAGAACTCGCTGCCGCGAAAGTGACCGTGCTGCAGCGCCTCGGCGCCGACAGCATCGACATCGCCACCCTCGCCGGCACAGTCATCGCCCGCCACCGGGTCGCCGAACCTGGCCTGGGTGTCACGATCCGCGACACCGGACACGTCACCGCGCTCGATGCGATTGCGATGGCGTCGGCGCCGCCGGGACGCCCGCACCGCCGCAAGGAACGCATCCCACCCGGACCGGCCGCCCTCCGCGCCGCGCGAGCGCTCACCGGCACCGAAGAACCGACCTCAACCGTGATCAGCCTGGCCGCTTACGAGCAGGCCGCGAAGAACAGGAACACCCTCCGATGACCCCCACCACACCCACCGCGGCGAGTGTCTATCAGCAGCTGCGCACCCACCTCGTCGACCTGAAACTGGCCGACGCGGCGGACGCCCTCCCGAAGGTGCTCGACCAGGCGCAAGCAGAGGGATGGACGCTCACCACCGCGCTCGAACGGCTGCTGCAGATCGAGGTCACCGCGACCGACGCCCGCCGCCTGGCCGGCAGGTTCCGGTTCGCGAACCTGCCCACCGGCGCCACACTCGAGGACTTCGACCACGATGCCGCATCCGGCATCGACCGGTCGCTGCTCGCCGAGCTTGCCACCTGCCGGTCCATCGACACCGCCACCAACGTGCTGCTCATCGGGCCGCCGGGAGTGGGGAAGACACACATCGCGACCGGACTCGGGCATGCCGCCGTGAACGCCGGCTACCGGGTTTACTTCACCAGCGCGGCGGACCTCGCGGCCCGCTGCCACCGCGCCGCGATCGAGGGCAAATGGGCGACCATGAATGCGCTTCTTCGCCGGCCCGACGCTGCTGATCATCGACGAGCTCGGCTACCTGCCACTGCCCGGCGAGGCCGCCTCCGCCCTCTTCCAGGTCATCAACCAGCGCTACATGAAGACTTCGATCGTGCTCACCACCAACCGGCCCGTCGGCGCCTGGGGCGAGATCCTCGGCGACACCACCGTCGCAACAGCCATGCTCGACCGACTCCTCCACCGATCAGTCGTGATCACCCTCGACGGGGACTCCTACCGGCTCCGCAACCACCACGCCACAGCCGACGAACTCCGCCGCGTCACCACCAGCACCAATCTGCGCTAGCGTTACCCCGCGACCTGGGGAACTTCGGTGAGCAACTCTGGGGAGATTCGCTGAGCGCCGTCACGAGCTCGCCTCCGCGTGGCGCCGATGTCTTGAACCCGTCCACTGCAAGGTGTTGCAGTCGAAGACCCACCATCTTGTCGTAGCCGTCGAGCGCTATGTCGCGGAGCCCTCTAAACACGCCCGCGTTCGCCCATTCCCAGAATCGCCTGCGAATCGTTGAGGCGGAGACGACGCCGCGAATCGCGAACGTTGCGAAAGATCGAGTGACTCGTTTGTGCCATCAGGATCAATCGTTCGAACACTAACCGGTTCGATACTCGTTGCCTGTGACCTTTTGGCCCCCACGGGTGGCTGTCGGGCGGGGGCGGCGGGATGAGAGCTTCGATCTGAGCCCAGATCGCGTCGGTAAGGATGGGTTCGAGGGGCAGGCACAGCGTTCCAGTCATTGACTAGAGCACTGGCCGCCGAACTCTCATTGTCGGCCAACGTCGGACCTGTCGTCGTTCCAGGTCCGGGGGCTCACCCGCTTTGAGGAGACCCAAGGTTTCCGTTGCCTTCCCCGCTCGTTACGGGAGGTCGGATCGCGTGCCGCGCGATCAGCGGTAATGCTTCTCGTAGCTGTCGACTCTGTCGAAATTGTCGAGATTATCGGCCGTCACTTCTGTCTCGAACCTGGGAGTTTGCTCAAAGTCCGAGTAGACTCTTCGAGTACGAAATCCTGTTTGATCTCGAGTTTTGATCGTGGACATACTCCTAACGGTCACCGAAGCAGCTCGACGCCTAGAACCGTTCGTCGCTCGCTCGACGCTCTACTAGCTGGATTCGCCGTGGCGAAATCAGAGCCGATCAGATCACCGGGTGGGCGGCAGATGATTCGGGAATCAGAAGTTGCCCGCATTCGCGCTTGGTACGAGGCGAACCTGAAGTCGACTGACGCTAGCGCCAAGCCACCTGAGGGCCGCTGAACGTAAAGCTGCGTAGCGCGTGGAGTCGCTTCGAGAGCGGCCTCGATGAGGCCAACGCGAAGCTTCTCATCTATTCCGCGGTGCGCGGAGACTCCCGTGAAGTCCGGGGCAGCATTCGGGGGCGGTGGGCGTGCGTCTGGACTATACCGAGCTGTCGGTGGTCCCATCTATCTTCAACGTCGTGCTGAAGTTGATGATGTCTCTACTCCGCCGGTGTTCCTCCGCTCGGATCATCGGAGGCTGCAATGGTCGAGGCGCTGATACAGGTCCTGATCGGAGTGGCATCCACGGTACTTGGGGCGCTCATCGTTGCGCGAATCCCTTTGGCGACTCGTCCCGAACGATACACGCCAGCGCGCAAGGCCGTCGTTGCGCGCAACGTCAGCGGTGTTCAGGTCATCACGGGCGACATCTCGGGCAGCGCTAATTTCGATATCGACAACAGTCGCCAGATCGTCGTCCAGAACATTCAAGCGTCATTGCCTGCGAGCAGCCAAGGAGGCAAGAGTTCCGATTCAAGCGACTCCCTGTGGCTGATCCTTCTTGCAGCGGTGCTTGCGGCCGGCCTCTTTCTGTTCCTACGGGTGCCGCTGTTCTGGTTTTCGATGGGCGTCTGTCTCGGACTGGTTGTAGCGCTGGTTGTCGCCGTTCTTCGGTGAGCAGATTCCGTCTCTGGAACCTTCGGGGCGCCGTGGTCGTGTTCGAGGTGCTGACCTCGGCGGCTGCCATTATCTGGGCATGGGTAGGCGTGGCGACTGTAACTTGGCACGGCAAATCCATCGACTCGGTGAGCAAGATGCTTGAGCAAGGAATGGCCACCGTCGCCCCGCCCGAGGGCTTCGCGGCTCAGGCGATGAACACGCTGCTCGGTCCCGGGATGCAACTCGTCAAGCTCGGCCTGAAAGACTTCACCGTGATCCAGTTGACGCTTACCATGCTGGGCGCCGTGGTGCTCTCGATGGTCGCGGCTATGATGTGCTTGTGGTCGCTGTTCGACTGGTTTGCCTACATGGGCTCTGTGTTCGGTCGGGCAAACAGTGAGAGAGTCGCCAAGCGCGCCGCTCGATTTCATAATCGCAGCCCCCTGGACATGGTCGTCGGCCAGCTCGTCTTCTGCACCATAGCTGTACTACTCGCATCCGGCCTTGCGCTCTCTTTCTGGGAATCGAGCGTCCCCGGCGGCCAGTTGCCGCTGTCTCATTGAGAACTGCTGCGGCGGACGATCGCGGGATGGCGCATGCTTTCGAAGCTCCTGTCGCCACAACAACGGGGACCTGAATCCCTCAGCGGTCACTCGCGCGGGGAAAGAGCGCGCTGGCATGTTTTGGTGGGTGCGCGCGTACGCTCAGCCGCCTCCTGCACCCCATACAGGGGCGAGGAGGTCATCCAGGCTCGCGGCGAACGCTGCTGAAAGTTTCAGCCACGTCCGCAGGTCGCCGTTGTACTTGCCGCTGGAGATGTTCAGTAGCGTCTGACGACTGATCCCGGAGCGCTCCGCGAGCTGCTCGAATATCTGAGCAATGAAGGGCAATACGTCTGCGCCTTCTGCGGCACGTTTCCCACGCCCTCATCGATGCTCGAACATCTCGAAGCGCATCTCGGTCGCGGCGACATGGTTCCGGCGTACGTGTTCGAGCGCCTCCGCGATGAGGAGCGGTGTACCGAGTCGTAGCGTCGCAATGGTCAGCCCTCGGCTGACAGCTCGCCGCCGAGCGACATCAGTTCTCACCCGACTTGCGAGGGCCTGTGCCCCGAAGACCCGACGCCCGGAACGAGTACGCGATGCGCGGACGGCCCGCACCCTCCTTGATGTACGGAACGACCGCGAGGTCATCCAGAACCACCGGACGGAACGGAAGGCCCTGAATCTCGGGCGGCGCAGCCGGGGGAGTCGCGGAGACGACCTTCGCCGACACCTCGCCCTGCCAAGTGGCAGCGGGTCTCGCCAGGAGGGCTTCGACATCGCTACACGAAGGAGCACGTTGATGCGCTCGTTGAGGTGCAGAAGGATGATCCTCTGGTCGACATCATCCTCAAGCCCCTCTGGGAATGCGTGAGGAAGACCTTCGGGGGATTTCGGAGAGCGTCGATGAGCAGATCGCCCTCCGCGGTCCGCATGAGAGGGATCGCTGCGGCAGAGTTCGAGAATACGTTCGGAAGCGACGCTCAGAGGGTCATGGACATTGATGTGTTCGACCCGGTCGGGAGCCACCGGACGCGGCTCATCGCTGACTTTGGTCGATTCATGGTCACGGCATTGGGGCGGCATGAGCCGCAGCTGCTTCCGGTCTTCGAGGGTTGGGTTGAGCGCTTCCGCGAGTATGAGGCGGCAGTCGAGTCGTAGAGCGTGCCCGCCCGCGCTCAATGGGTTTGTCTCAGGTTCCGGCCCAACTTGCAACTTGTGTCTGCATGGGTACAACAGAGCGAGAGCCGGAGTGGGCAAAACGGTCGCTCCGGGACTTCGGCGGAGACTTCCCAGAGGCGATCGAAGATTGGATGGGCAACCTGCGACGGCAGCTGGAATATGAGCAGGAACTGCGCAAACAGCTGGGACTCCTGTTGGATGGCTAAGCCCGAACGGAGTTGGTATCGATTGTTATAGAAGGCCCGTTCTATAACAAAAGATGCCGACCACCCCTCGCGCAGGGCGGAGGGCGAGCGCATGGAAGCGCCTTTCGTCCTGAGAGTTCGCCCCCGGATCGCAGCTCACGCCTTGTATCGTGTATCGCTACGCGATACGGTTACAAGCGTGATTAAGAGCTTCGTCCACAAGGGCCTCGAAGAGTTCTACTCTTCGGGATCTAAGCGGGGAATCCAGCCTGACCATGCGAAACGGTTGGGGCTCATTCTCACAACGCTTGACGATGCGGCTACGCCATCAGATATGGACCTACCGGCGTTCGCGTTCCATGCATTGAAAGGCGAACGCGCTGGATACTTCGCCGTCAAGGTGAACGGTAACTGGCGCGTCGTCTTCACGTTCGATGGTGAGGATGTCCTGCTTGTGGACTACCTCGACTATCACTAACAACTGAATAAAAATTACATCACCTGCTGTTGAGGAGCAGAACTCATGTATAACCGCCCGCACCCGGGCGAAGTGCTCGCTGAGAATCTCGGCCCAGAAGGACTTGGACTGAAGGTTACCGAAGCGGCACTGAAGCTCGGTGTATCCCGAGTGCAGCTCTCGCGTGTTCTGAATGGACACGCGAGCATTAGTCCCAAGCTCGCACTGAGTCTTGAAGCCAACCACCTTGGTTCGGCAGAGTTGTGGTTGCGTATGCAGCTTCGCTATGACCTGGAGCAGGCCCGTGCCGTGGCTGAGGAGAGTGCCAAGGTCCACGCGTCGGTCTAGTCGCCGTCGCGTGGCTCGTGAGAACTTTCTTTACTCATTCAAGCGCCGGGCAAGCCCGGCGAGCCCGCCTGCGGTGCGTCCGGTCCTCGCTTCGCTGCGGTGCGTCCGGTCCTCGCTTCGCTGCGGTCCGGGCGCTCCTCGGCGGCTCAACCATGCGGCCGTCTGCTCGAATGAGTCGGGACAGTTCGACGACCTCTTCGGAGGTGACGACGCGACCGCTCAACTCGGCTCGGGCATCAGCCTGGAGGGTGCGCATCCGGTTCGCGAAGTCGGCGTGCGTCATCATGCCTCCAGCTTCTCGCCATAAGAGCAGTACAGCAACCCTGACAGAAACGTGCCTGGCTCGCGGCCCGAGGATGCGGACGCCCGAGGACCGCGAGCCGAGCAACCGCGCCGATCTGGACCTCGCTGGACACCGCGCCCGTATCTCGTAATGAGAAGGTCAAGGGTTCGATTCCCTTGGGGGCTCCGAATCTGAACCACACCACCACTACACCACAGGCCCGCGCGATGCGCGGGCCTTTCGCTTTCCCCTCGATGGCCGCCGCGAGCGGAGCAAAGTCTTCGGATGCATCCGGTCGTGTTCGGACGTAGACTGAAGCGGGGGAAATTGAGAATTAATCAGTTCGGTACGAGGCTGTCATGGACACAGGAACGTCGTCCGGCCGGGCGCGCGTGCTCGGCATGTTCACCGCGGTGGCGAGCGCGCTGCTGCTGATCGGGGGAGGGGCGGGCATCGGCGGGGCCGCGTCAGCCGACACGATGCCACCCGATCCGAACAATCCGGCGTCGCCTCCGACTGTCGGCGCGACCGCGCTGCCGACCACGCAGCTGGACGGTGTCGCGTGGGACCAGTGGGTCGTCGGCGACAACGTCTATGTGGCGGGCAAATTCAACAACGCCCGGCCGGCCGGGTCGCCCGCCGGTTCGAACAACACTCCGCGCAGCAACTTCCTCGTCTACAACATCACCAACGGCGTGCTCAACACCGGCATCAACGTCCCGCTGAACGCCCAGGCCCTGGCGGTCGCCGCCACTCCCGACGGCTCGCGAATCTACATCGGCGGCGACTTCACCACTGCCAGTGGTGGCAACTACTACCGCATCGTCGCGATCAACGCCGCCACAGGCCAGGTCATCAGTTCCTTCCGGCCGATCATGGAGAGCCAGGTGCGCGCGCTGGCGGTGACGAACACCGCGGTCTACGCCGGAGGCACCTTCTCGAGCGTCAACGGGACCGCGACCGGATACATCGCGAAGCTCGACCCAACGAACGGATCCCTCGTGACCTCGTGGAAGGCCTCCGCCGACTACGTGGTCGACGCCCTGGCGGTCAGCCCGGACGGCAGCCGGGTCTATGCCGGCGGACGATTCCAGCATGTCAACGGCGAGAACCACTACGGACTCGTGATGCTGAACGGGACGACGGGGGCGAGCATGCCGTTCCCGGCGAACAACGTCGTCAAAGACGCCGGGAACAACGCGGGCATTACGGCGCTGTACGCGACCTCCGACCGGGTCTACGGCTCGGGATACGTGTTCGGCTCCGGCGGGAACTTCGAGGGGATCTTCTCGGCCGATGCGACGACCGGTGCGCTCGTCTGGCTGGAGGATTGCCACGGCGACACCTACACCGTCCAGCCACTCGGCAACGCGGTCTACGGGGCCGGCCATCCGCACGACTGCCGCAACGTGGGCGGATACCCCGAGACGAACCCGCGCACCTTCCATCACACGCTCGCGTTCTCCAAGGCGCGGACGGGGACCCTGACCAATGACGGCAACCGCAGCTACGCGAACTTCAGCGGCCAGCCGTCGCCGACCCAGCAGACCTGGTTCCCCAACTGGACCACCGGGTCGTTCACCGGCCAAGGGCAGGCGGTGTGGAGCCTCGCGGGCGACAATCGCTACCTCGTCGCCGGCGGCGAGTTCCCTGCGGTCAACGGGCAGTCTCAGTACGGGCTCACCCGGTTCGCGTTCGACAGCGTTCAGCGCAGCACGACGGGGCCGAACAACAACACGGCGCTGACGCCGACCGCCACGTCGAGCACGGCGGGCCAGGCGAAGATCGCGTGGACGTCCACTTACGATCAGGACAACATCCAGCTCACCTATGCGCTCTCGCGTGACGGCGACACTGCACACCCGATCTACACCGCCGTCAAAGCCAACAACTTCTGGAACACCGGCGCGATGGGCTTCACCGATACCGGCCTCGCCGGAGGCAGCGCGCACACGTACACGCTCACGGTCACCGACCCGGACGGCAACGCGATCTCACGGGTCGGCAACAAGGTCGTCATCGTCGGCGGAGGGGCGAACCAGCCGCCCACGGCGGCGTTCGGCTTCGGCACGAACGGGCTGACGGTGAGTGTCGACGGCACGGCGTCCAGCGATCCCGACGGCACGATCGCGTCATACGCGTGGACCTTCGGCGACGGAGGGACCGCGGCGACGGCCACCGCGAACCACGCGTACGCGGCGGCGGGGACCTACACGGTGACGCTCAAGGTCACCGACAACCAGGGCGCGACCAACTCCCTGTCGAAGTCGGTGACGGTGGCGGCGAACGCCGGCAGCACGCTCGCTCAGGACGACTTCGAGCGGACCTCCGCAAGCGGCTGGGGATCGTCGCAGACCGGAGGCGCCTGGAGCGTCTCCGGCACCGCATCCACCTACACCGTCGGTTCGGGCAACGGCAACATGATCGATGCCGCCGGCTCCACGAAGACGGCGACGCTGAACTCCGTGTCGTCGAACCGCACCGACACGAACGTCACGTTCACGACTGATATCGCGCCGACAGGCGGTGGCTTGTTCGTCTCCGCGCTGGCCCGGCAGGTCGGCTCGGTGGCCTACGAGGGCCGGGCGTGGATCAGCGCGAGCGGTGCCGTGCAGGCTCAGCTCCTGCAGGGCGGCAACACCCTCCAGGCGGCGGTCGTGACCGGGCTGACGTACACGCCGGGCATGCAGCTGAACCTGCGCGTGCAGGCGTTCGGCACCTCGCCGACGACGCTGCAGGCGAAGGTCTGGCCTGCCACACAGGCCGAACCGTCTGCCTGGCAGGTGAGCATCACCGACTCCACCGCCGCGTTGCAGAGCTTCGGCAGCGTCGGACTGCGTGCCTACCTCTCCGGCGCGGCGACCGTCTCGCCGCTCACGGTCGGGTTCGCCGACTACCGTGTGGTCGCGGTGCCGTAGCCGCGGTGCCGTAGCCGCTGTCGGGTTGGCGCTTTCAGGCAAGATCGGTACTATGCCTGGATGCGCGAATCGGACCAGCGCGACTCAGGGCTGCCCGACGGCACCGAGTCTGAATCGACGAACATCCACCCGCTTGTTCCCCCGACCGGCGACTCCTCTGCGACGAGCGAGTCCGGTAGGTCGGCGACCCGTTCCGGGCGCAGAGCGGCACCGGCGAGAGGCGGTGCTGTAGCGGCAGCCGCCGCGGGCGTCCTTTCCGCCATCCGAACCCACCCCACGGCCTGGATGGCCGCGGGAGCCGCCGTCGCGTTCGTGATCCTCGGCACCGGTAGCGTGGCCCTCGGCGCGACCCTGGGCGCAGCGCCTGCCAGAGCGGCGGCAGCTCCCTCCCCGACGCACTCTGCGACCAGCACGCCGACCCCGACCCCGACGCCGACGGTCGACCCGGCGCGTCCCGTCCCCGCCGCACAGCCAGCCGCGAGCCGCGTCCGCACCTGCTCGGTCGCCTCCCTCGCCCAAGACGGTCGCCTCGGCAATCTGGAGGCCCAGGTCGTCAACGCGAAGACCGGCGAGGTGCTGTTCGATCGCAACGGCGGTAAGCCCGGTCCGACGGCCTCTGTGCTCAAGACCCTGACGTCGGCGGCCGCGCTCGCCACGCTCGGCCCTGACTACCGCGTGCAGACGACGGTCGTCGCGGGCAGCGCTCCCGGGCAGGTCGTGATCGTCGGCGGCGGCGACGTGACGCTGTCGCGACTGCCTGGTGGCCAGGGTGCGTTCTACACGGGTGCGCCCTCCATCCAAGATCTCGCGAACCAGACCAAGCAGGCCTTCGGCGGTCAGCAGGTGACCTCCATCGTCGTCGACACGTCGCTGTTCGGCGGCCCGCTGTGGCAGCCCAGCTGGGACGAGCACGAGGAGCGCGTGGTCGAGGGCTCGACGCCGTACATGTCCGCCCTGATGGTGGACGGCGACCGCGACAACCCCGGAGCGGTGGAGTCGCCGCGCAGCACCGACCCCGTCGGCCGCGCCCTGCAGTACTTCCAGCAGTATCTCGGCACGAACGTTCCGGTCACCTCGGGCAGCGCTCCCGCGGGCGCCCGGCAACTCGCCGCGGTGCAGTCGCAGCCGGTCACCACCCTCATCGATCAGGCGATGACGTACTCCGACAACACGATCATGGAGGAGCTCGCGCGCCTCGTGGCGATCAAGGCCGGCGCGGGCAACACGTTCGACGCCGAGAACGCGGGCGTGCTGGCCGGGCTGAAGGGCTACGGGATCGACACCACCGGCATCCACATCGCCGACGGCTCCGGCCTCAGCGCCGACAATGCGGTGCCGCCGTCGTACCTGACCCAGCTTTTCATCAAGGTGCTCAACCGGCAGAACGGCCTGGGGGTCGTCTACGACGGCCTCCCGGTCTCCGGCAGATCGGGGACGCTGGGGTCGGGCTACAACCGCTTCACCGGTGCGAACTCGGTTGCCCGCGGCGCCGTGCACGCCAAGACCGGGTGGATCGACAACGGCTACACCCTGTCCGGGATCGTGAATGCGGCGGACGGCACCCCGCTCACCTTCGCTGTGTTCGCGCTCGGCCCCGTGAGCGACAATGCCAAACAGGCGATCGACACGCTGGTCACCGGCTTCTACACGTGCGGCGACAACCTCACGAACGGCTGAGCGGAGGAGGCGACCGTGGGCAAGGCGCTGTTCATCATCGACGTGCAGAACGACTTCACCGAGGGCGGCGCTCTCGGCGTCGACGGGGGAGCGGCGGTCGCCGCGGCTATCACCGAGCACCTGCGCGCACACGTCGACGAATACGCGATCGTGCTCGCGAGCCGCGACTGGCACGACGCGGACAACGACAACGGCGGCCACTTCGCCACCGATGCCGATCCGGACTTCGTGTCGACCTGGCCCGCGCACTGCGTCGCCGGCACGACGGGTGCCGAGTACCATCCCGCGCTCGACACCTCCCTCGTCGGTTACCACATCCGCAAGGGTCAGGGTGTGCCCGCGTACTCGATCTTCGAGGGGCGCACGGATGCGGGGTCGACGGTCCACAACCTCCTCGACGAGCACGGGATCGACACCGTCGAGATCGTGGGCATCGCGACCGACTACTGCGTGCGCGCGTCCGCGCTCGACGCTCTGGCGCACGGGCAGCGCGTGCGCGTGCTCACCTCGCTCGTGGCCGGTGTGGCTTCCGGGTCGTCGGAGGCGGCCTTGGCCGAGCTGGCCCACGCCGGTGCGGAGCTCATCGCGTCCGACTAGGAGGTCGTCCCGGGGACCTCGGTCGCAGGCTCAGTCCTTGGTCGCAGGCTCCGTCGGCGCTGGGGTCGCGGCATCGCTTCGCGCTGCCTCTGAGCTCCACCGCGCGCACTATGCTGACCCAGAGCTCACCGCGCGCACTATGCTGATTGCTAACTTGGCTAGCTAATTGGAGGCGCGATGTCGGGCAAACCCTCGCTCTGGCTGCGGATCGTGGTGCCGACGGCGCTCATCCTGATCTGGCTGGTCCTGGCCGGCGTCGGCGGCCCCACCTTCGGCAAGCTCTCCGGGGTGTCGAGCAACGACCAGGCCGCCTTCCTGCCCGCCAGCGCGGAGTCGACGGAGGTGCAGGACTGGCAGAAGCGGTTCACCGACTCGGACGCGGTGCCCGCGATCGTCGTCGTGCAGTCCGACTCCACCATCCCGAAGAGCGACCTGGCGTCGTACTCCGCGCTCGCCACGAAGCTCGGCGCGGTGAAGGGCGTGCAGGCTCCCGGGTCCGGCGCGACGTCGAGCGTGGTCGGTCCGATCCCGTCGGAGGACGGCCGGGCCGTGCAGTTCATCGTGCCGGTCGCCGACACGAACAACGTCAAGACGGTCGTCGCCGATCTGCGTGCCGTGGTGAAGAGCGAGCTTCCGTCGGGAACGCAGGGCTGGGTGACCGGGCCGGCGGGCCTCACGGCCGACCTCGTCAACGCGTTCGGGGGCATCGACGGCATCCTCCTGCTCGTCGCCGTCGGCGCGGTGTTCGTCATCCTGCTGCTGGTCTACCGTCGCTCTGCTTCTGCCGGTCCTGGTGCTTCTCACGTCGGTGTTCGCCCTGTGCGCCGCGATCCTCGTCGTCTACCTCTTCGCGCTGTGGGGGTGGATCAAACTGAGCGGGCAGAGCCAGGGCATCCTCTCGATCCTGGTGATCGGGGCGGCCACCGACTACTCGCTGTTGCTCGTCGCTCGCTACCGGGAGGCGCTGGAGCACGAGGAATCGCGCTGGACGGCGATCGTGCAGGCGTGGAAGGCCGCGTTCGAGCCCATCCTCGCCTCCGGAGCCACGGTCATCCTCGCGCTGCTGTGCCTGCTGTTCTCCGACCTCAACTCCAACAAGAGCCTCGGCCCGATCGCCGCCATCGGCATCGTGTTCTCGCTGCTGTCGGCCCTGACGCTGCTGCCGACTCTGCTCGCGGTGTTCGGGCGTGCGGCGTTCTGGCCGTTCCGCCCGGTCTACGCCGGAGGCCACCCGCACGAGCACAAGCACAGCGACGAGGAGCGGATCGCCGGACTCGACGGTATCCGTGGCGTCTGGCGGCGCGTGGGCGCCCTCATCGCGCACCGTCCGCGGCTGACCTGGATCGTGTCGTTCGTGCTGCTCGCGGCCTGCGCGCTCGGACTCACCCAGCTCAAGGCGAACGGCGTCGAGCAGACCGACCTGGTGCTGTCGCAATCGGATGCGGCTGACGGCCAGAAGGTCCTCGCGAAGCACTTCGACGCCGGTTCGGGAGCGCCTGTGCTGATCGTGGCCACGGAGGCCGACGGCGAGGCAGTGCGTGCGGCGGCCGAGACGAACGACGGCATCGCGACCGCGACCGTCTACACCGGCGGAGGCCGCCCGGCGTCGGCCGGTGGCACCGCGGCGCCTGCGGTCGTGAAGGACGGGCGGGTGCTCATCCAGGCGACCCTGAAAGCGCAGCCCGACTCGGCGGCGGCCGAGCAGGTGGTGCGCGACCTGCGCCG
The DNA here is from genome assembly GCA_963734315.1 of uncultured Actinomycetota bacterium. Lineage (GTDB taxonomy): Bacteria > Actinomycetota > Actinomycetes > Actinomycetales > Microbacteriaceae > Leifsonia. The sequence continues at coordinate 175,079 of CAVTGP010000008.1, read as the reverse complement.
CGACCTCCCGAGCACCGACTCGAGCGTGCTCGTCGGCGGAGTGACGGCGATCGCGCTGGACACCACCGACACCGCCCAGAGCGACCTGATGAAGATCATCCCGATCGTGCTGCTCGTGATCCTCCTGGTGTTGATGTTGCTGCTCCGGTCGATCCTCGCGCCGGTCCTCCTGATCGCCAGCGTCGTGCTGTCGTATGCGGCGGCCCTCGGCGTCTCCGCCCTGGTGTTCGATCATCTGTTCCACTTCCCCGGCGCGGATGCGACCGTGCCGCTCTTCGGATTCGTGTTCCTGGTCGCGCTCGGAGTGGACTACAACATCTTCCTGATGACACGGGTGCGGGAGGAGTCGCTGCGGATCGGGACGCGGCCGGGCATCCTGCGCGGCCTGGGGATGACCGGCAGCGTCATCACGTCGGCCGGCGTCGTGCTGGCGGCGACGTTCGCGGCGCTCGCCGTCATCCCGATCCTCTTCCTGGTGCAGATCGCGTTCATCGTCGCCTTCGGCGTCCTGCTCGACACCGTGCTGGTCCGCTCGCTGCTGGTTCCCGCGCTGTCGTACGACCTGGGCCGGGCGATCTGGTGGCCGTCGAAGCTCTGGCGGGATGCTCCGCAGCGCTGAGTCCCGCGGAACTGCGCACTCTGTAGACCGCGTCGCGGTCTTCGTCGCCGGTCGCTGAGCAGGATGCGAGCCGAGCGCCGCGCTCGGTGCCGCCTGACGTGCCGGTCGGAGAAAGCGGCGGATATGACCTCCACGATCCTCGAGCCGGTCATCGGAACGCGCGCCGCCGCCGCGCTGCTCCGCCGGCTCTACCGGACGATGGCGACCGTCCGCAGGCTCGACCGTGAAGCGGTCGTCCTGCGCGGCCGCGGCGTCCTCCCCGAACACATCGACTCCCGCGGCCGCGAGGCCGTGCACGTCGGTGACGAGCTGCGCGCCGCGGTCGGCACGGCACGTGCCGCCGCGCTCCCCGTGGTTTTCCTCTCGAGCTCCGGTCGCTCCGGAAGTGCCTCGATGCCCGTCCTCCTGGTCGCCGAGATCGCCGAGATCGCCGACACCGCGGACGCGCTCGCCGACCGGATGCGCGTCCGCCTGACCGCCGGGGTCTGAGGCTGCGGCGCCACTCCGCGATCCGCCCTGATCGGGCAGGATGGAGCCATGCGCCTCCACGTCGCACGACATCCCGGGGCAGACCCCGTCCTGCTGGTCCACGGCTTCGCGACGACCGGCGCCCTGACCTGGGAGGCGACAGGCTGGGTGGCGGCGCTCGCCGAGGCCGGGCGCGGAGCGGTCGTCCCCGACCTGCGCGGTCACGGCGGCAGCGACTCCCCGCACGATCCCGCTGCGTACTCGCCCGAGCTGCTCGCCCAGGACCTCATCGCCGTGCTCGACGAGCAGGATTTGGACCGGGTGGACGTCATCGGGTACTCGATGGGCAGCTGGGTCGCCCTCGCTCTCGTGGGCCTGGCGCCGCACCGCGTGCGTCGGCTCGTGGTCGGCGGCGTCGGGACGGTCGAGCAGTTCGGCCGCTGGGGCGTGGAGGCCGTACAGCGGGCGATCCTGGAGGGCGCGGACGCGCTCCCGGCGGACAACCCGCTCGCACCCCTCCTGTCGTCGCTGCGCGAGGCTCCCGGCGTCGACCGCGAGGCGCTGGCCGCGTGTGCGGAGGGAATGGCGCAGCATCCGCTGCCACTGCCGTCGTCGGTGCTGCCGCTGCCCTCGTCGGTGCTGCCGCCGGCCTCGTCGCCGCTGCCGCTGGCCTCCTCCGTGCCGACGCTGGTCGTCGTCGGCGAGGTCGACCCTGTTGCCCAGGGCGCCGACGAGGCGGCCCAGCTCCTCGGCGCCGAGCTGTTGGTTCTGCCGCGTCGCAACCACATCACCACATTGAGCGCGCGTGCGTTCAAACAGGCTGCCCTCCCGTTCCTGGGAGCTTCGGTCAGCCTGTAGGAGAGCCGCCGGCACGGTCGTACGATGTGCGAGGAGCGAAGGAGTGCGCATGATCGACAGGCTGGACGCCGACCTCATCGCCCTGCTCACGGAGGAACCGCGGCTCGGTGTCTTCGAGGCGTCCCGCCGGCTGAGAGTCGCGCGAGGCACAGTGCAGGCCCGGCTCGACCGACTGCAGCGCACCGGTGTGGTGAAGGACTTCGCACCGACGATCGACAGCCACCGGCTGGGATTCCCCGTGATGGCGTTCGTGACCGCCGAGATCACCCAGAGCGACCTCTCCGTCGTCGAGCACCTGCGCGGCATCCCGGAGGTGCTGGAGGTGCACACCGTCACCGGCTCCGGCGACCTGCTGATCCGGGTGGTCGCCCGCTCCAACGCCGACCTGCAGCGCGTGATAAACGCCATCCTGGGTGACTCGGGGATCAGCCGCACCTCCACGGTGATTGCGCTGGAGACCAAGATCGAGAGCCGAAGCGTGCCGCTGGTGCAGGCGGCCGCCGAGGACTGAGCAGAACCAACCAGGAGGAATCACGATGGACGAGGCTACAGTGACCGAGAAGGGGCTGCTCGAACGCGTGCCCGACCGCCTCTTCATCGGCGGGGAGTGGGTGCCGGGAGCGGGCGGGACGCTGAAGGTGTTCGACCCGGCGACCGGTGACCTCATCCACGAGATCGCGAACGCATCCGTCGACGACGGCGCACGCGCACTTGACGCGGCCGTGGCGGCCCAGGAGGCCTGGGCGGCGACCCCGCCGCGCACCCGCGGCGAGATCCTGCGCCGCGCGTTCGACCTCCTCCAGGAGCGCCGCGATGAGTTCGCGCTGCTGATGACCCTCGAGATGGGCAAGCCCCTGGCCGAGGCCAACGGGGAGGTCACCTACGGCGGCGAGTTCCTGCGCTGGTTCTCCGAGGAGGCCGTGCGGATCGCCGGCCGGTATGCGACCAACCCGGAGGGCACCGGCCGGATGATCGTGTCGCAGCATCCCGTCGGGCCGTGCTTCCTGATCACGCCGTGGAACTTCCCGCTGGCGATGGCGACGCGCAAGATCGCGCCGGCGCTCGCCGCCGGCTGCACGGTCGTCGTCAAGCCCGCCGAGCTGACCCCGCTGACGACCCTGTACTTCGCCCGCCTGCTGGAGGACGCCGGACTCCCGGCCGGTGTGCTCAACGTCATCACGACCTCCACCTCGGGGAAGGTGTCGGCGCCGATCATCGCCGACCCGCGGCTGCGCAAGCTGTCGTTCACCGGCTCGACCGAGGTGGGCAGGAAGCTGCTGCAGCAGGCGTCGGAGAACGTGCTGCGCACCTCCATGGAGCTCGGCGGAAACGCGCCGTTCGTGGTCTTCGACGACGCCGACCTCGACCGCGCGGTCGATGGTGCGATGCTGGCGAAATTCCGCAACATCGGTGAGGCGTGCACCGCGGCCAACCGCTTCATCGTGCACGAGGACGTCGCCGACGAGTTCGCCCGTCGGGTGACCCGGAAGGTCGATGCGATGAAGATCGGCCGCGGCACGGAGGACGGCGTCACCATCGGTCCGCTGATCAACGAGGACGCCGTCGACAAGGCGGCCGAGCTGTTGGAGGACGCGGTAGCCCGGGGTGCGTCGGTGCTGACCGGCGGGTCGCGTGTCTCCGGTCCCGGCACCTTCTTCGAGCCGACCGTCGTCACCGACGTGCGCGCGGGCAGCGAGATCCTGCGGCAGGAGATCTTCGGCCCTGTGCTGTCCATCGTGCGCTTCCGCGACGAGGAGGAGGCCGTGCGTATCGCCAACGACACGGAGTTCGGTCTGGTATCCTACGTCTTCACGAAAGACCTCGCGCGTGGCCAGCGGATGATCGAGCGCCTGCAGACCGGGATGATGGGGCTCAACGTGGGTGTCGTCTCGAACGCCGCAGCGCCGTTCGGCGGCGTGAAGCAGTCAGGGCTGGGGCGCGAGGGAGGCCCGGAGGGCATCCACGAGTACCTGAGCACCAAGTACACGCTCACGCCCGACCCGTTCACCGTCTGATCCGAGGAGCGCAGCCATGCCGACCGAAGCCGTCATCGTCGACGTCGTCCGCACGCCCTCCGGCCGGGGGAAGCCGGGAGGGGAGCTCTCGGACCTCCACCCCGCCGACCTCCTCGCTGGGGTGCTCGCCGAGCTCGTGCACCGCAACGGGCTCGACCCCGCGCTCGTCGACGATGTCATCGGCGGCTGCGTGACCCAGGCCGCAGAGCAGGCGGGCAACATCGCCCGTACGGCCGCCCTGAGCGCCGGCTTCCCGGAGAGCGTTCCGGGCGTCACAATCGACCGCCAGTGCGGGTCGAGCCAGCAGGCTGCGGCGTTCGCCGCGCAGGGCGTGATCGCCGGCGCGTACGACATCGTCATCGCGTGCGGCGTGGAGTCGATGAGCCGTGCCCCGATGGGCTCGAACGTGGGTGGAGCCTCCCTCGGCGGCGAGCTGCTGCACTCGCGCTACCCACGGGGCCTCGTCAATCAGGGCGTGGCGGCGGAGCTGATCGCCGAGCGTTGGGACATCGCGCGGGAGGAGCTGGACATCTTCGCCGCCGAGTCGCACCGGCGCGCCGCCGAGGCAGCGGCCTCGGGGGCGTACGAGGGCGAGCTCGTACCGGTGCCGACACCGGACAGCGGCAGCGTCGAGGCGGACGAGACCATCCGCCCGGGGACGACCGTGGAGAAGCTTGCCACCCTCTCTCCGTCGTTCCGCACCGACGCGCTGGCGGCGCGCTTCCCGCAGCTCGACTGGCGGATCACGCCGGGCAACTCGTCGCCGCTCACCGACGGCGCGTCCGCCGCCCTCATCATGAGCGCGGAGGCGGCGAAGCGGCTCGGGCTGAGACCACGGGCGCGCTTCCACTCGTTCGCCGTGACCGGCAGCGACCCGCTGTTCATGCTCACGGGGATCCTCCCGGCGACCCGCAAACTGCTCGACCGCAGCGGCGTGAAGCTCGACGACATCCAGGCCTACGAGGTCAACGAAGCCTTCGCCCCCGTGCCGCTGCTGTGGCAACGTGAGTTCGACGCCGACCCCGCCCGGCTGAACCCGCGAGGCGGTGCCATCGCGCTGGGCCACGCACTCGGCTCGTCGGGAACCCGACTCCTCGGGACCCTCCTGAACGAGCTGGAGGCGGTCGGCGGCCAGTTCGGCCTCCAGACCATGTGCGAGGGCGGAGGCACCGCCAACGCCACCCTCATCGAGCTCATCTGACCCCCACCTCCCGACGCTCCACGCTCCACCCGCCGAGTACACCCGAATTCAGCCAGAACGGTCGAGTGCGTCGAGAATCGACGTACTCGGCGGTTCGAGAAAGGACCCTCATGCAGATCGACGGATGTTCGGCGCTCGTCACCGGCGGCGCCAGCGGACTCGGCAACGCCACCGCGCGGGCACTGACGGAGGCGGGCGCGCGCGTCGTGCTCCTCGACCTGCCCAGCTCCGAAGGAGAGAAGGCGGCGGTCGCTCTCGGCCCGCACGCGCGCTTCGTCGCGGCCGACGTCACAGACGTGGAGCAGGTGCAGGAGGCCGTACAGGCCGCGAGCGCTCTCGCACCGCTGCGGATCGTGGTCAACTGCGCCGGGATCGCGACCGCCGAGAAGGTGCTCGGCCGCGACGGCGTCCTCCCGCTGGAGAGCTTCGAGCGGGTCATCCGGGTCAACCTGATCGGCACCTTCAACGTGGTGCGTCTTGCCGCCGCGGCGATGGCCGAGACTGAGCCGGTGGGCGAGGACGTGCCAGGCGGCCTCGAGCGCGGCGTCATCGTGAACACCGCCTCCGTCGCCGCGTTCGACGGGCAGATCGGCCAGGCCGCTTACTCGGCCTCCAAGGGCGGAGTCGCCGCGATGACACTGCCGCTCGCGCGGGAGTTCGCACGCAGCCTGATCCGGGTGGTCACCATCGCGCCGGGCATCTTCGAGACGCCGATGATGGCGGGGCTGCCGCAGGCGGCGCAGGACTCGCTCGCTGCGCAGGTGCCGCACCCGTCGCGCCTCGGCCGGCCGGTCGAGTACGCGCACCTGGTGCGCTCCATCGTCGAGAACCCGATGCTCAACGGCGAGACGATCCGCCTCGACGGCGCCATCCGCATGCAGCCCAAGTAAAGCTCGACATTCGTGACGAATCGCACGGTCACACGCCCGAGTGCGCCTCCAGGAAGGTGTACACGTCGGAGTCGTCGACGCCGGGGAACGACCCCGACGGCAGCGGCGACAGGATGTGCGCGTGCAGCCGCGCGCTCGGCCAGGCCTTGCCCGACCAGTGTCCCCTCAGCTCGGCCGGCGCCCGCTTGCAGCACGATTCGTCGGGGCAGCGCGACTCGGCCCGCTCGGTCGTCTCCCGGCCGCGGAACCATTTGGCCTGGTCGAACGGGACGCCGACGCTGATCGAGAAGCCGCCATCGCCGGTGCTGCCCGTCTGCGTCGAGCACCAGTACGTGCCGGCAGGGGTGTCGGTGTACTGGTAGAACTCCGTCGTGCGGTTCGTGCGCGCGAACGCGTTGCGGGCGCCCCACTTGCGGCAGACCACCTGCCCCTCGATCGAGCCCGTCACATCCGTCGGCAGAGGCAGACCGTCGTTCTCGTAGCCCTTGTAGAGCGTGCCGTCGTCGCCGACGCGCAAGAAGTGCAGAGGCATGTCGAGGTGGCGCGTCGCCAGGTTGGTGAGGCGCAGCGCGGCGGCCTCGTGGGTCACGCCGAACGCGTCGCGGAAGTCCTCGACGGCGAGGTCCTTCTCCTTCTTCGCCTGCTGCAGGAACGCGACCGCCGCAGCCTCCGGCATCAGGCAGCACGCCGCGAAGTAGTTGATCTCCAGCCGCTGCCGGAGGAAGTCCGCGTAGCTCGAGGGCCGCTCGTGGCCGAGCAGCCGGTGCGCCATCGCCTGCAGCGCCATCGACCGCAGGCCGTGACCGCCCGGGATGGAGGCCGGCGGCAGGTAGATGCGCCCGTTCTCCAGATCGGTGATCGACCGGGTCGAGCGCGGGAGGTCGTCGACGTAGATCAGCTCGAATCCCAGCTGCTCAGCCATCACGCTCACCTCGCGATGGGTGAGGGCGCCGCGGACGTGGCCGGAGGCGCGCACGCGGTCTTCGGCGAGTCCTTCGATGTCGGGGATGTAGTTGTCCTCGCCGCGCATTCGCTCCCGCAGCTCGGTGTTCGCCCTTCTCGCCTCCTCCGGCGTCGCGATGGCCTCGCTGGCGCGGCGGGCGAGCTCGCGGTGCAGCCCGACCAGGGCCTCCAGTGTCTCGGTCGGGGTGCCCTTCGTCGGCTTGACGGCGGGGAGGCCGAGCGAGCCGTAGAGGGTGCCGCGCTGGGCTCGGGAGAGCTCGATCTCGAGCGCGGCACGCTCGTCCGGGGGCTCGGCCGACAGCAGATCGGCGAGCTGCACCCCGAGCGCGGACGCGAGCGTGCCGAGCAGGGAGATGCGCGGCTCGCGCTTGCCGTTCTCGATCAGCGAAAGCTGGCTGGCCGCCACTCCGGCGGCGGCGCCGAGCTCGTCGAGGGTCAGTCCGCGCTGCGTGCGGAAGTGCCGGATGCGGTGACCGAGAGTGGCGACGTCGGTGGTCACCGGGTCGGAGGCGAGGGAGTCCATGCCTTCACGATAGCGAAAGAATCGTGATTCTTTACGTCACGATTCTCGCCCAGGGCGATGAATCCTGCCTGATGCTGGTTCTACACCACGATATTTCCGAACGAGAGGACCGCCGGAATGAGCATCGCCGAGCTTCCCCTGACCGACGCGGCGCACGACGCCGTCGGTCACCGCGAGACCGCATCCCGCGACACGAACACCGCGGGAGCCATCGCGGGACTAACCGGCCTCGACGGCCTCCGCGCCTGGGTTGCGGGCATCGCCGACCTGGCTCAGCCGGAGTCGATCGTTTGGTGCGACGGCACACCGGGCGAGGAGGACCGCCTCACCAAGCAGCTCGTCACCGAGGGCAAGCTCATCCGGCTGAACCCCGAGTGGCGCCCCAACAGCTTCCTCGCCCGAACCGACCCCGGCGACGTCGCCCGCGTCGAGGACCGCACGTTCATCTGCTCGCACGACGAGACCGACGCCGGCCCGACGAACAACTGGCGCGAGCCGGACGCCATGCGGGCCGAGCTGCGCGACGTCTTCGCCGGCAGCATGCGCGGCCGCACGATGTACGTCGTCCCGTTCTCGATGGGTCCGGTGGGCGGCCCGATCTCGCAGGTGGGCGTCGAGCTGACCGACTCGGCCTACGTCGCTGTCAGCATGGCGAAGATGACGCGCGTGACCAGCGCGGTGCTCGACCTCATCGAGGCCGGGCAGCCGTGGGTGCCGACCGTGCACAGCGTCGGTGCGCCGCTGATCGACGACGCCGGCGTCCGTCACGACGACGTGAGCTGGCCGTGCAACGAGACCAAGTACATCGTCCAGTTCCCGGAGACCCGGGAGATCTGGTCGTACGGTTCCGGCTACGGCGGAAACGCCATCCTCGCCAAGAAGTGCTTCGCGCTGCGCATCGCCTCGGTGATGGCGCGCGACGAGGGCTGGCTCGCCGAGCACATGCTGCTCGTCAAGGTCACCTCGCCGGAGGGTCGCGCCTTCCACTTCGCTGCGGCGTTCCCGTCGGCCTGCGGCAAGACCAACCTCGCGATGCTGCGGCCGACCATCCCGGGCTGGACCGTGGAGACGATCGGCGACGACATCGCCTGGCTGCGCCAGGGGCCGGACGGCCGGCTGCGCGCCATCAACCCCGAGGCCGGCTTCTTCGGCGTCGCGCCCGGCACGGGCGAGCTCACCAACAAGACCGCGGTCGAGACGCTGTGGGGCAACACGATCTTCACCAACGTCGCGCTGCGCGACGACGGCGACGTGTGGTGGGAGGGCCTGACGGAGGAGCCTCCCGCGCACCTCATCGACTGGCAGGGCAACGACTGGACGCCCGCGAGCGGGCGGCCGGCAGCCCACCCGAACTCCCGGTTCACCGTGGCCGCCGCGCAGTGCCCGTCCATCGCCGACGACTGGGACGCGTTCGACGGCGTGCCGATCGACGCCATCCTGTTCGGCGGCCGTCGCGCCACCAACGTGCCGCTCGTGGCGCAGGCGCGCGACTGGAAGCACGGCGTCTTCATCGGAGCGACCATCTCCTCTGAGCAGACCGCGGCGGCCGAGGGCACCGTCGGCGAGCTGCGCCGCGACCCGTTCGCGATGCTGCCGTTCTGCGGCTACAACATGGCCGACTACTGGGCCCACTGGCTCGAGGTCGGCGAGCAGCTGGGCGAGAACGCTCCGGCCGTGTTCCAGGTCAACTGGTTCCGCAAGGGCGACGACGGCCGGTTCCTGTGGCCGGGATTCGGCGAGAACTCGCGCGTGATCGAGTGGATCGTCCGCCGGGTCGAGGGCACGGCCGACGCCGTCTCGACGCCGATCGGACGCCTCCCGCAGACCGACCAGCTCGACCTCGACGGTCTCGACCTCCCGGTCGAGGACATCGCGGAGCTCTTCGATGTCGACCGTGACAGCTGGCTCGCCGAGTGCGACCTGACCGAGGAGTACTTCGAGCGCTTCGGCACCCGGGTTCCCGCGGCCCTCCGCGCCGAGCTCGCCTCCCTCCGCTACCAACTCCGCGCCTGACCCCGGTCCCCAGCCATCGCTTCCGGACTTCTGTACGCCGTTCCCCGGCGTGTTGCGAGCAGAAGTCCGGAAGCGATTGCTGTCAGACGAGGAGTTGGTGCTTGGCGAGGTCGCGGTAGAGGGGCGTGGTGGTGACGAGCTCGGAGTGGGTTCCGACGCCGACGACGCGGCCGTGGTCGAGCACGACGATCTGGTCGCTGTCGACGACCGTCGACAGCCGATGCGCGATCACGAGGAGGGTGCGATCCTCCGCCACGGCGTCGATCGCCTCCCGCATCAGCTGCTCGTTGCGGCCGTCGAGGCTCGAGGTGGACTCGTCCAGCAGCAGCACGGGCGGCGCCGCGAGCAGCGCGCGGGCGATGGCGAGCCGCTGGCGCTCGCCGCCGGAGAGCATGATGCCGTCCTCGCCGACCGGGGCGTCGAGCCCGAGGTCGTTGCGCTCCAGCACCTCCGTGAGGTTGACCGCGTGGAGGACGTCGACGCACTGCACGTCCGTCGCGTCCGGCGTCGCCAGCCGGAGGTTGTCGCGCAGCGAGCCGGCGAGCACCGGAGCGTCCTGCTCCACGTAGCCGATGTTCGAGCGGAGGGCGACGCGGTCGAGAGTGCGGACGTCCATGCCGCCGAAGCGCACCTGGCCGTCCTCCGGGTCGTAGAAGCGCTCGATCAGGGCCAGGATGGTGGACTTGCCCGCGCCGGACGGCCCGACCAGCGCCGTCCGCTTGCCCCGGGGGACCCGGAAGCTGACGCCGTGCAGCACGCCCCCGTGCGACGACGACGGTGCATCGTCCCCGAGACCGGCAGCGGCCTCCGCCTCGGCCACGACGTCCACGCCGCCGAGCGCGCCGAGCGCGAGCTGGCCTCCGTGTCTGTCGGCGCCGTGCCGGCCTGAGCGGCCGTCTTCTCGGGCGCAGGCGTCGACGGGTAGGCGAACTGCACGTCGACGAACTCGATCGCGGGCGCGTCGGGCGCGAGCCCCTCGTTCGCCACGCCGACCGTCAGAGCGAGCGGGGCGATCTCGCGGTCGTGCTGGTCCTCGGTCGGCAGGTCGAGGATCTCCTGGATGCGGCCGAGAGCTCCGAGGGCCGAATTGACGGCGGTGATGGCGCCGAAGGCCTGACCGAGCGGCAGGATCATCATGAACAGGAACAGGATGAACGCCACCAGGTTCGCCACGGTGATCGCCCCGCTCGCGACCCGGAAGCCGCCGACGCCGAGCACCACCAGGAACGACACCTGCATCGCGATTCCGGCCACCGGGACCACGAGCGCCGAGATCTTCGCGACCTGGATGCCCATCCGCCATGCCCCCGTCGCGTCGTCGTCTACGGCGACGATCTCGCGGTCGGTCGCGTTCGCGGCGCGGATCGTGCGCACCGAGCTGATCGCCCGCTCCACGGCGGCGGCCAGGTCGCCGACCTTCGTCTGCGCCTTCTGGCTGGCGACGCGGATGCGGCCGGAGAGCAGCGTGACCACGACGATCGAGACCGCTACCACGAGCACGGTCAGGCCGAGGAGCACCGGGTCGATGATGAGCATGGCGATGAGCGCTCCGACGAACGTGAGGGCGCCGCCGATGGCCTCTACGAGCCCCTGCGTGAGCACCGCGCGAAGCAGCGTGGTGTCGGAGCCGACCCGCGACACGAGGTCGCCGGTGCGGCGCGTGTCGAACTCGCTGATCGGCAGCCGCAGCAGGCGCGCGACCAGCTTGCGCCGCGACGACAGCACGACGCCCTCGCCCGTGCGCTGGAGGAGGTAGTGCTGGTAGCCCGAGATCAGCGCAGACACGACCACGAGGGCGACCAGCCCCCACACCAGGCCGTTCAGCGGCTCGCCCTTGCCGACCAGGTCGATCACCTGGCTGACGAGCAGCGGCTGCGCGAGGCTCGCGGCCGCTCCCAGCACGCTCAGCACGACGACGACGGCGAGCACGGCGCGATGCTCGAGGAGGTAGGGAAGGAGCTGGCTGAACCGGGCGCGCGGCCCGGTCTCCGCCTCCCGCCGGGCGAAGGGCGAACGACGACGCGGGGGAGCGCTGGTCTCGGTGCCCGCGCTGGTCTCGGTGCTCATGGGGTTCCTCCGAAGGGGGGTTCGGGATGCTGATTCGACCGTACTTCCTGTGGACTGCCTGTTTGCTGACACCGGGCGATGTCGGACGACAGGGTTACAGTGCTGAACTATGCCGACGTCTGTCATCACCGCCACCGACCTGGTCAAGAAGTACAAGGACTTCCCGGCCGTCGACGGCATCAGCTTCGAGGTGGAGGCGGGGGAGTCGTTCGGTCTTCTCGGACCGAACGGCGCGGGCAAGTCCACCACGATGCGCATGATCGGCGCGGTCTCCACGCGCACCTCGGGCGAGCTGAGCATCCTCGGGCTCGACCCCGACCGGCACGGGCCGGAGATCCGGTCGCAGCTCGGCGTGGTGCCGCAGTCCGACAACCTCGACACCGAACTGCGGGTGCGCGACAACCTCATCGTCTACGGCCGCTACTTCGGGCTCCCGTCGGCACACGTGCGGCAGCGGGCCGACGAGCTGCTGGCGTTCGCCCAGTTGGAGGACAAGGCCAAGGCGAAGGTCGACGACCTCTCCGGCGGCATGAAGCGACGGCTGACCATCGCACGGGCGCTCATCAACGACCCGCGCATCCTGCTGCTCGACGAGCCGACGACCGGTCTCGACCCGCAGGCCAGGCACATCCTCTGGGACCGGCTGTTCCGGCTCAAGGAGCAGGGGACGACTCTTCTGCTGACGACGCATTACATGGACGAGGCCGAACAGCTCTGCGATCGCCTGGTCGTGGTCGACACGGGCACCATCATGGCCGAAGGCACTCCGGCCTCGCTCATCCGCGAGTACTCGACGCGCGAGGTGCTGGAGGTGCGATTCGGATCCGATCGAAACGCGGAGGTCGCTCCGCGCCTCGAGGGCATCGGGGAGCGGGTCGAGGTGCTGCCCGACCGCATCCTCGTCTACAGCGACGACGGCGAGGCCGAGCTCGCGCGGCTGACGGAGCGCGGCCTCCACCCGCTCACCAGCCTCGTACGCCGCTCGAGCCTCGAAGACGTGTTCCTGCGGCTCACCGGGCGGAGCCTGATCGAATGAGCCAAGCGGAGTCAGGGGAATGAGCCAGTCGACATCGGTGGGCGACGGCACGCGCGCGGCTCTCGCGGGCGCGGGCCGTCCGCGCCGCTTCGGCGCCTGGTACGTCGCGGAGCATCGGTTCCGCGTCATGCGCGCGTACCTGCAGACCCTTCTCGTCACGGGTTTCGGCAACCCGTTCCTCTACCTGTTCGCCATGGGTGTGGGCCTCGGGAGCCTGGTGAGCGCGAACATGGGGCCGACCGCCGTGGGCGGCGTGAGCTACCTGGCGTTCGTCGCGCCCGCCCTGCTCTGCACGGCCGCCGTCACCGTCGCGAGCGAGGAGTTCACCTACCCCGTGATGCTGGGGTTCAAATGGAACCCGACTTTCATCGGGATGAGCGCCTCCCCGATCTCGGCCGGGCAGATCATCGACGGCGTCATCATCTCGGTGGTGGCCCGCTTGCTCGGCACGAGCGTCGTCTACTACGCGTTCATGCTGTTGTTCGGCGCGGTGCCGAGCCCGTGGGGCTGGCTCGCGATCCTGGTCGCGACGCTCGGCGGTCTGGCCTTCGGCGCCCCGGTGATGGCGTACGTCGCGACGCTGGAGCAGGACACCGGCCAGATCGCGATGCTGATGCGGTTCGTGCTGCTGCCGATGACGCTGTTCTCCGGCACCTTCTTCCCGCTGTCGTCGATGCCGGATTACCTGCAGTGGATCGGTTGGATCTCACCCCTCTGGCACTCCACCGAGCTTGCCCGTGTCTTCGCGTATGGCTACGCCGAGCCGCTGTGGCTCACGATCGTGCACGTGCTGTACCTGACGGCGCTCTTCGTCGTCTTCTGGCTGTGGGCTCGGCGCATCGCCGCGAGGAGGCTGAACAAGTGACCACCACCCGCGATCCCCTCGTCGCCGCCGTCTCCCGGGCGCGCCCGCTGCGCGCGCTGTACGCCGGCAACGCCCGCTCGGTGATGCAACGCGGCTGGTCGGCGACCCGCAGCACCAACTGGTTGGTCATCGTCTCCGGTTTTTTCGAGCCGATCTTCTACCTGCTGTCGCTCGGCATCGGGTTCGGCAGACTGGTCGGGGACGTCACCACGGCCGGAGGAGAGCAGGTGCCGTACGCGGCGTTCATCGCCCCGGCCCTGCTCGCTACGGCCGCCATGAACGGTGCCGTGTACGACTCCACCTGGAACGTCTTCTTCAAGATGCACTTCGCCAAATTGTACGAGGGGATGCTGTCGACATCCCTCGGCCCGCTCGACGTCGCCCTCGGCGAGATCCTGCTCGCGCTGCTGCGCGGCGCGCTGTACGCCATCGGTTTCATGATCGTGATGCAGGTGCTGGGTCTGAATCTGTCCTGGTGGGCGCTGCTCGCCCTCCCGGCGGTGCTGCTCATCGCTTTCGGCTTCGCCAGCTTCGGGATGGGCATCACCAGCTACATGAAGACCTTCCAGCAGATGGACTGGATCAACTTCATCCTGCTGCCGATGTTCCTGTTGTCGGCGACGTTCTACCCGATCACGGTCTACCCCGACTGGATCCAGGCGATCATCAAGGCACTGCCGCTCTGGCACGGCGTCGAACTGGTCCGCGGCCTCACGACCGGCGCCGTCGACCTCGGGATGCTGTGGCACGTGCTCTACTTCGCCGTCATGATCGTGCTCGGCCTGGTGCTCACCACGAGACGTCTCCGCGCGCTCTTCCTCGACTGAGCGCGAGGGGCATGAGTCGAGCTTGGGGACGGGGATATCCCCGTCCCGCCACTCGACGGTAGTTTCCCCGTCGCCCGCGTTGACGGTAGTATCCCCGTCGGCTATCCTGACGGGGATATCGCCTTCAAGGAGTGGCTATGACACTGAAAGCACGGATCGACTCGCCCGAATCCCTCGGCCGGGTGATCGAGCAGGCTCGGCTCCTTCATGGTCTCTCTCAGCGAGAACTCGCGCGTCTTCTCTCCACCGATCAGAAGTACGTCTGGGAAATCGAGAACGGCAAGACGACGGTCGCCATCGAACGTCTTCTCCGCGCCGCTGACATCCTGAACGTCACCCTCATCGCCGAGGTCGACGAGAGCGGCGACGCTCGGTGAGCAGCGCGAGGAAGTTGGCTGTCGAGCTCTACGGCGAGAGGCTCGGCACGCTCGTCGGGGACGATCGGCGATTCGACTTCGAGCCGGAACGGAGCGCTGTCGAGACCTTCGGGCTCGGCAGCACAGTGCTGTCCGAGTCCGCACCCGTGAACGCGGTGACGACGCGCACCGGTTGGCAGCGTCGACAGAACTTCTTCCTCGAGCTTCTGCCCGAAGGGGAACTCCTCGAATGGCTGGCGGCAGAGGCGGGCCTCCGGACGTGGCAGCACCTGTCGCTGCTGGCCGCCTTCGGCAGGGACGTCGCCGGGGCCGTGCAGATCTGGGATCTGGACGACCCGGGAGAACCGCGGGCTCCCCGCCTCCGGCCGCTGGATGAAGCCGGAGTCGCCGACGTCTTGCGAGAGAGACGGACGATGCCCCTGGGAAACGTCCCCGGGGGCGGCAAGTCGAGTCTGGTCGGCGTCCAGCCGAAGGTGGTCTTGGCTTACGCGCACGGTCGCTGGAACGGCGTGGAGGACGGTTACCCGTCGACGCACATTCTCAAGCCGGTGCCCGAAGGTCACGCGACGACCATCTTTGACGAGGAATACGGCTCGCTACTTGCTCGTGCACTCGGACTGCTCGAGTACGACGTCGCCATCCAGGATTTCGCGGGGGAGAGCGCGCTCGTGATCGAGCGATATGACCGGAGCCCCGCGCTGCCCGACGGTCGCTTGCACCAGGAGGACATGAATCAGGCGCTGGGGGCTCGGGGCAACGAGAAGTATCAACGGTTGGGTGGCAAGGTCACGCTTGCGCGAGTCGCGCGAACCTTCTCCTCCCGCCGCGATCTCGACTCGCTCAGCCGTCTCGCACGTCTCGTCACCCTGTCGGTGGCCACGGGCAACTTGGACCTTCACGCGAAGAACAACAGCATGATTCATCGTCCAGACGGCCGGGTGTCGTTGGCGCCTGTGTATGACGTCGTCCCGCAGGCGCACGAGAACAACGACGGCGAGATGGCGCTCGCGATCAACGACCGATATCTCCACGCGGAACTGACCGCGGTCGATCTGGTGGCCGAGGTCGAGTCGTGGGGGCTCGCCTCTGCTCACGAGCTCATCGCGAACACGTTGGAGGAGATCTCCGGCGCAGTCTACGACGTGCAGCCCGATGAACGAGCCCATCCGGCGGTCGCCGAGGATGTGGCGCGGTTTACCCGCAACCTCCTGCTCGGCAAGCCCGCCGGACGGTCCAGCACTCGCGACGGCTGAAGACGTCAGCCCACAATGTGAAGTGGTGCATGTAAGTGGTCTGAAAACCTTGAGGTCAGCTCTGTCCACTGTGCACAATCGTGTGGTATATCTCTAGAGAGAAAGTCCCTTCGAGAGGGGACATGCCGCGGTGGAAAGCTTCTTCGACCTGCTGCAGAACAACGTCCTCGACCGCCGCTCCTAGACCGCTCCGCGAAGAACTGCGGATTGTGATCGTGACCTGGATCGAGCGGACCTACCCACCCCACCGACGCCAGCCTCGGCTCGGACGTTTGGCTCGAGTTCGAAGCCGGCAGGAACACGCCAGCCGTACGGGCTGTGCGATGACGACCTGTCACCTCTTCATGCAGCAGAACCCTCCATTCGCGTTGAGTTCTCTCATGAAACAACGAACAAAGGGGTTTTAATGTTCGCAATAAAGCGCATCACGGTCGCGGCTGCTGTCGCCGCGTTCATCCTGGGGGGAACTCCCCTGCAAGCCTCAGCACAGACGCCGTCTCCCGTGTGCAGCGACGTGCACATTCCGGTCGCGTTGGCCGACGGCGCACCGAAGACGTATACGATGTACGGTCGGCTGTGCCATCCGTCTACGGGGCCCTCTCAGACGATCCAAATCTTGGTGCACGGAATTACGTACGACCACAATTACTGGGACCTTCCCGGTTTTGCCGGAACGTATGACTACAGCGGCGTACAGAACGCCGCCGGTTACACGACCCTCGCGGTCGATCGCATCGGGTCGGCTGGACAGAGCTCACGACCTGCGAGCGAGCTTCTGAACCTGGCCTCCGACGCCGTCTCGATCCACAACGTCGTTCAGGCGGCGCGAGGCGGATCGATTCCAGGCGGCCCCTATGCGAAGGTCCTGATGGTCGGGCACTCCTATGGCTCCGCGATCGCCTGGCAGGAAGACACGACCTATAACGACGTCGATGGGATCATCTCGTCTGGTCTCGGACACCTTCTCGGCAACTTGCAGGGATTGGGAACCAGCCTCCAGCCAGCCCTTCTCGACCCGCGGCTCGCCCCGAAGGTGGGCTTGGATGCGGGATATCTGACCACCCTGCCGGGGACCCGCGGCTCGCTCTTCTACAACGCTTCGGATACTGATCCGGCAGTAGTCGCGAACGATGAGGCGACCAAGGGTCTTGTCTCGGCGACCGAATTGAGCACGATACCGCTTTTCGAAGTCGCGAGCTTGGGCGTCACCGGGCCGATGTTCATGGTCATGGGCCAGGCCGATGGATTCTTCTGCCTGCAGGGCGGCAAGGGTGGTCTTGACGACTGCGCAACCAACCAGACTCTCTACAATTCGGAGGCGCCCTTCTTCCCGCTGGCCAATATGGACACCTACGTTCTCCCGAACGCGGGACACGACATCAACGGCGAGCTCAACGCGGGCGACTGGTATGCACAGGCCGCCGCGTGGGCGACGAGCCACGTGCCGCCTCAGGGGTAGGAGCCTCACCACGAGGGACCCCGCCCGCTCTGCAGTTCGTGCGGGGTCCCTCCACCCGGCGTTGTTCTCGCGCCGGCAGTCCCCATCGACGCGGCGGAGGCCGTCAGAGATGTCGACCGACTCGCGCGAACCGCGAACGCTCCACGGGCGACTGCCCGCTGCTCGCCGGATGCCGGCTGCGCATCCTGCGCGCCCTGGAAGGTCACGCCGATCCTGCCCGCTGCACGACCTACCGCTCTCAGCCGTGCGCGAGAGGCATTCTTGGTTCCGCTGTCCTCGGTCTCGTCGCCGGGTGTCAGGCAATCACAGCCGGAGTCCCGGCCAAGAATGTGCACTACGAGGTATTCGGGTCCGACGAATGGGCCGCAGCAATGTAACTGGGACAAGCGAAGACCGGCATCACACGGCGATCGCTGAGAACTCTCAGCTCACGTTGTCGGTGAAGTCGACGTCCTTGGTCTCCTTCGAGAGCAGGAGGGCGACGAGCGTGAGAACGCCGGCGAGGGACAGGTAGACGCCCACCCACAGCGTGCTGCCGCCGCCGATCGTCCACAGCCAGACCGCGATCGTGGGTGCGACCGCCGCGCCGAGCACGCTCGACAGGTTGTACGCGACCGCGGAGCCGGTGTACCGCACGTTGGTCGGGAACAGCTCCGGCAGCTCGGCGCCCATCGGCCCGAACGTGAGTCCCATCAGTGTGAACCCGACGATGAGGAGCGCCATCGTGCCGACCGTCCCACCCGCGAAGAGCGGCACGAACAGGAGGCCGAACGCGATGATTCCGATGGTCACCCAGATCAGCGTCTTCCGCCGCCCGAACCGCTCAGCGAGCGGGCCCGCGACGAGCGTGAAGACACCGAAGAACACGACGCCGACGATGAGCATCACCAGGAAGTCGTTGCGCGAGTAGCCGAGGCCCGGCACGAACCCGGCCGCCGAGAAGGTCTTGCCCGCCTTCTCGGCCGCCGCGTGCGCGGCCTCTCGCGTCGCCGCCGTCGTGCCGTACGTGAGCGTGAACGCGGTCATCAGATAGAAGAGCACGTACGTCGCCAGCATGATGAACGTGCCGAGCACGATCTGGCGCCAGCTGGTGCGGAAGACGCGCGCGATCGGCAGCTTGGCCACTTCGCCAGTGTCGACGACCTTCTGGAAGGCCGGCGTCTCGACCAGTTTGAGCCGCACGTACAGCCCCACGATCACCAGGACGGCGCTCAGGAGGAACGGGACGCGCCAACCCCACAGTGTGAACTGCTCGGCGTCGATAGTGAGGTTCAGCACCAGGAACAGCAGATTCGCGACGATGAAGCCGATCGGAGCGCCGAGCTGTGGGAACGTCCCGTAGATCGCGCGCTTGCCCGCCGGGGCGTTCTCGGTGGCGAGCAGCGCGGCGCCGCTCCACTCGCCGCCCAGGCCGAGTCCCTGGCAGAACCGCATGACGACGAGGAGGAAGGGCGCCCAGAACTCCCAGCCCGGCACCTGCGCCGTGGGCAGGCAGCCGATCAGGACCGTGGCGATGCCCATCGTCAGCAGCGAGCCGACGAGGGTGCCTTTGCGGCCGAGTCGGTCGCCGAAGTGGCCGAACAGGATCGAGCCGACGGGGCGAGCGATGAACGCGACGCCGAACACGGCGAACGACGACAGCAGCGCGGTCGTCGGGTCTTCGTCGGTGAAGAACAGCGCGGGGAAGACCAGGACCGCCGCCGTGGCGTAGACGTAGAAGTCGTAGAACTCGATGGAGGTGCCGATGAGGCTGGCGAGGATGACGCGGCCGCGCGTGTTGGCCGGCGCGACGGAGGGGGTGACGGAGGCCGTCGTGGACATGCGTGAAGAACTTCCGGTGACGTGACGAACAGCCGCGGAGCGTTGGGCGTCGGTCGGGCGTCGCGCGGGGCGGTGAGAAGACGGGAAAGCGCTTGTGGCGCCCCGTCCACCCTATGCGGCTGCGGTGAGTCGGCCGAATCGGACGATCACTAGGCTGAGAGGATGGAAACCCTCTTCGCCGTGCTGCATGTCGTGTCCGCCGTGTTCATCGTGGGTCCGATGGCCATCCTCCCGATGACGGCGATGCGTGCCGTCCGAGCGGGCAACGCGGGGCAGGTGGAGGTCCTGGCCACGTCGACGAACCTGATCTCGCTGCTGTCATTGCTGGTGGTGTTCTTCGGCTTCGGCGTGATGGGGCTGGCCGACAAGAAGTACGGCCTGAGCATCGCGACGCCGTGGATCCTGTGGTCGATCATCCTGTACGCGGTAGGCGCTTGCACTGACACTCTTCCTGGTGGTGCCGACGATGCGCCGCGCCGCCGAGGCGATCCGCGGCGCAGCGACGTCGAACGCGGAGACGCCGAACGCAGCGACGTCGAACGCTGTACCGTCGAAGTACCCGGCGATCGCCGCGGGCTCGGGCGTCGCCAGCCTTCTGCTCGTGGTCGTCGTCGTGCTGATGGTCTGGAAGCCGTAGCTTCCAGACCATCCGGATCAGCCGCGCAGCTCCCGCAGCGTGACCGCCGTGGCGAGCGCTGCGTGCGCGGCCTCTTCGCCCTTGTCCTCCTGCGAGCCGGGGAGGCCGGCCCGATCGATGCCCTGGGCCTCGTCGTCGAGCGTGAGAACCCCGAAGCCGACCGGCTTGCCGGTGTCGAGCGCGACGCGGGTCAGGCCGTCGGTGGCGGCCGACGACACGTACTCGAAGTGCGGCGTCCCGCCGCGGATGATGACACCGAGGGCGACGACCGCGTCGGCACCGGACTGGAGAGCCGCCTTGCTGACGACGGGGAGCTCGAAGCTGCCCGGCACACGCACGAGCGAGTAGTCCGCCCCCGCGGCCTCCAGCGTCCTGGTCGCTCCGGCGATCAGGCCGTCGGCGATCTGCTCGTGCCACCTGCCGGCGACGATCACGACCTTCAGGCCGCGGCCGTCCACGGCCTCCGTCGTCTTCTGGGCTCCCGCTCCGCTCATCGTGCTGTCCTCTCCGCTGCCACTGCAGCCGTGCCGTCCGACCCGTCGCCCGGGTCGATGTCGTCGATCACGTGACCCATGCGGTCGCGCTTGGTCTCCAGGTACCCCTCGTTGAAGACGCCGACACCCACGACGAGCGGGACCCGCTCCTCGACGGCGATGCCGTGCTCCTCCAGCTGGCGGACCTTCTCGGGGTTGTTCGTCAGCAGGCGCACCGACTCGATCCCGAGGTCTTTTAGGATGGCCGTGGCCGCACCGTAGTCGCGCGCGTCGATCGGCAGGCCGAGGGCCAGATTGGCGTCGAGCGTGTCGAGGCCGTCCTCCTGCAGCTTGTAGGCGCGCAGCTTGTTGATCAGGCCGATGCCGCGGCCCTCGTGGCCGCGCAGATAGACGACGACGCCGCCCTCCCGCTGGATGGTGGCCAGCGCCGCGTCGAGCTGCGGCCCGCACTCGCACTTCAGCGAGCCGAACGCCTCGCCGGTCAGGCACTCCGAGTGCACGCGCGCGAGCATGCCCTCTGCGCTCGGGTGGCCGGAGACGATAGCGACGTGGTCGGCGCCGGTCATGCGGTCGCGGTAGGCACGCATCCGGAACGACCCGTTGACCGTCGGCACCGTCGTCTCGACCTCGAAGATGACGCGCGACGACTCAGGGATCGGTGCGGGGGAGGCCAGCTGCTGGTCGCAGTGGAACTCCTGCAGGTACCCGATGAGCGCCTCGATGGTGATCACCAGCACGCCCTCGCGCTCGCCGAGCTCCAGCAGGCCGGGGAGCCGCATCATCTCACCGTCGTCGGCGACGATCTCGGCGATCGCCGCCACCGGGGTGAGGCCGGCGAGCTTCAGGAGGTCGACCGAGGCCTCGGTGTGTCCGTCGCGCTCGCGAACCCCGCCGTCCACCGCGCGCAGCGGCAGGATGTGGCCGGGCCGGTGCAGGCTCGCCGGGGTGGACTCGGTGTCGGCGAGCACCCGCAGGGTGTGAGAGCGGTCGGCCGCGCTGATGCCGGTCGACAGCCGGTCGGCCGCGTCAACGCTCACCGTGTAGTTGGTCCCGCGGGCGTCCTCGTTGTTCGCGACCATCACGGGGAGCTCGAGGCGGTCGGCGATCGCGTTCGTCATGGGAGCGCAGATGAAGCCGGACGAGTTCTTGACCGTCCAGGCGATCCACTCCTGGTTGGCGAGCTCAGCGGCGATCACGACGTCGCCCTCGTTCTCGCGGCTCTCGTTGTCGACCACGATGACGGGTCGCCCGGCACGCAGCTCGGCGAGGGCCTCTGGGATGGTGGCGAGGGTCATAACGCACTCCGTTCTGTCAGAGTCGGTTCGAGGGTGAGCATCCGCTCGACGTGCCGCGCCAGGATGTCGGTCTCGATGTTCACTCGGTCGCCGGGTACGCGGTCGCCCAGCGTGGTGGCGGTCAGCGTCTCCGGGATCAGGGACACCTCGAACCAACCGTCCTCGAGGCCGCCGCCGACCTCGCTCACGGTGAGCGAGACGCCGTCGACGGCGATGGAGCCCTTGCGCGCTACCAGCGGCGCGTGCCCCGGGTCCAGGCTGAGCCGCACGACACGCCAGGCGCTGCCGTCCTCGACCGAGAGCACGGTGGCGGTGCCGTCGATGTGACCCTGGACGATGTGGCCGCCGAGCCGGTCGCCGACCTGCGCGGCGCGCTCGAGGTTCACGCGGCGTCCGGGCTGGACGTCGTCGAGCGTGCTCATCGCGAGCGTCTCGGCCATCACGTCGGCGGTGAAGGACTCCGCATCCTGGCCGATCACGGTGAGACAGACGCCGCTGACCGAGATGGAGTCGCCGTGCGCGGCGTCACTGACCGCGAGCGGCCCGCGGACGGTGATCCTGGCCGCGTCGGCGACGCGCTCGACGGCGGTGATCTCGCCCAGCTCTTCGATGATTCCGGTGAACACGCTCAGCCCTCCTGATAGGTGGTGTCGCCCAATGCGGCGAAGTCGGGGGTCGGGACGGGCACGGCCCGCAGGTAGAGGTCGCCGCCGAGGCGCTCGACGTCGAGGATGCGCAGCTTCCGCTGATCGCCGATGGTCGCGACACCGATGTCGCCCAACGCGAGACGTGGTCCGCCGAGCAGCGACGGGGCGAGGTAGATGGCGTACTCGTCGACCAGGCCGGCCGCCACGAAGGCGCTGGCGAGCGTGGGCCCGCCCTCGACGTACACGCGGCGGAAGCCGCGCTGGCGGAGGTCGGCGACGACGTCGTGGAGGTCGTGGGTGCCCTCGAAGATCACGGGGTTCGGGTGACGGAAGACCGCAGCGTCGTTGGGGACGGCCCGTGTGCCGACCACAACGGGGGTCGGCTGCTTCGCCAGCAGCTCGCCCGCGTCCCCGCGGGCCGTGAGGCTCGGATCGTCGGCGAGCACGGTGCCGGTGCCGACGACGATGGCGTCGGAGGCCTCCCGCTGCTCGTGCACGCGCTGGCGTGCCGCGGCTCCGGTGATCCACGTGCTGGTGCCGTCGGTCGCGGCCGCGCGTCCGTCGAGCGTGCTCGCCCACTTCACGGTGATGTGCGGCCGGCCGAGCCGCGCGGCAGTGAGCCAGTCGTCCAGGAACGCTTCCGTCTCGTCGGCGAGCACGCCTCCCGTCACCGCCACGCCGG
Source organism: uncultured Actinomycetota bacterium (assembly GCA_963734315.1). Taxonomy (GTDB): domain Bacteria; phylum Actinomycetota; class Actinomycetes; order Actinomycetales; family Microbacteriaceae; genus Leifsonia. The sequence continues at coordinate 152,069 of CAVTGP010000008.1, read as the reverse complement.
CCTCCCGGAGCCGTTCGGCCCCGCCGCTCGAATGGCGCCCCGGGTCGGCGACCGCGTAGACGACCTGCGCGACGCCCGCCTCGATGAGGGCCTCGGAGCAGGGACCGGTGAGCCCCCAGTGGTTGCACGGCTCGAGCGTCACGACAGCGGTCGCTCCACGGGCCCCGCCCTCGGGGAGGGCGCTGAGAGCGTCGACCTCGGCGTGGGCCGTGCCGGCCCCGCGGTGGAAGCCCTCGGCGATCGTACGCCCCTCGGCGTCGAGGATGACGCAGCCGACGCGCGGGTTCACGCCGGTGGCGAGGCCGCCTTCGGCGAGTCGCAGCGCTGTGCGCATCGCCGCATCCCATTCTCCGGTCCGGGTCATCCGGGCGTCGTCCTGTCTCTCGTGCCGTCGAGACGTGATGCCGGGGTCGTTGGAGCGGAATGCTCGCGTTCGCTTGCGGTCGTCTCCGACCGCCGACGTGCGCCTCCCATCCGGACTGAGCGCTCAGGCTGTCGCCTGCACGCATTACCGTCGGTGCCGGAATTCCACCGGCTCAGCAGGAGGCTGGGCCTCCCGCTCGCGGACTGTCACCGCCGGTTCGGACTCTCACCGACCCCGGAGCACGTTCTTCTGTTGTCGAGTCTAGATCAACGCGCACCGCGCCGGTCTATTCCCGACGCACTATGACGCCGAAGGGCACGTTGTTGTCCCTCTCGCGCGTCGAAAGGGACAACAACGTGCCCTTCGGTGTGCCGACGCGGTCAAGCGGCGTCCGCGACGGGCGCCGCGGGCGCGCCCGGCTCTGCACGATCGACCAGGGCGCGCGCGGTGCCCTCGTCGACGATCAGGTCGGTGATGAGCCCGGCGGCCAGCGCACCGCGGAGGCTGTGCACTTTCGACGGACCCGACACGATGCACACGCGCCGCGGCACCCGCTTGATCAGGTCGATGTCGGGCCCGCTGGCCCGCTCGTTCAGGGGGATGCCGTGATGGCTGCCGTCCTCGCGGAAGAACACCGTGGCGACATCGCCCACCGCGCCCGAAGAGTCCAGGGAGGCGTAGTCGGCGGTGTCGAGGTAGCCGCCGGCGTACACATGCGAGCGCACCTCCGAGAAGGGCGAGCCGAGGCCGAAGAGCGCGACGTCGATGCGCTCCTGGATGTCGAGGATGCGCCGCGTGCTGCGCTCGCGCCACATGGCCACCTTGGTCTGCGGGTCGTCGAAGAGAGCGGGCACCGGGAATTCCTGGATGGTGCCCGAATAGGTGTCGCCGAACCGGCGCAGGATCTCGGAGGCGTAGAGCACACCGGTCGTGTAAGTGTTGCCCGCGCCGTTGAGCTGCACGAACTCGACGTTGTGCAGGTCTTTGGGGATCAGGTGCCTGCTCAGGGCGCTCATCGTCGACCCCCAGGCGATGCCGACCGTGGTGTTGGAGTCGATGAAGCGATCGAGAATTCGTGCAGCCGAGATGGCGACCCGCTCGAGCCGGTCGACGTCGCTGATGGCGCTGGGCATGGGGACGATGTGCGTGCCGATGCCATAGCGGGAGTGCAGCTCCTGCTGCACGCGGGTGGCGCCTTCGTGGGGCTGAGCGATCTGGATCGTGACCAGTCCGGAGGCGCGGGCATAGGAGAGCAGCCGAGACACGCTGGAGCGCGAGGTGTGCATCTCGTGGGCGATGGCCTCCATCGTCAGGTCCTGCATGTAGTAGAGGTGTCCGGCCTTGAGGGCGTCGCGGACCTTCTCGGGGAGGTTCTGGGTGTCGGGTTCGGACATCTCGGGTGTTCGCCTTCTCGGGTGATGAGCGTTGCACGTATGTGCATCCGGCTTGATCGAAGTTGTGCCGGCGTCGAAGACTATAGCTGCAACCCACCGCCGTACAGAAGAAAGCAACAGGAGTTCGAAGTGACGACGAAGTCGAATGCCCGCGCAGAGATCCAGTTGTTGCGCGAGCGCCCCACCGCCCAGGTCGTCATCGTCGGTGGCGGCATCAACGGGCTCGGCACCTTCCGCGACCTGGCCCTGCAGGGCGTCGACGTCGTGCTCGTCGAGCGCAACGACTTCGTCTCCGGCGCGTCGGCCGCCTCCAGCCACATGATCCACGGCGGCATCCGCTACCTCGAGAACGGCGAGTTCCGCCTGGTCAAGGAGTCGGTGACCGAGCGCAACGGCCTGCTGAAGATCGCACCGCACTACGTGAAGCCCCTGCAGACCACCATCCCGATCTACTCGACCTTCTCCGGCATCCTCGCCGCTCCGCTCCGCTTCCTCACCCACAAGCAGGGCAAGCCGAAGGAGCGCGGCGCCTTCCTCATCAAGACCGGGCTCACGATCTACGACGCGTTCTCGCGCGACGGCGGCACGGTTCCGCGGCACAGCTTCCACGGTCGCAAGCGGTCCCTCGAACAACTGCCGAAGCTCAACCCCGGCCTGAAGTACACCGCCACCTACTTCGACGCCTCCGTGCACGATCCGGAGCGCCTCGCGCTCGACGTGCTGGCGGACGGCCTGGCCGCCGGGCCGCACGCCCGTGCCGCCAACTACCTCGAGGCCGTCGGCGCCCGCGACGGCGGTCTGGTCGTGCGCGACCGGGAGACCGGCGAGGAGTTCACGATCACCGCCGACGTCGTCGTCAACGCCTCCGGACCGTGGACCGACCTCACCAACGCTGCGCTCGGGGAGGCCACCCGCTACATGGGCGGCACCAAGGGCTCGCACATCGTGCTCGACAACCCCGAGCTGCTCGAGGCCTGCCGCGGCCGCGAGCTGTTCTTCGAGAACAACGACGGCCGCATCGTCCTCATCTACCCGCTCAAGGGCCGCGTCATGGTCGGCACGACGGACCTCGAGGCCGACATGTCGGTGCCGGCCGTGTGCACCGAGGACGAGATCGACTACTTCATCGAATTGGTCTCGCACGTTTTCCCAACGATCCCGGTGACCCGCGAGCAGATCGTCTACAGCTTCTCGGGAGTCCGTCCGCTGCCGCACCACGACGACACCGCTCCGGGCTTCGTCTCGCGCGACTACCGCATCGTGCCCGGCACGGTGCCGGGTCTCGGCAGCACGACCGTGCTCAGCCTGGTCGGCGGAAAGTGGACGACGTTCCGCGCGCTGAGCGAACACCTCGCGAACGAGACGTTGGCGGCGCTGGGCATGACCCGCACGGTTGAGACGCTCGGCCTCCCGATCGGCGGCGGCGTCGGCTTCCCGACCACGCAGAACGCCGAGCGCGACTGGATCGCCCGCTACGGCGCGGATGTCGGCGCCGAGCACGCCGCCGTGCTCCTGGGCCGGTATGGCACCAAGGCGACCTTCGTCATCGACGCCATCGCCGGCCGGGACGGCGACGACGCCCCGCTGGCGGCCGCGCCGTCCTACTCCCGCGCCGAGATCGACCACCTCGTGCGCACCGAGCGCGTCGCACACCTGTCCGATGTCTTCCTGCGCCGCACCAGCCTGGCGTTCACCGGTTCGATCTCCGTCGCGCTGATCCGCGAGATCGGCGAAATCGCGGCAAACGCCCTCGGATGGTCGCCAAACCGCCGCGCGGAGGAGGAAGATGCGTTCCAAGCGGAACTGGCAGCCGCCCACCGGGTGAACCTGGAGTCCGGGGACGGAAGCGAAGCCGTGGCGCTCCGATAATGCACGAACGTGCATAACTCGGTTCTTGCCGGGGTGGACTCGACCGCAATAGCGTTCAAAGGCCACCCTGTGGGAACCACTCAACGCACAACAGGGTGCGGGTCAACTGAACAACTGGAAGGTCAACGTGGACAATATCGGTATTGATTTCCTGTCAGAGTTGTGTGGCACCGCGATGCTGGTCCTCCTCGGTACCGGTGTCGTGGCCAACGTCGCACTCGCCAAGAACAAGGGTTTCAACGGCGGGTTCCTGATGGTGAACATCGGCTGGGGCATTGCGGTGTTCTCGGGTGTCGTGGTCGCGTACAACTCCGGAGCTCACCTGAACCCGGCGGTGACGCTCGGACTCGTGGCGAACGGTGCGAAAACCTTCGGGAGCGCAGCGGCCCACACACTGGTGCCGGTCAACTTCATCACGATACTTCTGTACATCCTGGCTCAGCTGGTGGGCGCCATCATCGGCGCCGTGCTGACGTTCCTGGCGTACAAGAAGCACTTCGACGAGGAGCCGGACCCGGGCAGCAAGCTCGCCGTCTTCTCCACCGGTCCTGCCATCCGCAGCTACGGCTGGAACGTCGTCACCGAGATCATCGGCACCTTCGTGCTGGTCTTCGTCGTGATCGCGTTCGGCCACCAGCCCGGCCAGGCGGCCGGCCTCGCCGCCCTCGGCGCCCTTCCTGTCGCCCTCCTGGTGATCGGCATCGGCGCCAGCCTCGGTGGTCCGACCGGGTACGCCATCAACCCGGCCCGTGACCTCGGCCCGCGCATCGCGCACGCTTTCCTGCCGATCAAGGGCAAGGGCAGCAGCGACTGGTCGTACGCGTGGGTCCCGGTCGTCGGGCCGATCATCGGCGGTCTGATCGCCGGTTGGCTCGCCCTTCTGCTGCTCCCGATCCTCACCAAATAACACCAGGGGCCGGCCGGGGGAGACTCCGACCGGCCCTCTGCTAGCCCCACCCCATAACAAAGGAGTTACGCATGGCTGACTACGTCATCGCCATCGACCAGGGCACGACCAGCACCCGGGCCATCATCTTCGACAACTCGGGGACGATCGTCTCGTCCGGGCAGCTCGAGCACGAGCAGATCTTCCCCAAGGCGGGCTGGGTCGAGCACGACCCGATCGAGATCTGGAACAACACGCGCGAGGTCATCGGCCAGGCTCTGTCGAAGGCCGACCTCACCCGCCACGACATCGCCGCCGTCGGCATCACCAACCAGCGCGAGACCGCGGTCGTGTGGGACAAGAACACCGGGCAGCCGGTCTACAACGCCATCGTCTGGCAGGACACCCGCACCCAGCCGATCGTCGACCGCCTCGCCGCGGACGGCGGCGTCGAGCGCTTCAAGCAGATCGTCGGCCTCCCGCTGGCGACCTACTTCTCCGGCACCAAGATCATGTGGATCCTGGAGAACGTCGAGGGCGCCCGCGAGCACGCCGAGCGCGGCGACCTGCTCTTCGGCAACACCGACGCGTGGGTGCTCTGGAACCTGACCGGCGGTCCCGACGGCGGCGTGCACGTCACCGACGTCACCAACGCCTCGCGCACCATGTTCATGGACCTCGAGACGCTCACCTGGCGCGACGACATCCTCGAGGCGTTCGGCGTCCCGAAGTCGATGCTCCCGGAGATCAAGAGCTCCTCCGAGGTCTACGGAACGGTCGAGTCGTCCAGCCTGCTGCGCGAGGTGCCGGTCGCCGGCATCCTCGGCGACCAGCAGGCCGCCACGTTCGGCCAGGCCGCGTTCGATCCGGGCGAGTCCAAGAACACCTACGGCACCGGCAACTTCCTCATCTTCAACACGGGCGAGGAGATCGTCCACTCCAAGAACGGCCTGCTGACGACGCTCGGCTACAAGCTCGGCGACGACAGCCGCACTACGCGCTCGAGGGTTCGATCGCCGTCACCGGCTCGCTGATGCAGTGGCTGCGCGACAACCTGGGCATCATCTCCAGCGCCCCCGAGATCGAGGACCTGGCCAAGACGGTCGACGACAACGGCGGCGCGTACTTCGTGCCGGCGTTCTCCGGCCTGTTCGCGCCGTACTGGCGGTCGGATGCGCGCGGTGCCCTCGTCGGCCTCACCCGCTACGTCAACAAGGGCCACATCGCCCGTGCCGTGCTGGAGGCCACCGCCTTCCAGACCCGCGAGGTGCTGGACGCGGTCAACGCGGACTCCGGCGTCGACCTGCACCGAGCTGAAGGTCGACGGCGGCATGATCGCCAACAACACCCTCATGCAGTTCCAGGCCGACATCCTCGGCGTCCCGGTCGTGCGACCGGTCGTCGCGGAGACGACGGCGCTCGGCGCCGCCTACGCCGCCGGCCTCGCCGTCGGGCTTCTGGAGCGACCTGGACGACCTGCGCAAGAACTGGCAGGAGGACCGCCGCTGGAAGCCCGACATGGACGACTCCGAGCGCGACCGTCAGCTCCGCCTCTGGAAGAAGGCCGTCACGAAGACGTTCGACTGGGTCGACGACGACGTGAAGTAGTCTCCGCGCAGTTCCACCGAGCGCCGTCCGGCTTCCGTCGGGCGGCGTTCGTGCGTCGGTCGCGTGTCGTTCGTGCTGCTCCCGTCTGTCGGTTTCCTCATCGGCGCGAAAGCTTCCCCGCAGAATGGTCGCTTAGCGTGCCCCTATGAGGCATTCTTCCGTCGTGCGGCCTGCTTCGGTGCGGCATGGACGGCTCCCTGTGCGCCGTGCGCGCGGGCCGCTAGCGCGGTTGCTCGCCTCCTCGGTCGTCGTCGTCCTGCTCGCTGTCGGCGGGGTCGCCGCGTATGCGATACAGGACACGGTGCGTTCGCTCAAGCCGGCCATCCACCTCGTGTCGGCGTCGGGCACGTCCGTCACCCCGCCCGCTGTGGGGGCGGAGTCGGGGCAGGTCAACATCCTCCTCGCCGGCACGGACACGCGCACGGGTCAGGGCGGCCAGTTCTCGACGTCCCAGGAGCTCGCCGGAAGCTCCGGCGTGGGCAACAACGACGTCACGATGGTGCTGCACCTCTCCGCGGACCACCAGCACGCGACTGTCATCAGCATCCCGCGCGACCTCGTGGTACCGGTCCCGTCGTGCCCGACCTCGGGAGGCTCCACCTCGGCGCAGGACAGCGCGCAGTTCAACACGACACTGTCGACCGGAGGTCTCTCGTGCGTGGTGTTGACGGCTGAGGCGCTCACCGGACTCAGCATCCCCTATGCTGCGGAGATCACCTTCGACGGCGTCGTCGCGATGTCGAACGCCGTCGGTGGAGTGCCCGTCTGCCTCGCCACCCCGCTCACCGACCCGTACGTCGGACTGGACCTCCCGGCCGGCCAGCAGACGCTGGTCGGCTCCCAGGCGCTCGCCTTCGTGCGCAGCCGTCACGGCGTCGGCGACGGCAGCGACCTCGGCCGGATCAGCAACCAGCAGCTCTTCCTGTCGTCGCTGCTGCGCACGGTGACCAGCGCCGGCGTGCTGACCAACCCGCTCACGCTTTACACCCTGGCGAAGGCCGCGACCTCCAACCTGACGCTCTCGGACACGCTGGACTCGCCGACGACGATCGCCTCGATCGGCCTGGCGCTCAAGAGCGTGCCGCTGAGCGATTTCGTCTTCCTCCAGTACCCGTCGATGACCGACCCGGACAACTCGAACCGGGTCGTGCCGGATCCCACCGGTGTGGACGCCCTCGAGCAGGCGCTGACCACGGATACGCCCGTCGTGCTGACGGGGACGACCGGCTCCGGCACGGAGTCGGCCACCGCAACCTCGACCCCCACCGCTACGCCGTCGGCGACGCCCAGCGCGACCGCGACGCCCAGCAGCGGGAGCACGGCCGCTGCCGGAGGCTCCACGCCGGCGCCGACCTCCTCGGCCGTCAGCCTCCCGTCGAACGTCACCGGCCAGACCGCCGCCCAGCAGACTTGTACCAAGGGCAACTGACCGCCGCATCGAGTTGGCAGGACACGCCGTGGATGCCGCCCGTCAGACGACAGGTCCTGTCAGTTCGTCGCGCGTGAGCCGGTGACGATCGCGTCGACCAGAGCGTCGAGCGAGGTGAGTTCGATCACGCCGACAGCGGCGGCCTCGGCCGCGTCGTCGGCCGAGGGCACGTCACCCCGGCGGTTCAGCCAGACACCGGTCAGGCCCGCCCGCGCTGCGCCGATCGCGTCCGTGCGCAGCCGGTCGCCGACGTAGACCGCGTGCTCGGGTCGCACACCGAACTCGGAGCATGCCTCCTCGAAGATGTGCGCGTCCGGCTTGGCGACGCCCACCTCGCCGGAAGCGATCAGGTGCTCGATCCGGGCGTCGAGCCCTACGGCCTCGACCTTGCGGCGCTGGAACGCCAAATCGCCGTTCGTGATGAGACCGAACCGCACGCCCGGGATCGCCGACTGCAGGGCGTCGAGGCAGCGCAGCGCGTCGTGGTGGAGCGACCACGCTGCGACGTAGTGCTCGAAGTAGTCGGAGAACCACGCGCTGGCCTCCGCATCGCCGAGCACGACACCGTGCCGGGCCGCGAAGTCGCGCGCCCGCGCCTGCCGTTGGTCCTCGAAGTCGAGACGGCCGGCGAGGTAGGCGTGGTAATGCTGCTCCTCCAGATCGTGCCAGAGTGCGACCAGGTCGACGGCCTCCATCGTGCCGTACGGTTCGCCGAGCTGGGCGGCGTACCGCTGGATGCCGGTCGAGACGGCAGCACGGTGTGCGAACAGGGTGTCGTCGAGGTCGAAGAGGACGACCCGGATGCTCGTCACGCCTGCGCCTGCGCGTACGTCGCAGCGGGCCAGTCGCTCACGGGCGCCCGCGGATCGGTCGCCAGCAGACCGGCCTGCCAGTCGTCGCGCCGCACACCGTGGTGCGAGACGCCCAGCCGGGCGACGCCCTCCCAGTGGAACCCGGCGCGACGGGCGACCGCAGCGCTCGCGGCGTTGCCGGCGAACGCGTGCCACACGACGCGCTGGAGCGCCAGGCCGTCCGGGGCGACCGCGAAGGCGAAGTCGAGCACGAGCTGGACGGCGCATGCCATCCAGCCGCGTCCGCGTGCCTCCGCGGCCAGCCAATAGCCGATCTCGGCCTCGCCGTCGTCGATGTCGTGCAGCCCGGTCATACCGTGCAGCACGCCCGTCGACGCGTCGCGGATGGCCCAGGTGCATTCCCGGCCGCCGGCCCACGCGTCGGGGACCGTCCGGGTGACGAAACGCTCGGCGTCCGACCGCTCGTACGGGGTGGGCACGGTGGTCCAGGCGGCGATCGCCGGCTCGCGGCAGAGCTCCGCGATCCGGTCGATGTCGTGCTCGTCGGGCGTCGACAGGATCAGCGGCCCACCGGCCAGCTGCACCGGCGCCACTGCCATCAGCGGGTCCCCGCCATCAGCGAGTCCCTGGCATTAGCGCGCCCGCCGCAGCAGGCCGACCGCGTTGTACGCCGTAGCCAGCGTGCGCTCGGCGACCTCGCTCGCCCGCTCGGCGTTGCCGGCGAGGATGCGGTCGAGCTCTGACGGGTCGGCGAGGAGGTCGAGCGCGCGCTCGCGCACCGGACCGAACGTCTCGACGACGACCTCCACGAGACCCTTCTTGAAATCGCCGTAGCCCCTGCCGTCGAAGTCGAGCTCGATGTCGGCCACCGGCCGGCCGGTGAGCGCCGAGTAGATGCTGAGCAGGTTGGAAATGCCCGGCTTGCCCGCGCGGTCGAACGACACGACCCCGTCGGTGTCGGTGACGGCACGCATGATCTTCTTGCGGGTCACGTCGGGCTCGTCGAGCAGCCAGACGATCCCGGCGCCCGAGTCGGCCGACTTGGACATCTTCGACTCCGGATTCTGGAGATCGTAGACGCGGGCGCCGTCCTTCAGGATCATCGCCTGCGGCACGACGAACGTCTCGCCGAAGCGGCTGTTGAAGCGCTCGGCCAGGTCGCGCGTCAGCTCGACATGCTGGCGCTGGTCGTCGCCGACAGGGACGACCTCCGCGCCGAACAGGAGGATGTCGGCGGCCATCAGCACGGGGTAGGCGAAGAGGCCGACGGAGGTGGCGTCGGCGCCCTGCTTGGCCGACTTGTCTTTGAACTGCGTCATGCGCGAGGCCTCGCCGAACCCGGTGATCGTGTTCAGCACCCAGGCCAGCTGGGCGTGAGCCGGCACGTGCGACTGCACGTACAGGGTGGAGGCCGATGGGTCGACGCCGGCGGCGATGTACTGCGCTGCCGTGCGGCGCGTCTTCTCGCGCAGCTCGGCAGGGTCTTGCGCAACGGTGATCGCGTGCAGGTCGACGACCGAGAAGAACGCGTCGTGGCTGCTCTGCACGTCTTTCCACTGCAGGAGCGCGCCGATGTAGTTGCCGAGGTGGAGGGATTCCGCCGACGGCTGCATGCCGGAGTAGAGGCGGGGGAGTGTGCTCATGTCAGTGCCTTAGAAGTCGATGCCCTCAGTGGGGGTCCGGGACGGGCAGGAGTGGCGGGTGCGATGCCCACGGGTCTGGCGCCTGCTGCGCTCAAATGGCGTAGTCGACGACCACAGGAGTGTGGTCGGACCATCGCTCGTCGTAGGCGGCCGCGCGGTCGACCGCGTAGCTCTTCACCGTCGCCGCAAGCGCCGGGGACGCCAGCTGGTAGTCGATGCGCCAGCCCGTGTCGTTGTCGAATGCCTGTCCGCGCCAGGACCACCAGGTGTACGGGCCGTCGACCTCGCCCGCCGCCTTGCGCCCGACGTCGACCCAGCCGAGGCCGGCGCCGTCGTTGTAGCGCGGGTCGTCCTCCGCGCCGAGGATGCGGTCGAAGTACGCGCGCTCTTCGGGGAGGAAGCCGGCCTTCTTGACATTGCCCTTCCAGTTGCGGATGTCGAGCTTCCTGTGACCGACGTTCAGATCGCCCATGACGACGGCGAGGGGATTGTGCTTCTGCAGTTCGGGCAGTCGCGCCTCCACCGCGTCGAGGAAGGTGTACTTGGCGTCCTGCTTTTCGGTGCCAGCCTCGCCGGAGTGCACGTACGCGCTGACCACCGTCACGACCTTCGTCCCGATCTCGTAGTCGGCCTCCAGCCACCGGCCTGCGCTGTCGAACTCGGTCGCACCGAGCTCGACCCGATGCAGGTGCGCCCGGTGCCGGCTGGCGATCGCGACTCCCGCGCGCCCCTTGGCGGTGGCGGGGTCATGCACGATGTCCCACTCGTCGCCGAGGAGGCCCTGGAGGTCTTCGGTGGACGCGCGCACCTCCTGCAGCGCGAGGATGTCGACGTCGCGCGCGTCGAGCCAGGAGCCCATGCCCTTGCGGAAGGCGGCACGGATGCCGTTGACGTTGACCGTCGCGATGCGCAGGGGTTTCGAAGGCATGCTCCCAGCCTACCGGCGAGCGCCGACGCTGCTCTCGTCGAGCAGGTCGTTGAGCCGGTGCTCGGACTTCTCGACCCGGCGTTGCGCGCCGAGCCGCGCGAAGAACCGCGCACGGGCGAGGTCGTCCCTCGCGTTCTGGAGCTCGGCCTTCGCCACGAGCACCCGTGCTTCGTACTCCGCGGCCGCGCGTTCGGCGGCGGCCTGCTCCGCCGTGACCATCCGGGGGGAGAGGCCGGAGTCGAACATGCCGACCGCGATCCACGACGCCGACAGCAGGATGACGCGGGAGACCAGGTTGAACCACAACAGGAGTCCGATGAAGACCGCGAAGGTGGCGAGCAGCGGATTCTTGGTCGCACCGGTTATCAACAGTCCGCCGAGGGCGCTCAGGCCGGCGAGCACCAGGGAGCCAAGGAGCACGCCGAAGAAGAGGTTGCGCCACGGGATGGAGACGCGGGCCATCACGCGGAACATCGCGCCGAGCGTGAAGATGTTGAGGATCACGGAGATCAGCAGTCCGGAGAACCGCGTGAGCGTGTCGGCCCAGAAGGTGTCGGAGGTCATGCCGACCAGCTGGAGGAACAGCGTCACCGCCTGCGTGCTCACGATGGAGACGAGCGCGGACACGATGAGCACCAGGCCGAAGGCGAGGGCCAGGAACAGGTCGCGGACCTTCTGCAGCACGTAATTCGTCGTGTCCCGGCTCAGGCCGAAGACCGCGCGAACGGCCTGGCGTGTGTAGTAGAGCCAGCCGATCGCCGTCCAGAGCAGGCTCACGGCAGCGATGATGCCCGACCATCCGAAGCCGGTCGCGTCCAGGAGCTGCTGGGCGCTGATGACGCCCTGGGTCGTGTCGGTCGAGATGAGCCCCGGCACCGCGCGGTTGATGATCTGCACCAGCGACTGGAAGAGCTCCGGATTGCTCGTCAGCCAGGCTCCGGCCGCCGAGAAGCCGAGCCAGACCGCGGCGAACACCGCGAACAGCGACTGGAAGCCGATCCCGGCTGCCCGGAGATTGCCGTCGGAGTGCGAGTAGTTGATGTAGACCCGGTACGGGCGCAGCGCCTGCACCCACTTCGCCCAGCGCGAGACCCGCGCGACCGGCTTCTCGAGTCGCTCCTTCAGCGGCTCCGTCGCGTCGAGGAGGCGCTCCTTGAGCGTCTCCTGCGGCTCGACCGTCCCCTGGGCGCGCTGTAGCGCCGGATCCGGCTCTGCGGGAGCGACGGTCTCCGACCGGCGGGACTTGTTGGCCACGCCGCAAGGATATCGAGCGACTGCGGGTCTGTCGCACGACCTGGCAGGAGGTCTCGACGAGCAACTACCTCTGCCACGCATACACGACGAAGGCGCCCTCGAAACTCGAGGGCGCCTTCGTCGTTGGTCGGTGGTGGATCAGCGCTTGTCGCGCATTCAGGGTTTGCCGCGCATTCAGGGCTTGCCGCGCATGATGGCCTGCTTGACCTCGGCGATCGCCTGCGTCACCTGGATGCCGCGGGGGCAGGCGTCGGTGCAGTTGAAGGTCGTGCGGCAGCGCCACACGCCCTCCTTGTCGTTGAGGATGTCGAGGCGCACCTGCGCGTCGTCGTCGCGCGAGTCGAAGATGAAGCGGTGCGCGTTGACGATCGCGGCCGGGCCGAAGTACTGGCCGTCGGTCCAGAACACCGGGCAGGACGAGGTGCACGCGGCGCAGAGGATGCACTTGGTGGTGTCGTCGAAGCGCGCGCGGTCGGTGACGGACTGGATGCGCTCCTTGCCCTTCTCGGGCTTCGAGTTCGCGACCAGGAACGGCTGGACCTCGCGGTAGCGACGCGAAGAACGGCTCCATGTCGACGATGAGGTCCTTCTCGAGCGGCAGGCCCTTGATCGCCTCGACGTAGATCGGCTTGCGAGATGTCGAGGTCCTTGATCAGAGTCTTGCAGGCGAGCCGGTTGCGGCCGTTGATGCGCATCGCGTCGGAGCCGCAGATGCCGTGGGCGCACGAGCGGCGGAACGTCAGCGAGCCGTCCTGCTCCCACTTGATCTTGTGCAGCGCGTCGAGGACTCGGTCGGTCGGGAAGAGCTCGACGTCGAAGTCCTGCCAGCGCGGCTCGGTCGTCCACCTCCGGGTCGAACCGGCGGATGATGAGCGTCACGGTGAACGACTGGATGGGCGGCCTCGGGGGCCGGGGGAGTCTCGAGCACGGCGCTGTCGACATCAGTACTTCCTCTCCATCGGCTGGTAGCGGGTCACGACGACCGGCTTCCAGTCGAGCGTGATGTGGTCCGCTGCGTCGGCGGAATGCGGGTCGCCGGTGAGGTAGGCCATCGTGTGCTGCATGTAGTTCTCGTCGTCGCGCTTCGGGAAGTCGTCGCGCATGTGGCCGCCGCGGCGACTCCTTGCGGTTGCGCGCGGAGTAGACGACGACCTCGGCCAGGTCGAGCAGGAAGCCCAGCTCGACGGCCTCCAGCAGGTCGGTGTTGAACCGCTTGCCCTTGTCTTGCACGACGACGTTCTTGTAGCGCTCGCGCAGGGCGTGGATGGTGCCGGTGACCTTCTCGAGCGACTCGTCGGTGCGGAACACCTGGGCGTTCTTGTCCATCTCGTCCTGCAGCTCCTTGCGGATCGCGGCGATCCGCTCGGTGCCGGTGCCGGTGCGCAGGTCTTCGATGAGACCGCGGACGAACGCCGCGGGATCCGCGGGCAGCGGGACGGCCGTGGCGGTCTTGACGTACTCGACCGCGTTGTTGCCTGCGCGCTTGCCGAACACGTTGATGTCGAGCAGCGAGTTGGTGCCGAGACGGTTGGAGCCGTGCACCGACACGCAGGCGCACTCGCCCGCGGCGTAGAGGCCGGGGACGACCGTGGTGTTGTCGCGCAGCACCTCGGCGTCGTTGTTGGTCGGGATGCCGCCCATCGCGTAGTGCGCGGTCGGCATCACCGGCACCGGCTCCACGACCGGGTCGACGCCGAGGTAGGTGCGGGCGAACTCGGTGATGTCGGGGAGCTTGGTCTCGAGGACCTCCGCGCCCAGGTGGGTGCAGTCGAGGAGCACGTAGTCCTTGTGCGGACCGGCTCCGCGGCCCTCCGCGACCTCCTGCACCATGCAGCGGGCGACGATGTCGCGCGGCGCCAGGTCTTTGATCGTCGGGGCGTAGCGCTCCATGAACCGCTCGCCGGACGCGTTGCGCAGGATGGCGCCCTCGCCGCGGGCGCCCTCGGTGAGCAGGATGCCGAGGCCGGCGAGGCCGGTCGGGTGGAACTGGAAGAACTCCATGTCCTCGAGCGGCAGGCCCTTGCGCCAGATGATGCCGACGCCGTCGCCGGTGAGGGTGTGCGCGTTCGAGGTCGTCTTGAAGATCTTGCCGAAGCCGCCGGTCGCGAAGATGATCGCCTTCGAGTGGAAGACGTGCAGCTCGCCGGTCGCGAGCTCGTAGGCGACGACGCCGGCGGGCTGCTCGACCCCTTCGACCTCGTTCATAATCACGTCGAGCACGTAGAACTCGTTGAAGAAGTTGATGCCGAGCTTGACGCAGTTCTGGAACAGCGTCTGCAGGATCATGTGGCCGGTGCGGTCGGCCGCGTAGCAGGCGCGGCGCACCGGCGCCTTGCCGTGGTCGCGGGTGTGGCCGCCGAAGCGGCGCTGGTCGATCTTGCCCTCGGGCGTGCGGTTGAACGGCAGGCCCATGTTCTCGAGGTCGATGACCGCGTCGATGGCCTCTTTGGCGAGGATCTCGGCGGCGTCCTGGTCGACGAGGTAGTCACCGCCCTTGACGGTGTCGAAGGTGTGCCACTCCCAGCTGTCCTCCTCGACGTTGGCGAGCGCCGCGGCCATGCCGCCCTGCGCTGCGCCCGTGTGCGAGCGGGTCGGGTAGAGCTTCGAGATGACGGCGGTCTTCGCGTGCGGGCCGGCCTCGATCGCGGCGCGCATCCCGGCGCCGCCGGCGCCGACGATGACGATGTCGAACTCGTGGTAGTGGACGCCGTCGATGACGGTCGATTCAGTGGTTTCAGTTGTCACAGCTGTTGTTTTCCGTCAGTCAGTCACTTGGCCGGGCAGAACGACGGCAGGTCGGCCGCGTGGGCGCCCGCCGGGCACGGGTCGAAGGTGAAGATCACGAGCGTGCCGAGCACGACCAGGACCACGACCGCCGCGGCGATCGCCCACTTGAGGATGCGGTTCACGGTGCGGTTGTGCGCGTAGTCGTTGACGAGTGTGCGCATGCCGTTGCCGCCGTGGATGAGAGCGAGCCAGAGCATGAGCAGGTCCCAGACCTGCCAGAACGGCGTCGCGTACTTGCCGGCGACGAAGGCGAAGTCGATCTGCTTGACCCCGTCGCCGAGGACGAGGTTGATCGAGCAGGTGGCCGAAGATCAGGACGACGAGCAGCACGCCGGAGGCGCGCATGTAGATCCAGCCCCACTTCTCCCAGTTGGTGCCCTTGCGGGCCGGGCGGGCCGGCGTGCGCGGAGCCTCGATGGTCGTCACGTCAGTTCACCTCCGAGAAGACGTGGATGAGCTGGGTCGGCACGAAGCCGGCCATCAGGATGACCCAGAGCGCGATGACGATCCAGAACATGACCTTCTGGTACTTGACGCCCTTGCTCCAGAAGTCGATCAGGATGATCCGGATGCCGTTGAAGGCATGGAAGATGATCGCCGCGACCAGCGCCATCTCGCCGAATCCCATGATCGGGTTCTTGTAGGTTCCGATCACCGCGTTGTACGACTCCGGGCTGACCCGGATGAGCGAGGTGTCGAGGACGTGGACGAGGAGGAAGAAGAAGATGGCGACGCCGGTGATGCGATGAAGCACCCACGACCACATGCCCTCCCGGCCGCGGTACAGCGTGCCGCCCGGCCTCGATGTCGTCGATTGCAGGGTCCCTGCCGCTTGCTCTGGCACGAACAACCCTCCCTGGTTGCGATCGCTGAAATAACGCGCATGAAGCGCGTGGCAAGTCTATGCCGCGGGGCGGTTCCGCGCTGCTTAGGGTGCCCTTGGTTATCTCGACATCGAGATAATTGTGCGCCCGGCCGACCGCTTGACCGGGCTCCCGGTCGTCGACTGAGCGCCCGGGTCAGACCATCTGGCTCAGAGTACGTCCGTCGAGCCGGAGACCTTGAGGGCGTCGACCACCGACTTGACGCGCTGCGCGTTGTCCGTGGTCGTCACCAGAAGCGCGTCGGGGGTGTCGACGATCACGATGTCCTTCACCCCGATGAGGCTGATGACCCGTTTCGTCTGGCTGACCACGATGCCGCTGGAGGCGTCGGCGAGAACGCGGGCGTCGGCGCCGAGGATGGCCAGGTCGGTCGTGCGGCCTCCCGAGTTGAGCTTGGAGAGCGAGGCGAAGTCGCCGATATCGTCCCAGTCGAAGTAGCCGGGGATCACAGCGAGCCGGCCGGCGGCCGCCGCGGGCTCTGCGACCGCATAGTCGATGGCGATCTTCTCGAGGTTCGGCCAGATGCGGTCCACCGCCGGCCCGCGGGTCGCGGGGTCGTCCCACCCTTCCGCCAGCTCGAGCAGCCCGGCGAGCAGCTCCGGCTTCGACCGGCCGATCTCCTCGAGGAGGCGGTCGGCCCTCGCGATGAACATGCCGGCGTTCCAGAGGTACGACCCGTTATCGAGGTAGCGCTCGGCTGTGACGAGGTCGGGCTTCTCGACGAAGGAGTCGACGGCGAGGGCGCTCGGGGCGCCCGCCACTGTGAGCGCGCCGCCGCACCGGATGTACCCGAAGCCGATCGCCGGCTCGGTGGGCTTGATGCCGATGGTGGTGATGTAGCCCTCGTCGGCGGCCGCGACCGCCTCCTTGACGGCGACGGCGAACAGCCGCTGGTTGCGGATGACGTGATCGGCCGCGAACGATCCGATGATCACGCCGGGCTCGCGGCGCTCGAGGATGGCGGCCGCCAGACCGATCGCGGCCGTGGAGTCGCGCGGCTCGGACTCCAGCACGACGTTGACGTCGGCCAGGGTCGGAATCTGGGCCTCCACAGCGGCGCGGTGTGCGCGCCCGGTGACGACGATGATCCGCTGCTCGCCCGAGATCGGGGCCAGCCGGTCCCAGGTGTCGCGCAGCAGCGTGTGACCGGAGCCGGTGAGGTCGTGGAGGAACTTCGGGGCGTCCGC
The DNA here is from genome assembly GCA_963734315.1 of uncultured Actinomycetota bacterium. Lineage (GTDB taxonomy): Bacteria > Actinomycetota > Actinomycetes > Actinomycetales > Microbacteriaceae > Leifsonia. The sequence goes on along the minus strand of CAVTGP010000008.1, from coordinate 135,024 downwards.
CCGGGACAGCGGCCACAGCCGCGAGCCGATCCCGCCGGCCGGGATGATGCTGTAGAACCGGTCGAGCGCGCCAGGAGTTCTCATGGCGCAAGGATACCGAGCGGTTCTGGTCACCTGCTATTCACGGCCGGGTCACTCCGCACGGCGACACTGAGGACATGCGGGTCGCGGTCGTCAGCGAGAGCTTCCTCCCCACAGTGAACGGGGTGAAGACCAGCGTCCTCCGGGTCCTCGATCATTTGGCCGAACACGGGCCATGAGGCGATCGTCGGCGTTCCCTCGGTCGCCGTCTACCAGACCGACGTCGCCGGGTTCGCCCGCCGCAACGGCCTCGGGATGACAGCGGCCATCGCGTGGAAGTACGTGCGCTGGGTGCACGAGGGCGCCGACGTCACCCTTGTGCCGTCCTCCGCGAGCGAGTACGACCTCCGTGAGGCCGGAGTTCGCAGACTGGCGCGCTGGGGTCGTGGAGTCGACCTCGAGCGATACCACCCCAACAACCGCCGGCTGCCCGGCGCGGTCACGGTGCGCGAGCGGCTCTCGCCCGACGGCGAGATCGTGATCGGGTACGTCGGCCGTATCGCCCCGGAGAAGCAGGTGGAGCGGCTGCGCTTTCTCACGGGCCTCCCGGGCGTCTCTGTCGCGATCGTGGGTGACGGTCCGGCGCGCGAGGCCGTCGAGCGTCGGCTGCACGGGGTGCCGACGACGTGGCTGGGTCGGCTCGGGGGAGCGGAGCTCGCAGCGGCGTACGCGGCGTTCGACGCGTTCGCGCACACCGGCTCGGAGGAGACGTTCGGCCAGACCGTCCAGGAGGCCCACGCCTCCGGCCTCCCGGTGATCGCGCCGCGAGCGGGGGACCGATCGACCTCGTCGAGCACGGCGTCGACGGACTGCTCTTCCCGCCGACGGACGACCGGGCCCTGCGCGCGGCGGTCGCGATGCTCGCCACCGACGCCCCACTGCGCCTGCGGATGGGCGAGGCCGGCCGTCGCCGTGTGCTGGGGAGGGGCTGGGACGTCGCTCTGCTCCGAGCTGATCGGGCACTACGAGCGCGTCATCCTCGCCGCCTGCGGCGACGCGGGGCGACGCGGCGTCCAGCCGTCGGGCAGGCAGCGCGCGTACAGTTAGGTGGCTCCGTCGCCCGCTGGCCCAGGTCACCTGGAGCGTCGCCGAGCCGCCTGACGTATCCGCACGCACCAGGAGGTGAACCATGGCGAACCTGAACCGACGCGGCATTCCGATGCCCTTCGTGTCCCGAGCCCGGCGGGTCGATCCTCCCAGTTCGCCGGCTCCCGTGCTGACGGAGCCGCGGCCGGCCTCCCGTAACAGCATGGTGGACAGTGCGATCTACGCCGACGGTGTGCGCGTAGCCTCCCCGCGCACACTGGCCGAGACCTACCGCGCCCTCGATGAGACGCCGGGCGGCGTCGCCTGGATCGGGCTGTACCGGCCGAGCGAGCAGGAGCTGATGTCGCTGGCGGAGGAGTTCAGCCTCCACCCGCTCGCCATTGAGGACGCGATCGTCGCGCACCAGCGACCCAAGCTGGAGCGCTACGACTCCGTTTTGTTCGTGGTGCTCAAGGCGGCGAACTACCTCGACGTGCCGGAGGAGGTCGACTTCGGCGAGCTCCACCTGTTCGTCGGCCCGAATTTCGTCATCACCGTCCGTCACAGCGAGTCGCCCGACCTGTCGACGGTGCGGCACCGGATGGAGCGCGAGCGCGAGCTGCTGGCGCTCGGCCCTCAGGCCGTCCTCTACGCCATCATCGACGCGGTCGTCGACGCCTACAGCCCGGTCGTCGCCGGTCTCGCCAACGACATCGATGAGATCGAGACGCAGGTCTTCGGCGGCGACGCCCTGGTCTCGCGCCGCATCTACGAGCTGTCGCGAGAGGTCATCGACTTCCAGCGCGCCACGCATCCGCTCTCGGCGGTGATGGTGGCGCTCGAACGCGGCTCGGCCAAGTACGGCGTCACCGAGGAACTCGAGCGCCGTCTGCGCGACGTCGCCGACCACCTCACCATCGTGAACGAGCGGGTGGACGGGTTCCGTTACCTGCTCCGCGACATCCTGACGGTGAACTCGACCCTCGTCTCGGAACGGCGGAACGAGGAGATGACCCGGCTGGCGCATTCGACTCACCGTCAGGGCGAAGAGGTCAAGAAGATCTCCTCCTGGGCGGCGATCCTCTTCGCCCCATCGTTGATCGCCGGCATCTACGGGATGAACTTCACTCACATGCCGGAACTGGAATGGCCGCTCGGCTACCCGCTCGCCGTGATCGCGATGCTGGGGCTGAGCACCCTGCTCTATGCGATCTTCAAGCGGCGTGGGTGGCTGTAGGGAAGGTCTGCTCCCGTTCGAGGGACACCGTTATCGTCGTCACTGTTGGCACCTGCTCAAATGAGCAGGTGCCAACGGCGCGCGCGTTTGTAACGCTTGCATGAAGAAGCCGGATTTTCGATCAGAGCCGTTCGTCACATTCGGTAACGTGCACTGCATACAGTGGTCTTCCGGCACCAGCGGGAGGCCTGCATCTTGGAGGACAACCTTGACAATCACAGCCCGTAAGGCCGGCCTCGTCGGTCTGGCGGTGACCGGCGTCGTCGCGCTGCTCGCCGCGTGTTCGGCTGCCCCGACGGACACTTCGTCCACGGCGGCGGCGAACAGCAAGTTCCTGCCCTGCATGGTCTCCGACTCCGGCGGATTCGACGATCACTCGTTCAACCAGCTCGGCTACGAGGGCCTCCAGCAGGCCGCAGGCAGCCTCGGCGTCAAGTACAACAAGGCCGAGTCGAAGAGCGAGAACGACTTCGCCCCGAACATCCAGAGCATGGTCGACGCGAACTGCAACCTCGTCGTCACCGTCGGCTTCCTGCTCGCGGACGCGACCAAGAAGGCCGCTGCTGCGAACCCCGACGTCAACTTCGCGATCATCGACGACAGCTCGATCACCGCCAAGAACGTCAAGCCGATCATCTTCGACACCGCCCAGGCGGCGTTCCTCGCCGGCTACGCGGCCGCGAGCTACTCCAAGACCGGCATCGTCGGCACCTTCGGCGGCATGCAGATCCCGACCGTCACCATCTTCATGGACGGCTTCGCGGACGGCGTGAAGTACTTCAACGACCAGAAGAGCAAGTCGGTCAAGGTCGTCGGCTGGGACGTCGACAAGCAGAACGGCTCCTTCACCGGCGGCTTCGACGCCAATGAGACGGCCAAGAACACCGCTCAGGGCATCATCGACCAGAACGCCGACGTCATCATGCCGGTCGGCGGCCCGATCTACCAGTCGCGCCGCTCAGGCGATCCGCGACTCGGGCAAGCCGATCGCGATGATCGGCGTCGACGCCGACGTCTTCCAGTCCGACCCGAGCGTCAAGGACCTGCTCCTCACCTCGGTCATGAAGGGCATGAAGCCCGCCACCAACGACGTGGTCACCGCAGGCCGCCAAGGGCAAGTTCGACAGCACGCCGTACGTCGGTACGCTGAAGAACGACGGCGTCGGCCTCGCTCCGTTCCACAACTTCGCCTCGAAGGTGGACTCGGGCCTGCAGGGCGAGCTCGACAAGATCAAGGCCGGCATCATCGACGGCTCGATCAAGGTCACCTCGCCCTCGTCGCCGAAGCAGTAACCGGCACGACAGCACTCGACGGGGAGGCCAGCGCGAAGCTGGCCTCCCCGTCGCACGTCCAGCGGCGTCTCGTCCGCGCCATCGTGTCGGAAGTGCTCGTTTGAGCACACACTGACATATGCGCAGAAAGGTAGGGTGAGGATGCGCATCGTGGCCACCAGCCGTCTTCGCGTGCCACCCGTCAGCGTCTCTGTGCTCACCCCGGGCGAGTAGAGAAGGAACCCACCCGAATGAAGCTCGAACTCCGCGGCATCACCAAACGGTTCGGTGCCCTGGTCGCGAACGACCACATCGACCTCACCGTCGAACCCGGCGAGATCCACTGCCTGCTCGGCGAGAACGGCGCAGGCAAGTCCACCCTGATGAACGTCCTCTACGGCCTCTACCAGGCCGACGAGGGCGAGATCCTGCTCGACGACGACGTCCAGCACTTCTCCGGCCCCGGCGACGCCATGAAGGCCGGCATCGGCATGGTGCACCAGCACTTCATGCTGATCCCCGTCTTCACCGTCGCCGAGAACGTCATGCTCGGCCACGAGCAGACCACAGTTCGGCGGACGCCTCGACCTGTCGGCCGCCGCGCGCGAGGGTGCGCGAGATCTCGGCCCGCTTCGGCTTCGACGTCGACCCCGACGCGCTCGTCGAGGACCTCCCGGTCGGCGTGCAGCAGCGCGTCGAGATCATCAAGGCGCTCTCGCAGGACGCCAAGGTGCTCGTCTTCGACGAGCCGACCGCCGTGCTGACCCCGCAGGAGACCGACGAGCTGATGGCGATCATGCGCCAGCTCAACGAGCAGGGCACGGCGATCGTCTTCATCACCCACAAGCTGCGCGAGGTGCGCGAGGTCGCCGACCGGATCACCGTCATCCGCCTCGGCAAGGTGGTCGGCGAGGCCGAGCCCACCGCGACGCAACGCCGAGCTGGCCTCGATGATGGTCGGCCGCGCCGTGTCGCTCACCGTCGAGAAGGAGCCGGCGACGCCCGGGGCGAGCCCGCGCTCGTCGTCAACGACCTCTCGGTCGATCGACCCGATCGGCCAGCTCGTCGTCAACAACGTGAGCTTCGACGTGTCCGCGCCGGCGAGATCCTCGCCATCGCCGGGGTGCAGGGCAACGGCCAGACCGAGCTCACCGAGGCGATCCTCGGGCTGCAGCCGCGCGTCGAGGGCCAGATCCTCCTCGACGGCAAGCGACCTCCAGGGCCGCAGCCGGCGCAAGGTGCTCGACGCCGGCGTCGGCTTCGTCCCGGAGGACCGCAACGAGGACGGCCTCGTCGGCGAGTTCAGCATCGCAGGAGAACCTGATGCTCGACCGGTCGACGGGAGAGCCGTTCGTCAAGGGCGGCACCATCGCGGTCTCGCTACCTCAACGAGTTCGCCGACGAGAAGGTGCGCGAGTTCGACGTGCGCACGCAGGGCGATCGACACCAAGGTCGGCCGGCTCTCCGGCGGCAACCAGCAGAAGGTCGTGCTCGCGCGCGAGCTCAGCCGCGACCTCCGGCTCTTCGTCGCCGCGCAGCCGACGCGCGGCCTCGACGTCGGATCGATCGAGTTCGTGCACAAGCGCATCGTCGCGACCCGCGACGCGGGTGTGCCCGGTGATCGTGGTGTCGACCGAGCTCGACGAGGTGGCGGCGCTCGCCGACCGCATCGCCGTGATGTACCGGGGCGGGATCGTCGGAATCGTGCCGGGGAACACGTCGCGCGACGTGCTCGGCCTGATGATGGCCGGCGAGCTCGCCGGAGCAGGCAGGAGCAGCAGCATGACCGGGACCCCGCACGCCCAGCCAGCCCGTGGCGCCGGCCCAGCCCGCGCAGACCCGCCGGCGAAGCCGGAGAACGACGACCGCTGGAACAGGGCCGTCCGCGACATCATGGGCGGCACGCTGTTGTCATCTCGATCCTCGCCGTCGTGCTCGCGCTCGTCGTCGGCGCGATCCTGATCGCCGCTGACCGACCCCGACGTGCAGAAGGCCGCCGGCTACTTCTTCGCCCGGCCCGGCGACACGTTCGTGGCGATCTGGAACTCGGTGTCGAGCGCGTACACCTCGATGTTCCAGGGCGCGATCTACAACTTCGGCCGCGCCGACATTCGCAGCGGGCATCCGGCCGCTGACCGAGACGCTGACGTTCGCGACACCGCTGATCGTCGCCGGCCTCGGCGTCGCACTCGCGTTCCGCGTCGGCCTGTTCAACATCGGTGGCCAGGGGCAGATGCTGATCGGCGCCGCCGCGGCCGCGTGGGTCGGCTTCTCGTTCGACCTGCCGCCGGTCATCCACCTGGTGGTCGCGGTGCTCGCCGGCATCGCCGGCGGCGCGATCTGGGCCGGCATCGTCGGCCTCCTCAAGGCGCGGACCGGCGCGCACGAGGTGATCGTCACGATCATGCTCAACTACATCGCGTTCTACCTGATCTCGTTCATGCTGCGCACCCAGGCCTGCTGCAGGCGCCCGGGTCGAACAACCCGAAGGCGCCGGCGATCCACGCCAACGCGGTGTTCCCTCCGCTGCTGGGCGTGCAGTACAACCTCACCTGGGCGTTCGTCGTGGTCATCGCCGCGACCGTCTTCGTCTGGTGGCTGATCGACCGGTCGAGCCTCGGTTTCCGCTTCCGCGCCGTCGGTGAGAACCCCAACGCCGCTCGTGTGGCCGGCATCAACGTGAAGAACATCTACGTCGTACGCGATGCTCATCGCCGGTGCGCCTCGTCGGGCGTCGCGGGCGCCAGCCAGGTGCTCGGCGTGTTCCCGTCCGGAATCAGCTCGGGCGTCGACGCGGGCATCGGCTTCGACGCGATCACCGTCGCACTGCTCGGCCGGTCGCGGCCCTGGGGCGTGTTCGTGGCCGGCCTCCTGTTCGGCGCGCTCAAAGCCGGCGGTTACACGATCCAGGCCGCGCAGGACATCCCGATCGACATCGTGCTGGTCGTGCAGTCGCTCATCGTCCTCTTCGTCGCCGCGCCGCCGCTCGTGCGCGCGATCTTCCGCCTCCCGACGCCGGGCAGCGCGCCCCGCAGACAGCGTCCCATCGTCACGAAGGAGGTGGCGGCCAAGTGAGCACCGCAGCCCCCGTCATTCCCGACTCCTCGCCGATCGTCCTCGAGAAGGCCGAGATCCGCTCCTGGAAGGCGCCCATCGCGTTCGGCGTGTTCGTCGTCCTCAGCCTGATCCTGTTCTTCGGGTTCCCTCGGCACGGTGACAGCACGTTCCGCTTCTCGGAGAACTCCGACGCGATCAAGCTGCCCAACCTCACCGTCGACACCCTGGTCACGACTGTCGTGGTCACGCATCCTCCTGGCGGTCCTCACCGCCATCAGCGCCTGGTACTCCTGGCAGGCGCGCAAGACCCCGATCTGGATGGTCGTCCTCTTCGCGCTGATTTTCATGTTCGGCTTCCTCGCCTGGGCGGACTCGGGCAGCCCCTACCCCGTCCCGATCACCGGTCTGCTCCTCGGGACGATCAGCCTCGCTGTCCCGCTCGTCTTCGGTGCGCTGGGCGGTGTCATCTCCGAGCGCGGCGGCGTCGTCAACGTCGCCATCGAGGGCCAGCTGCTGGCCGGGGCGTTCGTGTCGGCGATGATCGCGACGCTGACCGGAAGCTGGGTCGTCGGCCTCATCGCGGCGATGGTCGCCGGCGTGCTCGTCTCGTTCGTCCTCGCCGCCTTCGCGATCAAGTACCTCGTCGACCAGGTGATCGTCGGCGTCGTGCTCAACGTCCTCGTCGTCGGGCCTGACGAACTTCCTGTACTCCCAGGTCCTCGCCACGGACCCGCAGGTGCTGAACCACCCGCCCCGTCTGCCGAGTTGGCCCATCCCGCTGCTCAGCGAGATCCCGATCATCGGCCCGGTGCTGTTCGACCAGTCGATCATCGAGTACCTGATGTACATCGCCGTGTTCCTCGTCTGGTTCGGGCTGTTCAAGACCCGCTGGGGCCTGCGCCTGCGCTCGGTCGGCGAGCACCCGGAGGCCGCTGACACCGTCGGCATCAACGTCAACAGCACGCGCTTCTGGAACGTGTCGCTCGCGGGGGCCGTGGCCGGCCTCGGCGGCGCGTACTTCACCCTCGGCTCGGTCGGCGCCTTCTCCAAGGAGATGACCGCCGGTCAGGGCTTCATCGCACTCGCAGCCGTGATCTTCGGACGCTGGGACCCGATCCGCGCGACCCTCGCGGCGCTCCTGTTCGGCTTCGCGACCAACCTGCAGAACGTGCTCAGCATCATCGGCTCGCCCGTCCCGAGCGAGTTCATGCTGATGCTGCCGTACGTCGTGACGATCTTCGCCGTCGCGGGGTTGGTCGGGATGTCCCGCGCTCCTGCGGCCGACGGAAAGCCGTACATCAAGTCATGACCGGCGCGCAGATCGCCATGTCCGATCAGATCGACTGGGCCGCGCTCCGGGCGGCCGCGAACGAGGCGATGACGAACGCCTATGTGCCGTACTCGAAGTTCCCGGTCGGTGCGGCGGCGCTCGTCGACGACGGCCGCATCGTCAGCGGCTGCAACGTCGAGAACGCCTGCTACGGCATCACGCTGTGCGCCGAGTGCGGACTCGTGTCGTCGCTCGCGATGACCGGCGGCGGCCACCTGGTCGCCTTCACCTGCGTCAACGGCGACGGCGACACGCTGATGCCGTGCGGGCGCTGCCGGCAGCTGCTCTACGAGCACTCCGCCGAGGGGATGCTGCTGGAGACCGTCTCCGGCATCCGCACGATCGACGAGGTGCTGCCCGACGCCTTCGGGCCGCGGCAACTCGCCGCCTATGCCGAAGAGCACGGCGCCGCCGAACACCGTACGACAAACGACACAGTATGACCAACGTCTGAGGGGTTACATCTTCGTGAGCACCGCAGGAGCGGTCGAGGCGTTCGACGCCGTCGACCTGATCAGGACCAAGCGCGACAGAGGCGAGCTGAGCACGGCCGAGATCGGCTGGCTGATCGACGCGTACACGCGCGGCTACGTCGGCGACGAGCAGATGTCGGCGATGACGATGGCGATCTTCCTCAACGGGATGACCCGACGCGAGATCAGGACCTCACGTTGGCGATGATCGCGTCGGGCGAGCGGATGGACTTCTCCGGCCTCGGCAAGCCCACGGCCGACAAGCACTCCACCGGGGGCGTCGGCGACAAGATCACCCTGCCCCTGATGCCGCTCGTCGCCGTGTTCGGCGTCGCGGTCCCGCAGCTCTCGGGCCGCGGGCTCGGCCACACGGGAGGCACGCTCGACAAGCTCGAGAGCATCCCCGGCTGGCGCGCAAACCTCAGCAACGAGGAGATGTTCGCTCAGCTCCGGGGCTCGGGCGGCGTGATCTGCGCCGCCGGCTCGGGGCTCGCGCCAGCAGACGGCAAGCTGTACGCGCTCCGCGACATCACGGGCACGGTGGAGGCCATCCCGCTGATCGCGTCCTCCATCATGTCGAAGAAGATCGCCGAGGGCACCGGCGCGCTGGTGCTCGACGTCAAGTTCGGCTCCGGCGCCTTCCTCAAGGAGATCGAGAAGTCGCGCGAGCTCGCCCGCACGATGGTCGAGCTCGGCACGGACGCGGGAGTCGCGACCTCCGCGCTGCTCACCGACATGAACGTCCCGCTCGGCCTCGCGATCGGCAACGCGAACGAGGTGCGCGAGTCGGTCGAGGTGCTCGCCGGCGGCGGCCCAGCCGACATCGTCGAGCTGACGGTCGCGCTCGCGCGTGAGATGCTGACGCTCGCCGGCCGCCCGGACGCCGACGTGGAGGCCGCGCTGCGGGACGGCCGCGCCATGGACAAGTGGCGCGAGACCATCCGCGCCCAGGGCGGCGATCCCGACGCGGCACTCCCCGTCGCCCGCGAGACCCACACGGTCGTCGCGGAGGCGGACGGCGTGCTGGTCGAGCAGCAGGCGCTCCCGTTCGGCATCGCGGCCTGGCGCCTGGGCGCAGGGCGCGCCCGCAAGCAGGACCCGGTGCAGCACGCCGCCGGCATCGACCTCCACGCCAAGCCCGGCGACGACGTGCGCGCGGGCCAGCCGCTGTTCACCCTCTCGGCCGACGAGCCGGCTCGCTTCGAGCGCGCCCTGGAGGCCCTCGACGGCGCCTACCGCATCGCGCCTCCCGGCACCCCCTTCACCCGCGGCCCGCTCGTCGCCGAGCGCATCGGCTGAGCACCTCGCGAAGCGGCACAAAATCCGTCAGAGACCGCCGAGGTGGCGGATTATTCGCCGTCTCGGCGGTCGCCTGCTGGAGTACGCAGGACAGTAGATTGGGAGACATGAGCATGAACGAGAACGCTGGCGGGTACGCGCTGAGCGACGGGACCGACATCCGGGCGCTGCCCAAGGTGTCGCTGCACGACCACCTGGACGGCGGGCTCCGGCCCGCGACGGTGCTGGAGCTCGCCGACGGGATCGGCCTCGAGCTGCCGGCGAACGACCCGGTGGCGCTCGGTGCCTGGTTCGCCGAGAAGTCCAACTCGGGCTCGCTCGTGGAGTACCTCACGACCTTCGACCTGACGACCGCGGTGATGCAGACCCGCGAGGGCTTGACCCGCGTCGCCCGCGAGTTCGTGCAAGACCTCGGCGCCGACGGCGTCGTGTACGGCGAGATCCGCTGGGCGCCCGAGCAGCACCTCACCCGCGGCCTCAGCCTCGACGAGACCGTGGAGGCCGTGCAAGAGGGCACTCGAGCAGGGCATCGACGACGTGCGAGCGGCCGGCCGCCGCATCCGCGTGGGCCAGCTGGTGAGCGCCATGCGCCACACCGACCGCAGCCTCGAGATCGCCGAGCTCGCCGTACGCCACCGCGACCGCGGAGCCGTCGGCTTCGACATCGCCGGTCCGGAGGCGGGCTTCCCGCCGTCCAACCACCGTGCGGCCTTCGACTACCTCGCCGCGAACTTCTTCCCGTCGACCGTGCACGCGGGGGAGGCGGACGGCCTCGAGAGCATCCGCAGCGCCCTCCTCGATGGTCGCGCGCTGCGCCTCGGCCACGGCGTACGGCTCGCCGAAGACATCACGATCGAGCGCCAGGACGACGAGAACACCTACGTGACGCTCGGAACGCTGTCGCAGTGGGTCAAGGACCGCGAGATCGCGCTCGAGACCAGCCCGACCTCCAACCTGCAGACCGGCGCGATCGCGGCGTGGGGCGACGACATCCTCGACCACCCGTTCGACCTGCTGTACCAGCTCGGCTTCCGGGTGACGGTCAACACCGACAACCGGCTGATGAGCGGAACCACTCTCACGCGCGAGCTGAGCATCCTCGCGGACGCGTTCTCGTACGACAGCACCGACCTCGAGATCTTCCAGCTGAACGCCGCTGCGGGAGCCTTCCTCCCGGTCGAGCAGCGTGAGGAACTGGCCGAGATCATCACAGCGGGTTTCGAGGGTTCGTGACGCGCTAACGCGTACGCTGGACACATGCCGCTGCCACCGTTGCCCGACTCCGCCGTGACCGTCGGAGCCCACGCCTCCGACTGGCGCGACGCCGTGGAGCTGGCGGGGGAGGCGCTCACGCGTTCCGGCGCGACGGAGCAGGGGTACGGCGCTCGGATGATCCAGGTGATCGAGGAGTTCGGCGCCTACATCGTCATCGCCCCCGGCCTCGCGCTTGCCCACGCTCGCCCGGGCCCGGACGTGCACCACGACGGGCTCTCGGTCGTGACACTCGACGAGCCCGTGGTGTTCGGCCACCCGCACAACGATCCGGTCTCGGTGGTGATCGGCTTGGCTGTCTCCACGCCGGAGGGGCACGTGACGAGCGTGGCCGAGCTCGCCAATGTTTTCAACGACCCGGAGGCGATCCCGGCGCTGGCCGGAGCCGGCGACGTCGCGGAGGTGCAGCGCATCCTCACGCTCACCGAGGACGCAGCGCGGTGAGGATCGTCGCGATCTGCGGTGCCGGCATCGGCACCTCCGGAATTCTGAAGGTGAACGCCGAGCGTGTTCTCGAGCGTCTCGGTCTCGACGCCGATGTCACCGCGGCGGACATCGCGAGCGTGACCACGGCGGCGAGCGACGCGCAGATCATCCTCACGTCGCCGGAACTGGTCGAGCGGATCGGCCCGACCAACGCCGATGTGATCGTGGTGCAGAACTACTTCGACCTCGACGAGCTGGAGCAGAAACTCGACGAAGCGCTGGGCTGACGCTCGCGATTCGTCACGAATGTCAGCTCTGGCGCGCTCGAAGGTGACATTCGTGGCGAATCGTTGACGCTCAGTCTCCGAGGGCGCCGAGACCGCGCAGCGCGGCCGCGGCGGCGGAGGCCACCAGGGCGTCGTCGGTGTCGGCATCGGCAGCGATGTGGTCGCTGAGCACCGCCATGACGATCGGCTTGCCCGTCTCGCGCCAGAGCACGGCGATGTCGTTGCGGGTGCCGTGGTCGGCGCTTCCGGTCTTGTCGCCGACCGTCCAGTCCGACGGGACGACGGAGCGGATCAGCTTGTCGCCCGTGGTGTTGCCGACCAGCCAGGTCTTCAGCTGTGCGCGGCCGTCTGCCGGGAGGGCGGAGCCGAGCGCGTAGGCGCGCAGGTCGGTCGCGAGCGCGCGCGGCGTGCTGGTGTCGGCGGTCGTGTCCGGCGTGAGCTCGTTCAGCTGCGGTTCGACACGTTCCGCCCGGGTGACCGTGTCGCCGATCTCCCGCAGAGCCGACTGGAACCCGGCCGGACCGCCCAGCGCGTCGAACAGCAGGTTGGCCGCGGTGTTGTCGCTGTAGCGCACGGCGGCGTCCGCGAGCTCGCGGAGTGTCATCCCGGTCGAGGTGTGCTGCTCGGTGATGGGGGAGTAGGTGACCAGCTGGTCGGAGGTGTAGGAGACCGGGGTGTCGAGCCCGCCGGCGGGTGGGTCGGCGAGCACCGCGGCGGCCGCGAGGGCCTTGTGGGTGGACGCGTAGCCGAAGCGCTCGTCGGCACGATAGGCGATCTGCTTCCCCGTTCCCGTGTCGATCGCATAGACGCCGACCCGCGCGTCATGCTCCGCCTCCAGCTCCGTGAACTCCTTCTGCGCCGCGCTGCCGAGAGCGTCGGTAGAGGCCGACGGGGTGGGAGTCGACGTGCTGGTCGGGCCTCCGCCCGCCGGCGCACATCCCGCGAGCAGGCCGACGACGATCAGCGGAACCATGAATTGGAATTTCACACGCATCATCCCAGCTTCGACCATGCGCGGCCGTGGGTCAAACCCGGCCCCTCAGCTCGTCACGGCGCGCATCGCCTCCGCCAGGGCGGCGACACGACCCGTCGCCTCCGCACGCCGCTCCTGCACCGAGCCCTCGTTGCTGGACGCGTCGATGTAGATCTTCAGCTTCGGCTCGGTGCCGCTGGGGCGGACCATCACGCGCGACCCGTCGGCGAGGACGATGCGCAGCACGTCGCTCGGCGGGAGGCCGCCGAAGCCGTCGCTCAGGTCGTCGATGTGGTCGACCGCGACGGTGCCCAGGCTGCTCGGCGGCGTCGATCGCAGGGTGGCCATGATCTCGCCGATGCGGGAGAGGTCGGTGACGCGGATCGAGATCTGGTCGCTGGCGAAGTAGCCGAAGCGCTCCGCGAACGCGTCGAGGTGGTCGGCGATGGTCCGGCCGGAGGCGGCGAGCTCGTTCGCGAGGTCGAGGAACGCGGTCGCCGCTGAGATGCCGTCCTTGTCGCGGATGGTCTGCGGGTTCACGAGGTAACCGAGCGCCTCCTCGTAGCCGTAGATCAGGCCGGGCGCGCGGGACACCCACTTGAAGCCGGTCAGCGTGTCGGCGAAGTCGAGATGGTAGGCGGCGGCGACGGCGGCGAGGGCGGGCGAGGAGACGATGGAGCACGCGAGCGCTCCGAAGGCTGCTCCGTCGGTCGCCGCGCGCTCGGCGAGCTCGGCGGCGCGCCAGCCCAGCAGAGCTCCCACCTCGTTTCCGCTCAGTCGCCGGAAGCCATCGGACGACGCGGAGTCGGGGATGGCGACCGCGAGGCGGTCGGCGTCGGGGTCGTTGGCGATGATCAGGTCGACGCCGGCGTCGCGGCCGGTCGCGTACGACAGGTCCATCGCACCCGGCTCCTCCGGGTTGGGGAACGAGACCGTCGGGAACGCTCGGTCGGGGTCGCGCTGAGCAGCGACGACCACCGGACGGGAGAACCCGACGCGATCGAACACGGCCTCGGCCGTGCGCCAGCCGACTCCGTGCATCGGCGTGTAGGCGAACGAGACGGCGTCGCGCGGTGCCTCCGTCGTGGCGACGGCTGCGGTCGCCTCGACGTAGGCGAGCTCCAGGCCGGGCGAAGCGATCTCGAACTGCTCCGAGCGCGGGAGGTCGCCGATGTCGCCCTTCGCCACCTCCAGGATGTGCGCGGCGATCTCGGCGTCGGTGGGCGAGACGATCTGCGAGCCGTGGTTCTCGTCGCCGAGGTAGACCTTGTAGCCGTTGTCGTTCGGCGGGTTGTGGCTCGCGGTCACCATGATGCCGGCGCTGACGTCGAGATGGCGAACGGCGAACGCGAGCACCGGGGTCGGCAGCAGCCGCGGCAGCAGAACGGCCCGCACGCCGGCACCCGTCATCAGCTCGGCCGTGTCGCGCGCGAAGACGTCGGAGTTCTTGCGGCCGTCGTAGCCGATGACGACCGACGGCTGTGTGCCCTCCGCGTGCTCCAGGAGCCAGTGGGCGAACCCCGCTGCGGCCTGCGCAACCAGCACCCTGTTCATCCGGTTAGGGCCAGCTGCGATCTCACCGCGGAGCCCCGCGGTGCCGAACTCCAGGCGGGTGTCGAAGCGCGAGTGGAGATCGTCGACGGCCTCCGCCGAGCCGGCCTCCGCGGCGACGACGAGCGACTCGAGCTCTGCCCGGGTCTCAGGGTCGGGATCCTGCGCAAGCCAGGCGTGTGCGTCGGCGAGCAGTTGGGGGGTGTCGTTCGTGCTCACCGTGTCGTTCGTGCTCACAGGGCCTCCACGATCCGAGCCAGGAGTGCGCTGATCACCGGCTCGGCCTCCCGGCCGGCCTCGATGACCTCCTGGTGGCTGAGCGGGGTCTTCTGGATTCCGGCGGCCAGGTTGGTGACCAGGGACATCCCGAGGATCTCCATTCCGGCCTGGCGGGCTGCGATGGCCTCCAAAGCGGTCGACATGCCGACGATGTGGCCACCGATCGCCTTGGCCATCTGCACTTCGGCCGGCGTCTCGTAGTGCGGGCCGCGGAACTGCGTGTACACACCCTCGTCGAGGGTCGGGTCGATCGTGTGGGCCAGGTCGCGCAGCCGCTTCGAGTAGAGGTCGGTGAGATCGATGAAGGTCGCGCCCTCGAGCGGCGAGTCGGCCGTCAGGTTGATGTGGTCGCTGATGAGGACGGGGGTGCCCGGCTTCCAGTGCTCCTTGATGCCGCCCGCGCCGTTGGTGAGCACCATCGTGGTCGCCCCGGCCGCCGCTGCCGTGCGGACGCTGTGGACGACCCGGCGCACGCCGTGGCCCTCGTAATAGTGCGTGCGAGCGCCGATCACCAGCGCGTGCTTGCCGTTCTGGAGGCGGATCGAGCGCAGGGTGCCGACGTGGCCCTCCAGCGCCGGCTCGCTGAACCCGACGATCTCGTGGGCGGGGATGGTGGCGACGGTCTCGCCGATGAGGTCGGCCGCCTTGCCCCAGCCGCTGCCGAGGGTCAGGGCGATGTCGTGCTTCTCGACCCCGGTCTTCGCGGCGAGCTGCACCGCTGCCTGCCTCGCGACCTCGAACGGGTCGGTGGCACGGTCATCGAGCGGGTTCTGGGCGGTTTCGAGCATGAGCCAACTCTACTGAGCAGCCGCCCCGGGTGCAGGGGCGGCGTCGATGCGCATCGGTGCATCCCGATACGGAAGAATGACGGGTATGGCATATGAATTCGAGCGGAAGCAGCGGATCGCCGTGCTCGGCGGCGGCCCAGGCGGTTACGAGGCGGCGCTCGCCGGCGCGCAGCTCGGCGCGGACGTCACACTCGTGGAGCGCTCCGGAGTGGGCGGCTCGGCCGTCATCACCGATGTCGTCCCCTCGAAGAGCCTCATCGCCACAGCGGAGGCCACCAACTCCATCGCCGAGGCGACCGACCTCGGCGTGCAGTTCTTCACGCGCGGCGCGAGCGGCAAGCCGGTGCGTCCCGAGATCGCGGTGAACCTCGCTGCGGTCAACAAGCGGCTCATGGGACTCGCGCGCCAGCAGTCGGAAGACATGCGGGCCGAGCTCGTACGCGCCGGTGTGCGCATCGTGACCGGCGAGGGCCGGCTCGACGGCGACAGCGCCATCATCGTCTCGACCGGCACCGGCGCCTCCGGCACCGACTTCGACCGGGTGGAGGCCGACACCATGGTCATCGCGGTCGGCGCGAGCCCCCGTCTCCTGTCGTCCGCCGTTCCGGATGGCGAGCGCATCCTCACCTGGACGCAGCTCTACGACCTGGCCACCGTGCCGGAGCATCTCATCGTCGTCGGCTCCGGCGTCACCGGTGCGGAGTTCGCCTCCGCGTACACCGCGCTCGGCTCCAAAGTCACGCTGATCTCGTCGCGCGACCAGGTCCTCCCCGGCGAAGACGCCGACGCCGCACGCGTCATCGAGAACGTCTTCAAGCGCAACGGCATGCAGGTGCTGTCGAAGTCGCGCGCGGAGTCGGTGGTCCGCACCGAGACCGGCGTCGTCGCGACCCTCACCGACGGGCGCACGGTGGAGGGCAGCCACTGTCTGATGGCCGTCGGCTCCATCCCCAACACCGCGGGCATCGGGCTCGAGGAGGCGGGCGTGCAGCTGACGCCGTCGGGGCACATCCGCGTCAACCGGGTCGCGCGCACCTCCATCCCGAACATCTACGCGGCGGGCGACTGCTCCGATCTGCTGCCGCTGGCCTCCGTCGCCTCGATGCAGGGCCGCACAGCGGTCTTCCACGCGATGGGCGACGCCGTGAACCCGATCGAGCTGCGCAACGTGACGAGCAACATCTTCACCCAGCCCGAGATCGCGACCGTGGGCTGGAACCAGAAGCAGATCGAGGACGGCATCGCCCAGGGCGACATCTACAAGCTCCCCCTCAAGTCGAACCCGCGAGCGAAGATGCTCGGCATCCGTGACGGCTTCGTGAAGCTGTTCGCTCGCACCGGCTCCGGCACCGTGATCGGCGGCGTGATCGTCGCCCCGCGGGCCTCCGAGCTGATCTTCCCCCTCGCCCTGGCGGTGGAGCACCGGCTCACAGTCGACCAGGTGGCCAGGGCGTTCACGGTCTACCCGTCGCTGTCCGGCTCGATCTCGGACGCCGCGCGCGCGATGCACATCGTGCCGTAGGCGGGAGTCGGCGGATGGAGGAGACCTTGGTCATCGGCGTCCTCGCCGTGCTGACCATCGCCGCCGCCACGACGTTCGGCCAGCGCTTCGGCGTCGCCTCGCCGCTCATCCTCGTGGTCGTCGGCATTCTCGTCTCCTTCCTGCCGTTCGTGCCGGCGCTGACGATCCAGCCGGAATGGATCATCGCCGGCGTGCTGCCCCCGTTGCTGTACTCGGCCTCCGTGTCGATGCCGTCGATGAACTTCCGCCGCGAGTTCGGGGCGATCGGCGGGCTGTCGGTGGTGCTCGTCATCGTGAGCTCGCTGCTGCTCGGCGTGTTCTTCGCCTGGGCGATCCCGGGACTGGGCCTGGGGTGGGGCGTGGCGCTCGGCGCCATCGTGAGCCCGACGGACGCCGTCGCGACCGGGATCGTGAAGCGCGCCGGCGTCTCCCCGCGGGTCGTCGCCATCCTGGAGGGCGAGAGTCTGCTCAACGACGCGACGGCGCTCGTGCTGCTGCGCGCGGCCATAGCAGCGGCGGCCCTCGCCACCTTCACGGTCGGAGCGGTCACGCTGTCGTTCCTCTATTCGGTGATCGTCGCCGTGGTGTTCGGGTGGGTCGTCGGCCGGGTGAACCTCATCGTGCGGGCACGGGTGAAGGACGCGACCGTGAACACGGTCATCTCGTTCACGGTGCCGTTCCTGGCGTCGATCCCCGCGGAGGCGCTCGGGGCCTCCGGACTCGTCGCCGCGGTCGTGGCGGGGCTCATCACCGGGAGCAGGGCACCGCGGGTGCTCTCGCCGGAGCACCGCCTGTCAGACTCCCAGAACTGGCGCACGGTCGAGCTGGTGCTGGAGGGGATGATCTTCCTCACGATGGGCCTCGAGCTGTTCGGCATCGTGCAGAAGGTGCAGAACGACCACTCGGGAGTGCTGCCCGCGGTCGGCATCGCCGCGGCGGCGCTCCTGCTGACCATCCTCGTCCGGGCAGCGTTCGTCGCCCCGCTGCTCGCGCTCCTGGCGCGCCGCAGCAGGCGCAGGGAGCGGATGCGGCCGACGCTCACCAAGCTGCAGGAGCGCCTGCAGGACCCCGACGCCGCCCGGCGGATGCTCGAACAGGGGTCGCCCGCGCCGGATGCCGTCCCGCAGCTCCCGGCGGGTGCCGACCCGGCCGAGGATCCCGAGTCGCACGCGGAGGCCCTCGCGGCCGATCCGGCCGTCGCGCATGCCGAGGTGGCCAAGGTCGCGGGCGTCCAGGACGCGGCGGGAGCAGCCAGGGACAGCATCGGAGCCAGGCCGACCGGCTGGCGTGCGCGCCTCGTGCGCCGGCAGGGTGCGCGGCAGCCGGCGTGGACGGTCGAGAACATCGCCCGGTTCGGCACGCGCCTGCGCCGGGTGCTGGCCGACATCGACTACTTCACGGGAGCGCCGCTGGGCTGGCGGGAGGGCTCCATCGTCGTCTGGGCGGGGATGCGCGGGGCCGTCACGGTCGCGGCTGCCCAGAGCCTCCCGCAGGACACGCCCGGTCGCTCGGTGCTGGTGCTGATCGCCTTCCTGGTGGCGGCAGGGTCGCTGCTGCTCCAGGGCGGCACGCTCGGCCTGGCGCTGCGGATCGTCAAGCCGACGGCCTCCGACCCCGCGGCGGAGCGCGAGGAGCGCACGCGGCTCATGGAGCTGCTGCGCGAGGCTGGTGAGGCTGTGCCGGTGCCGCAGACGCGGGAGCGCTCCCCAGAGGCCTTCAACCAGCACAAGACGGCGCGGCTGCTGCGCATCCGCGCCCAGCGAGACGCCCTGCTCGACGCCCGCGACGACGGCACCTTCAGCGCCGATGTCCTGGCGGGCGCCCTCAGCAACCTCGACGCCGACGAGATCAGCATCGACCTCAAGGGCGACCCCACGGAGGCCACCGGCTGACCGCCGTCGCCAGCGGAGGACTTTCGCTGCTCTCACGCCCCGAACTCCTCCGTTGGCTGCGATTCCCGGGCGTGTCACGGCGAATCTCCTCCGCTCCCAACAGGCGGTCCTCGCGCCCTTGTCCACAGATCCAGCGACCGTCGCCCAAAGCGACGAACACTCGCACAAGCTGGCCCGATGAACTGGCAAGCTGAAATTCGAGCTCGCGGCGGCGCAGCCACCCGGCGGGAGCTTCGGAGTGTGACCGATCGCGTCTTGACCGCCGCCGTCGATTCCGGGCGCGTTCTCCGTCCGCGTCGAGGGATCTACGCGCTACCCGGACTCTCGCGCGAGGCGATCGCTGCGCTGGGGTCGGGAGGCCGGCTCTCGTGCGTCTCGGCAGCGCGGAGCTACGGGCTCTGGGGCGGACAGGACGGACGGCTGCATCTCAGAGTCGGAGCACATGCGGGCCGAACGGATCCGCGAACGGTGAGGCACTGGTCTCCCCACGACGCGCATCCGGAACTCTGGCGGGTTTCGCTCGACGACTGTCTGCGCTCGGTGGTGAGCTGCGCCGACGAGGAGACCGCGGTCGCGGTCCTCGACACGGCGCTGGCGGCCCGATCGGTCACCGTCGTCGGGCTGCGGAGGATGTTCGAGCAGTGTTCCGGTCGCGCGCAGGCCGTGGCGGCTTCGGCGCGGCCCGGGTCGGATTCAGGGGTCGAGTCCATCCTGCGTCAGCGGTTGACCGCGCGCGGACACCACGTGGAACAGCAGGTCGCGGTGCCGGGCGTCGGGCGCATCGATGCCCGGGTCGACGGGCTTCTGTACGTCGAGATCGACGGTTTCGCGTATCACGCCGACAAGGAGTCGTTCGAGCGCGACCGCACGCGGGACACCGGGCTTGCGCTTCTCGGTGCCCGCCGGTTGCGTTTCCCTGCACGGGATGTGCTCGGCGATGCTGATGCTGTCGTCGCGACGATCGAGGCCGTGTTGGCATGGGAGGAAATCCAGGCGTGAGACATCTCGGAATGCAGCCTGCGGAGGGGTTTCGGGCCGGATTCGGCCGAAACTCCTCCGTTGGCAACGGGTCAGACGATGTTGAGGAGGAGGTGGCCCGACGAGACCGTCTCGCCGACGGACGCGTTGACGCCGGTGATGGTGCCGTCTTTGTGCGCGGTCAGCGGCTGCTCCATCTTCATGGCCTCCAGCACCAGCACGAGGTCGCCCTTGACGACCTCGTCGCCATCGGTCACAGCCACCTTGACGACGGTGGCCTGCATCGGTGCGGTCACCGAGTCGCCCGTGGCCGTGTCGACCGCGTGGGCTGCGGTGCGGCGGCGCGGCGCGGCGGCCGCGGTCTGCGTGGCTGCGCCTCCGCTGAGGATGCGGGCGGGCAGAGACACCTCGATGCGCTTGCCCTCGACCTCGACGACGACGTTGCTGCGGCGCTCGGCTGCAGCCTGCTCGCCCAGCTCGCCCGACCACGGCTCGACGCCGCCGGCCCACTCGGTCTCGATCCACCGGGTGTAGATCGAGAACGGTTCGCCGTCCTGCGGCGCGAAGGCGGGGTCGCGCACGATGGCGCGGTGGAACGGCAGCACGGTCGGCAGGCCGGCGACCTCGAACTCGTCGAGCGCGCGACGGGAGCGCTCCAGCGCCTCCTCGCGGCTGGCGCCGGTCACGATCAGCTTGGCGAGCATCGAGTCGAACGCGCCGCTGATGACGTCGCCTGCCTGGATGCCGCTGTCGACGCGCACACCGGGCCCACCCGGAGCCTTGAACACGTGCACCGGCCCGGGGGACGGGATGAAACTGCGTCCGGCGTCCTCGCCGTTGATCCGGAACTCGAAGGAGTGGCCGCGCGGGGTCGGGTCGTCGTAGTCGAGCTCGCCGCCCTCGGCGAGCCGGAACTGTTCGCGGACGAGGTCGATGCCGGTGACCTCCTCGGACACCGGGTGCTCGACCTGGAGGCGGGTGTTGACCTCGAGGAAGGACACCGTGCCGTCCTTGCCGATGAGGAACTCGCAGGTGCCGGCGCCCTGATAGCCGACCTCTTTGAGGATGGCCTTGGACGCGCTGTAGAGCTTGTCGAGCTGCTCGGGACTCAGGAACGGCGCGGGCGCCTCCTCGACGAGCTTCTGGTGCCGGCGCTGCAGCGAGCAGTCGCGGGTGGAGACGACGACCACGTTGCCGTACGCGTCGGCGAGGCACTGGGTCTCGACGTGGCGCGGCTGGTCGAGGTACTTCTCGACGAAGCACTCGCCGCGGCCGAAGGCGGCGATCGCCTCGCGCGTCGCCGACTCGAAGAGCTCCGCGACCTCGTCGCGGGTGCGCGCGACCTTGAGGCCGCGGCCGCCGCCGCCGAATGCCGCCTTGATCGCGACGGGGAGGCCGTACTCGTCGACGAACTCGAGGACCTCCGCCGCGTCGGCGACCGGGTTGAGGGTGCCGGGGGCCAGCGGCGCCCCGACCTTCTCGGCCACGTGGCGGGCCGACACCTTGTCGCCGAGGCGCTCGATGGCCTCAGGGGAAGGGCCGATCCAGGTCAGGCCCGCGTCGATGACGGCGCGGGCGAAGTCGGCGTTCTCGGCCAGGAACCCGTAGCCGGGGTGCACGGCGTCGGCGCCGGCGCGGCGGGCGATCGAGAGGAGCTTGTCGATGACGAGGTAGGTCTCTGCACTCGTCGAGCCTTCGAGGGCGTACGCCTCGTCGGCGAGTCGCACGTGGAGGGCGTCACGATCCTGGTCGGCGTAGACGGCGACGGAGGCGATACCGCTGTCTTTCGCGGCGCGGATGACGCGGACGGCGATCTCGCCGCGGTTTGCGATGAGGACCTTGGAGATACGTGGCACAGTTCCCTAGCCTATTGCCGGAGCCCAACCAGCTTTTGGACGATTCCCACAAAAAAGCATTCCCGTGACTTCAGGGAGTCGACAAGAGACGGGGGTGCCTTGTCGTGCAGGTTGTCGGAGGTCGTCGGACGTCAGACCCGGTTCCACAGCTGGGTCCACTCCACCCCGAGACGCAGCACCAGTTCGCGCAGCGTCGACAGCGACAGCCCGACGACCGTGCTCGGATCGCCCTCGACCCGGGTGATGAACGGGCCGCCGAGGCTGTCGATCGTGAACGCGCCCGCGACCTCCAGCGGTTCGCCGCTGGCCACATAGGCGTCGATCTCGGCATCGGTTACGTCGGCGAACGTGACCGACGCGACCGCCGTCGCGCCGACGGCGCCGTTCTCGCGCCCGTCGCGGTGGTCGATGAGCCAGTGGCCCGAGTGCAGACTGCCGGTGCGCCCGCGCTGCGCGAGCCAGCGCTCGCGGGCGACCTCGGGCAGGTGCGGCTTGCCGTGGATGCGGTCGTCGATGGCGAACGCCGAGTCGCCGCCGAGGATCAGCCCGTCGATGGGGGCGCCGTCGAGTGCGCCGCGCACGGCCTCCGCCTTGAGACGGGCGAGCAGCTGCACCATCGCCTGGGGAGACAGCTGGCCGTGCTCGGCCTCGGCCGCGGCCACGGCTGCCGACTCGTCTACGTGCGAGGGCACGATGACCGGTTCGATGCCGGATGCGCGCAGCAGCGCGAGGCGGGCGGGGGAGGTGGAGGCGAGGTAGAGGCGCATGGTCACCTGTGGGATGCTCGGAGGATGCCCCAGAAGGACGAGGTCGAACTCGACATTATCAATGTCGCGCACGGCGGCGTGTTCGTCGCCAGGCACGAGGGCCGGGTCGTCTTCGTGCCGGACACCCTGCCGGGGGAGCGCGTGCGCGCCCGCGTGGCCGATACCGCGCACGACCGGTTCTGGCGCGCTGAGCTGCTGGAGGTCCTCGAGCCGGCCGCCGAGCGTCGCGAGCACGTCTGGGATGCCGCGTCGGTCCGCCGTGCCCCTGGAGAGCGCGCGGGCGGCGCCGAGTTCGGGCACATCCGCCTCGACCACCAGCGCGAGCTCAAGCGCCGCGTGATCGAGGACGCCCTGCAGCGCACCGCACGCCTCGACGCGGAGACGATCGCCGCTGTCGGCCCCGATGGCGGCCGCCTGACGGTGGAGGCCGTGCCGGGTGAGACGGAGGACGGCACCGGCTGGCGCACGCGGGTGCGGCTGCAGGTCGGCAGCGACGGCGCGATCGGGCCGTACGCGGCGCGCACCCACACCGTGGTCCCGGTGACCGGTCTCCCGTTGGCCACCGCGGCGGTGGAGGAGTCGACGCCGTTCGGCCAGCGCTTCCCCGGGGCCGAGTCCGTGGACGTCGTCGCCACAGGGCTCGGGGCCACGCACGTGCTCGTGAACGACCTCCCGGAGAAGCGCGGCAAGCGCACCGTCCGTCCACGTCGCCGTCCGGTCCCGATCCGCGAGCGGGTCGGCGAACGGGAGTTCCGGCTCGACGCCCGCGGGTTCTGGCAGGTGCATCGCCAGGCCGCGGCCACGCTCACGGCAGCCGTGCGGTCGGCGGTCGACGAGGCGGTGTTCGATCCGCGCGCTGCGAACCTCGACCTCTACGGCGGGGTCGGCCTCCTGGCGGCCGCTCTCGGCGATCGATTCGGGCCGACCACGCGCATCACCTCGGTCGAGTCCGACGAGGCGGCGACCGACGACGCGGCGGAGAACCTCGCCGAATGGGTCGGCGCGACCGCGGTGAGCGCCCGGGTCGAGCACTACGTCTCCGGGCTCGCAGCGGAGGCGACGGCCGCCGAGCGCGCCCGGCTGCGCGCCGCCACGGTCGTCCTCGACCCTCCACGCTCCGGAGCGGGGCGTGACGTCGTCGAGGCCATCGCGTCGATGCGCCCGGCCCAGATCGTCTACGTCGCGTGCGACCCGGTCGCCCTCTCGCGCGACCTGGCCTACTTCGCCGAGCGCGGCTACCCGCTGCGCTCGCTGCGGGCCTTCGATCTCTTCCCGAACACCCACCATGTGGAGGCCGTCGCCACGCTGACTCTGTGATCGCCAGGATCCGAGCATGTCGCACACTACGATGGTCAGCATGGTGCGAGTCTCAATCGTTGACGATCACGAGTCGGTTCGCCTCGGGCTCAAGGCGGCCTGCCAGGACGCCGGCTACGAGGTGGTCGTGGCAGCGGCGACGGTGAACGAGCTCGTCGAGCAGCTCGGCCCGCAGGAGTGCGACGTCGTGGTGCTCGACCTGTCGCTCGGCGACGGGTCCAAGGTCACCGACAACGTCAAGCGCGCCCAGGCGACTGGTGCCGCCGTGCTCGTGCACAGCATCGCCGACCGGGTCGCGAGCGTGCGGGAGGCGCTCGCCGCCGGTGCCGCCGGCGTCATCCCCAAGTCGTCCCCGACCACGACGGTCATGAATGCGATCGAGACGGTCGCCCGGGGCGACGTGCTCAACAACCTGGAGTGGGCGACGGCGATCGACGCCGACAGCGACTTCGCGAAGGCGCAGCTCGGCCGGCGTGAGCGCGACGTGCTGCACCTGTACGCCTCCGGTCTGCCGCTCAAGGCGGTGGCGGCGCAGCTGGGTATCGCGAACTCGACGGCGCGCGAGTACCTCGACCGCATCCGTGTCAAGTACGTCGAGGTCGGTCGGCCGGCGCCGACCAAGGTGGACCTGCTCCGCCGCGCCGTGGAGGACGGCATCTTGCCCGGGCTCGACCCCGACACAGGCAATGAGCGCCCCTAGCCTCCCGCGCTCCGCGCCTGGAGCACCCGTCGAGTCGACCAAACCGCACAACCCCCTGAGCCGTGCTCGGATCGAGCGCATCTCCGACCGCACGGTCTCGGCCTTCGGCCTGGTCTTCGGCCTGCAGACCTTACCGACTGCGCTGGGTCAGCTGGGCGCGCTGCGCAGCCCGTGGGCGGCCGTCGTACTGGTGCTGATCTTCGGCGGTCTGGCGTTCACCGTGTTACTGGCGATCTTCGCGCAGCGGTTCGTCAAGATCACGATGGGCATCCTCTCGATCGTGTACTTCGCCGCGATCGTCACCTGGCCCCTGTTGGTGTCGCAGCCGGCCGAGTTCGCATCCGAGAAGCCGTGGGTGTGGTTCCTGTGCTCGGTGTTCACGGCGTTCGCAGCTGTGGCGTATCCGCTGTGGCTGGCGATCGCTTACACCTTCATCACTCCGATCGCGTACGGCGTGATCCGCGCCCTGCCGGCCGGTGGCGGGGTCGGCGCCGAGCTCGCCGGGCTCGACGCGGTCTACGCGATCATCCTGGGCGGCGTGATCCTGGCGATCATCGCAATGATGCGTCAGGCCGCCACCGCCGTGGACATCGCCCAGAGCCAGGCGCTTGCGAAGTACGGCTACGCCGTGCGCCAGCACGCCACCGAGGTGGAGCGCGTGCAGGTCGACGCGATCGTCCACGACAGTGTGCTGACGACGCTGCTCTCGGCGGCAAGCGCCCGCACGCCGGAACAGAAAGCGCTCGCCGCGCGGATGGCGGCCGACGCGATCGGGCACCTGCACGCGGCGGAGGCCTCGGGGCCGGAGGATCAGACCCAGGTCGGCGTCGAGCAGCTGTCCGACCGGCTCGTCAAGGCTGCCGGCGCGTTCTCGTCGCCGTTCGCGGTAGACGCCCGAGACGACGACGATTTGCACAGCCTGCCCGTGAACGTCGCAGAGGCCGTGTATTCCGCGGCCGTGCAGGCGATGGTGAACAGCTTGCAGCACGCCGGCGGCGAGGAGGTGCGCCGCAGTGTCACCGTGCGCGGCGGCGGCGAGCACGGCGCGGCGGTGCGCGTGGTCGTGGCCGACGACGGCCGCGGCTTCGACGCCGACGAGGTGCCGGCCGAGCGGCTCGGCCTGCGGGTGAGCATCCGCGAGCGCCTGGCGAAGGTCGGCGGCCGGGCGACGGTGGTGTCGGCTCCGGGCGAAGGAACGACGGTGACCATCGTCTGGCCGGCGGCCGATCACGGCTCGGTGGTCGAGCGCGAGCAGGAGGCGGCGGGATGATCACGCTCAACCGACTGCTCTTCCTCGGTCTGGGGGCGTTGTTCTCCGCCTACCACCTCTTCCTCGGGTTGTCGTCGCTGTCCATCCCCGGCTCCCCCGGCCCGGCGATCGTGGCGATGGCGCTCTACGCCGTCGCGACTGTCATGAGCCTGTGGCCGACGAGCCCCACCAGGATGCCGCTGTGGCTCGCGGCCTTCGACCTCGCCGTGTGCGTGGTCATCCCCATCCTGGTCACCAGCGAACTGAACCCGGCGAAGGACAGCGGGTACGCGACTTGGTACGTCGCCGCCGTCGGCACGCTCATGACGATCGCCGCGGTGCGACGTCAGCAGTTCGTCGCGTGGGTCGGCGTCGGCTTCCTCGCGGTGCAGACGGTCGTCTGGGCGGGACCGGCCGCCCTGGCCGAACTCGGCGTGATCGGCTCCGTCGTCTGGGTCGGCGTCGCCGTCGTGATCTCCGGCTCGCTGGCGAAGGCGGGGCGCGACGCCCTGCAGTTCGCGCGGGCCGAGCGGGAGGCCACCGAGTGGCAGGCGGCGCAGGAGGCGCACGTGATGGAGCGCCAGCTCCGGCTACGGCAGACCGACCGGGTGGCCGCGCCGATGCTCGCCGAGATCGTCCGCCGCGGCGGCGACCTCACGGAGGCCGAGCGCCGCGAATGCCGGTACCTGGAGGGCGCGATCCGCGACGAGATCCGCGGGCGACGCCTGCTCAACGACGATGTGCGTCGCGAGGTCATGGACGCCCGCCGTCGCGGAGTGGTCGTCAGCCTGCTCGACGAAGGCGGCATCGACGACCTCGATCAGACCGGGTTGGAGGTCGTCCTCCGTCGCCTGGCGGATGCGATCCGCGGCACCACGACCGACAAGCTGATCGTCCGTACCGTGCCCCGTTCGTCCAAGACGGCGGTCACGGTCGTCGGCCTCCGGATGTCGGACGACGGCGCCGCCAACGCGCTGGGAGCAGAGTCGGACGACGACGAGGTCGACCTGTGGCTGGAGATCCCGCGACCCCTGGTCGCCGCCACCCGCTGAAAAGCGCGCCTTTCGAAGCGCGAAGGGCACGTAAGTGCCCCAAAAGCGCCGTGGGTTGTGAGGGCGTTTACGTGCCCCTCGGCGGAGATGGCGGTAAGGGTGAAAGGGGCCGACACCCGAATTGTCGGCCCCTTTTCACACCCCGAGTCAGGGCAACAACCCGAATATCGCCCTGACTCGCCCCCAAAGCACTCGCCCGCTTACCCTAGTCGGCGAGTGATTGGCGGTGTAACTCACGAGGAGAGACACCTAGCAACAACAATATTGTCGGCTCGTTCGAGAAATACATAGTCGTCATTTTGGGGGACCCGAGGGGGACAGCTCGGAGGTCGCCGAAAGGACACTGTGGCGGATTGTCAAGTGACCCGTGAGTGGGGGCCTCTCCGATCGGGGTACAACGGGGTGCGCGCTGGGACGAGCTGGGGTTCAGCCGGAGAACGAACGCCAGGCGCCCGGCCCGCCGTCGAGCGGTCGGCGGAGGATCCGCTGCGTACGCTCCCAGCCGTCGGGTCCCTGCTGCGGCCGTGCGTCGCGTGCCGCCGCAGCGGCTTCGGCAGCGGCCGTCGCCAGCACGGCCGTGACGGCGGCGACCTCCTCGGGCGTCACACCCTTCGTGAGGAACCGCAGCTGGGTCGGGTCGAGCGCAGACGCGCTCGACGCTGCATGCGCCCCGCTCACAGCGGGATGTTCCCGTGCTTCTTCGGCGGCAGAGACGCACGCTTGGTCCGCAGCGCGCGCAGCGCCTTGATGACCGAGACGCGTGTGGCGGCCGGCTCGATCACACCGTCGAGCTCGCCGCGCTCCGCGGCGAGGAACGGGCTCGCCACGTTATAGGTGTACTCGCTGGCGAGGCGCGCGCGCACGGCGGCGACGTCCTCTCCGGCCTCCTCCGCGCGCTTGATCTCGCCACGGTAGAGGATGTTGACCGCGCCCTGGCCTCCCATCACCGCGATCTCGGCGGTCGGCCAGGCCAGGTTCATGTCGGCGCCGAGCTGTTTGGAGCCCATGACGATGTAGGCGCCGCCGTAGGCCTTGCGCGTGATGATCGTCACCAGCGGGACCGTCGCCTCGGCGTACGCGTACAGCAGCTTGGCGCCGCGGCGGATGACGCCGGTCCATTCCTGGTCGGTGCCCGGCAGGTAGCCGGGGACGTCGACGAGGGTGAGGATCGGGATGCTGAACGCGTCGCAGAAGCGCACGAAGCGCGATGCCTTCTCGCCTGCGTCGATGTTGAGGGTGCCGGCCATCGCGCTCGGCTGGTTCGCGACGATGCCGACGGAGCGGCCCTCCACGCGGGCGAACCCGATCACGATGTTCGGAGCGAACAGGGGCTGCACCTCGAGGAACTCGCCGTCGTCGACGATCCCCTCGATGATGGTGGTGACGTCGTAGGGCTGGTTGGGCGAGTCGGGGATGATCGTGTCGAGCCTGCGGTCGGCATCGGTGATCTCCAGCGCCGGCTCCGACTCGAACACCGGCAACTCCGCGAGGTTGTTCTGCGGGAGGTAGCTGAGGAGGGTGCGCGCGTAGTCGAGCGCGTCCTGCTCATCGCTCGCGAGGTAGTG
Organism: uncultured Actinomycetota bacterium; assembly: GCA_963734315.1. Taxonomy (GTDB): domain Bacteria; phylum Actinomycetota; class Actinomycetes; order Actinomycetales; family Microbacteriaceae; genus Leifsonia. The sequence continues at coordinate 106,775 of CAVTGP010000008.1, read as the reverse complement.
GGAGACGCCGGAGACCTTGTTGTGGGTCAGCGCGCCGCCGAGCTCCTCGAACCCGACGTCTTCGCCGGTGACGGTCTTGATGACGTCGGGGCCGGTGACGAACATGTGGCTCGACTTGTCGACCATGATCACGAAGTCGGTGAGCGCGGGGGAGTAGACGGCGCCGCCGGCGGCCGGTCCCATCACGATGGAGATCTGCGGGATGACGCCGGAGGCGGCGGTGTTGCGGCGGAAGATCTCGCCGTACTTGCCGAGCGCGACCACGCCCTCCTGGATTCGGGCGCCGCCGGAGTCGAGGATGCCGATCATCGGAACGCCGGTCTTGATGGCGTGGTCCATGACCTTGATGATCTTCTCGCCCGCCACCTCGCCGAGGCTGCCGCCGAAGATGGTGAAGTCCTGGCTGAAGACCGCGACGTTGCGGCCGTGGATGGTGCCGACGCCGGTCACGACCGCGTCGCCGTACGGCCGCTTGGCCTCCATGCCGAACGCGTGCGTGCGGTGGCGGACGAACTCGTCGAACTCCACGAACGAGCCCTGGTCGAGCAGGAGGTCGATGCGCTCGCGCGCGGTCAGCTTGCCCTTGGCATGCTGCTTCTCGATGGCAGCCTGGCCGCTCGCTGTCACGGCCTCGTGGAACCGCTCCTTGAGGTCGGCGAGCTTGCCGGCGGTCGTGAAGGGATCGGGGGTCTGACGTGCTTCGGTGTCGGTCACGCCGTTCACTCTACCTGCCAGCCGAATGGCCAGGCCGTCTACGGAATCCTACAAATCCGCGCGGGTTCGCTGGCAGAATTGAGCAATGAGCTTCCGCCGTAGCCGAGCCGTCGTCCCCGTCCTCGAGGTGCTTCCCGAGGCCGCCTCCACCAACGACGTCCTGCAGTCGCGCGCCGGCGATCTGCCCGACCTCGCGGTCGTCGTGACCGACAACCAGACGGGAGGCCGTGGCCGGCTCGGCCGGGTCTGGGTCTCGCCCCCCGGCAAGTCGCTGGCCATCTCGGTGCTGCTGCGCCCGGAGGGACTCGCACCGGAGGCGCTCGCCTGGTTCCCGCTGCTCGCCGGTGTGGCGATGAGCCGCGCGCTCGCGGGGTTCACGGGCCGCGACGTGTCGGTCAAATGGCCCAACGACGTGCTCATCGACGAGGCGAAGGTGTGCGGCATCCTGTCGGAGCTGCTGCCGGGTATGGAGGGGGTGATCGTGGGTGCCGGAGTCAATTTGACCCTGGAGCGCGACGAGCTGCCGACGCCGATGTCCACGTCGCTCGCGCTGGCCGGCGCGACCGATGTCGACCCCGACGCGGTGCTCGCGGCCTACCTGACGCAGCTGAGCGTGCTCTACCGCGAGTTCGTGGCGGCGGGAGGCGACCCGATCCGCAGCGCGCTGCGCGACGAGGTCGCCGAGGCCTGCCACACTCTCGGCCGCTCGGTGCGGGTCGAGCTCCCGGGCGGCGACGTCCTGCTGGGGACGGCGACGGCCATCGATGAGACGGGCCGCCTGATCGTGGAGTCGGATGCGGGGCCGACCGCGGTGGCGGCGGGCGACGTGACGCACCTGCGGTATTAATGGGAGACATGAGCAGTACGCCGGAGGGTTCGTCCGCGCCGCCTCCGGAGCGGGTCATCGCCCGTCTCCGGTCCAACGCCCGCGCACTGTTCTGGCCGAGCCTCGCGCTCATCGCGGTCGCCGGCGGTGTCGGCTTCTTCGCGGGCCGGGTCTCCGAGGTGTGGGAGGTCGTCCTGCTCTGGTCGGCCGCTGCTGTCGCGACCCTCCTGCTGTTCCTGCTGCCGCTCGCGGTCTGGCTGAGCCGCCGCTACACGATCACGACCCGGCGGCTCATCCTGCGCCACGGCTTCTTCGTGCGCGTGCGTCAGGAGTTGCTGCACAGCCGCGGCTACGACGTAGCGGTCAAGCGCACCTGGGTGCAGAGCATGTTCCGCTCGGGGGACGTGCGGATCAACTCCGGCCTCGACCACCCGGTGGTCCTCAAAGACGTGCCGAAGGCCGATCAGGTCCAGCGCGCGCTCAGTGAGCTGATGGAGCACGCCCAGACGATCGTCGCGGTGCGTCGTCAGCAGTCGGAGTCAATCTCCGACGAGACCACTGTCTGGGGTTCGCGCTAGCGTCGAGCCGGTCACCGGCGCGGACTTCGTCTGCCGGGCCGTCGGCTCGGCCTCCCGCACGGCAGCGAGCTTCTTCTGCTCGGCGCGAGCGGGGGAGAAGACCCACCAGCGGTACAGGGCGAAGCGGAACAGCATCCCGATCGCCAGCCCGACGATGTTCGCCGAGATGTTGTCGGCGACCGGGTCCGCCAGGCCGAGCAGGTAGTGCGACACCCAGATGCACAGCAGCGGGATGCCGGTGCCCGTGGCCAGGCTGACGACGAAGAACTCGACGCCCTCGCGGGCGGCGTTCTGCTGGCGCTGACCCGAGAACGCCCAGTACCGGTTGCCGATCCAGTTGGTCAGGATGGCGATGACCGTCGCGACGATCGTCGAGTAGATGGTCGCGTGCTGCACATTTCGCAGCACGATCAGCAGCATCACGTTGAACACCACGAGGTTGACACCGAAGCCCACTGCGCCCACCGCGCCGAATTTGATCAGCTGCGGGAGGAGGCGGGCCGTGCTCGCCGTGGCGGTTGTCTCGGTCGTCATGCTCCAGCCAAGGGATGCGGGAAGATAGGAAGTGCGTTCGCCACAATACGCGAGCCGGAGCGGCCGTATCTGGGAGTTGCCCGCGCAGCGTGTGAAGAGTATCGAGGAGAGACATCGGAGATGGCCAGGAACACGATCGGAGTCATCGGCGGCGGTCAGCTGGCACGGATGATGATCCCGCCGGCGGTCGCGCTCGGGATCGACATCCGCGTGCTCGAGGAGGCCGAGGGGATGAGCGCCGATCTCGCGGCCACCGGCGTCGGCGACTACCGCGACCTCGACACCGTGCTCGCCTTCGCGCAGACCGTCGATGTGGTGACGTTCGACCACGAGCACGTTCCTCCGGCGATCCTGCGGGAGCTGGTGGAACGCGGGATCCCCGTGCACCCGGGACCGGACGCCCTGCTCTACGCTCAGGACAAGCTACAGATGCGCTCGAAGCTCAGCGAGCTGGGCCTCCCCGTGCCCGACTGGGCCGCTGTGGAGTCCGCGGACGAGCTCGGCGCCTTCCTCGCGGACCACGGCGGTCGCGCGGTCGTGAAGACGGCGCGCGGCGGCTACGACGGCAAGGGCGTCCGCGTGGTCACGGAGGCCTCCGGCGCCGACGACTGGTTCCTCGCGCTCGCCGAGGACGGCCGTGGCGGAGCACTGCTGGTCGAGGAGCTCGTCGAGTTCCGGCGGGAGCTCGCTCAGCTGGTCGCCCGGCGGCCCTCCGGTGAGGTCGCCTCCTGGCCGGTCGTCGAGACGGTGCAGAAGAACGGCGTGTGCGCCGAGGTCATCGCTCCCGCCCCCGGCTCGACCGGCCGCGTCGCCCTGGCCTCGGCCGAGATCGCGACCCGTGTCGCCGAGGGCCTCGGGGTCACGGGCGTGCTCGCCGTCGAGCTGTTCGAGACCACCGACGGCCGCGTCCTGGTCAACGAGTTGGCGATGCGGCCGCACAACAGCGGCCACTGGTCGATCGAGGGCGCGGTGACCGGCCAGTTCGAGCAGCACCTGCGGTCCGTTCTCGACCTGCCGCTCGGCTCCACCGCGATGAGGGAGGAGTGGTCCGTCATGGTCAACATCCTCGGCGGCCCCGCGGAGGGGACGCTGCAGGACCGCTACCCGGCGGCCCTCGCCGCGCACCCCGAGGCGAAGTTCCACGGCTACGGCAAGGCGCCGCGCCCGGGCCGCAAGGTCGGCCACGTGACCGTCACGGGCGACGACCTCGACGACGTCGCCTACAGTGCGCGCGCGGCCGCGTCGTTCTTCGAGGGCTGAGTCTTCAAGGGGCTGAGCTCTCGAGGGCTGACCGTTTCTTCGACGGCGAGGGAGCGACCTCCCGCGCGTCTAACCCGCCGGGCCTGCGCCCCGCCCCTATTCTGAGTGCCATGCCTGCCCCCTCCCAGCCCCTGGTGTCCGTCGTGATGGGCTCCGACTCGGACTGGTCGGTGATGCAGGACGCATCACGACTGCTCGACGCGTTCGGTGTCGCCCACGAGGTGGAGGTCGTCTCCGCGCATCGCACGCCCGAGAAGATGATCGCCTTCGGCAAGGAGGCCGCGGGACGCGGCGTCCGTGTCATCATCGCCGGTGCAGGCGGCGCCGCTCACCTGCCGGGGATGCTCGCCTCCGTCACGACACTCCCGGTCGTCGGCGTGCCGGTGCCGCTGGCGCGGCTGGACGGCCTCGACTCGCTGCTGTCGATCGTGCAGATGCCCGCTGGCGTCCCGGTCGCGACCGTGTCGATCGGCGGCGCACGCAACGCCGGCCTGCTCGCCGTCAAAATCCTCGCGACCTCCGACCCCGCCCTCTCGACGGGGTTGGAGCGATTCGCTGCCGACCTCGAGGCGAGCGTCGAAGAGAAGAACCGGGCGCTGAAGTCCACGCTATGAGCTCGGCGACCGCGCTGCGTCACCCCGACGTGTCGTCGCCGGACGAGATGACCGTGCGCGGCTGGTGGCTCGTCGGCCTCAACGCGGTCTTTCCCGGCACCCCGCAGCTGGTCGCCGGCAACCGGGTGCTCGGACGCGTCGGGATCCTCGCGACTCTGCTGCTCTGGGTGCTCGCGCTCGTCGCACTCGTGCTGATCGTCGTCGCACCGTCGTCGCTGTACACGTTCGCCACCCAGGCGGGCAGCCTCACAGCCCTGCAGCTCCTCCTCATCGGGTACGCGGTGCTGTGGGTGGTGCTGACGCTGGACACGCTGCGGCTGGTGCGCCTGGTGAAGGCGCGGTCCAACGCGCGCGTCTGGATCGCGGCCTTCTCCGTGATCGTGCTCGTCGGCCTGGCGGGCACCGCCGCCTACGGATCGTCCGTCGCCGGCTCCGCACGCGGGGCACTGAGCGACATCTTCTCCGCCGGGCCCTCCGTGCCGCCGGTGGACGGCCGGTACAACATCATGCTGCTCGGCGGCGACGCCGGGCCGGACAGAGAGGGCCTGCGCCCGGACAGCATGTCGATCGTGAGCATCGACGCGGCGACCGGAAGAGCGGTCACGATCGGGCTCCCTCGCGATCTGAATCCGGTGCCGTTCTCGGCGAAATCGCCGCTGCGCGCGCTCTATCCCGACGGCTACGGCTACGGCGACACGTGCGACGTCGACGTCTGCCAGCTCAACTCCATCTACACGGAGGTCGAGCTGTACAAGTCCGACCTCTATCCGAACGCGAAGAAGCAGCAGAGCGAGCCGGGCGTCGAGGCGATGCGCGACGCCTTGGAGGGCGCGACCGGGCTGACCATCCAGTATTACGTCCTGATCGACATGCAGGGCTTCGCCGACCTCATCGACGCTCTCGGCGGTGTGGACATCACCGTCAGCGAGAAGGTGCCGATCGGCGGCGACGAGAACCTCAACGGCGTCGTGGAGTGGATCCAACCGGGGAAGCACCACCTGGACGGCTACCACGCGCAGTGGTACGCCCGCGCCCGGCACGGCACCAGTGACTACGACCGCATGGCACGCCAGCGCCAGCTGCAGGACGCCATCCTCACGCAGTTCAACCCGCTCAACGTCGTCACCAAGTTCCAGGACATCGCGAAGGCGGGCGCGCAGGTCATGAAGACCGACATCCCGCAGTCGATGCTCGGCTACTTCGTCGATCTGGGTATGAAGACCCGTGCACAGCCGGTTGCCAAGCTGGAACTGGTGCCACCTGCGATCGACCCGACCGACCCGGACTACACGGCCATCCACCAGCTGGTCGAGGACGCCGTCGCTCCCGCCTCTCCGAAGCCGACAAGAGGCTGATCCCTCCCAGGTGACCCCTGAACAGGTCACAGGAACTGCCCAGCGCCAGCCGGTACCGTCGCCGGCCTATAACGGGTACTGGTGGAAGCGTGGATGAGAAGACGACAGCCGAGAAGACGGTGACGAACAGCGGCGCACGACTGAGCGCGCTGGATGGCCTGCGCGGTCTGGCCGCGGTCATGGTGCTCCTCCACCACTCCCTGTACACGAACCCCGACTTCCCCGGCGCTCCCGGAGGCGGTCACGCCCCGGTCGGCTCGCCGATGTGGTGGATCAGCTACACCCCGCTCAAGCTCGCGACCGCGGGAGTCGAGTCGGTGATCGTGTTCTTCGTGCTCTCGGGGCTCGTGGTGACGCTTCCCGTCGTTCGTCGGCGCGGCTTCGACTGGGTGGCCTATTTCCCGCGGCGCGTCGTGCGGCTGATGGTGCCGGTCACCGCCTCCGTCCTGCTCGCGGCGGCCTGGGTGGCCGCCATCCCGCAGGTGAGCACGCAGCCGAGCGGGACCTGGCTCAGCGACTCCTCCACTCCGAACTTCTCGTGGGAGCACATCGTCAAGGCCGTCGACCTCCTCGGCGGCGACGGGCAGATCAATAACCCGCTGTGGTCGCTGCGCTGGGAGCTCGCGTTCTCGCTCCTGCTGCCGGTCTTCGCGATCGCGGCGCTCGCGGTGCGCAAGTGGTGGATCGGCGGGCTCGCGCTGGCCTGCGCGCTCACCTGGCTGGGCGCGCGCGCCGGGTCGGCGGAGCTGGAGTACCTTCCGGCGTTCTTCGTCGGCGCGGTCATCGCAGTTCGACTGGACGTGGTGCGCAACACCGCCGATCGGATCAACCGCCGTTGGTTCCGGCACCCGCTCTGGGCGCTGCTGACGGTCGGGAGCGCTCTGCTCCTGATCGCGCCGTGGCTGGTCGGGCCGGGCGTCGGGCAGATCCCCGAGCTCGACCCGGTGCTCAAAGGCCTCGTGCCGCTCGCGGCCGCCGGACTCGTGGTCGCAGCGCTCGGCTGGTCGCCGCTGCGCGCTGTCTTCGAGTCGCGCCCGCTCCAGTTCCTCGGTGCGATCTCATTCAGCCTGTACTTGGTGCACGTGCCGATCATCATCTTCAGCACCTACCTGTTCGCTGGGCAGGCCTGGTACGTTCCGCTGCTGTTCGCGATCCCGCTGGCCGTGCTGGTCGCGGTCGGCTTCCGGTGGCTCATCGAGAAGCGCAGCCACGGCTGGTCGAAGGCCGTGGGCGTGTGGGCGTCGGATCGCTATCGCACCTGGTTCGGTCACGAAGACGAGGCGGAGCAGGCTCAGCGGGTGCGTGCCTCCGAGGAGCGAGCCGTCGGCTGAGCCGGAGTCGCAGGTCCGGCGAGGTGCCGTCGTGCGAAGGTTCCGGAGACCAGGTCGCCGAACCAGCGTGAAAGGCCGTGCGAGCGCTTCTCGACCAGCCAGTAGAACAGCACCGCCGCCCCCAGGGCGGTGACGATGGCGGCGCAGGCCACCACGGGAAGGGACATCCCGATCAGCAGGTAGCTGAACGCGACGATGATCGGCACGTGCACCAAGTACAGGCTGAACGAGATCCGGCCCGCCCACTGGAACGGTCGCCGCGAGAGCAGTGCGGCGAGCGGTCGCCACTCCAGACAGCACACGAGCAGGCCCAACGCCGCAACGGGTTGGACACCGAACAGGGCTGCGTTCGCCAGCGGACCGGCCCCGGGCACGAGCCAGGACGAGATCAGGAGGAGCAAGGACGCGACCAGCGCGACGAGCCACACCAGCCATCCGGCACGCCAGGAGCTGATCCGAGAGCCGACCGACCTCACCATCGGGAGCCCCACGGCCGCGAGAGCGCCGACGAAGAAGGCCGGGAGGTAGTGGAATCCGCCCGCGCGGGCGTCTGTGCCCAGGAACACCGCGAACACGGAGACGGCCAGCAGGAGCGGCCACCAGCGGCGCAGCAGAACGGCGGCGCCCACGAAGAGCGGCAGCATCATCGAGAAGGCGATCTCCCAATAGATCGACCACAGCGGGTTGTTCAGTGCGAAGTCGCCGGTCATCGGGTCGAGGTTGGCCAGGAACCGTTCGATCGACACCGGGAAGACGCTCGTCGCTGCGACCCAGGACGAATGAGCCAGCGTCGGGTTCTGCGCGACAAGCAGTGCGAGTGCCGCGCCGAACACGATCGAGCAGACCACCGGGATCCCGATGCGGGCCAGGCGTCGCGGGTAGTACGCCATCCAGTCGAACGGCCGGCCGTTCAGGAGTGGAAGAGTGAGCACGAACCCGCTCAGCACGAAGAACACGATGACGGCCTCGGGGCCCGCGGTGAAGAGCTTGAGAGGGGAGTAGGTCAGCCACCAGGAGATGGAACCGGCGTGCGGCGTCTCGCCTCCCATGTAGGTCGCAGCGATCGGCGGGTAGAGCAGCGACACGTGGTGGACGACGACGATCAGCGCGGCGATGCCGCGGAGGCCGTCGAGCGACGACAGGCGTGGTGGCAGTGGGGGGAGGGCTGGCACGAATCGTCCGTTTCAGAGGTCGGCGTGCAGCTGCCAGACCCGCTCCGCCGAGTCGCGCCAGCTGAACGCGCGCGCCCGATCGGAGGCGAGCACTCCGAGGCGGACGCGCAGGTCGGCGTCGTCGAGCACACGGCCGATGGCGCCGGCCAGACGTTCGCTGTAGTCGGCGTCGTCGTCAACGGAGGAGGGTCGCTCCACGACGAGGCTCGCGCTGGCGGCGACCTCCACCAGGGCGGGGTCGTCGGAGTGGATGACCGGCAGGCCGAACTTGAAGGCCTCCACGATCGGCAGCCCGAAACCCTCCGCGAGGCTGGGGTAGACGAACAGCGTCGCCCGGTCGAGCACCACGGCCAGGTCGGAGTCGTCGAGGCGGCCCAGCGCGCGCACGCGGTCCTCCGGCAGCCCCGCCGCTGCGGCGACGCCGGTCGCCGTGCCGTCGCCGTAGCGGTCCGGTCCGGCGATCAGCAGCGGGATCTCCTGCGCCTCCGGCCGGGCGACGGCGCGGATGAGCGGGGCGATGCCCTTGCGCGGCATGATCGAGCCCAAGGTGACGGCGTAGACGGGAGGCAGCTGCAATCGGGCGGCACGCTCGTCGGCGTCGGCCGGGAGGCGCAGCGACGTCGTGGGCGCTCCGCCGATCACCCGGATGCGGTCGCCGAAGTCGAGGACGTCGGCGAGGCGGTCGGCGACGGCGTGGGTCGGAACCACGATGGCGTCGGCGAACCTGCGAGCGCGCTTGGCCATCGACTTGGTCCAGAGCACTGAGGCCGCCCCGAGCGACTCGGGGTGCGTCCAGGCGAGGGCGTCGTGGATCGTGACAGCGATCTGGTCGTCGGCGTCGGCGGAGCGCTGCTTGCGCAGTGGCGCCAGGAGGCTCGGAGCGTGGATCATGCCGCGGACGCCGCCGACGGCGATACCGGACTGCCACGCGAGGGAGAGCTCGCGCCGGGCCAGCGGGAGGCGCACGAGGTCGGCGAGCCCGGGCAGCGACGATCGGATCTCGTCCAGCTGTTCGTCGGGCACGTTCGACACGAAGGCTCGCACGTCGCAGCCGACTGGGGCGGTGGCGATGAGCTGACGGGTCAGCTCCTCGATGTACCTCCGGGTACCACCGGTCTCCGCAGCGGTGAGGTCATCGACCACCACGCTGAGTGTCGTCATCTGTCTCCAGCTCCAGGACTCCGTGCCGTGCCGCGTCTGCCAGGGCTTCCTGCCAGGACCGCATGGGCGCTAGCCCTGCCGTGGCCCAGGCGTCGTGCCCGAGAACCGAGTAGGACGGTCGCGGTGCGGGTCGCACGAACGTCGCGCTGTCGGTCGGTGTGACCCTATCAGGGTTCAATCCGGCCGCGCTGAAGACCGCCTTCGCGAACTCGAACCAGCTGGCCTGGCCCGAATTCGTGCCGTGGTAGACGCCGGCAGGAGCATCCGACTCGAGCAAAGCGACGATCCGGTCGGCGAGGTCGCCGGTCCAGGTCGGCTGGCCCGAGCTGGTCGGCCACGACGCTCACCGTCTCGTGTGTCGCGGCGAGCTTCACCATCGTCCGCGCGAAGTTCGCCCCGCCAGCGCCGTAGAGCCACGCCGTGCGGACGACGTAGGTGCCGTCGGGGTGCGCCGCCAGCGCGAGCTCCTCGCCTGCCGCCTTGGTGCGGCCGTAGGCGTTGATGGGGTCGCGCGGGGTGTCCTCGGCGTACGGCTCGGTCGCGTGGCCGTCGAACACGTAGTCGGTGGAGACCGTGACGTACCGCGCGCCGGCGACCGCGGCGGCGACCGCGAGGTTCTCGGTGCCGAGCGCGTTGATCGCGTACGCCTCGTCCTCGTGCGCCTCGGCATCGTCGACCTTCGTGTAGGCGGACGCGTTGACGACGGCGTCATGGCCGGCGATAGCCGCGACCACCACGTCCCGGTCGGTCACGTCGAGCTGGGCGCGGCCGAGGGCGGTCACCGTGTGAGCACTGAACGCCTTCTGCAGATCCTGCCCGAGCTGGCCGTTCGCTCCCGCGATGAGGACGCGCATCAGTTGTCCAGGACGGCGCGGGCCTTCAGCGGCTCCCACCAGTTGCGGTTGTCGCGATACCACTGCACGACGTCGGCCAGGCCCTGCTGGAACGGCACCAGAGGCTCGTAGCCCAACTCCTTCTGGATCTTGGAGATGTCGACCGAGTAGCGCAGGTCGTGGCCGAGGCGGTCGGCGACCCGGTCGACGTACGACCAGTCCTTGCCCGTGGCCTCCAGCAGCAGCTCGGTGAGCTCTTTGTTGGTGAGCTCGGTGCCTCCACCGATGTTGTAGACCTCGCCGGCGCGACCGTTCACGAGCACCATCGCGATGCCGCGGGTGTGGTCGTCGACGTGCAGCCAGTCGCGGATGTTGTTGCCCTCGCCGTAGAGCGGGACGTGCTTGTCGTCGATGAGATTGGTGACGAAAAGAGGGATGACCTTCTCGGGGAAGTGGTAGGGGCCGTAGTTGTTCGAGCACCGCGTGATCGACAGGTTGAGGCCGTGGGTGCGGAAGTAGCTGCGCGCGAGCAGGTCGCTGCCGGCCTTGGAGGCCGAATACGGCGAGTTGGGCTCCAGCGGACGGTCTTCGGCCCACGAGCCCTCGGCGATCGAACCGTAGACCTCGTCGGTGGAGACGTGGACGAAGCGCTCGACCGTGTTGCGGAGGGCGGCGTCGAGGAGCTGCTGGGTGCCCAGAACGTTGGTCTCGACGAAGATCGAGGCGTCGCGCACCGAGCGGTCGACGTGCGACTCCGCGGCGAAGTGGACGACGGCGTCGATCGTGGGGAAGAGCTCGTCGAGCAGGGCGCCGTCGCGGATGTCGCCCTTGACGAACGTGTAGCGCGGCGAGTCGGCGACCGGGGCGAGGTTCGCCAGGTTGCCTGAGTACGTCAAGGCGTCGAGGACGACGACCTCGGCGCCCTCGAGTCCGGGATAGGCGTCCTGCAGGGTGCGGCGGACGAAGTTGGAGCCGATGAATCCGGCGCCACCGGTGACGAGAATCTTCATGCGGATGGGCTGCTTTCTGTCGGTGAACCGCCGACGAGTCTACCGTGATGCCCAGGGCGTGTCTCCCGACGGCGCACGGTCAGGAGACAGGCCCTGGTTGGTAGACTCCCGGGGTGCAGATCCGAGAACTTTCGATCCCCGATGCCTACGAGATCACCCCCGTGCAGCACGCGGACGACCGCGGCCTGTTCTTCGAGTTCTACCGGTTCGACCGGCTGGAGGAGGCCGTCGGCCACTCGCTCGACCTCAAGCAGGGCAACACCTCCGTGTCGCGCCGTGGCTCGGTCCGTGGCATCCACTTCGCCGACATCCCGCCCAGCCAGGCCAAGTACGTCACGGCACTGCGTGGCGCCGTGCTCGACTTCGTCATCGACATCCGCGTCGGCTCCCCGACGTTCGGGCAGTGGGACTCCGTTCTGCTCGACGACACCGACCGCCGCGCGATCTACGTCGCGGAGGGCCTCGGGCCACTGCTTCGTCGCCCTGACCGACGACGCCACGGTGAGCTACCTCGTCACCGACGTATACACCCCGGGACGCGAGCACGGCATCAACCCGCTCGACCCCGAGATCGCCCTCGACTTCCCCGTTCCGGCCGACGAGCTCGCTGCTCTCGGCCAAGGACACCGGACGCGCCGCGGCCTCGCGGAGGCGCGGCGAGACCGGCCTGCTCCCGACCTGGGATGCGGCACGCGCCTTCTACGCCTCCCTCGACCAGAAGTAAGGACGACACCACACTCATGCGCGGAATCATCCTCGCCGGCGGTTCCGGCACCCGGCTGTGGCCGATCACCAAGGGCATCTCGAAGCAGCTCATGCCCATCTACGACAAGCCGATGGTCTACTACCCGCTGTCGACGCTGATGATGGCCGGCATCCACGAGATCCTCATCATCACCACGCCGGAATACAACGACCAGTTCCGCGCCCTCCTCGGAGACGGCTCGCAGCTCGGCATCCGCATCGAGTACGCAGTGCAGCCGTCGCCCGACGGCCTGGCCCAGGCCTTCATCATCGGCGAGGAGTTCATCGGCGACGAGTCGGTCGCCCTCGTACTCGGCGACAACATCTTCCACGGCGCCGGGCTCGGCTCGGCTCTGCGTCAGCACAACGACATCGACGGCGCGCTGATCTTCGCGTACCAGGTGACCGACCCGACGGCGTACGGCGTCGTCGAGTTCGACGACAACTTCACGCGCGTTCTCCATCGAGGAGAAGCCGGTCAAGCCGAAGAGCAACGTACGCCGTGCCCGGTCTGTACTTCTACGACAACTCCGTCGTCGAGATCGCCAAGACCATCGAGCCGAGCGCGCGCGGCGAGCTCGAGATCTCCACCGTCAACGAGCGCTACCTCCAGTCGGGCAAGCTGCAGGTGCAGGTGCTCGACCGGGGCACCGCGTGGCTCGACACCGGCACGTTCGAGTCGATGATGCAGGCATCGGAGTACGTGCGCGTCATCGAGGACCGCCAGGGCTTCAAGGTCGGCTGCATCGAGGAGATCGCCTGGCGAGCGGGCTGGATCGACGACGCCCGGCTCGGCGAGCTGGCAGCGCCCCTCGTGAAGAGCGGCTACGGCCGGTACCTGCGCAAGCTTCTCGAGTCCTGAGCCGGCGTCTCCAATCAGAGTCCGCGCGTGAGCAGCCACGCGCGAGCTGTGAGCGCGACACGGAGAGCCAGACGTACCGGCGCGAGAAGAGGACCCGGGTACTTGTTCGAGAGGAACCGGTAGGCGCTCTGATGGTGGACCGAGAGCATCCGCTTCGACTCCGTGCGGGTCGACAACCCGCCGTGGTGGACCACCGCGGCATCCGGCTCGTAGCGGTTTCGGTATCCGTGTTTGGCGAGTCGGTAGCCGAGATCGACGTCCTCGAAGTACATGAAGTACCCCTCGTCGAACCCGCCGATCCGCTCGAACGCGTCGCGCCGAACGAGCAGGCAGGCGCCGGAGAGCCAGCCGACGTCGCGCGCCTCGGTCTCGCGTTCGGCGCGATAGGCGCGAGTCCACGGGTTCGAGGGCCACACCCGCACGAACAATGCGTGACCGATGCCGGTGCGCAGCGACGGGATGCTCCGCGCAGACGGGTACACCGTGCCGTCCTCGTTGAGGATTCGCGGGCCGACTGCGGCGATGCGGGAGTCGGAGTCGAGCCGCTGCCGGAGGGTGTCGATGGCTCCGGGCTCCACGAGGATGTCCGGGTTGCTGATCAGGACGGCGTCGATCTCGCCGGGGAGCGTGCGGACCGCGCGGTTGACGGCGCCGCCATAGCCGTGGTTGTCGCCCAGCGCGAGTACGTCGGCGCCGAAGGCGGTGGCAAGGCGACGGGTCTCCTCGAGGTCGGCCGACCCGTTGTCGGCGACGACGACCCGCAAGCCACGGTCCATCTCCGGACGGAGGGACGAGAGGAAAGAGTCGAACTGGCCGCTCGAGTTGTAGCTGACGGTCACGACGGCCGTCGCATCGGCGGATCGGGGCACCCGTCGAGCATACATTGTCGTCTGGATCGCCCTTTCACGCATGTATGGGAAGATTGCGGACGGCGAATCGGTGCTTGGGCGCCAGGACGATCGAGAACGAGGAAGACGAGTAGACGACGTGACGGCAGTGGGCAAACTTTTCTCTCGAGCCATCGAACGCGGGCCGCGGGTGATCGTGCGCAAGACGCGCACTGCCTTCCTGATGATCAAGAACCACGGCGTCGGCGCCACCATCGGCTACGCGCGCTCGAAGGTCGGGCAGGTCACCGGTCCGCAGAAGCCGCGCCTGCTGGTGGACCTCGCTGATGCCGCGGCGGTCGACTGGACCAGCATCCCCGAGCGGATCGCCGATCCTCTCGTCGTCGCGGACAGGCCGTCGCGGATCGCCTGGATCATGTCCCCTCCCGGCAAGGAGAGCGGGGGCCACCAGAACCTCTTCCGCTTCATCCGCTTCGCCGAACAGGCCGGGCACAGCTGCGACGTCTACCTCTACAACGCCGGCGATGCCGCCGTCGACCTGCAGGTGGTACGTGACATGCTCGCTTCCTCCGAGGCGTATCCGCACCTCGACGGCGACATTCGCATCTGGGACAGGGACGCCGGTGTGGCCGACGGAACCGACGCGATCTTCGCGACCGGGTGGGAGACCGCGTACCCGGCATTCCTCGACCCGTCGCGGGCGAGGAGGCTCTATTTCGTTCAGGATTTCGAACCCGTGTTCTACCCGCTCGGGTCGGAGGCCCTCCTGGCCGAGAACACCTACCGGTTCGGTTTCCATGGGATCACCGCGGGCGGCTGGCTCGCCGACAAGCTGCGAACCGACTTCGGCATGCGCACCGATCACTTCGACTTCTCCGTTGACCGCTCGCGCTACCGCTACGAGAACGCGGAGCGACGGAACGAGATCTTCTTCTACGCACGTCCCGTCACTCCCCGCAGGGCGTTCGAATTCGGTCTGATCGCCTTGGAGGACTTCGCCAAGGAGCGTCCCGACGTGAAGATCAACCTCGCGGGTTGGGACGTCTCGAACTGGGAGATCCCGTTCGAGTACGAGAACCTCTCCAGCCTGCAGCTCAGCGAGCTCAACGCCGTCTACAACCGGTGCGCGGCGGGCCTGGTCCTCTCGCTCTCCAACATGTCCCTGCTCCCGCTGGAGCTGCTGTCCAGCGGGGTGATCCCCGTCGTCAACGACGGTCCCAACAACCGGATGGTCTCGGACAACGAGCACATCGCCTACGTCCCGGCGTCGCCGGTCGCCATCGCGAAGAAGCTCGTCGAGGTCATCGATCGCCCGGATGCGCCCGAGTACGCGAGGATCGCCTCGGAGTCGGTGGGCCACAGCACCTGGGAGGACTCCGGCGCGACGTTCGTGCAGGCGTTCGAGAGGACCATGCGTGGATAGGGCTGCCGTCGTCGGGGCGAACGGATTCCTCGGGTCGCACCTCGTGGACGCCCTCGTGCAGACGGGGCTCGATGTCACCGCGTTCGACCGTTTCTCCCTCGAACCGTCGTTCCACGCCGAGGGCGTTCGGTGCATCACCGGCGACTTCCTCAACCGCCGAGACCTCGAGGAGGCGGTCGCCGGTCAACGCTACGTCTTCCACTTCCTGTCTACCACGACCCCGGCGACGGCGGCCGGAGACCCGACCCTCGACATCCGGACGAACATCGCTCAGACGGTCGAGTTGCTCGAGACCTGTGCCGCTGCCGGCGTCGAACGCGTCTTCTACGCCTCGACGGGCGGCGCGATCTACGGCGACCAGGGCAAGTCGGAGTATTCCGAGGCGGACCGCGCGCTGCCCGTCTCTCCCTACGGCATCGGCAAATTGACTATCGAGCACTATCTGGAGTTCTTCCGTCGCACGCACGGGCTCGACTACACCGTGCTTCGGATCTCCAACCCGTACGGGACCCGCCAGCATCCCAACCGCAAGCAGGGTCTCATCCCGATCGCCCTGAACAATATCGCGCGCGGGGTGCCCGTCATCCAGTTCGGCGACGGGAGCATGGTGCGCGACTACATCTACGTCGAGGACATGGTGCGGATGATCCTTCCGCTGCTCGACACCGAGACGCGCTACCGTATCTACAACATCGGCAGCGGCGAGGGGACTTCCGTCGCGGAGATCCTCGCAGCGCTTCGCGAAGTGACCGGCCAGGATTTCGAGATCGACGTCCGTCCCGTCCCGCCGACCTTCGTGCAGCGGGTGATCCTCGACACCGCACGCTATCGCGCGGAGTTCGACCTGCCCGACCACGTCGACCTGCCCACCGGCATCGCCCGGACCTACGACGAGATCCGGAGACAGCGTGTCTGAGACTGAGACTGAGACTGAGACCGACGCGACTGCGACTGCGACTGCGTCCGAGACTGACGCGACGATCGCGATCCTGACGTACAACGGCGAGACCTACCTGCGTCGCATCCTGGAGATGATCCGCCGCCAGGACTATACCGGCTCGGTCGAGGTGCTCGTCATCGATTCCGGCTCGACGGACGGGACGCTCGACATCGTGGGCTCGTTCCCGGAGGTCGTGCTCCACGAGATTCCGAACAGCGAGTTCGGACACGGAAAGACGCGCAATCTGGCCGCAGAGCTCGCGCATGGCCGTTTCGTCGTGTATCTGACGCACGATGCCGTTCCCGCGAGCGACTCGTGGCTCCGCGAGCTCCTCGCGCCCTTCGGCCTCGACGAACGAATCGT
Organism: uncultured Actinomycetota bacterium; assembly: GCA_963734315.1. Taxonomy (GTDB): domain Bacteria; phylum Actinomycetota; class Actinomycetes; order Actinomycetales; family Microbacteriaceae; genus Leifsonia. The sequence goes on along the minus strand of CAVTGP010000008.1, from coordinate 90,207 downwards.
CGCCGTGATGGGCAAGCAGATCCCGCGCCCCGGCTGCTTCCCGCTCTTGAAGTACGAGATCCGCGGCGTGTTCGCCGGCTTCGGACCCGACTTCGGGACATCCGTCTTCTACAAGGACGACTTCGCCTCGAGCGAGGGCGTCCTCGGCGCGATGTCCTTCTATTCCGACGTCAACTCGGCAGCGCGCAGGGACTTCCTCCGTGATGTCGTCCCGTACCGCGATGTGCGCTATGCCGAAGACCAGCTGTTCGGCAGAGACGTCATCGACGCGGGCTATGTCAAGGCCTACGCCCCCCGCGGCGTCGTCGAGCACTCCAACGACCTCACCCTGGCCGAGTACGGCAAGCGCATCTTCGACGAGACCGTCGGGCTGCGGCAGATCGGCTCGCCGATCCCGCCGATGAGCACGGGCCAGCAGGCCCGGTTGACGCTTCGCGGGATCGCGGGTGACACGCTGCGGATCCTGCGCGACGGCGACTACAGCTGGAAACGCAAGCTCTACTGGCTGGCGATCAATCCGGTCTTCCAGACTCGCAAGTGGGAGTCGTACCGAAAGTCGACCCTCGTCGACCTGTCCGACTCAGCTGCTGTTGCGGCGGGTTCGCTGGAGGCCACGAAGAAGTCGACGACGTGCGACGCCTAGACGACGTCGCGCTGCCAGACCGCTGCGGATCCACCAGAGGCGGTTGAGCGCGTTGATCTGCTCGGCCAAACGGTCGCGATCGAGGAGCGCGGCTTCGGTCTGCTCCGTCGCGGCTTGCCTGCGACGCTCGACCATCGACAGAGCGAGGTCGCGGTCCGCCACCACACGGTTCGCCTGACCCAGCAGCACGCGGTCGTGGGTGAGTTCGAGCGACAGAGTCGATTCGGCCGGCACCGTCGGGGCATCGGCGGACGCGGCGAGGATGGTCGCGTACTCGTCGTAGGCGGCGTTCACGGCAGACTTGTCCTTCGCGAGCTGGTCCGCCGCATCGAAGCCGCCGCTCTCCAGCCGGTCGAGCACGTCGCGGAAGCCGAGCTCGTCCCGGATGATGAAGTCGCCGAGCCCGCGATCGTTGAAGTAGTCTGCCGCCTTGGTCTGGTGAATCGAGCCGAAGCCGACCCCCTGAGAGTAGGCGAAGATCGACGCGTGCAGCGACGACACGACGACGTACGACATCTGCCCGAGCACCGAGTGCAGCTCCAGGGGGGCGAGATCCGGGAGCACGACCGAGTTCGACCAGTCGAACGGCAGCGACCTCATGAAGGAGCCGTCCGAGTTGTAATGCGTGAACGGGATGAAGACCTTCTTGTGCGGGATGGCGTTGATGATCTCCGTCATGTTCTCGATGAGACGCAGCGTGTGCGGGACGACATGGATGCCGACGACAGTCTCTCCGGGTTCGATGCCTTCGATCTCGTAGTGCGGCGACTCGAGGAGCGTCGTCGTGCAGGGCAACAACCGGGCGTCAGGGACCCAGGTGCGCAGGTGATCCACCTCGACGGGGGATCGCGCGGAGACGAATCGATAGTCCCGCAGATAGCCGAGGTCCTGCGCGCTGGTCCATACGCCTGCGGCGTTGAGGATGTGCCCGCCGGTGCGACGATAGCGATCGTAGAGGTCGTCTCCGGCATCCCGGATCAGCTCGCCGCCGCCGATGATTAGCGGCGCGGAGTCGAACTCGGCGAACGGGTCGACGATGTCCGATTCGATCCCGCGCGCGGCGAGTACCTGCTGCCCCGCGATGCCGATCGCTATGTCGCCGGTGTTGCGACTGATCGAGTCGAAGAGGAGGTGTGCTGTCATCTCAGCTTTCGGGGGTCGGCTGTCACCAGCGGAGTGATTCGGAGGAGGCCGCTGCCGACCTCAGGGTCGAGGATATCGAAGGTTGCGATTCCGCTCCGTCTGTCGTACGTCGTGCCGCCGTCGTCGCCGAGCCCGAGGTTGACGACGTAGCGGCCGATGCCGAGACGCACGTCGGGCAGGCTGAGCCGTACGACGTGATTGCCCGCCGTGCTCGGGAGGGTGACGCCCAGGGGGAAGGTGGTCATGCCGTAGAGGCGGACGCCCAGGGTGTTCTCCAGTGCGAGGCCGATCCCCCAGGGCAGCGACGGGTCGGCGATGTGGACCTCGACGTCGATGTCGACGTCCGTCCGACCGTTCGCGCTGGTCACGCGACTGGTCGCGCCGATCAGCTGGTAGGGCGCACCCGCGTTCCCGAAGTCTGCGACCGTGTGGCGGTTCGCGTCGTAGCCGTCACGGAGAACCTTGAGCCCCAGCGCGGGGTCGCCGTCGTGCTGCACGACGCCGCGATCGAGCACGACGACCCGGTCGCACAGTCGGCCGACCTGCTCCGACGAATGGCTGACGAGGACGATCGTCCTGCCCTCCTTCTGGAACTCCGCGATCTTGTCCATGCACTTGCGCTGGAACGGCTCGTCACCGACGGCGAGCACCTCGTCGACCAGCAGCACGTCGGGATCGATGTGGATCGCGACCGCGAACGCGAGCCGGACGTACATCCCGGAGCTGTAGAACTTGACCTGGGTGTCGATGAACTCGCCGATCTCCGAGAAGTCGACGATCGCCTCGAACTGACGCTCGGTCTCGTCCTTGCTCAGCCCCAGGAGCGCGGCGTTGAGGAAGACATTCTCGCGCCCGGTGAGGTCGGGGTGGAACCCGGCGCCCAGTTCGAGGAGGGCGGCGACACGGCCGCGACGCCGGACGGTTCCGGTGGTCGGCTCGATGATTCCGCCGATCGTCTTGAGCAGGGTGCTCTTGCCGGAGCCGTTGTGCCCGACCAGGCCGATCGTCGAACCCGACGACACGTCGAGGGAGACATCGCGGAGGGCGTAGAAGTCCTCGCGATGGGCACGCGAACGCGAGAAGTTGAGCACGCGCTCCTTCATCGACTTGTCCTTGTGCAGGACGAACCGCTTGGAGACGCTCTCGACGGAGATCACAGAGGTCATGTCACAGCTCCTGAGCGAAATTGCCCTGCAGACGGTCGAAGACCCGCTGGGCGACGAAGAGCAGCACCAGGCTGACGGCGAGCGAGATGCTCAGTCGGAGGGCGAGATCGGGTGGCCAGTTGTAAGCGCCCGTCGTCGAGCCTGCCGTCCAGAGCCCCTGCTGCATTCCGAGCACCGACAGGGTCACCGGGTTGGCCAGATAGAGCTGCTCCAGCCAGTTCCCCTGCAGGGCGTCGTGCACGAAGCTGAACGAGTAGACGATCGGCGATGCCCAGAACAGCACCGTGAGTACGACCTCCACCAGATGCTGGATGTCGCGCAGGTAGACGTTGACGGCGCTCAGGAGGAGGCCGACCGCGGTGGAGAAGACGAGCAGGCTCACGAACGCGAGCGGGACGATCGCCACACTCGCGTCGAGCGGGAACTGACCGATCACGGCCGTTGCAACGAGCAGGATGACGAACTGGATGGCGAACGTGAACAGTGCGCCGCCGACGCTCGCGAGCGGGAAGATCTCGCGGGGAAGGTAGACCTTCTTGACGAGGCCCGAGTTGTTCACGATGGAGGTCGTGCCCGCGGAGACCGTCTCGGTGAAGAGGGACCAGGTCGTCAGACCGACGAACACGAAGATCGCGAAGCTCGGCACGTTCCGGGCGACGCCCAGGATCTGGCCGATCGCGAAGTAGTAGATGAGGAGCTGGGTCAGCGGGCGGACGAGGCTCCAGAGCAAGCCGAGGGAGCTGTCCTTGTACCGCGCCCGGATCTCGCGCCGCACCAGCATTCCCAGGAGCTCGCGGTGGCCCCAGATGTCGGCGAGCGAATGCGCCATGCCTCGGAACACGCCGGGCCTCTCGCCGACGAGCACCCACGGTTCGTTCGCGAGCGCCGCAGCGCGTTCGGCGGCAGAGGTTGACGGCATGTGCACTCCCGGGGTGAGATTTCGCGTTGCGTGCCGCCCTGTCGGGTGGAACTCGGGGCCGGACGGCGCGCAGCACAGACTGCCATCGTATCCGGCCGACCCTGGGCGGCCACTGCATCGAGGCGCACGTGCTTCCCGAACGGGGGCTTCGGGAGGGCGTCGGAGGGAGTCTATTCTTGTGAATGCATTTTTCAATCACGCGGGGCCGGACCGCCGAACGTGAGGACATTCCGTGAACACACGATTTCGTGCGCTCTGCGCGCTCGCGATCGTCCTCGTGCTGGCGGGATGCACCGCGGCGACGTCCCCCGTCGATTCGTCGTCGACTCCGGTCACCGTGCCGACGCCGTCGGCGACCGCCAAGTCGCCGGGCAGCGCCGACTCGACCCCGGCCGCCACGGTGGAGCCCGTCATCGTCGTCGCGGCGGTGGACGTCGACGGCCAGCACGTGACCGTCTCGGGATACGTCGGCGGGATCATCGAGGACGGCGGCACCTGCGCATTCGTCTTCACCGCCGACGGTAAAGCGCCCGTGCGCGTGACTCAGCCCTCCGTAGCCGACCGCTCGTCGACCTCGTGCGGCAGCGCGCACGTCCCGGTCGACCAGCTCGGTCGCGGCACCTACGGCGTCGTGCTCCAGTACGAGTCGAAGGCCGGGGGCGCATTCGCATCGAAGTCGACGAGGATTGAGGTTCCGTGATGATCCGTCGAGCGCTGGCTGTCGCCGTGGCGATCGTGATGGCCGCAGGAGTCCTCACCGCGACCTCCCTGAGCACCCCGATCGAGCAGGCCTCCGCAGCGGACGGCCGCGACTTCAACCCCAGCTACATCATCAGCGACGCCCTGTTCTTCGACGGCGGCGCGATGACCGAAGCGGAGGTGCAGGCGTTCCTCAACAGCAAGGTCGGCTCCTGCGTCGCGGGATACACCTGCCTCAAGAGCTACCACCAGGCGACGTCGAGCAAGCCGAGCGTGGACGGGCGCTGCTTCGCGTATCCCGGCTCACCGGACGAGATGGCGGCGACGATCATCGCGAAGGTGGGCGCCGCGTGCGGCATCAGCCAGAAAGCTCTTATCGTCCTCCTCGAGAAGGAGCAGGGTCTCGTCACGGACACCTGGCCGACGGCGGGTCAATACCGGTCGGCGACCGGGTACGGCTGCCCCGACACCGCCGCGTGCGATTCGACGTACTACGGCTTCTTCAATCAGGTCTACATGGCGGCCCTGCAGTTCAAACGGTACGCCGCCTCTCCTACGTCGTGGAACCACATCGCCGGCCAGGTGAACACCGTCCGTTACAGTCCGAACGCCGCGTGCGGGTCGAGCCAGGTCTTCATCCAGAACCAGGCCACGGCCGGCCTGTACAACTACACCCCGTACCAGCCGAACGCAGCGGCATTGGCGAACCTGTACGGAACGGGTGACGGCTGCAGCGCCTACGGGAACCGCAACTTCTGGCGCATGTACAGCGACTGGTTCGGCTCCCCGACGGGCACCACCGACCTGGTCCGGACGACCAGCAACGCGAGCGTCTATCTCATCGCAGGAACGGTCAAGTACCCGATTCCAGACGAGGGGCTCCTCGCGGCGTACGCACCGCTCGGCCCCGTCAGCTTCGTCTCGCAGTCGTATCTCGACCGCTTCCCGACCCAGCAGAACGTCGGGCGCGTGCTGCGCGGGCCGGACGGGGCGATCTACTTCACGGATGCTGGGTACGCGCTGCGCTTCCCGAGCTGCACGATGGTCGCCGACTACGGCGGGAACTGCTCGACGGCGGGGTACGTGCAGCTCACGGCGACGCAGATCGCCACGTTCCGCACGGGGCCGGACATGACGAACGTCCTCGGCACCCGACAGGGCGCGCGCTACTACGTGTCCGGCGCTGTCAAGCGCGAGATCCTCGACGCGGCATCGCAGGCCGCGGCAGGGATCCCCACTCCCATGAACGTCCTCAACGAGTCGGCGCTCTCCGCGCTGCCGTTCGGGGCGCCCGTCGCCAGGGACTCGGTCGTGGCGCAACAGCGCGGGACGTCGACCTACAGCGTCATCACCGGTGGCGGCCACGCGGACATGGACTCCGACACAGCCGGAGCCACCGGGGCGGCGGCCCTGACGGCCGGCTCGCTGTGGCCGCAGAGCATCCAGCGGCTGACGAGCCTGCCCGCGTTCAACGGCGTCATCGCCAGCCCGACGGGGACCGCGCTCCTCGGGGCCGGACGCAGCTACGGGTGGACGGCGACGTCGCCCGCGGCCACGCAGGTCGCCCAGTCCTTCCATGACGCCTTCCCGAGCGGCGGGGCGATCGCCGCGGGTGCCCTCGTGAAGTCGACGACCGGCGCGAGCGTCTTCGCGATGGACGGCGCCCGGTTGCGCGCGATCCCGAGCTGGGCGGCACTCCTGTCGATCTCCCCGAACCCCGTCATCGTCACCCTGGCGCCCACCACCGTGTCCGCCCTCCCGACCGGGCCGGTGGCGCAGACGATCGGGAGCCTCGTCCGGACCTACGCCAACCCGAGCGTGTACGTCATCGACGGGTTCGATCGAAAGGTGCCGCTCGCGAGCTTCGACCAGGCGTACGAGGCCGGGTACACCGGTGCCGTCAGCTGGGTCGACGACAGCGCGCTCGCCGGGTACACGACCAGCCCGGCCGCGATGACCTACGGAGTGTCCTGCAACGGGACGAACTACGTGTCAGCGGGTGGAGCGCTCCACGCCGTCGGCCCGTCAGTGGCCTCGCTGTACGCGTTCGCCTTCACGGCGCTCGATCCGCGAACGTGCGCCCAGACGACCATCGGCAAGCCGGCGACGCAGTTCATCCGGCTCGCGAACGGGAGCATCTACCTCCTCGCGGGCGGCCAGAAGCGACCGGTGACGTCGATGGACCGCTATACCGCTCTCGGCGGCCCCGCTGCGGGCTACCTGGACGTGTCATCCGGATTCGCGGCCGTTTTCCCGCTCGGGCCCGCCGCCTGACGGACCCGACGATCGCGGGCGACTACGATTGGACGGGCGCCGCGCCCGACGGCCCCGAACCGTACCCCGCCCGGCTGGAGAACACGTGACCGATGTGATGGAGACCGCTGCGCCTTCGCGCGTCGGCCGAGGCCGCACCCGGCTCCGGCGGTTCTGGGTTCCCGTCGTCCTGGTGCTCGCGTCCTTCGTCATGGGGTTCACGGTGACGGCGCACCATTCGCCGGCCATGTCGCCGATCGACGAGTGGGTGTACAGCGACTATCTCTACAAGCTGCCGCAGGAGCCGATGGTGGTGCGCGGCGAGAAGATCGGCCCCGAAGCGCTCGAGATCATGTCCTGCCACGGCGTGCGGGTGTACGGACCGATGGGGTCGAAGTGCGGGGACCCGAATCCCGTGCTCAGCACGTTCCCGCAGGGCGGGATCACCTCCGCAGACGCCTACACTCCGATCTACTTCTGGATCACCTGGGCCGGGGCGAAGGCGATCCAGCTGGTCACCTCGACGTCGTTGGTCGAAGCCGCGAGACTGACGGGAGCGTTCTGGCTGGCGGCGGGGATGCTCCTGCTGTGGGGGCTGATGCGACTGTTCCGCGTCCATCCGGTGGCGATACTCGGGCTGGGGCTCGCCGTCATCGCGTCGCCGTTCGCCTGGTGGACCTACACGTTCATCAGTACGGATGCGCCGTCGCTCCTCATCGGAGCGCTGCTTCTGATCGCTGCGACGAACTTCGTACGCGGCCACTGGTCCGGCTGGTGGATCGTCCTCATCGGGACACTGGGCACGGCGATCAAGATCTCCAACATCCTGGGAGTCGCGCTCGTCGGGATCTTCCTCCTGGTCGAGTTCGTGTTCCGGCGCATCCGGACGCGCCGTCGCGGCTTCGAATGGGGGCGCGCGCTGAGCGGTCGGGGCGACGACGGGTTCATCTTCATTGCGGTCATCGCGGGGATCGCGTCGGTGGTGGTGCAGTTCGGCTGGTTGGCCGTGCAGTCCGCGCTGGCGATCGGGCCGGGGCCGAATCAGGGCGTGATAATGCACCCGAGCTGGCTCAGCATCGGCGAGCAGTTCGTGAACTTTCTGCCGGGCACGATCGTGTCGAACGTGCACATCGCCGGATCGGACACCCTCGGCCTGCCGATTCCGCCGCCGCTGCTGCTGCCGTTGAGCTGGCTCACGGTCGCCGGTGTGGTCGGCGCGTTCGCGCTCTATCGCTGGCGTCGTCCCGAGAGTTCGATGGTCTACGCGGTGGCCATCGCGTCGATCATCCTCGCGCCGCTCCTGGCGGTCGGCCTCTCGGCGATGAACTCCTACTTCCCTCTGCCCGCGCGGTATGGTGCCGCGATCCTTCCCGGCATGCTGCTCTCCGCCGGCCTGATCGCCAAGAACAGGGTGTTCATCGGCGGCCTGGTGGCGTACTCGGCGATCCTGCTCGTGGTGGTGCTGGCGAAGGCACCGGTCTACGCGTGAGCTCTTCGGGCGTCGCCCTCATCGATCGCATCCGGTCGATGCCACCCGTCGCATTCATCCTCGCGGCGACGGTGGTCTCCGGGCTCAGCGGCTATCTGGTCACCGGGCTGGTCGCCGCTGTCGAAGGCCCGGCCGACTATGCCGTCTTCGCTGTCTTCTGGTCTGCCCTCTACCTGATCGTGGGTGGACTCACGGGCGTCCAACAGGAGGTGACTCGCGCCACGCATCCGCAGACGCCCGGCAGTCAGCCGCGGGCGCGCGCGCGCGACTTCGCCATCGGTGGCGCGATCGTGGTGCTCGCTCTGGTCCTCGCGTCGAGCGTGCTCTGGGTGCCGTCCGTCTTCCCGCACGACCAGCTCGCTTCCGCCATCACTCTCGCTCTCGGCACGTCCTGCTACGTGGTCGTCTCGACGTTGAGCGGAGTGCTGTACGGGCTCGCGCTCTGGCCGTTCATCGCCCTCATGATCGCGCTGGACGGCGTCATCCGCTTCGTGCTCGTCGGCTCCGCACTGCTCTTCGGGCTCGGCGGGCTCGGGCTGGAGATCGCGACGGTGGCTCCGTTCGTCCTCGTCCCCGTCATCCTCTGGTTCTGGATCAGGCCGCGAGTGGTCGGCCGGTACCAGCTCGACGTCGGCCTCGGCGGGCTGATCTGGAACGTCGTCCGCGCCGTGATCGCCGCTGCTGCCACAGCCGTCCTCGTCAGTGGCTTTCCCCTCATCGTGGCGGCCACCGCGGACGGTGCTCCGTCCTCCGAGCTCGGCGTCTTCCTGCTGGCGATCACCCTCACCAGGGCGCCGCTCGTCGTCACGTTCCTGGCGCTGCAGAGCTACTTCGTCGTGCTGTTCCGGGCGCGCGGAGCCGGCGCGCGTTCGTGGCGGTTGATGGGCGTCCTGACCGGCGGCGTCGCCGCGCTCACCGTCATCCTCTCGGGGTTCGCCTGGTTGTTCGGCGAGGCCGTCTTCGTCTGGATCTTCGGCCCTGCCTACGCGATCAGCGGTGGGACGCTCGCGCTCCTCGTGCTCACCTCGGGGCTTGTCGCCGTGATGTCGATCGCGGGCTCAGCTCTGCTCGCCCACGGCGCGCACTCGTGGTTCGCCGCCAGCTGGCTCGCCGCCGCCGGGGCGATGGTGCTGGTGATGACTCTGCCGGGCGAGGTCGTCCCGCGCTCTCTCGTCGCGCTCGCGATCGGACCGGCGACCGGGGTGGTCATCCAGCTGATCGGCAACCTCGCCGTCTCACGCCGGGCGGCGCGGCGCTCAGGCGACGGGAACGGCGTCGAGCGCCTTGCGGAATGAGTCGAGTGTGCCCTCAGCGGTCGCATCCCACGAGAACTTCGAAGCCTGCTCGTAGCCCTTGGCGCTCAGAGCAGCCATGAGCTCGGGGTCGGAGGCCGCCCTGACCATGGTGTCGGCGATGTCCTGGAGGCTGCGCGGGTCGAAGTAGAGCGCGGCGTCGCCGCCCACCTCCCGGTACACCGAGATGTCGGAGAGCATGACGGGCAGGCCGACCATCATCGACTCGAGCGCGGGCAGGCAGAAGCCGTCCCAGTACGACGGCATCGCCATGATGGTCGCGCGCTCGTACAGGTCCTGCAGCTCATCCTGCGAGATCCAGCCGAGGAGCTTGACCCAGGGCTCGAGCTTCAGCTCGTCGACGATCGGGCGCAGGGGGTCGTCGCCGTGGCTGCCGGTGATGACGAGGGTGGGCCGCTGCTCCTCGGGAATGAGCGGGAGCGCGCGGATGAGGCTCGCCCAGTTCTTGTGCGGGAGGCGGTTGCCCGTCGCGAGGATGAGCCCCGTCGGGTCCGGGCGTCGGACGAAGGTGCCGGTGTGACCGCTCGTCGTGCCGGCGAGCGGCACGACGTCGAGACGATCCTCGTCGAATCCGAGGTGCTTCACGATCTCGCCGCGGGACGCCTCGCTGATGGTCAGGACGCGCGACGCGTTCGCGGCGGCCTTCTTCTCCATCCACTTGACGGGCTTCGTGTAGAACGAGACGGCCATCAGCTCCGGATGGCTCCAGTACAACAGATCGTGGAGGGTCAGCACGGTCGGGACCGTGGACCGGATCGGTCCGAGCAGCGCAGGGCAGTGGATGAGGTCGGCGCCGAGGCGGTCGGCCCAGGGCGACACCTTGAATAGTTCGCCATAGGCCCACTCGAAGCGGTTCTCGCCGCTGATCCCCGAGTCGACGACGCGGCCGGGGAACCAGCTCGTGTCGCGCTGTGCGCCTTCTTTGCTGATGAGGCCGACGAACTCGAACTCGGTGTCCATCCGGTCGAACGCCCGGTAGAGTTCGCGCGCGTACGTCTCCATGCCGCCCTTCTTACCGGTGTAGGACAGGAGGTCGACGAGTACGCGCGGCATGGGTCGAGATGGTATCAGTACTCAGCTGTGTGCTCGCCCCGACACGACGGCCCCGGCGGCGACGGGTAGACCGATGGAGTATCGGAACAGGACCCGCAGCTCGCTGCGCCGCCGCGCCGCGAGCGCTCCCGGGATCCGGGTCGCCGCGTTGAGCCGGGACGAGAAGTGCCGCCGGGCCGCACGTGCCGCCCGCTTCCAGCCCCGTCGGGAGAACTCCTCGGCGCTCGTCCGGAAGAAGGACTGCTCCTCCGCGAAGCGGCTGCCGTCTGCGGCGCGCCAGGACGACACGCTCGCGGCGTGACGCCGGTACTCGAAGGCGACTCTGTCGTCGAGCACCAGCTCGCCTCCGTCGAGGATGATGTCGACGGTCAGGGCGAGATCCTGGACGACCTGCAGATTCGGGCGGAAGCCGTGCGCCGCGATCGTCTCGCGACGCCAGGCCAGCGCGGGGAAGTACATCCAGTTGCCGCGCATGAGGCTCCGGGCGAGAGTCTCGCCGCCGAGGGTGAGGTGGCCTGAGAACTTCGGGCGGTAGAAGTCTTTCGTGCGGTCGACGAGATTCTTGCCGATGACGCCCTGCTCGTCGATCGAGCGCACGCCGACGGCGACGATGTCGGCCGACGTCGACCCGGCGAGCTCTTTCACCAGGCTGACGTAGCCGGGGAGGAGCCGGTCGTCGCAGCCCATGATCGTCACGAACCCGGCGCGTGCCAGGTCGACGGACTTCTGGAAGTTCGCGTTGATCCCGATGTTCTGCCGGTTCCTGACGTACTCGATCCGGGGGTCGCCGAGCGCGGTGAGCCAGCGGCCGGGCTCCTCATCGGGATAGCAGTCGTCGATGACGACCAGCCGCCAGTCCGGATCATCCTGAGCCAGCACGGAGTCGACCGCTTCACGGAAATGGTCGAACGAGCCGTAGAACGGCATGATGATATCCAGCGTCGTTCTGCTCGGCTCGTCCATGTCGACCCATCGTATCCTGGGGGAATCGGTCAGGTGCCAGCGCGGAAGCCATCGCCACGATGAAGGGAAGCACATGACCGACCGATCTCCGTTCGCGAAGATCGTCTCCACTCTGCTGGCTCCGCTGCTGCTCGTCCTCGGCGCGATCGCGATGGTCGCGGTGCACGTCCCGCAGCACCAGGGGCTGTCGCCCAGCGACGAGTACGTCTACATCGACTACCTCGCACAGGTTCCCGAGCAGGGGTTCGTCCACCGCGGCGAGAAGACGGGACCGTTCGCCCGGCACTACCTCGACTGCCACGGCGTCGAGAACGCGGTCGCCCCGAATCCCCAGGCGTGCGCGTCGGGGAGCACCTCGCCGGACAGCCGGTACCCGTTCGGAGGGGATTCCACCGCCGACATCTACTCGCCGGTCTATTTCGCCGTGTCCTGGGCGCTGGCAGCGCCGCTGCGCGCACTCGGAGTCGGCCTGGTCGACTCCGTCCGCTGGCTGGGCGCGCTGTGGCTCGCGCTGGCCGGGGTCCTGCTCTACGTCGCGTTCGTACGGATCGGCGCGACCAAGCTCCTCGCGTTCGCGCTCGGTCTCGCCGTCATCGGCTCGCCGTCGGCCTTCGTCGGGGACACGTACGTCAGCACGGACGCGCCGACGTACGCCGTCGCCGCCGCCCTCCTGCTCGGCCTGGTGGCGTTCGAGAGACGCTGGGCACTTCCGGTGCTCATCGCCGTCGCCGCGGTCGGGACGCTCACGAAGCTCCAGAACTTCGCGTCCGTCGCCATCGTGGCGTTCGTGCTCCTCGCGCAAGCGGGGAGGGACGCCATCGGCGAGCGGAGCGTACGTCGGTTCGCACGCGATCGCCGCGCTCTCACGGGCGTCTCGATGGTCGTGGCCGGCCTCCTGGTGCAAGTCGGCTGGCTGATCGTGCGCTCGCTGGCGACCGTCGGCCCCGTGACGAGCCAGGGCAATGCCACGCCGCTCACCAAGTCGGCGCTGGTGACCGAGTTCTTCCGCTTCTTCGGCATGGGCGGCAACGGGCCGGAACGACTGTCCGGTGAGATCGCCGTGCTCGTGGGCGCCGGCCTGCTGATGTGGATGTGGATCGGAGGCGTGATCGGAACGGCCGCGAGTGCGCCGGCGGGGTCTCTCCCTTCCTGGCTCGCGATCGGCTCGTTCGTCGTCGCCGTCCTGATGGGTCCCTTGCTCGCCCTGGCGAGCCTGGTTTTCACCGGTGCGTACATCCCGCTGACGGCGCGGTACGGCATGGCGATGCTCCCCGCCGCCCTCGGGTGCGCCGCCTACCTCTTCTCCCGCAAGAAGTGGATGACGTACGTCGCGAGCGGCGCCGGCGTCATCGTCTTCGCAGCGGGTCTCGCGATCGCGGGCTGAGGCGCTCGGAGGAGACCGCTCGGTCTGCGTCCGGCGCGGACCTTCGACTATGCTGGACTCTGTTTTCGCGCGGACGGGTGCCGCGTTCCCCGAACGAAGAGAACGGTTCACATGACAGTCAGCACGCCGAAGCGGGCGCTCATCACGGGTATCACCGGCCAGGACGGCAGCTACCTCGCCGAGCTCCTCCTCTCCAAGGGGTACGAGGTGCACGGCCTCATCCGGCGAGCGTCGAACTTCAACACGAACCGGATCGATCACATCTACCAGGAACCGCACGTGAGCGACCAGCGGCTGATCCTGCACTTCGGCGACCTCACCGACGGCTCGCGCCTGGTGACCCTCCTCAACGAGGTGCAGCCCGACGAGGTGTACAACCTCGCCGCGCAGAGCCACGTGCGCGTGAGCTTCGACGAGCCGGAGTACACCGCCGACACCACCGGCCTCGGCACCATCCGCCTCCTCGAGGCGATCCGGTCCGCCGGCGTGTCGCCCCGCTTCTACCAGGCCAGCAGCTCCGAGATGTTCGGGGCGACGCCCCCGCCCCAGAACGAGGAGACCCCGTTCTATCCCCGTTCGCCGTACGGCGTCGCCAAGGTGTACTCCTACTGGATCACCCGCAACTACCGCGAGGCGTACGGCCTCTTCGCCTGCAACGGCATCCTCTTCAACCACGAGTCGCCCCGCCGTGGCGGCACTTTCGTCACGCGCAAGATCACTCGAGCGGTGGCCCGGATCGCCGCGGGTGAGCAGAGCGAGCTCTTCATGGGCAACCTGGACGCAGTGCGCGACTGGGGCTACGCGCCCGAGTACGTCGAGGGCATGTGGCGGATGCTGCAGCACGACGAGCCCACCGACTACGTCCTGGCGACGGGCACCGCCTACACCGTTCGCGACTTCCTCCAGTTCTCGTTCGAGCACGTCGGCCTCGACTGGGAGAAATACGTGCGCTTCGACGAGCGGTACCTGCGCCCCACCGAGGTCGACTCGCTGATCGGCGACGCGTCGCGCGCGGGCGACCTGCTCGGCTGGAAGCCCAACGTGCTCACCCCGCGCCTCGCGCAGATCATGGTCGACGCCGACATCGCGGCGCTCGAGACCGAGGGTCGGCACTACGTCGACGCGGTCGTCACCGCGTAGCGTGCGCGTCCTCATCACCGGGGCGGGCGGCATGCTCGGCTCGAGCATCGTCGAGAGCGTGCGGCGGACGCGACCCTCCGACGAGGTCGTCGCGATCACGCGCGCCGAGGTCGACCTCCGCGACGCCGACGCCGTCAGCGGCCTCGTGCGCGACCTGAGACCGGACACCGTGGTGCACGCGGCGGCGGTCGTGGGCGGCATCAGCGCCAAGCTCGCGCACCCGACGCCGTACCTTCTGGACAACCTGGCGCTCGATTCGAGCGTCCTGAGGGCTGCGATCGCCGTCGAGGTCCCCGAGTTCCTGTACATCGGGAGCGGCGCCATGTATCCGGAGGTCTCGGAGCAGCCGATCCCCGAGACGGCACTGCTCGGCGGACCGCTCGAGCCGGCGAACGAGGGATACGCGCTGGCCAAGATCGCCGCGGCCAAGGTCTGCTCGTATGCCTCGAAGGAGTTCGGCTTCGCCTACCGGGTCGTCGCCCCCTCGAACCTCTACGGTCCGAACGACGACTACTCGCTCGGCCACGGCCACCTGATCGCTGCGACGATCGCGAAGGTGCACGCCGCGAAGATCGCAGACGATCCCACGGTCACCGTGTGGGGCGACGGCACGGCGCGACGCGAGTTCACCTACGCCCCCGATCTCGCCGACTGGCTGGCGGGCGAGCTCGGCTCCCTGGGGCGTTGGCCGCAGCTCCTCAACGTCGGGGCCGGAGTGGACCACTCGATCACAGCCTTCTACGAGCTTGCCCGCGACATCGTCGGCTACAGTGGCGACTTCGTCTACGACACCGACAAGCCGGCAGGCGCCGCGCGTCGGCTTCTCGACTCTTCGCTGGCGCGCGACCTGGGATGGAGTCCGCGCACCGAGATCGCGGACGGCATGCGCGCGTGCTACGCCCACTTCCTTCAGACTGCAGATGGAGACACCCGATGACCGAAATCGCCACGAGCTACCCTCTGGCAACCTCCACCTGGGACGAGGCGGAGTACGCCGCGCTCCAGCGTGTGATCGAGAGTGGCCGTTTCACGATGGGACCGCTCGTGCGCCAGTTCGAGAGCGAGTTCGCGGCCTGGGTCGGCTCGACGTACGCGGTCATGGTCAACTCCGGCAGCAGCGCCAACCTGCTGGCCATCGCCGCGGCCGTCCTCGACCCGGAGATCGATCTGAACCGCGGCGACGAGGTCATCGTTCCTGCCGTCTCATGGGCGACCACGTACTACCCGCTCTCGCAGTACGGACTGACGCTGCGCTTCGTCGACATCGACCTCGACACGCTGAACCTCGACCTCGATCAGGTGGAGGCCGCCATCGGGCCGCGGACGAAGGCCATCTTCGCCGTGAACCTCCTCGGCAACCCGAACGACTTCGCCCGGCTGCAGGCGATCGCCGAGCGGAACGGTCTCGTCCTGCTCGAAGACAATTGCGAGTCCCTCGGCGCGCGCGACGCCGGGCGCGCGGCGGGCACCGTCGGCGTCATGGGCACGTTCAGCGCGTTCTTCTCCCACCACATCTCGACGATGGAGGGCGGGCTGGTCGTCACGGACGACGAGCGCCTGTACCAGATCCTCATCTCGCTCCGCGCCCACGGCTGGACGCGCGAGCTCCCGGAGAAGAACTTCGTCCACGACAAGACCGGCGACGCATTCGACGACCTGTTCCGGTTCGTCCTGCCCGGGTACAACGTGCGACCGCTGGAAATGTCGGGCGCCCTCGGCATCGAGCAGCTGAAGAAGGTTCCCGCGCTCGTCGAGGGCCGGCGCGAGAACGCCGCGTACTTCATCGAGCGCTTCAGCGATCTCGACACGGTCCGCACCCAGAGGGAGACCGGGGAGAGCAGCTGGTTCGGCTTCTCGATGGTGCTGGAGGGCGTGCTCGCCGGCCGCCGCGCAGAGGTCGTCGCGGCCCTCAAGGACGCCGGAATCGAGTCGCGGCCGATCGTCGCGGGCAACTTCGCGAAGAACCCCGTGCTGAAGTACCTCGACGCCGTCGTGCCCGATGCCCTCCCCAACGCCGACAAGGTGGATGTCGACGGGCTCTTCATCGGCAACCACCACTATCCCGTGCGCGAGGGCATCGACGCGATCCATCGCGTGATCGCCGCGCTCGGCTGACCTCCCCGCTTCCTCCAGGATGCCTCGCTAAGATGAGGCCGAACTTTTCCGATGGCGGCCTGTGCAGCCGCGCCATTCCGCACACGAAACGGTGCCCCCGATACCCATGAGCATGTCCCGAGCAACGCGAGACGTATCCGTCGGCGGTGACCACCGATGACCGACACTCCCGCAGCCCTGAACAACGACGACGTGTGGCTGGTGATCCCGCTCTTCAACGAGGGCGAGGTCATCGGAGACGTGGTCACGGAGGCAATCGAGACCTTCCCGAACATCGTGTGCGTGGACGACGGCAGCAGTGACGACTCGGGCGCCATCGCGCGAACCGCGGGCGCGAGGGTCGTGAAGCACCCGATCAACCTCGGCCAGGGCGCCGCCCTGCAGACGGGCTTCGACTACGTGCTGACGGATCCCCGGGCCGCGTACGCGGTCACGTTCGACTCCGACGGCCAACATCGGGTCGAGGACGCCCTCGCCATGGTCGAACGGTTGCGGAAGGGCGACCTGGACGTCGTGCTCGGCTCCCGGTTCCTCGACGACCGCACCAAGCCGGGAGCGCTCAAGCGCCTCGTGCTCAAGATGGCAGTCGTCTTCACCAACATGACGTCGGGTGTCCGGCTGACCGACGCGCACAACGGCCTCCGCGTATTCACCACCGATGCCCTCAAGCGCATCCGGATCCGGCAGAACCGGATGGCGCACGCCTCGGAGATCGTTTCCCAGATCGGCAAGGCGAACCTCCGTTATGAGGAGATGCCCGTCCTGATCGTCTACACGGACTATTCCCGCGGCAAGGGGCAGTCGATCTGGAATTCGGTCAACATCCTCGTCGACCTGATCATGAAGTAGGAGGGGTCATGGACGATCAGATTGTCATCAAGTTCATACTGCTGGTGCTGTTCGCGGCACTGGCGCTCCTGGTCATCTGGCCTGGTCGGGGGGCGCGCCGGTTGGCGCTGCGGCGTGTCGGTATGCTGCTCTTCTTCGTGCTCGCCGCGTTCCTGGTGCTGTTCCCCGGACTGAGCGACTCGCTGGCGCGGCTGGTCGGTGTCGGCAGGGGTGCCGATCTGCTCCTCTACGGACTCTTCATCGCCTTCGTGGTCTACGTCGTGACGACCCGTGCCCATCACAGCAGGATCGACCTCCAGCTCACCCAGCTCGCCCGCGCTCAAGCCCTCGCCGCCGCGCCCGATCCACGCCCAGAGGAGCGATGACCACCGCCGTCACCGGCGGGGCCGGGTACATCGGGGCGCACGTCATCGAGGCTCTGCGTGGCGACGTGGTCGTGGTGGACGACCTCTCGACGGGACATCTCGACCGTCTGCCTGACCTCCCCGTCCTGGAGGCGGACCTCGCAGCGCCCGGGTCGGCTGAGCGACTCGCCGCGTTCCTGCGCGAACACGAGGTCGACTCCGTCGTCCACCTCGCCGCCCGCAAGCAGGTCGCCGAGTCCGTCGCGGCGCCGCTGTGGTACTACCGACAGAACGTCGACGGGCTCGCGGCAGTCCTCGAGGCGATGACGATGGCCTCGGTCCGCGACATCGTGTTCTCCTCCTCGGCCGCCGTCTACGGTGACGCCACAGGCGCCGCGATCGAAGAGACCGCGCCCGCGCGTCCGGTCAATCCGTATGGCGAGACGAAACTCGTCGGCGAGTGGATGGTCCGCTCCGCGGCGTCGGCCCACGGCCTGCGGGCCGTCTGCCTACGGTACTTCAACGTCGCGGGCGCGGCTCGGCCTCAGCTGGCGGACCGTGTCGCAGCGAATCTCATCCCGATGGTCTTCGAGCGCATCGCCTCCGGTCGCGCGCCGCGGGTGTTCGGCGCCGACTATCCGACCGCCGACGGGAGTTGCGTCCGCGATTTCGTCCATGTCGTGGACCTGGCCGAAGCGCACTCGGCGACGCTGGCCGCGCTGTCCGTCTCCGAGGAGCCCTTCCGGGTCTTCAACGTCGGCACCGGCATCGGGACGAGTGTCCTGGAGATGGTCCGGCTCGTGGAGGACGTCACGGGGATCCGGATGGATCCCGAGATCCTCCCCAGGAGGGCCGGTGATCCCGCCGAGGTCGTCGCGTCGCCCGAGCGGATCGCCGCGGAGATCGGATGGCGTGCCCGCCTCGGCGTCCGGGATATGGTCGAGTCCGCGTGGGCGGGGTATCGCGAGCTGTCGCGAGGATGAACGTCGGGGTCGCTCTGTGCACGTATCAGGGGGCGCGGTTCGTCGTGACTCAGGTGCGCAGCATCCTGGAACAGCCTGAGGTCGCGCTCGTCGCCATCGGCGACGACGGCTCGACCGACGGAACCGTCGAGCTGATCCGGGACACCATCGCCGCGTCCGGTCGCGATGACGTCGACGTGCGCTATCTGGAGGTCGGCGGGCGGCTGGGAGTGACAGCCAACTTCGAGCGGACAACGCAGGCGCTGGAGGCGGAGCTCATCGCGCTGAGCGACCAGGACGATCGGTGGCATCCTCACCGGCTCCGCCCGATCATCGAGCGGTTCGAGAGCGATCCGACGCTCCTGCTGACCTTCACCGACGCCCAGCTCGTGGACGGCGCCGGCGAGCCGCTCGGCTCCACTCTGTTCGGCTTCCTCGAACTCGGCGAAGGCGAGCTGGCGGCGCTCCGCGAGGGCGACGCCTTCCGCGCGTTCATCCGACGCAACCTCGCGACGGGCGCGACCGTCGTCTTCCGCAGAGAACTGCTCGCAGCGGCCGTGCCGTTCCCCTCCACATGGGTTCATGACGAGTGGCTGGCCGTGGTCGCCGCGGCCCTCGGCGGCGTCGCGGTCGTCGAGGCTCAGACCATCGACTACCGGCTGCATGGCGGGAATCAGATCGGGGTGACGACCCCGACCCTCCGGCACAAGGTCTCCCGGATCCTCGAAGCGCGAGGCGACCGGAATCGGGTTCTGGCCGCACGATTCGACGAGCTCGCCCGGCGCCTCGAGACGATGGAGGGTGTTCCTGTCGCCCGGCGGACCGCAGCGCACGCGAAGGCTGCGTTCGAGACCCGGAGAGCCGCCTTCCCGCCGAATCGGCTCCGCCGCGCCCTCCCGGTCCTCCGGCTCGCGGCGACCGGTGAGTACGGGCGCTATGCGAGCCGCGGTAGCACCGACATCCTGAGGGACCTCGTCCAGCCCGCGTGACGCGGTCACTCGTCGCGGTGCGGGAGCCGCAGCCTCCAGCTCATCCCTTGCGACGCCTTGATCGTGCAGATCACCAGCAGCATCCACCCGGACTCGATCAGGATCGAGCTCTCGAAGACGCTGGTGACGAGCAGCGAGACCATCACGAGTGGCGCCCAGGCGTAGACCACGCTGCGACGGTTCGACGCGAGCAGCCAGGAGCGACTGAAGGCCAGCGCGATCAGTGCGACGAACAGCAGGAGGCCGATGATGCCGACCTGGAGGTACACGTCCAGGTACGCGTTCAGACCGTCGGCATGGTAGACGCCGGTCGCGTCCTGGATGGCGTTGAACGGGTAGAGGTCGGTCGGCCATGCGCCCACCCAGCCCCAACCGGCGAACTGGTTGATCGGGATGAGCTCCCAGATCTGGATCCAGAGCTTGTAGCGCACCTGGAAGTCGGCGCGGGCGTTCAGCAGGTCGATCACGCGCGTGCGGTAGATGTACGCGGTGACGAGGACGGCGATCGTCAGGACCGCGAGCCCCCATTGCACCAGGGTGCGTCGGTGCGCAGGGACCTTTCGCAACAGGTAGAGGGCGAGTGTCGCGAACCCGACGACCACCGACACGGCTGCGATCACGGGGGAGTGCGCCAGCAGGATGCAGAGCGCCGCGAGCGTGATCGAGTACGCCGCCAGCAGCGGGCGCACGGAGCGCGTGCGCAGCTCGACCAGGAACGTGACGAACGCGATGAGTGCGACGATGCTGAGCTGGTTGCGGGAGCCGAACAGTCCCTGGACCGGACCGCCCGCTGCGATGTTACCCGCGATACCGAGGAACCGGATGGGCATGTCGAGCAGGAGACCGCTGAGGACCTCCAGGGCGAGCGACACGGTGAGCAGCGCCCGGAGGGCGTCACCGACGACGCGGACGATCTGGATCGCGTCGCGCACCAGCGCGATGTAGACGGCGAGGAACGCGAACAGCAGCTGGTAGACCACCCCGCCCAGCGTGGCCCACTGGTAGTCGCTCCAGATGAGCGAGAGCGCGCACCAGCCGACGAAGAGCAGCGCGGAGATCGGGAGCAGGCCGTGCCACTCGATGAGCTTGCGCTGGGCGATGAACGACAGCGCGGCCAGCACGGCGATCGTGCCCAGCACGCCGATCAGGCCCGGCCAGCCGATCACGGCGCGGATCGCGTGGGTCGAGAACCCGGTCACCACGGCCAGCAGTGCCAGCGTGGAGGTGAACCTCGCCGAGCCCAGGAACTCGGTCACCGCGGGCGGCACCAGAGTTCGACGCGGTTCGGCCATGAAGAGAATCCTACGGGGCGGACTGCTTGGTCTTCACGGAGATGAGCACGAGGAGCGTCCATCCCGCCTCGATCAGGATGCGGCTCTCGGCGAGGCTCTGCGCGAGGAGCGCAGCGAGCAGGAGCAGGGGCAGGAGCGTCAGCGCGGTGTACGGCAGGTCGTCGCCGACGGCGAACCGTGGACGGTCGACGGCCGGGAACCACGACCTCCAGAGCGTGCTGACGATGAGCAGCGCGAAGATCACCAGGCCGACGATCCCGAGCTGCAGCCAGACGTCGAGCCACGCGTTGTGCGCCTGCAGGTAGACGACGCCGCCGCGTTCTGCGAGGTTCGTGAACGGCTTCACCCACGGTGCCCAATAGCCGACCCAGCCCCAGCCGAACGCCGGCCGCTCCTGGGCCAGATGGATGACCGAGTTCCAGATGGTGAGCCGACCCGTGAGGTCCTCGCTCTTGCCGAGCAGCACGGGGATGCGCGAGGCGAACAGCACGACGGCGACCACGACGACCACGACGAGCGCCGCGAACGTCAGGTAGACCGGACGGCGGCGCTCGGGGCCGACCCGGCGCGTCCACAGCGCGAAGCCGAGGACCACGGCGGTGAACACCGTCGCCACGAAGACCGTGGAGGAGCGCGTGAGCGCGAACGTCACCACCGAGACGGCGAGCCAGGTGATCGCGGTGCCGCGCCGGATGGTGCGATCGGCGAGCTGGACGCCGAACACCACGAGGGAGAGCAGGGCGATCATCGCGAGCAGGTTGCTGTTGCCGACGATGCCCTGGATCTGCCCGCCGTGGAACAGCAGGTCGCGGCTCCAGTAGAACGCCGCGGGGATGCGCCCGGAGGGGACCGGCTGAACCGGTGTCAGCGGGAGGATCGGGTGCCGTACGAACACCGCCACGATCAGCTCGAACAGCAGCGACAGCCCGAGGACCCAGCGGAACGCGTTCGCCAGCGCGGTCAGCAGTGCCCGCCAGCTCAGGCACAGCGCCAGGAACACGGCGGCCGCGGTCGTGGCCAGCTGGATGAGGAGCCCGACCGCGGTCGCTCCGGGGTAGGCCGACCAGGCCAGCGAGACGACCGCCAGCGCGAGGAAGAGCACCAGGGTCTTCGGCGTCTTCCGCCACCGGAACGCGGGCCGCAGGCGGACGAGGAAGACGATGCTGCCTGCAGCCAGCAGGGCGGCGAGCACGAAATAACCCGGCCAGCTGATGAGGTTGCGCCAGAAGTCCCCGGCGAAGAGTGTGAAGAGGAGCAGGACGGCGAACACCGAGGCGCCGGTCCCCGAGGCCCCGCGCGCGGTGCGGACGCGGTCGCTCAGCGACGGGCCGCTGGACGGCACAGGCCTCGGGCTGCTCACTCCCGCAGAATAGCTCACCGGTTCGGCGTTGCGAGGAAGAGCGTCCCCGCACCGCCGACGACCGAGAGGGTGCGCTCGTCCACCGTCACCACGGCCGCCTCCCCGCGCTCGAGGCGCACGGCCTCCGTCGCGCCCTCGAGCTCCGCGGAGCCCGCCGTGCAGAGGACGATCGCCGTGCCGGGCAGCTCGACCGAGGTCGACGGCACCTCGCCGCCCACCTCGATGCGGGTGAGGCGGAAGTCGGGGACGTCGGGGACGAACTCCTCGACGCCGGGCGCAGGCCGCTTGCGCACCATCGGCGTCACGGCGAACGGAGCGAAGTCGAGGATGCGCACCAGCTCCGGAACGTCGATCCGCTTGGGTGTGAGGCCGCCGCGCAGCACGTTGTCGGAGGCCGCCATCAGTTCGATGCCGAGCCCGCGCAGGTAGGCGTGGATGTTGCCGGCCGGCAGGTAGAGGGCGTCGCCGGGGCGCAGCGCGACCCGGTTGAGGAGCAGGGCGAGCACGATGCCGGGATCGCCCGGGAAGGCCGCAGCCAGCATCCGGACCGTGTCGGCGTCGACCCCGGCGGCCTCCTGGGCCGCGGCGACCACGGCGTCGACCACGTCGGCGACCTCCGGGGCGCCGCCGAGCAGCCACTCGGTCGCCCCACGCAGCACATCGGCCGCCTCGCCGTCGAGCGTTGCGGCGAACGCGGCGACCGCCGGGGCGTCGCCGGCGAGTCGCTCCAGCGCGGCACGGCTGTCGGCCGGCTCGCGGAATCCGCACAGGGCGTCGAACGGGTCGGAGAGCGCGAAGATCATCTCCGGCTTGTGCAACGGGTCTGTGTAGTTGCGCTCCGGCGAGTCGGGCGCGAGACCCTCCGCGTTCTCGCGCTCGAACCCGGCGCGTGCCTGCGCGGACGACGGATGCGCCTGCAGCGAGAGCGGGCTCGCCGCGGCGAGCACCTTGAGCAGGTACGGCAGCCCGCCGGCCGTCTCCGGCCAGTGCGCCAGGTCGGCCGCGCCGTCGGTCTGCGTGGTGTCCAGGATCCGGGCGGGGGAGCCGGGGTGTGCGCCCAGCCACAGCTCCGCCTCCGGCGCCCCGCTCGGTGTCGAGCCGAGGAGGCCGGCGATCGCCGTGGTGGATCCCCACGCATAGTCGCGCGGGGTGTTGCCGATGCGCACAAACATCCGTCGTCTTCCCTTCGATCCGGTTAGACCAAAGTACCAACCGCTTTGCCGCGTCCCCGCCGGTTCCCTAGGCTGACCACGCCTCTGCCCGACGCAACGCAATGGAGCACACATGGCCTTCGAGACCCTCGCCAGCGATTTCTACGGCTTCGAGAACCTCCTCACCGAGCGCGAGAAGGAGTTCATCGCGAACTTGCGCTCGCGCCTGGAGGGCGAGATCAAGCCGATCGTCAACGAGTACTGGGAGCGGGCCGAGTTCCCGCACCAGATCATCGATGTGCTGCACGGCGCAGGGGCGATCGGCCTCGGCTTCGCCGAGACGGCCCCCTTCGAGAACTCGGCGGTCTTCCGCGGCTGGGTGGCCCTCGAGCTCGCGCGTGTGGACGCATCGGTCAGCACCTACGTCGGCGTGCAGAACGGCCTCGCGATCGGCGCGATCGGCGTCTGCGGCTCGGCCGAGCAGCGGGCGGAGTGGCTGCCCAAGCTGGCGAGCGGGGAGGTGCTCGGGGCGTTCGGGCTCACCGAGCCCGACTCGGGATCCGACTCGGCGCAGGGCTTGCGCACCGTCGCGACGCGCGACGGCGACGACTGGATGCTCAACGGCTCCAAGCGCTGGATCGGCAACGCCACGTTCAGCGACATCACCGTAATCTGGGCGAAGAGCGCGGAGGACGGCCAGGTGAAGGGCTTCATCGTTCCGACCAGCACACCCGGATACACCGCGACGAAGATCGAGGGCAAGCAGTCGCTGCGCATCGTCCAGAACGCCGACATCACGCTCGAGAACGTGCGGGTGCCCGAATCGCTGCGCCTGCAGAACGCGAACAGCTTCCGCGACACCGCCGCCGTGTTGCGGCTGACCCGCGCGGAGGTGGCCTGGGCCGCCGTCGGCGTGGCGGTCGGCGCCTACGAGGCGGCCCTGCGGTACGCGAAGGAGCGCGTGCAGTTCGGCAAGCCGATCGTCAAGCACCAGCTCATCCAGGACCTCCTGGTGAAGTCGATCGGCGACATCACGGCCTCCATCGCGCTGTGCACGCGCGTCTCGCAGATGCTCGACGACGACGAGCAGCGCGACGAGCACTCGGCGCTCGCGAAGGCGTTCGCCACCTCCCGGATGCGCGAGACCGTGGCCCGGTGCCGCGAGCTCATGGGTGGCAACGGCATCGTGATCGAGTACGACGTCGCCCGCTTCTTCGCCGACGCGGAGGCCTTGTACTCGTACGAAGGCACCCGCGAGATGAACACGCTCATCGTCGGCAGGGCGATCACAGGCGAGGCCGCGTTCGTTTAAGCCTCGATCCGCCGATGCTCTGGGTCGTTCGGCGGCGTGGCGGAGCTGCGGGCCTCTCTGTCCGGTGTGTTCCACTTGTTGTCGTCAGTGCCGTGGCGGCTGGATCGGTCGGGGCTTTCAGCGCCGGGGTGGTGGGAGGGCGTGGTCGAAGAGCGCTGCCCAAGCGGCCTCCCAGCCATGCTTTTGGCAGGTGCAACCGGATGCGTCGTCCGGAGCACGGCAACCTGGACCGATGCGATCGTGTCTAGTACGTCAGAGTTGCGCAGGAGTTGGCGGTCCGGACGAGTGAGGTAGATGACGGCAGCGGTTCGCGCGTCAGAGAAGACGCGGAAAATCAACACGGCTTGACCGGAGTCCACGAGGAGAGCGGTAGCGCCATTGGTTCCGAGGCCTCGACTCGGGACAGTGATGGTGGCGGCGCGGCTGGACGTGCCGGGCGCAAACTCCTCAAGAACGGCCCTGGTATCCGCCAGGCTGTCTGAGATGGCTGGTGCGCTGTGTGGAACGGTGTTCGCCTCCAGGATGCATCCTGAAGCCGAGAAGAATGTGTCGCTTCCACCGTCCGAGGCAGTCGCGGTCCAGATCGTTGGGTCGACGTCGATAGTGACCTTCCGGACGAGCCGAGTGTCGCTCCAGGTGAGCAGGCGGGTGCTGTGGCTGTTGGGGTGGGGGAGCGCGGATGAGTGCTGCAGGTTCGGCATGCTGGGAGTCCCTTCGTGATGGGGCGAGGGAGGCGCGAAGGCGCAGGCCAGATATTGCAGGGGCTTGGGGAGCGTTGGTTGCTCTCCCACACCCCTGGCGGCTCTTCTGGTCGGTTTAGAGGCCGTTCTCGCCGTCGGGAGTAGCCGTCCTGGTATCCGGCGTTGTAGCCGGCGTCCCAGTCGCAGTAGCCGTACTCGACGGTGCCGACTGTCCAGGAGAAGGCGATCATCACGAGGATGAAGGTGATGTAGAGCACGGTGGCGGCGAGGGTGAGGGCGAGGTAGCCGGTGATGGCGAGGGTTTTACCGCGTTCCTGGGTCTTCTTGATCTGGGCGTAGCCGATGTGGCCGAGGACGATTCCGATGATCGGGTTGATCGAGGTGACGACGATCGCGATCACGGCGAGCATGTTGTACTTGCGCTCGGGAGTCGGCGCGACATCACCCGCGGCGGCGGGAATGAGAGCAGCTGCGGGGGCTTCCGGGGTGGTGAGGGTGGTGGCCTGCGGGTTGTCGATGGTGAGGTGGTCGGTGTTGGTCATGTATCCACACTCTGAGCGTGGCTGGGTTACGCATGACCATTCGTGGGTTTTGCGTATCGTCCTCGCGTTCTGGGCTTGCCACCGAAGCGGTATTCGCGGTGCTCCTCGGTGGCTGAACCGTTCCGCCCGCTCAATGCGGCCCGGCGGCCCGAGGGAATCAACCGGGAGCCGATCGGGTCGTCCGGGGTGGCTCCGACCGGCGACGCGTTCGGTGTGTTTCGGCTGGCCTTGGCGCTGGTTGGTGTCGGGATCCCGGCCCGCAGCGTTGACCGTCGCGGAGGAGTTGAGGGCTCAGCCGGTGATGCGGAGCGTGTCGTTGGCGGCGCCGACGGCGGTGTCGTAGTCGGCGGCTGTGTCGCACACCACGGTGAAGCCGATGATCTGGTGGGTGTTGAGGGAGGCGCGGGCGAGGATCCGGCGATGCTGCTCGGGCTCGGGCTCGGGGTCGGTCCAGGCGAGCACGTCGGCCTGGTAGGGGCTGTCGGGGTAGCCGAAGCCGACGACGTCGTCTTCCAGCGCCGTCTCGTCGTGGGCGGGGATGCCGACGGTCGTGCGGAAGGCGCTGATGGTGGCGGCACGGTCGGTGATGGCGAGGAGGTCCGGGCGGCGGTTGTCGATGCGGGTCTGCCAGGCCAGCAGCGTGCACGAGTTGGTCATGGCGGTGAACTCCGCATCGGACGGCGGGTTCGTCTCCGACGTGCGTGTCCACACGGTCTCGTCGACGAGCCACCGCGGCGCCGGGAGCTCGAGGTCGGAGTCGAACCGGTAATCCGCGGTGGCGGCGTACCGGTCGCGGCCGCGGTCCTCGTAGCTGTCGTCCTCGACCAGCATCCAGAAGAGCGCCACCGGGACGGCGGCGAGAAGGATGAGCAGGGCGATGATGATCGCCACCAGCTTGGATCGGTCCCGCCACCGGCCGGGCGCGGGCGGGTGAGTGGGGGTGGGGGTGCGGGTCACGGTGGTCTCCTGCCGGGTCAACGGGTGGCGATCGCGAGGGATGCGTTGTCGAGTCCGGTCGCGGTCTGCAGGGCGGACTGGTCGGCGCATTCGATCTGGAAGCGGATGAACAGGTCGACGTCGGCGAGGACACGGGCCACGCTTCGGTAGGCGCCGCGCTCGTCCGTACCGTGCGTTTCCAGGACGTCGACCCGGCCGACGTGTTCGGGGTCGTTGCCGTAGCGGATGCTGCTGAGCTTCCAGCCGCCCTTCACATCGGCGGTGTCGCTGCCGCTGAGGCCGGCGAGGACGTTCACTGTGCTGGCCCGGTCGGCGCCGGCCTGGATGGTGCCGCCGACCATCGAGGCCGGGGAGGAGGCGATGGCGAGGGTGCAGCCCTCGACGTGGGCGGAGCGGTACTGGGTGGCGCCGGTGCTCGCGTCGACGCCGACCGGTTCCCAGTAGCCGGGGTGGGCGACACCCTCGGCATGGTCGAACTCGATCGGCGGTATCCAGGGCAAACCATCGCGGAGCTGGTACGCGGGCGTCGGCATCGGATCGGTTGACGGTGCCGACACGGGCGCTGTTGAGCAGCCGGTGAGGGCCAGGCCCAGGCCGATACCGGCGAGGGTCCGTGCGCTGCGGGTGGAGATCATGCGGTCACAGCCTTTCACAGCACCCTGGGGGTGCGCGCGGGGCCGGCAGTCTGCCGGCCCCGCATTCCCTGGTGGGTGGACGGTTAGCGGGTGGTGATCGTCAGCGTGGTGTTGCGGTTGCCGACGGCGACCTGCAGTGCGTCCTGGTCAGCACACCCGAAGTGGAAGCCGATCAGCAGGTCGATGTCCGCCAGAACGCGCATGATCTCCCGGTAGGCCCCATCCTGGTTGGTTCCGTTGAGCTCGAGCACATCGACCTGGGCGACCCGTTCAGGGTCGTTGCCGTAACGGATGACGCTGGTCTCCAAGTCGCCGGGGATCTTGGCGATGACGTTGCCGTTGAGCACAGCGAGGGTGTTCATGCTGCTGCTGCGGTGATCGCCCGGGTACACGGCGTCGCCGAAAACGGTGGTGGGGACCGACCCGACCCTCAGGGCGCAGCCTGCGACGGTCACGGAGTCGTAGGTGGTGTAGGCGGCTTCGGCCCGGCCGGTCTCGACCCAGTAGTTCGGGTCGGCGCCGCCGGCCGCCTCGGTGAACTCGGCTGTCGTCGGCCAGGCCAGGCCGTCCTTCGGCGTGTGGGTCTGCTTCGGCGCTGGTGTGGGCGCCGGAGCGTGGGTTTTGGTCGACGACGGCGCCGAGGAGGTCGCTGTATTCAGCGAGCAGCCGGAGACGAGGAGCAGGGCGGCCGCGGCCGCAGCGAGGGCACGGGTGGTGGACATGGGTGTGCCTTTCGAGTGGATGTGGTTGAGGAGCAGCACCAGGGCTGCCGTGCCGTCCAGGGCGGGCGCCACGGGTGCAGAACACGCAGGCACGGCCTTCGCGTGGATCGGCGGCCCGGCTAGGGACGGATATGGAAGGTGCTGTTGTGCTCGCCGGCCGCAGCGCGGAAATCCGCCTCGCTCTGGCAGGTGGTGGTGAACCCGACGAAGGTGCCGTGGGCGGTGAACGCGTGGCCGATCATGCTGACGTACTTCTCGGCGTCGGCTTCGCTCGAGATGGCGAGGACGTCGACGGTGTGCTGGGTGTCCACGTCACCGAACGGGACGGTCTGATCGAGGACCCGCTCGGCGAGGGTGCCCTGATCCAGCCCGGTGGCGGCGTGGAAGAAGTTCACAGTGCTGGCGCGGTCGTCACCGTCGACGACGTTGGCGTCCAAGGCCTCGGGAGCTGCCTGGAACACTGCCAGTGTGCAGGTGTTGACGGTCGAGGTGTATTGGGCGCCATCGGTGTCGAGGCTGCCGGGCACCATCTTCCACGCCCCCTTGGTCAACCCCCAGGTGACGCCGTCCAGCTGAAGGTCGGAGTCCCACCGGTAGTCGGCGTCCACTGTGACCGTTTCGGCGGCGTCTGAGGCGGCCTGGTCGTTCTGTGCGAGTTTCAGCCCGATGAGTGGGAGGGCGATGAGGACGGCGAGGAGGAACGCGGAAGCGGAGATGATGAACATCATTTTCCGCCATTTCGGCAGCGGCTTCTTCGGGGTCGGGATGGTCATGGTGGTGCCTTTCAGTGGTGCGGGGTGACCGGTTAGCGGGTGGCGATGGCCAGAGAGGAGTTGCGCAGTCCGATGGCGTTCTCGATGTCGTCGTCGGTGTCGCATTCGGTGTGGAAGGCTACCAACGTGTCGACGCCGGCGAACGCGCGGGCTATCTCACGGAAGGATCGGCCGTCGTTGTGTGCGCTGACCTGGAGGACGTCGACCTGGCCGATGCCGTCGCTGTCGTTGCCGTAGCGGATGACGCCGAGATCCCACTCGGCTTTCACCTCGGAGACGGGCCGACGGGACGCGGACGCGATCGCTGCGGCGGTGGTGAGCCGGTCATCGCCTGGCTGTAGTCGTGCACCGGAGGAGGATGCTCCGGCCGGCCGCTGTCGGACTCGATCTCGTCCGTCTTCTGCCACATGGTGGAGTCGGCGCCGCCGGAGACTTTGGTGAAGGTCGCGGTGGTGTACCAGGACAGCCCATCCTTCAGTTGGTGAGGTGCCGTCGGTGCGCTCCGGGGCGAGGTTGCCGTCGCGGCGGCCGGGTTCGGCCGTGGCGGGCTTGGGCATGAGGTCGTCCTTCTGTTCGCGAGTGCGGGTCAGAAGCAGCGCGCGCCGGGCACACCGCACGCGCTGAAGTCGCCGGAGGGACCGGTCGGGCCGTCGTCTTGGATGTGCACGGGGGAGGGCTTGTCGGTCGGGGTGCCGGCGGTGTTCTGGAAGTAGGCGCCGGCGAGCACGAGGAGGCCGGCGAGCAGCACTGCGCCGGTGGCGGAGGCGATGAGCAGGGCGCGGGTGCTGGCCGGGCCGGTCTTGACCGTGGGCTTCGCGATGGTGTCGGTGAGGTCCGCCGGCGGGGGAGTGGTGGGTGTCTGGGTGAGCATAACGGTCTCCTGTTCTGTGGGCGCAGTGACGCGCTGAGATGGCGGGGGTGTGAAGGGGCGCGGGAGAGATCCGGTCTCTCACACGCCCTGGTCCCGGCCGGCCCGAACCGGCCGGGACGAGGACCGGTTGGCACCACCCAATGAAACGAACCGGTCGCCATTCAGCGTGGGCGCGCGGCCGGTTACGCACGCACTTTGAGAGCGATTGCGTAACGCCCTCGCGGTCTCACGGCGGCAGCGAAGGTGTTTCACCAACTTCACTCGCACTCCGATCCTCCCCTACGCACCCGCTGGATGCCGCCAGCGGGAGGGGTGAACGCGTGGAGGAAGACTGTTGTGTCTACTGGTGTGTGGTGTCTAGCTTGTGGGTATTGCGGAGTCTCGGGAGGTGGGATGGGGGCGAGAGACCATGAGCTCAAACTCGGTCTGGAGATGCTCCGGGGCGGCGTCAGCTTCGATGTCATCGGCGGTCGCGGCACCGGGCGGAGCCACTTCCTGAACAGGATCGACAACGAGCTCGCCAATGACGGGTGGACGGTGCTTCGAGCCCGCGGTGTTGCTTCGCTGAGCCAGTACTCCCTCACTGCGCTGCATCTGGCCGGGTTCGGTGCACCTACCGAACCGCGGCCGTTGTCGACGTTGATCGTGCTCGCCAAGGAATCCCTGACGGCCGCGATCCGTCCGGGGAGAACCGTTCTGCTCGTCGATGACTGGGACGACCTCGATGAGGCTCCTGGGGTGTGATCGAGTGGGTGCGCCGGACCGGGAACTGCCGACGGGGGTGTCCCGGCTGCAAGGGCTCCCGGCGCGGCACACACCCTCTGGTCTGCCGGCGTCAACGCTGGAGTCGACGTTCGCGATCAACCTGGCACCGATGACCCATGTCGCGATCAAGGAGATCCTCGAGCAGCGCTTGGACGAGCCGGTCTCTACGGAGATCTCCACCACTGTGTTCGAGCGTTCCGGTGGCATTGTCGGCATGGCGATCGACATGGTCAGCGCCGCGGCTTGGGAGGGCCGCATCGTTAACCGCGACGAGGAATGGATCCAGGTCCGCGAGCTGTGGAGCCCGCGCATGCGCGCGGTGTTTGGAGGCGCACTTGGAATCCCTCACCGCGGACGAGCGGGATGCGTTGGAGACGATCGCGCTGATGGGGGCCGCCCAGCTGAGTACGATCCTGCCGGTGGTGCCCTGGCTGACCAGCAGCCCGGTCTCGGTCAACGATGAGACGGCCCTGTTCCTCACCGTCGTTCAGGATCACGCCGGCCGGCTGCTGGCCGTTGCCGAAGCCGAGTTCCGCAGCACCCCGACCGCGGCGACCGCTCTCGCGCTGATCCAGGCGTTGCAGACCGTCGCGGCCCCGACCGCCGACATCCAAGCCGTGTTCGAGGACGCGCCCGTCGCAAGCGGACGGTTCGGCGACCTCGACGTGGTCCGGTTGGAGATCGCCCGCGCGTACTGGCTCGCCTACCGTCTTCTGGGTCATGGGCGACAACCGGGGCAACTCGAGCGACTCCCGCGCGCACCGCGCAGACCCCTACGGGGGCGCCGTGCCGAAGTCCGCGGTTGTCGGCCGCGCGTTCGCGATCACCTGGCCCCTGAACCGTGCAGCCATCATCGACAGCCACCCCGATGTCTTCGCGCGCCTCGGCTGAACACCGACCACGGCCGACGTTCTCGTAAGTTCTGCGCTATGGCGATCGAACACACCCCGGACCTCGATGCCGCCGCCACGCTCTGGACGGCATTCCGCGCCACCTGCCCGGCGACGCCGGCCGGGTTGCCGGCCGTCGGCCCGTTCGTTGACGGCCCGGAGCTCGCCGATCGTCTGCTCGCGCTGGTGGTGGCCGGGCGTAAACGGGCGACGTCGACGATGCTGGCTGAGTTCGAGGCCGAGGGGGAGGAGCCACCGCGGATCGGCGAGCACTGGATCGTCACCGACTCCGCCGGGCGCCCGCGCGTGGTCCTGCGCACCATCGAGCTCAGGATCGGCCCGTTCCTCTCCGTCGACGCAGCGCTCGCGTTCGACGAAGGCGAGGACGACCGCACCCGCGCATCCTGGATCCGCGAGCACCGCACGTACTGGCAACGCCAGTGCGCCCGCCTCGGGATCGCCTGGTCAGACGGAGCCGAGATCCTCTTCGAGCGTTTCGAGGTCCGCTTTATCGCTCCTTGAAGTACCGGAAGAGGTGTCTCGCGGATGATGAGCATTCCGGTCGCTGAGCCGAGGGTTCCGCCGACGAACGCGAGAGCCGGTGCTTCGGAGACGACGCCGAGCACCTGAATTGGTACCGAGTCTGCTGGGATCTGAATCGATGCCGCCAGTGCGATCGCGCCGAAAGCGATCAGCGTCCCGATGCCCTGCCACGCTGCTGCTTCGACGATGGCTATGGTCGTGACGCCCGTGCTCGATGCGGACGGGGTCCGGCTGGGTCGGATCATCGACGCCCGCTTCGTCGTCGACGGGACACCGCGGCCGTTGCTGGCCGATGCCCGGCTGGTCGGTTTCATCGTGAGCGCGCACTCCGGCACGTCATTCCTCGGCTACGAGCGCACGGACGTCCAGGCGCCCTGGCCGATCGCCCGGTTCCTACGCTGGAGGCACCGTGGCGCGTTCCTCGTGCGCTGGGACGACATCGCCCGGCTATCACCCGACGCGGTGACCCTCCGCGCCGGGTACGCGCGAGTCGACCCGCAGCTGACCGGGTAGCGCCCGAAGTCGAATCCTCCGCGCCCGCTCGTTGCCTCGAATGCGGTGCGCCGCTACGAACCGAGCCCCGGCTGGTCGCGACAGCAAGTGGAGCCTGGACAGCGGCGACGATACGAAAACGGTGCGACAACCCTCTTTGCCGCAACCGTCTCGAACCGCCACGGCCTGAGGCGAAACACCGACCGAAAATCGGATGACACGTGGCGCAGCCCACCGAGCCTCACCCCGGAGAGACAGCGGCTCGGCTCCTTCACTCGCCGCGGTAGGCGTCGGCGTCCTCTTCGGCCATGACGAACATGCCACCCGTGCGTTGCGAAGTGATCAGAAGAGCCTCCATCCACCGTTCGTTGAGTCGCGGCGGCCGACTCCCGTCGAACATGAACGCCAGGGGGATCTCTCGGCTGACCCAGAGGCTCACCCGCCCGGACCCGTTGTCGACCGGGACCTCCCAGCTCACGAGGAACCCCTCATGCCGACGAAGCTTGGTCGTGATCGCGATTTTCACGTGGCTAAGCGTGCGATCGTCGAAGTCGAACTCCAGTGCCCCAGAACCATAGATCAACCGTCCCATGCTCCCGATTCTGGCGTTGGGCAGCCATCGATGAAAGCCTCAGATTGACGAGCACTGCGGAGGCGCGGGCGGCGGCAGCGCGTCCGGAGCGCACGACGGAGACCGCCATACCCGCGAATCGTCGCCCCCGCGCTCGTCGAGGAGTACCCGGACATCGTGATGTGACGTGGGGGTAGGCGAGCGCGTAGGAGCCGCACGTGGCAACTTGCGAGCGTGAATGCCTGAGTGCTACTCAAACACCTGAGCGTGCTGTCAGTGAAGTCGCGGGCCGAATGCTCGAATGCCAGCGTGGATCTGCGCCGAAGCTCGAGGAGGGATTGACAGCGAAGTCAGTTGAGGGGAACGTGCTACCTAGACGCCCGGGCGGGCGGGCGGATCGGACCGAGACAACGGTTCTGGGACCGACTCAGGCGGACGATCGGACCGACTCAGGCGGACGATCGCGCGCCCGGGCGGGACCCCTGCTCGGGCGCTACAAGCGCACGCTCTGAAGCTTTCCCGTCAACCGTGGACCGAGATACCGGGTGGCCGGCCGTGAGGTCGGCGACGAGAGGCGTGTGCGCGAATGCCGCCGAGGTGGCGAGTCGGGCCTCGTCACCGACGAGCAGTTCTGAGCACGTCCCCTAGGATTAGCGGACTTCGACGAAACAGTCGGGTAGTACACCTACAGCGCCGAGGGGAATCCGTGGCAATCCAGAACACGACCGCCGCCAAGTGGGCACACGAAGCCGTCGAGGAGTTGCACGTCTCAGCCGACCCCACGATGAATGTTGAAAGAGCGACGCTGGCGGCGACGCGAGCTCTCGCATTCGCCCAGCTGGCGAACGCCGAGTTGCTCGATGACATCAGGTTCGCGATCGAACGCGACTGAACGCGGAACCGCACCGTGCATCCGCCGGCGGTGGCGTCGTCCGGTGGGGTGTAGGTGCTCTTCACTCGGTCAACTGACCGGGTGGCCCGGGCAGGATGCCCTGGGTCGGTCCAGTGGTGGACCGGGGCGGGGTTGAGCGATTGCAGTCTCGACCAGCTGGAGGACAAGTCCGCTTGGCGCTGGCTCGGGAGGCCACGTTCAACCGACTCTTCGCGGTCACCCACGCGCCACCACCCGGGTCCAGCTGACAATCGCCGCGCAGCGGCAGGACCGAGGACCTCCAGTGGACGACCGGGATGAGACACCCACGACGACGCACGCCCACACCAAGTCAACCCACCCCGACCAGAGAACCTCCACCCACCCCCAGCTCATCGGCGGACCGAGGCTGAGGCGGGAGCCGGGGACGCGCTCATCGCGCGTCGGCTGTAGGCGGGGCGGAGATCGAGGCGTCCCGCTCCATCCGCAGCGTGAGCCGGTG
Organism: uncultured Actinomycetota bacterium; assembly: GCA_963734315.1. GTDB lineage: Bacteria > Actinomycetota > Actinomycetes > Actinomycetales > Microbacteriaceae > Leifsonia. The sequence goes on along the minus strand of CAVTGP010000008.1, from coordinate 55,833 downwards.
GGCGAAAACCAGGGGGATGACGCCCAGCACCCCGAATGAGATGTCGATCAGCTGCCACCCGAGGGGGATGCCTCTCACCGCACCCGCGATGAGCGCGAGCGGCACGATGCCGGCGCAGGCGATCATGCCGAACCGGAGGACCCAGATGTTCCTGACCGGATCCACCAGCGGTCCGATGAAGGCGACGGCGATCACGAGGTGCGCGAAGGCGAGCCAGTCGGTGCCGTACGACAAGAACGGATAGCGGGCCGTGTCCTCCAGCGCCCGGTGCACGCGATCCACCCACTCCACGAAACCGGGAGCGAAGTCCGGGGCCGGCGACGCGTGCAGGGTGTGCGAGGCGAGGGACAGCTCCCAGGCCAGAGGGAAGGCGGTGACGCCGCTGACGACGAGGCCGACCATGAAGATGACGATCCAGGTCCGCGCGGCCGCGATGGTGCTCATGCTTCGACCCTAAGGGCCTGAGGGTCGCCGGATCGTCGTCCGTGCGAACGATAGGGTTCTCACGAACCGCTTTCCCTTTCGAGGCTGGAGGACGCCGTGGCGTGGTTGGTGACCGGAGGTGCCGGGTACATCGGCTCCCACGTTGTGCGGGCCTTCCTCGCCGAGGGCGTCGATGTGGTCGTCGTCGACGATCTGTCCAGCGGCCACGAGGAGTTCGTTCCGTCGAGCGTGCCGTTCTACCGCGGCACCGTTCTCGACGGCTCGCTGCTGGAGCGGGTCTTCCGCGAACACACGATCAGCGGCGTCGTCCATGTCGCCGGTTTCAAGTACGCCGGTGTCTCGGTGCAGCGCCCGCTGCACGCCTACGAGCAGAACGTGACCGCGACCGCCGTGCTGCTCGCGGCGATGCAGGAGGCCGGGGTCGGCGCGATCGTCTTCTCGTCGTCCGCAGCGGTCTACGGAACGCCGGACGTCGAGGTCGTCACGGAGGCGACGCCGAAGAGCCCGGAGTCGCCGTACGGCGAATCCAAGCTGATCGGGGAGTGGCTGCTGCGCGATCAGGGCGTCGCCGCGGGTCTCCGCCACACCTCGCTCCGCTACTTCAACGTGGTCGGCTCCGGCGATCCGTCGCTGCGCGACACCAGTCCGCACAACCTCTTCCCGCTGGTGTTCGACGCGCTCGTCGCCGGTCGCACGCCTTGGATCAACGGCGACGACTATCCGACGCCCGACGGCACCTGCGTACGCGACTACATCCACGTCGCCGACCTGGCTGTCTCGCACGTGGCCGCGGCCACGCGTCTGGACGCCGGCGAGCCAGTGGAGGCCGTGTACAACCTCGGCAGCGGGGACGGCGTGAGCGTCGGCGAGATCATGTCCACCGTGGCCTCCGTGACCGCAATCGACTTCACCCCAGGAGTGGGGCCTCGACGGCCGGGCGATCCGGCGAGGATCGTTGCCTCGGGAGAGCTCGCAGCCCGCGACCTCGATTGGAAGATGCGCCACACTCTCGACGAGATGGTTCGCAGCGCCTGGGAAGCACGGCAAGCGGCGTCCTGAATCCCCTTGACGGGGGTAGACAGGTCGGGCGTGTCGCGATCGTTGTCGTTCGTCGGCGCGTCGTGAAGTCTCGACCAGGCGTTAAGGCTTTACGATTCGCGACTTGACGGAAGCGAATGACAACGGTGTAATTATTGCGACACGACAAACGTGCCGCAGGCAGTTCAAGGGTGGGAGACCGATATGGCAGTTCCTGAATATCGTTCTGGGGTACCCGACGACTGGTTCATCGATCCGGTGCGCCTCGGGGTTCCAGGGGTTCGGGCGGGTGTAAACGACGACAACCCTCTCGCCTGGCAGTCCGACGCCCTGTGCGCGCAGACGGATCCTGAGGCGTTCTTCCCCGAGAAGGGCGGCTCGACGCGTGACGCGAAGCGGATCTGCACCTCGTGCGAAGTCCGTTCCCAGTGCCTCGAATACGCGCTCTCGAACGACGAGCGTTTCGGCATCTGGGGCGGGCTCTCGGAGCGCGAGCGTCGCAAGCTCCGCAAGCGCGCCGGCTGACCAGGTCGAATACGCGCCGCGCCCGACGCACTACCGGGATCGGCGCAGCCCCAACTTAGGCTGACTCCCGATGTATCCGAGAGTCACCGCCATCGTCGTCGCCCACAGCGGCGGCCCCCGCCTGCAGCGCACTCTCGACGCCATCGCGGCGCAGACCCGCCAGCCTGATGCCGTGATAGCCGTCGACTGTGCGAGCACGGACGACGCCGCACGCCTGCTCGCCGACGCCAAGCTCACCCACCTCCTCCGCAGCGGCGAGAAGCTCCCGTTCGGCTCCGCCGTCTCGACCGCTGTCCGTGTCCTCCCGCCCACGTCGTCGTCCGACGAACTGCTCTGGCTGCTCGCGCACGACACCGCCCCGGAGCCCGACACTCTCCAGGCCCTGCTCGGCGCACTCGAGGTGTCGCCCTCCGTCGCGGTTGTCGGACCGAAGCTGGTCGACGCCGACGATGCCGCCTTCATCCGCGAGTTCGGCGAGGCGATGACCCCGTTCGGCGCCTCGCTGCCGCTGGTCGAGAACGAGCTCGACCAAGCCCAGCACGACGGCTTGAGCGACGTGCTCGCTGTGTCGTCGGCGGGCATGCTCGTGCGTCAGCCGGTCTGGAAGGCCCTGGACGGGTTCGATCCTGCCCTCCCGACCGTCGACGACGGACTCGATTTCTGCACCCGGGCGCGCCTCGCCGGCTACCGGGTCACCCTGGTCGCCCAGGCCCGCGTCGCCGTGGGCGGCGATGGTCTCGCCGGCCCCAATCTGTCGCGCAAATGGTCGGTGCGCCGCAAACTCGCGGGGGAGCGGCGCCGTGCGCAGCTCCACCGACGCATGGCCTACGCGCCGAGCTGGGCGGTCGTGCCGCACTGGTTGTCGCTCGTACCGCTCGCGATCCTCCGCTCGATCCTGCGTCTGCTGCGCAAGGAGCCCGGCTCGGTCGGCGGCGAGTTGGGAGCGGCGTTCCGCGTCGCGTTCTCCGGCCTCGCGGTCAGCAACGCGCGCCGGCGGCTCGCGAAGGCGAAGACGGTGACGTGGGCGGCGATCGCGCCGTTGCGCATCCCGTTCGCCGACGTGCGGCGCAGCAGGGCGCTCAAGCGGGAGGCCGCGCTCGTGCGTCAGCAGGGCGAGCGTCAGGATCTCGACTTCTGGGGGACGGGCGGCGGGTGGACGGTGCTGGCGATGCTGGTCATCGGCGTCGCGCTGTTCTTTCCGCTCGCGTCCTCCACCGCCATCACCGGCGGCGGAATGCTGCCGCTCGACGCCTCTGTCGGCCAGCTCTGGGCGAACCTCGGCTACGGCTGGCGCGACATCAACCTCGGCTTCGTGGGGGCGGCGGACCCGTTCACGGCGGTCCTCGCGGTGCTCGGGACACTGACCTTCTGGCAGCCCAGCGCCTCCCTCGTCGGGGTGTGGCTGCTCGCCCTCCCGCTGGCGGCGCTCGGCGCGTGGCTCGCGGCGGCGCGCGTCACGGTGCGCCCGATGCTCCGGGCCTTCGCGGGCATCGCCTACGCACTCGCTCCGACTCTGTTCATCGCGCTGCAGGGGGGGCGTCCTGCCGCGGTCCTCGCCCACATCCTGCTCCCGTGGCTGTTCTTCGCCGGTCTCGCCGCACGCCGCTCGTGGACCGCCAGCGCGACGACCGCGCTGCTGGCCGCCGCGACGGTGGCCTGCGCCCCCGTGCTCATCCCGGCGCTCGTCGTCGCCTGGGTCGCGGCCATCGTGTTCGCCGGACGTCGCGCGGCACGCATCGTCTTCATCCCGCTGCCCGCCGTCGTGCTGTTCGCGCCGCTGGTCTGGCAGCAGCTGAGTCGCGGAGCCTGGCTGTCGGTCTTCGCCGACCCCGGGGTCGTGCTTGACGCGCGGCAGACCCCCGCCTGGCAGCTCGCTCTCGGCTTCCCCGACGGCACGCTCGGCGGCTGGCACTCCATCGCCGCGGAGCTGCCCTTCGGCACGGGAGCCGGTAACATCCTGGTGCCGATCCTGCTTGCGCCGCTGGGCGTTCTGGCGATCCTCGCGCTGTTCCTCCGCGGGACCGTGCGGGCCGTCGTCGCGCTGTTGGTCGCTCTCGCGGGATTCCTGACCGCCGTCGCCGCGCTGCACGTGGAGGTCGCGGTGAGCGGCTCGACGGTCGCGCCGATCTGGCCGGGCAGCGCCCTGAGCCTCTACTGGATCGGGCTGATCGGTGCGGCGGTGCTCGCACTGTCCGCGCTGCGGCGCGGCTCTCTCGCCCCCGCCTGGGTCGCCCTGATAACCCTGGCGATCGCTGCGGTCCCCTCGGCCGTCGCCACCCACGACGGGCAGGCGATCGTCAGCGCCACCGACGGGCGGACGATGCCGGCCGTCGTGACGGCGAAGGCGGCCACCCAGCCCCGCACGGGGACGCTGCGCATCACCCCGCAGCCCGACGGCGGCATCGAGGCGGAGGTCATCCGGGGTTCCGGGCCGACGCTCGACGGCCAGACCACCTTGAGTTCGACTTCGCGCTCGCTGACCGCCGGGCAGCGGGAGCTCGCCACCCTGGCCGGCAACCTGTCGTCGCGCAGCGGATTCGACGGGTCCGGTGAGCTGAAGCGCCTCGGGATCGACTTCGTGCTGCTCGCGCCGCCGGCGACCGCGCTGAACGAGAAGCAGGCCGGTCCGCAGCCGGACACCGCCTCGGCTGAGGCGACCAAGACCCGCGCGAGCGTCGCCATGGACGCGAACCCGCTCCTGGTCTCGGTCGGCCAGACGACCACCGGGTCGCTCTGGGCGTTCGATCGCGGCACGACCGTCGTGCCTCCCGCGGCTCAGATCCCACCGGACGCCGGTGGCATCTGGAGGCTGCTCGTGCTGCTCGTGCAGGGCGTGATCGTCGGCTTCACCCTGCTGCTGGCCATCCCGACCACGCGTTCGGCCGACCGGGTGTCGGAGCTGAACGCGCGCAGGCCGGAGCGCCGCCGCGGCGGCGAGCCTCCCGCGGTCGAGCCGGACGACGAGCCGGACCCGCCATCGGACGGCGACGGGCCGATCGCGGAGGAGAGCCTCGACGACTGGGAGGCGGAGCCCGACGAAGAGGCGACCGTCGAGTCGGACGGAGACGGCGATGCGAGCCCGGCCGTGCCGGAACCCGAACGGGAACCCGCGCCCGACAACGAGCCCGAACGCGACCTCGATTCCCTGCCCGTGACCGTCGGGGCACCGACGACCCTGGAGGACGGCCTCGATGAGACCATCATCCGACCGAGCCGGTCGACCGAGGGGAGCCCTCGTGGCTGACCGTCGAGCCCTGGCCCACGGCAGCGCACGAGCGATCGGCGGAGTCGTCGGCATCGGGATCGCGGCCGTCGTCATCGCGGGTGCGACCCTGCTCCCGCTGTCCGGCTTCGCCATCGATGCGCCGTCGCAGACCGTGCGTCCGGTGCCCGCCGATCAGCAGCGCGTGTGCCCCGGCCCTGTGCTGGCCCTGGCAGCCGATGCGGGCCAGGCCACCCGACCGAGTGCGCTCGGCGATTTCTCGACCGTCTACGGCGCCTCCGGGGCCGAGACCCAGTCACGCACCCTCAAGCCGGACGCGGACACTACCTCGCCCGACCAGGCGCCGCTCGCATTGACGGCGACGACGCCGCACGGGGCGACGCGCGCTCCGCTCTTCGCGGGAGCCCAACTGCAGAACGCCGCGAGCGACGATCTCGCAGGCCTGGCGGCGGCCGCCTGCGCCGAGCCGTCGGCCGACAGCTGGCTGGTGGCGGGCGCCACCACCCTCGGTCAGACGAGCCTCCTCATGCTCTCGAACCCGACGTCCGTCGATGCCACGGTCAACCTCGACATCTTCACGGAGACGGGACGCGTCAGTGCCCCGGGCGCCACCGGCATCCTCGTGGCTGCTGGCGCCCAGAAGGTCGTGCCGCTGGCCGGGCTCGCCCCTTCGGCGACCGCGCCCGTCGTGCACGTGACGACCACGGGCGGCCAGGTGGTCGCCACGATGCAGCAGAGCTTCGAGCAGGGCATCCAGCCGCGCGGCGTCGAGCTCGCCGGGGCGACCGGTGCTCCTGAACGGGTGCAGACGATCCCCGGCGTGATGATCGCGACGCTCGCCGCGATCACCGCCGCGCAGTCCGCCGAGAGCGTGGGGTTCGACTACCCGACGGTCCGGATCCTCGTGCCGGGCGACCACGACGCCAAGATCACCATCGGCGCCGTTGGCGAGACGGGAACGAACGCGGGCAACTCCTACGCTCAAACGGTGAAGGCCGGAAACGTCGCGGAGATCCCGCTCGACAACCTCAAGGACGGGAGCTTCACCGTCACGATCCGTTCGGACGTCCCGGTGGTCGCGGCGGTGCGCACCTCCGTCATCGGGACGAAGACCCGCGACTTCTCGTGGTTCGCCTCCACCTCGCCGCTCGGCCACTCGCAGCTGGTCGCCGTGCCGCCCGGTCCCAGCCCGCAGCTGCACTTCGCCAATGCGGGGCAGAAGGACGCGAAAGTCACGGTCCAGCTGTCGACCGGTGAGTCGACGACGGTGACCGTCCCGGCCGAAGGAGGCGCCAGACTGACCGTACGGAGCGGACGCTACACGCTGACCGGCGTCGACGGGTTGGAGGTCAGCGTGAGCGTGATCGGAGACGGCGTCGCGAGCTCCTTCGCCGTGTCGCCCGCCGGACCGCTCGCAGCGCCCATCGAGGTCTACCCGCACTAGGGTGTGTCTCCCAAGGCGGTCGTCGCGCCCCGCTCCGGTCAGAAGTGTCGGAAGCGGTCGGGTGCGAGATCCCACGGGTCTTTGCCGAGCAGCTCGGCGACGGCGCGGAACACGCATCCCTCGATGTACATGCGCCGGTGCAGGTCGTCGTCGCGGTGCAGCTTGGTGAGGCGCTGGATGGGCACCCGGTACAGCACGATCCGGCGGCGGGCGTGGTCGACGTACCACCGGTCCACCCCGTCGGTGCCGGTGTTGCCGATCGGCGTCGCGGCGACCTCGAAGTGCACGTTCGCGAGCTCCGCCGGCCAGACGCCCTTGAGGTAGTCGGCCGTGGAGGCCACGGTCATGTCGAAGAAGTCGATGCGGTTCTGCAGCATGGGCAGATGCGGGCCGGTCACCGGGCCGCGCGCCCCTCTGCCGTGACGGCTGCGCCAGCGGCTGGTCGCCGGAGGGTTGCTGCTGGTGCGGCGATTGCGGGGCATGTCGCAATCCTACGTCGGCGGTGCTCCGGTAGTCTGAGCGCGATGTTGAGCCGCCCGTGTTCCCGTGTCGCCTGTCCGCGCGACGCCGTGTCGACGCTGACCTACGTGTATGCGGACTCGATGGCGGTGCTCGGCCCGCTCAGCCTCTCGCACGAGCCTCACTCGTACGACCTCTGCGCCATCCACGCCGAGCGTCTGTCGGCGCCGCAGGGCTGGCAGATCGTGCGGCACGAGGTCTTCGGCGAGATCAAGTAGGGTGACGCGCGTGCATACATCTGACTCGATCGACGACTTCCGTGCCGCCCTCTCCGCGGTGGTCAAGACGTACGACGTCCGCGGTCTCGTCGGGAGCGGACTGACGACCGAGATCGTCACCGCCGTCGCCGCCGGATTCGTCGATGAGATCGGCGCGGCGGGCTCCGAGGTCGTCGTCGGTCATGACATGCGCGACTCGTCGCCGGAGTTCGCCGCGGCCTTCGCGCGCGGCGCGCAGGCCCGCGGGGCCGACGTCGTGTCCATCGGCCTGTGCTCGACCGACGAGTCGTACTACGCGTCGGGGGCGCTGAACGCCGCGGGCGCGATGTTCACCGCCAGCCACAACCCGGCCACCTACAACGGGATCAAGCTGTCGCGCGCCGGCGCCCAGGGAATCAGCCTCGACACCGGGCTCGCGGCCATCCGCGATCGCGCCGCCGTCTACCTGGCGGAGGGCCTCGTCAGCGTCGATCGACCGGGCGGCTACCGCGAGCAGGACGTCCTCGCCGACTACGCGGCCTACCTGCGGGGCCTCGTCGACCTGAGCGGCATCCGCCCGATCCGGGTCGTCGTGGACGCCGGCAACGGCATGGGCGGCCTCACCGTCCCTGCCGTGCTCGGGGAGGCCGCCGGCCTGCCGGCGCTGCCGATGGAGATCATCCCGATGTACTTCGAGCTCGACGGGAGCTTCCCCAACCACGAGGCGAACCCGCTGGAGCCCGCCAACCTGGTCGACCTCCAGACCGCCGTCGTGGAGCACGGAGCCGACCTCGGTCTCGCTTTCGACGGCGACGCCGACCGCTGCTTCGTCATCGACGAGACGGGCGCGGCAGTGTCGCCCTCCGCCGTCGCCGCGATCGTCGCCGTCCGCGAGATCGCCCGCGCGCGCCAGGACGACCCGGACGCCGACATCACGGTCATCCACAACCTGATCACCTCGAACATCGTGCCAGAGACGATCGAGGCCGCCGGCGCAGCGCCGTACCGCACCCGCGTTGGCCACTCCCTCATCAAGGACGCGATGCGCGAGACCGGGGCCGTCTTCGGCGGCGAGCACTCGGCGCACTACTACTTCCGCGACTTCTGGAGCGCCGACAACGGCATGCTGGCCGCGATGCACCTCCTGGCGGAGTTCGGCTCACAGGAGCGCCCGCTGTCGGAGCTGGCGGCCGTGTACAGCCCGTACTCGCAGTCCGGCGAGATCAACTCGTCCGTGGAGGACGTGCCGGCGGCCTACACGCGCATCGTCGAGGCCTTCACCGGTCGCGGCGAGTTCGACGAGCTCGACGGCCTCACCATCACCGGCCTGACCGATGAGAGCGAGCCGTTCTGGTGGTTCTCGGTGCGGCCCTCGAACACCGAGCCGCTGCTGCGCCTCAACGTGGAGGCGGCCGACGTCGCCACGATGGCCCGCGTCCGCGACGAGGTTTTGGGGCTCATTCGGGCGTAGGCGCCGCACCCAGGTGCGGGCGGGGAGACCTCGACGCCGAGAAGGGCAGGCATGCGAGAATAGCCACATGCCGTCGCCTGCCACTGACACCTCTCTGCCGTTCCGCGTAGCGGACCTCTCGCTCGCCGGGGCCGGAAGGCACCAGATCCGGCTCGCCGAGAACGAGATGCCCGGCCTGATGGCCCTCCGCGAGGAGTTCGGTCCGACGCAGCCGCTGAAAGGCGCCCGCATCGCCGGCTCGCTGCACATGACCGTGCAGACCGCCGTGCTCATCGAGACGCTCGTGGCCCTCGGCGCGCAGGTGCGCTGGGCGAGCTGCAACATCTTCTCCACGCAGGATGAGGCGGCCGCGGCGATCGCCGTCGGCCCGCACGGCACCGCGGAGGCGCCCGACGGCGTCCCTGTCTTCGCCTGGAAGGGCGAGACGCTCGAAGAGTACTGGTGGTGCACTCAGCAGATCTTCGACTGGACGACCGAGGCGCAGGCCGCCGGCTCCGACTGGACCGGCCCGAATCTCATCCTCGACGACGGCGGCGACGCCACGCTGCTGGTGCACAAGGGCCGTGAGTTCGAGCTCGCCGGTGCCGTCCCGGGCGACGCCCCGGGCGACAGCCACGAGTACCGCGTGATCCTGGCCGCCCTGCGCGCCTCCCTCGCCACGTCTCCCGACCGCTGGACGCGCGTCGCCGACGGCATCCTCGGCGTCACCGAGGAGACCACCACCGGCGTCCACCGTCTGTACGAGCTCGCCAAGAGCGGCGACCTGCTGTTCCCGGCGATCAACGTCAACGACTCGGTCACCAAGAGCAAGTTCGACAACAAGTACGGCATCCGGCACTCGCTGCCCGACGGCCTCAACCGCGCCACCGACGTGCTCATCGGCGGCAAGGTCGCCTTCGTCGCCGGCTACGGCGACGTCGGCAAGGGCGCGGCGGAGGCCCTCCGCGGGCAGGGCGCACGCGTGATCGTCAGCGAGGTCGACCCGATCAACGCGCTCCAGGCGGCGATGGACGGCTTCCAGGTGACCGCACTCGAATCGGTCATCGACGAGGTCGACATCGTCATCACCGGCACGGGCAACCTCGACGTGGTCACCCTCGACCACCTCCTCGCGATGAAGCACCTCGCCATCGTCGCCAACGTCGGCCACTTCGACAACGAGATCGACATGGCCGGCGCTCGAGGCCCTCGCCGGCGCCGAGAAGGTCGAGATCAAGCCGCAGGTGCACGAGTGGCGGCTGCCGAACGGCCGCAGCGTCCTCGTGCTCTCCGAGGGCCGTCTGATGAACCTCGGCAACGCGACCGGCCACCCGTGCTTCGTGATGAGCAACTCGTTCACCAACCAGGTGCTCGCCCAGCTCGAGCTCTACGTCTCGACCGAGAAGTACCCGGTGGGCGTGTACGTGCTGCCGAAGCACCTCGACGAGAAGGTGGCGCGACTCCACCTCGACGCGCTCGGCGTGAAGCTGACGACCCTGACCGACGAGCAGGCCGCCTACATCGGCGTGCCGGTGGACGGCCCGTACAAAGTCGACCACTACCGCTACTGATGGCACTCGAATTCGCAGACCGCGAGCTGCCCGGCGGCCTCGTCCTGCGCGTACGCCGTGAGGAGGACGCCGCGGCGCTCGCAGCGGCGTACTCCCGCAACCGTGGTCACCTCGCACCGTGGGACCCGACCAGGTCGGAGGAGTTCTTCACTGAGGCGGGCCAGCTGGCGCGCACGCGCGAGCTCCTCGCCCTCCACTCGCTCGAGACGGCGTTGCCGTTGCTGATCGTCGACGGCGACGAGATCGCCGGGGGCGTGGACCTCAGCAACGTCGTACGCGGCGCATTCCAGAGCGCCATGGTGGGTTACTGGCTCGACCGGGACCACACTGGTCGCGGTCTGGTCTCCGTCGCGCTTACGGCGCTGCTGGAGGCCGCCAGAGACGAGTACGGCCTGCACCGCGTGCAGGCGGCGACGCTGCTGGCGAACCACGCCTCCCAGTCGGTACTCACGCGCACCGGCTTCGAGCGGATCGGCGTCGCCCCGAACTACCTCAAGATCGCGGGCCGCTGGCAGGACCACGTGCTCTTCCAGCGCATCCTGCACGACTGAGGGTCAGCGCTCAAATCTCCGCGAACGCTCGCACCGGGAACGTGCCGAAGCCCTCGACCGCGGGCGGCGCGGCTGTGAACCGCGCGCCGCGGGCGGGAAGGTCGCCGAGACGGGTCAGGTGCTCGACGACGTGGATGCCGCGGGCCAGCAGGATGCTGTGGGCGGGGCGGGAGCCGTCGTTCTCGGTGTCGTCGATGTTGAGCGAGTCGATGCCGACCAGGGTGACGCGGGCGCTGGCCAGGTGCTCGGCACCCGCTTCGGTCAGGAAGGGGGCGCCTGTCGCGTATTCGGGAGTGCCGAAGCGCGTGTCCCATCCGGTGTGGAGCAGCACCGCCGCCCCGGCGAGCTCCCTGTCGGAGAAGACCGACGCGGGGATGCCGCGCTCGCTGGCGTCCGTCAGGTGAAAGACCTCCGCACGCAGGCCCACCAGGGTGGCGAGGTCGAGCGATGCGAGGTCGCCGCCGTCGGCGTAGCGGTGGAAGGGGCTGTCCAGATACGTTCCGGTGTTGCCGATCATCGTGATGACGTCCATGGCGAACTCGGTGCCGGGCGCGTAGCGCTCGCGCGACGCTTCGCGCGTGAGGTGCGGGGCGATCACGGGCTCGGGGAGGCCGGGATAAGTGACGAGGCCCGCGCGGATCGGGTGGCTGAGGTCGACGATGCGGGCGGCGTCGCGACCGTTGGATGCCACCTCCATGCCTCTGCTCCCGCGGTGCGGCTCCGCCATGATGCGGATGTCGCGGAGTTCGACCGCGCCCACGAGGGCGAGACCGAGGTGCCGGACGAACAGCTCGGCGAGCTCGTCCTCCCCGACGGCCGCCGATGGCACGTCCAACCGGAAGCCCTCTGCGGTCAGCCCGCCGCCGTTCACGAACGACACCACGGCGTCGAAGTGGGCACGGTACTCGGTCATCGACGCTCCTGGGGTGTGGCCGGCCGCGGCCGGAGGTTCGGATCAGCGGTCGGGGAAGCCGTGCGGCAGCGCGTCGAGCACGGGCTCGAGCCGCTGCAGGCGCTCGGCCTCCAGAGCGAGCCCCGCGGCGTCGCGCTGGCGGCGGAGGATGGCGACGGCCACCAGGAACGACTCGGCGTCGACCTGCGGCAGCGGAGAGACGTACGGTGCTGCCTCCCGCGCGAGCTCGGTGCTCAGCCCGATGCGGGCGGCGATCGTCAGCTGCGGCGCCTGCCGCACGAACTGGGCGATCCGTCGCGACAGCCGGTCGGGGAGCCGGCCGACATCGGCCGTCTGCGCCCAGCCGTACAGCTGTGGAGGCAGGGAGAGGGTGAGCGGCTTGGGGCGCGGGACGCGCTCCAGCTGGCTGTAGGTGCCGGCCAGCAGGTCGCCCAGGCGCTTGGACCGGGTGTTGAGCAGTCCGGTGAGCGCGGCGATGCCTCCGAATGTCATGTAGATCTCGAGCACGCCGACCAGAGCGCGGATGAACGCGTGCCGGAATCCGGTCGCACCGCCGTCGTCGCGCACGATGCGAGCGCCGACCGCCAGTCGGCCGAGCGAACGGCCGCGGGTCAGCAGCTCCATCGCGGTCGGCAACACCACCATCCCGAACACGAGGATGAGCACCACGAGCGCACGCAGCAGTGCCCCGTCGAGTCCGCCTCCTGTCGCCACCAGGAGCAGGATGCAGCCGAGCATGACGAGCATCGAGAACAGCCAGTCGATCATCGTGCCCGCCGCGCGGAGGATGTAGCTGGCCGGCTTGACGTCCAAGGTGACGGCCTCGCCGGTCACGAGCTCGCGCTCGCCACCGGTTGGCTGGCCCGCACGCGGCGGGTCCGCGCGCGATCGGCCCGTTCGAGGCTGGCCCCCGCTCGGGAGCATGGGCGCTGATGCCGTCATGGCTATCATTCAAGCAGATGGATCTCGACGCATACACGGCAGCGCGCAGTGCCGACTGGGACAGACTCTCCCGGCTGGCCGCGCGCCGACGCCTGGACGGCCGCGACGCCGACGAACTGATCGACCTGTACCAGTCGGGGGCCGCCGATCTGTCGGCGATCCAGACCAGCGCGGGCTCCACCGCGGTCGGCGACCGCCTCTCGGTGACGCTGGCCACCGCGCGGCTGCGCTTCACCGGCGCCGGTACGAACCTGTTCTCCCAGATCCCGCGCTTCTTCCTGCTCCAGCTGCCTGCCGCGCTGTATCGCATCCGCTGGGTCGTGCTGGCGGTGGCTGTCGGCACGATCATCGTCTCGACGCTCTACGCGCTCTGGATCACCGGCAACCCGGAGGTGCTGCGCAACCTGGGCGACGACGCGGCCCTCAAGCGGTACGTGAACCATGAGTTCGTCGACTACTACTCGAACAACCCAGCCGCGTCGTTTGCCGGTCAGGTCTGGACCAACAACGCCTGGATCGCCGCGCAGTGCATCGCGTTCGGCATCACCGGGCTCTGGGTGCCCTACGTGCTCGTGCAGAACGCAGTCGGGGTCGGCACCGCGGCGGGCGTGATGTTCGCGTACGGTCGCGGCGACGTCATGTTCGCGTACATCCTGCCGCACGGCCTCCTGGAGCTCACCAGCGTCTTCGTTGCCGCCGCGGCGGGCCTGCGAATCTTCTGGGCCTGGATCGCGCCGGGAGCGCGCACTAGGGGCCAGGCTCTGGCGGAGGACGGCAGAGCGCTCTTCACCGTCGCCGTCGGCTGCGCGATCAGCCTCTTCGTCTCCGGACTGATCGAAGGCTTCGTGACCCCGTCGTCGCTGCCGGTGTGGGCGAAGATCGCCATCGGCGTGCTGGCGCTCGCCGCCTTCCTCGTCTACATGCTCGTCGTCGGACGCCGTGCGGTGCGGACGGGTGAGACCGGCGACCTCACCGAATTCGAGGCCGGCGACCGCCGCGTCGTCGCAGGCTGATCGCGATCGGCTTTCGCGACATTCGTCACGAATCTGCGCTTTCGTGCCGCGAGGGGCGACATTCGTGACGAATCTGCGCTTTCGTGTCGCGGGGCGCGACATTCGTGACGAATCTGCGCTTTCGTGTCGCGGGGCGCGACATTCGTGACGAATCTGCGCTTTCGTGCCGCGAGGCGCGACATTCGTGACGAATGTGCGCTTTCGTGCTCCGGGGCGCGACATTCGTGACGAATGTGCGCAGCGGCGGGAGGAGCAGCGCTCCTCAGAGTCGGCCGGCGGCCTTCAGCGCCAGGTAGCGGTCGGCCAGGGCAGGAGGCAGGTCGGACGGGGAGCCGGTCACGACCTCCCCGCCGAGGCGCCGGACGGCGGCTGACACCCGTGCGACGTCGAGCAGCGCGCGCTCGGCAGAGGCGGCTCGGTACACGTCTTCCCGGCGTCCGCGCTGCAGAGCGGCGGCTTCGGCGTCGGGGTCGGTCACGCTCGCGACCACGACGATGTGCTTCTTCGCGAGTTGGGGGAGTACCGACAGCAGACCGCGGGAGCCGCCCGGCGCGTCGAGGGAGGTCAGCAGCACGACCAGCGAGCGCTGACTGGTCAGCGTTCCCACCTGGGCGGGGACCGCCGACCAGTCCATCTCGATGAGCGCGGGCTCGATACCGGCCATCGTGTCCACCATCCTCGACAGCAGCTCGGCGCCCGATGCGCCCTGCACGCGTCCGCGCACGACCCGGTCGTACGCCAGCAGGTCGACCCGGTCGCCCGCGCGGCTCGCGAGCGCGGCCAGCAGCAGCGACGCCTCGAAAGCGGTATCGATCCGCGGCTCGTCGGCGATGCGCGCGGCCGAGGTGCGCGCGGTGTCGATCACGACCACCACGCGGCGATCGCGTTCCGGGCGCCACGTGCGGACCATCACGCGCGCACCCCGGCCTCCCGTCGGGTCGTGCCGCCGCGCCGTCGCCCGCCAGTCGATGGAGCGCACGTCGTCGCCGCGGACGTACTCGCGGAGGGAGTCGAACTCGGTGCCCTGGCCGCGCAGCATCACGCTGGTGGTGCCGTCGAGCTCCCGCAGCCGCGCCAGGCGCGACGGGAGGTGCTTGCGGGAGGTGAACGGCGGCAGCACCCGGATGCGCCCGGGCGCTTCGAGCGTCGCCTGCCGTGCCCAGAGCCCCAGCGGTCCGGTCGCCCGGACGGTGATCTGCTCCACGCGGCGCTCGCCGCGACGCCAGGGCCGCAGCGAGACCGTGACGCGCCTGCGCTCGCCGGGTGGAATGTTGATCGCGACGCGGGACGGCTCGGCGCCCGCCGACGGCTCCCACGCATCCCGCAGCACACCGCGCAGCGTGCGGGTGCCGGTGTTGGTGACGAACAGCTCCGCGCTCGCGTCCGCTCCGAGGCGCACGCGTGCCGGCAGCTCACGGCTCACCCGCACCCGCCGCGGCGACGCGGCCAGCGCGAGATCGATCGCCCCGAGCACGGCGCACACCAGCACCCACCCGCCGAGAGCGGCGTAGGCGAGCGCCGCGTCCCCGCCGAGCAGCACGACGGGGACGACGCCCAGCGCCAGCAGGGCGACGAAACGTCCGGACACGGTCATCGGCTCGCCTTAGATCGGGACCTGGACCTGCTGCACGATCGAGCGCAGGATCGCGTCGGCGCCGACGCCCTCGAGCTCGGCCTCCGGACGCAGCTGGATGCGGTGGCGCCAGACCGGGACGAGCATGGCCTGCACGTGGTCCGGCGTGATCGAGTCGTAGCCGGACAGCCATGCCCACGCTTTCGCCGCTGCGAGAAGCGCCGTGGTACCGCGCGGGCTGACGCCGAGCCGCACCGACGGGCTGCGGCGCGTCGCCCGGGCGAGGTCGACGATGTAGGCGAGCACGTCGGGGTCGGCGCCGACGGCGGCCACTGCAGCGCGGGCGGCGTTCAGCTGCCGCGCGTCGAGCACGGGTGTCACGCCTGCCCCGGCCAGGTCGCGCGGGTTGAAGCCGGCGGCGTGCCGACGCAGCACCTCCACCTCGGCCTCGCGTTCCGGGACGTCGAGCGTGAGCTTGAGCAGGAAGCGGTCGAGCTGCGCCTCCGGCAGCGTGTAGGTGCCCTCGTACTCGATCGGGTTCTGGGTGGCCGCGACGATGAACGGGTCGGGGAGGCGGCGGCTGACGCCGTCGACGCTGACCTGTCGCTCCTCCATCGCCTCCAGCAGCGCGGACTGCGTCTTGGGGGGCGTGCGGTTGATCTCGTCGGCGAGCAGGATGTTCGTGAACACCGGTCCCTCGCGGAAGACGAACCCGCCGGTCGGGGCGTCGTAGACGAACGAGCCGGTGACGTCGCCCGGCATCAGGTCGGGCGTGAACTGGATGCGCGTCGTCGTCGAGGCTCAGCGCCTCGCTGAGCGAGCGCACCAGCAGCGTCTTGGCGACGCCCGGCACACCCTCCAGCAGGACGTGACCGCGCGCGAGCAGCGCGATCATGAGGCCGGTGACGGCGCCGTCCTGTCCGACGACGGCTTTGCCGACCTCGGAGCGCACCCGGGCGAGGGCGTGGCGCAGGTCGTCGGACCCGGCGGCGGGAGCGCCGGCGGGTTCCGCCCCGGTGAGGTGGGATCCGGTCGTGAGGTCGGTCATTGTTCCATTCTTCCGGTCGATCGCGGACTGTCGGGGGAGGCGGCGGCCGCGGTGGCGTGTTCGAGCTCCGCCAGGCGGTCGGAGAGGTCGATGAGCTGACGATCCGAGTGCGGGTGCTCCTCCATCAGCAGGACGAGCACGGCGGCGTGGTCGCGGCCGGTGAGCGCTGCGACGGCCTCGGCGACCTCCTCGGTCGTGGCGACCCGGGGGAGGCCGACGCTGACGCACAGCCGGCCGATCGTGCCGATGCGCAACGCGTCCGCGGCGCGGAGTCGGGCCGACGACCGCTGGTACAGACGGGCGCGGCCCTCGCGCGTCTCGCCGGCGCGAACGACCACCGGGAGGTGCTCGACCACCAGCGGTCCGAAGCGACGGCCGCGCCAGACCGCGGCTGCCACGAACACCAGGGTGAGCAGGATCACCACAGGGGTCACCCAGCCGGGCGTGAGGGAGGCGAGATCGGCCGGACCGGTGACGGGGCGGTCGAGCAGACCGGGCAGGTACCAGACCAGCGTGCGGTGCTCGCCGAGCAGGTTGAGGCCGAGGGCCGCGTTGCCGAGGCGGTCGATCCCGTCGTTCATCAGCACGGCGGCCGAGCCGAGCAGGTACACCGTGCGGCCCTGGTAGGAGGTGCTGGCCAGGGAGGCACGGCCTCCCGAACCCTCGAAGCAGGCGGTGGCGTCGCCGCTCACCCGGAACGTTCCGGGGGACGATGCACCCTCGGTGTTCGCCGGTCGCGCGCGGGTCGATGCGCGCGGCGCGCTGCGCGGCGGGGAGGTCACAGCCGGCGGAGGACACGCCTCCTGGCGTCGCCTGCCGCGTGGACCGACGGGGCGAGGGTCTGCAGGGCGGCGAAGTCCGGCTCCACGACGACGATGGTGCTCGCCACCGATGTCAGCTGGTCGTAACCCTCGTGGTCGAGGTTGCCCTCCGGGTCGTAGACGAGCACGGTCGTGTCGTCGCCGGCGGCGTCGCGGACCTCGCCGAGCGAGGCGGCCGTCGTCACGGTCACGCCCTGCTGGCCGAGCACCTGGGCTAGCGCCTTGCTGCCGGTCGGTCCCGGGTTCGTGGCGCTCAGCGGATCGCCGGCGATGGCGCGCCCAGTGCCCAGAGCCAGACCGAAGAGGGCGACGAGCAGGACGATGACGCCGAGGACGATCCACGGGAGGGCGCGGCGGGCCGTGCGTCGGACGGTCGGGGAGACGGCGGGGGCAACCGCGTCCTCCGGATTCTGCGGAGGGGCCTGCGCCTGGGCCGCGCTCGGTGGGAGGGTGCTCGTCACGCGACCATCGCTTCCTGAGCCGGGCGGACGCGCTGGAGCTGTGCATCGAGGGCGACCAGCTGCTGGTACCCGCCCTCCGAGCCCGGCCGGCCGAGGTAGCGCACCTCGTCGAACGTGCGGGCGGCCTGGCGCAGCGCAGCCGCGTGAACGGGAGCGGAACGGGCCGCTCGGGCGGCGAACTCGGTCGCGGTCGTCCCGGGCCGGACCTCCACCAGCGTCCGCTCGTCGAGCGCTGCGGCGATCGCGCGGAACTGCTCCTCGATCGCGAGGGGCCAGTCTGCCGCGCGGGCGGCTTCGGCGGCCGAGCGGCGCAATTCGTCAGCGGAGCGGGCATCGTCTGCACCGAACAGCGCACGTCGATCCGAGGCGGCCCTGCGGTTGACCCGCGGGCGGCCGAAGACCAGGAATGCGACGACGATGAGCGCGGCGACGATCAGCACGACCACGAGCAGCAATACAGGACCCGCGTCGCCCGTCGGCCCGTTGAGCAGTGACTCCAGCCAGTCCTGTACGGCCTTGGAGGCCACGTCGAACCAGGTCGGCTTCGCCGCCTGGTACTCGGGCTTGGCGAGCTCGTTGCGGAGCCAGTCCTGGGCCTGCGGCGAACTGGGGTCCACCGGCACGTCGAGCCGGAGCGCGGAGAGCAGGGGCACGCTCAGGCGCCCGGCCAGGTCGCCGTCGGTGCGGGCTGTGTGTAGGGGTCGGGCAGATCGTGGCCCGTCTGGCGCGCCTCCACGAAGCGCACGAGCTCGAGGTCGAGCCCCTCCTTGCGCATCCGGAGGTCGATGTAGATGAGGCCGATCGCGGCCGACTGCACGACGCTGCCGATCGCACCGACGATCGCGCCGACCACGGCGGAGAGCACGTTCACGCCGAGCTGGCTGGCGATCACCGCGGTGAAGTTGCTCGAGTCGGGCGTGCTCAGCGACGTCGGTGCGAACACGCCACCGACCATCGCGCCGATGAGCGCGAACGGGATGGAGATCACCTGGGTGACCGCGTAGATGATGAGCCAGAGCAGGATGAGCACCCCGAAGGTGCGCCAGAAGTAGCCGGTGGTCAGTCGCCACGACCGCGCGATCGCCGAGCGCAGTGGGAGGCGCTCGATCACGAGCGCGCTCGGCACGACCGCGAGCTTGGTGTAGAGCCAGACCGCGACCACGATCAGGCCGATCGAGCCGCCGATCCCGACCAGGACGGCCCCGATGACACCGGCGACTCCGCCGAGCATGGCGAGGGCCACGATCACGGCCACGACGAGCGCGAGGCCCGTGAACCCGGCCAGGAAGACGAGGAACGTCCAGCCGATGAGGCCGCCGATCCGCCCGCGGATCAGCTGCCAGAGCGCACGGAAGGTCTGTTTCTCGCCGAGGGTCTCGCGCGACACCTCGCTGACCACGATGCCCTGCAGGAGCGCGCTGAAGATCGTCGAGATGACGACGGCGAGAACGCCGAGCACGATCGAGCCGCCGATGGCGCCCGCGGCGATCGTGTCGCGATCCGTGGCGTCGGCGTTCGCGATCCTGTCGACCAGAACGAACACGCCGCCGGCGATGAGCACCGAGACGATGACGGTCGGGATGCCCTGCAGGAGCAGCGCTGCGCCGACCGTGATCTTCGGGTTGCGCCGCAGCGCCTGGAACGGAGCGCCGATCAGCGTGCCGAAAGCCAACGGCCGCAACGGCACGAGACCGGGCTTCGGTGGCGGAGCCCAGCCGGGCTGGGCGCCGGGGGTGCCGTACTGCTGCCAAGCGGGCTGCTGCTGCCACCCGGGCTGCTGGTTCGGCTGCTGCGGATACCCGCCCGGCGCGTACTCGCCGTACTGCGGAGTCGGCGCGTTCTGTGGAGGCTGCGCGGAGGGCGGGGGAGCGGCAGGGGGAGCAGGGGGCGGCACCGCGCGGTCGGGTCCCGTTCCGTCGGCCGCTTTCGCGTCGTCGGACGAGCCAGGTGCCCGCCAGGTCTGGTCGTCGCTCACGCCGTGCCTCTCATCCCCGTCTGATGCGTGCTCCCATGCTGGCACATCCGCCGTTCGGACGATGCCCCGCCCACGGAGCACGTCGCGGGTACACAGCCGGCATCGGGTCGGCATGCAAGGCGCGCGCAGCCTCCTCGACTACGCTGGACCCGTTACATCCGCGGCGTGCGCCGCCCGAGAGGGGTTCAGGGGAATCTTCGGACATGACTAGCCGCATCCTGGTGGTCGACGACGACACCGCGCTCGCCGAGATGATCGGCATCGTGCTCCGCACCGAGGGATTCGACCCCGTGTTCTGCGAAGACGGAGCTCAGGCGATCGAGATCTTCCGCGCGGCCAAGCCGGACCTCGTCCTCCTCGACCTCATGCTCCCCGGCCTCGACGGCATCGAAGTGTGCAGCCGCATCCGCGCTGAGTCCGGCACCCCGGTCATCATGCTCACGGCCAAGTCCGACACGGCCGACGTCGTCAAGGGGCTGGAGTCCGGTGCCGACGACTACATGGTCAAGCCGTTCAACCCCAAGGAGCTTGTCGCGCGCATCCGCACGCGCCTGCGTCCCGCCCCAACCGTGCCGCCCGCCGAGCAGTTGCGCGTCGGCGACCTGCACGTCGACGTCGCCGGCCACGAGGTGCGGCGCGGCGAGTCCCGCATCGCCCTCACCCCGCTCGAGTTCGACCTCCTGCTCGCCCTGGCCGCCAAGCCGCAGCAGGTGTTCACGCGCGAGATGCTGCTGGAGCAGGTGTGGGGCTACCACTACAAGGCCGACACCCGGCTGGTGAACGTGCACGTCCAGCGCCTGCGCGCCAAGGTGGAGCAGGACCCGGACAACCCGAAGATCGTGATGACTGTGCGCGGGGTCGGTTACCGCGCCGGCGCGGCGACCTGACCGGGAGGCGAACGCGATGCGCTTCCGTTGGCCCGACAGGGAGTGGTGGCGGCAGGTGCCGTCCGAGCTCGCGCGCCTCTGGCGCCGCTCCCTGCAGCTGCGGACGGTGGCGATCACGCTGCTCCTCACCGGCGTCGCGATCCTCGTCACCGGCATCTACATGGCGCTGAGTATCAGCAACGACCTCTACCAGTCCCGCCTCGACCAGGCCCTGCGCGACTCCAGCCGGGCCACGACCACCGCCCAATCGACCCTGAACGCCTCCGACGTCGGGTCGGCGGACAGCGGAAAGAACCTGCTCAGCTCGACCCTCCAGTCCGTGCAGGCGTCGACCTCCAGCCGGCTGATCGCCGCGTACCGCGTGCCGGGGCAGGACACCAGCGTCCTCGCACCGCCCGACCGCGGCAGCCCCGCGCTCAACCCGGTGATCTCGCCCGGGTTGCGGGCTGCGGTGCAGAACGGCGGGACCAAGCAGTTCTACCAATCGGTCGCTCTGCCCTCCGGCACCGGCTCGACCGACCCCGGGATCGTGGTCGGAACCCAGCTGACGCTGCCGTCGTACGGCCGTTACGAGCTCTACATCGGCTACAATCTGCGCGACTCGGAGAGCACCCTCATCTTCGTGCAGAACACGCTGCTGCTGGCCGGGCTCGCGCTGATCGTGCTCATCGGAGCCATCACCTGGCTCATCGTGCGCTTCGTCGTCGAGCCGATCCGCGTGGCCGCACGCACGAGCGAACGGCTCGCCGCTGGCGACCTCGCCGTGCGCATCCCGGAGAAGGGGGAGGACGTCTTCGCCTCGCTGGCGCGGTCGTTCAACGGGATGGCGGACAGCCTGCAGAGCCAGATCAACCAGCTGGCGACACTGTCGCAGCTGCAGCAGCGCTTCGTCTCCGACGTGTCGCACGAGCTGCGTACGCCGCTGACGACGATCCGGCTCGCCGGCGACGTCATCTACGACCAGCGCGGATCGTTCCCGCCGGCGACCACCCGGACCGCCGAGCTGCTGCACACGCAGATCGAGCGATTCGACCGTCTGCTCTCCGACCTGCTGGAGATCAGCCGCTACGACGCCGGCTCTGTGGCACTCGAGCCGGAGCCCACCAACCTCGTGCGGCTCGCCGAGGAGGTCGTCGACGAGCTCCGCACGGTCGCGGAGCAGAACGGGTCGGAGCTGCGTCTGGAGGCGCCGGGCGGCTACTTCGACGTCGGCATGGACCCGCGGCGCATCCGCCGGGTCGTCCGCAACCTTCTCGGCAACGCGATTGAGCACGGCGAAGGCGCTCCGGTGGTGGTGACGGTCGACAGCAACGAGACGGCTGTCGCGCTCGCGGTGCGCGATTACGGGATCGGCATGAACCAGAACGACGTCAACCACGTGTTCGACCGGTTCTGGCGGGCGGACCCGTCGCGCAAGCGCACCCTCGGCGGCACCGGTCTCGGCCTGGCGATCTCGCTCGAGGACGTCACGCTGCACTCCGGCTGGCTGCAGGTGTGGTCGATGCCGGGCGAGGGCGCGTGCTTCCGGCTCACGCTTCCGCGGGTCAGCGGCAAGGGGATCATCTCGTCGCCGCTGCCGCTGCCTCCCGCCGACGCCGGTAGCAAGCCTGGCCGGCGTCCGGAGGAGCGCGCCGCGACCGCGATCGAAGCCAGGGCCTCGGAGAGCGGGGCTGCCGGGCCTGTCGGCGACGGCGCGGTGCGGCCGGGAAGCGAGGCGCGGACATGATCCGGCGGACCGCACGCGGACTCGGCGCCGCTATGGCCGTCGCCCTCGCGCTGGTGCTGGCGGCGTGCGCGAGCATCCCCGACTCCGGGCCGGTGCGTCAGGGCGGTCCGGTCGCCCAGGTCAGCGACCAGCTCGATCTCGACTTCAATCCCTCGCCTCCCGAGAACGGCGCTTCGCCGCAGCGGATCGTCCAGGGCTTCATCGACGCCGCCTCCAGCCCGAAGAACAACTTCGCGATCGCCCGCAAGTACTTGACCAAGTCGATGGCGGCGTCGTGGAACCCAGACGAGTCGGTCACCGTCGACGACGGCCGCAACCGCACGTTCGACCACGACGGCAACCAGTGGTCGGTGGACGTGATCCCGGTCGCCAACGTCGACAGCGTCGGCTCGTACCGTCCGATCGCGAGCAAGGCGCCGATCGGACTCTCCTACGAGGTCGCCCGCGAGAACGGGCAATGGCGGATCGCTGTAGCGCCGGACGGCGTCGTCATCGACGACCCGACCTTCCGCACCGTCTACAGCCAGCAGACGCTGTACTTCTACAACGCCGGCTACTCCTACCTGGTGCCGGATGCGCGCTGGTTCCCCGCGCGGGTCGCCTCGGCGGCGACCCGGGTCGCCGGCGCCCTGCTCGCCGGGCCGGTCAAATGGCTGAACGGCGCCGTGACGAGCGCCTTCCCGCAGGGCACGCAGCTCGCTCTGCCGTCGGTCACGACCGCCGGGGGAGTCGCCCACGTCGACCTCAGCTCGGAGGCCGGCCAGGCGGACCAACTCCAGCTGCAGCGCATGCAGCTCCAGCTGGAACAGAGCCTGGGCGCCCTGGCCTCCTCCGTGCAGCTCTCCATCGAGGGCAACGTGCAGCAGATCTCGCCGCTCTCCGACGCGTCGTCCCCGCTGCAGGACCCGCCGGTCGACTCGCACGCGATCGTCTACCGCGGCGACAGCTTCGGGCTGCTGAACGGGTCGACGATCACCGACCTGAGCGGTGTGAGCGACAAGGTGGTGGCGCTCCAGCCCACCGCGGCGACCGTCGACGCCAGCCGTGACCAGGTCGCGGTGCTGTCCCACGGGGCGGCAGTCTTGGTGCGCAAGTCGGGTGATCCGCTCCGCGTCGACACGAGACCCGGCCTGATCGCGCCTGCACTCGACAACGAGGGGTGGCTCTGGAGTGTGCCGGCCTCGGCGCCGAACGCGCTCCAGGTCGCGGGGTCGAACGGGCAGCCGCACGGGGTGAAGGTGGACTGGCCTGGCGCGGTCGGGATCGTCGCGCTCGCCGTCTCGCGCGACGGCACCCGCGTCGTCGCCGTGCTGCGCACGGGCCTCGGCTACTCAGTGGTCGCCGCGGGGGTCGTCCGGGGAGCGGACGGTCTGCCGACCTCCATCACGCAGCCGATCGAGCTGGCGGTGGGCGACGGCTCGCCGATGTCGATCGCCTGGACGGGTGACCTGACCGTCGCCGTGCTGTCGGCGACGAACGGGGACGCCACCGCCATCACCGAGCAGACCATCGGCGGCACGTCAACCGCGACGGCCGGCCCGGCCGCTGGGCGCATCATCGTCGGCGCGGGAGGGCTGTCTCGGTACCTGGTGCTCGCCGCCGACGGCACTCTGCAGGCGCCGACCGGAAGCGGGTGGCAGACGCAGACCGACAGGGTGGGCGCGGTCGCTGTGCAGCTCGGTCAGCCCTGACCCGCTTCCGCCCTCCACAGAAAGGCCGGATCGCGGGTTGTCCACTGATCCTCGATGCGGAGGCGTGAGGGTCGGATGCACAAGCGAGGCTGGGGCGATGATCTCGACTTCCGCCTCTTCTGCTCCAGCACGTCAGCCCGTTCGCGATGCGCTTCTCGACGCCGCCGCTGTGCTGCTGCCGGTCCGGTGCGCCGGCTGCTCTACGCCAGACCGTTCCATCTGCTCCACGTGCGCGCGCGCTCTCGTGCCGCAGGAACGCAGTCGGACGGTCGCGGGCATCACAGTCTGCTCCGCCCTCGACTACGACGACGTGCCCCGGGCGGTGCTCCTGGCCTTCAAGGACGCCGGGCGGGTGGACGCCGCGCCGGCGCTGGCGGGCGCGCTGAGCTCGGCGGTCGTCGCCGCGAGCGCGGGCGGGCACGTCGTCCCCGTCCTCATCCCGTCGACGCGTTCGGCCTGGAGGCGCAGGGGCTATCACCCGACGGGCATGGTCCTGTCACGTTCCCGCGTCCTCGTCCCGCCGCTCTGGCGTGCACTGCGGCTCACCCGCCAGACCTCCGACCAGGCCAGGCTCTCGTCGAGCGAACGCGAGCGCAATCGCGAGGGCAGCGTGGTCGCTTCCGCTCGGGTGGCGGGCAGGCGCTGCCTGCTCGTGGACGACATCGTGACGACCGGTGCCACGATCGCGGAGGCCGCCAGGGCCATCACTGCGGCCGGCGGCGTCGTGGTGGGTGCGGCCACCATCGCTCAGACGCCGCGACGGCGATGAGGGGGTGCGCGCGCGTCCAGCGAACACCCGGACGATTCCTAAGAATTCACCCGCTGATTACGGTTCCGTAACGCCCGGGGGAGCACTACGGTAGTCGAAAAGGCGCGAGCGATTCCGCCCTTCGTGATCCGGGCGGACGTCACGCCGGATCAGGGAGGTCTCCATGGACATCAACATCGTCGGACGCAACCTGGGAATCACTGATCGGTTCCGCGAATACGCGACGGAGAAGGCCGACAAGGTCGCCCATCTCGCCGAGCGGGCCATCTCGTTCGAGATCAAAGTCAGCAGGCACAACGAGAAGCTGGGATCCCAGAACGGCGACGATCGCGTCGAGCTGACGCTGGTCGGACCGAGGGCGGTGGTGCGGTCGGAGGCGACAGGCACCGACAAGTACGCAGCGTTCGACATCGCGCTCGGGAAACTCCTCGAACGCGTCAGGAGGGCCAAGGACAGGCGCAAGGTGCATCGCGGTCAGCACCGCCCGACCTCGCTGCGGGAGGCCAGCACCGACGGGTTCAGCGCCGTCGGGCTCGCCGCGGCTCCCGTCTCGGTGCTCGACCAGGTGCGCACCGGGAGTGCGCCCGCCGTCGCCGACGAGGCGGAGCCGAGCGAGGTCGAAGAGGAGTACAGCCCGGTCGTCATCCGCCAGAAGGTCTTCGCGAGCATCCCGATGACCGTCGACGACGCCCTCTATTACATGGAGCTGGTCGGCCACGACTTCTATCTGTTCGTGGACCAGGAGACCAAGCGGCCGAGCGTCGTATACCGCCGCAAGGGCTGGGACTACGGCGTGATCGCGCTCGACGACGATGCCGAAGAGCTGCAGGAGGTGGCGACGGCCAGTCGCAAGCTCGGCTGACGGACTGAGTCCGCCACTGAAGTTCGCGATGGTGTGCGCCCAGGCGGCGCACGCCATCGCTGGTTAGTGACCTCGGTCGCAGGCTCCGACCTCGGTCGCAGGCTCCCTCGGCGCTGGGGTCGCGGCATCGCTTCGCGCTGCTCCTAGCTCCACCGCGCGGCGCTGGGGTCGCAGCATCGCTTCGCGCTGCCCCTGAGCCTCCACGACCTCACACGCGCCTCCCAGCGACCACGGGACGCGTGTGCGGGCGGACCAAGTACGATGTTCTCTATCGTCGGTGGCGTGTGCCGTGCGGCGTGCGCCCGCCGTGGCGCGGGCATCATCGGCCCGACCGAGCAAAATGGAGTGCATCAGTGGCCTCAGTTCTTGAAAAGGTTCTCCGCGTCGGCGAGGGACGCATCCTCCGACGCCTGGAGGCGTACGCGAAGGCGGTCAACGCTCTCGAGGACGACTTCAGCGAGCTGACCGACGACGAGCTCATGCACGAGACCGTCGAGTTGCGCGAGCGCTACAGCAACGGCGAATCGCTCGACGACCTGCTGCCGGAGGCGTTCGCCGCCGTGCGCGAGGCGTCCAAGCGCACGCTCGGCATGCGGCACTTCGACGTGCAGATCATGGGCGGCGCGGCCCTCCACCTCGGCAACATCGCCGAGATGAAGACCGGCGAAGGCAAGACCCTGGTCGCTACCACAGCCGCCTACCTCAACGCGATCACCAGCCGCGGCGTGCACGTCATCACCGTCAACGACTACCTCGCGAGCTACCAGTCGGAGCTCATGGGCCGCGTCTTCCGCGCGCTCGGTATGACCACCGGGGTGATCCTCTCCGGTCAGACGCCGGAGGAGCGTCGCGAGCAGTACGCCGCCGACATCACCTACGGCACGAACAACGAGTTCGGGTTCGACTACCTCCGCGACAACATGGCGTGGCAGGAGAGCGACATGGTGCAGCGCGGTCACTACTTCGCGATCGTCGACGAGGTCGACTCGATCCTCATCGACGAGGCGCGCACCCCGCTGATCATCTCCGGCCCGTCCTCCGGCGAGGCGAACCGCTGGTTCAACGAGTTCGCCAGCCTGGCCACCCGGCTCACCTCCGAGGTCGACTACGAAGTCGACGAGAAGAAGCGGACCGTCGGCGTGCTCGAGCCGGGCATCGAGAAGGTCGAGGACTACCTCGGCATCGACAACCTCTACGAGTCGGCGAACACCCCGCTCATCTCGTTCCTCAACAACGCGATCAAGGCGAACGCCCTGTTCAAGCGCGACAAGGACTACGTCGTCATGAACGGCGAGGTGCTCATCGTCGACGAGCACACCGGCCGCATCCTGGTCGGCCGTCGCTACAACGAGGGCATCCACCAGGCGATCGAGGCCAAGGAGGGCGTGGAGGTCAAGGCCGAGAACCAGACGCTCGCAACGGTCACGCTGCAGAACTACTTCCGCCTCTACAAGAAGCTGTCCGGCATGACCGGTACCGCCGAGACCGAGGCGGCCGAGTTCATGAGCACCTACAAGCTCGGCGTCGTCCCCATCCCGACGAACAAGCCGATGCAGCGCAAAGACCAGCCCGACCTCGTCTACAAGAACGAGAAGGCCAAGTTCGACCAGGTCGTCGAGGACATCGCCAAGCGCCACGAGAAGGGCCAGCCGGTGCTCGTGGGCACGACCAGCGTCGAGAAGAGCGAGTACCTCTCGCGCCTGCTCGCCAAGAAGGGCGTGCGGCACGAGGTCCTGAACGCGAAGAACCACGCGCGCGAGGCCGCGATCGTCGCCCAGGCCGGGCGTCTCGGATCCGTGACGGTCGCCACGAACATGGCCGGTCGTGGAACCGACATCATGCTCGGCGGCAACGCCGAGTTCATCGCCGTCGCCGAGATGAACGCCCGTGGGCTGTCGCCGGTCGAGACGCCGGACGAGTACGAGGCCGCCTGGGAGGGCGTGTTCGGCGACGTCAAGTCGAAGGTCGTCGCGAGGAGGCCGAGAAGGTCGTCGACGCCGGCGGCCTGTACGTGCTCGGTACCGAGCGCCACGAGTCCCGCCGCATCGACAACCAGCTGCGCGGCCGCTCCGGTCGTCAGGGCGACCCCGGCGAGAGCCGCTTCTACCTGTCGCTCACCGACGACCTGATGCGCCTGTTCAACGCGGGGGCGGCCGAGAGTCCTGATGGGCCGCACGAGCGTCCCCGACGACATGGCGATCGAGTCCAAGGTGGTCAGCCGCGCCATCCGCAGCGCGCAGTCGCAGGTCGAGGCGCGCAACGCCGAGATCCGCAAGAACGTCCTCAAGTACGACGACGTGCTCAACCGTCAGCGCGAGGCGATCTACGGCGACCGTCGTCACATCCTCGAGGGCGACGACCTCCACGAGCGTGTGCAGAAGTTCCTCGACCGATGTCGTCGAGCGACGTCCTCGACCAGCACACCGGCGAGGGCAGCGGCGACGACTGGGACTTCGACGCGCTCTGGACAGAGCTCAAGACGCTGTACCCGGTCGGCGTCACCATCGACGAGGTCATCTCCGAGGCCGGCAACAAGGGCCGCATCAACCGCGACTTCATGCGCCGCGAGATCCTGTCGGACGCGAAGATCGCCTACCAGAAGCGCGAGGAGTCCGCTCGGCGACGCCGGCGATGCGCGAGCTGGAGCGGCGCGTCGTGCTGTCGGTGATCGACCGCCGCTGGCGCGACCACCTCTACGAGATGGACTACCTCAAGGACGGCATCGGCCTGCGGGCGATGGCGCAGCGCGACCCGCTGGTCGAGTACCAGCGCGAGGGCTACGCGATGTTCCAGCAGATGATGGGCGCGATCCGCGAGGAGACCGTCGGCTTCCTGTTCAACCTCGAGGTCGAGGTCAACCAGGCACCCGACGAGGTGGCGGCCCCGGCCGTCGCAGCCAAGGGCCTCGCCCGGGGCGATTCCTCGGAGGCCCGGCTCAGCTACTCGGCTCCGAGCGAGCAGGGCGAGGTCGAGGTCCGCAACCAGCGCGGCCAGATCGAGAAGGCCGCCACCGACCGAGCCCAGCGTGCACAGCGCCAGTCGGCCCCGGCCGCCCCGCCCGCCCAGGCGTCAACGCAGCGCGGCGCCTTCGGCCAGCGCGTGGAGGACTCCGACGACGCTCCCGCCAACCGCGCGGAGCGCCGGGCGCAGGCCAAGAAGCGCTGAATCACGAAGCGTTGAATCACGAAGCGCTGAATCCAGAAGTCCCGAGCCCCGGCGTGCGCTGAGCGCATCGTCACCAGACGGGTGGGGCGGCCATGTGGCCGCCCCACCGTCTGGTGACTACAGCACGCTGATCGCGGTTGCCCGCCAACGCGTCCTGTGGCGCTCCAGTCGGAGGGCCACGGCGCGTGACCGGGTCGGCTGGTGGATCATGACGACGGCGTCCACGATGGACTCCCCGAGGCGGTTGACCATCGGCTCGCCGACGCGGACGCGCGGACGGCGGGCGTCGTCGCCGGTAACCTCTCGAGAGCGCGACGCGATGACCGTGCGGCGGAGGAGCTGTACGTACACCGAATCGCTCACCCACCTGCCGAGCTGGTCGAGGGGGCGGGCGCCGGCGAGGATCTCGATGACGCACAGCGCCAGCTTGGCGCACAGCAGGCTCGGGTCGTCGTCGAGGCCCGTGACGAGTCGGAGGTCGGGGTCGGGGTCCTGCTGCACGACGCTCAGCGGCGGCCGGCTCAGCGGCGGCCGGCCCAGCCTCGATCCGTCCAGTGTCGATCCACCCAGCGTCGACCGGTCGAGCGTCGACCGATCCTGCAGAGCTGCGACGGTCGGTCGCCGTGTCGCCGGCGCCCGGAGCATGCTGGTGTCGTCGAAGTCGACCCCGTCGAGGTCGTCGCGGCGCAGGTCATCACGGTCGAGGACGGGAGTCAGGAGTGCATTCATCTGATGGTGCTCGATTCTTCTGTTCGACGCGTTCGTCGATTGTCTTGTCTCACACTCAAGCAGCGCGGTTCGCGAGGGTCCAGGGCATCAACGCGGGTGTGGACAACTCGTTCCACCGTGGCCACCGCCGAGGCCGACGCGGAACGGGAACACGGCTCGAACTTTCGGACGATGCGGCCGCGCGTCACGCACGCGAGGGTGGCCGTATGAAGTTCTCGTTCATCGCGTCCATCGTCTACCTCGTGCTCGGCGTCGGTTCGGGCCTGTTCTACCGCGAGTTCACGAAGGCGCACGACTTCGCCGACGGGGCGAACACGCAGCTCGGGCTGGTCCATACGCACCTGCTCGTTCTCGGCTTCGTCGTCTTCCTGCTCGTGCTCATCCACGACCGGCTGTTCGGGATCGCCCGCGGGCCGCTGTTCCAGTGGTTCTTCTGGACGTACAACGCCGGACTGGTCCTGACCGCTGCGATGTTCACGGTCCACGGCAGCCTGACGGTTCTCGGCGAGCGGAGCACGGCCGCGATCGCCGGCATCGCCGGATCGGGGCACATCCTGCTGACGATCGGGCTGATCCTCCTGATGGTGTCCCTCGGTCGTCGTGTCTTCGGGAGGCAGGCCGCCGTCACCGGGGCGTGACCGCGCCTGTCTATAGTGGGGGAGTGTCGACGCTCAGTGATCTCGTCCATGCTCAAGGTCGTTCCTCCGAGGTGGACGTGGAGTGGCTCCACTCGCTCGTCGGCGACTGGCAGCTCCTGGCCGATCTGGCCTTCGCCGACATCGTCCTCTGGGTGCCGACGACCGACGATGATTTCGTGGCGGTCGCTCACGCCCGTCCGTCGAGCGCGGCGACGCTCTTCTACCGCGACTTCGTCGGCCAGCGGATCAAGCCGGAGTGGCGCCAGCAGGTCACCGACGCCTACCGGACGAAGGAGATCATCGACACGTCGGCCCCGGACTGGTACGAGGAGACGCCCACCCGCGTGCGCGCCGTCCCGGTGATCCGGCGGCTGACGATCCACTCGCCCGAGACCGCGCCGGAACCGGTGGCGGTCATCACGCGGCACACCAACCTGAGCGAGGCGCGCACGCCGAGTCGTCAGGAACTGACGTTCAACGACTGCGCGAACGACCTGTTCAACATGATCGCCACGGGCGACTTCCCCGACGTCGGCGCCCCGGCGGCGCCACGGCGCGGCCAGCCACGCGCGGCAGACGGCCTCATCCGCCTCGACGTCGACGGCGTCACCACGTTCGCCAGCCCCAACGCCCTGAGCGCGTTCAACCGCATGGGCTTCACGGGTGAGTTGGAGGGCGAGTCGCTCGCCACGGTGACCACCGGCCTCCTCGCCGGCGCGATCGTCGTGGACGAGTCGCTCCCGCTGGTGGTGACCGGCCGCGCACCGTGGCGCACCGACATCGAGGCTCGCGGCGTGACCGTGTCGCTCCGGGCCATCCCGATCCGCAACCGCGGGCAGCGCGTCGGCGCGATCGTGCTGTGCCGCGACGTTTCCGAGCAGCGGCACCAGGAGCGCGAGCTCATCACCAAGGACGCCACGATCCGCGAGATCCACCACCGTGTCAAGAACAACCTCCAGACTGTCGCGTCGCTGCTGCGCATCCAGGCGCGCCGCACGCACTCGGAGGAGGCAAGGGAGGCACTGAGCCAGGCGATGCGGCGTGTGGCGGCGATCGCCGTCGTGCACGACACGCTCTCCACCGGTCTGGCGCAGATCGTCGACTTCGACGATGTCTTCGACCGGGTTCTGCTCCTGGTCGCGGAGGTGGCGGCGAGCCACACGACGACGGTGCATCCCAAAAAGTCGGGAAAGTTCGGCTCGTTGCCGAGCGAGTACGCGACGCCGCTCGCGCTCGCGCTCACCGAGCTGGTGACGAACGCGGTGGAGCACGGTCTCGCCGGCCGCGAGGGCCAGGTGGAGATCGTGGCGAACCGCTCCGACGAGTCTCTCATCGTCAAGGTCGTGGACAACGGGTCGGGGCTGCCGGAGGGCAAGGTCGGCTCAGGACTCGGCACGCAGATCGTGCGCACCCTGATCCAGGGCGAACTCGGGGGCGCGATCGACTGGCACACGATGATGGGGCAGGGCACGGAGGTCACCATCGAGGTGCCTCTCCGTTACCTCACCACGGTCTGACGTCGGCGGGGCGCAGCACGAAGCCGAGGGGCGCTCCCGGACGATGACGTCTGCTAAGTGTTCGGGAGCGCCGCCTCGGCGGCGGTGTGATGCGTGATGCAGGAAGACCCCCTGCGGCAGTCAGGGCGTGCTGGCGGGGCTCAGGAGGCGCGGCGCGCACGGGCGGCGCGACGCTTGAGCGCGCGGCGCTCGTCTTCGGAGAGGCCGCCCCAGACCCCGGAGTCCTGGCCGGTCTCGAGGGCGTACTGGAGGCAGATCTCCGTCACGGTGCAGCGAGCGCAGACCGCCTTTGCCTTGTCGATCTGGTCGACCGCGGGACCCGTGTTTCCTACGGGGAAGAACAGCTCGGGGTCCGCGGTCAGGCAGGCGGCTTTGTCGCGCCAATCCATGAAGATATGCTCCTTGTTTGCTGGATGTTTCCTGGCCCGACGGGCCTAGAATGCAGGTAAGCAGCCGCGTTACAGGGTTCTTCAGATCCATGGGGAATGAGACCTGCCCACCACCCTGTGAGCACTAACTCGGCCTTGAATATGCTCCCATAGCGGTTAATCCGAATCAATAGTTTTGTATGGGATAACGCTGTGAACACACACTCGAAACGTCTGGATGCTATAGTGCCCGATCCGTCTGCGCCAGTCCCTGCTTCGCCCGATTCGCCGCGCGCGGGGCGCTCCAGGCCGCCGCTGTTGATCGTCCTCGCGGTCATCGTCGCACTCGAGGCCCTGCTCGTGACCGGGCTCGCGCTGTGGTTGCTGTTCGAGCTTCTCACGACGACGCCCCAGTCGTATACCACCGCGATCGCCATCACGCTTCTCGTCGCCATCGGCGCTGCGTGGGTGATCGTCACGCTCGTCGGGATCGTGCGGCTGCACGCGTGGGCGCGAGCGTCGACCGTCACCATCCAGATTCTGATGATCGCGGTCGCGGTCGGCAGCTTCCAGGGACTGGTCGCGCGGCCGGACATCGGCTGGGCGCTGCTGGTGCCCGCGGTGGTCGCCGGCGTGCTCGCGCTCGCACCGTCGGTGGTGCGGTCGACGGCCAGGGAGGTCGCCGACGGCGACGGGCGGGACGACGAGCGAAACACAGGGACACACGAATAGCGTTGCGGCGGGAAGAAGCCGGAGACTCGCTCTGTTATGCCCGACATCGTGACTGAAACCTCCGCCCTCTCCCTCGCCTCCCCGTCCGCCATCCAGACCGCAGAGGCCGGCCACGCCGCGTGGCGCGCCCGGCGACTCGAGTCTGTCGCCTCGCCCACCGGCAACCTCGCCCTCGTCGAGACCCGCTGGCTGCACGAAGGCGACGAGACGACGACGGAGGAGGCGATGGTCGGACAGCCGGCGACCGTGACCGCGACGGAGCTGCGCCGGCGCAACCTCGACACGGGCGCGCCCGAACGCGGCATCCGTCTGTGGGATGCTGATTCCCCGGCGATCCGCGCGTTCGAGACGATCGAGGCGTTCCCGTTCGACCCGTCCTGGGTCGTCGAAGCCCGCTTCACGCCCGTCGAGGGCGAGCGCACGATCCCCTTCGAGCACATCCGCGACAACGGCCTGACACGCGACCTCGTTGTGCCGGGCGACATCGCCTTCGAGCGCGACGGCATCGAATACACGCTGAGCGCGTTCGACGACAACGGCACCCTCCTGCTCGTCTTCGGCGATTCGACCAACGGCGGCGATGGCCCCGACGGCACCTACGCCTCCGGCCGCTTCCTCTTCGTCACCCGCGACGGCGACAGGGCCGTGCTCGACTTCAATCGCGCATTCGTGCCTCCCTGCGGCTTCTCGGACCAGTACAACTGTCCACTGCCGCCGCCGAACAACCGCTTCGCCGTGCCCGTGACCGCGGGCGAGAAGCGCGTCGTGCTCGACGACGACGGCACCGCGCACTGAGCCTGACCCCCTTCCTTTCGCACTCCCCACAGCACAGGAGAACTCCGTTGAGAAAGACCCCCCTACTCGCCACGCTTGCCATCGGCATCGCTGCGGCTCTGACACTCGCCGGTTGCGCCGGCGCGTCGTCCTCGTCGTCGGGGGGCGCTGACGCGTCGATCGCCATCGGCTCCCTCTACGAGCCCGTCAACCTGGACAACACTGCCGGTGGAGGGCAGGGCGTCACCGAGGCGCTGAACGGCAACGTCTACGAGGGGCTGTTCAAGCTCACCGACGCGGGCACGGTGGAGCCGCTGCTCGCGACGAAGTACACGACGAGCGCCGATGGCCTCACCTACACGTTCACGCTCCGCGACGGAGTGAAGTTCCACTCCGGCAAGCCGCTCACCAGCGCCGCGGTCACGTCGAGCATCGAGCGCGTGCTCGCTGACGACTCGCAGTCGGCCCGCAAGTCGCAGCTCGCCGTGATCTCGGGCATCCAGACGCCCGACGACACGACCGTCGTGATCTCGCTGAAGTCCCGCTCGATCTCGCTCCCGTACAACCTCAGCTACGTGTGGATCTACGGGCCCGGCACGACGAACTACAAGACGGCGGAGGACGGCACCGGTCCGTACACGCTGGGCACGTGGAAGCGCGGCAGCTCGCTCAGCCTCGAGCGCTGGAGCGGCTACTGGGGCGACAAGGCGAAGAACAAGGAGGTCGTCTACGACTACTTCACCGACGCCAGCGCCCTCTCGAACGCCCTGCTCACCAACCAGGTCGACGTGGTCACGAGCATCCAGAGCCCGGACTCGCTGATCCAGTTCGAGGGCAACAAGAGCTACACCATCAGCAACGGCACGTCGACGACCAAGGAGCTGCTGGCCTTCAACGACCAGGTCGCGCCCTTCGACAAGATCGAGGTCCGCAAGGCCGTCTACTCCGCGATCGACACCAAGAAGCTGCTCAGCTCGATCTGGGGCACGTACGGCACGCTGATCGGCTCGATTGTGCCACCGAGCGACCCCTGGTACGAGGACCTCACGAAGGTGAACCCGTACGACGTCTCGCTCGCCAAGAAGGAGCTGGCCGAGGCGGGCTACCCGAACGGTTTCACGTTCGCGCTGGACACTCCGACGTACGACCCGCACCCGGCGGTCGCCGAGTTCCTCAAGACGGAGCTCGCGAAGGTCGGCATCACGGTGAGCATCAACTCCATCTCGGCCGACCAGTGGTACACGAAGGTCTTCAAGAACCACGACTTCGTCGCCACCTTGCAGGAGCACGTCAACGACCGCGACGTGGTCTGGTACGGCAACCCCGACTTCTACTGGGGCTACGACAACCCGCAGGTCACGACCTGGGTGAACGAGGCGGAGGAGGCCTCCACCACGGCGGAGCAGACGGCGAAGCTCAAGCTCGTGAACGAGCAGATCGCCAAGGATGCCGCCAGCGCATGGCTGTACCTCTACCCGCAGATCGTCGTCGCTTCGAGTTCGGTGAGCGGATACCCGGTGAACGGGCTCAACTCGCAGTTCTACGCGTACGACATCGTCAAGAAGTAATCGACAGGGCGCGGCCCGGCCGCGTTCTCCACAGATGCTCGGGGAGGCCCGGAACGGCCCTTCCCGAGCATCTACGCTGAAAAGACCATGACCTCCTACCTCCTCCGCCGCACAGCGTTCCTGCTGGTGTCGCTGCTGCTCGCGATGGTGGTGCTCTTCTTCCTGCTGCGGGTGCTTCCCGGCGACCCCGCCAACGCGCTGCTGTCGGCCAGCGCCACGCCGGAGCAGATCACGGCGGCGCAGGCGCAGGTCGGCAGCAACCTCCCGCTTCCCGAGCAGTTCGTCACCTGGTTCGGCTCGCTGCTCACGCTGAACCTGGGGCAGTCGTTCATCACCTCGCTGCCGGTCGGGCCCGAGATCGCGTCGCGGCTGGCCGTGACCGTCCCGCTCACGCTGTTGTCGTTCGTGCTGGCGCTCGCGCTCGCCCTCCCGATCGGCTTCGTCGCCGCGTGGAAGGCCGACTGCTGGTACGGTCTCGTGCTCTCCGCGTTCTCGCAGCTCGGCATCGCGGTGCCGGTCTTCTGGGTGGGCATCCTGCTCGTCGACGCGTTCGCGATCGACTTCCGCTGGTTCCCCTCCGGAGGCTTCCCACGCGACGACTGGGCCGATCCGGCCGCCGCCCTGCAGTCGCTGGCGCTGCCGGTCATCACCATCGCGATCGTAATGAGCGCGTCGATCGCGCGCTACGTCCGCAGCGCGACCCTCGATGTCATCGGCAGCGACTACCTCCGCAATGCGCGCGCCCTCGGCTCCGGTTTCGGCCGGGCGATGTGGAGGCATGGCCTGCGCAACGGCGCGGTCCCGATCATCTCCATCCTCGGCATCGAGCTCGCCACGACATTCCTCGGCGCGGTCGTTGTCGAGAGCGTGTATACGCTGCCCGGGCTCGGCAGCATGCTGCTCAGGGCCATCGAGCAGCACGACTATCCCGATATCCAGGGCATCCTCTTCGTCTCTACGCTGCTGGTGCTCATCGTCGGTTTCCTCGCCGACATCGCCCAGCGCCTCATCGACCCGCGGCTGCGGCAGAGCATCTCGGGCAACCGATGAGCGCGGTCGTCGAACAGGCGGTGCAGGCGGTGGAGGCGGCGCCGGGCCCGCGGGAGCGGGCACGCAGGCGCGCGCGGAGGTCGGTCACCCTCGGGGTGGGCCTGACGCTCGTCGGGCTGGTCGTGCTGGTCGCCGCCGTGTCGTTCGTGTGGCTTCCCTACGCGCAAGGCGACACCTCGGGCGGCCGGCTGCAGGCGCCCGGCGGCGCCCACTGGCTCGGCACCGACCGGTTCGGCCGCGACCTGACCACCCAGCTGATGGTCGGCGCCCGGATCGCCCTGGCGGTCGGCGTCGGCGCCGTGGTGATCGGCGCCCTCATCGGCATCACCGTCGGGATGCTGGCGGCGTTCGCCAGCCGGTGGCTCGACGACACGATCTCGGCCGTGCTCGACATCATCATCGCGTTCCCGGTCCTGCTGCTCGCGATGCTCATCGTCGCGGCACAGGGAGCCTCGCTGGGCACCGCCATCCTCGCGATCGGCCTGGCGATGTCGGCCGTCGTCGCGCGCCTGACGCGGGTGCTGGCCAAGCGCGTTCTCGCGCAGCAGTACGTCACCGCCGCCCGTACGTCCGGAACGTCGTGGGCCGGCATCGTGGGCCGCCACGTCCTGCCGAACATCTGGCCGACGCTGGGGGTGAACCTCGCCCTCCAGTTCGGGGTCGCCGTGCTCGCCGAGGCGAGCCTGTCGTACCTCGGCCTCGGCGCCCCGCCGCCGAACGCGTCGTGGGGCCGGCTTCTGCACGAGGCCCAGGGCACCGTCGCCGTCGCGCCCGTCGGCGCGATCGCTCCAGGTGTGGCGCTGGTCGTCCTCGTCGTCGGTGTGAACCTCGTGGCCGACGGCCTGCGCGACGTCGCGGACCCGACACGGAGGAGGTCGCGATGATCCTCGACGTGCAGGAGCTCGGTGTCACCGCTCGGGACGGGTCGCCGCTGGTCCACGGCGTCTCGTTCCAGCTCGACGCCGGCGAGCGGCTCAGCCTGATCGGCGAGTCCGGTTCGGGCAAGTCGCTCACCTCGTTCGCGATCACCGGACTCCTCCCCGAGGGGCTCGCCGCGACCGGCAGCGTGCGGTTGGCCGCAACGCAGGTCATCGGGGCGAAGGAGCGCGCGCTGGTCCCGCTGCGTGGGCGCACGGCCTCCACCGTCTTCCAGGAGCCGCTGACAGCGCTCGATCCGCTCATGCGCCTCGGCGCCCAGGTCGCGGAGCCTCTGCGTCGACACCTCGGTCTGCGCGGAGCTCCCCTTCGCGAAGCGGTCCTCACCGCGCTCGAGGAGGTGCGGCTGCCTGACCCCGAGCGGATCGCGCGCGCGTACCCGCACGAGATCTCGGGCGGCCAGCGCCAGCGCGTCGCCATCGCGGCCGCGCTCGCCTGCCGCCCGCAGTTGCTCATCGCCGACGAGCCGACCACCGCCCTCGACGTGACGGTGCAGGCCGACATCCTCGTGCTCCTCGATTCGCTCGTGGCCGAGCGCGGCATGGCGCTGCTCTTCGTCAGCCACGACCTCGCCGTCGTGTCAAGGCTGACCGAGCGCGCGCTCGTGCTGCGCGGCGGCCGGGTCGTGGAGGCGAACACGATCGAACGCATCCTGACCGCACCAGCCGATCCCTACACCGCCGAGCTCGTCCGCAGCGCGCGGGAGCTGGACGCCGCACTGGAGGCGCCGTGACCGCTGTCCTCGAACTCCGCGACGCCGGCTTCCGTTACCGGCGTGCCGCCACCTCCGCTCTCGACGGCGTCTCGTTCGCCGTCGAGCCGGGCCGCAGCGTCGGGCTCGTGGGGGAGTCCGGCGCGGGCAAGACCACCGTGCTCTCGCTGCTCCTCGGCCTGGCATCGCCGACCTCCGGCAGCGTGCTCTTCGACGCGGCTCCGCTGGATCGTCGCGACCGCGCCGTGATGCGCGCGTTCCGCCGCAGCGTGCAGACCGTCTTCCAAGACCCGTACTCGTCGCTCGACCCCCGGCAGAACGTCGGCAGGATCGTCGGCGAACCGCTCGCGTCGCTCCGGATCGCCTCCGGAGCCGACGCGCGCGAGCGGGTGGCGGAGGCGCTCGGCGCGGTGTCGCTCCCGGCGGACGCGGCCGGCAGGTACCCCCACGAGTTCTCCGGCGGTCAGCGCCAGCGCATCGCGATCGCGAGGGCGATCGTCTCGCGCCCGCGGGTGCTGCTGGCCGACGAGCCGGTGAGCGCGCTCGACGTCACCACACGCATCCAGATCATCGAGCTGCTCGGCAGGCTGGCCGAGGCTGAGGGGATGACCGTCGTGATGGTCTCGCACGACCTCAGCGTGGTCGCGTCGTTGTGCGAGCAGACTGTCGTCCTGCAAGGCGGCAGGGTGGTGGAGCAGGGTCGCACGGCCGGCGTGCTGGGCTCGCCGACCGACCCGTACACGCAGCGCCTGCTCGCGTCGGTTCCGCGGCTGCCGGCATAGCGCTGTCCGCTCACCTCGTGTCGGAGGCGCCCCGCAGCAGCAGGTCCAGCGTGAAGTCGAACCGTTCGTGGCCGCGCCCGGACGTCAGTGCGTCGGCGTGGGCCACGGTGTTCGGGAAGAGGCTCGGCGGCAGCTCCGGAGTCGTTCGGCGAGCTCGCTGGCGTCACGCGCGGGTTCGCCGTCGCGATCCTCCGCCTGTTGCCGGAGGGACTGCTCCAGGCCGTAGGCACTCACGTACAGGAACGCCGCGTCAATCGTCCGGGCCGCGCGGTTCGGGTCGCCGGACGACGGCGCCCGCTCGAACCGGAGGGTTCGAGCGGGCGCCGTCGTCGTGGGGTGCGCTACGCGCTGCGGCGGCGTCGACGGATTCCGATGAGGACCGCGGAGCCGAGGCCGGCCAGCAGGGCGCCCAGTGCGATGGTTCCGCTGATGGGATCGTCGCTGCCCGTCGCCGCCAGGGTGGTGACGGGTGTCGGCTGCGGCACCGGGGTCGGGGTAGGCGTCGGTGCCGGCGGGAGCGGCGCCACGTCGATGTCGGGTCGCACGCCGCCGTTCCCGGCCGCATCGAGGCTCGTCACGGTGACCGGCGAGGAGGCGGGGTCGGTCGAGGTGCAGGACCAGCTGCCGTCGGCCTCCACCGTGGCCGTGCAGACGGTGTCGCCCGCGGCCGTGGTGACCGTGATGGTGTTCCCGGCGTCGCTCGTGCCCTCGCAGGTGACGGTCTGGTCGCCGTTGGTCGCGCACGTGGTCGGCCCGGGGTTCGGCGGGGTGGCGGCAGGTGAGGCGTTGCCGAGCGGGTTGGTCTGCACGACGTGGACGGGCAGGCTCGTCACCGCTGCGGTCGAGGCGCAGCTCCAGGTGCCGTCGGCGAGAACCGTGGCGGAGCAGATGGCGTCACCCGCGTCGTCGGTGACCGCGATGGTGCTGTCGACCTCGCCGGTGCCGGTGCAGGCGACGGTGTCGTCGACGTTGTAGATGCAGGTCACGCCGGGCGCCGGTGGCGCCGCGGAGTCGACGGTCACGATGGACGGGGCGGAGAGCGGGTAGCGGGCCAGCGGGTTGCCGGGCTGATCCGTCTGAGACGCGATGAGCACGTGGCCGCCGTCGGCGAGTGCAGGGGAGGGTGTGCACGACCAGCTGCCGTCCGGCTGCGCGATCGCGGTGCAGACGGTCACCCCGTCGGCGGTCAGGGTCACGGTGTTGCCGGCGACCGCGGTGCCGGTCACGGTGGGCGTGCCGGTGCCGATGGTCGTGCCTGTCGCCGGTGAGGTGATCGCGGGCGCGGGCGCCGTCCATTCGATCTGCGCGGTTCCGGAGGCGCCACCGACACTACCCGCGCCGACGGTCAGAACCCCTCCGGTGACGGTCGCCCCGATGAAGCCGGAGCCACCTCCGCCACCGGCGTCGTTGTTGGGGCCGGGGCCGGGCTGTGCCTGGCCTCCACCGCCACCGAAGTAGCCGCCTCCGCCTCCGCCTCCGCCGTCGGTCTGCGGGCCGGTGCCGGCGTCGCCGCCAGCGCCGCCGGCGAATTGCGTGCCCGGCGTCGCGCCTGCGTCGCCGGCGGCACCGCCGGTTGTCTGCGTGCCTCCGCCGCCGCCTCCGCCGCCCGTCGCCGAGGTTCCGTCGGTGCCGGCGTCGCCTCCGCCGGAGCCGCCGGCCGGAGTGGGGCCGCCAGCGCCGTCGGCACCGCCACCGCCTCCAGCGATCAGCAGTGGTGTCGAGACCAGCGGTGCGCCAGACCAGAGCGCGGTCATGCCGCCGCCGGAGCCGCCGGAGCTGCGCTCGCCCGGTCCGCCTGCGCCGCCGCCGCCGTAGCCGCTCGTGTCGCCCACCATCACGCTGACGGTCTGTCCGCCTGTGACGGGGATGACTCCGGAGGCCGCACCTCCCGGACCGGCGTTGATCTGGCCGAACGTGCCGTTGGCGCCCCCGGAGCCGGCCAGGGTCGCCTCGATGCTTGTCACGCCGGCGGGCACGACGAAGGTCTGATCGGCGCCGGACGCCGTGTAGATCACACAGTTCGTCGCCGGGGGTGTCGGCGTGCACGCTCCCGAGTCCGCCACGGCGGGCGTAGCTCCGATCGGGAGGACAGCCGCCCCCGCGATCAGTCCAGTGGCCACTCCTAGTCGCGACCAGGGCCGGATCCGGCCGCTCCCGCGCGATTGGGGCGTGTGCTGCGCCGTCGTTCCTGCATTCGACATCGATCCCCCTGGGGCGGTCGTCCAAGCAGCCCGAACCGGCTGCGTCTGAGTGCCTCAGCCGCGGAATTCCCTTGGAAGACCTTTCTTGTCAACGCTGAAACCATAGATATATTGACAGTATTTCTACCGAATGGCAAGAACCTCCCTGCGGATGGAAGCGAAGGGTTCGCATCTAGGGAGGTTCCGTTGAAATCGAGGGTCCCGGGCGATGTCCCGGGCGGGGGGTCTAGTCCAGGCTGAGCTTCTTCCGCAGCGACGCCACATGGCCCGTCGCCTTCACGTTGTAGAGGGGAAGGCGCACGGTCCCGTCCGGGTTCAGCACGAACGTGGACCGGATGACCCCGGTGACCGTCTTACCGTAGAGCTTCTTCTCGCCGTAGGCGCCGTAGGCATTGTGGACGGCGAGGTCGTCGTCCGACAGCAGCGGGAAGTTGAGGCGCTCCTGCTCCTGGAACTCCTTGTTCTTCGCGGGGGCGTCCTTGGAGATGCCGATCACGCGGTAGCCGCTGGACGCGAGCGAGTTGAGGTTGTCGCGGAAGTCGCACGCCTCGGTGGTGCAGCCGGGCGTCATCGCCGCCGGGTAGAAGTACACGATCACGTTGTCGCCGGCGTAGTCGGAGAGCGAGACGGGGGAGCCGTCCTGGTCGGCGAGAGTGAATGCGGGTGCGGGCTGTCCAGCCTCGAGTCGAACCTCAGTCATGCCTCCATTCTGCCTCGCTCGGCGAACCTCGACGGATGAAGAGCGACCTTCAGGAGGCGAAGGTGGCGAGGAGGCGCTGCAGGGAGTCGAGGCGGGCGCGGCCGGTGTCGCCGAGGCGCCCCTCATCGACGGCCTCGACGATGGCGCAGTCTGGGGCGTCGGGGAGGTGGGTGCAGCCGCGTGGGCAGTCCGCGGCGATCGCCGCCAGGTCGGTGAAGGCCTTCAGGATGCTGGCCGTGTCGACGTGGCCCAGCCCGAACGAGCGCACGCCGGGGGTGTCGATGACCCAGCCGTGTTCGGCGCCGCTCTGCACCCGGAGCGAGACAGTGGAGGACGACGTGTGCCTGCCTCGGCCCGTCACCACGTTGACGTGGCCGGTCGCCCGCAGCGCTCCCGGCACGATCGCGTTGACCAGGGTGGACTTGCCCACGCCGGAGTGCCCGACGACGACGGTATCGTGACCGAGCAGTGCTGCCGTGATCTCCTCCACCGGGATGTGGTCCTCGCGGCTGGTGAACACCGGCAGGTCGAGGCCCGCGAAGTTGTGGAGGAACGGCGCGGGGTCGGCGAGATCAATCTTGGTGACGCAGAGCATCGGCTCGATCCCCGCATCGTATGCGGCCACCAGGTAGCGGTCGACGAGGCGCGTGCGCGGCTCGGGATTGGCAGCGGCGACCACGATGAGCATCTGGTCGGCGTTCGCGACGATCACACGCTCCACTTCGTCGGTGTCGTCCGCGCTGCGCCGCAGCAGCGTGGTCCGCGGCTCGACGCGCACGATGCGGGCGAGGGTGCCCTCCTCGCCCGTGGTGTCTCCGACCACCGCGACCCGGTCGCCGGTCACGATCGGCTTGCGACGCAGCTCACTAGCCCGGGCGGCGACCACCTGCCGCTCCTCGGGGGCGTCCTCGTCGAGGAGCACCGTGTAGCGCCCGCGGTCCACCCCGAGCACGCGCGCGATCTCCGCGCCGGCGTGCTCCGGCCGTTGCTTCGATCGGGGCCGATTGCCCTTCGGATTCGGCCGGCTCCGGATGGTCGACTCGTCGTAGAGGTCGTACTCGTCGTCCTCGTCGTCGTCATCCGACCACCACGACATCTAGGCCGCCGTGCCCTCGTCGAGCATGCGCGTCCACAGCTGGGGAAACTGCGGCAGCGTCTTCGCAGTGGTCGCGATGTTCTCGACCTCGACCCCGGGCACCGCGAGGCCGACGATCGCGCCGGCGGTCGCCATCCTGTGGTCTTCGTAGCTGTGCCAGACGCCGCCGTGCAGCGGGCGCGGCTCGATGCGGAGGCCGTCCTCCAGCTCGGTCACCGCCCCGCCGAGCCGGTTGAGCTCGGCGGCCAGCGCGGCGAGCCGGTCGGTCTCGTGGTGTCGGATGTGCCCGATGCCGGTGATCTCGCTGGGGCCGTCGGCCAGCGCCGCGATGGCCACCAGCGCCGGCGCGAGCTCGCCGCCGGTGGTGAGGTCGAGCTGCACGCCTTGGATGCGCTCCGGACCGGTGACGGTGAGCCGGTCGCCGTCGCGCGTCACGGTAGCGTCGAAGAGAGGCAGCAGGTCGGCCAGATCGGCGCCGACCTGCGTCGTGGACTCGGGCCAGCCGGTGATGGTCACCGTGCCGCCCGTGACGACCGCCGCCGCGAGGAACGGCGCGGCGTTCGAGAGGTCGGGCTCGATGTCGACATCGCGCGCGCCGATGCTGCCAGGCTTCACGACCCAGCGGCCGACCTCCGGGGACTCGACGGTCACGCCGCGATCGGCCAGTGCAGCGATGGTCATCTCGATGTGGGGCAGGCTCGGCAGGCGATCGCCGGAGTGCGTCAGGTCGAGGCCCTCTTCGAACCGGCTCGCCGAGAGCAGGAGCGCGCTGACGAACTGGCTGGAGCTGGACGCGTCGATCTCGATGGCGCCACCGGCCACGGTGCCGGTGCCGTGCACCGTGAACGGGAGGGCGCCGCGGCCGTCGTCGTTCACGTCGACGCCCAGCGCGCGCAGCGCGGCGATGATGGCGCCCATCGGCCTCCCGCGGGCGGAGTCGTCGGCGTCGAACATCGTCGGGCCGAGTGCGAGCCCGGCCACCGGCGGGACGAAGCGCATGACCGTTCCGGCCTGGCCGCACTCGATCGTCGTGCTGCCGAGCAGCTCCTCCGCCGGCGTGATGAGGAGGTCGCTGCTGAACTCGCCCGCGCCGGGCTTCTCGACGATCGAGACGCCGAGCGCGCGAAGCGCCTCCACCATGTTCGCGGTGTCGCGCGAATGCAGGGGAGCGCGCAGCAGCGAGGCGCCGTCGGCGAGGGCCGAGAGGACGAGCTCGCGGGCGGTTAGCGACTTGGAGCCGGGCAGCGAGACGGAGGCCGTCACCCGGCCTGCGGCGACCGGCGCGGGCCACAGCGTGTTCGGCTCGTCGACGCGGTTATCGCCGTACGGATCGAAGTCGGGGGCGGAATATCTCGAGATCAGCATTGTTGACAAGGGTATCCGTGATCGAGCCCGAAGGAAGGATCAGCACGTGCCCGAAGCGACCGCTGTCCTCGACGAACCGCGCACCCGTGTCCGGGTCTCGTCGGCGACACCTCCGGTCTCCCGGCGGCAGCGCCGGGTCGCACAGCGACGGGCGCAACTAGACTGGCCCCTGATGAGCACCGAAATCGAGGACAAGGGCGCGCTGTTCGAAGAGCAGGCGCTGCCCTTCATGGACCAGCTCTACGCGGCCGCCCTCCGCATGACCAGGAACCCGGCGGACGCGCAAGACCTGGTGCAGGAGACGTATGTCAAGGCGTACGCCGCGTTCGCCCAGTTCCAGCAGGGCACGAACCTGAAGGCCTGGCTCTATCGCATCCTTACGAACACGTTCATCAACACCTATCGCAAGAAGCAGCGCGAGCCGTATCAGGGAACGATCGACGAACTCGAGGACTGGCAGCTCGGAGGTGCGGAGTCGACCACCGCGTCCTCCAGCCGCTCGGCCGAAGCGGAGGCGATCGACCACCTGCCCGACAGTGCCGTCAAGGACGCGCTGCAGGCCATTCCGGAGGACTTCCGGCTGGCCGTCTACCTCGCCGATGTCGAGGGATTCTCCTATCAGGAGATCGCCGACATCATGAAGACACCGATCGGCACCGTCATGAGCCGCCTCCACCGCGGGCGACGGATGCTGCGGGAACTTCTGACCGACTACGCGCACGAGCGCGGGCTCTCAGCGGTCCAGAGCCCGGGCGTGCAGACCACCAGGAGAACGACATGACCGACTGCGGCTGCGAGAAGGCGAAGGCCGAACTCGAGGAGTACCTGCGCAACGAGCTCTGCAACGAAGACGCGGCAGATGTTCGCGAGCACCTCGCCAACTGCGACGGGTGCTCCAGCGAGGCGCACCTGAACGTCGTGCTCACCGAGGTGGTGCAGCGGGCGTGCAAA
This sequence comes from uncultured Actinomycetota bacterium, assembly GCA_963734315.1. Lineage (GTDB taxonomy): Bacteria > Actinomycetota > Actinomycetes > Actinomycetales > Microbacteriaceae > Leifsonia. The sequence continues at coordinate 10,906 of CAVTGP010000008.1, read as the reverse complement.
GAGACCGCGCCCGAGGCGCTGCGCACCGAGGTGCTGCTGCGCATCCGGTCCTTCCAGGCGTCGGTGCACTGACCGCCGCACACATTCGTGACGAATGTCCCTTTTCGTGCCACGAATGTCGCGATTCGTGACGAATGTCCCCTTTCGTGCCACGAATGTCGCGATTCGTGACGAATGTCGGTGAGGTCAGGCGATGGAGCCGGGCACCTCGTGAACGAAGAAGAGACCGCCGAAGGGATCGGTGACCTGGGCGAACCGGCCGAAGTCGCTGTCCCACGGGTCGCGCACGACGGTGCCGCCCAGCTCTACCACTCGCGCAGCCGCGTCCGCGGCGCTGGTGACGCCGAAGTAGACGACCCAGTGCGACGGCACCCCGGGAGGCAGCATCCCGTCGGCGTCGAACACTCCGCCACTCGGTGACTCCGGGTCGCCGAACGTCTCGTAGCGGAAGTCCGCGGTATCACCCAGTACGGTCGTAACCCAGCCGAACACCCGCTTGTAGAACTCGACCTGGGCCGCGTAATCGCGTGCGTACAGCTCGTGCCAGGAGAGACCTCCCACCTCGGCGACCAGCTCGAAGCCGCGGTGCTGCTCCGGCTCCCACATCCCGAACGGAGCGCCTCCTGGATCGGAGGCGACCACGAGCCGGCCTCGGTCGCCCACCGTCATCGTGGGCGAGAGCACCTGGCCTCCGGTGGTCCCGACCGTCGTCTCGGCGGTGTCGGCGTCCTCCACCAGCAGGTAGGTGAGCCAGACGTTCGGCTGCGCTCCCTCCATCGCCTCGCCCATCCCCGCGACGAGATGCCCGTCGCGCCGGAACGTCACGTACCCGCCGAACTCACCTCCGCCGGTCTCGGCCGTCCAACCGAACAGTGACGTGTAGAACTCTTGGGCGCGCGGGAGGTCGGAGGCCGCGTAGTCCACCCAGCAGGGCTCTCCGAGGCGGTGTTGGGTCACGACGGTCATGGCCTTCACGGTACGCCGGGGTCGGGCGTTGCCGACAGCCCTGGTTCAGTGCTGCTGCGCGCGGTCGTATCTCCGCAGCTCGCGCCCGTGCACGGTGATGGCGTAGATCACGAGGAGGTCGAGCGCGAACACCACGATCGACCACCACGGCTGCGCCGGGAGCGAGAGGAGCTGCGACACCGCGTTGATCGCGACCACGACGACCGCGAACACACGCGCCCAGACGCGGCCGTTCGCCAGCGCGATTCCGGCGGCGATCAGAACGACGCCGATCAGCAGGTGCCACCACCCCCACAGCGAGACGTAAAAGACGGTCGTGCCTTCGCGCGTCGTGAAGTACTGGCTCGCGGGGAGCAGGATCGCGAGGATCCCGAACAGGACCTCCAGCGCGCCGCTGAGCAGGATCATGATGGCCGCGAACCAGCCCCACCCGACCCATCCGGTCTGTCGCTCGTCGCTCATGGCAGCCTCCCCGGTCGGCGACACCGTACAACGGGAGCGGAGGGCGCGACAATGCCCGACGCCGGTGCGCCTGATCGGACCGCGCTCAGGCGGGAGCGGGGACGGCCGGACGGCGCGGCAGGAGGAGCGCGGCGATCAACCCGGTCGCGCCGAGCACCGCGACGACGGCCATCGCCACACCGTAGGCTGCACCGCCCGCGTCGATGTTCGCGACCAGGATGGTGCCGGCGATCGCCGTCCCGAAGGTCGAGCCCAGGTTGGAAACGGATCGCGACAGCCCCGAGATCTCGCCCTGCACGCGCTCCGGGAACGCCGACTGCACCACGTTCACCGACGGCGTCAGCATCAGTCCGAGGCCCGCGCCGATGAGGAACAACCCGGGGACGAACGGCCAGCCTCCCGTCGTTCCGGAGGCCAACCAGATCAGCAGGACGACCCCGGGCACGCACAGCACGAACCCCGCGACGATCAGGCTCTTCTGCGAGAACCGTTTGGCGAGGCGCCCGGCCAGCAAGGAGGTCAGCAGCAACCCGACCGTCGCCGCCGTGAAGATCACACCGGTCTCGATCGCGTTGTAGCCGCGCACGACCTGCAGGTACGCCGAGACCGTGAACGACGTCCCCATCAGGATCACCCACTGCAGGTTCTGCGTGATCAGCGCGAGGTTCGAGACGCGCACGCGGAAGAGCGCGGTCGAGAGCAGCGGCGCCTTGCCGACACGCTCGCGGCGGCGCACCCACAGGAAGAACCCGACGAGGATCGCCACCCCCGCGACGACCAGTACGATCATCAGGGAGACGCTCGTGTCGGCCGCGAGTATGCCCACCACGAGCACGAACAACCCGAGCGCTGAGAGGACGGCGCCCACCGTGTCGAACGGCCGTTTCGGATCGGCGGGCACCGGGTCGGTCAGCGTGCGGCTGAGGAGGAGGATCACCGCGATCACGAGGGCCTGGAACACGAAGGCCGCCCGCCAGCTGATCCAGGTCGTGATGAGACCGCCGATGAGCGGGCCCGCGGCCGCCCCGACCCCGCCCATTCCGCTGATGATGCCGAACGCCAGCGCCCGGGTCGGGATGTCGGGCAGATGGATCGTGGTGAGGATGTACACGGGCGGGATGAGCATCGCCGTCCCGACGCCCTCCAGAAGAGAGTTGCCGAGGATGACCGCCCACAGCCCGGGCGCGAACGCGGTGATCAGCGCGCCGACGCCGTACACGACGAGACCGATCACGAAGCTGCGCTTGCGCCCGATGTTGTCGGTCAGCTTGCCCATCGGGATCATCAGCGCGGCCATCGTGAGCAGGAACAGCGTGATGCTGAGCTGGATGCCCTCCACCGACGTGTTCAGATCGTGCGACATGTCGTTGATCATCACGTTCATGTTCGAGCCGGCAAAGCTGCAGATGAACTGCGCCAACGCGAGTGGCGCGATGATGCGGCGGATGGTCGAACGCGATGCCTCTGCGGTGATTCCGGTCATGTCGGCTCCCGGGGTCTGTTCTGGTGGGAGGCTACTGCTGCCGACCGGCCCGGTGCAATCGGGTTGCCGCGGGCGCGCGGCGCGGGTTAGGGTGCGGCCGTCCGGCGCCCTGACCGGGCGCAGAGGGGGGCACATCATGTCCGCACCGTTCCGTGGCCGCATCGACCTCGACATCCGCGATTCGAAGCCGGACTGGGCTCCTTTCGAACCGCCGAAGGCGCCGGAGAAGGCGCCCAACGTCGTCCTCATCGTGCTCGACGACGTCGGCTTCTCGGCGATGAGCTGCTATGGAGGCCCGGTCGACACCCCGAACATCGACCGGTTGGCCGACTCGGGCGTCCGGTTCACGCAGTGGCACACCACCGCGCTGTGCTCGCCGACCCGCAGCGCGCTGCTGACCGGGCGCAACCACACGCGCAACTCGATGGCATGCATCACGGAGGCGGCGACCGGCTTCCCGAACGCCAGCGGCACCATCCCGCAGGAGAACGGGATGATCTCGCAGATCCTGGCGGAGCAGGGCTGGAACACGTACATCGTCGGCAAGTGGCACCTGTGCCCGTCCGACGAGATGAATCTGGCCTCCACCCGGCGCAACTGGCCGACCGGCCGCGGATTCGAGCGCTTCTACGGATTCCTGGGTGCCGAGACAAACCAGTGGTACCCCGACCTGGTGTACGACAACCATCCCGTCGATCAGCCCGCCTCGCCCGAGGACGGCTACCACCTGACGGCCGACCTCACCGACAAGGCCATCGAGTTCATCGGCGACGCGAAGTCGCTGGCGCCGGACAAGCCGTTCTTCCTCTACTACGCGCCCGGCGCCGCGCACGCGCCGCACCACGCGCCGAAGGAGTGGATCGAGAAGTACGCGGGGAGGTTCGATCAGGGCTACGAGAAGGTCCGCGAGGAGATCCTGCAGCGGCAGGTCGCCCTCGGGCTCGTCCCGGAGGGGACCGAGCTGCCGCCGATCAACCCGATCGGCACGCCCGAGACGCGCAGCGGACCGGACGGCAAGCCGTTCCCGCCCCTCGACGTCACCAAGCCCTGGGACATGCTCGGCGACAACGAGAAGCGGCTCTACGCGCGGATGGCGGAGGTCTACGCGGGCTTCCTCTCACATGCCGACCACCACGTCGGGCGACTGCTCGACTACCTGGAGGAGTCCGGGATCCTCGACGACACCCTGGTCATGTTGGTGTCCGACAACGGCGCAAGCGGCGAGGGCGGCCCGGACGGCTCGGTGAACGAGAACAAGTTCTTCAACGGCATCCCGGACAGCCTCGACGAGAACCTCGCCATGCTCGACCAACTCGGAGGGCCGAAGACCTACAACCACTACCCGAACGGCTGGGCGATGGCCTTCAACACCCCGTTCAAGATGTGGAAGCGCTACGACTACAACGGCGGGACGGCCGACCCCTGCATCCTGTCGTGGCCTTCTCTGCTCGGCCACGGCGGCGAGCTCCGGCACCAGTACCACCACGCCGTCGACATCGTGCCGACCATCCTCGACCTGCTCGGTGTGGAGGCGCCCGAGCAGCTCGGAGGCTACGTGCAGTCCCGGATCGACGGCGTGAGCATGCGCTCGGCGGTGGAGGACGCCGACGCGCCGACCACTCGGCCGACCCAGTTCTACGCGATGCTCGGCTCCCGGTCGATCTGGCACGACGGCTGGAAGGCGGTGTCGAACCACCCGGTGCTGAGCGGCTGGAGCCACTTCAACGACGACACCTGGGAGCTCTACCACACGGAGGTCGACCGTTCCGAGGTGCACAACCTCGCGGCCGAGCATCCCGACCGGGTGCGCCAGCTGGTCAACCTGTGGTTCGCGGAGGCCGGCGCGAACCAGGCGTTCCCGCTCGACGACCGGTCGGCGATGGAGATCCTCCTGACTCCCCGGCCGGTGCTGACCAGCCCGCGCGACCGGTACGTGTACCGGGTGGGCGGCGCGGAAGTGCCGGAATCGCAGGCCGTCAACGTCCGCAACCGGTCGTTCGCGATCGGGGCGCTGGTCGACCTCCCGCAGCCCGGAGCGCAGGGCGTGCTGTTCGCACACGGCGCCCGCTTCGGCGGCCACGCCCTCTACGTGAAGGACGGCCGGCTGCACTACGTCAACAACTTCGTGGGCAGTCTCGAGCAGCGCGTCGACGGCACGGAGGATATCCCGACCGGCGCGAATCTCATCCTGTCGGCGGCGTTCGAGAAGGACGGCGAGGAGGCTCCCGGGGTCGCGACCGGCATCCTGAGCCTTTACCACGGTGAGCGCAAGGTCGGCGACGGGCGCATCAAGACCCAGCCCGGTTATTTCAGTCTCGCGGGCGAGGGGCTGTGCATCGGCTTCGACAGTGGGGAGCCGGTCACCGACGACTACCCGGGCGAACGGCCGTTCCGTTTCGCCGGCGGAACGCTGCATCGGGTCGCCGTCGACGTGAGCGGCGAGCCGTACGTCGATCTGGAGCGCCAGGCCGCAGCGATGCTGGCGCGGGAGTGACGCGTCTCGAGTGATTGAGCTGACATCGGCAATGGCAGCCGAAAACATTGATATGACAGACTGAAGGGTCCGTGCGCTGCGGACGCACCTCCCCGGAAGTCAGGAAACACGTGCAGACAGCTGAGCGCAGCTACCACCCACCAAAGCGGCGACGGCCGCGGAGAGGCATCGCGTCGGTTCTCGCGTGGACCCTCGCCGCCGCAGGCCTCGCCATCGGCGCCACGACGGCGACCGCCGAGCCGGCCATCGCAGCGCCGCGACTCGACTGCTCCGAGATCTACGGTCTCGAGGGCGAGGCCCCGAACAGAATCTGGAAGCTCGACCCAAATACCGGCACCCAGACGGTCGCCGCCTCCTTCGAGGTGTCGGGCACGCTGAACGCCCTCGGCATCACAGCCGACGGGAGCATGGCGTTCGCCGCTCTCGTCTCCGGCACCTCTGCCAACATCTACGTGTACGACCTGGAAGCAGGCACATCGTCGCTTCTCGGCAGTGTCTCGTCCGTCACGGCGACCTCGCACGGCGCCGTGGACCCCAGCGGGATCTTCTACTTCGGCGGCTTCTCCGGTGGCATCCTGCAGATCTTCGGCTTCGACCCGAAGACCCGCCAGAGCCTCGGGCTCGTCGCCTCCGGCGCGATCCCCAACACCGGTGGCGCGGGCGACTGGGTCTTCGACAGGAACGGCGCTCTCTACGTCCTCGGAGGGACCAACGGCTCGTCGGTGATCTCGGTCATCACGCAGCAGTTGCCCACGACGTCGGGGAATCGGATCAGCCTGACGGGCACAGAGCTCACGCGGGCGACGACGCCGGCCAGTGAGCAGCTCAGCGGCGCGGCATTCGGTTCGGACGGCTACCTGTACGTCAGCAGCGGGAGCTCGATCACACGCATCCACCCCACGACGGGGGCGAATCTGGGAACCACTCAGTTGGGCTCCTCCGGCATGGTGGACATGGCGTCGTGCGTGACGCCGAACACCGTCGAGGTTCAGGCGGACTTCGCAGAGGGTCGCGTGCAACCAGCCGATCAGGTCGAGCTGTCCGTGACCGGCGACGGAATCGGCCTGGGCAACACGGCGACGACCGCGGGAGACGCGTCGGGAGTGCAGAACCAGATCGCCGGACCGGTCCTGGTCCTCCCCGGGGCCAGTGTCACCGTCTCCGAGACGGGCTCCGGAGCCGACGAACGGAACTATGCGGTCAGCTGGTCCTGCGTCGACCGCAACAGTTCGCGGCTGCTCGGCGCGGGCACCGGTACGACCGGGAGCTTCACCGTGCCGACCACGTCGACAGAGGGAGTGGCCGCGGTCTGCACGTTCACCAACCGGGCGTACAAGCCGGCAATCGTTCTGTCCAAGTCTGCTGATCGTGCCGCGCTGGTGGCGGGTGAGACGGTGACGTATTCGTTCGTGGCGAAGAACACGGGCAATGTGACGTTGACGGAGGTCGAGGTGCGCGAGGTCGCGTTCTCGGGTTCGGCCGCGGTGTCGGCGGTGACGTGCCCGGAGCGCTCGTTGGCGCCGGGGGCGTCGGTGACGTGCGCGGCCACGTATGTCGTGCCGCAGGCCGATGTGGATCGTGGCTCGGTCGCCAACACCGCGGTCGTGACGGGCGTGCCTCCGGTCGGCGACGCGGTCGAGTCCACACCGAGCACCGTCACGCTGACGGCGTCGTCGAAGCCCGCGATCACCGTGAAGAAGACGGCGAACCGCACGACCCTGGTCGCGGGTGAGACCGTGACCTACTCCTTCGAGCTCACGAACACGGGCAACCTCTCGCTGTCGGCTGCCGGCGTGCGTGAGGGGGCTTTCACGGGGACCGGCGCGCTGTCCTCAGTGTCGTGTCCGGCGGGCGCGGCAAACCTGTCGCCGAAGGCGTCGGTGAAATGCTCGGCCTCGTACGTGGTCACCCAGGCCGACGTGGATCGTGGGTCGGTGTCCAACACGGCCACCGCAGTGGGATTCCTCCGCTCCGGCGATCCGGTCGTTTCGACGCCGAGCACTCTCTCGCTGACCGCCGCGCCGAAGCCGGCGATCGTTCTGTCCAAGTCTGCTGATCGTGCCGCGCTGGTGGCGGGTGAGACGGTGACGTATTCGTTCGTGGCGAAGAACACGGGCAATGTGACGTTGACGGAGGTCGAGGTGCGCGAGGTCGCGTTCTCGGGTTCGGCCGCGGTGTCGGCGGTGACGTGCCCGGAGCGCTCGTTGGCGCCGGGGGCGTCGGTGACGTGCGCGGCCACGTATGTCGTGCCGCAGGCCGATGTGGATCGCGGCTCGGTCGCCAACACGGCCGTTGCGGCCGCCACTCCGCCGTCGGGGGACCCCGTCGACTCCCCGCCGAGCAGCGTCACGCTGAGATCGTCGTCGAAGCCCGCGATCGCCCTGAAGAAGACGGCGAACCGCGCGGGCCTCGTGGCCGGTGACACGGTGACCTACTCCTTCGAGCTCAGGAACACGGGCAACGTGACCCTGAGCAGCGTCTCGGTGCACGAGGAGAAGTTCTCCGGTGCCGGTGAGCTGTCGACGGTGTCCTGTCCCGCCGGTGCGGGGACGCTGACGCCGGGTGCGTCCGTGACGTGCTCGGCCTCCTATGCGGTCTCGCAGGCGGATGTCGACAAGGGATCGGTGACGAACACGGCGACGGCGACCGGCACGCCGCCCACGGGCGCCGCCATCGCGTCCCAGCCGAGCAGCGTCACGCTGGCGGTGACCACGCAGCCGGGGATCGCTCTGACGAAGACCGCGGACCGGGCAGAGCTGGTCGTGGGCGAGACGGTCTCGTACTCCTTCTCGATGACGAACATCGGCAACGTCACGCTGAAAGACGTGAAGCCGCGAGAGGGCGCGTTCTCCGGAGCGGGTCCGCTGTCCGCGGTCTCGTGCCCCGCCAGCGCGAAGAGCCTGGCGCCCGCCGCATCGGCGAGCTGCACGGCGACCTACGTCGTGACGCAGGCCGACGTCGATCGCGGCTCGCTGGACAACACCGCGACCGCGACCGGCAACCCGCCCTCGGGCACCCCTGTCGTGTCCGAGCCGAGCACGGCCACGGTGACGGTCGCCCAGCAGCCGGCGATCGGCCTGACGGGAACCGTAACGCCGGAGTCGGGGTCGCACGCCGGTGAGGACGTCGTCTACTCGCTCACCGTGCGCAACACCGGCAACGTCACACTCACTGACGTCGCGCTGAATCGGCGCGCGTTCAGCGGCACGGGCGAACTCGGCGCGATCACCTGTGCGCGGGGGTTCGACTCGCTCGCGCCAGGGAAGGCCGTCGGCTGCACGATCGAGTACCGACTGACTCAGCCCGACGTGGATTCCGGTGCGCTGTCGTACACCGCCGACGCGACCGGGACGACTCCCGCGGGAGCGGATATCGTGAGCTCCTCCCCCGTGACACTCGATCTGCCGATCCGTCACGAGCCGGGGCTGACCCTGGTCAAGTCCGCCGACAAGGAGGGCCTGATCGTCGATGACGTCGTGACCTTCTCGTACGTCGTGACGAACACCGGCAACGTCACCCTGGCGCCGGTGACGCTGACCCTGGTCGACTTCACAGGGGCGGCCACGCCGTCCGAGATCGTCTGCCCGGGCGAGACCGCGCTGGCTCCGGGGGCTCAGATGATCTGCACCGCCACCTACGTCGTGCAACAGGACGATGTCGATGCGGGCCAGCTGCTCAGCACCGCGACGGCGACCGGAGCCCCTCCGATCGATGAGCCCGTAGTGACGCCCCTCGCGGAAGCGCAGTTGGTCCAGGAGGCCGCTCCGTCGCTGACCCTGGCAAAGACGGCGGACGTCGAGAAGGTCGACTCCGTTGGCGACGTGGTGACGTATTCGTTCCTTGTCACCAACACGGGCAACGTGACCGTCTCGGCCATCGCGATCGACGAGGGCGCCTTCTCCGGCGAGGGGACGATCTCCGCCGTGGAGTGCCCCGCGGACGTGAGCTCGCTCATCCCGGGCCAGCGGATGACCTGCACGGCGACTTACGCCGCGACGCGGGCCGACTTCGGCGCGGTGACGGTGACCAACACCGCGACCGCGAAGGGTGCCGCCGCGGGAGGCGCGAGGGAGGTCGTGTCGGAGCCGTCGACTGCTGAGGTGAAGACGGTTCCGCTCCCGACCGCTACGCTGGCATCCACCGGTTCGAACATCGCGTCGGGCGCGCTCCTGGCGCTCGGGATACTCCTCGGCCTCGGGGGTCTGTGCGTGATCGTCTCGAGGTGGCGGCTGAAGCGCAGCGCATGACGGCTGCCCGGCGACACGTCGGCACGTGAGAAGTGAGAAAGCCCCGACCCGGGACAGGGTCGGGGCTTTCTCGCTACGTTTGCAGTATGGCCGTCGACGAATTCCGTGTCCACGTGCCCGACGACGTCCTCGCCGAGCTGCGCGACCGGCTCGCCCGCACCCGCTATCTCCGGTCGCAGCGGCAGGGCTGGGAGGGAGGGCTCGGCGCCGGGGCGCTGCGCGCTGGTCGACGGCTGGCTGGCCTTCGACTGGCGGGCTGAGGAGCAGCGGCTGAACGCAATCGAGCAGCGCACAGCCGAGGTGAACGGTCACCGGCCTTCACTTCGCGCGCGTGCGGGGCACCGGTGAACGTCCGCGCACGCCGTTGCTGCTGTTGCACGGGCGGCCCAGCGCCTACGTCGAGTACCTGCCGCTCGCCGGTCTGCTCAGCGACACGTTCGACGTCATCGTCCCGTCGCTGCCGGGCTTCGCGTTCTCGGAGGCTCTCGAGCCTCCGCTGACCCGCCGCGCGATCGCGGAGACGCTGCACGGGCTGATGACGGAGACGCTCGGATTCGAGCGCTACGCGACCTTCGGTGGCGACATCGGCGGGGGAGCCTCCACCTGGCTCGGCGTCGACCACCCGTCGAGCGTGGTCAGCCTTCAGCTGCTGAGTGCGCCGTTCCCCGCCAACGAGACCCCGCAGAGCGACGAGGAGCGCGACTATCTGGCCGCGCTCGACGAGTACAACCGCCTCGACGGCGGCTACAGCGAGATCATGCTCACCAGGCCGGACACCATCGCAGCGGCGCTGGCGGACTCGCCCGCCGGGCTGCTGGCGTGGATCGCCGACAAGTGGCACGACTGGGTCGACCACGCGAATGGCGGCTGGGAGCGCGTGGTCGACTCGGGAATCCTCTACACGATCGCGACGCTGTACTGGGCGACCGACAGCATCGGGACGTCCTTCCAGCAGTACTACGACTACGAACACAACCCGCCCCGGCCGCCGATCACCGCGCCGGTCGGGGTCTACCTCGGGCAGGAGCCCGGGTTCGCCGGGTTCCCCCGCTCACTGGCGGAGCGGGCTGCGCCCGGGCTGCGAGAGTTCGTGCAGGCGCCGGCGGGAGGGCACTTTGCGGGCTTCGAGCATCCGGAGCGTGCGGCGGACGCGATCCGGGGGTTCCACGCGCGGCTGGGGGTGGACGGCTGAGGCGACGGCGCCGGAGTCAGACCGACCCGAGGAACGACGACACGATGTCGAGCGAGCCGCCA
>CAVTGP010000007.1:0-92777 GCA_963734315.1 uncultured Actinomycetota bacterium | reverse complement strand
GACCGGAGCGGTCCCGTCCTCCAGGCGCGCGAGCAGCATCGCGACAGCCGTGCGGCCCGCCTGCTCGATCGGAGCGGTGAGCGTGGTCAGCGGCGGGTTGCAGAAATCCGCGCCGAAGATGTCGTCGCAGCCGACGAGGGAGACGTCGCCCGGCACATCCGCCCCGCGCTCGCGGAAGCGCGCCAGCATCCCGATAGCGAGGAGGTCGTTGAAGGCGATGCAGGCGGTGGAGCCGGCGTGCAGCACCGCATCGGCCGCCGCTGCTCCCGCGTACTGCCGGGGCGCGAACGGGCCGACGCGGGCTGCCTTCACGCCATAGTCCTCGGCAGTGCGCACCAGCGCGCGCCAGCGGCGCTCGTTCGACCAGGAGGTCTCCGGCCCGGACGCGTAGACGATCTCGCGGTGCCCGAGCGACACCAGGTGGCCGACGGCCTGCTCGACGCCGTTGGGCGTGTCGATGAACACGTTCGCGACCCCGCGGGTCTGGCGGTTGATCGCCACGAGCGGTACCTCGTCGGCCAAGGCGGTCAGCCGACGGTCGGTGAGGCGGGAGGCCGCCAGGATCGCGCCGTCGAACGACGGGCGCAGCTTGTGCAGCATCCCGTCCTCCAGCTCGTCGGACTCCTCGGTGTCGACCAGGATCTGCGTGTAGCCGGCTGCCTTCAGCTGCTGCTGGGTGCCGCGGATGATCCCGAAGTAGAAGGGGTTCGTGACGTCGGAGACGAGTACGGCGATGGCCCGGGTGCGCCCGCTGGTGAGCGCACGAGCCTGCGAGTTGGGGATGTAGTTGAGCTCCCGGGCGGCGCGCTCGATGCGCTCGCGGGTGACGACATTGACGCGTCCAGGGTTCGAGAGGGCTCGCGACACGGTCGACGTGGCGACTCCGCTGGCCGCGGCGACATCGGCCAGCGTGGCGGGACGATCCAGGGTGGCGGGGCGATCCGGGTTGGCGGGGCGATCCGGCGTGGCTGGACGATCCGGCGTGGCGGGACGGTCCGATCCCGACGGATACCCGCGAAGCTGAGGGCTCATGCGCCCATCACAGCACACGATGGCAATTTATGGCAATCGTTTGCACTCGCATTGCCATCCTCCCTAGGCTCGGCCGCAGCCCTCCGGCGTGCACCACATCCGGGGGGCATGGTCCGCACCATCACCGTCCTCAAAGGAGAGTCACACGATGAGATCACGTTTCGCGCTGGCAGCGGTCGCGGGCATCGCCGCGGCAGGCCTGATCCTGACCGGGTGCTCCGGCACCAGCGGCAGCGGCAGCACGGCGAGCAGCGGCAAAGTCGACGGCGCGGGCAAGACCCTCGACGTCATGATCGCCGCCAACGCGCTCTACCCCACCGAGCAGCAGCAGTGGTTCAAAGACGTCTCAGCCCAGTTCCAGAAGGAGACCGGTGCCAAGGTCACGTTCGAGACCTTCGCCTCGGCCAACGACGAGCTGACCAAGATCCAGACGTCTGTGCTCAGCGGCCAGGGTCCGGACATCTACGACCTGGGCACGACCTTCACGCCGACTGCGTACTCCACCGGCGCCTTCGCCAAGCTGACCGACGCCGACTGGGCGAAGGTCGGAGGCCGCGACCGCTTCGTCCCGGCCACCCTCGGCATCTCCGGTCCGGACGAGAAGAACGAGGTCGGCATCCCGTTCCTCAGCCGCCCGTTCGTGATGGCCTACAACACAGACCTCCTCAAGGCCGCCGGAATCGACAAGCCGGCGACCACCTGGGACGGCCTCGCCGAGCAGGCCAAGAAGCTCACCTCCGGCGACGTGCACGGCATGGCGGTCGCGTACGCCGACAGCTTCGACCCGTGGAAGTTCGTGTGGGCGATGGCGATGCAGCAGGGCAACACCATTCTCGACCTGAAGAACAAGAAGGCGACGATCGACGACGCCGCGGTCAAGAAGGCCTACGAGACCTACTTCGGCTGGCTGACCGACGACAAGGTCGTCGACCCGGCCGCGATCGGCTGGAAGAACGCGCAGGCGGTCGCCGCCTTCGCCAACGGCAAGGCCGCCTTCCTGCCGATGGTCTCCTCGTCGTCGCAGGTGTCGCTCGACAAGTCGGGCGTCGCGGGCGCGTACGCCTACGCCGTCATGCCGACCGTTCCTCCGGGAGCGACGAAGCTGCCGAGCGACGGCAAGGCCGCGGCCACGATCATCTCGGGCGACAACATGGTCGTGGCCAAATACTCGAAGAACCAGGACCTGGCCTTCGCGCTGGTCAAGATGCTCACCAGCACCGAGAACCAGGTGAAGTACACCAAGACCTTCGGCGACCTGCCGACCAACGCCGACGCCGCGAAGCAGATCGAGCAGGGCAACGAGCTGCTCTCTCCGATCCTCGAGGCGGGCACCAAGGCCTACGGCACTCCGTTCTCCGGGGCGTGGGGCGACACGCAGCTCGCACTGGTGAACGTGGTGGTCCAGTCCATCCCGTCGCTGTCCTCTGGCACGGTCTCGTCCTCCGACCTCGATGCGAAGCTCACGGCGGCACAGGACACCGCGCAGAACGCCCTCAGCAAGGCGAAGTGACGCGAGCCTCCTCATGTCGAACTCAACGCTGACCCCGCCCTCCGGCGCGGTCGTGACGGGCGGATCGCCCGCGGGGACGAACCCCGCGAGCGGCCGCCCGGCCCGGCGACGCCGCCACGGCGAGCGCAACCGGCCGCTCTGGATGCTGCTGCCCGGCGGCATCCTGATGCTTCTCATCATCGTGGTGCCGCTGATCGTGGCCGTGGTGATGTCGACCCTCGACCTCGACCAGTACACGCTGCAGAGCTGGCTGCAGGCCCCGTTCATCGGCCTCGGCAACTACGTCGAGGCGGTCACCGCCTCCCCGCTGCTGCGCTCGATCGGGATCAGCGTCTCGTTCGCGGCCATCGCCGCCGTGGTGACCATGCCGATCGGCCTGGCCGCCGCCCTCGCCACCCAGAACCGGTTCCGGGGGCGGGCGCTGGTGCGTTCGCTCTTCCTCATCCCGTACGTTCTGCCCGCGTTCGTGGTCGGCACGCTGTGGCGGACCATGCTGCAGCCGGGAGGCGTCGTCGACTCGATGCTCGGCGCCGTCGGCATCCACAGCGGGCTCTGGCTCAACGGACCCCTCAGCTACTGGTCGCTCATCATCGTCCAGATCTGGACGTCGTGGCCGTTCTTCTACCTGCTCGTGCTCGCCGGCCTCCAGTCGGTCGATCACGAGGTGCACGAGGCCGCCGCGATCGACGGCGCGACGTGGTGGATCAAGCTGCGCTACGTCGTGCTGCCCTACCTTCGCGGCCCCATCCTGCTTGCGCTCATCATCGCGTTCTTGCACAACATCAACGCGTTCACACTGCCGTTCGTGCTGTTCGGCGTGCCGGCACCGCAAGACGTGGAGGTCCTGCCGGTGCTCACCTACATGACCAGCTTCCAGAGCTTCCGGTTCGGGCTGAGCGCGGCGATGGCGATCTGCTCGCTCGTGCTGATCGCGATTCCGCTGTTCGTCTACCTGAGAGCCGTGAAGCTCGACTCCGGAGAGGAGGAGCAGCGATGACCACTGAGACCCGCGCTCTGCACGCCGTCTCGACGCGCGGCGGCGGCCGCGCTCCCCGCGGGCGCCGCGGAACGTCCGACGACATCACCCGCCTGCTGCCGCGCCCGCTGTTGGTGGCGATCATCACCGTGCTGCTGGTCATCGTCCTCGGGCCGGTGCTGTACATGCTGTTCGCGTCGGTCAACTCCGACGTCTCCGTGGCCGCCGGGGCGTTCCTCCCGACCGAGCTGAACCTCGACAACTACCTCAAGGTGTGGAGCACGGTCGACCTCGGCACCGGGCTGATGAACAGCGTCATCATCTGTACCGCCGTCGCCATCGTCTGCGCCTTCCTCGCGCTCGCCACCGCCTACGTGCTCGTGCGATACGAGTTCCGCGGCCGGCTGACCTTCCTGCGCGGCCTCCTCGGCCTGCAGTCGATCCCGGGAACGCTCATGCTGCTTCCCGTGTTCGTGCTGTTCTCGTCGACCGCGTCGCTTCTCGGCATCCAGATCATCGGCACGCGCTGGGCGGTGTTCATCACCTACCTGACGTTCGCCCTGCCGTTCTCGACCTGGGTGATGGTCACCTACCTGCGCGGCCTGCCGAAAGCCCTGGAAGAGGCCGCCCGCATCGACGGCGCCTCGTCGTGGCGCATCCTCACCCAGATCGTCATGCCGCTGAGCTGGCCGGGGATCGTCGTCTCGGGAATCTTCGCGTTCCTGCTCGGCTGGAACGACGTGCTGTTCGCGTCGGTACTGACCAACCCCGAGTCGCGCACCGCGGCCGTGGCCCTGCAAGTCTTCGGAGCCACGCAGGAGGGTGGAGCGATCCCCCTGTACGGGCAGATGATGGCGGCATCGCTGATCTGCGCCGTGCCGGTCGTGGTGCTGTACCTCGTCTTCCAGCGCTACCTGATCGGTGGCCTGACCAGCGGAGCAACGAAATGACCAGCGGAGCAACGAAATGACCAGCGGAGGAGTGAAGTACGTGAGTACCGTTTCATGGGCACTGTCCGGGTTCGGCGACGAGATCGACCCCGACCCGGCCGTGCAGGTCGCGGTGCTGCAGGCGCTCGGCGCCGGCCACATCGAGGTGCGCAGCGCCTGGGGCGTCAACATCGTCGACCTCGACGACGAGCAGCTCGACCGCTTGGCCGGCGTCTTCGCCGAGCGCGGGATGCGCGTATCCGCCATCGCGTCGCCGATCGGCAAGGTCGACGTCGCACTGCCGGTGCAGCACGAGGTCGACCGGCTCGGCCGGGCGATCGCCGCGGCCAAGCGGCTCGACGCCCGGTACATCCGGCTGTTCTCCTTCTACCGTGCAGACGGCGTGCCCGTCGAGAGCATCCGCGACGACGTCATCGAGCGCATGCGCGCTCTCGCCGCTGCGGCCGAGGAGGCCGGGGTCGTGCTCCTGCACGAGAACGAGAAGGACATCTACGGCGACACCCCGGAGCGCTGCCTCGACATCGTCGAGTCGGTCGGCTCACCGGCGCTCAGGCTCGCCTGGGACAGCGCCAACTTCGTGCAGGTCGGCGTTGCCGCGCCCTTCGACGACGGCTACGCGATGCTGCGCCCGCACCTGGAGTACCTGCAGGTGAAGGACGCCCTGGCCGCGACCTCCGAGGTCACCCCGGCGGGGGAGGGCGACGGCCAGCTGCTGCAGACCCTTACCGCGCTGCGCGACGACGGCTACACCGGCTTCGCGTCGCTCGAACCGCACCTCACCGACGTCAACGCCCTCGGCGGCTTCTCCGGACCGGCAGCCTTCGGCGTCGCCGGCCGCGCCCTCCGCCGCCTGACCGACCAGATCGGAGTCACCCTCGCATGACCGCACCCTCCGCACCGCCCCTGCGCGTGGCCCTCGTCGGCTGCGGCATCATCGGCCTCAACCACGCCCGCGCCGTCCTGAAGCACCCCGACCTCGCGATCACCGCGCTCGTCGACGCCGTGCCGACGGCCGCCACCGCGCTCGCCGACCAGCTGGTCTCCGAGTACTGCGCCGATCGTCCCGCCGAGTTCGCGTCGCTCACGGCCGCCCTGGCCGGAGCCGAGATCGACGTGGTCGTCATCTGCACGCCGAGCGGCCTCCACGTCGTGCTCGCCGAGGAAGCGCTCGCCGCGGGCAAGCACGTCGTCATCGAGAAGCCGCTCGATGTCTCCCTGCCGCGGGCGCGCGAGATCCTCGCGCTGTCGCGACGCGCCGAGCGGACGGCCTGGTCGTCTCGGTGATCAGTCAGCACCGCTTCGACCCGGCCTCCCGCGCCGTCGCCGAGGCCGCGCACTCGGGAGGTTTCGGGCGCCTGACCAGCGGCATCGCCTCCGTCGCCTGGTGGCGCACCCAGGAGTACTACGACTCCGGGCAGTGGCGAGGCACCTGGGAGCTCGACGGCGGCGGAGCCGTGATGAATCAGGGCGTCCACACCGTCGACCTGCTGGTCTGGTTCCTGGGCACGCCGGTCGAGATCGACGCGCGCACCGCGCTGCTCGCGCACGAGCGGGTCGAGATCGAGGACGTCGCGGTAGCGACCATCCGCTTCGAGTCGGGCGCGCTCGCGGTGCTGCACGCGACGACCGCCGCCTATCCCGGGCTCTCGGTTCGGCTGCAGGTGCACGGTGACCGGGGTTCGGCGATCATCGACGACGATCAGCTCGAGTACTTTCACTCTGCAGGAGCTGGCGGCGCCGTGGAGTCCGACGGCAACCGCGCCGCCGACGTCGTGCTGTCGAGCGAGCTGCGCGGCGGCGACCGCGGGCCGGAGCAGTTCGTCGTCGGCCATCTGCGCCAGTACGAGGACATCGTGGAGGCCATCCGCGAGCACCGCGCTCCCGGGGTGACGGTCGCCGACGCGTTCCTCTCCCTCGCCGTCGTGCGCGCGGTTTACCTCTCGGCCACGCTCGGCCGCCCGGTGCTCCTCGACGACGTGCTCGACGGCTCCTTCGACGACGTCGTCGTGACGACAGGGGTGAACGCATGAAGTTCTCCGTCTTCACCGCCTCCACCCCCGGCTGGACTCCCGACGAGGCCGTGCGGAACATCGCGGCCCAGGGCTGGGACGGCATCGAGTGGCGCGTCGTCGACCAGGAGCCGGCCGCGGAGCCGGGCTTCTGGGCGGGCAACCGGGCGACCTGGCCGCTCACCGGTCTGGAGGAGTTGCTCCCGGAGATCGCGCGCCTGACCCGGGAGTCCGGGCTCGAGTTCTCCGGCATCGGCGGCTACGCACGCTGTGACGACCACGCGAACGTCGACCGGATGCTCGCGGCGACCGCCGAGCTCGGTGCCCGGCAGGTGCGGGTCACCATGCCCCGCACCGACGTGGGCGACTACCGCGAGCTGTTCGCGGCTGCCCGGCGCGACCTGGAACGGGCGGCGTCGGTCGCCGCCTCGCTCGGAGTGAAGGCGCTCGTCGAGCTGCACCACGAGACGATCACGGCCTCCGCCTCCGCCGCGTGCCGGCTGCTCGACGGCCTCGACCCTTCCGCGGTCGGCGTCATCCACGACCTCGGCAACCTCGTGATCGAAGGGCAGGAGCGCACACTCTCCGCCCTCCAGCTGCTCGGGCCGTACCTGGCGCACGTGCACGTCAAGAACGTCGCGTGGCTGCCCGGGGAGCCGGAGGAGGACGGCACGGTGCGCTGGCGGCACGACTGGGCGCCGCTGCGCACGGGCACGGGCGACGTCGACGCATACTTCCGCGCGTTGCACGAGTTCGGCTATGACGGGTGGGTGACCAGCGAAGACTTCTCGACGGCGGCGCCCCTCGCCGAGCGCACCAGGGACAACCTCGCCTACCTGCGCGCCGTCGAGGCGCGGACGCGCGCAGCGGTGGCGGCATGACCTCCCCGCCACGGTCGATGCGCCACCCTGTGCGGATGGTGCATCTGGGTCTGGGGGCGTTCCACCGCGCCCATCAGGCCTGGTATACGCAGCTCGCGGGCGACGGGTCCGGCATCGCCGCCTTCACGGGGCGGAGTGCCGACGCCGCCCGCGTGCTGGCCGCGCAGGACGCCGTCTACACCCTCCTCGAGCGCAGAGCGGACGGCGACAGCGCCACGCTGATGGAGGCGCTGAGCGAGGTGCACGACGGGGCCGACCTCGGTGCGTGGCGGCGGGTGCTCGCCGATCCCGACGTCGGCGTCCTCACGCTCACGGTGACCGAGGCGGGCTACCGGGCGGGTTCGTCGGCCCCGGCGCGCGTGCTCGACGGCCTCCGGGCGCGGCACGCGGCGGGAGCCGGCGGGATCGCGGTCATCAGCTGCGACAACCTCCCGGACAACGGGCGCGTCATCCGCGACGCGGTGCTCGCGCTCGCCGAACCGGGGTCCGACCTGGACGCCTGGATCCGCGCGGAGGTGTCCTTCGTCTCCTCGATGGTCGACCGGATCACCCCGGCGCCGACCGACGCCGACCGGGAGGCCGTCCGCCGGCTCACCGGCTGGGACGACGCGGCACCCGTGGTGACCGAGCCCTTCGCCGAGTGGGTGATCGCGGGGGCCTTCCCCGCGGGCCGGCCCGCCTGGGAGGCCGCTGGCGCACAGTTCGTCGACGACATCGCGCCCTATGGACGCCGCAAGCTCTGGCTCCTCAACGCCGGGCACTCGCAGCTCGCCTACCACGGGCTCGCTGCCGGCCACGAGACCGTCGCCCAGGCCATCGCCGACCCGGCGCTCGCCGCCGAACTCGAGCGGCTCTGGGACGAGCAGCGCACCGAACTGCCGTTCGACGCCGTGACGGTGGACGAGGCGCTCGCCGCCCTCCGCGCCCGCTTCGGCAACGCCCGCATCGAGCACCGGCTCGCCCAGATCGCCACCGACGGCTCGCAGAAGCTCGGTCCCCGCATCGTGGACCCGCTGCGGAGTCGCCTCGCCGCCGGTCGCGAGCCGGGCCGCGCCCAGCTCGGCGTGCTCGCCGCGTGGGCCGGCCACCTCGCCGGGCCCGACGTCCGCGACCCGGGCGCGGCTGCGCTCGTCGAGCGCCTGCGGGAGGCGACCACCCCGCGGGAGCGCGCGATCGCCGTCCTCAAGACGCTCGCCCCCGACCTCACCGACCTGACCGACCCCCTCGCCGAGCGGATCGCCGCCCGGCAGCAAGGAGCACACGCATGAGAATCACCGCAGCCGACGTCCTCATCTCGAGCCCGGGCCGCAACTTCGTCACTCTGCGCATCACGACGGAAGACGGCGTCACCGGCCTCGGCGACGCCACCCTCAACGGCCGCGAGCTCGCCGTCGCCGCCTACCTGAGCGAGCACGTCGTGCCGCTCCTGATCGGGCGGGACGCGCACGCGATCGAGGACACCTGGCAGTACCTCTATCGGGGCGCCTACTGGCGCCGCGGCCCGGTCACCATGGCCTCCATCGCCGCCGTCGACACGGCGCTCTGGGACATCAAGGCCACGGTCGCAGGGCTCCCGCTCTACCAGCTGCTGGGCGGGCGCAGCCGTGTCGGCACGCTCTGCTACGGGCATGCCTCCGGCGCCGAGCTGCCCGAGCTGTTCGACTCGATCCGGGCGCACCTCGAGCAGGGCTACCGCGCCATCCGCATCCAGACCGGAGTGCCGGGGCTGTCGTCGGTGTACGGCGTCGCTTCGTCGGCGAACGCGGCAGCAGGTGCGGGAGGCACGACCTCCCGGTACGACCACGAGCCCGCGCGCCGCAGCGCAGTGCCGGTCGAGGAGCAGTGGGACACCCGGGCGTACCTCCGCCACATCCCCGGCGTCTTCGAGGCCGTGCGCAACGAGTTCGGCCCCGAGCTGCCGCTGCTGCACGACGCCCACCACCGGCTCACCCCGATCCAGGCCGCCAAGCTCGGCAAGTCGCTCGAACCCTACGACCTGTTCTGGCTGGAGGACGTCACCCCGGCCGAGAACCAGGCGGTGCTGCGCCGCGTACGCGAGCACACGACGACGCCGCTCGCGATCGGCGAGGTGTTCAACACGATCTGGGACTACCGCGAGCTGTTCGAGGAGCAGCTGATCGACTACGTGCGCTCCCCCGTCACGCACGCGGGCGGCATCACCGGCCTCCGGCGCATCTTCGACTACGCGTCCGTCTACCAGATCAAGTCGGGCGTGCACGGGCCGACCGACGTGTCGCCAGTGGGCCTGGCGGCCGCCGTGCACCTGGGCGTCGCGATCCCGAACTTCGGCATCCAGGAGTACATGAAGCACAGTGCGGAGACCGACGAGGTCTTCCGGCCGACCTACTCCTTCGCCGACGGCATGCTCGTGCCGGGCGAGGCTCCGGGCCTCGGCGTCGACTACGACGAGGCCCTCGCCGGCTCCTTCCCCTACCAGGCCGCCTACCTGCCGGTGAACCGGCTCCTCGACGGCTCCATGCACGACTGGTGATCACGTGCCGAGTAAGCGGAAGGTAGGGCCGTGAATCGATTTCGCACCGCACTTTCCGCCCACTCGGCGGTTGGAGAATAGGCAGAGGCGAGCGAGAGGTGGGCGCGTGGGCGTGAAGATCGTTGTGATGGGCGTGTCGGGGTCCGGCAAGTCCACGATCGGGAGGGCCGTGGCCGACGCGCTCGACGCCGCGTTCGTCGACGGTGACGACCTCCACCCCGCGGTCAACGTCGCCACGATGACAGCGGGCATCCCGCTCACCGACGCCGACCGCGAGCCCTGGCTGCGGGCGGTCGGGCGCACCCTGGCCGACGGGGGCGACGCGGGCATGATCGTGGCGTGCTCGGCCCTCAAGCGCTCATATCGCGACCTGATCCGCCGCGAGGCGCCCGGCACGGTCTTCGCCGAGCTCGACGGCACGCGCGAGCTCCTGGAAGAGCGGATGATCCGGCCGGGCCACTTCATGCCGACCTCCCTGCTCGACTCGCAGCTCGCGACGCTGGAGCCTCTGCAGCCCGACGAGGCCGGCCTCCGCCTTGACATCGCCGATCCGCCCGCCGAGCTCGTCGCCGCGATCGTGGACCGCACCGCCCGCCACGTCAGGTAGACTGGGCCACTGAACTTCGGCGAGGGATGCGTCACGCATCCGTAATCGACGCGGTGGAGCAGGCTACGCAGTCTTTCCTCGCGCACTTCGATGCGCTCGAGTCGACACCCCAATACTGCGAGCCCACGGCTCGCCCGAGAGCCGGCATCGCCGGCAAGGAGACATCATGGCTGACGAGTCCAACAAGGTCGTCGCGGAAGTCCGCGACAGCTTCGGCAAGGGCGCTGCCCGCAAGATCCGCGCCGCGGGCAAGATCCCCGCGGTCATCTACGGCCACGGCACCGATCCCGTCCACATCACCGTCCCGGCGCACCAGGTCGGCCTGCTGCTCCGCAAGGCGAACGCGGTGCTCGACCTCGACATCGACGGCACGAGCCAGCTCACCCTGGTGAAGGACGTCCAGAAGGACCCGGTGCTCCAGATCATCGAGCACCTCGACCTGCTGGTCATCCGCCGTGGCGAGAAGGTCCAGGTCGAGGTGCCCGTGCACGTCGAGGGCGAGTCGTTCTCCGGCACCATCGCGGTGCTCGAAATCTCGACCATCAAGCTCGAGGTCGAGGCCACCCACATCCCCGAGCGCATCGTCATCGACGTCACCGACGCCGAGGAGGGCACGCAGTACCACGCCAAGAACTTTGCGCTGCCGGCCGGTGCCGTGCTCGCCGAGGACGAGGACCTCCTGATCCTGAACATCGTCGTGCCCGCCGCCGCGCGCGCCGACGAGGAGACCGCCGAGGAGGCCGCCGAGACCCCGGCCGCCGGCGAGTCCGCGGAGTAGTCACACCCGATGGCGGATCCTCTGCAACAGGAGGCCCCGTGGCTCGTGGTCGGGCTCGGGAATCCCGGGCCCGGCTACGCCGCCACGCGCCACAACGTGGGCCAGATGGTGCTCGACGAGCTCGCCTCGCGCGGCCGCCTCACCTTCAAGACCCACAAGGCGAACGCCACGGTCGCCGAGGGGCGTCTCGCCCCCGGCGGGCCGCGGTTCGTCCTGGCCAAGCCCAACACGTTCATGAACGTGTCGGGGGGGCCGGTGTCGCAGCTGCTCCGGTTCTATTCGCTCGACCCGTCACGACTGATCGTCGTGCAGGACGAACTGGACATCCCGTTCGACACTCTCAAGCTCAAGTTCGGCGGAGGCCACGGCGGCCATAACGGCGTGCGCGATGTCATCGCGGCGACCGGCACCGGCGACTTCACGCGCGTGCGCGTCGGGGTCGGCCGGCCTCCCGGTTCGCGCGAAGCGGCCGACCACGTTCTCGCCGGCTTCAGCTCGGCAGAGCGCAAGACTCTGCCGATCCTCGTGGCGGATGCCGCCGACGCGATCGAGCAGATCGCGACCGACGGCCTGACGGCCGCGCAGAACCGGTTCCACACCGAGCGCTGACGCTCGGCTGCCCGTCGGTGATCCAAATACGGGGTCACGCGGGTGGCAGCGTGCCGATCAGTGTTCCCGTGTACACCGCCAACGACGCGATCGGCGCCACCGCTGCCACGACGATGCCGACGACGCCGAAGGCCCGCCCGCGCTTGGTCGAGACGGCGATGATCCCCAGAACGAGCGCCGTGATGCCCAGGATGGTCCCGAGGAGCATCTGCGCGCCGATCAGCAGGGCGACGGGTGCGAACGCCGCCGCCTGGTCTGGGGTGAGATCGGAGGTGTTGAAGCTGAAGGACGTCGAACTCCGGGTCGCGAGCGGCCCTGCATTCACCCCGACGATCACCGACGCCGCGACCGACAGCACGAACACCGCCAGTGCAATCGCCATCGAGACCACGCCGAACGTCCGCGGTCGTCGCCGAGTCGCGGGAGCGCCGTCATACTGCGGCGGTAGCGGTGCCCACTGCCGCGCCGAGTCCGGCCCCTGAGGGGCGGGGAGGACCGGCGCAGACTCCGAGTCGGTGGGTGGCGTCATGTTCATGTTCTGGCTCCTCACCGGCGTCTCACGCCGGACGTTCAGCCAGAGTGTAGCCGACGTACTGCACCGGCCCAGGACGACACGGTACCGTCACGGTCCATGGAGTTGTACACGCGCGAGTGGGGCACCGGAGACCGGCACGCGGTCCTCGTCCACGGTGTCATGTCCGACTCGCGCAACTGGCGCCGGGTGGGTCCTGTCCTCGCGGAGCGCGGCTACCACGTAGTCGCAGTCGACCTCCGGGGCCACGGCCACAGCCCGCGCACCGACGAGTACACCGCCGAGCTGATGGCGGAGGACATCGTCGACACTGTCCCGTACGCGCCCGAGCTGGTGATGGGGCACTCACTCGGCGGGCTGACGGTGAGCCTTGCCGTCGACCGCCTGCGCCCGGAGCGCGCGGTCTACGTCGATCCCGCGTTCTCATGCCCGGCGGCCAACTGGTTCCAGCTGCTGCTCGCGCCCGCGTTCCTCAAGACCCTGGCCCGGCAGTCGGCTGCTCGGATCGCCAGGCGCAACCCGCGCTGGGATCCGGCCGATGTTGCGATCGAGGTCGAGACGTTCAAGTCCTTCGACCGCGCGGCGATCCCGGCCGTGCTCGCGCCGAGCGTCATGCAGGCCCCGGAGCGCATGGCCGTCCCGTCCTTGGTGATGCTGGCCGACAACTCCCACCTGGTGAAGCCGCACGTGGCCGAGCGCTTGCGCGCGACCGGCTTCGATGTCCGCGTGGTCGCGGGCAGCGGTCACGTCATCAACCGCGACGACCACGACGGGTTCATGCAGGCGTTGGAGGGATGGATCTGAACGCCGTCGTCGTCGCGAAGACGAGGGAGGTCCTCGCCCTGCTGCCGTCCGGTCCACTCGGCAGGGCGGCGGAGGCGCGCCGGCGCGCACTGCGGTCGCCGTCCGACGGGGACGACTTCGTCGCCGCTCGCCTGCTCGCCGCCCGCGTCCTCCGGGAGGTGGGTGCCGGTGACATCGCACCGGCCGCGCTGCACCAGCGCTGCGAAGTCTGCGGCAGGGAGCACGGCAGGCCGCTTCCGGTGTCGGGGTTTCAGGTGAGCTGGTCGCACTCGCGCGGCTGGGTGGCCGCTGGCGCTTCGTACGCACCGCTCGGCGTGGACGTCGAGGTGTTCGCAGACGCCGTCATCGGTGACGCGAACCTCCCGAACGACGCTCTGACTCCGTCGGAGCGTGCGCTCGTGTTCGCAGCGACCGACCCCGGTCGTGCCTTCCGGCTGGCCTGGACGGCGAAGGAGGCGTGTGTGAAGGCGGGCGCCGCGCGACTCGACCGTTTCGGAGAGTTCGACGTGCTCGCCGGAGCCGACCAGCTGATCCCGTCGTTCGGCTCCCTGCTGCTGAGCTCCCGCGGGTTCCGAGGCGCGACCGCGGCCGCGGCCTCCGAGGCGCCGGTGACCTGGAACGCTCTCGGCGGACGCGGCGAGCTCGTCCCGCTTCCCGGCGCCGGTCGTGCTGTCGGAACCCCCGCGTAGACTTTCGCGAGTGATACTGCAGGGCTTGATCGCGGCGCTCGAGCGCGCCTCCACGTTCTCCGACGCACTGGCCTCTGCGGGGCGCGATGCCGACTTCTCGCTGACAGACGGCCTGCGCGTCCCGCTTCTCGCGGGCCTGCTCGGCAGGCGCGCCGCAGCGGGCGCTTCGCAGGCCGTCCTGGTCATCACGGCGACCGGCCGGGAGTCGGAGTCGGTGCGCGCTGCGCTGCCGTGCGTTCTCCCCGACGCCGAGGTCGTCGAGTTCCCGGCCTGGGAGACCCTGCCGCACGAGCGGCTGAGCCCGAGCCCCGAGATCGTCGGCAAGCGCCTCATCGCCCTCCGCCGGCTGGCGGACTGGTCCGCTGCACGCGAGGCCGGGGAGGCCGCGCATCCGTTCGTCCTCGTCGCGTCGGTTCGCGCCGCCTTGCAGCCGCTCGCCGACAACCTCACCGACTATGCGACCATCGGGCTGACCGAGGGAGCCCGCGGTTTCGACCTCGGCGGGCTCGTCCTCCAACTGGTCGACCTGGCGTACGCGCGCGTCGACATGGTCACCCGGCGCGGCGAGTTCGCGGTGCGCGGCGGCATCCTCGACGTCTTCCCGCCGACCGCCGAGCACCCGTACCGGGTGGACTTCTTCGGCGACGAGGTCGAGCAGATCCGCTCGTTCTCCGTCGCCGACCAGCGCTCGCTGCCCGAGCCGATCCCCGCGGTGTCGTTGCCGCCGAGCCGGGAGCTGCTGCTCAGCGAGCCGGTGCGGCAGCGCGCCCGCGAGATGGAACACGAGTTCCCCAGCCTGTCGGCGATGCTCGCCAAGATCGGCGAGGGCATCCCGGTAGAGGGCATGGAGTCGCTCGCTCCCGCGCTCGTGGACCGGCTCGTGCCGCTCACGCACTACCTCCCGGACGGAGCCGCCGTCGCGGTGCTCTCGCCCGAGCGCGTCGCCTCCCGCGCGGTGAGCCTCGCCGAGACCAACCGCGAGTTCCTCTCGGCGGCCTGGAGCGCCGCCACCGTCGGCGCCGCGGCTCCGATCGATCTCGCCGCCGGTGACTTCCTCACGCTGCAGCGGCTGCGCGACTCGGTGAAATTCAGCCGGCCGGGGCAGCAGGCCCCCGACCACCCGTGGTGGACGTTCTCCGGCTTCCAGGCCGACGCGGTCGACGAGCTGCCGCTCGAGCGCGAGGTGGAGGAGTACCTCCAGGTGCGCGTCGCCGCGGAGGCCGTGCCCAGCTTCCAGGGCAACGTCACCGGCGCCGTCGAGCACGTGGCCCGGCGCCTCCGCGACGGCTGGCAGGTCGCCATCGTCGCCGAGGGCGCCGGCCTGGTCGAGCGCGCGGCCCAGGTGCTGGCCGATGCCGAGCTTCCCGCGCGACCGGTGGACGCGTTCCCCGAGAACCCGGAGCCCGGGGTGGCGTACCTGGTGCGGGCGAACGTCGAGCACGGCTTCGAGATGCCGGACGAGAAGCTGGCGCTGATCGGCGAGAGCGAGTTCTACGGTCGCTCGGTCGGCTACGAGTCGCGGCAGGTCAAGAAGCTCGCCACCCGGCGCAAGAACGTCGTCGACCCGCTGGCGCTGAAGCCAGGAGACTACGTCGTGCACGAGACGCACGGCATCGGCAAGTTCATCGAGCTGACGCAGCGCGAGGTGTCCAGCGGCGGCCGCAACGCCGTCAAGTCGAAGCGCGAATACCTCGTGCTCGAGTACGCGCCCTCCAAGCGCGGCTACCCCGGCGACAAACTGTACGTCCCGACCGATCAGCTCGACCTCCTCACCCGTTACGTCGGCGGCGAGGCCCCCCAGCTGTCCAAGATGGGCGGCAGCGACTGGTCGGCCGCCAAAGGACGCGCGCGGCGGGCGGTTCGTGACATCGCCGTCGAGCTCGTCAAGCTGTACTCGGCGCGCATGGCCAGCAAGGGCCACTCCTTCGGGCCCGACACCCCGTGGCAGCGCGAGCTCGAAGAGGCGTTCCCGTTCGCCGAGACGCACGACCAGCTGCAGACGATCGACGAGGTGAAGGCCGACATGGAGCGGCCGATCCCGATGGACCGTCTCATCTCGGGCGACGTCGGCTTCGGCAAGACCGAGATCGCCGTTCGCGCGGCGTTCAAAGCCATCCAGGATGGCAAGCAGGTGGCGATGCTCGTGCCGACGACGCTGTTGGTCAGGCAGCACGCCGAGACCTTCCTGGAGCGTTTTGCCGGCTTCCCCATCCACCTGCGCGAGCTCAGCCGGTTCCAGACCGACAAGGAGGCCCGCGAGACTCTGCGCGGCATGGCCGACGGTACCGTCGACATCGTGATCGGAACGCACCGCATCCTCGCCGACGGTGTGTCGTTCAAAGACCTCGGACTCGTCATCATCGACGAGGAGCAGCGGTTCGGCGTGGAGCACAAGGACGCGCTGAAGAAGTTGAAGACCAACGTCGACATCCTCGCGATGAGCGCCACCCCGATCCCGCGCACGCTCGAGATGGCGGTCACCGGCATCCGCGAGATGTCCACACTCGCGACACCGCCGGAGGACCGGCACCCGATCCTCACCTTCGTCGGGCCGTACTCCGAGCGCCAGGTCGCCGCCGCGATCCGGCGCGAGCTGCTGCGCGAAGGCCAGGTGTTCTTCGTGCACAACCGCGTCGGCTCCATCTCCGCGACCGCCGCCAAGCTGGCCGAGCTCGTCCCGGAGGCGCGTATCGCGGTGGCGCACGGCCGCATGAACGAGCACGCGCTCGAGCAGGTCGTCGTGGACTTCTGGGAGCGCAGGTTCGACGTGCTCGTCTCGACGACGATCATCGAGACCGGTCTGGACATCTCGAACGCCAACACGATCATCATCGATCGCGCCGACAAGTACGGGCTCAGCCAGTTGCACCAGTTGCGCGGCCGGGTGGGGCGAGGCCGCGAGCGCGCGTACGCGTATTTCCTCTGGGAGGAGGACAAGCCGCTGAGCGAGACGGCCCACGACCGGTTGTCGACCATCGCGGCCAACAACGATCTCGGCAGCGGCATGCAGGTCGCGCTCAAAGACCTGGAGATCCGCGGCGCGGGCAACCTCCTGGGCGGCGAGCAGTCCGGCCATATCGCGGGCGTGGGCTTCGACCTGTATCTGCGGATGATCGGGGAGGCCGTGTCCACGTTCCGCGGCGAGGTCGCAGAAGGGCAGACCGAGCTGCGCCTGGAGCTGCCCGTCGACGCCCACATCCCGGAGGAGTACGTCGACAGCGAGCGGCTGCGGCTGGAGGCTTACCAGAAGCTGTCGACCGCGAGCTCGCCGGCGGCGAAGGACGGCCAGATCGACCTGGTGCTCGAGGAGCTGACCGACCGTTACGGCGAGCCTCCCGAGCCAGTCGTGAACCTGATCGCCGTCTCGCGGCTGCGACGGGCGGCTCAGCGCGCCGGGCTCGGGGAGGTCGTGGCGATGGGCTCGAACCTCCGTCTCGCCCCCGCGCAACTGCCGGACTCGCTGCAGGTGCGCCTGCAGCGCATGTACCCGGGGTCGAAGTACCACGCCGCTCCCCAGGTGGCGACGGTCCCGCTGCCGCGCGTGAACGGCGAGGCGCCCGACGACGCAGCGCTGATCGAGTGGGTCGCGACCCTGCTCGGCGCCCTCTTCCCGGCCCCCGAACCCGCCTCCGAGCCGGCGGCCTGACAGCCACCCGGCTCCCGTCACTCCGGAGGCCTCCGCAGACCTCCGAAGTCATCGATGTCGTGATCTCGTCGCACTGTATCGGCTGTACTATAAGTACCGATACAGATAGGAGGGGTCGTGCGCATCGAGATCGATCCGACGGCAGAGATGCCGCTCTACCAGCAGCTCCACGATCGCATCATCGACGCCGTCGCGCGCGGCGAACTGCGCGCCGGCGACGCCCTCCTCCCCGTACGCCAGGTCGCTGTCCGGTTCGGGATCAACGTCGCCACGGTCGTCAAGGCGTACGACGCCCTTCGTCAGGAGGGGATCGTGCGCACGAACAGGCGCTCCGGCTCCGTCATCGCGCGCGATCCGGAGAGCGGGCCGGTCGACGAGCAGTTCCTCGACGGATGGCACGAGCGGCTCAGCGCTGTGATCGCCGAGGGCATCGCCCACGGAGTGCCCCGAGCCGAGCTGGAGGCCCGCACCGCGAGCATCGCGACAGCGTTCGCGCAGGCCCGCGCGGAGAACCCGCCGCGGGAGCAGAAAGGAAACACCCCATGACCGCTGTACTGGTGAGCACCCTCGCCGTCGCGACACTGATCGCCGCGATCCTCCTGATGCTGCCGGCGATGAGTCGCACCACCCTCCCGCTGGGAGTGCTGGTGCCGCGCAGCCGCGCGACCGATCCCGTCGTGCTGACGGCCGTCCGGCGCTTCCGCATCGGCGTGGTGGCGTCCTCCATCATCGCGCTGGCCGTCGCCGCCCTGGCCGCACCACTCGGTCCTGCTGCGCCGCCGCTGGTCGCGACCCTCGTCTTGCTCGTCGGGTCGGTCGTCGCGTACGTCCTCTGCCGTCGGAGCATCCGGACCGCCAAGCGTGCGGGCGGCTGGCTCGACGACGCACAGGTTCGCATCTCCGGGAGCGTGACTCCGGACCTCGTCGCGCGTCCGCAGCCGGCGTACGCCTGGTTCGCCGCGGCGCTCGTGGTGGTGGCTGCGGCCGCCGCCGTCGGCGTCGCCCTGTACGACAGCCTCCCCGCCACGATCGCCGTGCACTGGAACGCGAGCGGACAGGCCGACCGCTTCGCCGAGAAGTCGTTCGTCTCGGTGTTCGGGCCGATCCTGATCGGCGTCGGCGTGCTCGCGCTGATCGTCGGCATCGCGTTCGTCGTCCGCAGCGTGCCGTGGCGGCGCGGATCGGGGGAGCGGCCGGAGGTCGCCGAGGGGATCGCCGCGCTGCAGGCGCACCTGACGCAGTCGCTGCTCGGCTGGGTGGCGTTCGTCGTGTCGGCCGCGATCTCCGGGCTCTCGGTGCTCGGCTGGCTGCACGCCGAATCGAGCGAGTCGAGCGCCGGCATCGCTGTGGTCGCCGTGGGACTACTCGTCGTGATCTTCGTGGTGATCGCGGCCTACGCCGTACGACTGGTGAGCGGGACGCGAGCGATCCGCGCCCGCGTCGAGGTCCCGGCCGGCGCCGCGCCCGGCCCCAGCCGTGACACGATCGATCCGCGCGACGACGACCGGCACTGGAAGGGCGGCTTGATCTACGTCAACAGCGGCGATCCCGCCCTGTTCGTCCCGAAGCGGTTCGGGGTCGGCGTGACCCTCAACCTCGGCCACCCCGGTGGCATCGCCGTCGCCGTCGTCACCCTGCTGCTCATCGTGGCGGCTCTGATGCTGCCCGCTCTGCTGCGCTGACACCGGCGCGCATTCGGCACGAAGGTCGTGTTTCGCGCGGCGATTTTCACCATTCGTGACGAATCGCCGGTCAGCGATTCGTCACGAATGTCGCGATTCGTCGGTAGTTTCCGCTGATTCGGCCCGAATGCTGTCACTCGCCCCATGCGGGTGCGGGTGCGGATGCGGATGCGGATGCAGCGTCCGGTTGCGGCGGGCGAGCACCGTGACGAGCACGCCGCTCAGTACGATCGACACCGCGGATCCCAGCAGGACCGCGATCGTGCCCTCCGCGCGGACGGTCGCCGACCCGGCGAACGCCAGCTCGTTCATCAGCAGCGATACCGTGAAGCCGATGCCGCCGAGTGACGCGATCATGACGAGCGCGAACAGCGGGATGCGGCCGCGCTCCTCGGGCGGACGTGTGAAGGACCCGAGCCAGCCCCCCAGCGTGACCCCCACGAGCTTGCCCAACGGGAGCGCGACCAGGATGCCCCAGAACGCCGGTGACAGCTCGGACGGCGACACCGCGGGGATGACGACGAGCGCAGCCGAGAACGCGAACAGCGGCAGAATGAGCCCGTTCGACCACGGCTCGAGCGCGTGCGTCACGCGACCGGCGGGTGCGCGCGACATCACGAGGCCGAGGGCCACGCCGGCGATCGTGGCGTGCACGCCAGAGTCGTAGACGAGCCACCAGGTCAGCACCGCGAGAAGCAGCATCAGGATCCCGATCGGCCAGCGCAGCCTCCCGCGCAGCAACCGGCTGAGAAGGCCGAACGCTGCGACGACCACAGCCGCCGCCGCGAGCTCGATGAGGTTCGGATCGGTGGTGAAGAACACCGCGATGATGACGATGGCGACGAGGTCGTCCAGCACGGCGAGCGCCAGCAGGAAGACCCGCATCCTGTTCGGAAGTCCTCTGCCGAAGACGGCGAGAACCCCGAGCGCGAAGGCGATGTCGGTCGCGGTGGGGATGGGCCAGCCGTTCGTGAGGCCCGAGCCGCCGGCGATCGCCAAATAGAACAGCGCGGGGACGAGGACGCCGCACGCCGCCGCGATCGCGGGATGGATCGCTTTGGCGAACGAGTTGAGCTCGCCGACGACGAGCTCGTGCTTGAGCTCGACCGCGACGATGAAGAAGAAGACCGCCAGCAGCCCGTCGCTGATCCAGTGCCCGACGCTCAGGTCCACCGGCCCGCCGCCGAGGTGGGCGTGCTGCAGTTCGAGAAGCGCGGGACCGACGGCGGTGTTCGCCAGCAGGAGGCCGAGTGCGGCGGCGCCCAGCAGGAGGCCTGCGGCGGTGCGTTCGGAGCGGATGATGCTCATCGGAAGTCCTCTCGTGCGCGGTCGGGAACGACATTCGCCGACCAGACTTCCCGGCACACCAGTCGCTCAGTCTACCGGGCCGTGGCGGTGAGAGGATGAACCTATCCCGACGGGAGGAGCATGCCATGACCGACGCGGCCCCCACCAGACTCGACGAGCTCGTCGCCGTGATGGCCCGACTCCGCGCTGCGGGCGGCTGCCCGTGGGACGCC
The DNA here is from genome assembly GCA_963734315.1 of uncultured Actinomycetota bacterium. Taxonomy (GTDB): domain Bacteria; phylum Actinomycetota; class Actinomycetes; order Actinomycetales; family Microbacteriaceae; genus Leifsonia. The sequence continues at coordinate 72,040 of CAVTGP010000007.1, read as the reverse complement.
GACCAGACACACGAGTCGCTCGTGCAGTACCTGATCGAGGAGTCGTACGAGCTCATCGAGGCGATCGAGACAGGCGACCGCGACGCGATGCTCGAAGAGCTCGGCGACGTGCTCTACCAGGTGCTGTTCCACGCAGACATCGCCGCCCACACGCCGGGGGAGGACTTCGACATCCAGGACGTCGCCGAGCACATGACCCGCAAGATGGTCGGCCGGCACCCGCACGTGTTCGGCGGCGATCGCACGGCGGAGACGGCCGAGGACGTCGTGGGATTCTGGGACGACCTCAAGAAGGCCGAGAAGCCGGGACGCACGAGCGTGCTGGACGGCATCCCGCAGGCGATGCCCTCCCTCGCCCTGGCGGACAAGCTCCTCGGCCGGGCCGAGAAAGTCGGCCTGCTCGATCTGAGCGAGTCGGGAGGCGTGCAGGTATCGGGCGAGGACGAGCTGGGGCCGCTTCTGCTGGCGATCGTGGCGTCGGCGAAAGCGCAAGGCCTCGACGCCGAGCGCGCCCTCCGGTCGACCCTGCGGGAGCTTCAGGAGGAGATCCGCGGGCAGGAAGCATCCGTTTAGGTTAGGCTTACCTAATGTGCCACGTCGGCACCCTTCCCATCCCGTGCCCCCGGCACCCTCGTGAGGAGAGTCATGCCTGAAACCGCACGCCCGGGTCGCCGCCGGTCGCGTCTCGTCCTGTCGATCGCCGTCGTCTCGGCGGCTGCCCTCGCCCTCACCGGGTGTTCCGCGAGCGGTTCCGGGGCCGAGAGCTCGTCCTCCTCGACCGCGGGGAGCTTCCCGGTGACGATCGACAGCGCGCTCGGCAAGACCACCATCGACTCCGCGCCCGAGCGCGTCGCCACCTGGGGCTGGGGCGCGCAGGACATCGTGCTCGCCCTCGGGATCGTGCCCGTCGCGATGCCGAAGTTCACCTACGGCGGCGACGCGAACGGCGTCCTGCCCTGGGATGCCGAGAAGATCAAGCAGCTGAAGGGCACGACGCCCGAACTCCTCGACGCTGACTCCGGCGAGGTGCCGTTCGAGCAGTTCGTCAAGGCGAAGCCCGACGTCATCCTCGCCCCTTACTCCGGCCTCACCCGGACCGAGTTCGACACCCTCACCAAGATCTCCCCGGTCGTGGCCTATCCCGAGAAGCCGTGGGCGACCAGCTGGCGCGACCAGACGGCGATCGTCGGCACGGCGCTCGGCCTCTCGTCGGAGGCCTCTGCGCTCGTGAAGAAGACCGAGGACTCGCTCACCGCGCTCTCAGGAAAATACCCGGTCATCACGGGCAAGACGTTCTTCTACGCCGCGGCCAACGAGCCGGGAGTGCTCAACGTCTACCGTGCGGAGGACCCGCGCGTGCAGCTGTTGACCGACCTCGGGATGAAGAACTCGCCGAGCATCGCGGCCCTCGACTCGTCGAAGGGCGACGGCAGCTTCTTCTACCAGCTCAGCTACGAGAACCTCTCCACGATCGACACCGACCTGCTGGTGATGTACTTCGACAAGCAGTCGTCCCTCGACGCCTTCACCGCCGACCCGCTGGTCGCCGCGATGCCGACGATCGAGGAGGGCCGCTTCGCCCCGATCGTCGGGGAGTCGTTCGTCGCCGCGACGAGCGCCCCGAGCGTGCTCAGCATCCCGTGGATGCTCGACCGTTACGTGCCGCAGCTGGCCGCCGCGGCCGAGAAGGTCAAGTAGCCGCTCGATGCCCACTGGTGTCGCCACCGCCGGCGCCGGACAGACCAGGGAGGCCCCCGTTCGCGTCCGGCGCCGTCGGCGTGCCCTCGTCGGCTTCGTGGCCGCCGTCGTCGTGCTGCTGGCGGTGTGCGTTCTGAGCCTGATGGTCGGCGCGCGCACCATCGCGCCTGGCGACGTCCTCCACGCGTTGACGCACTATTCGGCGACCGATGACGACTCCCTGGTCGTCGTCGGCAGCCGGCTCCCGCGCACGCTGCTCGGCCTCGTAGCCGGGCTGGCGCTCGGCCTCGCGGGGGCCGTCATGCAGGGGCTGTCGCGCAACCCGCTGGCGGACCCGGGCATCCTCGGCGTCAACTTCGGCGCCTCCCTCGCGGTCGTCGTCGCCATCGCGTTCTTCGGGGTGACGGCGGTCTCCGGGTACGTGTGGTTCGCGTTCGCCGGATCGGCGCTCGCCGCGGGTCTCGTCTACGCCGTCTCGGCGGTCGGCCGGGAGGGCGCGACCCCGGTCAAGCTCGCCCTGGCCGGCGCGGCGGTCTCGGCCGCCCTCGGCTCGCTGATCACGGCGGTCATGCTGACCAGTCGGGTGTCGCTCGACCAGATGCGCTTCTGGCAGGTCGGCTCGCTGGCGGGACGTGGTTTCGCGGTGCTGTGGCAGGTGTTGCCGACGCTCGTCGTGGGGGCCGTGCTTGCCCTGACCCTCGGGAGGCTGCTCAACGCTCTGGCGCTGGGCGACGACGTCGCGCGCGGGCTCGGCCAGCGCGTGGGTCTGGCTCGCGTGCTGGCCGCCGTGGCGATCGTGTTGCTCTGCGGCTCGGCGACCGCCGCCGTCGGGCCGATCGCGTTCGTGGGCCTCGTCGTGCCCCACGTGGCGCGCTGGGTCGTCGGCGCGGACTACCGCCGTATCCTCGCCTACTCGGCGGTGATCGCCCCCGCGCTGCTGATCGCGTGCGATGTCATCGGCCGCGTCGTCGCGCCTCCCGGCGAGCTGCAGGTCGGCATTGTGATGGCGTTCGTCGGAGCGCCGCTCTTCATCGCGCTCGTGCGCCGTCGCAAGCTGGTGGGGCTGTGAGCGCCCCGGCCCCGGCCTCCCGCGTGGTGGCCGGTGCACCCTCGTCCGTCGCGATCGACCGCCGACGGCGCCGGGGCCGCGCCGCCCGCGTGTCCGTCCTGCTCGCCGCCCTCGTCTTCGTCGTCTCCGCGGTGTCGCTCACGTTCGGCGCGGCCGGCGTCGCTCCCGTCGACGTGCTGGCCGCCCTCGTCGGGCGCGCCGACCCGCTCACGTCGTTCGTCATCCTCGACCTGCGGCTCCCGCGGCTGCTCGCCGCCGTCCTGGTCGGAGCCTGCCTCGGGCTCTCCGGCGCGCTGTTCCAGTCGGTCGCGCGCAACCCGCTGGCGAGCCCCGACATCATCGGCATCACGACCAGCGCCAGCGCGACCGGCGCCGTGGCCCTGGTCTGGTTCGGGGTCACCGGCCTGGCCCTGTCCGGCATCGTGTTCGTCGGCACCCTGGTCGCCGCCGTGCTGATCTATCTGCTCGCCTGGCGCAACGGGGTGAGCGGCTACCGCTTCGTCCTCGTCGGGATCGGCTTCGCGGCGATCTGCGCCGGCCTCGTCTCGTACGTGCTGGCCCGCGCCGACCTGCGCGACGTGCAGCAGGCGCTCGTCTGGATCACCGGCAGCCTCAACAGCGTCGACGACGTGTCGCTGACCGTGCTCGCCGTCAGCGCCGTGGTGCTGGTCCCGGCCGCGCTGCTGGCCGGGCGGCCGCTCACAGCCCTCGGGCTCGGCGACGACGTCGCGGCCGGGATCGGCGTGCGGCCCGAGCGAACGCGCATCGTGAGCATCGCGGTCGGCGTCGCCCTGGCGGCCGTGGCCGTTTCGGTGGCCGGACCGATCGCCTTCGTCGCGCTGCTCGCCGCCCCGGTCGCCCGACGGCTCGTCGGGCGCGGCTCCCTCGTGCTCGTGCCGGCCGCGCTCGTCGGCGCCCTCGTGCTCGTCGTCTCCGAGGTCGTCGCGCAGTTCGCGGTCCCCGGGGTCGTCTTCCCCGTCGGCGTCGTGACCGGGATCGTCGGGGCGCCCTCTCTTCTCTGGCTGCTGACCAGGACCAACCGCATCGGCCGAGGAGGCTGACATGACCACGGAGATCACTCTCGCTGCGCGCGACCTGACCCTCGCCTACGAGGGCCGGGTGGTCGTCGACGGCTTCGACCTCGACCTCCCGCCCGGGCGGGTGACGGCCATCGTCGGACCGAACGCCTGCGGTAAGTCCACGCTGCTGCGCGGGCTGTCGCGGCTGCTCGCCCCGGCCTCCGGAAGCGTGCTGCTCGACGGAGCGGACATCCGCTCGCTGCCGACGAAGGAGGTCGCGACCAGGCTCGGCCTGTTGCCGCAGACGCCCACCGCGCCGGACGGCATCACCGTGGCCGACCTCGTGTCCCGCGGTCGTTACCCGCACCAGGGCTGGTTCCGGCGCTGGAGCGCCGACGACGACGACGCGGTGCAGGAGGCGATGACGGCGACCGGGGTCGCCGACCTCGCCGACCGGGCCATCGACGAGCTGTCCGGCGGTCAGCGCCAGCGGGCCTGGATCGCGATGGCACTAGCGCAGCAGACCGGGATCCTCCTGCTCGACGAGCCGACGACGTTCCTCGACATCAGCCACCAGCTCGACGTGCTCGATCTGCTGCTCGACCTGAACGCGGCGCGGGGGAGCACGATCGTGATGGTGCTGCACGACCTCAACCTGGCCGCCGCTACGCCGACCACCTGATCGCGATGCGCGCCGGTTCGATCGTGGCCGCCGGCGACCCGGCGGAGGTGGTCACCGCGGAGCTGGTGCGCGACGTCTTCGGCGTGGAGTCCGTCATCGCGCCCGACCCGGTCACGGGCACGCCGCTGGTCGTGCCGCTCGGCCGGCACCACACGATCTGACCCATCGGCCGGCCGATGGCATCCAGTTGGCAGGACACGCCGTCTCGGCGCCCGCCGGGGCGACTATTCGTGCCAACTCGCCGTGTGCCGGGCGCGCTGGGCGAGGCAGAGCGGCCGGCAGCGCGTCCGCCGGTGATCTGGATCGCCGCTCGGGTGAGACCTCCGCCTCGCGACGGCGCATTGTTCCGGCCACGGCGGACGCGTTGTCGTGTGTCTGGCAACGCAGCCGACCTGGTCGGACGACCGCGGCTCATGCCAGGTCCTCACTGGGACACCACCGCATCGCACGGGGTCGGCACGACATCAGGGTGGCAACGGCCGCAGTCTACGACGCGAGCCGCCCCGCCCGCGATACCCCCCGGGCGCTGTCACTGTGTCATCCGGCAGCCTGCCGCCGCGCACCGCGTCCCCATCTGGAAGAATCGACGAATGGCTTCCCCGATCACACCGCCCCGCGGCATGCGCGACTTCCTCCCCGCCGAGAAGGCCCGCCGCGAGCATGCGCTCGGTGTGATCCGCCGGAGCTTCGCCGCCCACGGCTTCGACGAGATCGAGACGCCGGTCGTCGAAGACGTCGCCCGGCTGCACTCCGGGCTCGGCGGCGACAACGAGAAGCTCGCCTTCAGCGTGCTCAAGCGCGGCCTCGGGGGCGACGACCTCCGCGAGGCGATCGAGTCGGGCGACACCCTGGCGCTCTGCGACCTGGGCCTCCGCTTCGACCTCACCGTTCCGCTGGCCCGCTTCTACGCCAGCCACCGCGGCGAGCTGCCTCCCGTCTTCCGCAGCATCCAGATCGCGCCGGTCTGGCGCGCCGAGCGTCCGCAGAAGGGCCGCTACCGCCAGTTCGTCCAGTGCGACATCGACATCATCGGCGAGCCGGTTCGCAGCTGGCGGAGGTCGAGCTCATCACCGCGACCGCCGCCGCATTGGAGGCGCTGGGGCTGACCGGCTGCACCATCCGCATCAACGACCGCCGCATCCTGGGCGGCCTGCTCGAATACTGTCGGCTTCGCGGAGTCGCGCTGGCCGCAGGTGCTGATCTCGCTCGACAAGCTCGACAAGATCGGCGCGGACGGCGTCGTCGCCGAGCTGCAGCGAGGGAGGGGCGGACTCCGCCGCCGTGCTCGGCGGCATCCTCGCCGCGCTCGAGCCGCATCTCGCCGACGGCGGAGTGGAGCTGACCGTCGAGGCCATCGCCGCCGTCCTGCCCTCCGGCATGGATACCGACGCCGTCGCCGAGCTGGAGGCGCTGGCGCACGCACTGGACACCGCTCCCCGAGGGCGTCGCGCTGCGGTTCGACCCGACCCTGGTGCGCGGCATGGGCTACTACACCGGCACCATCTTCGAGATCGCCCACCCGGGATCGGGCAGCTCGGTGGGAGGCGGCGGTCGCTACGACGGGATGATCGGCCGCTTCCTCGGCACCGACGTGCCGGCCGCCGGCTTCTCGATCGGCTTCGAGCGCGTCGTCGACCTCATCGACGTGCCGGACGACGCCGCCGCCGACTCCGTCGCCCTCGTCCACGACACCGACGTGCCCCTCGACCGGCTGATGGCGATCAAGTCCGAGCTCGTGGCCTCCGGGCGACGGGTGCGGCTCGACCGCCGTGCGAAGAACCTCAAGGCGGTGCTCGATCGTGCGGCGGCCGACGGCTACCGGTCGTTCGCGTTCGTCGGGGCCGGGACGGCGGACGCCTCCGCTCTGGAGTTCAAGCCGCTGAGCTGATCGTCGAGTCGCCGGCCCGCCGGCTCCCGCGCCAATTGTCGCAAGCATTCTGCCACGCCGTTAATGCCGTTTACCCGACGTCACTAGACTGATTTCGCAACCCACGAAACCACCAAGGAGACTGTTGTGGCTCAGATCGAAGCTGTAGGCGCTCGCGAGATTCTCGACTCTCGCGGCAACCCGACCGTCGAGGTCGAGGTGCTCCTCGAGGACGGCACGGTCAGCCGTGCCGCCGTTCCGTCCGGTGCGTCGACCGGCGCCTTCGAGGCCTACGAGCTTCGCGACGGCGACACCGACCGTTACCTGGGCAAGGGCGTCGAGAAGGCCGTCGACGCGGTCCTCGACGAGATCGGCCCGGCGATCGAGGGCTTCGAGGCCAGCGACCAGCGCCTCGTCGACGAAGCGATGATCGAGCTCGACGGCACCGACAACAAGAAGCGCCTGGGCGCGAACGCCATCCTCGGCGTGAGCCTCGCCGTCGCCAAGGCCGCCGCCGACTCGGCCGACCTGCCGCTCTTCCGCTACATCGGCGGACCGAACGCCCACGTCCTCCCCGTGCCGATGATGAACATCATCAACGGCGGCGCGCACGCCGACACCGGCGTCGACATCCAGGAGTTCATGGTCCTGCCGATCGGCGCCGCGACCTTCTCGGAGGCGCCTGCGCTGGGGCGTCGAGACCTACCACTCGCTCAAGTCGCTGCTGAAGTCGAAGGGCCTCAACACCGGCCTCGGCGACGAGGGCGGCTTCGCCCCCGAGCTCGAGCACAACCGTGCCGCCCTCGACCTGATCTCCGAGGCGATCGAGAAGGCCGGCTTCACCGTCGGCACGCAGATCGCCCTCGGCCTCGACGTGGCCTCCACCGAGTTCTTCGAGAACGGCGTCTACCGCTTCGAGGGCCAAGACCGCACGGCCGCCCAGATGACGCGCCTACTACGCAGGAGCTCGTCGGCCAACTACCCGCTGGTCTCCATCGAGGACCCGCTGGCCGAGGACGACTGGGAGGGCTGGACGCCTCCTCAACGCCGAGCTCGGCGGCAAGCTGCAGATCGTCGGCGACGACCTGTTCGTCACCAACCCCGAGCGCCTCGCGAAGGGCATCGACGGCCAAGGCGGCGAACTCGCATCCTCGTCAAGGTCAACCAGATCGGCACGCTCACCGAGACGCTCGACGCGGTCTCGCTGGCCCAGCGCAGCGGCTACACCGCCGATGCTCTCGCACCGTTCGGGCGAGACCGAGGACACCACGATCGCCGACCTCGCCGTCGCCACCGACGCCGGCCAGATCAAGACCGGTGCCCCGGCCCGCTCCGAGCGCGTCGCCAAGTACAACCAGCTGCTCCGCATCGAGGAGGAGCTGGGCGACGCCGCCGTCTACGCCGGCCGCAGCGCCTTCCCGCGCTTCCAGGGCTGACGCACGCCGCGTCTCAGCCGCCGAGGGGCACGTAGACGCCCATATTCCGCCGGAATACGGGCGATAACGTGCCCCTCGATCGCTCTCCCTGCGAGAATCCCTCCATGCGAACCGCAGCGAGCGTCCCGGGCGAGCTCCTCCCGCTCGGGCTGTTCCTGCTGCTCGCGGCGCTCTTCACCGTGTTCGGCGCCTACCTGCTGCGGCGACCCGAGCGGGCGGCGGCGCTGTTCGCCGACCGGGAGGCGCGGCACACGTTCCGGGCGAAGGACGCGCGAGCGATCGGGCTCGTGTTCACGATCGGCGGCACCGCACTTCTGGTGCTCGGGGCCGTGCGCCTGGTCGTCACATTGGCAGCGCGCTGAACGGCCGACGACACCCCGCGCACACGGCCGCCGCCGGGCGGGCATCGCCTACGATTGAGGACGGGGCCTTCCGGTCCTCCACGTCCGTCGAGACCACCCGGGAGGGGCCATGCCGAAGCTGTCCGCCTCCCGCTCGTCAGCCTCCCGAGCCCCGGCCTCCCGCACCAAGCGCGTCGCCGCCTCGTTCGACGAGCCGACGCAGACCGGCCGGTGGCTGCGCGGCCTGCATTTCTCGGCGTTCTCGCTGGTCATGATGGGCGCCGTCGTGCTCGCGGTCGTGATCCTCGCCCCGTCGTTGCAGGGCTTCCTGGCGCAGCGCCAGCAGATCGCCGACCAGCAGAAGGCCGTCGACCAGCTGTCGGCCCAGGTCGACGCGCTCAAGGAGCAGCGCGCGCGTTGGAACGACCCGAGCTACATCCGGGCGCAGGCGCGCGACCGCCTCTATTACGTCATGCCGGGGGAGGTCAGCTACCTCGTCATCGACGACCGGCCACCCGCGGCCACGAAGGACACGACTCCGGTGAGCTCCAAGCTGCAGAAGACGCACACCGACTGGGTCGGTTCCCTCTTCGGATCGCTCATGGGCGCCGGGCTCACCGACGCGACGCCCGCGCAGCTCGGCTCCACTCCGGCCCCGACTCCCACCCCCGGCACCACAGGCGGCAAATGATGACCAGACCACCGTTCGACCCCGTGACCGACGCCGACATCGCCGCCGTAAGCGAGCAGCTCGGCCGCCCGGCACGCAATGTCGTCGGCATCGCCGCCCGCTGCGTCTGCGGGCGCCCCACCGTCGTCTCGACCGCCCCGCGCCTCGACGACGGCACGCCGTTCCCGACCTTCTATTACCTCAGCCATCCCGCCGCCACGGCCGCCATGTCGCAGCTGGAGGCCACGCAGGTGATGAACGAGTACAACGACCTCCTGGCCGAGGACCAGCAGGTGCGCGAGCAGTACCGAGCGGCGCACGAGCAGTATCTCGCCGACCGCGAGTCGATCGGGGTGGTGGAGGAGCTCGCGGGCGTCTCGGCCGGCGGCATGCCCACCCGGGTGAAGTGCCTGCACGCGCTCGCGGCCCACGCGCTCGCCGCCGGACCCGGCGTCAACCCGATCGGCGACTTCGCCCTCGCGCGCGGAGGGTGGTCGCCGGAGGTGTGCGAATGCCGCATCCAGGTCGGCTGACCCCGGCACCTTCCCGACGCCGGTCCCGGTTCGGCCGGGCAGGTCGCACCGCAGTGTCCGTCGTCGCGGCCCTCGCGACGGCGTTCGCCGTCGGGCTGGCGCCGGCGACGGTCGCGCATGCCGACCAGGTGCGCGACATGCAGTACTGGCTGAACGACTACGGCTTCACCAAAGCGTGGCAGACGACCAAGGGCGCCGGCGTGAAGGTCGCGGTGATCGACACCGGCGTCGACGGCTCGGTCCCCGATCTCGCCGGCGCGGTCGTGGGCGGCACGGACGTCTCCGGAGTCGGCACGGCGAACGGCCAGAAGCCGCTCGGCACCGGGGAGGCCGCGGACCACGGCACCTGGGTGGCCTCCCTCCTCGCCGGGAGGGGGACCGGCCCCGACTCCGGCGTGCTGGGCGCGGCGCCGCAGGCGAGCATCCTCACCGCGTCCGTCGCGCTCGGCACCTCCATCGGCGCGGTGAGCAGCGACGACCAGGTCGCAGAGGCCGTCCGCTGGGCCGTCGACAGCGGCGCCTCCGTCATCAACATGTCGCTCACCCGCAACACCCTCGACTGGCCGACCAGTTGGGACGACGCGTTCCAGTACGCGTTCTCGCACGACGTCGTCGTGGTGGCCGCGGCGGGCAACCGGGGGAGCGGCACCACCGAAGTCGGGGCGCCGGCGACGATCCCGGGCGTGCTCACCGTCGCCGGGGTCGATCGTGCGGGGCAGGCCTCGTTCGACGCCTCCTCGCAGGGCATCACGATCGGGGTGTCGGCCCCGAGCGAGCAGCTGGTCGGCGCGAACCCGGGCGGAGGGTACGTGCAGTGGGCCGGCACCAGCGGTGCAGCACCGCTCGTCTCCGCCGCCGTCGCGCTGGTGCGGGCCGCTCATCCCGAGCTGAAGGCTCCGGATGTCATCAACCGGATCATCACGACGGCGCGGCCGGCCGCAGGCACCGTACCGAGCCCGGTGTACGGCTACGGTCTGCTCGACGCCGCCGCCGCGGTCACCGCCGCGGTGCCGCACGTGAGCGCCAATCCGATGGGCGATCTGACCCAGTGGATCCACATCCACCGACGGGCCGACACGCCCGCCACTGCCGCCCCTGGGGCCGGGGACGCGCAGGCGGCCCCCGCGCCGAGAGCCCTGACCCCCGAGCGCCCTGTAACATGGAGAGCGTTCTTCTGGCCGCAATGGAGCGTCCTCACCACCCTCTGGCTCCCCTTCAGCCTGATCTCCGGTTTCCTGGCCCTCCTCGCCCTCGGCGCGGTGGGCGCGTGGCTGCATTTCAGACGTGCGGCGCGTAGGGGGTAGATTAACCCCCATACTTTTCGTGTTGAGGAGACGCATTACTGTGCCCAAAATCCTGATCGTCGGCGGAGGCTACGCCGGTTTCTATACCGCGTGGAAGCTCGAGAAGCAGCTCCGCAAGGGCGAGGCCGAGGTCACCATGGTCGACCCGCTGCCGTACATGACGTACCAGCCGTTCCTCCCCGAGGTGGCCGTCGGCTCCATCGAGCCGCGCCACGCGGTGGTCGCCCACCGTCGCCACCTGAAGAGCACGAACATCATCAGCGGCAAGGTCAGCTACGTCGACCACGCGAAGAAGACGGCGACCATCCAGCCGGCCGCCGGCGAGGCGTATGAGTTCGAGTACGACATCGTCGTCGTCACCGCAGGCGCCGTCTCGCGCACCTTCCCGATCCCGGGCATCGCCGAGCAGGCCGTCGGCCTCAAGACGATCGAGGAGGCCGTGTTCATCCGCGACCGCCTGCTCACCAACTTCGACAAGGCGGCGACGCTGCCCGCCGGTCCGGAGCGCGACCGCCTCCTCACGGTCACCGTCGTCGGCGGCGGCTTCGCCGGCATCGAGATCTTCGCCGAGCTGCGCTCGTTCGCCAGCGCGCTGCTGAAGAAGTACCCGGAGCTGTCGTTCGACGACACGCACTTCCACCTGATCGAGGCGATGGGCCGCATCATGCCCGAGGTGTCGCTGCCGACCAGCCACTGGGTCATCAAGAACCTCGCGGAGCGCGGCGCGCAGATCCACCTCGAGACCCAGCTCACCAGCGCCGCCGACGGCCACATCGAGCTGTCGACCGGCGAGAGCTTCGACACCGACCTGATCGTCTGGACGGCCGGTGTCATGGCCAACCCGACCGTGGTCCGCCACACCGACCTCCCGATCGAGGAGCGCGGCCGTCTGCGCGTGCGCGCCGACCTGCGCGTGGGCACCGACGAGGAGATCGTCGAGGGCGCCTGGGGCGCCGGCGACGTCTCGGCCGTTCCCGACCTGACCGGTGCGGGCGTCGGCGGTTACTGCGTGCCGAACGCGCAGCACGCCGTGCGCCAGGGCAAGCTGCTGGCCAAGAACCTCATCGCCGACCTGCGCGGCGAGCTGCCGCGCCAGTACTACCACAAGAGCCTCGGCGCGGTCGCCGGCCTCGGCCTCGGCATCGGTGTGCTGCAGTCCGGCAAGCTCGCCGTCAAGGGCGTCCTCGGCTGGTTCGCGCACCGCGGTTACCACGGCCTGGCGATGCCGAGCTGGGAGCGCAAGTGGCGCGTGCTGTGGGGCTGGTGGAACAACTTCTGGCTCGGCCGCGACGTCGTGTCCCTGACCGCGCTGCAGCAGCCGCGCGCCGCCTTCGAGGAGTTCGCGGCCCGGCCCAAGCCGGCCGTGGAGGCCGCACCGGCCGAGGCCCCCAAGAAGGCCGCGCCGAAGAAGGACAAGGAGCCGGCGGAGGTCGCTGCCAAGTAGGCTGCCTGATTCGTGCGGCGAAGGCCCGGTCCCCGTTGGGACCGGGCCTTCGCCATGCCGCTCAGAGCTGCGGTCCTGCTTTGCTCGTCTACACGCACCCGCCCCTGTCCGAGGTCTGCGATCGCGCGCAGCGCGTCCGCGCGCTCCGTCTCGGGCAGCCGCAGCCGCAGCAGCACCTCCGCGCCGTACTCGGCCTCGGGCTCCGCGTACCCGGCGGTGTCGGCCCACCGGCGCTCGACGGTGGCTGGCTTTGGTACGGTTTCGGTCCCTTCGGCGACGCTGTAAGCCATTCAGCCGCGGGGGACTCGTACGCGATTGATCATTTGGGCAACCCCGCGAACGCTGTCGATCCCAGTGTCTTTCACAGGAAAGCGGTGCCAGTAGGCAAGTGCCCCCAGTGGGACTCGAACCCACACTCGGGCGATTTTAAGTCGCCTGCCTCTGCCAATTGGGCTATGGGGGCCGAGCGGCTCGAGGCACCGATCGGGGAGGACGGCGAACCGCCGGCGCGGGTCAGCGGTTGCGGTACGGCGCCTTCACCATCTGCACCATGGCGGCGAGCGCGAGCGCACCGCCGACGATGATGACAGTCCAGATTAGTCCGATCAGCACACCTTCCATAGCCCCAACCATATACGGTGCGACGGCTGCGCGCCCCTTGTCGAAACGGGCGCATCGGCGGAGGGTGAGTGCATGATCCGGATCGGTTCCATCGTGTGGGGGGTTCGCGACATCCCGCGGGCCGTGGAGTTCTGGTCGGCGGTGCTCGGCTACCGGCCGCTGTACGAGCCGGACGTCGACTGGGCGCTCCTCGCGCCCGCCGATGGGGCCGGGCCGCGGCTCGCGCTCAAGCTGGTCGGCAGCGCGCGGTGGAGCTCAGGGGCAGCGCGGAGCGATGCCGTGACCCCAGCGCAGAGGGAGCCTGCGACCGAGGACTTTGCAAACCCGTCTCCGCGGCATCACCTCGACCTGTACGCCGACGACCAGGGCGTCGAGGCCGACCGGCTCCGGGCGCTCGGGGCGACCGACGTCGGGTGGGACTACGAGGACGGCGCCGACTATCTCGTGCTCGCCGATCCGGACGGCAACCGCTTCTGCGTCGTCGCGGCGGGGGAGGCTGCAGCAGCGCACTGAGAGGACGTTCAGACCGCCCAAAGGCCCCATCCACCCTTGTCGTGCACACTGAGTGCCGGCACCCTTTCTGGTGAGGTGTCCTCCGACCCGGCTGGAGCCCGAGATCCCCCGACGTAAGGCTCCGGCCGGGTCGCTTTCTGCCGGGGTGGCTACACTCGCCAGGTGACCGACACGCGATGCCCCTGCGGAAGCGGCGAGACTTACGCGAACTGCTGCGGCCCGCTCCACTCGGGCACGCCCGCCCCGACCGCCGAGCGGCTGATGCGGTCGCGGTTCAGCGCTTTCGCGCTCGGCGATGCCGACTACCTCGTGCGCAGCTGGCATCCGTCGACTCGTCCGTCGACGCTCGACCTGGACGACGGTCTGCGCTGGTACCGCCTCGACATCGAGTCGACCCGGCAGGGCGGACCCTTCGACCGGGAGGGCGTGGTCGCCTTCACCGCGTACTACACGGGCGCCGAGCGGGGCGCGCTTCAGGAGACCTCACGGTTCGTGAAGGACGGCAGGGACTGGTTCTACGTCGCCGCCCTCTGAGGTGATCCGCCACCTGCCGGCTCATCGCGCCGGTTCGACGTACCGCTCCCACAGCCACACCGACACGCTCAGAACCGCGAACACCAGCGCTGCTACGACCACAGTGACGACACCGGCCCCGGCCTCCACCAGCGACGCGACCGGGAGCAGCAGCGCGAACAGCAGGGTGTAGACCACGAGGGCCATCACCAGCCAGAGCGGGCGCGACCACCGCAGCACGGCGCGGCCGGCGAGCCCGCCGAACGGCAGGAGAGCGATCGCCGTCGACCCGATCGCGGTGAGGGCGACCGAATTGGCGAGCTCCACCACGAAGGCGGAGGCGTCCCCGGACGGTGCGGGCAGCACGCCGACGGTCAGCCACGCCAGCACACCGACGGCAGCGACGGCGGACAGCTGGACGGCGGCGGTGCGGCCGCGTGCGACGCGGTCCGCGGCCTCCGGGAGCAGGGCGCCCAGAACGAGGCCGAAAAGCAGGGCGGGCTCGAGCCCGATGAGGCGGGAGCCGAGAGCGGTCGCGGAGACGACGACGAGCAGAGCGGGCCGCACGACCGGCCGCGCAAGGGAGAGGCCGAGGTGCCGCGTCATCCCGCGCGCCGCCAGCACCCAGATCGCGTTGACCCCGATCACCGCGAGCGCGACGGCGGCAAGCAGTCTCACGTAGGCGGCGGCGTCGTGGACCGACGTCGACAGTGTCACCAGGGCGGCCGCGGTGACGCCGACGACGGGTGCGAGCCAGACCGGTTGCGTCCCCGGCGCGGAGGCCGCGCGTGCGCCACCGAGCAGGGCATCGGCCTCGCCGAGCTCCGAGCGCGTCCGGTTGCGTCCGAAGAGCGAGGCGCGGCTCGCGTGCGGCTCGCGCGGGCGGGACAGTGTGGCGACCAGCAGACGGGCGGGCAGCACCAGCAGCAGGAGCGCGGCGACCGCCAACCCGACCGAACGCAGCCATCCCGGCATGGAGGCCGCGGTGACGACCGGTGCAGACGCGGTGCTGAACGGGGTGTCGGTCCACCCCTTCGTCTCGGCGTGCGTCGGAGTGGACGGAGCGGCCGTCGGCGGAGCCGGCTGCGCGGGAGCCGGGGTCGTCGAGGGGGAGGGCTGGGTCGCTGCCGGCGGAGCTGTGACCGCGGTCTCGACCGAGATCGCGACAGCGTTGCTGCCGGCGCTCACGTTGCCTGCGGCGTCGCGTTGCAGCGCGGATGCGAGGTAGTCGCCCTGCCGCAGGCCTGCGCTGCACGACCATGCGGTGCCGGTAACCGTCGCTGTGCAGGCCACAGTGGTCCCGTGCGACGTGCTCGCGTAGACGGTCACGGTCGCGCCCGGCTCGCCGGCGCCGCCGAAGGTGATCGTCTGCCCTGCCGTCGTGGACATGCCGGGCGCGGGCGTCGTCAGCGTCGGAGCGTCGGGCGCCACCGTGTCCACGACGACCGTGATGGACCGGCTCCCGCCGGAGCGGGTGGACGAGAAGGGCGCCACCTGCCGAGCGGTGACGGTGTGGGTGCCGTCGTGGAGGCCCGGGATGACGCACCCCCAGCTGCCGCTGCCGTCGGCCGGGAAGGAGCAGGACTCGCCGGTCTCTGCGGTCACGGTCACCGTGGCGCCGGGATACGCCGTGCCGCGGATCCCTCCGCCGGTCGCAGCGCCGTCGGCCGAGGTGATGACGGGAGGCGTGAGGACGTCGACCCGTCCGCTGTCGGCGAGGCCGGTGCTGCGCGACTCGGCGCGCACCGGCACGCCGGGGCCGTCAGGGAGGCGCTGGATGGCGCAGCCGAACCGGCCGTCGTTGCCGGTGGTGGCCGTGCAGCGCGAGTCGGCGTTCGTGGACGATCCGCCGGAGACGTCGATGACCTCGCCGGGATCGGCGGTGCCCGAGACGGTCAGCGGCAGGGAGGTGACGAGTCGGCTGGGGAGCGGGTCGAGCTGCGGCGGTCCGGGAGTCGGGGTCGGTGTCGGCGTGTCGGAGGCGGCGTCGGTCGGAGCCAGCTTCGGAGACTGCGGGGATTCCGGGGCGGAACGGGCGGTATCGGTCGTGATGCGGGTGGGGGCCTCGTGAGCAGCCGAGGCGGGCGCGGCGGAGGCCGGGGTGGCGGAGGCCGGGGTCGCGAGCGCGACGGTCGCCGTCAGCGCCAGCAGGAGACCCGTCACGGCAGCGACGAGCAGTCCGGTCGACTCCCGCGGCCGGACTGGTGGAGACACGTCAGACAGAAATACCCGCATTCCACCCCATTCCAGGGGGCTGACGCACCGCGTGTCAAACCACCGGGCGGGATTTACGGCATACTGACAAGTGGGTCAACTGTCCCACTTCGCGCGACGACGCGCGAACCGGCATTGCGAGGAGTCCGATGACGCGCATTCCCCCAGCGGACCGCCGCGCGGCGCTCGTGCAGGCGGCGCTCCGGGTCATCGCGCGCGACGGTGTGGCCGCAGCCACAACCCGCAGGATCGTCGGCGAGGCCGGAATGCCGCTGGCCAGTTTCCACTACGTCTTCGAGTCGCGCGACGAGCTGATGGCCGAACTGGTCAACGCCGTCGTCTCCAGCGAGCAGACCGATCTTGAGCCGGCGCTCGACGCCGCCCGCGCGCCCAGCGGGATCCGCGCGGCGATCCGTTCCGGCCTCCAGCACTACTTCGACGGCGTCCGGGCCGACCCCGATCGCGAGAAGGCCATGTTCGAGCTGACCCAGTGGGCGCTGCGCGAGCCCGGCTTCGCACCGCTGGCCGGCCGTCAGTACGACCGCTACTACGAGCTCGCCGAGCGCGCCGCACGGGAGGCCGCCCACCTCACCGGCAGCGTCTGGAACCGCCCGGTCGCGGAGGTCGCCCGGCTCGTCGTGGCCCTCACCGACGGCGTCACGGTCGCCTGGCTCGTCACGCGCGACGACGCCGCGGCCGAACGCGCACTCGACTTCGCGGCGGACGCGCTCGCAGCACTCGCCGACGTGACCGACGGCGCCGCCGCCGCCGGATCCCTCCTCCACAACCCGAATACAGGTGCCCGATGACCCATACCTCGACGCCAGCGGTCTTCGCCGAACCCACGCGGCGCGTCCCCGGCCGCTGGATCGCCGCCTTCGCCGTCGCCTGGCTCGGCGTCTGGATGGCGCAGCTCGCGCCCATCCAGAAGCTGCTGCCCGACCAGGTGCAGACGCAGTTGCACACCGACTACTGGGTCGACAACGTCATCGCGTTCGGGATCATCTCGGGCATCTCGGGCGTGTGCGCCATCATCGCGTACCCGCTCACCGGCGCGTTGTCCGACCGCACGACCAGTCGGTTCGGCCGCCGCCGCCCGTGGATCGCCGGCGGCGCCCTGCTGTTCGCGGTATCGCTCGTGCTGCTCGGCCTCCAGACGACGATGGTGGGGATCGGCGTGTTCTGGTCGCTCGCGCTCACCGGCTTCTGCGTGCTCACCGCAGCGCTCACGGCGACGATCTCCGACCAGGTGCCGGTGGATCAGCGCGGCTACGTCTCCGGCTGGATCAGTGCTCCGCAGGCGATCGGGATCATCCTCGGTGTCTCGCTGGTGACCTACGTTTTCGTCGGGGCGCTGGTCGGCTACACCGCGATGGCCGTGCTGTTGGTCGTGCTCGTCCTGCCGTTCCTGTTCCGCCCCGACGCGGTGCTGCCCGCGCACCTGCGGGAGAGGATGACCTTCCGTGGCGTCATCGAGGGCCTCTGGATCAGCCCGCGTCAGCACCCCGACTTCGGCTGGACGCTGCTCAGCCGGGTGCTGGTCA
Source organism: uncultured Actinomycetota bacterium (assembly GCA_963734315.1). Lineage (GTDB taxonomy): Bacteria > Actinomycetota > Actinomycetes > Actinomycetales > Microbacteriaceae > Leifsonia. Next base: position 54,572 of record CAVTGP010000007.1, on the reverse strand, counting down.
ACTTCGGCAACGCGTTCGGCACCTCGCTGCTGCTGTACTTCCTGGAATTCGGCCTCCATGACCCGCACGCCGACGACGACCTGCTCGTCCTGATCCTCATCTACATGGTGTTCGTGATCATCGCCTCGCTCGCGCTGGGCCGGCTGTCCGACCGGCTCGGGAGGCGCAAGGTCTTCGTGTTCATCTCCTCGGCGCTGCAGGGCGTCGCGGCGCTCCTGCTGGCGTTCGTGCCCGAGCTGACGGTCGCGATGGTGGCCGCCGGCCTGCTCGGCCTCGGCTACGGCTGCTTCCTCTCGGTCGACCAGGCCCTCGCCACGCAGGTGCTGCCCGACCCGGAGAACCGGGGCAAGGACCTCGGCATCATGAACATCGCCACGGCTGTGCCGCAGGCGATGGCCCCGCTGTTCGGCGCGGCGATCGTCGCCGCCCTCGGCGGGTTCGTCGGACTGTTCGTGCTCTCAGGGGTGTTCGCGTTCGCGGGCGCGCTCGCGGTCGCCCGGGTGAAGGCGGTGCGCTGATGCCGGGCGCGACCACGACTCCGCAGAAGACGCAGAAGACGCAGACCCGACAGAAGGACGCTGTGAACCCGATCGACCTGACCACCAAGCCCGCGCCGGCCGAGCGCACCTGGACCACCCCCGATGCGTTCTGGCCCGCGCTGACCGTCGCGACGGCCCGCCTCGACCCAGCCTTCGGCGTGCTGCACCTCCCGGCCCTCCGCCACAACGCGCACGACATGCTGCGGCGCGCGGGTGGCGGCACGGAGCGGGCGGGGAAGGCGATCCGCGTCGCCTCCAAGTCGGTGCGCGTGCGCTCGGTGCTGGATGCCGTGCTCGCCCTGCCCGGGTACGCAGGCGTGCTGGCCTACACCCTCCCGGAGGCGCTCTGGCTCGCGGAGGGCGACGCCGGGCACCCGCCGATCGAGGATGTCGTCGTCGGCTACCCGACGGCCGACCGGGGTGCGATCGCCCGGCTCGCCGCCTCCCCGGAGCTCGCCGCGCGCGTGACGCTCATGGTCGACTCGGTCGCCCACCTCGACCTGATCGACGCGGTCGTGCCGCCCGCCGAGCGTGAGACGATCCGGCTCTGCCTCGAGCTGGACTCGTCGTGGAACGCACCCGTTCTCGGCCACATCGGCGTCTACCGCTCCCCGCTGCACAGCGTGGCGGCCGTGCGGGAGGTCGCCGAGGCGATCGTGCGGCGCCCGGGCTTCGCTCTGGTCGGGATGATGGGCTACGAGGCGCAGATCGCCGGCCAGGGCGACAATCCGCCCGGGCGACCGGCGTGGGGAGCGACGCTGCGCTGGATGCAGAAGAGCTCGCAGGAGGAGCTGCTCGCCCGGCGCGGGGAGGCCGTCGCGACCGTGCGCGGTCTCGCCGAGCTCGAGTTCGTGAACGGAGGCGGCACCGGCTCGCTCGAGTTCACGGCCTCCGATCCGTCGGTCACCGAGATCGCTGCGGGAAGCGGCCTGTTCGGCGGTCACCTGTTCGACACCTACCGTGGGTTCCGGCCGGCTCCCGCCGCGTCGTTCGCCCTGTCCGTGGTGCGCCGCCCGGACGAGCGCACGGCGACCCTGCTCGGCGGCGGCTGGATCGCGTCCGGTCCTCCCGGGCCCGACCGCCTCCCGAAGATCGAGTGGCCGACCGGGCTGTCGATGGTCGACCGCGAGATGGCGGGCGAGGTGCAGACGCCGGTGACGGGCGCCGCCGCCGGGATCCTGCGCATCGGCGACCGGGTCTGGCTGCGGCACACCAAATCCGGCGAGCTGAGCGAGCACGTGAACGACTTCCACCTCGTCGACGTCGTCGACGGCCGCACCGCCGTGGTCGGCTCCGTGCCGAGCTACCGGGGTGAGGGGAAGGTCTTCCTGTGACCGCGACCGGTGCGGTGTGGCGCAACTGGGGGCGGACCGAGTCGATCCGTCCGCAGCGCGTCGAGCGGCCGCGCGACGCCGAGGCCGTGCAGCGCGCGGTCGCCGCTGCGGCGAAGCAGGGGATGCGGGTCAAAGCGGTCGGTGCGGGGCACAGTTTCACCGGCATCGCGGCGGCCCCGGGGGTGCTGCTCGACCTAGAGGACGTCAGCGGCCTCCTCGACGTGGATCTCGAGCGCGGCCGGGTGCGCCTGGCCGCCGGTACGCACCTCCACCAGCTGCCGCGGCTGCTGCGGCAGTACGGCCTGGCCTTGCAGAACATGGGGGACATCGACCGTCAGACCATCGCAGGGGCGACCTCCACCGGCACGCACGGCACCGGCGGCGCGTTCGGCGGTCTCGCCACGCAGATCGTCGCGGTCACGCTCGTGACCGGATCGGGCGAGCTGATGACGATCAGCCAGGACGAGAACGCCGAGCTGCTTCCGGCCGCACGGCTCGGCCTCGGCGCGCTCGGCGTGCTCGTCGACATCACCGTGCAGTGCGTACCCGCCTACCTGCTGAAGGCGGTCGAACGACCGGAGCCGCTGCAGCAGGTGCTCGACAGCTACCTGGACCGCTCGGCGTCGGAGGACCACTTCGAGTTCTACTGGTTCCCGCACACCGAGACCGGGCTGACCAAGACGAACACGCGACTGCCGCTCACCGAACGGCGCGCGCCGCTGTCGACGGCCGGCCGCTGGCTCGACGACGAGCTCCTCGCCAACGGGATCTACCGCGGAGTGTGCGCGGTCGGCACGGTGGCCCCGGCGATCATCCCGCCGTTCAGCCGGCTCGCCCAGCGTCTCACCGGCAACCGCGACTTCACCGACCATTCGCCGCGGGTGTTCGTGACGAACCGCACGGTGCGCTTCCGCGAGATGGAGTACGCCATCCCGCGCGAGGCGGTGCCGGGGGCGCTGGCCGAGGTGAAGGCGCTCATCGAGCGCGAGGGCTGGCGGATCTCGTTCCCGATCGAGGTGCGTTCGGCGGCGGCCGACGACAACTGGCTGTCGACGGCGTACGGCCGCGAGAGCGGCTACATTGCCGTGCACCGGTACTACCGGGAGGACCCGACCGCCTACTTCACCGCTGTCGAGGAGATCATGACGGCCCACGACGGCCGGCCGCACTGGGGCAAGATGCACTACCGCGACGCCGAGTCGCTGCGCGAGACCTATCCGCGCTTCGACGCTTTCGTCGCCGCCCGAGACCGCCTCGACCCGGACCGCCGCTTCGAGAACGCCTACCTCCGCCGAGTCCTCGGCCCCTGACCCCAGCCACTCCGTTCCGGAGTTGTGTACGCGACACGCCGTGTGCAGGCGTACACAACTCCGGAACGGATGGCTGCGGGCGTCAGGCGGTGCGGCGCTGGAGGGTGAGGGCGCCGACGACGACGGCCCCGACCGCGAACGCGCCGATGATGAGGAGCTGGCCTCCCACGTAGGCGGCGTCGTGCGAGTTCGTCGCGACGGCGTTGAGCGCGTCGACGGCGTGCGACAGCGGCAGCCAGTCGCTGATCTCCTTCAACCCGGCGGGGAGCTGGTCGCGGGGGAGGAAGATCCCGCCGAGCAGGATCTGCGGGAACACGATCGCGGGCATGAACTGCACCACCTGGAACTCGGTGCGGGCGAACGCGCTCGCGAACAGGCCGAGCGTGCTCCCCAGGACCGCGTCGGTCACCGCGACCGCCACCATCAGCCACGGGTCGCCCTTGACGTCGAGCCCGCACACCCAGATCGCGTATGCCGAGGCGACCAGCGACTGCACGACGGCGAGCAGGCCGAAGGCCACTGTGTAGCCGAGGATGAAGTCGCCCTTTCCGAGGGGCATCGACAGGAGTCGCTCGAGGGTTCCCGTGCGGCGTTCACGCAGTGTCGTGATGCTCGTCACCAGGAACATCACGACGAAGGGGAAGAGCGCGAGCATCGCAGGCCCGATCGTCGAGAAGACATCGGTGTCGGTGAAGATCCAGGCGACGAGGCCGATCAGGAGGCTGGGGACGATCACGAGCAGGCCGATCGTCCGCGGGTCGTGCCGGATCTGCGTGAGGACGCGACCGGCGGTGGCTAGAGTGCGGCCGGCGTTCATCGTGAGGCCTCCTCGTCGCCCGTGCCGCCGTTCTCGTGGCTCGTGCCATCCTGCTCGTCGCTCGAGCCGCCGTGCTCCTCCTCGGTCGCCGGCTCGTCGAGCGCGTGGCGGGGGCGGTGCCGGCGCAGCAGGGTGAGGAACGCGCCCTCGGCATCCGGTGCGCCGGTCTCGGCCAGCAGCTCCTCCGGCGTCGTGTCGGCGAGGATGGCACCCTCGCGCATCAGCAGCAGACGGTCGCAGCGTGTCGCCTCGTCCATCACGTGGCTCGAGATCAGGAGGCTCGTGCCGCCGTCGGCCAGGCGGTGGAACAGCGACCACAGCTCGACGCGCAGCAGCGGGTCGAGCCCCACCGTCGGCTCGTCGAGCACCAGGAGGTCGGGGGAGCCGAGCAGGGCGGCGGCCAGTGAGACGCGGCTGAGCTGGCCGCCGGAGAGGGTGGAGACCAGCTGTCCAGCGTTCGCCCCGAGGTCGGTCGCCTCGATCGCGCGGTCGACATCCGCCTTGCCCGCGCCGAGCACCCGTCGGAAATAGGCGAGGTTCTGGCGCACGGTCAGGTCGTCGTAGACGCTGGCCGCCTGCGTCACGTAGCCGACACGATGGCGGAGCGCGGCCGACCCGGCGGGCTGGCCGAGCACCTCCACGTGGCCTCCCGCCACCCGCTGCACGCCGACGATCGAGCGCATCAGCGTCGTCTTGCCGCAGCCGCTCGGACCGAGGAGGCCGACGACCTGCCCGCGCGGGATGCTCAGGTCGAGCCCGTCGAGGATCGCCGTGCGCCCGCGGCGCACGTGGAGGCCCTGGATCACGACGGCGGCGTCGACCGAATTCATCATGTGATGAATTATTCGCCCGGACCGGCCCCTCCGTCAAGATCCCCGAAGAGATGCCACTGGATCACCGGCCCCACCCGACGGGCGAGCTCGCCGGGATCGGCGCTCGCGACGGGCTCGAGCTTCAGTGCGTACCGCGTCATCATCAGGCCCACGATCTGCGACGCGGCGAGATCGGCGCGCAGATCGGCGTCGTCGGCATGGGTGAGCGCAGCCAGGCGGGTGAAGACCTCCCTGGTCAGGAACTCGCGCAGCATCCGGGTGCCCGCGCCGCTGCCCAGAGCGGTGCGCAGGATGAGCACCATGCGGCCTGCCGAGCGCTCGTCCTCCAGCTGGGTCAGCAGATAGCGCACCAGCGTGTCGCCCACCTCGTCGCGCGGGGCGCCCAGGACGATGTCCAGCACGCGATCCGGCCGCAGCGGTGCCTCGAGCGTGGCCGCGAAAAGGCCGGCCTTGTCGTCGAAATAGTGGTGCACGAGGGCGGAGTCGACGCCTGCGCGGCGCGCTACGGCGCGCAGCGAAGCGGCCTCGTAGCCGCGCTCGGTGAACTCGTCGGCGGCCGCCCGCACGATCGCCGAACGGGTGGAGGCCGCGCCGCGCTCCTTGCGCGGGCGTCCCCGTCTGCGGCGTTCGGCGGTCTCGCTCACGACAGCAATTGTGCACCCCGACACCGGGGCGCTGTCCATCCGCATTGCGGTTGCTTCGAGAGTGGTGGGAAGGCGGTGGGAGGCCCATCCGCGCCCGTTAGGATGCTGTCAGCGCAGTCGATCAGCGCCTACATGCTTAGGAGTTCCCGCAATGGAATGGCTCATTCCGGTCATCATCGTCGTCGTGCTCGCCGCGATCATCGGAATCTACTTCTGGGTCACATACAACTCCCTGGTCACCCTGAAGGTCCGGGTCGACGAGGCGTGGAGCGACATCACCGTCCAGCTGAAGCGCCGTGCCGACCTCATCCCCAACCTGATCGAGACGGTCAAGGGCTACGCCGCCCACGAGCGTGGTGTCTTCGAGTCCGTCACCAAGGCGCGCGCCGAGACGCTGACGGCCCAGACACCAGGCGAGGCGTCCGTCGCCGAAGGGCACATGCAGACGGCCCTGAAGAGCATCTTCGCCGTGGCGGAGGCGTACCCGCAGCTGCAGGCCAGCCAGAACTTCCTGCGCCTCCAGGCCGACCTGGTCGACACCGAAGACAAGATCCAGGCCTCGCGCCGGTTCTACAACGGCGGCGTGCGCGAGTTCAACACCAAGATCAAGGTCTTCCCCAACAATCTCTTCGCCCGCCGGCTGGGCTTCAGCGAGCGGGAGTTCTTCGAGGTCGACAACCTGGCGGCGATCGCCGAGCCGCCGCGCGTTCAGTTCTAGGGCGCCGATGTACAGGGCTATCGCCAGGAACAAGCGCAACACCGTCTTCATCGTCCTGCTGTTCCTGATTCTGATCGGTGCGCTCGGATGGCTGTTTTCGGTCATCTACAACAGCTGGGCGATCCTCGCCTGGGTCGCGATCGGCGCGATCGTCTACGCCGCGTTCCAGTACTTCATGGCGTCCAGTCAGGCGCTCAGCATGTCCGGGGCTGTCCCGATCACCAAAGCCGACAACCCCCGGTTGTGGAACGTCGTCGAGAACCTCTCGATCACGACCGGAACGCCGATGCCGGCGGTCTATATCGTCAACGACCCCGCTCCCAACGCGTTCGCGACGGGGCGTGACCCGCAGCACGCTTCGGTCGCCGCGACCACCGGTCTGCTCGACATCATGACCGATGCCGAGCTGGAGGGCGTGATGGCGCACGAGCTCGGCCACGTGCGCAACTACGACATCCGGCTGTCGATGATCGTCTTCGGCCTCACGGTCGCGATCGGCCTCATCGCCGACATCTTCGTGCGGATGGCCTTCTTCGGCGGCAACAACCGCAACAACAACAACGGTGGCGGCGGCAATCCGATCGTGCTGGTCGCCGGCCTGATCGCGGCGATCATCGCCCCGCTCGTGGCCACGCTCGTGCAGCTGGCGGTCTCGCGTCAGCGCGAGTACCTCGCCGACGCGACGGGCGCGATGACCACGCGGCACCCGGACGCCCTGGCGAGCGCCCTCCTCAAGCTGCAGGAGTACGGCCAGCCGATGCGCCGCCAGAACAGCAGCATGGCGCACCTCTGGATCGCGGAGCCGCTCAAGCCCAGCGTGATGAGCCGCCTGTTCTCGACCCACCCGCCGATCCCGGAGCGCGTCGAGCGCCTCGAGAAGATGGGCTCCACCTTCTGAGTGTTCCGAGATTCGTCACGAATGTGCGCTCGTCACACATTCGTGACGAATGTGCGGTTTCGTGGCACCAATGGCGAGATTCGTGACGAATGTGCGGTTTCGTGGCACCAATCGTGACTTTCGTGACGAATGTGCGAGCAGAGGCTACGCCTCGGCGGCCTCCAACTCGGCGGTGCCGGTGTAGCGGTAGCGCACGCGGGTGCCGACCGCCTGCTCGTCGACGGGGCGCCACGCGGTGCCCGCGTTGTTGGCGCCGTCGACCACGTCGATGTCGCGGATGAGGTCGGCCGGGGCGCCGTCGCGGTAGCCGGTGATGACCTCGGCGTAGAGCGTCGAGTCGGGGTTCAGCAGCACGGCGATGTAGTGGGTGGACTCGCGGATGTCGTCTGTCGTCACCCACATGCGGCCGTCGAACTGCACGTGCGCGCGGCCGTCGGATCCGCGTTTGACGCCCGTGACGATGCCGTCGCGCCAATGATCGCCGTCACGGTACGCGAAGAGTTCCCGCATGGGCTGTTCGAAGTCGGCCTCATCGGCTCCGTCGGCGTTCAGATACTCCAGCGGTGAACTCATGCCCGCACCTTACCCCCGCGCCCTGCGGCTCCGCGAGGGTGCGTCAGGAGGCCCGTCGAGGAGACAGGATCAGAGCTCGGCGGCGAGCACCGGCGCGAGATCGCCACGCGCACCGTCGGCGACCCGCACCTCGCCGAGGCCCTGCCACGCCGCGGTCTGCGCCAGCAGCGGCACCAAGCGTTCGGCGATCGGGCCGCCGTTGCCCGACTCGGTCCACGCGGACTGCACACGCAGCACACCGGCCTGGCGGTCGCTCTTGAGGTCGATGCGGCCGACGAGTTCGTCGTCGAGCAGGATCGGGAGCGAGTAGTAGCCGTAGACGCGTTGCGGCGCGGGCGTGTAGATCTCGATGCGGTAGTGGAAGCCGAACATCCGCAGCGCCCGATCGCGGAACCAGACGACCGGGTCGAACGGCGACAGCAGCGCAGCGGCCTCGATCGACCGCGGCTTGCGCGCGTCGCGGTGCATCCAGGCCTTCACGGCACGGCCGCCTGGACCCTCCCACCCGCGCACCTCCACGGGGATCAGCTCGCCCGCGTCTTCGAGCTGCTGGAGGGCGAGCTGCACCGCCGGACCCTTCAGCCGGTAGTAGTCGGCGAGGTCGCGCGCGGTGCCGATGCCGTGCGCCACAGCCGAACGGCGCAGCAGCTCGCGGATGGCGTCGTCGTCGTCGACCGTGCGGTCGAGGACGCTGGCGGGCAGCACATCGTCGACCAGGCCGTAGCGGCGTTGGAAGCGCGTGCGGCCGGCGATCGCGACCTCGCCGAAGAGGAACATCCGCTCCAGTGCGCGCTTGACCTCCGACCAGCCCCACCACGGCCCGGAGCGCCGGTTGGCGTCGTGCTCGATCTCGCTCGCCGCCAGCGGCCCCTTCTCGGCCAGCTCTGCGCGCAGCCACTGCAGAGTGCTGTCGTTGGCGGCGAACCAGGCGTTGCCGGTGCCGTAGCGCTCTCGGTAGGCGCGCATCCGCCAGCGGAAGAGCGGCCAGTCGTCTTTGCGCACGAACGCGGCCTCGTGCGCCCAGTACTCTGTGTGCGGCCCGCGGGCGTCGAACGTCAGCCGGTCGAGCAGAGTGCGGTCGTAGGCGCCGAGGCGCGCGAACGCCGGGAGGTAGTGGCTGCGCTCGAAGACGTTGACCGAGTCGATCTGCAGCAGGTTGATGCGATCGATGAGCGCGTTGAGCTGGCGCGTGCCCACCACCGTCGGCCGCGGCCTGCCGAAGCCCTGGGCGGCGAGCGCGATGCGGCGCGCGAGGGCGGGGGAGAGCTGTTCGACCACGGCTCGACCTTAGCGCCAAGGTCCGACATCGAGCGTTCACCGACCGGTCACCTGCCGCTGGCCCACGCGTACCCCGGCCTCCCTAGCGTTGCGACGAGTCGGGTCGAACGCCCGGCGATCAACCCGTGCACTGGATGATATTCCGTGATAAGGAAGCGCGCTCGCGTCGCCGGCCTCGCCGCCGCAGCGACCGTTGTCGCCTCTCGCTCGCCGCTTGCTCGAGCGGCGCCGACGCGAGCAGCACAGCGGACGCCAGCAGGCCGCCACCGCCATCGACGTCGCCTCGGCCGACGGCATGGAGGCGCTGGTCGCCGCCGCGAAGAAGGAGGGCAGCCTCAACATCGTCGCGACGCCGGGTGACTGGGCCAAATACCAGGAGATCTTCGACCGCTTCACCAAGAAGTACGGCATCACCATCAACCCCAGCCGGGACTCCGCCTCCAGCCAGGAGCAGATCGACGCCGCCAAGAAGCTGAAGGGCCAGGACACCGCTCCCGACACCTTCGACATCGGCTCGTCGGTCGCACTGGCGAACACGGAGTACTTCGCGCCGTACAAGCCCACCGGCTTTGCCGACATCCCCGACGCGCAGAAGGAGAAGGACGGCCTCTGGAAGGTCGGCTACTTCGGTGTGATGTCGGTCGGCTACGACGCCAACACGATCAAGACCGCGCCGAAGTCGTTCTCCGACCTCCTCAAGCCGGAGTTCAAGGGCGCGGTCGCGCTCAACGGCAACCCGACCCAGGCTGCCGCCGCGGCGGGCGCTGTCGCGTACGCCGACCTGCAGAACGGCGGCACGCTCGACGACCTGACGCCGGGCATCGACTGGTTCACAAGCTCAAGGCCGCGGGAAACTGGAACGCCGCCGACGGCAAGCCGAACACCAACGCCTCGGGCGAGACTCCCGTGCTGCTGGATTGGTCGTTCAACCAGAAGGGCTACGCCACCTCCGACACCATCGTGTCGGGCGGCATCGACTGGAAATACGTCGTCCTCCGGGCACCGCGTACGTCGGCTACTACAACCAGGCGATCAACAAGGACGCCCCGCACCCGGCCGCCGCGCGCCTCTGGGAGGAGTACCTTTACAGCGACGCCGCTCAGAACGCCTGGCTGACGGGCGGCGCCTACCCGGCCCGCGTCGACGCCATGGAGAAGGTCGGCACGCTCGACACCAAGGAGTTCCCGGGCAAGCTCGACGAGGTGGCCGTCATGACGGACAAGCAGGCCACCGACGCGGGCACTCTCCTCCATGCCAAGTGGGCCAACGCGGTCAGCTGATGACCGAGACCATCGCCGCACCCGCGGCGGATGCTGCCGCCGGGGTCACCTCGAGTGATTCCCCGCGGCAGCCGTCGTCGGCGGCCATCCACCGGACGAAGCACAGCCCCCGGTCGAAGCGCCGGCGCCGCCGTCGCGTCGCCGCCGTGGTCGGCCTCACGCCGTTCGCGTTCTCCGTCGTCGTCTTCCTCGCCGTGCCCACCCTGGTCGCGGTGGGCAGCGGCTTCGTCGACGGCGAGGGCCGGTTCACGACGTCCAACCTCACCGGACTCGCCGAACCGGCGATCGCCGGCTCGTTCCTCGGTGCATTCTGGCTCTCCGCCGTCACCGCGATCGTGGGCGCTGTGGCGGGAGCCGCGCTCTGCTTCGCGATGCTGCACTCGCGCCCGGGCGGCACCACCCGCTCGCTCGTCGACTCGGCCAGCAGCGTCCTCGCCCAGTTCGGAGGCGTCATGCTGGCGTTCGCCTTCATCGCGACGATCGGCGCGCAGGGACTGGTGACGGTGCTGCTGCGCAACACCGTCCACATCGATATCTCCGAGAACGGCGTCTGGCTCTAGCCGGCCGGCCGACGAGCGCCGTCGGCGCGCGGCCGAGGCGCTCGAGCTGGTCGGCCTCGACCACCACGCCGACCGCTACGCGCACCAGCTGTCCGGCGGGCAGCAGCAGCGCGTCGCGCTCGCTCGGGCGCTGGTGACCGAGCCGCGCGTCCTGCTGCTCGACGAGCCGCTGTCGGCGCTCGACGCCCGGGTCCGCGTGCAACTGCGGGAGGAGATCCGCCGCATCCAGACAGAGCTCGGTATCACGACCTTCTTCGTCACCCACGATCAGGAGGAGGCGCTCGCCGTCGCGGACCGCGTGGCGGTCATGCGCGCGGGCGCCATCGGGCAGATCGGCACCCCGGAGGAGCTCTACCACCGGCCCGCGACGGCGTTCGTCGCGGAGTTCGTCGGTCTGACGAACCGCGTGCCGGGGAGGGTCTCCGGCGGCGTGCTGGAGGTGGTCGGCCAGATCGTGCCGCTCGCCGCGCCCGCCGTGGACGGCCGGGTGATCGCCTACGTGCGGCGGAGGATCTGCTGCTCGCTCCCGAGGGGCTGGCGGCGGAGGTGCTCACCACCAGCTTCCTCGGCGCGCTGCGGCGCACCCGCGTGCGGCTGGGGGACAGATCGGAGCTGGCCGTCCAGCACGGCGCGCGCGAGCTGCCCGCCCCCGGCGAGCGCGTGCACCTCGCGCTCGCCGGCACCCCGGTCACCGTCGCGCCCGCCTCCTGAGCCCGCCGACACCCGCCGAGGGGCGCGAAAGCGCACTCAGCTGCTTGGTGGAGGGGCGTTCACGCCGAGTTCTCGACGATCGATGTCTTGGCAAGAAATTGTAAATTTCTGATTTATTGCTAGCATTCATCGCATGATTACTAGCACCAGAACGAGAGGGCGAAGCCTTCGACGCCTCGTCCTCGCTGCCACGGGCGTCTTCGCGGGCCTCGTCCTCGCCGCGGGCGGGATGACGATGTCGAACGACGCGGCCCAGGCCTCGCACTACCGCGCCGACCAGATCGAGTGGCACGTGACGACCGGGAACGCCGTCATGTTCCATATCGGTCTCTCGACCAGGGCGACAGCCTTCGGCTCGCCCGCTCCAGGGTCGACGTTCTCCGCGGGGTCGCTCGCCTTCGGTGACGGAAGCACCATGCAAGTCGTCCCATTCACCGTCATCACCCTGGACTCCGCCAACAATGTGCTGACGGCAGAAGCCGTGTTCACGCATCAGTACGGGTCCGCCGGCCCGTTCTCGGTGCGATTCGCCGATTGCTGTCGGCTTTCGTCGCCCATGCACATCAACAACCCCGACGCCTCCAGCGTCCTCACGACGACGATCGATCTCTCGAGGGCGCAGGCCGGCCCGAACAGCGCCATCTCGCCTATCGTCGACTGCCCGATCGAGGCTGCGTGCGCGTTCCGCATCCCCGCCGTCGGAGGCACACCAGGCTCGGAGCTCCGCTATCGGATGGCGACGAGTGCCGAGTCCGGCATCGTTTCGCAGCCAGGTCCTCCCCACGCGAGCAATGAGGCCGCGATCGACCCCGTCACCGGTGTCTACAGCTGGGAAACGACGGGAGCGCTCCTGAACGCCAATGGCTTCTCGTTCTACTCGACGCAGGTGGTCGTCGAGGAGTACGTGAGCGGGGTGCTGGTGGCCTCGCTGCCCATCGACTTCTTCATCCGCCTCTCCGGCGATGTGAGCAACGCGGCCCCGGTCTTCGATGACCCCACTCCTGCGGACGGCACCGAGATCTCGGTCTTCCTCGGCGGCGCCGTATCGTTCGGGATCGACGCATCGGATCCGGATGTCGGCGACATCGTGACTCCCGGCATCCTTCAGCTGCCGGCCGGAGCGGTGCTCGTTCCCGTGCCTGGCAATCCGGCGACGGCATCGTTCGATTGGACCCCCACCGCGATAGGCGACTACATCCTGATCCTCACCGCACAGGATCAGAGCGGGCTGCAGGCTGTGCAACGCTCGATCATCGTGCATGTCCAGCCGCTGGCCGACGAACAGCAAGAGCCTGACCCTGACCCTGACCTGGAGGAGGATGTCGTCGTGACTCCTGCCCCCGAGCCGGAGACATCGGTCGGAGACGTGCAGCCCGCCGAAGCTGATTCCTCCGGCCGTCTGGCGGCGACCGGCTCGGAGGCAGGCTGGACCGGAACGCTCGCGGGAGCGGCGGCGCTCCTCGTATTTGCGGGCATCGCACTGGTCGTCGTCCACGGGCGGAGGCCGGCGAACCGGTGACCAACCCGGTGGACGGTGAGGAGTTCATCACTCCTCCCGTCCACCCCTGAGCGGGCTTTCAGGATCCACACGGTCGCGCCCTAGACTGACGGGCATGGCAGAGAGCGACGCCCCGGCACCGCAGAACCCGCCGGCACCGCAGAACGGCCCGTACTCCGAGAGGGACGGCGGCTCGTCGGTCAGGGCGCGCTTCTTGAGACGCAGACGCGACCTCGCGGCACCGGCCGAGTCGATCGACGAGTCGCTGCCGCGCGGCGTGCGCCTGGCGGGCGCGTGGTCCTGGCGCCTGCTGGTCGTCGGCGCGGTCATCGCCGTCGCGATCTTCCTGATCGTCCAGCTGCGGCTCATCGTCATCCCCGTGCTCGTGGCGGTGCTCCTGGCGGCGCTGCTCGTGCCGTTCAAGGACTTCCTGATCCGTCACCGCTGGCCCTCCTGGCTCGCGATCGTCGCCACCCTGGTCACGTTGATCGTCGTCGTCGGCGGCCTCTTCTACCTCGCCATCTGGCAGGTCACCCGGCAGAGCCACGAACTTCAGGCCGAGTCGGTGGCGGCCTTCGAGCAGTTCCGCTCCTGGCTCACCACCGGTCCGCTCGGCCTGACCGCCGACCAGATCGACAGTGCGTTCCAGTCGATCTGGACGTCCTTCCAGCAGGACAGCCAGGTCTTCATCTCCGGTGCGCTCTCCATCGGGTCCACGCTGGGCCACGTGCTCACGGGCGCCCTGCTGACCCTGTTCAGCGTGCTGTTCATCCTCATCGACGGGCGCAGCATCTGGGGGTGGGTCGTGCGGATCTTCCCGAAGACCGCCCGGGGTGCAGTGGACGGCGCAGGCCGGGCCGGATGGACGACGCTCCGCAACTTCGCCAAGGTACAGGTGCTCGTCGCCTCCATCGACGCCCTCGGCATCGGTCTCGGGGCGTTCTTCCTCGGGCTGCCGCTGGTCATCCCGATCTCCGTTCTGGTGTTCCTCGGGTCGTTCATCCCCATCGTCGGCGCGGTCATCACCGGCGCCCTCGCGGTCTTCATCGCCCTGGTCTTCAAGGGCTGGGTCTTCGCGCTGATCATGCTCGGGATCGTGCTGCTGGTGCAGCAGATCGAGGGACACGTGCTCCAGCCGCTCATCATGGGCACCGCCGTCAAGGTGCACCCGCTCGCGGTCGTGCTCGCCGTCGCGGCCGGATCGCTGCTCGCCGGCATCCCCGGTGCCCTGTTCGCGGTCCCGTTCGTCGCCGTGCTCAACGTGATGGTGCACTCTGTCTCGTCCGGAGTCTGGAGGGCCACGCCTCCCGAGACGGTCGAAGCCCCCGCCGGAGCGATCTGGGAGACCGTGCCGCGACCGCTGCGCCGTCCCTAAGGGCAGTGCGCACGGCTCGCATACATCCGGCGGTATATGACCGCGAGTAGGCTGTGCGAGTGGACACCGCGACCGAATCGACGCGCACACCGTTCGCCGGCCCCAGCCTCGACGAGATCGAGGCGGCGCGTGCGATCGTGGGCCGGGTCGCTCAGCCGACTCCGATCGAGACGTCGCGGTACCTCTCCGACGTCCTGGGCTCACCTGTCGTGCTCAAGTGCGAGAACCTCCAGCGCACCGGCTCCTACAAGATCCGCGGCGCGTACCACCGGCTCTCGAAGCTGACCGCCGAGGAGCGGGAGCGCGGCGTCGTCGCGGCGTCGGCAGGCAATCACGCGCAGGGCGTCGCCTTCGCCGCGCGCGAGCTCGGCATCCACGCCACGATCTTCATGCCGGTCGGCGTCGCGATCCCCAAGTTCCAGGCCACCCGGGCGTACGGCGCCGACGTCGTGCTCAGCGGCAGCATCGTCGACGAGACGCTGCGCGCGGCGGCCGACTTCGCGGCAGAGACCGGCGCCGTCCTCATCCCGCCGTTCGATCACCCCGACGTGATCGCCGGGCAGGGAACGCTGGGGCTCGAGATCCTCGACGAGGTGCCTGACGTCGCGACGATCGTCGTCCCGATCGGCGGCGGCGGCCTCATCTCGGGCGTCGCGAGCGCCGTCAAGCAGCGCGCGGCCCGCGACGGGCGCAGCATCCGGGTCATCGGCGTACAGGCGGCCAACGCCGCCGCGTACCCCGCTTCGCTTGGCGGCCGGCGAGCCGACCGAGATCGGCGTCGTCGCCACGATCGCCGACGGCATCGCCGTGAGCAAGCCGGGCATCCTCAACTTCGAGATCGTCCGCGACGCCGTCGACGCGGTCGTCACGGTCACCGAGGACGACATCGCCCGTGCCCTCCTCGTGCTGCTGGAGCGGGCCAAGCTCGTCGTCGAGCCGGCCGGTGCCGTCGGTGTGGCCGCGATCCTGGCGGGTCTCGTGCCGGCCGACGGGCCGGGCACGGTCGTCGCGATCCTCTCGGGCGGCAACATCGACCCGCTCCTGATGCAGCGCGTCATCAGCCACGGCCTCGCGGCCTCCGACCGCTACCTGACGCTCTCGATCATGCTGCCCGACCGCCCGGGTCAGCTCGCGCGCATCGCCGAGATCCTCGCCGGGGTCAACGCCAACGTCGTCGAGGTGCTGCACACCCGGCACGGCAACGGCCTCCAGATCAGCGAGGTCGAGCTCGTCGTCTCGCGTCGAGACGCGCGGCACGGAGCACCGGCAGCAGGTCATCCAGGTGCTGCGCGCGGCGGGCTACGACCCCGTCCTCGAGGAGGAATAGCGAGAACCGCCGAGTCCGCAGATTCTCTGCGTACTCGGCGGTTCTCGGTGGAATGTCGGGCGCGGCCCGTGCCCCGGCTGGGCGAGCCGGCCTGCGGGTTACTGGCCGGTGTAGGTCTCGACCTTGGTGACCTGCACGGCGATCTCGCGGCCGTTGGGTGCGGTGTACTTGGTCTTGTCGCCGACCTTGAGGCCGAGGATGGCCGCGCCGAGCGGGCTCTGCTCGCTGTAGACGTCGAGGTCGGTGCCGGCCGCGATCTCGCGGTTGCCGATCAGGAAGACGCTCTCGTCGCCGGCGATGGTCGCGGTGACGACGGTGCCGGGCTCGACGACGCCGTGGCTCTCCGGCGCCTCGCCGACGGTCGCGCTGCGCAGCAGCTGCGTGAGCTGCACGATGCGGGCCTCGATCTTGCCCTGCTCGTCCTTGGCGGCGTGGTAGCCGCCGTTCTCCTTGAGGTCGCCCTCCTCGCGGGCCGCCTCGATGCGCTTCGCGATCTCGTTGCGGCCGTTGACGCTGAGCTCCTCGAGTTCGGCGGAGAGACGGTCGTACGCGTCCTGGGTCAGAAAGGTGACCTGAGACTCCTGGGACATGGTGAACTCCTTCGCGCCTGCGGTGTGAACCGCTTCGGCTGATGGCCGGCCGGAGCCGGTGATAGAACCTTCCAGTGGGTAAAGTAGACGCCCCGGCCTCGGCCGGGGCGTATCCGAGAGAATGTTAGGTCAGCCAGCAGGTGTTAATCAAACCCGTGTTGCTTTGCGCGATGGTCCGGATCGTCTCGGTGTGCGTCGAGACACGTGCATCGGTGGCGGGGTAGCTCACGATGCGCCAGCCCACGATCGCGTAGTCGTCGTTGAGCGCCTGCAGTGCGCAGGTCACACCGGTTCCCGGCTGAGCGTTGATGGTGAAGGTGATCTCGACGTGGTGGGCGTCGGGGATGGTGTAGGCCGTGTCCGTGGCCTCCAGGTCGGCCTGGTTGTTGTCCCAGCCTGCCCAGAACACCCAGGCGGTCACGACGGCCACGACGGCGAGTCCGCCGCCGATGAGGAGCCACCGGTCGCGGCGGCGTCGGCCCGGAGTGCGACCGTAGCGGGTCTGGAGGGTGGGGGACTCGGGAGTCGCGGACGGCGCCTGGGTGTCGCGTGCCATCGCCGTTGCCATCCGCCTCTCGGTGCGCGTTCAGGCCCGCCGTCGGGGCGACGGTAGGCTGAGACAAGACTAGGAGGCGAAGCTGTGAATCGCGCTTCGTGCCCTGTTCGGCTCCCGACCTGAAAGCGACATCTCTATGCCTCAGAACGTCTCGTCCGCACGAACCGGTGAGGCCGCATGCGGGAGCTGCTGCTGAAGGCCGGGGTCTGGCTGGCCGCCACGCCGACCCCGACGCCGACCTCCGGCCCGAACGAGGACCAGGTCACGCCGGGCGTCGTGGGGCTTCGCCGTGATCGTCTCCTGATCGCGGTGGTCGTCGTGCTGCTCGTCATCGACATGATGCGCCGCATCCGTCGCGTGCGGCTACCGGGCCGAGATCGCCGAGAAGCTCGATGCCGAGCAGACCGCCGACGGACGACGACGGGCCGTCGGCCGCGCTCCTGAGCGACGCGCGGCGACGCCCGGCGTCAGCCGTTGTAAGCGGGTTCATCGCGATCAGCAGGATCGCCGTCCAGTGGCAGAGGAACGCCAGCACCGTGCAGCGTGTGGAAGATCTCGTGGAAGCCGAACACCCCGGGCAACGGGTTCGGCCGCTTGAGCGCGTAGAACACCGCGCCGACCGTGTAGAGAGGCCGCCGACGCACACCAGCACCATCATCGCGACGTTGGCGTTCAGCAGGTCGACGATGTACAGGATGGCGCGCCCAGCCGAGCAGCGATGTAGAGCGCGCACGTAGAGCCAGCGCGGCGCGTTGATCCAGAAGACGCGGAAGCGCGATGCCGAGCAGTGCGCCGCCCCAGACGAAGCTGAGCAGCAGGATGCCCTTCTGCGGACGGCAGGGCGCAGCACCGCGAGCGGCGTGTAGGTGCCGGCGATCAGCAGGAAGATGTTGGCGTGGTCGATGCGCTTGAGCACGACCTTCGTGCGCGGCTTCCAGTTGAAGCGGTGGTACAGCGCCGAGTTGCCGAACAGCAGCATCGACGTCAGCATGAAGACCGCCGACGCCCACTTGGCGGGAGCCCCCTGCGCCAGGCAGATCAGCACGATCCCCGCCGCGATGGCGACCGGGAAGGTGCCGGCGTGGATCCAGCCGCGCCAGGTCGGCTTGATTTCGGCCGGGTTCGCCGGCGAGGCGTCGAGCAGCGGGACGTTCGGCAGGACCGGCCGCGCGAGTCGTCCTCCTTGACGGCGGCGTCGGCGCGAGGAAGGTCGGCGGCCGGCTCGGCGAGCAGCTCGGCGACGTCCTCGGGCTCGGGGGCGTTTCGCGGCGTCATGGAGCAAGAGTAGGGGAGACGGGTGGCCGGATGCTGGGAGACGTGCCTCGCTGGCCGCGCTAACGTAGCTGCGTGAGCAGACGGAGTTCCGAGGCGGCCAATGGACTGCTCTACGGGCTGTACCAGAAGCGACTGCGACGCTACCTCGCGGAGCTCGGTCCGGAGTCGCTGCCACGGCACGTCGCGATGATCATCGACGGCAACCGGCGCTGGGCGCGGCAGCGGGGCTCGACGACGGTCGCGCACGGACACCGCGCCGGCGCGGCCAAGATGCGCGAGTTCCTGGAGTGGTGCGACGACCTCGGCATCGAGGTCGTCACCCTCTACCTGCTGTCGTCCGACAACCTGACCAACCGCGACGAGCTCCGAGCTCACCGACCTGATCGAGATCATCGCCGAGCTGGCGGAGGACCTCTCCCGCGACCGCGACTGGCGCATCCAGCACGTCGGCTCGACCGACGGGCCTCCCCGAGCGGCTGGTCGAGCGCGCTCGCGGACGCCGAGAAGCGCACGGCGGGCAGCACGGGCCTGCACGTCAACCTCGCGGTCGGCTACGGCGGCCGCAAGCGAGATCGCCGACGCCATGCGCAGCATCGTCGCCGCCCACACGCCGAGGGCGGCAGCCTCGACGACGCTGGCCGAGATTCTCACGCCCGAGCTCATCGGCGAGCACCTGTACACCGGCGGTCAGCCCGACCCCGACCTCGTCATCCGCACGTCCGGCGAGCAGCGGCTGAGCGACTTCATGCTGTGGCAGAGCGCGCACAGCGAGTTCTACTTCGTCGAGGCCCTCGGGCCCGACCTGCGCGAGGTCGACTTCCTGCGTGCGATGCGCGACTATTCGCGCCGTCAGCGTCGCTACGGCGACTGAATCGCGGTCGACCCGTCGCGGGTGATCCTGAGCGTGCGGGGTGATCCTGGGCATGAAGGGTGATTCGGGTCGGCGTCGATTCGTCGTGGTCGCCGTGCGACGGGCAGGATGGTGTCGGAGGTCAGGATGACGACGATCGAGGAGTTCGCCGCCGGGTTCGACGAGGAGCCCGGCTATCTGGACTTCGGACGGGTCGGGACCGCTGTCGACGGCGGTGCGCGCCGAGCTGCTGGGCGCAGTACGAAGTGCTCGCGAAGGCGCGCTTCGGCACCGTCGAGCGGATGCACGCCGAGAACCAGCGCGTACGCGAGGCGGTCTCCGCCCTCACCGGCTTCCCCGCCGAGCAGATCGTCTTCCAGCCCAACGCCTCCACCGGGCTCATGCACGCCGTCTTCGGCCTGACCGGCGGGGAGGTGCTGCTGTCGCCTGCCGAGTTCCCGAGCGTGACGTACGCGGCCGTCCGGGCGGCACAGGCGATGCGCGTCGTGACGCCGGTCTGGCTCGAGACCGACCACGGCCGCGTCACGCCGGCGCAGGTCCGCGAGCAGATTTCCGACTCCACCAGCGCCGTGATGGTGAGCCTCGTCGACTTCGCGCACCGGCTATCTCGCCGACATCGACGGGCATCCGCCAGGTGATCGGCGACCGCCTCCTCATCGTCGACGCGATCCAGGGCTTCGGAGTGGTGGACGCGCCGTACGAGGTCGCCGACGTCGTCGTGTCCGGCGGCCAGAAGTGGACGCGCGCGGGCTGGGGCACGGGCTTCCTCGCGCTCAGCGAGCGCGCGATCCAGCACCTGACGCCCGTCTTCAGCGGGTGGGTCGGCACCGGCGCCGGCGAGTCGTGGGACGAGGTCGTCGACCCGGCCCGGGGAGCCTCCGCGTTCACCGTGTCGAATGCCGACCCTGTCGCCGAGGCGCGTTTCGCTGCCGCGCTGGAGGAAGTCGCTGCGGTCGGCCTCCCGGCGATCTCCGCCGCGAGCTCCGACCTCGCCGAGCAGGTGATCGATCTGGCCGACGAGTTCGCCGTGCCGGTGGCGTCGTCGCGCAACGCTGCGGAGCGGGCGGGGATCGTCGTGCTGGAGCCGCTGCCCGAACAGCTCACGGTGCTCGCGGCCTCCCTGTTCAACCATGGCGTCACGGCCACGGTGCGCACGACCAGCGTGCGGCTGAGCGTGCACGCCGGAACGACCGAGGAGACGCTCGACATGCTGCGCGCCGCGCTGACCTCCTACGCCTCCGCGACCTGATCGCGCGCCTCCCACAACTGGGGGTGAATGTTCACCTGAACGAAACACGACACGCGGTCGTTGGCGCTGCTCCTCTCGGCCTTGCGGCGTACGTTCGACCTATCGGGCACGGCGCCCGATCGAGACGGCCACATAAGTTCGTTTCGGAACCCACTGGCCGGCTCGCCAAGTATCCGCCGGCTCCTGCGGAAGCGGAGCGGCGGGGTGGGAGTGGTCGTGGCTGAATCAGGAACCCGACAGTTCGAGTCGGCATCGAGCGGCATCCGTCAGAGCGAGCGCACGTACGTGCTCGACACATCAGTGCTGCTGTCCGACCCCAAGGCGATCTTCCGGTTCGCCGAGCACTCTGTCGTCATCCCCGTCGTCGTCGTGAGCGAGTTGGAGGGCAAGCGGAACGATCCCGAGATCGGGTACTTCGCGCGGCAGGCGCTGCGCAACCTCGACGACCTGCGCGTCCAGCACGAGCGGCTCGACTTCCCGATCCCTGTCGGCGACGGGGGTTCGTTGCGCGTCGAGCTCAACCACTCGAACCTGTCGGTGCTGCCGTGCGGCCTGCAGCTCGGCGACAACGACTCCCGCATCCTCGCGGTCGCGATGAACCTCGCGAACGACGGCCTGGAGGTCACGGTCGTCTCCAAAGACCTCCCGCATGCGCGTCAAGGCCGTCGTCGATCGGTCTCGCGGCGGAGGAGTACCGCGCCGAGCAGGTCGTCGACTCGCGGCTGGACCGGGCTCGCCGAGATCTCCCTCGGCAGCGACCGGATGAGCGACCTCTACGAGAACGAGTGGATGCGCACGCCGCTCGTCGACGGCCTCCCGGTCAACACCGGCCTCATCATGCACTCCGACCGCGGCTCGGCGCTCGGACGGGTCGTGGCCGATGGGGAGGTGAAGCTCGTGCGCGGCGACCGCGACGTCTTCGGCCTGCACGGACGCAGCGCGGAGCAGCGGCTGGCGATCGACCTCCTGCTCGATCCCGAGGTCGGGATCGTCTCGCTCGGAGGCCGCGCCGGCACCGGCAAGTCGGCGCTGGCGCTGTGCGCCGGGCTGGAGGCCGTGCTCGAGCGTCAGCAGCACAAGAAGATCATGGTCTTCCGGCCGCTCTACGCGGTCGGCGGCCAGGAGCTCGGCTACCTGCCCGGCGACCAGGGCGAGAAGATGAACCCCTGGGGTCAGGCCGTCTTCGACACCCTCGGCGCGCTCGTCTCGCAGAACGTCCTCGACGAGGTCGTGGACCGCGGCATCCTCGAGGTGCTGCCGCTGACGCACATCCGCGGCCGTTCGCTGCACGACGCATTCGTGATCGTCGACGAGGCTCAGTCGCTGGAACGCAACGTTCTGCTCACGGTGCTGAGTCGCGATCGGCCAGAACTCGCGCGTCGTGCTGACGCACGACGTGGCGCAGCGCGACAACCTGCGCGTCGGCCGCCACGACGGCGTCGCCTCGGTGATCGAGACGCTGAAGGGGCATCCGCTCTTCGCGCACATCACGCTGACGCGGTCTGAGCGTTCGGCGATCGCGGCGCTCGTGACGGAGATGCTGGAGGGCAACGAACTCGCCTGACGCGCTGGCCGGGTCGCTTTGATGAAGGCCAGGGTGAAAGAACCCGTTTAGTTGTGGGGAGTTCTGGGATTCCGGTATTTCCTGTGGAATCGTGATCCAGCCAGAGACTCGCGCCTAGCGTGAGGACATGGGGGAAACAACGATCCGGATCGCCCTCGCGGCTGGTCTGGGCGTCGCACTGCTGGGGGCACGCGACGCCGGACCGGCCGCGGTGGGAGCACTCTACGTCGCCGCGGCGACGGCCGCGCTGGTGCAGTATGACCTGCGGCAACGGCGGCTGCCCGACGCGCTCGTGCTGCCCGGCTTCGCTTTCGTCGCTGTCGGTGCGGTGTGGAGCGCGCTGAGCGGTGAGGGCGGCCCCGGTGTGGTGGTCACCCCGGTCCTGTGCGGGCTGGGGGTGCTGGTGGCCTTCCTCGTGCTCGCCTCCGGAGGCGGGCTCGGCATGGGCGACGTGAAGCTCGCGGCACTGCTCGCGGCCGCGCTGGCCGCTCTCGTGGTCGAGCGCGGGCCGCCGGCGGGGGAGGCCGCCGCCGCTGTCGCGACCTGGGTGGTGGCGTCGCTCGGGCTCGGCGGCGTCGCGGCCGGGATGATGCTGGGCTCTCGGGCGACGCCTGTTGGCACGCCGGCCGAGCTGCCGTTCGGTCCGGTCCTGCTCGTGACGTTCTGGGCCGTCGCACTCGGGTGGTGAGACGCGGCGAGGCGCCCCTTCCGGAGGGGAAGGGGCGCCTCGACGACGTGCTCGGTCGGTCGGGTCAGCCCGGGTGGGTCATGCTCAGCACGTCGAGCGCCGAGTCGAGCTGCTCCTCGGTGACCTCGCCGCGCTCGACGAAGCCGAGGTCGATCACGGCCTCGCGCACGGTCATGCCCTGCGGCGACCGCGTGCTTGGCGACCTTGGCGGCGGCCTCGTAGCCGATCACGCGGTTCAGCGGCGTCACGATCGACGGGCGACGACTCGGCGAACGCGCGAGCGCGGTCGACGTTGGCCTCGAGCCCGTCGACGGTCTTGTCGGCGAGCAGCCGCGGCTGGCGTTGCGTCGAGCAGACGGATCGACTCCAGCAGCGCGGTGCCCATGACCGGGATCGCCACGTTGAGCTCGAAGAGCCGGACGCGCCGGCCCAGGCGATCGTGGCGTCGTTGCCGATGACGCGCGCGCGCGACCATCAGCACGGCCTCCGGGATGACGGGGTTGACCTTGCCCGGCATGATCGACGAGCCCGGCTGCAGGTCGGGGATGTGCAGCTCGCCGAGGCCGGTGTTCGGGCCGGAGCCCATCCAGCGCAGGTCGTTGCAGATCTTGGTGAGGCTGACGGCGATGCGTGCGCAGGGCGCCGGAGGCCTCGACCAGCGCCGTCGCGGTTGCGCCTGGGCCTCGAAGTGGTCGCGCGCCTCGGTGATCGGCAGCTCGGTCTCGGCGGCGAGCAGCTCGATGACCTGCTGCGGGAAGCCGAGCGGGGTGTTGATGCCGGTGCCGACGGCGGTGCCGCCGAGCGGGACCTCGGCGACGCGCGGCAGCGCCGACTGCGACGCGCTCGATGCCGTAGCCGGATCTGCGCGCGCGTAGCCGCCGAACTCCTGGCCGAGCGTGACCGGCGTGGCGTCCATGAGGTGCGTGCGGCCGGACTTGACGACCGTGCGCCCACTCGCTCGGCCTTGGCCTCGAGCGCGACCGCGAGGTGGTCGAGCGCGGGGATGAGGTCGTCGATCAGCGCGCCGGTCGACGGCGACGTGCACGGAGGTCGGGAAGACGTCGTTCGACGACTGCGACGCGTTGACGTGGTCGTTCGGGTGCACCGTCGACGGCCGAGGCGACGGGAGGCGAGCGTCGCCAGCACCTCGTTCATGTTCATGTTCGACGACGTGCCGCGAGCCGGTCTGGTAGACGTCGATCGGGAACTCGCCGTCGTGGCGCGCCGCCGATGATCGTCGTCGGCGGCGGCGACGATGGCGTCGGCGACGTCGGCGTCGAGGACGCCGAGCTCGCGCGTTCGCGAGCGCCGCCGCCTTCTTGATGCGGGCGAGCGCGACGATCTGAGCCGGCTCGAGACCGATCGCCGGAGATCGGGAAGTTCTCGACGGCGCGCTGCGTCTGCGCGCCGTAGAGGGCGTCGGCGGGAACCCGCACCTCGCCCATCGTGTCGTGCTCGATGCGGTAATCGGTCCCGCCTGGGTGTCCACCACGGTGTCGTTTATCCTTTCTGAGCTCGGACGCGTCAGCGCCCGTGCACTGAGTCGGCGACCAGTTCGGCCATACCGACGACGGTGTCGGGAACGACCCGACCTTCTTGCGAGCCGGTAGTTCGCCCCGACGATAGCGAGGAGGTTCCGCGGCGACGGCGTCGCTGAGGATCTCCGAGCGCGCGAGTAGCTCGGCCACGGTGTCGCGCAGGTGCTCCTGCCGACCTCGGACGCGTCGACCGCTGACGGGACGACGGGCTGGTCGGCCGCCGTGCCGGCGACGCGGTGCACCGCGGGCACGATCGGGGCGATGAGCTGGGCGATGTGCGGCGGCAGCGGGTCGGCGTCTTCGGCCTGCGACTCGATGGCGGCGGCGACGGCCCCGCACGCGTCGTGGCCGAGCACGAGGATGAGAGGCACGTTCAGCACGGCCACGGCGTACTCGAGCGAGGCGATCGCCGAGTCGGAGATGACCTGGCCGGCGTTGCGGACCACGAACAGCGTCGCCGAGGCCGAGGTCGAAGATGATCTCGGCCGCCAGGCGCGAGTCGGTGCAGCCGAAGATCGCAGCGACCGGATTCTGCCCCTGGGCGACCGTCTCACGGCGCTCGACGTCCTGACGGGGATGCTGCGGCGTGCCCGAGACGAAGCGCTCGTTGCCGCGCCAGCAGTCTCGTTCCAGACGCGGCCTGGTCGGGTCGTGGGCATCTAGGTACCTCCTGGGGTCGGGGAGCCGAGGACGTGCAGCTGGTCGGTCAGCGACGACGCGGCCGTCGTGAACTCGTCGTCGCTCGCGGTGCCGAATACGACGACGCTGCTCTTGCCCGCTGTCGTGGCCAGCGCGTACGCGACGTTTCCGGCGCCGGAGCCCGCCGAGCGGTTGTCGTAGACGTCCCACGTGACGCCGTCGATCTCGCGGGTGCCCGCGATGCGCGCGCGGTTCACCTGGTCGGCGACCCAGCTGTCGTTGGCGTCGAAGCCCTGGACGATGCCGATGTACTGGCCCTTCGGCGTCAGGAGGCCGATGTACCAGGCGTCCACGTTGTCCGACGTCTTGGTGCGCAGCTCTGCGCTGTTCGACTTCCAGCCGGAGGGGAGCTCCGGCACGAGGAGCTTGTCGGGCTCGCTGCCCTGCGCCTGCTGTGCGACGGCGGCGTAGTCGACCGACGGGGCCGACGCCGTCGGGTTGCCCCGCGGTACGACCAGGACGATCACGCCGACCAGCGCCACGGTCGCGATGAGCGAGTAGACGAGGTTGTTGACCGTCTGCCGGTTGCGGTGGTTCGCCGAGTTCTGCGCTGTGCGCGCGGCGGTCTCGTCCGGCGTCTCCGGGCGGCCGAGTTCGGCGACGACGCCGGCGGCTTGGTGCGTTGGCTCATTCGCCGGGCGCCCCCGACGCTCCAGCGACCGCGCCGGCGCGTGCGGCGTCGAGGCGGGCCTTCGCGCCGATCAGCCACTCCTCGCAGTGGCGCGCCAGCGCCTCCCCGCGCTCCCAGAGAGCGATCGACTCCTCCAGAGTGATGGAGCCCTGCTCCAGCTCGCCGACGACGCGGACGAGCTCGTCGCGCGCCGCCTCGTAGGTGAGCGCGCTGATCTCGGGGGTGGGCATGCTCCCCATTCTATTTGTCTCGCTGGGCGCCCGCTGGATCGCCCGCCGGATCGGTGCCCGCATCGGTCGCCGGCGACGCCAGCCGTTCGCCCGCCATGGCGGCGAACGCGCCTCCAGCGACCGTGACGCGCACCACCGCACCCTCCGGCGCTTCGCTGGGCGTGCCGATGACGTGACCCGCCGCGTTCTGCACGATGGCGTATCCGCGGTCGAGCGTGCCCTGCGGGGAGAGCGCGCGCAGCTGGCCGCGCAGTTCGGTGATCCGCGTCGTCTCGCGATCGGCCAGTCGCTCCACGAGCTCGGCGCCGCGGGCGACCTGCCGGGTGAGTTCTTGCGCGCGCGGAGTCGATGATCCAGCCGGACGACGCCAGCGCGGGGCGGGTGCGCAGATGGCCGATGCGGTCGATCTCGTGGTTCAACAGGTGGGTGAGCCGCATGCCGATGCGAGAGCGCGCCTGCTGCACGCGGGCGAGCTCCTCGGCGACGTCGGGCACGACGCGCTTGGCGGCGTCGGTCGGCGTCGAGGCGCGCAGATCGGCCACGTCGTCGAGCAGCGGTCGGTCGGCCTCGTGGCCGATGGCGCTCACGATCGGCGTGCGCGCTTCGGCCGCTGCGCGCACCAGCCGCTCGTCGCTGAAGCCGAGGAGGTTCTGGAAGTCGCCGCCGCCGCGCGCGACGATGATGACCTCGACCTCGGGATCGGCGTCGAGGGCGCGGATGGCCGCCACGACCTCCGTGCGGCGTCCGGTCGCCCTGCACGGCGGCGTGCACCACGCGGAACCGCACCTGCGGCCAGCGCAGCTGGGCGTTGCGGAGCACGTCTTTCTCGGCGTCGGAGTCCGTGCCGGTGACCAGCCCGATGGTGTGCGGCAGGAACGGGAGGCGCTTCTTGCGCTCGGCCGCGAACAGGCCCTCGGCCGTCAGCTGCGCGCGCAGCCGCTCGAGCCGCTCCAGGAGGTCGCCGAGGCCGACGTGGCGCATGTCGGAGACCTGCATGGTGAGGCTGCCGCCCTTGACCCAGTAGTTGGGCTTGACCGCGGCGATCACCCGGTCGCCCTGCTTGAGGTCGGCGGGGATGCGGCGCGCACCGACGACCAGATCGTGAACGAGATCGTGGCGTCTTCGCGCAGGTCTTTGAGCTTGCCGTAGACGTTGCCGCCCGACACACCCCACTGCGTGATCTCGCCCTCGACCCAGGCGGTGCCGAGTCGGTCGATCCAGCCGCGGACGCGGTCGGCGAGCAGCGCGACCGGCCACGGGGCGTCGAGGGTCGGCGGCCCGGGCGTCATCGTCGGCGTGCTCGTCGTCGGCGTGCTGCCTGCGACCTGTGCCACCCGGCCTCCCATTCGTTCTTCAGCGCGCTCCGCGTACGATCAAGGAGTGAGCGATGCGACCATCAGCCTCCCCATGCCCCGGATCCCCGTCAAGCGGGACGCCGGCGCGCGCGGGCGGCTTCAGGATATCCCGGTCCAGGGACGCAAGCGCGTGCTGCTGGCCGCCCCGCGCGGATACTGCGCCGGAGTCGACCGTGCTGTCGTGGCGGTCGAGAAGGCGCTCGAGCACTACGGTGCGCCGGTCTATGTGCGCAAGCAGATCGTGCACAACGTGCACGTCGTCTCCGAGCTGGAGCAGCAGGGGGCGATCTTCGTCGACGAGGTCGACGAGGTTCCGACGGGCGCCCATGTCGTGTTCTCCGCGCACGGCGTGTCGCCCGCGGTCGTGAACGCCGCAGCCGACCGCGGCCTCCTCGCCATCGACGCCACCTGCCCGTTGGTCACGAAGGTGCACCGGGAGGCTGTGCGCTTCGCTCGCGACGACTTCGAGATACTCCTGATCGGCCACGAGGGCCACGAGGAGGTCGAGGGAACCGCCGGTGAGGCTCCCGACCATGTGACGCTCGTGAACGGCCCCGACGATGTCGACCGAATCGAGGTGAAAGACCCGGACAAGGTGGTCTGGCTGTCGCAGACCACGCTGTCCGTCGATGAGACGATGGAGACCGTGCGCCGTCTCCGCGAGCGCTTCCCCAACCTCCAGGACCCGCCGAGCGACGACATCTGCTACGCGACGCAGAACCGCCAGGTCGCGATCAAGAAGGTCGCAGAGGAGGCCGACCTCGTGATCGTGGTCGGATCCGCCAACTCGTCCAACTCGGTGCGCCTCGTGGAGGTCGCGCTCGAGTACGGCGCGACCGCCGCTTACCGCGTCGACTACGCGAGCGAGATCCGCCAGGAGTGGCTCCAGGGCGTCGCGACCGTCGGCGTGACCAGCGGCGCGTCCGTGCCGGAGGTGCTGGTGCAGGAGGTCCTCGCGGACCTCTCCGGCGCGGGCTACTCCGAGGTGCGGGAGGTCAAGACGGCGGAGGAGGACCTCATGTTCTCGCTGCCCAAGGAGCTCCGCAAGGACATCACCGGCCGGCAGGATGCACGGGCGTTGGGCGGTCGCGGCCGCTGACGCCTCCCGGGCTGGCCGTCAGTCTGGCAATCCACCGTGAACTGAAATATCTGATGACCAGAGCGCTACGCTTTAATGCATGCGTAATCGGGGGATCGGCGTTAATCAGGGGGCGGATGCCGATCGGGGGAACGGCTCGCCCTGGTCGGAGTTCAGCGGTCAGTGGTTGCTGCTGCCGAACCTCGTCACCTACCTGCGGGGACTTCTGCTGCCGGTATTCGTCGTGCTGCTCGCGCTGGATGCCTACGGGTGGGCGTTGGCGGCCCTGGCCGTCATCGGTCTGAGCGACTGGGTCGACGGGTTCCTCGCCCGGCGACTCGGTCTCGTCTCGCGACTGGGGCAGTGCCTCGACCCCCTGTTCGACCGCGTGGGGGTGATCGTGATCGTCGTCAGCTGTGCGGCTGTCGGGCTCGCCCCGTGGTGGCTGGTGGCCGTGCTCGTGGCGCCGGAGCTGGTGCTGGGCTGCGTCGTCCTGGTGCGCCCACGGGCACGCCGCGTCCTGCAGCCCACGCGGATCGGCAAGCTCCGGACCGCCCTGCTGCTGGTCGGTTTCCCGCTGCTGATCCTCGCCGCGCCGCAGGCGCTCGACTCCGCCGCCCTGACCGCGACCGCCGGCGCGCTGCTGGCGCTCGGCGCCGTCGGCCACCTCGTCGCCGGAGTGCAGTACGGTCGGGCGCTGTTGGCGGCCGACGCCGCCGACCGGGTCGGCCGGCCCACGGCCTGACGGCGCCGTCGCCGGTTGGTCGGGGCTGCCGGCCGGTCAGGACCTCCAGATCAGTCAGGGCCTCCCAGACCGGTCAGGCGTCCAGAGCGCGAGCCGACGCGGGATCGGCGGCCGCCGAGCCGCCGAAGGCGGGGCGGTACGCGGGAGGCTCGGCGAGCTCGACGACGTCCGCGACGACCACCGATACGTTGTCACGCGCGCGGTGGCGCAACGCCAGAGCAACCAGCGCGTCTGCCGCGTCCTGCGGTGTCGTCGCGACCTCCAGCGTCTCGGCGACCTCCAGGACGGGCACGTAGTCGGTGAGCCCGTCGCTCGCCAACAGCCAGCGGTCGCCGCGCCGCGCGGACTCCGCGGCGACATGCAGAGCGGCGGCGTCTTCGGGCGCTCCGCCCAGCACGTGGGTCACGACCGAGCGCAGCGGATGGTCGGCGACGTCGGCCTCCCTGATCGCGCCGGAGGCCAGCAGCTCGCGCACCAGCGAATCGTCCTCCGTGATCTGCGCCAGGCCGCCGTCGCGCAGCCGGTAGGCACGGGAGTCGCCGGTATGGGCGACGAGCGCCTGCTCCCCGTCGGAGAACAGACCGACGAGGGTGGTCGCCATCCCCGCAAGCGCGGAGTCCATCCGCACGCGCAGCGCGAGGTCCGCGTTGGCGATGGCGACCAGCTCTCGCAGCCGCTCCTCGCCGGGAAGGCGGCCCTCGGTGGCGTCCAGCATCGACGCCAGCCGGATGGCGACGGTGGCCGACGCCACCTCGCCCGCCGCGTGCCCGCCGACACCGTCGGCGACGAACGCCGACCACGCCGACGCGTAGAGCGAGTCCTCGTTGCCCTCCCGGTAGTCGCCGCTGATCGAGGCCTGCCCGGTCTCGAAGCCCAGGGGAGCGGGCGGTGCCGGCGGGATGCCGGAGACGATGTCGTCGGCATTGCCCGCGATCCACCGCATGAGCGGGAGCAGATGCGCTGTGACCTCCCTGCCGCGGCCGGTCAGGCTGTAGTCGACGCGCGGCGGCACGGTGGGCTGCGCGGTCCGCAGCACGAAGCCGTCCTTCTCGAGGGTGCGGAGGGTCTGGGCGAGCATCTTCTCGCTGATGCCCTGGACGGTGCGCCGCAGCTCGCCCCAGCGCAGATCGCTGCGGGCGAGGGCGACGAGCACGAGCACGCCCCACGTGCTCGTGACGTGATTGAGCACAATGCGCGACGGGCACTCCGACGGGAGTACGCCGTCGGTGAAGCCAAGGGCCTCGAACGACGGGAATCTGGTGTCCACGTCAGTAACTTACAAAAAAGTGGGTACCTCCGACAGGGAAGTATCGCAACCTCCCACCGGTTGCGAAGGGAGACCGAACGAAAGGAAACACCCACATGACCATCGTCGTCACCGGAGCAACCGGACACCTGGGCCGTCTCACCGTCGACTCCCTGCTCGAGCGCGGCGTGCCCGCCGCCGACATCCGCGCCCTCGGACGCCGCGCGGAGCGCCTCGCTCCGCTCGCCGCGCTCGGCGTGCAGACGGCCGTCATCGACTTCGAGCAGCCGGAGACGCTCGACGCGGCCTTCGCCGGTGCGGACGCGCTCCTGCTGGTCTCCGGCTCGGAGGTCGGCAAGCGCATCCCGCAGCACCACAACGCCATCGAGGCGGCAGTGCGCGCGGGCGTCGGGCGGATCGTCTACACGAGCGCTCCGCACGCGAGCGACAGCGAGCTGATCCTCGCGCCCGAGCACGCCGAGACCGAGCGTCTCCTGGCCGCCTCCGGCCTCCCGGTGACGGTGCTGCGCAACAACTGGTACACCGAGAACTACACGGGTCAGCTCGACATCGCAGCCGCGACGGGCGAGCTCGTCGGCAGCGCGGCCACCGGACGGGTGGCGTCCGCCTCCCGCAAGGACTACGCGGAGGCCGCGGCGGTCGTTCTCACGGCGGACGGACACGAGGGGGCGGTCTACGAGCTCGGCGGCGACGTCGCGTGGACGTTCGACGACCTCGCTGCAACGATCGGCGAACTGCTCGGCCGCCCGGTCTCGTACCGATCGGTCGACGCCCGAGGAGCACACGGCCGCACTGCGCGAGGCGGGCCTCGACGACGGGACCGCAGGCTTCGTCGTGGCGCTCGACGGCAACATCCGCGACGGAGCGCTCGCCGAAGTCACTGGCACCTTGAGCGAGCTCATCGGCCGGCCGACCACTCCGCTCGCCGACGGACTGGCCGAGGCGCGCGTGACCAGCGCCGCGGCCTGACCGGGACGGCCAAAGCCTGACCGCTCAGGCGGAGGCGGACACTCCAGGGGTCGGTGTCGGTGTCGGTGTCGGCGTCGGTGTCGGTGTGATTGTCGGTGTCGGGCTCGTCGGAACGGGCGAGCTCGGCGCCGGGGTCGGCGAGATCCCGCTGTAGAAGTCGAGTAGCACGGGGTCGGTCGAGAAGATGATCCCGAGGATCACGAAGAGCGTGACCAGCGCGACGACTCCGGCGACCAACGGGACGTAGAACGCCAGCCGCTTCCGCACCAGGAGCCAGACCGACAGACCGGCCGAGATCGCCCAGATGCCCGCCATCGCGATGGTTCCCGCAGTGATCAGCGGCGCGACCGACGGATCCTGCACGTACGCGCCGAGGTTCTGCGACGAGTGCAGCAGCGCCATCGCCGCAGGCAGAGCCTGCAGGGTGCCGATCGAGTACGACATGCCGAAGAACCCGATCACCAGCATCACGACGGTGAAGGCGAGGTTCCAACGCGGCGCGTCGGCGCGCAGCTGGGGGCCGGGACGGTACGGCCCGCGGCCGTCCTGTCCCGGCCCAGCCGACGGCTGCGGCGGCGCGGGAGGGTTCTGTTCGACCTCCGACGCTGCCGGGCTGTGGTGCGTGGTGTCCAGGCGATCGGCGTCCTGCGGTGGACGCCACACCCAGCCGGGAGGCGCGAGCTCGCCGTACTGGGGCCGCGGACGTTCGTCCGGCCCCTTCTCCGGCTCGTGCTCGCTCATGCCCCCTGCTTTCTGGACTACTTGCCGGAGTGCCCGGCGCTGCCCAGCTGCTGCGTGGCCTCGATGACGCGGGCGGCCATCGCCGTCTCGGCGACCTTGCCCCACGCGCGCGGGTCGTACAGCTTCTTGTTGCCGACCTCGCCGTCCACCTTGAGCACGCCGTCGTAGTTGTCGAACATGTAGCCCGCGATCGAGCGGGTGAACGCGTACTGGGTGTCGGTGTCGATGTTCATCTTCACGACGCCGTTGCGCACGGCCTCCGCGATCTCGTCGTCGGTCGAGCCGGAGCCGCCGTGGAAGACGAGGTCGAGCGGCTTCGGGCCGGTGCCGTACGTGGCCGCCAGCCCGTCCTGGATCTCCTTGAGGAGCTCGGGCGGAGCTTCACGTTGCCCGGCTTGTAGACGCCGTGCACGTTGCCGAAGGTCAGCGCGGCCATGTAGCGGCCGTTCTCGCCGAGGCCGAGAGCCTCGACGGCCTGCTCCACGTCGCCGAGGGTCGTGTAGAGGGCCTCGTTGGAGCCTTCGTGACGCACGCCGTCCTCCTCGCCGCCGACAACGCCGATCTCGACCTCGAGGATGGCGTTGATGGCCTTGGTGCGCTTGATCATCTCCTGCGCGATCTCGAGGTTCTCGGCCAGCGGCACGGCCGAGCCGTCCCACATGTGCGACTGGAAGATCGGGTTGCGGCCGGCGCGCACCTCCTCCTCGGAGGCGGCGATGAGCGGGAGCACGAAGTCGTCGAGGGCGTTCTTCGGGCAGTGGTCGGTGTGCAGCGCGACGGTTACGGGATAGTTCTTGGCGACCTCGGTGACGAACGTGGCGAACGCCAGGGCGCCGGTCGCGCGGGCCTTGACGGTCTGGCCGGCGAAGTAGTCGGCGCCGCCGGTGGTGACCTGGATGATGCCGTCGCTGCCCGCCTCGGTGAGACCCTGGAGCACTGCGTTGATCGTCTGCGACGACGAGACGTTGAACGCGGGATACGCGAACCCGCCCGCCTTCGCCTTGTCGAGCATCTCTGCGTACTGGTCCGGCGTGGCGATGGGCATTGCGGCTCCTTGAGGATCGGGGTGTCGAACGGGTCTCATCATACCGAGGCGGCCGGTGCGGCCTGCTGTCGACGAACGTTCACCCTGCGAACGGGGGCGCTCCGGCGGGTGCGTGGATACACTGGCATCGCCGTCGTCCGGCGGCTGACACCGTCGTTCGATTCGCCGGTGTCCACCTCGATTCGTCCGGGAGGACCCATCATGACCAGCACCGACACCGCAACCCTCTTCCTGCATCCCGATCGGAACCTCGCCCTGGAGCTGGTGCGGGCGACCGAGGCCGCCGCCATCCGCGCGACGCCGTTGATCGGACGCGGCGACAAGAACGCGGCCGACGGTGCGGCGGTCGACGCGATGCGCAAGTTCCTCGGCACGGTGAACTTCGACGGACTGATCGTGATCGGCGAGGGCGAGAAGGACAACGCCCCGATGCTCTTCAACGGCGAGCACGTCGGCAACGGCCGCGGACCTGCGTGCGACATCGCCGTCGACCCGATCGACGGCACCTCCCTGACCGCCGCCGGGCGCCAGAACGCGCTGTCGGTGATCGCGGTGTCCGACCGCGGCACCATGCTCGACGCCTCCACCGTGTTCTACATGGACAAGATCGTCACCGGGCCGGAGGGTCGCGGGGTGGTCGACCTGTCGCAGACCATCGGCGACAACATCCGGGAGCTGGCGAAGGCCAAGGGCAAGCCGGTCGGCGAGGTCCGCGTCGCGGTGCTGGACCGGCCGCGCCACGAGGGGCTGATCGACGAGATCCGTGCGGCCGGCGCCGGCACCCGCCTGATGCTCGACGGCGACGTCGCGGGCGGCATCAACGCGGCCCGCTACGAGTCGCGCATCGACATGTGCGTCGGCATCGGCGGCAGCCCCGAGGGCATCACGACCGCGTGCGCGATCAAGGCGATCGGCGGCTTCATGCAGGGCGCGGCTGGCGCCGAAGGACGACGCCGAGCGTGCCCAGGGCATCGCCGCCGGCCTGGACATGGACCGCGATCTACGGCGCCGACGACCTGGTGAAGGGCGACAACACCTTCTTCGTCGCGACCGGCGTCACCGACGGCGGCCTGGTGGAGGGCGTGCGTCGCAAGGGCCCGATCATCCGCACCGAGTCGATCGTGCTGCGCTCCAAGTCGGGCACCATCCGCCGCGTCTTCGCCGACCACCTCGCGGAGAAGTGGTTGTCGCCGGACGAACTGTGAGTCGCGCCATTCGTGACGAATGTGATGATTCGTGCCACGAATCTGCGCATTCGTCACGAATGTGACGCCAGCGCGGCGCGGTGGGGTCAGGCTGCGCCTGACTCCGCGTCGCTCGCGTCGGCGCGTTGCTTCTCTTCGAGAGCGAGCTTGTCGATGCCGTGCATGTCGCGCGCGTCGTCGGCGGAGGCCTCCGAGTGGGCGCGGATCTCGGCCTGCGCCTCCAGCTCGTTCACGAGCTCGAACGCGGTGAGCTCACGCGGGGCTTCCTCGATGCCCTCCAGCACGCCGATGATCTTCGATTCGTCGTACGCTCCCAACTTGCGCGCCGCCGGGAAGACCTGTCGCTCGAAGGATCCCACGAACCCGTTGTAATCCTTGACCGTGCGTTCGATCGAGCGGCCAAGCTTCTCGATGTGGCCAGCGGTCGTGCTGAGCCTCCCATAGAGGGTGCGGCTGAGGTCGAAGAGTTCTTTGGCTTCCTTCGTCAGTACGTCTTGCTGCCAGCTGAACGCGACCGTCTTCAGCACCGACCACAGGGTCACCGGCGACGCGAGCGCGACGCGCTTGCCGAACGCGAACTCCATGATCGACGGATCCGCCTCCATCGCGGAGGAGACCAGCGACTCGCTCGGGATGAACGCGATCACCAGCTCGGGGGAGGACTCCAGCCCCGTCCAGTACGCCTTGCTGCCCAGCGTTGTGATGTGATCGCGCACCGCCTTGACGTGCTGCTTCAGAAGTGCTTCGCGCTGGGCACCTTCGGTGCCGGTGGCGGTCGCGGGGATCTGGCTGGCCTCGAGGTAGGCGTTGAACGGAACCTTCGCGTCGAGCGCGATGCTCTTGCCGCCGGGGAGCCGGATGATCATGTCCGGACGGCCGGCGCCCGACTCCGAGTGGATGCTCGACTGCACGTCGAAGTCGACCCGCTCGATCAACCCGGCGGCCTCTACGACGCTGCGCAGCTGGGTCTCGCCCCACACGCCGCGGGTGCTGTTGGAGCGCAGCGCCGACGCCAGCGACTCGGCGGTGCTGCGCAACCGCTCCTCGGACTCGGCCGCCGAGCGGAGCTGCTGAGCGAGCTGGCCGTGCTGCTGGTGGCGCTGGGTCTCGAGCTCGACGACCTTGCGCTGCATGTCGGTGAGGCTTTCCCGGACGGGCGCCAGCGCCTGCAGGACCTTGCTCTCGGCGCGTTCGCGCTCGTTCTGAGCCAGTGCCTCGGCGCGATGCCGCTCTTCCGTCTCGCGGAGCTGCTCCTGAAGACCGCGCAGCTGCTCCTGCAGCGAGTCGACACGCGTGTCGGCGGCCGCGAGATCGGCTCGCAGCTCGGACTGGACCGCGGCCTCCGCAGCGCGGACCTCCACGAGCTCTTTCTCGTGCCGAGCGGCGACGATCGCCGGGTCTTCCGCCGACTGCGCCGCCGCCTCCCGACCGCGCAGCAGCCTCGCGACGGCGAATCCCGCCCCTGCGGCACCGACGATGAGGCCCACGAGAAGGCCGAGAAGGAGTGCGAGCGTGTCCATGGCCCCAGTGTGGCAGCGGCCGCCGACACCGGCCGCGCACGTCGGCGGGCGGGGCGGGAAATGGTCCCGACCCGACCGCCGGCGAGCCGCGGTTCAGCGGGTGTACCGGTGCTTCAACTCTTCTTCGAGCGACTCCAGGCTGCGTCCACGCGTCTCGGGCAGGCAGCGGGCGACGAAGACCACGGCGCCCACGCCGACTGCCGCGAAGAGGAAGAAGGTCGGCGAGATGCCCAGCCCGTCCACCAGCTGCGGGAAGAGGAAGCCGACCAGGAAGTTGGTCAGCCAGAGGACGAGGGCTGCCAAGCCGAAAGCCGCCCCCCGGATGCGGGCGGGGAAGATCTCGGCGAGCATCAGCCAGGTCACGGGGGATACCGCGCCCTGTTGGAAGGCCAGGAACGTGACGGTCAGCGAGAGCACCACGAAGGGCAGCGCTGGAGATCCCGCGAGCAGAGCGGAGGCGCCACCGACCAACAGGAGGGAGGTGGTCGTGCCGATCAGCCCGGCGATCAGCAGTGGCCGT
Source organism: uncultured Actinomycetota bacterium (assembly GCA_963734315.1). Lineage (GTDB taxonomy): Bacteria > Actinomycetota > Actinomycetes > Actinomycetales > Microbacteriaceae > Leifsonia. The sequence goes on along the minus strand of CAVTGP010000007.1, from coordinate 18,541 downwards.
CGGCCGACCCGGCCGAGGAGGGCTATTCCGACGAACGTCGCGAGCACCGAGATCACGCCGTTGGCGATCTGCCCGACGAGCGCCCCCTGCTGGTCGAACCCGGAGCGCTGCAGGATCTGGACGCCGTAGTACATGATCGAGTTGACGCCGGTCAGCTGCTGCACCATCGCGATGCCGAGTCCGATGACGAAGACGCGCCGGATCCACGGCACCGCGAGTTCGCGCAGCAACGGGGTGCGCACGGCGCGCTCGTCGTGGCGGCGGATCTCGGCGGCCTCCCGTTCGGCCTGCTCTTCGGATCGGATGCGGCGCAGCACCGCGATGCCCTCGGCGAAGCGACCGTGCAGGATGAGCCAGCGCGGGCTCTCCGGCACGACGAGCATGCCGAAGAACAGCACGACGGCGGGCAGCGACGCGACGACGAGCATCCACCGCCACACCGCGGCGTGTTCGGGGATCACCGCTGCGAGCACGGCGTTCACGACGAACGCGGCCAGCTGACCGGAGACGATCATGAGCTCGTTCTGGGTGACGATGCGTCCGCGGCGCGCGGCGGGGGAGAGCTCGGCGAGGTACATCGGCACGACGACGGAGGCTCCGCCCACGGCGAGCCCGAGCCCGAACCGGGCGGCGATCATCACGCCGATCGTCGGCGCGAACGCGCAGGCGAGGGCCGCGATGAAGAAGATCACGGCGAGGCCGGCGATGAGGCGGCGGCGGCCGCGGCGGTCGGCGATGCGGCCTCCCAGGAACGAGCCCAGTGCGGCGCCGACGAGCAGGGAGGAGACGACTGTCCCCTCTTCGAGCGGGGTCAGTGGCCGCTGATCGAACTGCATGAACGGCAGCGCGCCGCTGATAACGCCGGTGTCGTAGCCGAAGAGGAGGCCGCCGAAGGTCGCCAGCACGGCGATCCTGCGCAGGAATCGGTGCGCGCGCGGATCGTCGGGGTGAGGCGGTTCGGCGCTCGCGTCAGACGGTGCCGTCGTCGTTCGGGGATCTGGGGATGCGGTCATGAGCGCTCCTTCGCGTCTTGTTGCTATGTCTGGACATTAGAACCAGACGGACGAAGTTGCAACGCTTGCATTCATGAGGCTTAGATGCCGGAGCGGTTGCCATCGAGTTGGCAGGACACGCCGTCTGCGCAGCGTCGCACGCGGCGTGTCCTGCCAACTCGATGCGGAAGCGTCCGTGCGGACGCGGCGCGGGTTACGGGCTACAGGGACTACGCGGCCGCGGGGATGCCGATGCGGCCGATGCGGGCGCCGGTGAGCGCCGAGAGATCGTCGATCGTGGCGGCCTCGTGCCGGCGGGCGGCGTGCACCACGATGGCAGCGCAGGCCTCCGCGTCGGCGAGGGCGTCGTGGTGGTGGAAGTCATCGAACCCCGCTGCCATGGCCGCCACCGGGAGGCGGTACGACTCCAGGTGGTAGGTGCGGCGGGCAACGTGGAGGCTGCACAGGTAGCGGTACTCCGGGCAGGAGACGAACGTGGCGGCGCACGCCGCGCGGATCACACCCATGTCGAAGCCGGCGTTGTGGGCGACGAGGTGGTCATCCTCGGCGAACTTCACGAGGTCGGCCAGCTGGTCGACCCAGCCCGCTGCGCCGGCGACGTCTTCCGGCCGGATCCCGTGGATGCGGACGTTCCATTCCTGGAACACGTCGTGCCCGAGCGGCGGCCGGATGAACCAGCTCGCCCGGTCGACGACCCGGCCGTCGCGCACCTTCACCAGTCCGACCGAACACGCGGACGCTGCAGAGGAGTTCGCGGTCTCGAAGTCGATGGCGGTGAAGTCCAGTGGCACGCCTGAATGCTTGCATGGCCCACCGACGTCGCCCGCGCGCACCGCCGAGCACGCCCGAAATCGGCGGGCGGGTAGGGTCGCGGTATGCGGGAGAGGCGAGAGCGGGAGGCGTACGCACGGTCGTTCGACCGGGCGGCGGAGGTCTACGAGGCGTCACGGCCGGACTACCCGGCGGACGCCGTCGCCTGGCTCACCGACGGGGTGGCGGGGCCGGTCGTCGACCTGGGTGCCGGAACAGGCAAGCTGACGCGCGCCCTGATCGACCAGGGCCTGGAGGTCGTGGCCGTCGACCCGTCCGCGCAGATGCTGGCCGTGCTCGCCGAGCGTGTACCGGAGGCGGACGCCCGGCTCGGGAGCGGCGAGAGCCTCCCGCTGCCCGACGCGAGCGCCGGGCTGGTCGTCGCCGCGCAGGCGTGGCACTGGGTCGACCCGCTCGTCGCCGTGCCGGAGGTCGCCCGCGTGCTGCGACCGGGCGGGAGGATCGGCCTGGTCTGGAACGACCGCGACGAGAGCGTCGAGTGGGTGCGCGAGCTGGGCGAGCTGATGGGTTCGGGGGAGGCGGTGCTCGGCGACGAGGAGGTTCCCGTCGTCGGGCCTCCTTTCGGCGCGCTGGAGCGCACCGACGTACGGTGGGTGCAGGCGCTCACGCTCGAGGGACTGCTGGATCTCGCGCGCTCGCGCAGCTACTTCATCACCAAGGACCCCGACGCGCAGGCGGCGGTCATCGGCTCCCTGCGCCGCCTGCACGCCGAGCACCCCGACCTGGCCGGCGCCGAGATCATCGAGCTCCCGTACGTGACCCGCTGCTACCGGGCGACCCTCGGCGGCTGAAGCGCCGGGCGGCCGCCCGTAGAATGGACGACCGTGGCTCTCACTATCGGTATCGTCGGACTCCCGAACGTCGGCAAGTCGACCCTCTTCAACGCGCTGACCAAGAACGACGTCCTCGCGGCGAACTACCCGTTCGCGACGATCGAGCCGAACGTCGGCGTCGTGAACCTGCCCGACCCGCGGCTCGAGACGCTCGCCGAGGTGTTCGGCAGCGAGCGCATCCTGCCCGGCTCCGGTGTCGTTCGTCGACATCGCCGGCATCGTCAAGGGCGCGAGCGAGGGCGAGGGCCTCGGCAACAAGTTCCTCGCGAACATCCGCGAGGCCGACGCGATCGCGCAGGTCGTCCGCGGCTTCTCCGACCCCGACGTCGTGCACGTCGCCGGCAAGGTCGACGCCGCCAGCGACATGGAGACGATCAACACCGAGCTGATCCTCGCCGACCTGCAGACCCTCGAGAAGGCGGAGCAGCGCTACGAGAAGGAGGTCAAGGGCCGCAAGCTCGAGCCGGTCGTACTCGAGACGGCCCGCGAGGCGATCGCGTACCTGAACGCCGGCAAGCCGCTCGTCGACCTCCGGAATCGACCTGGAGCCGATCCGCGAGCTGGGCCTCCTCACCGCGAAGCCGTTCATCTACGTGTTCAACGTGGACGAGGACGTGCTGACGGACGACGCCGCGCCGCGCGTCGCTCGCGGCCCTGGTGGCTCCCGCGCAGGCGGTGTTCCTGGACGCCAAGATCGAGTCCGAGCTCATCGACCTCGACGCGGCCGACGCCGCCGAGCTCCTGGCCTCGACCGGCCAGACCGAGAGCGGCCTCGACCAGCTCGCCCGCATCGGCTTCGACACCCTCGGCCTGCAGACCTACCTCACGGCCGGCCCCAAGGAGTCGCGCGCCTGGACCATCCACAAGGGCTGGAAGGCCCCGCAGGCGGCCGGCGTCATCCACACCGACTTCGAGAAGGGCTTCATCAAGGCCGAAGTCATCTCCTTCGACGACCTCGTCGACGCCGGCAGCGTCGCCGAGGCCCGTGCGCGCGGCAAGGCGCGTATCGAGGGCAAGGAGTACGTGATGCAGGACGGGGATGTGGTGGAGTTCCGCTTCAACGTGTAGCTCTTACCCCGCTTCCCGCACGCTCGGCAAACCCTCGACATTCGTGACGAATGTCGACTTTCGTGGCACGAAACGCGACATTCGTCACGAATGTCCGGGAGGGCCAGGAGCGCGCGGCCGAGGCCTCGGAATTCTCGCACCACCCGCCCCTTCGGCCCCGCCACCAGCGTCCCGGCCGGCACGTCGTCGGCGGCCGCCGCGCCGGCGCGATCACCGCGTCCCGCCCGATCGAGACGCCCGGGAGGATCGTCGCGCCCGCGCCGATCCACACGTTCTCGGCGACGTCGATCGGGCCGCCGGTCAGCCAGCTGCGGCGGTCCTCGACGTCGACCGGGTGTCCGACGGTGATGAAGGTGACCCGGGGCGCGATCATCACGCGCGGAGCCAGGCGGATGCCGGCATAGTCGAGGAACGTGCAGTTCTGGTTGATGAAGACCCGCTCGCCCAACTCCAGGTTCAGCCCGTGGTCGGTGAAGAACGGCGGGGAGATCGTCACCCGCTCCGGGAGGGCCGCCCCAGGATCTGCTCGAACAGCGCCGCCGTGCCCGCCTCGTCGTCGAACGGCAGCACGTTCAAATGCGACGTCAGTTCGGTCGCCCGGAGCACGCGTTCCGACATCGCCTGGAACTCGGGGGAGTGGATGCGCATGAGGAGGTCGCTGGACACCCCACGATCCTCCCGCCGTCCGCGACGACGAACGCAACGGACACGCCACGCGAGAGCGCTGTCAGTCCTCCCCGCTACGCTCGGGGCATGTCCATCGAGGTGCTGCCCGCGACCGGTCGCTGGGACGACTTCGCCAGTTTCATGGTGCCGCGCAAACCAGGAGGCGGCGGGTGCGTGTGCATGTCGTACCGGGACGCGCGGCTGGCGATGCCCGAACGCATCGACTACATGCACAGCGAGTGCGAGACGGAGCCCGGCCCGGGCGTGCTGGTGTACGCCGACGGGGAGGTCGCCGGCTGGTGCTCGGTCGCGCCCAAGTCGACCTACCGGCGGCTGATGAACTCCCGCACCATCCCGCACGTGGACGAGGAGCTCGACCCGTGGTCGATCGTCTGCTTCGTCGTGCGGGGAGGCTTCCGCAAGCGCGGACTGATGCACGACCTCCTCGATGGCGCCGTCGAGCATGCGCGCGCGAACGGTGCGACGCTCGTGGAGGGTTACCCGGTCGACACCGGCGGCGAACGTGTGGACGTGATCAGCGGCTACGTCGGCACCGTCGCGCTGTTCGAGAAGCACGGGTTCGCCCGACTGCAGGCGACCGACGCCCATTCCGGCGGGAGGGTCCGCTGGATCATGCGCCGCGAGCTCGGCTGAGGCGCGGCGTCGCGCCGGATCCAGCTGAGAACGGCCGCCGACCCTCTGCGGGTCGGCGGCCGTCTCGCCGGGGGATGGAGAGCCCGGCTCACCCGCGGCTGATCCGCCGCCGGTAGATCGACATGGCGAAGCCGTAGGCGACCACGAGGATGCCGACGCACCAGGCGAGGGCGATCCAGATGTCCCCGCTGACCGGCTGCTCGGCGAAGAGCGCACGGATCGTGTCGACGATCGGTGTGACCGGCTGGTGCTCGGCGAACCACGCCACCGGTGCCGGCATGGTGTCCGTCGGGACGAACGCCGAGCTGATGAACGGGAGGAAGATCAGCGGGTAGGCGAATGCTCCCGCCCCGTCCACGCTCTTCGCCGACAGGCCGGCGATGACGGCCACCCAGGTCAGCGCCAGGGTGAACAGGACGAGGATGCCGGCGACCCCGAGCCAGGCGAGCACACTCGCTCCGGTGCGGAAGCCGATCAGCAGGGCGACCAGCACGACCAGCACGACCGAGATCATGTTGGCGACCAACGAGGTGAGCACGTGCGCCCAGAGGATGCTCGACCGGGCGATCGGCATCGACTGGAATCGCTCGAAGATCCCGCCCTGCAGGTCCATGAACAGCCGGTACGAGGTGTACGAGATGCCGGAGGCGATCGTGATCAGCATGATCCCGGGCAGCAGGTAGTTCACGTACGAACCGGAGTCCGGACCGGTGCTGATCGCGCCGCCGAGGACGAACACGAACAGCAGCATGAGGGCGATCGGCACGATGGTGACCGTGATGATCGTGTCCAGGCTGCGCGTGATGTGCTTCATGGACCGCCCGGTGAGGACGGTGGTGTCTGCGATGAAGTTCGCGGTGGACATCAGGACTCCTTCGAGGTCTCGGGGGCCGGGGTCTGGGTGGGGGCCGACGGTCCGACGATGGCGAGGAACACGTCCTCGAGACTGGGCTGCTTCTCCACGTACTCGACCTGGGCCGGGGGGAGGAGCTGCTTGAGCTCGGCGAGCGTGCCGTTCGCGATGATGCGGCCCTCGTGGAGGATCGCGATGCGGTCGGCGAGCTGCTCCGCCTCGTCGAGGTACTGCGTGGTGAGCAGCACGGTGGTGCCGCGGCCGGCGAGACGCTTGACCGTCTCCCAGACTTCGAGGCGCGCTTGCGGGTCGAGCCCGGTGGTGGGCTCGTCGAGGAACACCACCGGCGGCTCGCCGATGAGGCTCATCGCGATGTCGAGCCGGCGGCGCATGCCGCCCGAGTACGTGCCGACCTTGCGGCCTCCCGCATCGGTCAGCGCGAAGCGGGCCAGCAGGTCGTCGGCGATGCCGGCGGGGTTCTTCAGGTGGCGGAGGCGGGCGACGAGGATGAGGTTCTCGCGTCCGCTGAGGACCTCGTCGACGGCGGCGAACTGCCCGGTCAGGCTGATCGACCTCCGCACGTCGTCGGCCTGGCGGGCGACGTCGAAGCCGTTGACCGTCGCGGTTCCGGTGTCGCCCCTGAGCAGGGTCGACAGGATCTTCACCGCGGTGGTCTTGCCGGCGCCGTTCGAGCCAAGGAGGCCGAAGATGGTGCCCTTCTCGACATCGAAGTCGACGCCGCGCAGCACGTGGAGGTCTTTGTAGGACTTCTCGAGGCCGCGCACCTGGATGGCGGGCGCGGCGACAGCGGTCGGGGTCATGAATCCTTCTCCTGGTCTCGTTCGGCCGCCTCGACAGCCTCGGTGAGGCGAGCGCGCTCCTTGTCGATCCAGCGGGTGCCGACATAGGCGGCGGCGAACTCGTCGGCGAACTCGACCGGGTCGTCGCCGACGATCTCGCGGATCGGCGTGCCGTCGGTGGCCGCACGCTCGAAGAGATCGACGAGGTCGCCCATCATCGTCATGATCGTGTCGCCGTCGACGATGCCGCCGTTGTACATGAGGTAGCGGTTGACCGCCTTGGCGACGCCGTTGTAGGGCTCGGGGAGAGCCTCCAGGCGGGCCTTGAGCTGCCGGTACTGTTTCTTCTGCTCGAGCGATCCGGTGACCAGCTCGATCCACTTCGATGCCATTTCAGTTGCCTCCATCTCGGAGCTGTTCGATCCGTTCTGCGAGGAAGCTCCAGGTCCTCCAGAATTCTTCGAGGTATTCGCGTCCCGCCGTATTGAGCGAGTACACCTTGCGGGGCGGCCCCTTCTCGGAGGGGACCTTCTCGACGTCGACGAGGCCGCGCTGCTCCACTCGGACGAGCAGGGCATACACGGTGCCCTCGGCGATGTCGTCGAAACCCTGGTCGCGCAGCCACGAGGTGATCTCGTACCCGTACGCGGACCGGGTCGACAGGATGGCGAGGACGATGCCTTCGAGCGTGCCCTTGAGCATCTCGGTGGTCTGCTTGGCCACGACCTCCTCCTAACTACTCAGTGCTGTTGACTACCACTAGATAGTAACGCCGAGTACCAGTAGATAGCAACACTGAATAGTGATTTCTTCGGAGGTGCTCGAAACCAGCATCGAGGGGCGCGTCGTTGTCGCTTCGGAGGCTCGAAAGGGACAACGACGTGCCCCTCGATGGAGGGCGAGGTGGGGAGAGGGAGGCCGGAGTCAGTGGTGGTGGGGGGCGGCGAGCGTCTCGTCGATGAAGGCGAGGGCGGAGGCCGCAATCAGCTCGCGCACGTCGCGTGCGCCGAGCGGCGACGACTTCAGCGTCTTCATCCCGTGATCGGCGCCGAGTACCGTCACGATGCGGAGGCTGGTGCGGGAGCCGGGCGCGGCCTCCACCTCGGCGCGCAGCTGGTCGGCGCCGCCGAAGGCGTCGCGGTCGCCCTGCAGCACGAGCGTTGGTGCGGTCGGCGTCAGCAGCTCGTGGAGCCGTGAGGCCCCCGGTCGCCCGGGTGGATGGAGCGGGAAGGCCAGGCACAGCACGCCTGCGGCCCCGGTGGCGCCCGCCATGCGGCAGGCGACCCGCGCCCCGGCGCTCCGACCGCCCACGATGACGGGGAGGCCGTCGGCGAGCTCGTCGACGGCGGGTGCGGTCTCGAGCCAGGCGGCGTCGAGCGCGGGCGGGCGGGAGGCTACCCGCTTGCCGGCGACCCGCCAGGGCTGCTCGTAACGCGCCACGATGATGCCGGCGGCGGGAAGTGCAGTGGCGAGCGCGGCGAGGTCGACTGCGCCGATGCCGCCGCCGGCGCCGTGGCCCAGCCAGAGCAGCGCGCGGGGTCGGTCGGCGGCGGCCACCGTCAGTCGCCCCGGGCCGGCCGCGGTCGGGACCTCGATCACCGTGTCGACTGCTGCATCCACACCCCGACGGTACCGGGTGCGAGCCCTGGCTGCACCTGACGGCACGGAGCTGCGTGGCTATAAATCGACCACACGCAAACAGTTGCGAATGCGCAATGAATGCCTGGTTCACGGAGGATCGATCGGAGACGCATGCGTCTGGCCGGCAAGCTGGGAACCGACGTGCCGGTGGTGCTGGGTCCGTTCGGCGGGCTCTCGTCCGTCGAGCTGACCGCGGCCGTGAACAGTCCGGCGGCGGCCAGTGTCAACCGCTCCAACAACATGTCGACCACGCCAGCGTGGATCGCATTCACCCCGGGCGAGACTCGTGACGTGACCGGCCGCGCGCTGCTGGAGAACACGCTCTACACCGTGAACTACCCCGGAGGGTGTGTATCCAGCATGCATGGGGTTCTATCGAACGGAACGCTCCTCGTCCTCTGATCCGCGCGCGCTCATGCGAGGTTAGACGCCCGCGGTTCCCGGCAGCAGCAGGGTGAACCGGCCGTCAGCGTTGGGCAGGTCGCCGGCCGCTCGGGCGAACGCGCGGAACGACGCGACGGCGACGTCCCGTTCGTCGGGGTCCATCTCGGCCAGGACCTCCGCCAGGGCGGAGCGCCGGTGGCCGATGACGCGTTCGACCAGCTCGGCGCCCGCAGGCGTCAGCGCGACGCGCACGAAGCGACGGTCGGCGGGATCCTCGGTGCGATGGATCAATCCGGCGCGCACCAGTTTCTCGCACGTGCGGGTGGCGTTGGAGGCGTGCACTGCCAGCTCGGTCGCGACGTTGCCGAGGGTCTGCGGCCCGTGGGTGGCGACCATCACCAGCACGCGCAGCTGCGGCGATGTCACGATGTCCTCCACCTCGGTAACGGAACGCGCGGCCACGCGCATCATCACGTCCGCCGCCTGGAGTGCGGCGTCGACGTCTGTGGCGTGCTGGTCGTCGTGACTCACCCTCTAGTTGTACCGTGCATCGCCCGTGACGCGCGCGGATGCGCAGCCGTGGCGGGCATGTCGGCCGACTTTCGAGTACTGGCGCACCCCCTTCCGCGTGGATGCCGAAGGGGGGATAATTGCGATATCGCAACTAAGGAGGCGATCGACATGGTCGAAGGGCAGGAACGCGACGCTGTCGAGGGCCGGTACACCCAGGCCGATCCCGAGGTGGCAGAAGGCCGAGCCGTCCACGGTCAGTACACCGAGGGCGAAGGGCATCCGGGACCCGACGCCGAGATCGCAGGCGCATACGTGGGCTTCGAGCACGAGGGGAGGCCTCCGATCGTGAGGAGCACTCACCAGCGCAGCGGGAACTATCCGAAGGCGGAGCACGGGAAGAAAGGAAAGGCCGAGACGGAGGCCGACGAGGAGCGCTGAGCTGGCGGCGGCCCGGGTCAGCCCCGGACCGCCGCGACCAACCGCCCCCAGGACTCGCCGAACGCGTCGATCCCGGCGCGTTCGAGTTCTGTCGTGACCTCATCGAGCGGCACCCCCACCCGCGCAAGTTCGTCGAGCGTCTCGCGCGACTCCGCGTAGCTGCCGCGAATGGTGTCCGGCCGGATCGCGCCGTGGTCGTGCAGCGCCTCCAGCGTCGCGGTCGGCACGGTGTCCACGACGTCGGGCGCGACGAGCTCCTCGACGTAGCGGGTATCGCGCATCGTCACGTCCTTCACGCCCGTGGAGGCCCACAATGGTCGCTGCGGGTGTGCGCCGAGCGCGGCCAGCGCCTGCCATTCCGGCGGCAGCAGCGACTCCTCGTAGGCGGCGTACGCCAGCCGCGCGTTTGCGACGGCGGCGAGACCCCTGAGGTCGGCCGCTGCGGGGCCGCCGATCGCGCCGAGCCGCCGATCGACCGCCACGTCGACCCGCGAGACGAAGAACGACGCGACGGACCGGATGCCGGCCGGATCGATCCCGGCCGCGACCGCGCGGGCCAGTCCGTTCCGGTAGGCCTCCCGCACCTGCCGGTAGCGGTCGAGCCCGAACAGCAGCGTCATGTTGATGGAGGCGCCTTCCGCTGTGGCGTTCTCCAGGGCGCGGACACCGGCATCCGTCGATGGGATCTTCACCAGGAGGTTCGGCCGGTCGACAAGGGCACGCATTCGTCTGACCTCGGCGAGGGTGGCGTCCGCGTCGTGGGCGGCCTCCGGGGTCACCTCGATGGACACGAACCCGTCGGCGCCGCCGGAACACTCGTGCACGGGGAGCAGGATGTCGCAGGCCGCGCCGACGTCCGCGGTGACGATCGCCAGCGCCGCCTCGCGGGGAGGCGTGCCGAGCCTCCGGAGGTCGGAGAGCTGCGCCGCATAGGCGGCCGGATCTTTCTCGACGGCGGTGGCGAAGATGGTCGGGTTGGTGGTGATGCCGGTCACGTCGCGCTCGACGATCAGCTCGGCGAGCCGGCCCGAGAGGATGTCGGCCCGCGAGAGGTCGTCCAGCCAGATGCTCACCCCGGCGTCGCGGAGGTCGGAGGTCGCGGTCATGAAGGGGCCTGCCCTCCGACGGCTTGCGACGACGTGGCTTGCGACGACGCGGCGTGGAGGATGTCCGGAAGCGGGAGGTCGGGATCGCGCAGGCCCGCGCGAGCGACCGGAGCGCGCGAGACAACCAGCGCCTTGATGTCGTCGTTGACGTCCCAGACATTCACGTTCATGCCGGCGACCACCCGGTCGTCGCGCAGCCAGAACGCGATGAACGAGCCGGAGGACGGTTCCCCGCGGTAGACCACTTCTGCACCCGCGGTGAGCGGTGCGAAGCCGGCGTACTCCATCCCCACGTCGAACTGGTCGGTGAAGAAGTACGGCACGGCGTCGTGCTCGACGCGCTCGCCGAGGAGCGCCCGGGCGGCGGTCGTGCCCCCGTCGATCGCGTTGGCCCAGTGCTCGCTGCGCAGCCGCGCGTCGACCAGGGGGTGGACGGCGTTCGCGATGTCGCCCGCGGCCCACACGTTCGGTGCGCTCGTCCGCAGCGACGAATCGGTGAGCACCCCGTTGCCGACCGCGAGCCCTGCGTGCTCGGCCAGTTCGATGACGGGAACCGCGCCGACACCGACGATCACGACGTCGGCGGGCACCACTTCGCCGTCCGCCAGGCGCACGCCGGTGGCGTGGCCGCCCTCGCCTGCGATGGAGTCGACCTCGATGCGGGTCCGGATGTGGACGCCGTGTGTCGCATGCACGTCGGCGAAGTAGCCGCCCAGCTCGTCGCCGAGCGCGACCGCGAGGGGGATCGGGTCACGCTCCAGAATAGTGACCTCGTTGCCGAGCGTGCGGGCGCTGGCCGCCACCTCCATCCCGATCCAGCCGGAGCCGATCAGCACGACCTCCCGACCGCCGCCCGCGATGATCTCGCGCAGCCGGTCGCTGTCGTCGAGCGTGCGCAGCGAGAGCACGCCGTCGAGGTCGGCGCCGCGGATGGGCAACCGGCGCGGGACCGAGCCCGTGGCCAGCAGTGCCCGGTCGAAGCGGTAGGTCGCTCCGTCGGCGTCGGTGACGGTCCCTGCCGTCGGGTCGAGCCGGGCGATGCGCGTGCCGAGGTGGAGGTCGATGTCGTTGTCGCGATACCAGGCCTCCTCGTGCACGTCGAGGGAGGTGCGCTCGTCGGTGCCGGCGAGGTAGCCCTTGGAGAGCGGCGGGCGGATGTAGGGCAGGTGGCTCTCGGCGCCGAACAGCCGGATGGCGCCGTCGTACCCGGCCTCCCGCAACGCGGTCGCAGCGGTGGCACCGGCGAGGGAGGCTCCGATGATCGCGATTTCGGACGGCGCGGTCATCGCTCGGCCCGTCTTTCATCGAAGCGGCCCGCATCAGCGAAGCGACGCGGGCCTGACCCGGCGAGCTCGCCCGTGAACCGCGAGGTGCGGGTCACGGCGCCGGGAGCACGCACGCCGCGCACCTCCATGCAGAGGTGCTCGGCCTCCAGAACCACTCCGACGCCGTGCGGCTCGAGCTCGCTGTCCAGCCAGTCGGCGACCTGCACGGTCAGGCGCTCCTGCAGCTGCAGGTCGCGCGAGAAATGCTCGACGGCACGGGCGAGCTTCGAGAGGCCCAACAGTCGATCGCCGGGCAGGTAGCCGACGTGGGCCACTCCGCGGAACGGCAGCAGATGGTGAGCGCACAGCGAGGTGAACGGGATGTCCCGAACCAGCACCAGGTCGTCGTACTCCTCGTCGTTCGGGAAGGTGGTCGGCCGCAGCGGGGGAGCGTCGAGCAGCTCGGCGAACGCGGCGGCCACCCGCCGCGGGGTATCGGCCAACTGGGGGTCGTCCGTGTCGCGTCCGAGCGCGCTCAGGAGGTCGGCGATCGCGGCCTCCGCGCGCGGCCGGTCAATGGCGCCCGCCCACGGGCCGGGCAGCGGATCGTGGACCGGGTGGAGCGGTGGGTCGTCCTCGTGGGACTCTGTCGTCAGCGACATCGTGTCCTCCTCGTGCCGTCCTCAACTTCTGGGGCGAGGGTACGTACGTGGCGATTCCTTTGTCAAGATCTACTTTTTTAGAAGTAGGATGGATGCATGACCGACGACGATCTGACCGCGGTCGCGGCGCTCGCCGAGCCCGTGCGCCGCGAACTGGTGCGCCTCCTGGAGGCCGCCGACGAGCCCCTGGGACGGGACGAGCTCGCCGACCGCGTGGGTGTTCCGCGAGCCACGGTGGCCTTCCACCTCGAGAAGCTGGTGGATTCCGGCGTGCTCGTCGCGGAGTTCCGGCACCGCGGGAAGAAGCGCGGCCCCGGCTCGGGACGCCCGGCGAAGTTCTACTCCCTCGCCCGTGACGAGTTCGCGGCGACGGTCCCTCCCCGGCGGTACGACCTCGCCGGCGAGCTGCTCGCGAGCGCCGTCGAGCTCTCCGACAGCACGGGACGGCCCGTTCGGGAGTGCCTGCTGAGCGTCGCGGCCGAGAGCGGAGCGCGTCGCAGCGACGCGGCCCGACCGCTGGGCGACACCCTCGGCGACCTCGGCTACGCCCCGGTCGACGACGACCGGGGCGGCTTCGTGCTCGCGAACTGCCCGTTCCACCGGCTGTCGAGTCGCCATACCGACGTCATCTGCTCGGCCAACGTGGCGTACGTGGCGGCGCTCAGCGTCGGCGCCAGCGATCCGCGCGCGACGTGGCTGGAGCCGTCGGCGGGCGGCTGCTGCGTGCGGGTCGGGCCGGTGGGCGGCTCCTCCTGCCGCCGAGGGGTCCTCCGCCGGCTGATCCGCTCCGCTCAGTTGCGAACGGGCCCGGAGGTCACGCTCACCACGCCCTCGATCGTGCCCAGTTCCGCGAGCAGCCGATCGGCGTCCTTCTGCTTGCCGCGCACGTGAACGGCGAGTTCGAGATCGCGGTCGGAACGTCGGTGAAGGTTGTCCACGCGCACGTGCATGCCCGCGGTGGCCAGACGGTCGAGCACGGTGCCGAGCTGGTCTCCGGTCGGAGAGACCCGGACGAGCAGCTGATTCTCCGACCTCCTGCGAAAGAGCCGTTCGGCGGTCGGCAGCGTGCCGACGGCCAGGAGGTGCAGAGCGGTCCCCGCGGCGGCGAGCAGCGGCAGCCCGGCGGCGCACGCCATCCCGACCGCCGCGGTCACCCAGATGGAGGCCGCCGTGGTGAGCCCGACGACACTGCCCCGATTCACGAAGATCACGCCGGCGCCGACGAAGCCGATGCCGGTGACGACCTGCGCGGCGATGCGGGACGGGTCGACCGCCCCCAGTCCGAGTGAGGCGAAGCCGTACGCCGACACGAGCGTGAAGAGCGCGGAGCCCAGCCCCACCAGGATGTGGGTGCGCAGCCCTGCGCTCTTGAACTGCCGTTCTCGTTCGACACCGATGATCGCGGAGAGCACGAAGGCGAGCAGGAGCAGCAGCAGCTGGTCCGCCAGCGCACCCGTGCCCAGCCACACGCTCATGGGTGGGAGTCTAGGAGGGTGCGGCCTCCGTGGCACCCCCGGTTCGGCCGCGCGGCCGCACGAACACCAGCAGGCAGAGGTGCACGACGGCGAGGCCGCTCGCCACCGAGACGACGGCCAGCCAGCTGCCGGAGGTCGTCCCCACGCTGAAGAGCAGGCCGAGGACCGTCGTCGCCACGATCGCCCCGAGGTAGCGGGAGGTCTGGAAGATCCCGGCGGCGACCCCTGCGTCCTGCGGGCGGGCGGCGGAGTACAGCGCCTGGTTCATCGCGATGCTCACCACGCAGTACGGGATGCCCAGCGCCGCCGTCAGCACCAGCATGACCCACGGCGTCGTCGTCGCGGCGGCGAACCCGAGCAGCACGGCGCCGACGACCAGTGCCGAGGCCCCGGCGAGCAGCGTCGGCCGAAGCCCGACGCCCTCGATCGCGCGCGCCGCCAGCGGGGTGACCGCGATGGTCACCGCCGCGAGAGGGAACATCAGCAACCCGGTGATGCCGGCCGAGTAGCCGCCGTGCTCCTGCAGGTACTGCGGGAGGCCGAAGAACGCGCAGTAGTAGACCACGTTGAAGACGGCGAAGCAGAGGTACACCATCAGCAGCCGCCGGTTGGCGGCGAGCAGGCGCAGGTCGAGGAACGGGTGGCTCGTGCGCAGTTCGCGCCAGACGAAGAGCGCGGCGGAGATCGGGACCACCGGCAGCAGCCACCAAAGCGGCTGCGGGCGCAGGTCGAGAAGGAAGATCAGGAGGGCGGTGAGGGTCGCGACGAAGAGCAGGATGCCGGGCACGTCCGACTCGGCGATGGTGCGCCGCAGCGGCGCGCGCTCGCGCGCGCTGTCGCGCGGCGCGAAGAGGCTCACCCCAACGAAGGCGAGGGCGGCGAGCGGCACGTTGACCCAGAAGATGGCCTGCCAGCCGAGGAAGGTCACCAGCGCGCCGCCGAGCACCGGGCCGATCGCGGCCCCCGAGGTGTTGGCGATCTGGATTCGGCCCAGCAGCCGCGGGGTGCCGACCGCGCTGCTCGCCGCGACGGAGCGCAGCATCGCGATCGCCGACGGGAACGCCGTCGCCGTCCCGATGGCGAGGGCGACACGACCGGCGCACACCCCGGCGAACGAGCTCGCGAACGGGGTGGCGGCGCAGGCGAGCGCGACCACGAGCATGCCGAAGAGGAACAGGCGGCGCGGCCCGAAGCGGTCGACGAAGCGGCCCATGAGCGGCTGCCCGGCGGCCGACGCGAGGTAGAACGACGTGACGACCCACGTCACTGTGGTGACACTGACCTGGAACTCGCGCTGCAACGGCACGAGGGCGACCGCGATCATCGACGAGTTGAGCGGGTTCAGCAGCGTGCCCAGGCTCAGTGCCGCCACCGCCCGGCCGGCACGGGAGGGGGCGGGCGCGTCGGTCACCCGACCACTGTACGCGTGCGTGGAGGCCCCGCCGGGCGCTGCGACCGGTGGCCCAGTCAGCCGGTCTCAGTCGGCGGCCTCAGTCATCCAGGTCGACGGTGGTGAGCGGGATCGTCGACCGGTACGGGTACGCCGGCATGGACGAGAACTCCTCGTCGTCGTCCAGCTCGTACACGTCGTAGGCGAGTGCGCCCGCGAACGTGGTGGCGACGCGGATCTCGCCCGGTGGACAGCCTCCGATCAGGGGCACGACCACGACACTGTCCAGGGTTCGGCCGTCCTCGTACAGCAGTGCCGCTTTGATGGTTCGCGTGAGAGCGTCCATGGCCGGACTTTACGCCGCCACCACGCGACGACTTGACGGCGCGCGGGAGGACGGCGAAAGTGTGAACTGGAGAGGACGCGATGGGAACGCTGATCTACGACGGAGCCGACGGCTTCACGTTCGACGACCGGGTGCTCGCACATTTGCAGGCGGTGATCGCCACGAAGCTGCGTCGACGAGAAGGGTTCCTGCTCCTCTGGGCGGACCGCACGGCGGGATCGGAGCCGACGTTGCGGTCGATCTGGCTCGACCCGTCGATCAGCGTCCAGTTCCTGTTCGCACATCCGCAACTGCCGGAGCTGAATCGGGAATGGCTCACGATCCTCACCGAGAAGGCGAACAGCAACAGCGGCCTGATGCTCGAGGACGAGTTGCGCGCCGAGATCCGCGAAGAGGTGCCGGAGGGGACTTACCGGGACTCCCGCCCCAAGCGCCAGGGCGATTGACGTGGGCAAGCTGATCTACAGCACCAGCCGCGAGTACGAGTTCGACGACCGCACGCTCTCGCACGTCAAGATCGCACTGGTGACCAAGCTGCGCCGTCACGAGAGCTTCCTGCTCAACTGGGAGATCCCGCTCGAGCAGGGCGGAGGCCGCATGAGCCTCTGGATCAGCCGCGAGATCCCGCTGGCGTTCGTGTTCAGCGGCAGCCGGCCTCCCGCGCTCAACGAACGCTGGATGGAGGCGCTGCTGCGCACCAGCCAGCGCACGGGCGGGATGGTCATCATGTCTGAGGACGCGGCCGAGCGCGGCGACTACACCGACCGCTGACGTATCACCGCCGTGCCCTTCGCGGGGTCTGCGCACCTGCTGTGATGCAGCGTCGATCGACGAAGACCGGCCTACCATCGGAGCATGGACAAGGTGGAGAGACGGCACGGCAACCGCGCCGAGCGTGCGGCCGAATGGCTGGACGCCAAGCTGCTCCCGGTCCTCGGCCCGCCTCCTCTCGGCCCTTACGGGCAGGAGGCGCCGAGGACGGAAGCCGCGACGTGCCCGCTCTGCACCCGCCGGATCGACGAGCACACGCTGGAGCGCGACCACGGTCACGCCTTCCTCGTCTGCCCGTCGCCCGCGCGGACGCAGCTGCAGGTCGAATGAGCGACCGGCGAGGAGCACTTGCGGCACGGCCGTGAGCGCTGGGGGAGATGCGCGTCAGGGGTGAGGGCGCGCTGATTGTGCCCGAGCCGGGTAGGCGGGAGGCGCCAGCAGGAGCGGCAGCACACCGTAGGCGAAGGACGCGAATACGGCGAGGATGCCCGCGCCAAGCGCTGCTTGGTTCGGGTCGCCGGTATGTCGACGAGAACACGATCGGCGTCGTGGCCATCATGGGCGTGACCTACACCGGCAGGTACGAGCCGGTGCAGGAGATCAGCGACGCCCTCGATGCCATCGAGAAGCACACGGGCATCGACGTGCCCATCCACGTCGACGGAGCCTCCGGTGCGATGGTCGCGCCGTTCTTGCGGCCGGAGCCCAGTGGGACTTCCGTCTCCAACGGGTCGCCTCCGTCAACACCTCCGGCCACACGTACGGGCTCGTGTATCCCGGGATCCGCTGGTGGTCTGGCGGGAGGCGGACCTGCTTCCCGATGACCTGGTCTTCCGCGTCAGCTACCTGGGTGGCGAGATGCCGACGTTCGCGCTCAACTTCAGACGCTCACGGCAGCAACGCGAGCTTGCCTCCCGGGTGGCCCTCCGCCAGGAAACGCAGTGCTTCTGGAGCGTCGGCAAGCGGGTAAGTGCGCGCGATGGGCACCTGCAGGCGGCCCTCGGCCGCGAGCTGCAAGAGGCGTGGCCGCACCGCGTCACGAAAAGCGGCGCTCTCCGGCTGCGCGCCGGCGACGGCGTGGAAGCCGTCGCGCTTCGCCCGATCGGAGGCGACGATGGTGACGATGCGATCGCGGTCAGGAACGAGCTCGAGCGAGACCTCCACCGCCTCCTGCGTCCCGACCGTGTCGAGCGCGGCGGCGATCGGCCCCGGGGCGACTGCGCGCACCCGGTCTGCGAGTCCCGCGCCGTAGGCCACCGGTTGGCCGCCGAAGCGGCGGACCCGCGCAAAACTGCCCTCGCTGGCGGTGCCGACCACCTGCACGTCGAGTTCCGCGGCCTGCTGCAGGATGCTCACGCCGACCGCGCCCGATGCACCGTGCACCAGGATGGTGTCTCCGGCATCCACCCGGGTCACGTCGAGCATCTGTGCGGCCGTCGAGCCGGCAAGCAACAGGTTCGCGGCCTCTTCGTCCGACAGCCGTGCGGGCTTCGCGAACACGTCGGAGGCCGGAACCGTGACCTCGGTGGCGTAACCACCCTGGATGCGGAAGGCGACCACGGGGTCGCCGGGGGCGCCGCCGCCCGACGCGATCTCGGTGTCCGGGCCGATCGCCAGCAGCTCGCCTGCGACCTCGTAGCCGATCGGCACCGGGAGCTCGAGGCCCGGGCGCGGGCTCGCGACATGCTTGAAGTCGGCCGGATTGACACCGGCTGCGCGCACCCGGATGGTGACCTCTCCTCGCTCGGGTCGCGGGGCTTCCCGTTCGGCGAACGTCCAAGTGTCGGGGGAACCCCAGTGCTCTGCCATCCACACGCGTGCCATGGCAACAG
>CAVTGP010000006.1:0-77141 GCA_963734315.1 uncultured Actinomycetota bacterium | reverse complement strand
TCCAACCGTACAACGAGAACCCGAACGCGACCGACTGGTTCGGCAAGCGGCTGCGCTGAGCAGCCGGCGCCGCGTCCTAGACCGGCTGCAGCTCGGGCAAGCCCGTGCGCAGTTCGACCGGCAGGTGGCCGAGGTCGTTGTGCACCACGAGCACGGGAGGCTTCGCCGAGCGCACCCGGATGATCGTGAGCCCGCAGTTGGCCTGGTTCAGGCCGAGCCAGCGCCAGGCCGGAGCGTCGAAGACGTGGCGCACGAACCAGCCGATGACGAAGTTGTGCGTGACGAGGAGGTCGTGCCTGTCACCCATCGCCGGCGTCAGGAACTCGTGGACGGCGTCCTCCATCTGGGCACGGCCCGCCTCGATCTGGGCCTCGGTGACCGGGCCGAAGAACGACTCGAACGCCTTGGGCATGTCGGGCGTCGGCCCCGACGGGATGCAGTCGAACAGCAGGCTGGACGGCTCGGGCTCGAGCGACGGCATGCGCTCGGCGATGATCGATGCGGTCTGTTCCGCACGCACCAGCGGGGAGTGATACATGCCGGTGAACGGCACGCCGCTCAGCCGATCGGCGACGAGCTGGGCCTGGCGCTTGCCGCGCGGCGACAGCGGGCCGTCGGGGAGGCCGTGCTCGGCATCCTGCTGCTCGCCGTGACGCACGAGGTAGAGGTAATGAGGCACGGGATAGACCTTTCGATGAAACGGGAAGGAGTGGCCGGATCAGGAGACCAGGCCGGCGAAGACGTCATCGTCGACGCCTCCGACTGCTGAGACGGAGACCGGGCGCTGCGCCAGGTCGCGGGCGAGTTCCTGCACGCCGTCCGCGGTGACGAGGTGCAGGCGACGGAGGCTCTCGTCGAGGTCGGCGAACTCGCCCAGGCTGATCTCGGCACGCCCGAGTCGCGACATCCGGGTGTCGGAGTCCTCCAGGGCGAGTGCGGCGCCTCCGGAGAGCTGTCCCACCGCACGGCGGAGCTCCTCCGGTGTCACTCCGCCGTCGGCGAGGCGATGCAGTTCGGCGAGCATCAGCTCGGCGACCTGACGGGCTTTCGCCGGCGCGCAGCCCGCGAACAGCCCGTAGACGCCGGCGTCGGAGTAGGAGCCGGAGAACGAGTAGACCGCGTAGGCGAGCCCGCGCTTCTCGCGGACCTCCTGGAACAGCCGGCTCGACATCCCGCCACCGAGGATCGAGTTGAGCACGCTCATCGTCGTCCTGCGCTCGTCGGTCGCCACGATGCCCGGCAGACCGATGATGATGTTCGCCTGCTCGATCGGTCGCTGCACGGTCACCACGCCCGCGGAGCGGCGCACCGTCGCGGGTGTCGTGGCGCGTCGGCCGACGGGCGCGGCCTCCTCGTCGGGGTCCCAGCCGGCTGCGTCGAGCGCGCGCTGGACCCCGGCCACCAGCACGTCGTGATCGACGGCGCCGGCGGCGGTGATCACGAGGTCGCGCGGCCGGTAGTTGGCACGGTAGTGGTTCCAGACGGCGTCGCGCGTGGCGGCACGGATCGTCTCCGGCCGACCGCCGATCGGGCGGCCGAGAGGATGGTCGCCGAGCACGGCGGTGAAGAGCCGCTCGTTGGCCACGTCGGCGGGGTCGTCCTCCGCCATCGAGAGCTCTTCGAGGATGACACCGCGCTCGTTCTCGAACTCCGTCGGGTCGAGCACCGACGACGTGAGCATGTCGCCGATGACCTCCACCGCCATCGGCAGGTCGCGATCTTGCACCTTGGCGTAGTAGCAGGTGTACTCCTTGGCCGTCATCGCGTTGTGCTCGCCGCCGACCGAGTCGAACGAGATGGCGATGTCGAGTGCTGTCCGCGTTCGCGTGCCTTTGAACAGCAGGTGCTCGAGGAAGTGCGTGGAGCCGAGACTGCCCGGCATCGCCTCCGTCTCGTCGCGGGAGCCGACGGCCACCCAGTAGCCCAGCGTGGCGCTGCGCGATCCGGGCACGTGCTCGCTGAGGATCCGCACGCCGCTGGGAAGGATCGTGCGGCGGACCAGCGCGTCACCCGACGCGGCGAATGCGAGATCGGCCAGACCGAGTGGGAGGTCGACTGCGCTGTTCATCCCCTCCACCCTACGCCAGCGGCCCTTCGAAAGCGGAGACTGGGAATATGAGGACAAACAGACTGGTCTGTCTACTACTATACTGTTATCACCACCCTGACCGGTCGTCCCCCCTTGGACCGGTCGGGTGGGTCTCGCACCGCAAGCGTGGAGGCCCCGCCTCCTGTTGAGAGGAGACGACCGGATGGTCGTAAGTGCCCGCGCGACCATCCGGCCGCCCGCGCCGTCAAAGATCAAGATCCTCGCCACGGCGGACGAGCTCTTCTACCAGGAGGGCATCCACACGGTCGGGGTCGATCGGATCATCGCAGGCGCCCGCGTGACGAAGGCGACGTTCTACAAGCACTTCCGCTCCAAAGACTTACTCATCATCGCGTACGTCGAGGGCCGTGACCGCCAGGTACGCGACTGGTTCGCCGAGCAGGAGCGTGAAGCGGACGACCCGAAGGCGATCGCGCACGCACTGGTGGACTCCATCAACGCCGAGGCCGTCCAGCCGGGATTCCGCGGCGATCCGTTCATCAACGCCGCCGCCCAGTTTGCCGACGAAAATCACCCGGTGCGCGTCGCGGTGACCGCGCACCGCGACTGGTACGCCAAGCACATCGAGGAGCTGTTCCGCCAGATCGGGCACCCGCGGCCCGGCGACGCGGCGGACGACCTGATCCTCGCGCGCGACGGCGCGCTGGCGGGCGGCTACGTGGGCGACCCGATCGCCGCGGGCGCCGCACTGCACCGCGCGCTCGACCGCATCCTCGCGGAGACGTAGGCCGCACGTCGCGGCGTCGGTAACTCCGGAGGGTCGGCGCGCTGCGCGCGTGTCGTGACCGTAACTCCGGACGTCCGCGCCGATCTGGGGCGAATCCCCGGCGTTGCCAACCCCGCCCTTGCGCACGCCGTCGGTATCTCCGGAGATTCGGCTTGGATTGCGAGGACTCTCCGGAGGTACGGACCGTTCGACGGCGTGTCGACGGAGGCGGCGTCGCTACCGGAGGAGCTCGCGGGCGACGCGCCGCTCGATGTCGGCTAGCGGAGGAGATAGATGCGCTGGCGGGGTGGATCTCCTCCTATGCCGACGCCGATGCCGACGCCGACGCCGGTGCGGCACGGTTACTCGGAGACGCGGTCGAGCTCGAGCATCTGGGCGCGCGTCAGGCGGATGCCGGCGGCAGCCATCAGACCGTCGACCTGCTCGGGGCGGCTCGCGCTGGCGACCGGGGCGACGATGGTGCGCTTGGCGAGCAGCCACGCGATCGAGACACTCGCCGGTGACACGCCGTGCTCGGCGGCGATGCGGTCGAGTACAGCCAGCACACGCATGCCCTTGCGGTTGACGTATGCGGAGGCCCGGACGCTGCGGGCGTCGGCGCTGAGGTCTGACTTGGAGCGGTACTTGCCGGTGAGGAAGCCGTTAGCCAGCGCGTAGTAGGGCATCACGGCGAGACCCTGCGCCGCCGCGACGATGCGGAGCGCGCTCTCGAACTCGGCCCGGTGCATCAGGTTGTACTGGGTCTGGATCGCCACGAACTTGGGCAGGCCGGCCGACGCCATGATCCGCGTTTCGATCAACCGGTCGGCGCTGAAGTTGGAGGCCGCCAGGTAGCGGACCTTGCCCGACTCGATGAGCCAGTCGGCGGTCGCCAGGCTGTCCTCCAGCGGCACATCGGGGTCGTCGTCGTGGAAGTACAGCAGATCGACGTGGTCGGTCTGCAGGCGCTCGAGCGACGCCTCGACGGCCCGGACGATGCTGACCGAGCCGAGGCCGGGGTTCTCGTGGTGGCGGCCCACCTTGGTGGCGACCACCAGGTCGTCGCGGTTACCGCGCTCGCGCATCCACTTGCCGATGAGGACTTCGCTGCGGCCGCCGACGTAGCTGTCTGCGGTGTCGATGAAGTCGCCGCCGAGTGCGGCGAAGCGGTCGAGGATCGCGAGGGAGGTGTCGCCGTCGGCCGTCCAGCCGAACACGCTGGCGCCGAGCGAGAGCGGGTAGACCGCGAGGTCGCTCTCGCCGATGCGGCGCGGAGCGATGACCGAGAGCGGTCCGGTGCGCTCGAGCCGGGGATCGATGTCGAGCGGGCCGCCTGTGTCGGTCGACGGCTCGACGAATCCACGCTCGGCATCGGAAGCAGCCTCGCGCGGAACGGCGGTCGCCGGAGCAGAGGTCACCGACGGCGGCGTCACCGGCGCGACCGTCTCGTCGTCGCCGGAGGCGGACCTCGCGGCCGAGGGCGGCGTGCGGAGGCCGACGGTTTCGAGCAAGCGCAGGGGAAGAAGCTGTGGCATCTCATCCCCCTTCCAGTCGTTCGAGGTGTCTATCACACAGGAACTCGACCCGTGGCCTCGAATCGATTCGAGCATGCTCTGCTCTGGAACGTTAAGGGCAGAGTACGGCATGCCGCCGACACCGCACGACCAAACCGGTGAACGGCGCCGTAATCGTTTATCACGGTTACATCACGACGTACGGGCCGCCCGACGGAGGACCGCTCGAGCGTGTGCGACGACCGGTTCGTCGACCATCCGGCCGCCGCGCCGGAACACTCCCCCGCCTGCCGCTTCGGCCGCCGCGAGCAGCTCGACGGCCTCCTGAACCTGCTCGTCGTCCGGCCGGTACGCGCGCCGAACGGTCTCCACCTGCGAGGGGTGGATGCACGCGGTCGCGGCGAAACCCACGGCCGCGGCGTCCTCCGCCTCGGCCGCGAGGCCCGCCAGATCGGCGATCTCAAGGTGCACGGTGTCGATCGCCGACGTGCCGGCCGCACCGGCCGCGAGCAGCACCTCCGAGCGCGCGTGCAGCGCGACGTCGCGGTAGCGTCCATCGGCGTGCCTGCTGGAGGTGCCGCCGAGCGACGCGACGAGATCCTCCGCTCCCCACATCAGCGCGACGACCCCGTCGGCGGCGGCGAGGTCCCCCGCAGCGCACACGCCGACGGCGGTCTCACACAGCGCGATCACGTCGAGCCCGCTCAGCACGGCGAGGTCGGTCACGCGCTCGGCCTTCGGGAGCATGACGGCGCGGTAGGGCGTGAGGGCCAGGGCGGCGAGGTCGGCCGCCTGATCGTCGGTACCCGAGCGATTGACCCGAACGATCACCCGCGCCGGATCGAGGTCGGACCCGGCGATCGCCTCCCGTGCGACCCTGCGACGGGAGGGCTCGACGGCGTCCTCGAGGTCGAGGATGACCGCGTCGGCACGCTCGAGGGCCTTGGCGTACCGGTCAGGTCGATCGCCCGGGCAGAAGAGCAACGCCGGCCCCCACGGGAAGGCAGGCGGAAAGCCGGCGGGAAAGCCGGCCGGAGACCCGGCCGTCATTCGCCGGCCGTCCCGAGGTGGACGTCCTTGCACCAGACCATCACCTGGCGGGTCGCCGTGGCGACGACCACGCCGTCCTGGTTGCGGCCGGTGTGCTCGAGCGTGACGATCCCCTGGCCGGGACGGGAGGCCGACAGCCGTTTGGCCGTCACCGTCGTCTCCGAGTAGAGGGTGTCGCCGTGGTACAGCGGATGCGGGAACGCGACCTCCGCAAACCCGAGGTTCGCGACGATCGTGCCCTGGGTCAGCTGGGCGACCGAGGCGCCGACGATGGTGGCGAGCGTCCACATCGAGTTCATCAGCCGCGTGCCGAAGGGCTGCCGTGCCGACCAGGCCGCGTCGAGGTGCAGGGCCTGGGTGTTCATCGTGAGCGTGGTGAAGAGAACGTTGTCGGCCTCCGTCACCGTCCGTCCCGGCCGGTGCAGATAGCGGGTCTCCAGCTCGAACTCCTCGAAGTAGAGTCCGCGCTGCTCGATCTCCTTCATGATGCCGCCTCCCTCACGACGCCGCCTCCAATTCCACCGCCAGCGACGCACCCGTCGCCGCCACCACCTCCTCGACCGTGACCCCCGGCGCCGTCTCGCGCAGGACGAGCCCGGCCGGCGTCACGTCGATGACCGCGAGGTCGGTGATGACCCGGTCGACGCAGCCCGTGCCGGTGAGCGGCAGGGTGCACTCGGCGAGGATCTTGGGGCGGCCCTCTTTGTCGACGTGCTCCATCATCACGATGAGCCGCTTGGCGCCGAACACCAGATCCATCGCCCCGCCCATGCCCTTCACCATCTTGCCCGGGATCATCCAGTTGGCCAGGTCGCCGGAGGCCGAGACCTCCATCGCGCCCAGCACGGCGACGTCCACATGGCCGCCGCGGACCATCCCGAACGACAGCGAGGAGTCGAAGTAGGCGGCGCCGCGCTCGACGGTGACGGTCTCCTTGCCCGCGTTGATCAGATCCGGGTCCACATCGGCGTCGACGGGGTAGGGGCCGACGCCCAGGACTCCGTTCTCGGAATGCAGGATGACTTCGACGCCCTCCGGGATGTAGTTGGGGATCAGGGTCGGCATTCCGATGCCGAGGTTGACGTACTGACCGTTCTGCAACTCGCGCGCGACCCGCGCGGCGAGTTCGGTGCGCGTGAGGCTCATCGATCGCTCCCTTCCCGGCCGGAGGCCGCGGTCACCGGTTCGGACACCGTGCGCCGTTCGATGCGCTTCTCGACGTCGGGCGCGTGCACGACGCGCTGCACGAAGATCCCCGGCAGGTGCACCTCCCCCGGCTCGAGCTCGCCGGGCTCGACCAGCTCCTCGACCTCGGCGACCGTGATGCCCCCCGCCATCGCCGCGAGCGGGTTGAAGTTCATCGCGGCGGCGTGGAACACCAGGTTGCCGTGCCGGTCGCCCTTCGCGGCGTGCACCAGGGCGAAGTCCGGGCGCAGCGAGCGCTCCAGGACGTACGACGCCCCGTCGAACTCGCGCACCTCCTTCGGCTCGCTCGCGACGGCGATGGAGCCGTCGGCGCTGTAGCGCCGAGGGAGGCCGCCGAGAGCGATCTGGGTGCCGACCCCGGCCGGCGTGTAGAACGCCGGGATGCCCGCGCCGCCCGCGCGCAGCTTCTCGGCGAGCGTGCCCTGCGGGGTCAGCTCGACCTCCAGCTCGCCGGAGAGGAACTGCCGCGCGAACTCCTTGTTCTCGCCGACGTACGAGCTGATCATCTTGCGGATCCTGCGCTCGGCGAGCAGCAGGCCGAGACCCCAGTCGTCGACACCGCAGTTGTTGCTGACCACCTCGAGGTCGGTCGTGCCGGCCTCCAACAGCGCCTGGATGAGCGCGCTCGGGATGCCGCACAGCCCGAAGCCGCCCACGGCGAGGCTGCTGCCGCTCGGGATGTCGGCGACCGCCTCCGCCGCGCTGCTCACCGTCTTGTCGATCACGCTCGTCCCTCCCCTGTCTCCCGCAGTCGAGTACGCACGAAGTACGCCCGATCCCGCCGAGTAGGCAGACTAATCGCGTACTCGGCGGTTGGGCAGGTCACGATTCGAAGCCGAGGGCGCGCGAGATGACCATGAGCTGGACCTCGCTCGTGCCCTCGCCGATCTCGAGGATCTTCGAGTCGCGGTAGTGGCGCGCGACCGGGCTCTCGTTGAGGAAGCCGTAGCCGCCGAAGATCTGGGTCGCGTCGCGCGCGTTGTCCATGGCGGCCTCGCTGCCGATCAGCTTGGCGATCGAGGCCTCCATCTTGAACGGCACGCCGGCGACCAGCTTGAACGCCGCGTCGTAGTAGGCCAATCGTGCCGCGTGCACGCGGGCCTGCATGCGCGCGATCTTGAAGGCGATGTGCTGGTTGGAGCCAATCGGGCGGCCGAACACATTGCGGCTCTTCGCGTAGCGGATCGCCTCCTCGAGGCAGCCTTGCGCGGCGCCCGTGCAGAGGGCGGCGAACGCCACCCGGCCCTCGTCGAGGGTCGCGACGAAGTTCGCGTAGCCGCGGCCGCGCTCCCCGAGGAGGTTGGCCTCCGGGACGCGCACGTCCGTCAGCGTGAGCGGGTGGGTGTCGGAGGTGTGCCAGCCGACCTTGTCGTAGACCGGCTCGGCGACGAAGCCGGGTGTGCCGGTGGGGACGATGATCGCCGAGAGCTCCTTCTTGATCGAGCCGTCGGTCCGGCGGTCCTCGCCGGTCACCGCGGTGATCGTCACGAGCTTCGTGATCTCGGAGCCGGAGTTGGTGATGAACTGCTTGGTGCCGTCGATCACCCACTCGCCGTCGCGCAGCACGGCCGTGGTCTTGGTGCCGGAGGCGTCGGAGCCGGCGTCGGCCTCCGTCAGGCCGAACCCGGCGAGCGCCTCGCCGCGGGCCAGCATCGGCAGCCACTTCTGCTTCTGCTCCTCGGTGCCGCTGCGGAAGATCGGCATCGCGCCGAGCCCGACGCCGGCCTCCAGTGTCACGCCGATCGACTGGTCGACCCGGCCGAGCTGCTCCACCGCGAGGCAGAGCGAGAAGTAGTCCTTGCCCTGGCCGCCGTACTCGACGGGGAACGGCAGACCGAAGAGGCCCATCCGGCCCATCTCGGCGATGATGCCGTACGGGAGGCTGCGCTTGGTGTCGTACTCGTAGGCTGCCGGTGCGACGACGGTGTCGGCGAAGTCGCGCACCTCGTCGCGGAGGCGGCGCTGCTCGGCGGTGAGCTCGAAGCCGGCGACGTCGAGGTCGGCTGGGCGGGACATCTGCATGGTCATGGGAGGTTCCTGTCTGTTGTGGTGACGACCCCTGCCGCAGCGGGTTCGCCGCGGGACGAGGTGGCCGATTCTGTCGGCTCGGGGGTGTCCGCCGGGGTCGGCGGGACGTTCTCTGCGGTGGAGAGCTCGGCGCTCGGGAGCTCGGCGCTGGAGAGCTCGGCGCTGTCGACCGCGTCTACGACGGCGACGAGCTGGTCGAGCTTGACGAGGTCGCCCGGTGCGACCGACACGGTCACGGTCCCGGCGATCGGGGCGACGAGCCGGTGCTCCATTTTCATGGCCTCCACGACGGCCACCGTGTCGCCCGCCGCGACCGTGGCTCCGGAGGCGACGGGGACGGCGACGACGGTGCCCGGCATGGGCGAGCGGACCTCGGGATGCGCGGTGGCCCCGCCGCGCTCCCGGGCGGCGAGCGCAGCCGCCACCCGTTCGGCCGCAGTGCGCAGGCGCAGCGCACGCGACCGGCCCGCTGTCGCGAGCCAGACCGTCGCGCCGTCCCGCGCTGTGTCGAAACGGGTGACGACGCCGTCGAGGTCGAGGGCGACGCTCTCCGGCTCGCCGGACGCACCGGGCTGCACGGCGATCCAAGCGAGGTGCACCGTCGCCGCGGCGTCCGACGTGCCGTCGGCACCGCGCACGGTGACCCGGTCGTCGAGCACCTGCACGCTCGCGCCGTCCACGTCGTAGTGGACCGCCCGCGGCGAACCGAGCCGCCAGCCGCTGGGGGCGCCCCACAGAGCGCCGACGCCCGGCGGCGTCGCGGCCTCCCGCTCGCGGTGGGTCAGGAGCGCGGCCGCCACGAGCTCCGCGGTGGAGGCCGGCATCGGCTCCCGTGCGGAGAACCGCCGGTCGATGAGGGTGGTGTCCATCGAGCCGGCGCGCACCTCGTCGTCGGCGAGGAGGTCGCGCAGCCAGGCGATGTTGTTCACGACGCCGAGCACGGCGGTGCCGGCGAGCGCGCGATCCAGCCGGGCCAGAGCGCCTGCCCGGTCGGGCGCCCACGCGATCACCTTGGCGAGCATCGGGTCGTAGTCGGTCACGACGCGCGTCCCGGTCGTCAGGCCGCTGTCGACGCGGACGCCCTCGCCCGCCGGCTCGCGCAGCGCGATCACGGTGCCGTCGCCCGGCAGGAAGTCGCGTTCCGGGTTCTCTGCGTAGACCCGCGCCTCGACCGCGTGGCCGGCGAGGCGCACATCCTCCTGCGAGAGGCCGAGCGGCTCCCCCGCGGCGACGCGCAGCTGCCACTCGACGAGGTCGACCCCGGTGACGAGCTCGGTGACAGGATGCTCGACTTGCAGCCGCGTGTTCATCTCCATGAAGAAGAACTCGCCGGGACGCTCCGCCGAGACCAGGAACTCGACGGTTCCCGCCCCGACGTAGCCGACGCCCGCGGCGACGCGGCAGGCCGCCTCGCCGATCCGGGAGCGGGTCTCGGCGTCCAGCAGGGGGGACGGAGCCTCCTCCACCACCTTCTGGTGGCGGCGCTGCAGCGAGCACTCGCGCTCGCCCAGGTGCACGACGGAGCCGTGCCGGTCGGCGAGCACCTGTACCTCGATGTGGCGGGGCGAGGAGACGAGACGCTCGAGGAAGAGCGTGTCGTCGCCGAAGGCGGATGCGGCGACCCGGCGTGCGGCGCGCAAGGCCTCCGGTAGCGCCGCCCGGTCGTGGACGGCCTGCATGCCCTTGCCTCCGCCTCCCGCCGACGGCTTGACCAGCACGGGATACCCGACGCGCTCGGCGGCCGCCATCAGCTCGCCGTCGGTCAGGCCGGGCTCGGCGATGCCGGGGATCGTCGGGACGCCGGAGCGTGCGACTTCGTTCTTGGCCGAGATCTTGTCACCCATGACCTCCAGGGCGCGCACTCCGGGGCCGACGAACACGATCCCCGCCGCCTCGCACGCCTCGGCGAGCGCCGCGTTCTCGGAGAGGAAGCCGTAGCCGGGGTGCACGGCCGCAGCGCCGGTGCGCCGGGCGGCATCGATGATGGCGTCGACCGAGAGGTAGCTGTCGCGGGCGGGAGCCGGGCCGATCCGTACCGCCGAGTCGGCGAGGCGCACGTGCAGGGCGTCGCGGTCGGCGTCGCTGAAGACCGCGATCGAACGGATCCCCAGCCGGTTCAGCGTGCGGATCACGCGGCAGGCGATCTCGCCGCGGTTGGCGACCAGCACAGCCGGGAACGGCGCGCCGGAGATGTCGGAGCTGCGGGTGGTGTCGGTCATCGCCATCACATCCGGAAGAGGCCGAAGGCCGTGTCGGGAAGCGGTGCGCGCGAGCACACGTCGAGCGCGAGGCCGAGGACCGTGCGGGTCTCGGCCGGATCGATGACGCCGTCGTCCCACAGCCGGGCCGTGGAGTAGTAGGGATTGCCCTGGTCTTCGTACTGCGCCGCGATCGGGGCTTTGAAGGCCGTCTCGTCCTGCACGCTCCACTCCTCGCCGCGCGCCTCGAGCTGGTCGCGCTTGACGGTCGCGAGCACGTTCGCCGCCTGCTGGCCGCCCATGACCGAGATGCGGGAGGCCGGCCACATCCAGAGGAAGCGGGGCGAATAGGCACGGCCGCACATCGAGTAGTTGCCCGCGCCGAACGATCCGCCGATCACCACCGTGAGCTTCGGCACCCGGGTGGTGGCGACGGCGGTGACCATCTTCGCGCCGTTCTTGGCGATGCCTCCCGCCTCGTAGTCGCGCCCGACCATGAACCCCGAGATGTTCTGCAGGAACACCAGCGGGATGCCGCGCTGATCGCACAGCTCGATGAAGTGCGCGCCCTTGAGGGCCGACTCGCTGAAGAGCACGCCGTTGTTGGCGACGATGCCGACGGGATGCCCGTGGATGCGCGCGAAGCCGGTGACCAGCGTCGTGCCGTACTCGGGCTTGAACTCGCTGAACTCGCCGGCGTCCACGAGGCGGGTGATCACCTCGTGCACGTCGTACGGCGCCTGCACGTCGACGGGGACGACACCGTAGAGCTCCTCGGCGTCTCCTCGCGGCCCGCGCGTGGGGAGAACCTCCCAGGCCGGAGCAGTCGGCCTCGGCAGCGTTGCCACGATCTCGCGCACGATGGCGAGCGCATGCTCGTCGTCTTCGGCCAGGTGGTCCACGACGCCAGAGGTGCGGGCGTGAAGGTCGCCGCCGCCCAGCTCCTCCGCGGTCACCACTTCGCCGATCGCGGCCTTCACGAGGGGAGGCCCGCCCAGGAAGATCGTGCCCTGGTTGCGGACGATGACGGTCTCGTCGCTCATGGCGGGGACGTACGCGCCTCCCGCGGTGCACGAGCCCAGCACGGCGGCGATCTGCGGAATCTTCGCCGCCGACAGCCGGGACTGGTTGTAGAAGATGCGGCCGAAGTGGTCGCGGTCGGGGAACACCTCGTCCTGCATCGGAAGGAACGCGCCTCCCGAGTCGACGAGGTAGATGCACGGGAGGCGGTTCTCGAGCGCGATCTCTTGCGCCCGGAGGTGTTTCTTCACCGTCATCGGGTAGTACGTGCCGCCCTTCACCGTGGCGTCGTTGCACACGATCATCACGTGGCGGCCTTCCACGACACCGATCCCGGCGATGACGCCGGCGGCCGGGCTTTCGTCGTCGTACATCCCGGTCGCGGCGAGCGGGGCGATCTCGAGGAACGGGCTGCCCTCGTCGAGGAGAGTGTCGATCCGGTCGCGCGGCAGGAGCTTGCCGCGACCGATGTGACGCTCGCGCGCCCTCTCCGGCCCGCCGGCCGCCGCAACGCGCAGACGTTCGCGGAGCTCGGCGACCAGCGCGCGCTGGGCCGCGCCGTCGCGCTCGGAGGCCGGGGCCGCGCTCGAAACCGTGCTCAGCGTCATGGTGCTCCCACGTCTTCGTCGACATGAGTTAGTGGTCACTAACTCGAATTTAGGTTAGTGTTCATTAACCCGATTGTCCAGCCCGCCCGTCGGGGAACCGTGCGAAAGCGACCGCCATGACCGAGACCGTCCCGGCAGAACCGCTCGCGCGCCCCACGCAGCGCAGCCAGGCCAAGGCCGATCGACGCGCCGCCCTGCTCGACGCAGCGGCCGGCCTGTTCGCAGAGCGCGGCTTCAACGGGGTCTCCATCGAAGACCTGGGGTCGGCGGCCGGAATCAGCGGCCCCGCCGTCTACCGGCACTTCGCCTCCAAGCGGGCCGTGCTCGCCGCGCTCCTCGTCGGGGTCAGCGAGAACCTCCTCGAAGGCGGCGCCGCCGTGGAGAAGCAGGCGGTCGATCCGGCCGGCGCGCTTCGCGGGCTGATCGCCTTCCACGTCGACTTCGCGCTGACGGAGGCCGATACGATCCGCGTGCAGGACCGCGACCTCGACGCCCTCGCCCTCGCCGAGCGCCGGGCTGTGCGCACCCTCCAGCGTCGCTACATCGAGCTGTGGATGCGCGTGCTCGGCGACCTCCACCCGTCGCTCGGGGCCGACGAGCTGCGGCTCAGGGTCCAGGCCACTTTCGGGCTCATCAACTCGACGCCGCACTCAGCTCGCGCCGGCACGTCGCGCACCACCGACGCCTCGGTGCGCCCGGTGCTCGAGCGGATGGCTTGGGCCGCCCTCACCTCGCGCTGACCCGCCCCTCACCCGACACCTCCGCGACGTCACCCGCGTGGGTTAGAGTCCGAGGAAGCGCCTCATCGACGTGAGGAGGACCGTGGGCGACGACACTTCTCGACTGAGGCTGCACCATCGCGTGCTCCGGACGCTGGGCGTGACCCTCGCAGTGCTGCTCGTACTGGGCGTCCTCGCGGGGGGCCTCGGCATCTGGACGGTCATGCGTTCCTTCCCGCAGACCTCCGGCACCCTGAAGCTGACCGGGCTGAGCGCGCCGGTCACGGTCGCGCGCGACTCCGCCGGCGTTCCGCAGATCACCGCGCGCACGGCGGACGACCTCTTCCGCGCCCAGGGCTACGTGCACGCGCAGGACCGGTTCTGGGAGATGGACTTCCGCCGCCACGTCACGTCCGGACGCCTCTCCGAGCTGTTCGGCGCGAGCCAGCTCGCCACCGACACCTTCATCCGGACGATCGGCTGGCGGCAGGTCGCCGAGCAGGAGGTCGACGCTGCTCGACAAGACAGCGCTGCGGTACTACCAGGACTACGCGGACGGCGTCAACGCCTACCTCGCCGACCGCATCGGGCGCCGAGCTGAGCCTCGAGTACGCGGTGCTCGGCCTCCAGAGCCCGGGCTACCAGCCCGAGCCGTGGACGCCGGTCGACTCGGTCGTCTGGCTCAAGGCGATGGCCTGGGACCTCCGCTCGCAACCTGGAGGACGAGATCGACCGCGCCCTGCTGGCCGACGAAGCTGACGCCCGACGCAGGTCGACGCAGCTCTATCCCGGTACCCCTACACCGGCACCCGACCGATCACCGGCCGATCGGCGGAGGCTCGCCCGCGCACGGCGACACCGGACGCCGCACCCGCCGGTCCGACCGCGTCCGCCGCGGCGGCGGCCGCGGCCTCCGCCGACGCGACGCCGCCCTCGCCGTCGATGCCGACGGACGAGTACAGCGACCGGCTGAACAGGTGGCGTCGAGCTGGACGCACTCCCCCAGCTGATGGGCCGGCGGGCCAGGACATCGGCTCGAACTCGTGGGTGGTCTCGGGCGCCCACACGGCGACCGGCAAACCGACTGCTCGCCAACGACCCGCACCTCGCGCCGTCGATGCCGTCGGTCTGGTACCAGGTCGGGCTGCACTGCCGACGGTCGCGCCGCGACTGCCCGTTCGACGTCGCCGGCTTCAGCTTCTCCGGAGTCCCCGGCGTCGTCATCGGCCACAACGACCGCATCGCCTGGGGCTTCACCAACCTCGGCCCGGACGTCACCGACCTCTACCTCGAGAAGGTCACCGGCAACACCTACGAGTACGACGGCAAGCAGGAGCCGCTGGCCATCCGTCACGAGACGATCAAGGTCGCCGGCGGCCGAGCCGGTGCACCTCACCGTGCGCTCGACGACGGCACGGTCCGATCGTCACCGACCTCAGCGACGGCTATCGCCGCATCGCGAAGGACCAGGCGGGCAAGCTCGGCGTGCCCGCGCAGAAGTTCCAGTTGTCGCTGCGCGTGGACCGCGCTCGACCCCGGGCCCGACCGCGGACGCGATCTTCGCGCTTCGACACGGCGCACGAACTGGGCGAGCTTCCGCGCGGCGGCCGCGTCCTTCGAGGTGCCGGCGCAGAACCTCGTCTACGCCGACGTGGACGGCAACATCGGCTACCAGGCGCCCGGGCTGATCCCGTTCGCGCGAGCGGCGACGGGCACCGTGCCGGTCCGGGCTGGACGAGCCGTACGGGTGGACGGGCTACCATCCCGTACGACGAGCTGCCGATCGTGCTCAACCCGCCGAGCGGCTACATCGTCACCGCCAACAACGCCGCCGTCGGCTCGCGGGTTCCCGCACCATGATCACCGAGGACTGGGACGTACGGCTACCGCGCCAACCAGATCGAGGTGCGGCTGAACAAGCTGGTCGAGTCCGGCAGCAAGGTCGACGTCGACGACATGTCCGCCATCCAGTCGGACACCTACGACGCGATCGCGGCCGCGCTCGTCCCGATCCTGCTCGCGGTCGGCGCGCGTCGGATCCGCGTCCGGTGCCGCGCGAGGTGCGGCGCTGCTGCGCGGCTGGGACTACCACGACGACGGCGACAGCGCCGCAGCCGCCTACTTCAGCGGTGTTCTGGCAGCACCTGCTCGCCGACGCCTTCGCGCGAAGCTGCCGGCGTCCGCCCCGCCGACGGGGG
Source organism: uncultured Actinomycetota bacterium (assembly GCA_963734315.1). Taxonomy (GTDB): domain Bacteria; phylum Actinomycetota; class Actinomycetes; order Actinomycetales; family Microbacteriaceae; genus Leifsonia. Next base: position 61,784 of record CAVTGP010000006.1, on the reverse strand, counting down.
CGACCGCTGGTTCGCGGTCGTGCGACGCGCTCGCCCAGCAGCCGGCCTCGCCTGGTGGGCCGACAGCACAGCTCGGCACGTCCGAGCCGCGACGACATGTTCGCGTCACGCCGCCGACCAGGCCTGGAAGGAGGCGCAGAGTCGGCTCGGCGGCGATGCGAAGGACTGGCGGTGGGACGGCCTCCACACCCTGGAGCTGGCCAATGCGTCGCTTCGGCTCGTCCGGTGTCGCGCCGATCGAGTGGCTGTTCAACCGCGGTCCGTACCCGGTCGGCGGCGGCTCCAGCGTCGTGGACGCGACCGGCTGGGACGCCTCGGTCGGCTATCAGGTCGACCGCGCTGCCGTCGATGCGGATGGTCATCGACCTGGCCGACTTCGACCGCAGCACCTGGATCAACCTGACCGGCGTCTCCGGGCACGCCTTCGACCCGCACTACGCCGACCAGGCGCCGCTCTGGGCGCGGGGCGAGACCCGACCGTGGCCGTTCTCACCCGCAGCGGTCACAGCTGCCGCGACGCAAACCCTCACCCTCACACCCTGAAGCGCCGAGGGCACAGACTCAGCGGCCGTCGGGCCAGCTGCGCTCGGCGTCGCCGACGTAGAGCTGCTGCGGACGGCCGATCTTGGTGCTCGGATCCTGCGTCATCTCGCGCCAGTGGGCGATCCAGCCCGGGAGGCGGCCGATCGCGAAGAGCACCGTGAACATCCGCGTCGGGAAGCCCATCGCCTTGTAGATCACGCCGGTGTAGAAGTCGACGTTCGGGTAAAGCCGGCGGTCGACGAAGTACTGGTCGGCGAGCGCGACCTCCTCGAGCTCCTTCGCGATGTCGAGCAGCGGGTCGTGCACGCCGAGCGCGTCGAGCACCTCGTCGGCGGTCTGCTTGACCAGTCTGGCGCGCGGGTCGAAGTTCTTGTAGACGCGGTGACCGAAGCCCATCAGCTTGACGCCAGACTCCTTGTTCTTGACGCGCTCGACGAACTTCTGCACGCCCTCGCCAGAGTCGCGGATGCCTGCGAGCATCTCGAGGACGGCCTCGTTCGCGCCGCCGTGGAGCGGGCCGTAGAGCGCGTTGATGCCGGCGGAGACCGAGGCGAAGAGGTTCGCCTGTGTGGAGCCGACGAGCCGGACGGTCGACGTGGAGGCGTTCTGCTCGTGGTCCTCGTGCAGGATGAGCAGGCGCTCCAGCGCGCGCGACAGCACGGGGTTCACCTCGTACGGCTCGGCGAGGGTGCCGAAGTTGAGCCGGAGGAAGTTGTCGACGAAACTCAGCGAGTTGTCCGGGTAGAGGAACGCCTGGCCGATGCTCTTCTTGTGAGCGTAGGCCGCGATCACGGGAAGCTTGGCGAGGAGGCGGACCGTCGAGAGCTCGACCTGCTCCGGGTCGTGCACGCTCAGCGAGTCCTGGTAGAAGGTCGACAGGGCCGAGACGGCACTGGAGAGCACCGACATCGGGTGCGCGTCGTGCGGGAGCGCGCTGAAGAAGCGGCGCAGATCCTCGTGCAGGAGCGTATGGCGGCGGATGCGCTCGTCGAAGTCGGAGAGCTCGGCCGGCGTCGGCAGCTCACCGTGGATGAGCAGCCAGGCCACCTCGAGGAACGTCGAGTGCTCCGCGACCTGCTCGATCGGGTAGCCGCGATAACGCAGGATGCCCGCGTCGCCGTCGATGTACGTGATGGCGGAGCGCGTCGCAGCCGTGTTGACGAACCCGTAGTCGAGGCTGGTCAGCCCGGTCTGCCGAGTGAGGCTCGAGAGGTCGATGCTCGACGCGCCTTGCGTGCTCGGCAGGATCGGGAACTCGGCGACTCCGCCCGGGTAGCGCAGTTCTGCGACGGCCGCCGCACGGGCGGGGCCGCGCTGCTCCGCCTGTGACTGATCGGTGTCGGCCTGCTCGGTACCGAGTCCGCTCACAACGCCTCCTGGATGGGGTTTTCGGGATGCTTCGCGCGCCGTTCGTGTCAGCGCCGCAGTGAAGCCGTGCTGGTACAGCCTAGCCAACCCGCACGACAACTGTCGCATCACGCAAAGGAGCTGGCGGATGGTTAGAGGGACTCTCCAAATGCACGCAATCGCGACGCTGCGGCCGCGATCCGCTCGTCCGTCGCCGTGAGCGAGAGCCGCACATGCTGCGGGAAATGGTCTCCGTAGAAGACGCCGGGGCCGGCGAGGATGCCGAGATCGGCGAGCCGGCCGATGCTCTCCCACGCATCGCGCCCTTCGGTCGCCCACAGGTAGAGGCCCGCCTCGCTCCGGTCGATGCGGAAGCCGGCGGCCTCCAGTGCCGGCTTGAGGAGCTCCCGTCGCGCGCGGTAGCGCTCGCGCTGCTCCGCGACGTGCGCGTCGTCGCCGAGGGCGACGACCATTGCGGCCTGCAGCGGCGACGGAAGCATGAGCCCCGCGTGCTTGCGCACCGTGGTGAGCCGTGCGATCAGGCTCGGGTCGCCCGCGACGAACGCGGCGCGGTAGCCGGCGAGATTGGACTGCTTGCTCAGCGAGTAGACGGCGAGCACGCCGGTGCGGTCGTCGCCGATGACGCGCGGGTCGAGCACGCTGGGGATCGGCTCGGCATCCCACGGGCGCTCCCAGCCGAGCTCGGCGTAGCACTCGTCGCTCGCGAGGTACGGCGCCGAGCTCGCGGGCACGGGCGACTGCCGCTGCCAGCTCCTCCACCGAGAGCACGTGCCCGTCGGGATTGCCCGGGCTGTTCAGCCAGACCAGGCGGGTGTTCTCCGGCCAGTCGGCCGGGTCGTCGCTCGCGACGGACTCTGCCCCGGCAAGGGCTGCGCCGATCGCGTACGTCGGGTAGGCCGCGCGCGGGTGCACGACGGCGTCGCCCTCCCCGAGCCCGAGCAAGAACGGCAGGAAGGCCACGAGCTCCTTGGAGCCGATCGTCGGCAGCACGTTCTCGACGGCGAGGCCCGGCACGCCCCGGCGCCGCTCGAACCAGTCCACGATCGCCTCGCGCAGTGCGGGCGTGCCGACGGTCTGCGGGTAGGCGTGGGCGTCGGTCGCGTCAGCGAGGGCACGACGGATCAGCTCGGGCGTCGGGTCGACGGGCGACCCGATCGAGAGGTCGACGATGCCGGACGCGTCGCCGAAGGCTCGGACGCGTCGCCGAACGGCTCGGACCGCACCACTCCCGCGCTCGCGCCGCGTAGGGCGCCATCAGGTCCCAGGGGTAGTCGGGAAGCTCTCCGAGCGCCACGTCAGTGCGCCTGAGGGGGCAGCGCGGCGATGATCGGGTGATCTTTGGCGATCACGCCGACCTTGGCGGCGCCGCCGGGCGAGCCGATGTCGTCGAAGAACTCGACGTTGGCCTTGTAGTAGTCGGCCCACTCCTCCGGCAGATCGTCTTCGTAGTAGATCGCCTCGACGGGGCAGACCGGCTCGCAGGCTCCGCAGTCGACGCACTCGTCGGGGTGGATGTAGAGCGACCGTTCGCCCTCGTAGATGCAGTCGACGGGGCATTCGTCGATGCAGGCCCGGTCTTTCACATCGACGCACGGGAGGGCGATGACGTAGGTCACTGTGGTTCGGTTTCCCTTCGCGAAGCGGAGTACCCCTCTAGCTTAGGACGTCCGCGACTCGGCGGCGGCCCCGCGGCGACGACCGCGCACATCGGGCCAGGCGACCACGACGGCAGCGATGACGATGGGCGCGACCAACCAGATCTGGCCGCCCAGGTTGTTCGGGATCAGCACGGAGCCTCCCGGGCTCTGCTGCGTGAGCACCAGCATCATGGCGATCGCGCCGAGAGCCGCGCAGAGCGCCGGCCATCGCGACTCGGTGAGCAGGCGGAGCCCGACGAGCAGGGCCGTAAAGCCGACGAGGGAGCCGATCAGCCCGAGCGGGACGGGCACGCCCCAGGTGACGGTGAACTGGTGGGCGACCGTCCCGATGCCGCCGACGATCGCGCCCGCGAGCACCAGGAGCACGGCATTGACGATCCGGCTGAGCATCTTCGCATCCTAGCTGGACAGGGTCGACGGACGTGATTAGAGTCGAACGGGTAAGGTTAGCCTTACCAACATCCCCTGCTCCCCTTCCGAAGGTCCCCTGTGCTCGCGAACTACCTGATCGGCCTCCGCGAAGGCCTCGAAGCGGCGCTCGTCGTCGGCATCCTCGTCGCCTACGTCGTGAAGGTCGATCGACGGGACGTGCTCTCGAAACTCTGGATCGGTGTGGGCGATCGCCATCGTCGTCCCGCTCGGCATCGGTGCGCTGCTCACCTGGGGCCCGTACGGGCTCAGCTTCGCAGGCGCAGGAGATCATGGGCGGCAGCTGTCGCATCATCGCCGTCGGCTTCGTCACCTGGATGATCTTCTGGATGGGCAAGACAGCCCGCAGCATGAAGTGCACGCTGCAGACCCGACTCGACTCCGCGCTCGTCGGCGCCGGCTGGGGCGTGGTCATCCTGGCGATGCTGAGCGTCGGCCGCGAGGGCATCGAGACCGCGCTGTTCGTCTGGGCGACCGTCGCCAGCATCGGCGGCGGCTGGGAGCCCGTGATCGGCGCGCTGCTCGGCATCCTGGCCGCCGCGGTGCTGGGCTTCCTGCTCTACCGCGGAATCGGTCCGCATCAATCTCGGCGTCGTTCTTCACCTGGACCGGCGCCTTCCTCATCCTGGTCGCCGGCGGCGTGCTCGCGTACGGGATCGGCGACCTGCAGGAGGCCGGCGTGATCCCGGGCGCCGGCATCCACGCCTACGACATCAGCGGCGTCATCCCGGCGTCGAGCTGGTACGGCACCGCGCTCGCCGGCATCCTCAACTTCAACCCGTCGCCCACCTGGCTGCAGGTGATCGCGTGGGTCGGCTACATCGTCGTGGTCGCGTTCTTCTACGTGCGTCAGCACCGGTCAGCCGGCCGGCCTGCCGCCTCCCCCGCGAAACCCGCGACCGCACCTGCCCCCGCACGCGCCGGTCGCCTCCTGACCCGACTACTCCCCTGGCCCGCAGCACCGGCCTCCACCGAAGCAGACCTCCACCAGAGCAGACCGCCCCACAGCAGAAAGGGCAGCACCTCCATGCCCCGACCCGCAACCTCGGCACCGCAGCCGGCCTCCTCGCCGGCGCCGCCGCCCTCGCTCTCGCCCTCACCGGCTGCGTTCCCAAAGCGACCGCCGAATCCGAGGCCATCGAGGTCACACTGACCGACAGCTCCTGCACCGTGAAAACCGCGACGGCTCCGGCCGGACCGATCACGTTCCAGGTGACCAACACGGGCTCCGACGTCAACGAGTTCGAGATGCTCGCGCAGGACAAGCTCCGCATCGCAGGCGAGAAGGAGAACATCGGCCCCGGCACCACAGTCAACTACGTGGTGCAGCTGGCGGAGGGCAGCTACTTCACCGCCTGCAGGAAGGGCATGGTCGGCACTCCCAGCTCGCTCGCGAAGTTCTCGGTGACGAAGGGATCCGGCGACACCAAGACCGCCAGCGAGAGCAAGCAGGTCGCCCAGGCCGTGACCAACTACGTCAGCTACGTGAAGGACCAGACCGGGCAGCTGCTCACCGCCACGAAGACGTTCGCCGCCGCCTACGAGGCGGGCGACGACGCAGCCGCACGCGCCCAGTACCCGGCCGCGCGCGCCTTCTACGAGCGCATCGAGCCGACCGCCGAGCAGTTCGGCGACATCGACCCCGCGCTCGACCTGCGCGAGGCCGACCTCGAGCAGGGCCAGGCCTGGACCGGCTGGCACCGCATCGAGAAGGACCTCTGGGCTCCCGCCGGGTTCACGCCCTCGGACGCCGCCGGACGCACGCTGCTCGGCGACCAGCTCGTGGCCGACACGCAGAAGCTCTACGACCTCGTCTACGCGAAGGACTTCACCCTGACCCTCGACCAGATCTCCAACGGCGCCAGCGGGCTGATGGAGGAGGTCTCGCGCAGCAAGATCACCGGCGAGGAGGAGACGTTCTCGCACACCGACCTCTGGGACTTCAAGGCCAACGTGGAGGGCGCGGAGGTCGCCTACGGCAACGTCCGGGCGATCCTGCTCCAGAAGGGCAGCACCGGCACGAGCACCGCGAAGAGGCTCGACGGCGAGTTCGCGACGATCGACAGGCTGCTCGCGCAGTACGCGTCCGGCGACGGCTACGTGAGCTACACCGACCTCACGACGGCGCAGGTCAAGGAGCTCTCCGACTCCGTCAACGCGCTGAGCGAGCCCCTCAGCCAGCTCACGTCGATCCTGGTCAAGTAGGAGACGGTGACCGAGGAGAACACGGCCATCGACCGCCCGGAGCCCGCTGCCCTCCCCGATGGCACGGGGGGTTCCGGGCGGTCCGGCTTGTCGCGACGCGGGATGCTCGGACTCGCGGGCGTGGCGGTCGGCGCCGGCGTCGTCGGCTTCGGAGCAGGGGCGGCTGTAGGCCACGCTGTCGGCAGCTCCCCCGCCGACACGACCTATCCGTTCTACGGCGCCAATCAGGCCGGTATCGTCACGCCGGCGCAGGATCGCCTGCACTTCGCAGCGTTCGACGTCGCGACGGGCCTCGACCGCGACGGCCTGATCGAGCTGCTGCGCGATTGGACCGCCGCCGCCGCGCGCCTGACACAGGGCCGACCGGCGGGCACGTACGGCCCGGCGTCCGGCCCGATCGACGCTCCACCGGACGACACCGGGGAGGCTCTCGACCTCCCTCCCGGAGGCCTCACGCTCACCTTCGGCTTCGGCCCGACCCTGTTCGCCGCCGCCGACGGCAGCGACCGGTTCGGGATCGCGACCAGACGGCCGGCCGCGCTCGTCGACCTCCCGCCCTTCCCCGGCGACGCGCTGATCGACTCGCTCACCGGCGGCGACCTGTGCGTCCAGGCCTGCAGCGAGGATCCCCAAGTCGCGGTGCACGCCATCCGCAACCTGTCGCGCATCGCGTTCGGGCGCGCCGCCATCCGATGGTCGCAGCTGGGCTTCGGACGCACCTCCTCCACCTCGCGCAGCCAGACGACGCCGCGCAACCTGTTCGGCTTCAAGGACGGCACCGCCAACATCAAGGCGGAGGACGCGGGCGTGGTCGACGACCAGGTGTGGGCCGCCGCCTCCGACGGGCCGGCGTGGATGCACGGTGGCTCGTACCTCGTGGCGCGCAAGATCCGCATGGTCATCGAGACCTGGGACCGGCAGCAGCTCGGCGAGCAGGAACGCATCGTCGGGCGCGACAAGGGCGAGGGAGCGCCGCTTTCGGGCGGCACCGAGTTCACCGAGCCGAATTTCCTCGCACTGTCGCCGGCCGGTGGCACGAAGATCGATCCGGACTCGCACGTGCGCCTCGCGCACCCGTCGATGAACGACGGCGCCCAGCTCCTGCGGCGCGGCTACAACTTCGTCGACGGCAACGACGACCTCGGCCGGCTGAACGCCGGACTCTTCTTCATCGCGTTTCAGCGGGATCCGCGCACGCAGTTCATCCCCATCCAGAACCGGCTCGCAAAGAACGATCTGATGAACGAGTACCTCAAGCACGTGGGCTCGGCGATCTTCGCCGTCCCGCCGGGAGCGCGCGAGGGCACGTACGTGGGCGCGGGGCTGTTCGCGTAGAGGCGACTCGCACACTCGTCACGAATCATCGAAATAGCAGTGCTTTTCGCGACACTCGTCACGAATCGTGGGGCCGCGCTTCGTCTCCTAGGGGGAGGGCGTCGGCGTCGGCGACTCGACGGCCGCGCGGGACACCGAGTAGTTGGCGACCCAGCCGTTGCTGCCGGCGTCGGTGACCACGACGAGGACGCCGTACTGGTCGTTCGCAAACGTGCCCGTGCCTCCGCCATCCGGACCCTGCGCACCGAACTGGCCGGTGAACCCGGCGTCGGCCAGCTGTTTCTGGATGTCCGCGTAGGCCTTCGCGTCCGGCACGGTGACCGTCACGTTCCAGACCTTGCCGTGTCCGCTGCCGACACCCGCCCCGAAGACGACGGTGCCCTTGTACAGCGGGACGGACGTCGGGAAGTCGGCAGGGACCTTGTCGCCGCCGATGTCCACGTTGCCGCCGGTGACGTCCTTCACGACCGACTGGAAGCTGCATCCCGCGAGCGCGGGCGCGACCCCCAGGATGAGGAGGGCCGCGACCGGGATCGCGAGCAGACGCGAACGTCTCATGTGTCGATTATGCGCCGAGGCGGGAGCGGGGACGCTCAGGCGTCGTGCTGTCAGGCATCCTGGCGCTTGAGGCGGGCCGCCGCGCGGCCACGGGCGGTCGCGTCGAGCTCGACCTTGCGGATGCGCACGGCCTCCGGGGTGACCTCCACGCACTCGTCCTCGCGGGCGAACTCCAGGCACTCCTCGAGCGTGAGCTGACGCGACGGCGTCATCGACTCGAACGTGTCGGCCGTGGAGGAGCGCATGTTGGTGAGCTTCTTCTCCTTGGTGATGTTCACGTCCATGTCGTCGGCGCGCGAGTTCTCGCCGATGACCATGCCCTCGTAGACCTCCTCGGTGGGGTTCACGAAGAAGGTCATGCGCTCCTGGAGGGCGATGATGGCGAACGGTGTGACCACACCGGAGCGGTCGGCCACGATCGAGCCGTTGCTGCGGGTGATGATCTGGCCCGCCCACTCGTCGTAGCCGTGCGAGATCGCGTTGGCGATGCCCGTGCCGCGGCTGATCGTCAGGAACTCGGTGCGGAAGCCGATGAGGCCGCGCGAGGGGACGATGAACTCCATGCGCACCCAGCCGGTGCCGTGGTTCGACATGTTCTCCATGCGGCCCTTGCGCGCCGCGAGCAGCTGGGTGATCGCGCCGAGGTACTCCTCCGGCACGTCGATCGTCAGGTGCTCGAACGGCTCGAACGTCTTGCCGTCGACCTTCTTGGTGACCACCTGCGGCTTGCCGACGGTCAGCTCGTAACCCTCGCGGCGCATCTGCTCGACCAGGATGGCGAGCGCCAGCTCGCCGCGGCCCTGCACCTCCCACGCGTCGGGGCGGCCGATGTCGAGCACGCGCAACGACACGTTGCCGATGAGCTCGCGGTCGAGGCGGTCCTTGACCATGCGGGCCGTGAGCTTGTGCCCCTTGACCTTGCCGACCAGGGGCGAGGTGTTCGTGCCGATCGTCATCGAGATCGCGGGGTCGTCGACGTGGATGAGCGGGCAGCGGGCGGATATCTTCGGGGTCGGCCAGCGTGTCGCCGATCATGATGTCGGCGAAGCCCGCGACCGCGACGATGTCACCAGGGCCGGCGCTCTCGGCCGGGTAGCGGTCGAGAGCCTTGGTGATCATCAGCTCGGTGACGCGCACGTTGTGCACGTCGCCGTCGTGACGCACCCACGCGACGGTCTGACCCTTCTTCAGCGTGCCGTTGAAGATCCGCAGCAGTGCGAGACGGCCGAGGAACGGCGACGCGTCGAGGTTCGTGACGTGGGCCTGGAGCGGAGCCTCCGGGTCGTACGTCGGCGCAGGGATGTGCTCGAGGATGGCTTCGAACAGCGGCTCGAGGTCGCCGTTGTCGGGCAGGGCGCCGTTCTCGGGCTTGTTCAGGCTGGCGGCGCCGTTACGGCCGGAGGCGTAGACGACCGGGACGTCGAGGATCGCGTCCAGATCGAGATCGGGCACGTCGTCGGCGAGGTCGCTCGCGAGACCGAGCAGGAGGTCCTGGCTCTCGTGCACGACGGCGTCGATGCGCGCGTCAGGACGGTCGGTCTTGTTGACCAGCAGGATGACCGGAAGCTTGGCCTCCAGCGCCTTGCGCAACACGAACCGGGTCTGCGGGAGCGGGCCCTCGGAGGCGTCGACCAGCAGCACGACGCCGTCGACCATGGACAGGCCGCGCTCGACCTCTCCACCGAAGTCGGCGTGGCCAGGGGTGTCGATCACGTTGATGGTGATCGGGCCGTTCGGAGCGTGCTCGCCCTTGTACGAGATCGCCGTGTTCTTGGCGAGGATCGTGATGCCCTTCTCGCGCTCCAGCTCGTTGGAGTCCATGGCACGGTCTTCGACGTGCTCGTGGTCGCCGAACGAGTTGGTCTGCCGCAGCATGGCGTCCACCAGCGTGGTCTTGCCGTGGTCGACGTGGGCGACGATCGCGACGTTGCGCAGATCGTCGCGGTGGGCGACGGCGTTCTCGGACATGCGTGAAGGCTCGACTCTCGTCAGAAAGAAATGGGGAACGGTCCATTCTATCCCAGTCGGGCATCCCCTTCTGCGAATACGGCATGACCGCGCGGATCGGCCGCTCCGGGGATCGCTCCGAGCAAGGCCCTGGTGTGCGCGTGGAGTGGCGCCGCGAACACCTCGGCCGTCCGCCCGCGCTCCACTATCCGCCCCTTCCGCATCACGCAGACCTCGTCGGCGATCTCGCGTACCACCCCGAGATCGTGCGAGATGAAGAGGTAGGTGAGTCCGAGCTGCTCCTGCAGATCGGACAGCAGCTCGAGCACCTGGGCCTGACTCAGCACGTCGAGAGCCGAGACCGCTTCGTCGAGCACGACGATGTCGGGATTCAGCGCCAACGCCCGCGCGATCGCCACGCGTTGCCGCTGACCTCCGGACAGCTCGTTCGGATATCTCGATGCGAAGGCGGCCGGCAGAGCGACCTGGTCGAGCAGCTCCGCGACGCGTGCACGCCGTGACGGGCGGTCACCGACACGGTGCACCACGAGCGGCTCGGCGATGCTCGCTCCGACACTCCGCAGCGGGTCGAGCGATCCGTACGGATCCTGGAAAACGGGCTGCATCCGACGGCGGAGGTCGAGAAGCTCCCGCCCGGCCAGCTCCCCCGTCTCCCTGCCGTCGACGACCACGCGTCCGCTGGTCGGCTCCAGCAGTCGGAGGATCAGCTGTGCAACGGTGGATTTGCCCGACCCCGACTCGCCGACGAGAGCCGTCGTCGTCCCGCTCGCCACCTCGAACGTGACGGCATCCACCGCGACGACCGTGTCGTGCGCGAACGGGCCGCGACGGGTCGTGAACTCCTTGGTGAGTGCTTCCACCGAGATCGTCGGCGTCGGCGTGGCGGCGACCGGTGTGCGCCTCGCGACCGCCAGCGCCGGCCTGCCGGCGTGACTCGGCGCAGCACGGACCAAGCTGCGCGTGTACGAGTGCCGAGGGTCCTCGACGACCTCGCGACTCGGGCCGACCTCGACGACACGGCCTCGATGCATCACGACCATCCGCTCGGAGCGCTCCGCCGCCAGGGCGAGGTCGTGAGTGATCAACAGCACCGCCGTGCCGCGGTCCCTGGCCAAAAGGGCCAGATGGTCCAGAACGACCCGTTGCGTGGTCAGATCGAGGGCGGACGTCGGCTCGTCGGCGATCAGCAGTTTCGGTTCGCTCGACAGACCGATCCCGATGAGCACGCGCTGCCGCATGCCCCCAGAGAGCTGATGGGGGAAGAGCCGCAGCCGACTCGCGGCATTGGAGAGCCCGGCCTGCTGCACGACCTCGACCGCTTTCGACCGCACCGTGCCTCGACCGGACGCCACACCGTTCGCCCGGATCGCCTCCTCGACCTGGAAACCGACGCTCCAGGCGGGGTTGAGGCTGGACATCGCGTCTTGGGGCACGAAGCCGATCTCACGGCCCCGGACCGCCTCCAGCTCCTTCCGGCCGAGCGTGGTCAGTTCGGTGCCGTCGAACACCACGGATCCGCCGAGCAGGCGACCGGCGCGCGGTAGCAGCCCGAGTATCGCCTGAGCGACGGTCGACTTGCCCGATCCCGACTCGCCGACGACGGCCACCGTCTCCCCACGGTGCACGGCGAAATCCGCGCCGTCGACGGCGGCCACGACGCCGCCCCTGGCGGAGAACGCCACGCGGAGGTCGCGAACGACGAGCAGGGGCTCGGCAGCCAACGGATTGCCCGGCGGCGCGCCCGCCGCAACGTTCATCGGGCCGCCCCCGCTCTCGGGTCGAACGCGTCCCGGAGCACCTCGCCGAGGACGACGAGGCTCAGCACGGTCGCCGACAACGCGAGCGACGGGAAGACGAGGGCATGAGGCGCGGTGCGCAGGTCACCCTGCGCCTGCCCGATGTCGTTCCCCCACGACATCACATCGCTCGGCAGCCCGATGCCCAGAAACGACAGTGTCGCCTCCGCCACGATCGCGCCGGCGAACGACTGCGTGATCACGACGAGGACGGGAGGCAGTGCATTCGGGAGCATGTGACCCAGCAGGATGCGACGCCGCGACGACCCGAGCGCCTCCGCGGCCAGAACGTACTCGGCCGTCTTCACCCGGAGGATCTCGGCCCGGAGCACACGCGCGGTCACCGGCCACGCGAACGCGCCGATCGCCAGTGAGACGATCCAGACGTTCGCGGACGACGCAAGCACGGACATGACCGTGACGGCCGCGAGCACGGCCGGGATGGAGAAGGCGATGTCGCCGAGACGGGAGAGCATGGCGTCCACCCAGCCGCCGAAGAATCCCGCACAGCCGCCGAAGACCATGCCGACGGCCGCGGTGATCGCCGTGGTGATGACGCCGACCGCGAGAGAGGCCCCCGCACCATGCACGATCCTGGCATACACATCGCACCCCTGTTTCGTGAATCCGAGCGGATGACCTGCGGTCGGAGCGCCGTTGCTGTCGCCGAGCCGGCATCCGTCGTTCGGCGCGACATGCGCGAAGAGCCCCGGGGCCACCGCCATGGCGACCACCAGCAGGAGGAGCGTCGCCGCGACCCAGAAGAGCGGCCGGCGACGCATGTCGTGCCATGCGTCTCTCCAGACCGCGCCCGGTCGGCCGGCCGGTGCGATGACGTCATGAGGCATGGCGGATCCTCGGGTCGAGGACGGCGTACAGCAGGTCGACGACCAGGCCGACCACAAGGTAGACGACGACCATGACGGTGACGAGGGACACGACCGTCGGACCCTCCCCGCGGATTATCGCCTGATAGAGCGTCCGCCCCACCCCTGGAACGTTGAACACCCCTTCGACGACCGTCGCTCCGGCGAGCATCGTCCCGAAGTTCGCCCCGAGTAGCGTGACCACCGGGATGAGGGAATTGCGCAGCACGTGCACGACAGCGACACGGCCACGACTCAAGCCCTTGGCCGCCGCGAAACGCACGAAGTCCATCCGGGCGGCATCGGCGACGGTCGCCCTGGTCACCCGCGCGACCTCGGCCGTGCCGATCGCCGCCAGCGCCACAGCCGGGAGGAGGAGGTCCTGGATCGGCGCCCCCTGTCCGACCGTCGGCCGCGTCCACCCGAGCCAGACGCCGAAGACGTGCTGGAGCACGAACGCGAGGACGAAGACCGGGACGGACATCACGAGAAGGCTCACCACGAGGACGCTCGCGTCGAACGAGCCACCCGCGCGCAACCCGCCGATGAGGCCGACGGTGACGCCGACCGCGATCTCAAAGAGAAGCGCGAGTGCGGCCAGCCGGACCGTGACAGGGAAGGTGCGGGCGAGGATGTCGCCGACAGGCTCGCCCGTGAACGACGTTCCGAAGTCTCCGCGGACCACCCCGCCGAGGTAGTGCAGGTACTGAATGATGAAGGGCTGGTCCAGGTGGTACTGCTCGCGAAGCCGGGCGGCCACGGCAGGATCCGGCGTGCGGTCGCCGAACAGCGCGATGATCGGATCGCCGGGCAGCGCGAAGACCAGTGCATAGATCACGAGCGTCGACCCCACGAGGACGGGGACCGCCTGAAGGACGCGCAGGCCGATGAAGCGGATCATCGCCGCGACTCCGCTATCGGGTGGAGGTCTTAGTGATCTGGTCGACGACGGGGAAGGCGTTCCAGGCGAACGTCACTTGCTGCACCGACTCTCCGAAGCCTCCGGTGACGTTCTCATACCAGAGCGGTATTGCGGGAAGGTCGTTCAGGAGTACCTCCTGAGCCGCGTCGAAGTCGGCGTTCGCATCGGCGACGTCGGTTCGCGCGAGGCCCTTCTCGATCAGCGCGTCGAATTCGGGGTTGGAGTAGCCGGTGTCGTTGTACGCCGCGTGCGTTCCGTAGATCGGACCGAGGTAGTTCTGCACGCCGGGGTAGTCGCCCCGGAGGCCGAACCGGAACGCGGACTCGATCGACTTCGCGACGAGAGCGGTACGGAACTGGCCGAGCGTCGGCACGGGATCACCCGCCGCGTCGATCCCCAGTGTGCTCTTGATGCTGTTCGACACCGCGTCGACCCAGTCTCTGTGGTCGCCGTCGGCGTTGTAGGCGATCCGGAACGTTCCGGTCCACGGGGACATCCTGTCGGCCTCAGCCCAGAGCCGCTTTGCCTTCTTCGGGTCGTGCTCGAGGACCTCGGACCCAGGGAGGGTCGCGGACCAGCCGTCCGTCGTGGGCGATGAGAAGTCCTTCGCGGGGACGCGGGTTCCCTTGTAGATCACCGTGGTGATCTCGACGCGGTCGATCGCCAGCGAGATGGCCTGACGACGCAGTCGCCCCTCCTCGCCGCTGAAGTGCTCGAGCGACTCGGGGACGCCGAACGCCTGGAACCCCGCCGACCGCTGGTTGACGCCGCGACCGTCGAGGTCGTCCTGGTACGACGCGATCTCGGAATCGGGAATGGTGTCGAGGACGTCGAGCGTACCGGACAGCAGATCCGCGTACGCGGCATCGTAGGACGCGTAGAAGACGAACCGGAGGCCGCCGTTCTTCGGAACGCGCGGCCCCGCGTAGGAGGGGTTCGCGACCAGCTCGATGCTCTCATCGTGCTTCCACGCGTTCGCGGCGGCGAGCTTGTACGGACCGTTTCCGATCGGCTTCGCACCGAATGCCTCCATGTCGGCGTAGGCGACCGCCGGCATCGGGAAGAAGGCCGAGTGCCCGAGACGCAGCGGGAAGTCGGAGACGGGCGCGGAGAGGTCGATCGTGAACCGCGTGTCGCTGACGACCTTCAGACCGGTGAGTTCGGTGTCCTCCTCATAGGAGAATCCACGGATGTCTGCGAAGAACGATGCCGTCAGCTGCGCGTTGCTCCTTCTCGCCCCGAAATTCCATGCGTCGACGAACGACCGTGCCGTGACCGGCTCGCCGTTGCTGAAAACGCGATCGCCCGCGATCGTGACGACGAAGTGCTGGGAATCGTCCGTCGTGATCGACTCGGCGACGTCGTTGACCGGCCGGCCGTCGGCGCTGTACGTGAGCAGCCCCGCGAACACGGCGTCGACGATTCTGCGACCGCCGGCCTCGTTCGTGTCGGTCGGAATGAGCGGCTTCTGCGGTTCCGACCCGTTCAGCGAGACGATCGCGGAGGGATCCGTCGTCGCCTTCGGCGAGGAATCGACTCCCGCACAGGCGGTGAGCGCGAGAGCGCCGGCCAGAGCCAAGACAGCGGACTTCATCTTCAGGAGCCTGGTGGACACGGCTGCCTTCCCTCCGGATCACGCTGTGCGAGCGCCGGGGATGCCCGGGTCGCACAGTACGAATCAAGACACTAGGGTCAAGAGAGGGTCGAGCGCAAATTTCTGTGTCTGGATTTCAGATTCTTGGCGAGCGAACATGCGCGAACGGCAGAGGGCCGTACCCCACGGGTACGGCCCTCTGACATGGTCCGGCGGAGTTACAGCCCCTGGGCCACCGGCGGCTCCGGCTGCTGGGGCAGGCCCTCGTTGACCGGCACGACCTCGTCGGAACCCGCGGCGAGCAGCTCCAGGCGCAGGGCGCGGCGGGCGCGCTGCTGCTCCGGATCGGGCAGCGGCACGGCGGCGAGGAGGCGCTGCGTGTAAGCCTCCTTCGGGTAGCGCAGGATCTCGTCGCGGGTCCCGACCTCGATCAGGTTGCCGTGGTGCATCACCGCGATGCGGTCCGCCAGCACGTCGATGACGGCGAGGTCATGCGTGATGAACAGGCATGCGAAGTTCATCTCTTTCTGCAGCTGCTGCATCAGCTCCAGAACCCGTGCCTGCACCGAGACGTCGAGCGCGCTCGTCGGCTCGTCCGCGATGAGCACCTGCGGCTTCAGCGACAGGGCGCGGGCGATGCCGACGCGCTGCTTCTGTCCACCCGAGAGCTCGTGAGGGAACCGGCTGCGGTAAGCACGTGGCAGCTCGACGCTGTCGAGAAGCCGGTCGACCTCCGTGGCCAGCGCCTGGCCTTTGAGCCCTTTCGCCAGGCGGAGCGGCTCAGCGATGGAGTCGGCGATCTGGAGGCGCGGGTTGAGCGACGACGACGGGTCCTGGAACACGATGCCGACGTTGCGGTGCAGCTTCCGGATCTCGTCGCGGCCCGCACGGCTGATGTCCTGCCCGGCGACGACGAGCTTGCCGGAGTGGATGGGCAGCAGGCCGATCGCGGCGCGGCCGAGCGTGGTCTTGCCGGAGCCCGACTCGCCCACCAGACCGACGACCTCGCCCTCGTGGATCGTCAGGTCGATGTCGGTCGCGGCCCGGAACGCCGGCACCCGGCCGTGCTTCGGGTACTCGATCGCGACCTTCTCGAAGTCGACGACGACCCTCCGCTTGTCCATCTCCGCCTTCTCGTGCTCGGCGGCGGCGATGCGCTCGTTGACCCGGATGCGCTCGGCGAACTCGGCGTCCGGGTTCTCGGTTCCCGCGGCGAGGGCGGCGGTCGTGTCGATCTCCTCGTCCTCGCGCTGGCCCAGGTGCGGCACGGCCTCGAGGAGGGCGATCGTGTACGGGTGCTTGGGGGCGTCGAAGACCTCCTTGACCGTCCCCGACTCCACGATGTCGCCCTTGCGCATCACCACGATGTTGTCGGCCAGGTCGGCGACGACGCCCATGTCGTGGGTGATGAGCAGGATCGCGCTGTCGAGGCGGTCGCGCAGGCTGCGGATCAGCTCCAGGATCTCGGCCTGCACCGTCACGTCGAGCGCGGTGGTCGGCTCGTCAGCGATGAGCAGCTTCGGGTCGCACGAGATCGACTGCGCGATCATGGCGCGCTGGCGCTGGCCGCCCGAGAGCTGGTGCGGGTACGAGTTGAACGCCTTCACGGGGTCGGGCAGCTCGACCATCTCGAGCAGTTCGAGCGCGCGCCCCTTCGCCTCGTGCGGCGACATCCCGAAGTGGATGCGCAGCGTCTCGATGATCTGGAAGCCGACCGTGTAGACCGGGTTGAGCGCCGTCATCGGCTCCTGGAAGATCACGGCGACCTGGCGTCCGCGCACACGGCGCATCTGCGGCGGGGTCAGCCCGGTGAGCTCGCGGCCCTCCAGTTTGATCGAACCCTGAACGCGCGAGTTCTGCGGCAGGAGGTCGAGGATCGCCATCGAGCTCGCGCTCTTGCCGGAGCCGGACTCGCCGACGATGGCGAGCACCTCACCCGCCTTGATCGAGTAGTTCAGCTTGTTCGCCGCGGGCACCCAGACGCTGTCCACGCCGAAGTCGACGGACAGGTCGGTGACCTCCAGCACGGGAGCGCCGACGACGACCCCGGCCCCACCGGTGGTGTTCTCGGTCATGATTCGTGGTTCCTTTCGGGGGCGCGCTCGGGCGAGGCGGAGACAGTGCGGGATGAGAGCATGGAGCCATGCCCTACGTCTCCCCCGCCGAGCGCGAGGTTTTCGTGTCCCGGTTCAACCGGGTCCTTGCCGTGCTGATCTGGGCGGCGGCTGCTGCCCTGATCGTCGGCCTTCTGGTGAGCGTGCACGATGCACGCCTGCTCTACGCGGTGCCGTGCGCCCTTTTCGCCTTCGTGGGCTGGGCGGTGCTCTGGCGTCCGAGCCTCACGGTCGCCGACGACGGCATCGAGGTGGTCAACGTCACGCGCACCATCCGCATCCCGTGGCAGGCGCTCATCCACGTGGACACCAAGTACGCGCTCACGCTGTACACGCCCGGCCGCACGTTCCCGGTGTGGTCCGCGCCCGCTCCCGGAACGGCGCGCACGCTGCGCGCCACCCGCCAGGAGACCAAGGGCCGCGTCGGCAGGCCGAACGTCGCGGACAGCGTGCGTCGCCCTGGCGACCTGCTGTCCACCGAGTCGGGCGCCGCCGCCGAGATCGTCCGCCGCCGCTGGGCTCAGCTCCAGCAGAGCGGCGCGATCGACAGCGGCCTGGCGGACGAGACGCCCGTGTCGGTCCGCTGGCACATCGCCACGTCGGCGACGCTGGTCGTGCTCACGGCCGGCACTGTCGCCGCGCTGCTGGCGGCCTGACCCCGGAGAACCCGGGGCCACCAGCAGCGCCGCGCGGGCGGATGTCACAGCACGTCCTCCGCGAGGGCCACGCCCGTCCGGGGTCCGAACTCGTCGCCCTCGCCGTCCTCCGGCTCCTGCTCGCGCATCTTGCGCAGGTTGAAGCGGCGGTGGCGCGGGTCGAACGCGTCACGCAGACCGTCGCCGACGAAGTTGACCAGCAGGGCGAGCGTCACGATGAACGCACCAGGCCACCAGAACAGCCACGGACGGGTCTGGAACGCGGACTCGTTCGAGCTGATCAGGAGGCCGAGCGAGACATCCGGCGGCCGGATGCCGAAGCCGAGGAACGACAGCGCGGTCTCGAGCAGGATGGCCGAGGCCATGATCAGCGTGGAGGACACGATCACGACGCCGATGGCGTTCGGGAGGATGTGTTTGAAGATAATGCGCATGTCCGACGCGCCGGCCACCCGGGCCGCTTCGACGAACTCGCGCTCGCGCAGCGACAGGAACTCTCCACGCACCAGACGCGCGATGCCCATCCACGAGAAGAACCCGAGCATCAGGGCGAGGAAGAACGCGCCGAGGCCTCCGAACATGTGGCCGACGACGGAGCCGATGACCAGCGCCGGGATCACGATGAAGACGTCGGTGATGCGCATCAGGATCGCGTCGACCACACCGCGGAAGTACCCCGCGATGGCGCCGACCACGACGCCAACGACGCTCGCGATCACGCCGAGCACGATCATCACCAGGACGGAGTTCTGGATACCGCGCATCGTCAGGGCGAAGTAGTCCTTGCCGATGCGGTCCTGCCCGAACGGGTGCTCGGCGCTCGGAGCGCCCTGGTTGACCTGATCGTTGAGCTCTTTGAAGTCGTACTTCCACCAGCCGTGGATCGGGCCGATCCCGATCGCGGAGATGGAGAACAGCACGATGAGGATGAACAGGATGGCGCTGGCGACGGCGACCTTGTTCGAGAGGAAGCGCTTCCAGATCAGCCTGCCCTGGCTGACGGGCGGGGAGCTCGGCTCCTGCAGCTCGTCGGCGATCATCGGTTCGGTGGTCGACATCAGCGGACCCTCACTCTCGGGTCGAGCGCGGCATAGGCCAGGTCTGCCAGGAAGTTGAACAGGATGGCCATGATCGCGATCACGACGAAGTACGCCATGACGGGGTTGAGGTCACCGCGGAACAGGCCCGCGTAGAACAGCGAACCCATGCCGGGGATGGCGAACACCTTCTCCGTGATGATCGCGCCACCGAGGAGTGCGCCGACGTCGAACGCCACCAGTGTCGTGATCGGGATGAGCATGTTCCGGAACGCGTGCCGCACCACGACGGTCCGCTCCGGGAGGCCCTTGGCCCGCGCGGTGCGGATGAAGTCCTGGTTGAGGACCTCGAGCATGCCGGCTCGCGAGTAACGGGTGTACGACGCGAAAGAGATCAGCAGCAGCGCGATCGTCGGCAGCACGAGGTGCGTGAAGGTGTCGAGACCTGTCACCCACATGTCGCCTTCGAGGCCCGGAGTGGACGAGCCGACGGTCGCGATCGGGCGGCCGTTGGTGTCCTGGAAGTACGTCGGCCACGCCTGCATGAAACGGTCGACCACGATGAGGAAACCCGACACGATCGTGACGATGACGGCGACACGCATGTTCTGGCCGCGGTCGTAGCCTCCCACGAGCCAGCCGATGCCGATGCTCACGAGGATCGCGACGACTGCCAGGATGACGATCGTGGACGGCGTGGAGATGTCGAACAGCCACTGCAGTCCGAAGTAGCAGATCAGCGCGATAGCGCCGGCGACGCTCGCGGAGATCAGCGCGCGGCGGCTCTGCAGGCCCGCGGTCAGCGCGGTCGCGCCGATCACGGTGCCGGCGATCAGGATGATCATCACGACCGGCCCGAGGCCCGGGTGCAGGAACCAGTTGGTCGCGCTCATCAGCAGCAGGACGCCCGCGGTCGCGACGCCGGAGACGGCGAACGTGATACCGCGGCGCCGCATGTCGCCGCCGATGAGCGACTGCCAGATGAGTCCGGCCACCACCCCGATCAGCACCGCGAGCCACCAGGGGATCGTCGGGTTCGCGAGGAAGTTG
Source organism: uncultured Actinomycetota bacterium (assembly GCA_963734315.1). Lineage (GTDB taxonomy): Bacteria > Actinomycetota > Actinomycetes > Actinomycetales > Microbacteriaceae > Leifsonia. The sequence goes on along the minus strand of CAVTGP010000006.1, from coordinate 41,685 downwards.
TTGAACCCGATGGCGACGAACTCCTTGAGGAGCACGGCCACGAGGAACGCCGGGAGGGAGTACAGGAAGAAGCTCAGGAACGTGACGACATTGTCGAGTCCGCTGTACTGCCGCAGGGCGGTGACGATTCCGATGGTGACACCGAGGAGGATCGCGAGGATGAGGGCGACCGTGACCAGCTGGACGGTCGAGCCGAGCGCCTGCGGGAGGATGTCCACCACCTCCGCGTTCGAGATGGTCGATCCGAGGTCGCACGAGTTGGCGAACGGGATGAGGCACTTGGCGGCGCCTCCGAGCCAGAGCAGCCACCGCAACGGCGGGACGACGTCGAGCTGGAGGAGCTGGATGCGCGCGTTGATGAGCTGCGTCTTGTTGGGGGAATTGCTGCTTCGCAGATCCTGGAGCGGGTCGGCGCTGTACGCGACCAGCATGTACATCAGGAACGAAGCGGCGATGATGATGAGCACTGAGACAAGGAGACGTCTCAGGATGAAACTCGCCATAGGTTCAAAACCTTCACTGACAGGGCGCGCCATGAACGGGTTGGTCGGCTGAGCTGGGGGCTCGCCCGGCGCGATTTCGAGGAAACGGTCGGATCACGACCGCCGACTACATGATAACGGGGCGTCGACTCGAAGCCGACGCCCCGTCGCAGGAGAGTGCCCGGGGGGTTCCCCGGGCACTCTCCCTGGTCGAGCGTTACTTCGCGGTCGAGGACTTGACGGTCCACTCCCAGAAGTTCCAGAACGGGCCGTTCTGGTTGCCCATGTACTTCACGCCGTCGACGCGAGCGGTGGCACCGAAGACACCCGGCAGCTGGAACAGCGGCAGACCGTAGGCCTGCGAGAAGGCGGTCTTGTCGATGTTCTTCTCCAGCGACACCAGCTTGCTCGTGTCGAGCGTGGTCTGCGGTGGCCAGAGCGTCGTCGTTCGCAGCGGAGAAGCGGTTGTAGTTACCGCCACCGTTCGTGGTGAACAGCTGCGGGATCTGCGCCGTGCCGGCACCCGGGCTGATCCAGCCGAAGAGCGATGCGTCGTAGTTACCGCCCGGGAGCAGCTTGCTCCAGTCCGGCGAGCCGGCGTCGACGACCTTGAAGCCAGCCTTGGCGGCGGACGTCTGGATGGCCTGGAACTCGTCGACACGGTTCGGGTTGTTCGTGTTGTACAGGATGCGGACGGTCGGGGTCGCACCGGCGAGCAGCGCCTTGGCGCCGTCGATGTCGACCTTGTCGTACGCGGACGAACCGTTGTTCTTCACCGAGTCGCCGTACTCGGGCTGTTGGTTCGGCAGCCAGATCTGCGAGTTGAGGACCTTGGCCTTCGGGTTCACCGGGGTGACGATCGAGTCGAGGATCTGCTGACGCGGGATCGTCTTCAGGAACGCCTCACGGACCTTCGGGTCGGCGAAGACCTGCGAACCGAAGTTCAGGTCGAGGTGGTCGTACGACGCCTGGTCGCCGGTCAGGACCTTCGCACTCGTCTGCTTGAGGGCAGTGAGCGTGTCGGCCGAGGCCTGCGGGTTGATGATGTCGACCTCACCGTTCTGGAGAGCGGTGACCTGGGCGTTGGCGTCCGGGATGATACGGAACACGATCTTGTCCACGCTCGGCTTGAGACCACCGTCGTAGTACTTGTTCTGCGCCATCGTGAGCGACTGGCCAGGGGTCCACGACGAGACGACGAACGGGCCGGAGGAGACCAGCAGGTCCTTGTCGGTCGGGAACGCGGTGACGTCGTAGCCGGTGTTGACGAAGTCGGCGGCCTTCTTCAGGGTCGCGTTGGCGGCGACCGGAGCGGCAGGGTCGCCCTTCGGCAGCGTCTTCAGCAGCTTGGTCAGGTCGGCGGCCGACGAGAGGCCCGCCTTCTTGGCCACGATGTGCGCGGGCTGCGCGATCGGGTTGACGAGCTCCCAGTCCACGTACGGCGTGGCGTATTTCAGGGTGATCGACGTGTTGTTGTCGCCCACGGTCGGGAACGCGGTCGAGTCGATGCCCGCCGTCGAGCCCGCGATGGAGAAGTACTGCGTGCCGCTGGTCACCTTGCCCTGGTCGTCGAACTTCGCCGAGTCGTAGTAACCGGAGGCGATCGCCCAGGCGAACACCATGTCGTCAGCGGTGACGGGCTGGCCATCGGACCACTTGTCGTTCTTGTTCAGGGTGTACTTGACCGTCAGCGGGTCGTCCGAGAGCTTCTCGAACTTGCCGAACTTGTCGTCGTGAACGATCTTGTAGTTGTTGTCGATGTACTGGAAACCAGTACCGTACGACCCGTCGAGGTAGCCGACCTGGCCGTTGGTGTCCAGGTTGCCCTGCGGGGTCTGCGAGTTGAACGAGGTGAAGTCGTTCACGACAGCGACCGTCACGGTGCCGCCCTTGGCTGCGGACGAGGTGCGCCGTGCTGCCGGACGTGGTGCAGGCCGACAGCGCGAGCGCGGCAACGCCGGCGACGGCGACGGCGCTGACCGCGTACCTGACCTTTCTTCCCTTGATGTGCAATGTTCCTCCTGTGCGAAGTGTGCGACGGCACGGGCGTGCGAGAGCACCCGAACCCCGCGGGATAAGAACAACCTAGGTACCGTTGAGTGGGAATGCAAAATGAGGCTGGAAAACGTTACACAGTGGTAACTCAGTCGGCGAATCGTTGCGCGAAGGCCCTCGAAACGGTGCTCTCGGCGCGTGAAACGCAAGAAATCGAGCGCATCCCGCATGCGCGGGGTGATATCCACGGATACACAACGTGTCCCCGCGCTCGCCCGGGGCCTGGCAGGATGCACCTATGAGCAGTGAGCCGACCGCGACCGCTCCGGCGGCGGACGAAACAGCGACGTGGACAGGCGAGCTGCCCGTCGAACGCAGCGACCGCCCCCGCGTGTGGTGGGAGGTCGCGATCGTCCTGGGCCTCTCGCTCGGCCAGTCCGCGGTGTACTCGATCGTCTCGATCATCGACCGCTCCACGCAGAGCACGCCCCTGGCCGACCAGACGGCGCAGGTGAACCCGTCCCAGTCGAGCCGTCAGGTCTTCGACTTCCTCTACCAGTTCCTCGGCAACGCATTCCCGCTGTTCGCGGTCGCCCTGGTGATCTTCCTGCTCTGGCAGCCCCGGCGCAGCGGTTTCCGCCGTATCGGCTTCGACCTGAGCCGGCCGAGACGGGACCTGGGCGGCGGCGTGGTGCTGTTCCTCGTGATCGGGATCCCCGGCATCCTCTTCTACGCGCTCGGCCGGGTGCTCGGGCTGACCGTGCAGGTGCAGGCCTCGCCGCTGGACACCTACTGGTGGACGGTGCCCATCCTGATCTTCGCTGCTCTGCGCGCCGGTCTGCAGGAGGAGGTGATCATCGTCGGCTACCTCTTCACGCGTCTGCGCCAGCTGGGCTGGGGGAAGTGGACGATCATCCTCTCGGCGGCGGTGCTGCGCGGCAGCTACCACCTGTACCAGGGCTTCGGCCCCTTCGTCGGCAACGCGATCATGGGGGTCGTCTTCGGGTGGTGCTACACCCGCTGGGGCCGGGTGATGCCGCTGGTGGTCGCGCACGTCGTCATCGACATCGTCTCGTTCGTCGGCTACCCCCTCGCCGTCGCCCTCTGGCCGGGCGTCTTCGCCTAGCAAGCGGTTTCCGGCCGATCTTCGGCGTTCTCGACGGGTGCTGTCGCCTACGCGAAGGCCTCGGGAGGCGGGCAGGCGCAGAAGAGGTTGCGGTCGCCGTAGGCCTGGTCGATGCGTCGCACCGGAGGCCAGTACTTGTTCCGCACCAGGGTCGGCACGGGATAGACGGCCTGCTCGCGCGTGTAGGCGTGGTCCCACGCGGACGACGCGACCGACTCTGCGGTGTGCGGAGCGCCTCGCAGCGGGTTGTCGTCCGCCGGCCACTCCCCCGCCGCCACCGCGTCGGCCTCCGCCTTGATCGAGATCATGGCGGTCGACGAAGCGGTCGAGCTCGGCGAGGTCTTCGCTCTCGGTCGGCTCGACCATGAGCGTGCCCGCCACCGGGAACGACATCGTCGGCGCGTGGAAGCCGAAGTCGATGAGGCGCTTGGCGACGTCGTCGACGGTGACGCCGGTGCGCTCGGTGAGCGGCCGGACGTCGAGGATGCACTCGTGCGCGACCAGGCCGTCGTCGCCCGCGTAGAGCACCGGGAAGTGCTCGCGCAACCGCGCCGCGACGTAGTTGGCCGCGAGCACCGCAGCGCCGGTGGCGTCGGTGAGACCCTGGGCGCCCATCATCCGCACGTAGGCCCAGCTGATCGGGAGGATGCTCGGGCTGCCGTAGGGCGCCGCCGAGACGGGGCCGCCGCCGTGCTCGATGCGCTGCACTTCACCGGCGAGCACATGCGTCGCGTCCTGCGCGAGCGGGTGCCCGGGCAGGAACGGCGCGAGGTGCGCCTTCGCGGCCACCGGGCCGACGCCCGGCCCGCCGCCGCCGTGCGGAATGCAGAACGTCTTGTGCAGGTTGAGATGGCTGACGTCGCCGCCGAAGTCGCCGAAGCGGGCGTAGCCGAGCAGCGCGTTGAGGTTCGCGCCGTCGACGTAGACCTGGCCACCCGCGTCGTGCACCGCGGCGGTGATGGCGACGACCTCGTGCTCGTAGACGCCGTGGGTCGACGGGTACGTGATCATCAGGGCCGCGAGGGTGTCGGCGTTCGCCGCGATCTTGGCGCGAAGGTCGTCGAGGTCGACGTTGCCGAGCTCGTCGGTCGCGACGACGACGACGCTCATGCCGGCGAGGACGGCAGACGCGGCGTTGGTGCCGTGCGCGGACTGCGGGATGAGGCACACGGTGCGCTGGTCGTCGCCGCGCGAGCGGTGGTAGCCGCGGATCGCGAGCAGGCCGGCGAGCTCGCCCTGGCTGCCCGCGTTCGGCTGCAGAGAGACGGTGTCGTAGCCGGTCACGTCGGCGAGCCAGCCCTCGAGCTGGTCGATCAGCTCGAGGGACCCGGCGACGTCGGCCGCGGGCGCGAACGGGTGGAGGGCCGCGAACTCGGGCCAGGTGACGGCCTCCATCTCGGTGGCGGCGTTGAGCTTCATCGTGCACGAGCCGAGCGGGATCATCCCGCGGTCGAGCGCGTAGTCGCGGTCGGCAGCTGGCGCAGGTAGCGCATCATCGCGGTCTCCGAGTGGTGCGTGGAGAACACGGGGTGCGTCAGGAACGCGGACGTGCGGGCGAGCGCCGGCTCGAACGACGACTCGGAGCCGAACGAGACCGTCGCCTCGCCCTCCACCGTGCCGCCGAGCACCTCGATCAGGTCGGCGAGCGGGAAGACGCCGTCGCGCAGGTCGGCCGCGGACTCCTCGTCGAGGCTGAGCGAGACGAGGCCTGAGTCGACCGCGTGCAGCAGGAGGCCGCGCTCATGGGCGCGCTCCACCACGACTGCCGCGTCGTCCGCCTCGACCACGAGAGTGTCGAAGAACGAACGCGACCGGACCTCGACGCCGGCCGAGCGCAGCGCCTCGGCCACCGCGACGGCGGACAGGTGCACGTGCCGGCCGATCGCACGGAGCCCGGCCGGACCGTGGTAGACGGCGTACATCGCGGCCATGACCGCCAACAGCACCTGGGCGGTGCAGATGTTGGAGGTCGCCTTCTCGCGGCGGATGTGCTGCTCCCGGGTCTGCAGGCGTGAGCCGGTAGGCGGGCCTGCCGATCGCGTCCTGCGAGACGCCGACCAGGCGGCCGGGGAGCTGACGCTCCAGGCCCTTCCTGACCGCCATGTAACCGGCGTGCGGCCCGCCGAAGCCCATCGGGACGCCGAACCGCTGGCTGGTGCCCACGGCGACGTCGGCGCCGAGCTCGCCCGGCGAGGTCAGCTGCGTGAGCGCGAGCAGGTCGGCCGCGGCCACGACGACCGCGCCGGCGGCCTTCGCCGCGGCGATCACAGCGGACGGGTCCCAGACCCGGCCGGAGGCGCCAGGGTACTGCACGAACAGGCCGAAGGCCTCCTGCAGCTCCGGAGCGTCCCCGGGCGTGGACGCGAGGTCGAGCACGACGAGCTCGATTCCCACGGCCTCCGCTCGGTTGCGCAGCAGTGCGAGCGTCTGCGGGAAGGTGTCGGCGTCCACGACGAACGTCGCGCCAGCTGCCTTGGAAGCGCGGCGTGCCAGCAGCATCCCCTCGACGACCGCGGTGCCCTCGTCGAGCATCGACGCGTTGGCGGTGTCCAGACCCGTCAGATCGGACACCATCGTCTGGAAGTTGATGAGCGCCTCCAGTCGGCCCTGCGAGATCTCCGGCTGGTACGGCGTGTACGCGGTGTACCACCCCGGGTTCTCGAGGACGTTGCGCTTGATGACGGCCGGTGTGATGGTGCCGTAGTAGCCGAGCCCGATCAGGCTGCGGTTCACCGTGTTGCGGGCGGCGAGCGCGCGCAGCTCGCGCAGGGCGGCCCGCTCGCTGACGGGAGTGGGCAGTGCGGACACGCGGGAGGCGTCCACTCGGATGGAGTCCGGCACGGCGGCGGAGACGAGGGCCTCCACCGTTCCGAAATCCTGGGCATACGCAGCGCCGAGGGCGGACAGCATGGACTGCTGCGCGTCCCCGTCGGTGCCGATGTGACGCGTCTGGAACAGGTCGCTCATGTCGTGCAGAAGCCTTACTCGCCCGTGAGGGCCTTGTACTCGTCGTAGGAGAGGAGGCCGTCGGGCAGGGCGCTGAAGGTCACCTTGATGAGCCAGCCCTCGCCGAACGGGTCGCTGTTGACCAGCTCGGGCGCGTCGACGACGGCCTGGTTGACCTCGGCGACAGTGCCGTCGACCGGGGCGAAGAGCTCGCCGACCGACTTGGTCGACTCGATCTCGCCGACCACGCGGCCGGCCGCGACATCGCTGCCCTGGGCGGGCAGCTCGACGAAGACGACGTCCCCCAGCTTCTCGGCCGCATAGCCGGTGATGCCGACGGTCGCGGTGTCGCCGTCGACGAGGAGCCACTCGTGCTCGGCGGTGTACTGGAGGTCCTGCTCGGCGGCCATGTCAATGCTTCTTTCTGCTGTAGAAGGGGAGGGCGGTGACGGTGAACGGAAGGCTGGAGCCGCGTACGTCGACGTGCAGCTCGGTGCCGGGGCGGGCGAACCGCGGCGCGATGTACGCCATGGCGATCGGGACGCCGATCGTGGGCGAGAGGGCGCCGGAGGTCACGACGCCGACCTCCTCGTCGGCGCCGTCGGCGGCGGGCGCGAGCACCGGGTAGCCGGCGCGGGCTGCGCGCTTGCCCTGGCCCATGAGGCCGACCAGCACGCGCGACTCGGCGTCCGGGCCCTCCTCGCTGGCGGCGCGGCCGACGAAGTCGGTGTCCTTGGCGAGGTTGACCACGCGGCCGAGTCCGGCCTGGGCCGGCATCGTGTCGCGCCCGAGCTCGTGGCCGTACAGCGGCATCCCCGCCTCGAGCCGCAGCGTGTCGCGGCTGGCGAGGCCCGCGGGGACCAGCCCCTGCGCGGCTCCGGCCTCCAACAGGGCGTCCCAGAGCGCGCGGGCGTTGTCGGGAGCGGTGTACAGCTCGAAGCCGTCCTCGCCGGTGTACCCGGTGCGGGCCACGAGCACCGGATGCGTCTCGAACTCGGCCGGGATGCTCCAGTAGTACTTGAGCTCGGTGGCGCGTTGCGCGAAGTCGTCGCCATCGATGTGGAAGCCGGGCGTGGCGAGCACGACGCTGAGGGCGGCAGGACCCTGCACCGCGATCAGCGCGATGTCGTCGCTCTCGTCGTAGACCTCCACGTCGAACGGGGCGGTGCGGTCGCGCAGCTCTTCGGCGACGGCCTCCCGGTTGGACGCGTTGGCGACGACCATGTAGCGGTCCTCGCCCGTGCGGTACACGACGAGGTCGTCGAGGATGCCGCCCGCGCGCGACAGCAGCATGCTGTACTTGGCCTGGTCGAGCGCGAGCGACGACAGCTTGCCGGCGAGCGCGTAGTCGAGCGCCTGGCCGGCCTCCGGCCCGATGAGCACGATCTCGCCCATGTGCGAGAGGTCGAACAGGCCGGCGGCGGTGCGGACGGCGTGGTGCTCGGCCAGATCGCTGGAGTAGCGGACCGGCATCTGCCAACCGGCGAAGTCGGTGAAGGACGCCCCCGCCGCGATGTGGGCGTCGTGCAGTGGAGAGGTGCGCTCCGTCGCGCTGGGCTGCTCCGTTGCGCTGTTCTGGCTGTCCTGCGAGCTCATGAGTTCTCCGTTCGCCGGCCGTCGCCGGAGGGATGAACGGCAGCGCGGCGCGCTGACGTGTGAAGAACTCCCCCTCTGTCATACGGCCTGAGAGTTTCACCGCGACCGCACGGTGGCGGTCACGGCTTTCACCGTGGGCGAGGCCAGCGCGTGTGCGCTGCCCTGCTTTTCAGAGTGGCCAGTTCGATGCGGTACACGTACCTGAGAGATTGTCGGGGAGGATTGCTCCTTCGGTGCCGCGCACTGCGCGCGGCTCTCCCGCATCGACCTGATTGGCCCGGTATTCAGTTGACCCGGCCAGCATATCCGGTCTGCGGCCTCCCCGCGCGCGCCCACGTGCGACAACCTCGGTTTGGCGTTCTGGTCAGAGTGACACTAAGATGGTTTACAGCTTAGGGTTATGGTGACCTTTAGCCCGACGGGAGGTCCGAGATGGCCGCACACGAACACGCGAGCGCGATGCTCGCCGTGTCCACGGTCATCTTCGCGCTGCGCTCCGACGAGCAGACGGGAGGCCAGCCCCAGGTGTGGCTGCCGCTCGTGCGGCGCATCCGCGACCCGTACGAAGGGCGCTGGGCACTCCCCGGAGGCCCGCTCCGGGTCGGCGAAGACCTGGCCTACGCCGCCGCACGCACTCTCGGCGACACGACCGGCCTCGTCCCGCGCTACCTGGAGCAGCTCTACACGTTCGGCGACGCGGTCCGCTCCCCCGGCGACGATCGTGTCGTCTCCATCGTGTACTGGGCGTTGGTCGGCAGCGCCGAGGCCGAGCAGGCGGCCGCCGGCGAGAACGTCGGCTGGTTCGCCGCCGACGACCTCCCGCAGCTGGCGTTCGACCACAACGTCATCGTCGAGTACGCGCTCTGGCGGCTGCGGACGAAGATGGAGTACTCCCGCATCGCCCATGCCTTCCTCGGCGAGCGCTTCACGCTCGCCCAACTGCGAGAGGTGCACGAGGCGGTGCTCGGCCGCCCTCTCGACCCGGCCAACTTCCGACGGACGATCGAGGCCTCCGGCGCCGTCGTCGCCACCGGCGACTACCTGACAGGGACCCCGCACCGACCGCCCCGGCTCTACCGCTACAACGACTCGACCGACCTCGCCGACGCGGGGCCGCTCCCCCGCCAGCAACCGTCCTACGGATCACGTCCCGCAACCGACCCACGTCCCACCCCGGAAAGCGAGCAGTCATGACCATCGCATCGGTCGACACCACCATCCAGCTCATCTCGAGCGGCAGCCTCGACGGCGCGACGTGCGCACCGGAGCTCGCCGACGGGCCGTGGCTGTTCGACTCCGCGCCGCCGTCCTACGGTCCCGGCGCATCGCAGGCCGACCCCATCCCGGCTCACGCTCCACGTCAGGGCGAGCTGCCGGACGAGTACCGCACCGCCTCCAAGCAGGAACTCTCCGAGCGGATCCGCGCGGCGAAGGCGACCCTCGGCGATCGCGTCGCGGTCATGGGCCACTTCTACCAGCGCGACGAGGTCGTGCAGTACGCCGACTTCGTCGGCGACTCCTTCCAGCTCGCCAACGCGGCCAAGGCACGTCCGGAGGCCGAGACGATCGTCTTCTGCGGCGTCCACTTCATGGCGGAGACCGCCGACATCGTCTCGCGCCCGGAGCAGAAGGTCGTCCTCCCGAACCTGGCCGCCGGCTGCTCGATGGCCGACATGGCCGACCTCGACTCGGTGCAGGACTGCTGGGAGGCGCTCGAAGAGCTGTACGGCACCGAGCCGGACGCCGACGGTCGGGTGCCTGTCGTCCCGGTCACCTACATGAATTCGTCGGCCGCGCTCAAGGCGTTCTGCGGCGAGCACGGCGGCATCGTCTGCACCTCGTCCAACGCGGCCACCGTGCTCGAATGGGCCTTCCAGCGCGGCCGGCGCGTGCTGTTCTTCCCCGACCAGCACCTGGGCCGCAACACGGCCAAGGCGATGGGTGTGCCGCTGGAGCGGATGCCGCTGTGGAACCCGCGCAAGCCGCTCGGCGGCAACGACGAGGCGACCCTCGGCGACGCGCAGGTCATCCTGTGGCACGGCTTCTGCTCGGTGCACAAGCGCTTCACGGTCGGCCAGATCGAGCATGCCCGGGCGGAGTTCCCCGGCGTGCGCGTGATCGTGCACCCCGAGTGCCCGATGGACGTGGTCGACGCGGCCGACGCGTACGGCTCGACCGACTACATCGTCAAGGCGATCCAAGCGGCGCCCGCCGGGTCGACGTTCGCCATCGGCACCGAGATCAACCTGGTGCAGCGCCTCGCGGCCGAGTACCCGCAGCACACGATCTTCTGCCTCGACTCGGTGGTCTGCCCCTGCTCGACGATGTACCGCATCCACCCCGGCTATCTGGCCTGGGTGCTGGAGGGCCTGGTGCGCGGCGAGGTGCTCAACCAGGTGCGCGTCTCCGACGACGTCGCCGAGCCCGCCCGGGTCGCGCTCGAGCGCATGCTCGCGGCGCGGCCGGACACGACGATGGCGGCCTGACATGGCCCGCGTCGTCGTGGTCGGGAGCGGCATCGCCGGTCTCGTCGCCGCGCTGCGGGCGGCCGAACGGCACGAGGTGACGATCGTCACCAAGGGCACGATCGCCGAGGGCAGCACCCGGTACGCCCAGGGCGGCATCGCCGCAGCCGTCTTCTCCGACGACAGCGTCGCCGCCCACGTCGCCGACACCGTGCGCGCCGGGGCCGGGCTGAACGTCCCCGCCGCCGTGGAGGCGCTCTGCGGCGACGGCCCGCAGCGCGTGCGCGAGCTGATCGCGCTCGGCGTCGCGTTCGACCGGGAGGGCCGGGACCTGGCCCGCGGTCTGGAGGCCGCGCACTCGAGCGCGCGCGTCCTGCACGCCGGCGGCGACGCGACGGGCGCGGAGATCGAGCGCGCGCTCGACGCCGCCGTCCGCAGCGCGCGCATCCGCGTCGTGACGGGCGCCTTCCTCCGCGACGTGCACGTGTCGCAGGGCGCGGCCTCCGGCCTCGCGCTGCGGCTCGTCAACGGCACGGACTCCGTCCTCGACGCGGACGCGGTGATCCTCGCCACCGGAGGCTGGGGGCAGCTGTACGCGCACACCACCAACCCCGCCATCGCGACAGGCGACGGGGTGGCCGCAGCATGGCGCGCGGGGGCGCTGCTCGCCGACCTCGAGTTCACGCAGTTCCACCCGACCGCCCTGCGGCTTCCGTCGGGTGACGGAGGCTCGCGCACGTTCCTGGTGTCCGAGGCGGTCCGCGGCGAGGGGGCTGTGCTGCGCAACGCGCGCGGCGATCGGTTCATGCTCGACGCGCACCCCGACGCCGAGCTGGCCCCGCGCGACGTCGTCGCCCGTGCGATCGCCGTCGAGATGGCGGCGCAGGACGGCCTCCCCGTCGTGCTCGACGCGACCGCGCTCGGTGCGGACTTCCTCGCCCACCGCTTCCCGACCATCGACGCGGCCTGCCGCGCCGCGGGCATCGACTGGTCGCGCGAGCCGGTGCCGGTGACACCGGCCGCGCACTACGCGATGGGCGGTGTCGCGACAGACGTACACGGACGCACGAGCGTGCCCGGCCTCTTCGCGGTCGGCGAGGTCGCGTGCACGGGAGCTCACGGAGCGAACCGGCTGGCCTCCAACTCGCTGCTGGAGGGCCTGGTCTTCGCGCACCGCGCCGCCGACGCGATCGACGCGCCATGGCCGGACGCGCCGGACTGGACGGACGGACCGACCGTCGCAGCCGAGTCCATGCCGTCGGAGGCATCCGAGCCCGATCAGCCCTTCGATCGCGCGCGCCTCCAGGAGGTGCTATGGGCCGGCGCCGGCCTCCACCGAGACCGCACCGGCCTCGAACGCGCCTCGCGCGCGCTCGCCGCTCTCCGCCTCCCCGAAGCCGGCGAGGAAGCGAACCTGCTCCAGCTCGGGCGACTCGTCGTCGCCGCCGCCCTGTCGCGCGAGGAGTCGCGCGGCGCGCACTTCCGCTCCGACTACCCGCTCCCGGCGGACGCGGCACCGCATCACACGGTGCTTGCGCCGCTGCCCGTCCCGACCGAGGTGACCGTTCCATGCTGACCCGCCAGATCATCCACGACGTCGTCGCAGCGGCCCTGGCCGAGGACGCCCCGTGGGGCGACCTCACCAGCGAGCTGCTCATTCCGGAAACGGCATACGCGACAGCGCGGCTCGCCGCGCGCGAGCCGGGAACGTTCTCGGGAGGCGCCGTCTTCGCCGCGGCGATGACGCTCACCGACCCGGCCATTCAGGTCGAGCTCGCCGTAAGCGACGGGGACGCATTCGACGCCGGCGACACGCTCGCGACCGTCACCGGGCCGGCGCGCTCTGTCCTCCAGGGCGAGCGCGTAGCACTCAACTTCGTCCAGAGGATGAGCGGGATCGCCACCCTCACCGCCGCTTTCGTGCGGGAGGTGGCGCACACCTCCGCCCGCATCGTCGACACCCGCAAGACCACGCCCGGTCTGCGCGCGTTCGAGCGCCACGCGGTTCGCAGCGGCGGCGGTCACAATCACCGCTACTCGCTGTCGGACGCTGTGATGGCCAAGGACAACCACCTCGCCGTGCTCACCGCGCAGACCGGCCTCTCGATCACCGACGCACTGCGTGCGGTGCGTGCCCGGATGTCGCACACCACGCACCTCGAAGTCGAGGTCGACCGCATCGACCAGATCGAGCCCGTGCTGGCCGCTGGTGTCGACACGATCATGCTCGACAACTTCACGCTCGACGAGCTGCGGGAGGGCGTCGCCATCGTCGGCGGCCGGGCCATCGTGGAGGCCAGCGGCAACGTCAGCCTCGCCACCGTCCGCGAGATCGCCGAGACTGGCGTGGACGTCATCTCCTCGGGGGCGCTCACGCACAGCGTCCGCTCCCTTGACCTCGGTCTCGACGTGGTGGTCGACGCGCCATGAGCGGGTGGCTGCCATGACGGGCCTCTACCTCGATGCGGCCGCGACCTCCGCGGTGCGCCGGGAGGTGCTGGAGGCGATGTGGCCGTACCTGACCGGCGACTTCGGCAACCCGTCGAGCCACCACGCCGTTGGGGAGTCGGCGGCGCGTGCGCTGGCGGACGCCCGAGCGACGGTCGCCGCGTGGCTGGGCTGCCGGGCGTCGGAGGTCGTCTTCACCTCCGGGGGAACGGAGGCCGACAACCTCGCGATCAAGGGCATCGCGCTCGGCGCCCCGCGCGGACGGCACCTTGTGACGACGCCGATCGAGCACGAGGCGGTGCTCGCGTCCGTGGACTATCTGGTGCGCCTCCACGGCTTCGAGGCGACTATGTTCCGGTCGGCCGCGACGGGCGGGTCTCCCCCGCCGATTTCGCCGCCGCGCTACGCCCCGACACCACGCTGGCAAGTGTGATGCTCGCGAACAACGAGGTCGGCACCCTGCAGCCGGTGACCGAGTTGGCCGCGCTGGCGCACGAGCGGAGCATCCCGTTCCACACCGATGCGGTGCAGGCTGCGGGGTGGCTGCCGCTCGACGTGCGCGCGCTCGACGTCGATGCTCTCAGCGTCTCCGGCCATAAGATCGGCGCCCCGAAGGGCATCGGCGCGCTCTTCGTGCGCGGGCGGCTCTCCCTCGAACCGGTGCTGCACGGCGGCGGCCAGGAGCGCGGGCGGCGCTCCGGCACCGAGAACGTCGCCGGGGCCATCGCACTGGCGACCGCTGCGCACCTGACGATGCACGACCGGGAGGCCACTGCCGCGCGCGCCGCCGCAGCACGCGACGCGTTCGTGGCGGCCGTGCTGGCACGGACCCCCGGCGCGCAGCTGACCGGGCATCCGTCGCAGCGCCTGCCCGGCACCGCCTCCTTCGTCTTCCCGGGAACCAACGGCGAGACGGTACTGCTCGAGCTGGAACGCCGAGGCGTCGTCTCGTCGAGCGGCTCCGCCTGCGCCGCCGGGAGCGAAGACGCCTCGCATGTCCTCCTCGCCCTCGGCTACGACGAGGACCTCGCCCGCACCGCGGTGCGATTCTCCTGGGGACCCGACGTATCGGAAGCCGACCTCGCCGCCGTCGCCCCCGCAGTCGCCGAGGCCGTCCGCGACGTGTCGGGGCTCGCCGGCTGACGCCTTCTTACCGCCGGCTCACGGGATCACAGACTCGCGATCGCTGTTCTTCCGCTCGGTTTCCGCGCGCTCCGACCGGGGCCGAACGCGCCGCGCACCCTGGAGCCGGCGCTCGACGAGTTTCGCCACACCGGACAGCACGAGGCAGAGCCCGATGTAGACCGAGCCGATGACGATGGTCGCCGGGATGAGCGGGGCACCGTACTGGAAGTTCGAGCCGAGGTACTTCGCGTAGTAGAGCAGCTCCTGGTAGGTGACGATGAAGCCGAGCGCGGTGTCCTTCAGGATGACGACCAACTGCGCCAGAATCACCGGAAGCATCGCGCGCACCGCCTGCGGCAGTTGGATCTGCCAGAGCACCTGATTGCGGCGCATGCCCAGCGCCTCCGCCGCCTCGCGTTGACCCCGCGGCACCGAATGCACGCCCGTGCGGAAGACTTCGGCGAGCACCGCTCCGTTGTAGAGCGTCAGTCCGGTAACCACGGCGATCAGCGGCGTGATGAAGGTGATGCCCAGGGCCGGGAGCCCGTAGTACACGATCATCATCAGGATCAGGAGGGGCACCGCCCGGAACAGCTCGACGAAGACCGTGCAGGGAACGCGGATCCACGCCAGGGTCGACAGCCGCCCGATGGCCAGCAGCAGGCCGAGCACCACTGAGAGGACTGAACCGTAGGCGAAGGCCAAGAGGGTCGAGCCGAGGGCGTGGACGATGCTCGCCTGTACGAGCGGGAATCCGAAGACCCGCCATTTGTCTGGCGAGAACTGTCCGGTCTCCGCGAATCTCCACACGACGAAGGCCAGAGCGCTCGCGACGAGCACGAGGGCGACCGCACCGAGGACCCGGGCGCGGCGACGGGCGCGAGGACCGGGCGCGTCGAACAGAATCGTGCTCATCGGAGGATCCCCCAGCGGCGCTCGGCCACCCGTTGCACCAGCGAGAGCAGCATCACGAGAGCGACGAATCCTGCCGCCACCCAGAGCATGACGGGCAGCGCCGGCTCCCCCCGCTCCGACAGCGTCGCGCGGATCGCACCGGCTTCGGCGACGGAGAACCCTGCCGCGATCGTCGTGTTCTTCAACAACGCGATCAGCACGCTCACCATCGGCGGCGACACGGCGCGCAGCGCCTGCGGGACGACGACGTTCGTCATCGACTGGAAGAAACCGAACCCGAGAGCACGCGCTGCCTCGGCTTGACCGGCCGGGACGGTATTCACGCCCGCACGGACGACTTCCGCGATGTAACTCGCCGTATAGAGGCCGAGTGCGGCGACGGCGAGCCAGAAGTAGTCCAGATCAGGCAGCCCCAGCTTGGGGTAGCCGAAGACGAAGAAGAACATGAGCAGCGTGAGCGGCGTGTTACGCACCAGCGTGACATACGCGACGCTCGTCGCGCGCAGCACCCCGATCGGCGACACCCGCATCACTCCCAGCAGCATCCCCACCGCGATGGACAGGACAGCGGAGACGAGGAAGAGGAGGACGGTGGTGCGGAAGCCCTCGAGGAAGACATCGGAGTTGTCGAGAAGGACGTCCATTGTGGTCGCGACGATCAGCGGTAGTCGTCGACGGCCGGCTGATCGATCGTCGTGCCCGACTTGCCCAGCGTCGCCTCGTAGATCGTCGTCCACTGCGCTGAACCCTGCGTCAGCGTCGCGTTGATGTGGTGGCGAAGGGCCGCGTCGCCTCGAGCGACTCCGATCCCATACTTCTCTACGCTGAACGGCTGGCCGACGACCGCGAGCTCGTCGGGGCGCTGCGCAGCGTAGCCGATGAGGATGGCCTGATCCGTCGTCACCGCGTCGGCCTTGCCGTCCAGCATCGCCGTGACGCACTGCGAGTAGGTATCGAACTCGCTCGTGCGCGTGTCGGGGAAGTTCTGCTTGATGTTCTGGATCGGCGTGGATCCCGTCGCCGAGCACACCCGCTTGCCCGCGAGGTCGGCCTCGCTCGCGATGTCCTTCGTGGCCTTCGCGACGAGCAGCCCTTGACCGGTCTCGAGATACGGTCCGGCGAAGCCGATCTGCTCCTTGCGCTTGTCGGTGATCGAGTAGGTGCCGACATAGAAGTCGATGTCGCCGTTCACGATCGCCGCTTCGCGGTTGGCGCTGGGGATCGCCTTGTACTCGATCCGGCTGTCGTCGAATCCGAGCGATGCCGCGATCCAGCGCGCGACCTCGATGTCGAATCCGCTCCGCTTGCCTGTCGCGGCGTCGAGGTAGCCGAGCCCCGGCTGGTCCTCCTTGACGCCGATCCTCACCTCGCCGGCCTCGGTGATCGCGTCGAAGGTCGGGCTCGCCGGTAGGTGCCGACCTTGTCCGGCGACCGGGTACGTGCGGTCCGGACCCGTCGCCGAGTCGATGCCTTCCGTCGGCGTCGCCGGCGCAGGGGCTGAGCGTCAGGGTTGCGAGGGCGACAAGGGCCGGTCGGCGATCAGGTCTTGAGGGTCCGTTTCTTCATCGTCGTCCTTCTTCGGGCCAGGTGCGGTCGTCAGGTGGTCAGGTCCGTAGGTCGTCAGTGGGTGAGCAGGCTCGACAGGAAGTCCCGCGCTCGATCGGTCTTCGGCGAGTCGAAGAACTCGCCGGGCGTGGCCTGTTCGACGATCCGGCCGTCTGTCCATGAAGACGACACGGTCGGCGGCGCGTCGCGCGAACCCCATCTCGTGGGTGACCACGATCATCGTCATGCCGTCGCGGGCAAGGCCGACCATGACGTCGAGCACCTCGGTGATCATCTCGGGATCGAGTGCGGAGGTCGGCTCGTCGAACAGCATGAGCTTCGGCTCCATCGCCAGAGCGCGTGCGATCGCCACCCGCTGTTGCTGGCCGCCCGAGAGCTGAGCCGGGTATTTGTGGGCCTGGCTGCCCACGCCGACCCGGTCGAGGAGCGCGAGCGCGCGCTGATCGGCCTGCTCCCTCGAGATCCGACGCACCTTCCGGGGTGCGAGCGAGACGTTCTGCAGGATCGTCTTGTGAGAGAACAGGTTGAAGGACTGGAAGACCATGCCGACGTCGGCTCTGAGGTCGGCGAGGGCTCGTCCCTCAGCCGGCAACGGAGTTCCGTCGATCGTGATGGTGCCGCCGTCGATCGTCTCGAGCCGGTTGATCGCGCGGCACAGAGTCGACTTGCCCGAACCGCTCGGCCCGATCACGAGGACGACCTCGCCGCGCTGAACGCTGAGATCGATCCCCTGCAGCACGTGGTGGTCGCCGTAGAACTTGTCGACGCCGTTCAGCTTGACGAGTGGGGCACCACGATGAACCGAGAAGGGCGAAGTTGGTGGGCTCGTCACGGACGTCCTCTCTGTCGCGAGCGACCACCGGCGGAGGCCACGCTGCGACGAGACTAACCGGACTCGTATGGGAAATCAAAGACGTAACATTACCCGCAAAACATGCATTCGCCGACTGGGTACCTGCAGATCAGGTGCTTCCGTTCTCTTCCGAGTTAAGCGGAGAGTGAACGCGCGGTCGAGTTCACCTGTTCGAAACCCACGATGTCGGTCGTCATCGATAGTGTGAACCGGTGACTGAGAAGACCTCACCTGCGCCCGCGCCCGAGCGGCTCGACGCCGACACACCGCATCAGTCCCGGGGGGACACCGAGCCGCGTACGAGCGGCGCGCCGCGCACCGGCTCCGAGCAGCCGCGCATCGCGCCGCGCGATCAGCGCGTGATCTGGCTGCTGCTGGCCGCCACGTTCATCGTGATCCTCAACGAGACGATCATGAGCGTCGCCATCCCGAAGCTCATGGACGACCTCCACATCGACGCGCTCGCCGCGCAGTGGCTCTCCACCGCCTTCATGCTCACGATGGCGGTCGTCATCCCGATGACCGGCTTCCTGCTGCAGCGGTTCACGACACGGCAGGTCTTCGTCGCCGCCATGTCGCTGTTCTCGCTCGGCACCCTCGTGGCAGCGGTCGCCCCCGGGTTCGGGGTGCTCGTCGCCGCCCGCGTCATTCAGGCGTGCGGAACGGCGATCATGCTGCCGCTGCTGATGACCACGCTGATGACCCTCGTGCCGCCCGCACTCCGCGGTCGCACCATGGGCAACGTCTCGATCGTGATCTCGGTCGCGCCGGCCATCGGCCCGACCATCTCCGGCATCATCCTCAACTTCCTGGCGTGGCGCTGGATCTTCCTCATCGTCCTCCCGATCGCCCTGGTGATGCTGCTCATCGGCATCCGCTTCGTAGAGAACGTGACTGAGACCCAGAAGAGCCGTATCGACGTGCTCTCGGTCATCCTCGCCGCGTTCGGCTTCGGCGGCCTGGTCTACGGGCTGACGGTGAGCGGCGAGGCGGCCGCCGGCAACGAGCTCCTGCTCTGGGCATCGCTCACCGTGGGCGTCGTCTCGCTGGCGGCGTTCATCACGCGGCAGCTCCTCCTGCAGCGCACAGACCGCGCTCTGCTCGACCTGCGCACCTTCCGCAGCCCGATCTTCACCGTCGCGATCGTGCTGATGGCGACCACGACCGCCTCGCTCTTCGGGGTGATAATCGTCCTGCCGCTCTACCTGCAGCACGTGCTGCACCTGGACGTGCTCGGCACGGGCCTCCTGCTGCTGCCGGGCGGTCTGGTGATGGGCCTCGCCGCGCCGTTCGTCGGGCGGCTCTACGACCGATTCGGCCCGCGCGTCCTCGTCGTGCCCGGCGCCATCCTGGTCAGCCTCGTGATGTGGTCGCTCACGATGGTGACCGAGACGACGCCGGCCTACCTGGTGCTCATCGCCCACGTCACGTTGAGCCTCGGGCTGGCGCTCATGTTCACTCCGCTGTTCACCGCCGGGCTCGGCGCGGTGCCGCCGCACCTGTACTCGCACGGCAGCGCGATCCTCGGAACGATCCAGCAGGTCGGCGGGGCCGCGGGCACCGCGCTCCTCGTGGCGGTCCTCTCGGCGCAGACGGCTGCCCTCGCAGCAGGCGGAGCGACCCTCGACACCGCGACAGCGGGCGGCATACGCATGGCGTTCCTCGCGGCGGCGATCATCTCGCTCTTCGGTGTCGTCGGTTCGTTCTTCATCTCGAAGCCGGCCGACGCACCGTCGGAGGCGGCGTTCGCGCACTGACACCGGACGGCAGGGGGATCACATGGCACGCGGAGTCGACGCAGACACCGTCGAGGAATATCTGGACCGCATCGGCGAGCCCTTCGGCTCGGCGCTTCGAACCGTGCGCGACCGCGTCGCGACGATCATCCCGGACGCCGAACAGGTCATCAGCTACCGCGTGCCGATCTTCCGGCTCGACGGCACTGGGGTGGTCGGGCTCTCCGCCACGGCGAAAGACTGCAGCCTCCTGCTGATGTCGCCGCCGGCGGCCGCGGAACTGGCCGGCGAACTGACCGAGGGGTCTCTCACCGGCGCGACCCTCCACTTCTCACCGTCGGCGCCGCTGAGCGAGGAGACTCTGCGCACCGTGCTCGCCGTACGGCTGCGCGAACTCGGTCGCTGAACGTTCCGACCCCTCTGGCACCCGTCCCACTGGCACCGTGGGCAGCTCGGTGGCACGATGAGTCGCGCACGATGCGAGGAGGTACTGATGGCCATCATCCAGACCGTGGACCCCGGTGAGGCGACCGGAGCCGTTGCGGAGATCTATGCGAAAGACGAGCGCGACCTCGGCTACGTGGCCGAGTACACACGCGTGATGGCCGCCAATCCGGAGGCCTATCAGGCGTGGGAGCAGTTGATCCGGGCCATCGTGTCGCAGCTCGGCGTACGCCGCTATGAGCTCGTCACCCTCGCCGCCGCCGAGGGCACGCACTCCCAGCACTGCCGGCTCGCGCATGGCCGCAAGACGCTCGCCGTCATGGACGCCGACACCGTGGAGGCCGTCGCGCGCGACTACCGCAACGCCGGCCTCAGCGAGGCGGAGGTTGCGATGATGGAGTACGCCGAGCGCATCAGCACTGACGCAGCCTCCATGACCGAGGCCGACTCACTGCGCCTGCGGGAACTCGGGTTCACCGATCGCGAGATCGTCGACATCACGCTCGCGGCAGCCGCCCGCAACTACTTCAGCCGCGCCATCCAAGCGCTCGGCGTCGCGGTCGAGGTGCCTCCCGGACTCAGCGACAGCCTGAGGAGCGCGCTATTGGCCCCGTTGTGAGCGCGGAAGAGGTCCCGCCGGTGGATCGCCAGCCGATCGAACGGGATATCGTGCAGGACGTGATGCTCGCCAATCCACGCCCGGTGGGTCGCATCCAGACCCGCCGCATCACGATGCAGCCGAACGTGGCGGGCGGTCTGCACCTCCACAACGGCCCGGTCGTCGGCTCGATCGAACGCGGCTCGGCGATCTACCAGGTCGAGGGAGGCGCCGAGCGCATCCTCAAGGTCGGCGACACGTTCTACGAAGAGGAAGGCACCAGGATCGCCCGGTTCGACGCCGGCCCGGACGGCGTCGTGTTCCTCGCCCACTTCTCCGTGGCGACGCACGAGGAGCCGACCCTCACGATGCTCTGATCCGCGGAATTCCTGAGGGGACCGCCCGGATATTCGTCATTCGGCACGTCGGAGAACCATGTGCGCGTCGGCCGACCACCGTTGGTCGAGGTTGTCCGTGAAGTGGATGGAGAGTACCCGATAGCCTTCCGTACGCGTGTATGGGCGAAGCGTGCGGCCGTGTTCGCTCGCCTCGACGGCGAACTCCCACTCGCCGTTCGCGAACTCGACGAAGAACTCGCCCGGGGGCAGCACCTCGAAATGGATGTCACCTCCCACCTTCTTCTTGTGGATCTTCGCGACGATGGACACGTTGTGGAACGTCGATACCGATCGGTTGCTGACGACGACGCCGAACGTGAGGGGCTCCGCATTCCGGTCGGAAACCGCCCACGCCGAGAGCTTCGACGCTTGAGCCTTGGCCTCCCTGTTCTCCTCGGCGGCCCGGCGCCGACGATCTACCAGGAGCTGAGCTCCCGCGAATCCGACGGCAGCCGTCGTTATCCACGTCGGGATATCTCCTGCCCACGTTGGCCAGCTCATCAGCTCTCCTTCCTGTTGTCGTCTCGCCAGGACCTCACACGAACCGGACAGCCCGAGGGTTCCGTGCGCTGGCGTCAGACGTCGTGTCGATGTCGCTGTTCTCGCTGTCCTCGTCTTCGAGCAGGTCAGGAAGGAGCTTCCGAATTCGCGACCTGATCGCGCTCTCCTGCCGTCCGTGAGAAGCAGCGATGCGGGCGACCGGTTCGTGTCGTGCGTGAGACTCGAGCAATCGCGCATCCTCGCGTGCGGTCCACCGCGCGTATGCGTTGGGATAGGTCTCGCGAATGACGGCGACCGAATAGCTCGCGTCGGTTTCGACGCCAGCTACTGCGAGGGCACCAGAACCGAGTGCTATTGCCGTGACATCTGAATCCGTGATCTCCGCCAGGAGGGTGCTCGCCCGCCAGAATGCCAGCAGACCGCCCGCCACCGTGATCTGGTCGGCATCGAGTCTCAGAGCACCGCCCGTGCTCAAGCGAACGTCGATATGCATACGGATGCCGAGCCCTCATTACCTCGAAACGGAACGTCTGATGAAGCACGGTCCTCGGAGGCTCCGGCCACTCCGCACAAAAACTTAGCATTAACAATGTGTCGTGGTACCAGCCGGAGCGCGGACAAGTCGTGGCCCGCTGCGAAACGCGTGGGTCGGGGCTGCGGGGCTACGATCGTGGGAGGTGGTCGACGGGCATCGACGATCACACCCCGAGCTCTAGGCGGTGCACATGGTGTTCGTCGTCAAGCGCGTCTACGACGCGCCCGCCGTCGAAGACGGCTTCCGCGTGCTCGTCGACCGGCTCTGGCCGCGCGGGCTCACGAAAGAGAACGCGAAGGTCGACCTGTGGCTCAAGGAGGTCGCCCCGTCGACGGAGCTGAGGCGCTGGTTCCACCACGAGGCTCCCCTGTTCGACGATTTCACGGCGCGGTACGACGCAGAGCTCGACGCCAACCCCGGCGCCGTCGATCAGCTGCGGGAGCTCGGGCGGACGCATGCCGTGGTCACTCTGCTGGTCGGGGCGCGCGACCCCGAACTGAATCAGGGGGCGGTGCTCGAGAGGTATCTCGAGCACCACCCCCGGTGACGGCGACCACAGCCGTCGGCACCGCCCGCGCCCGGTTCAGACGGCCGGCGCCAGCTCGCGGTGTTCATTCGCCCGGGGCTCCTCGACCTGCGGTTCGTCCACGAGGAAACACGCGTACGCCGGGATCGTCAGGAACGTCGGGAACTCCTCCGCGAGCGACACCTCGCGCAGCAGGTCGGCGGCATCGTCGAAGCGGTCGTCCGCTCCGGCGGTGCGCGCCGCAGCCGTGAGGCGACGGCGCTCCTCCTCCACGACCCCGGCGACGAGCGCTCGGTCGACCGTCGTGCCCTCGTCGGTCACCACGCGGTTCTCGATCCACTGGCGCAGCAACGAGCGGGAGATCTCGGCGGTCGCCGCGTCCTCCATGAGCCCGTCGATCGCGACAGCGCCCGTGCCGCGCAGCCAGGACTCGATGTACCGCAGCGCGACTGAGACGTTCGAAAGGACGCCGGCGTCGGTCACGGTTCCGCCCGCCGAGCTGATGTCGAGCAGGTCGTGAGCGGTGACGCGCACGTCGTCGCGCAGCCGGTCGACCTGGTTCGGCCGGTCGCCCAGCACCGCGTCGAACTCGGCGAGCGCCGTGGGGATGAGGTCGGGATGCGCGACCCAGGTGCCGTCGAAGCCGTCGCCGGCCTCCCGGCGCTTGTCGTCGGCGACCTGAGCGAGTGCGCGCTCGGTGGCCTCCGCGTCGCGCCGGTTGGGGATGAACGCGCTCATCCCGCCGATCGCGTGCGCGCCGCGCTTGTGGCAGGTCGCCACCAGCAGTTCGGTGTAAGCGCGCATGAACGGGACGGTCATCGTGATCCCGCGCCGATCACCGAACGCGAAGCGTCGTCCGCGGCCGAGGAACGTCTTGATGATCGAGAAGATGTAGTCCCAGCGGCCGGCGTTCAGGCCGGCGCAGTGGTCGCGCAGCTCGTAGAGGATCTCCTCCATCTCGAACGCGGCAGGGATCGTCTCGATGAGGACCGTCGCGCGCACCGTGCCGACCGGCATCCCGATGCGCTGCTGGGCGAAGACGAAGATGTCGTTCCACAGCCGCGCCTCCAGGTGGGACTCCAGCTTGGGGAGGTAGAAGTACGGACCGCGGCCCGACGCGACCAGCTCCGCCGCATTGTGCCAGAAGTACAGCCCGAAGTCGGTGAGGGAGGCGCTGGCCGGCGTGATGCGTCCCGACCGGTCGGTGAAGGCCAGGTGCTTCTCGACCAGGTGCCAGCCGCGCGGACGCATCACGATGGTGGGAGTGTGCTCGTGCGGGGTGGTGACCCTGTAGTCCTTTCCCTCGGGGCTGGTGAAGTCGAGCTGCCCGCGCACTGCGTCGTGCAGGGTGCGCTGGCCCCCGACGATGTTCCCCCAGGTCGGGCTCGTGGCGTCCTCCAGGTCGGCGAGCCAGACCCGCGCGCCCGAGTTGAGCGCGTTGATCGCCATCTTCGGGTCGGTCGGGCCGGTGATCTCGACGCGTCGGTCCTCCAGGCCGGGTCCGGCGCCGGCGACCCGCCAGGTGGGATCCTCGCGGATGGCCTCCGTCGTGGTGAGGAACTTCGGGTCGCGGCCGTTGCCGGCCTCCGACCGGCGGCGGTGGCGCTCCAGCAGGAGCTCCTGGCGGCGGGCGGCGAACGCCTGGTGCAGATGGTCGACGAAGGCGAGCGCCTCCGGGGTCAGGATGTCGTCGGCCCCGTCGACGCGGGGCCCGGTGATCTCGATCATGGTCGTGTCTCCTTCTCTGCCCCCCGCTATCGATTCCGGACTTGTGCACGCTCTGTACGGCGTGTCGCGTACATAACTCCGGGAGTGATGGTGGGTGGGGGTGGGGTCGTTAGAATTGGTGTTGTTCGGTGGAGCCGACTAGGGCGAGAGTGGCGCTGTTGGGGTTGAGCGCGGTGGCGATTCGGTCGAAGTAGCCGGTGCCGACCTCCCGCTGGTGGCGGGTGGCGGTGTAGCCGGAACTCTCGGAGGCGAACTCGGCCTCCTGGAGGTCCACGTACGCGCTCATCTGCCGGTCGGCGTAGTCCTTGGCGAGCGTGAACATCGAGTAGTTGAGGGCGTGGAAGCCCGCGAGGGTGATGAACTGGAAGGCATAGCCCATCGCCGCCAGCTCGCGCTGGAAGCGGGCGATCGTCTCGTCGTCGAGGTGCTTGCGCCAGTTGAACGACGGCGAGCAGTTGTACGCCAGCTTCTTGCCGGGGAACTCGGCGTGAATCGCCTCGGCGAACCGGCGCGCGAGCTCCAGGTCGGGCTCGGCCGACTCCACCCAGAGCAGGTCGGCGTACGGCGCGTAGGCGAGGCCGCGAGCGATGACCGGCTCGATGCCGCCCCGCACCTCGTAGAAGCCCTCGGCGGTGCGCGTGCCGGTGAGGAACGGGCGGTCACGCTCGTCGTGGTCGCTCGTGAGCAGCGTCGCCGCGAGCGAGTCGGTGCGGGCGATGACGATCGTCGGCACCCCGGCCACGTCTGCGGCGAGCCGGGCCGCGTCCAGCGTGCGGATGTGCTGACCGGTCGGGACGAGCACCTTGCCGCCCATGTGACCGCACTTCTTCTCGCTCGCCAGCTGATCCTCCCAGTGCACACCCGCGGCTCCCGCCTGGATCATGCCGTGCATCAGCTCGTAGGCGTTCAGCGGCCCCCCGAACCCGGCCTCGGCGTCGGCGACGATCGGTGCCATCCAGTCGGCGACGGGGCCGTCCACGCCCTCGACCTGGCCCGCGCGCAGCAGTGCGTTGTTGATGCGGCGCACCACGGCAGGGACCGAGTTCGCCGGGTACAGACTCTGGTCGGGGTAGGTCTGGCCCGACAGGTTGGCGTCGGCGGCGACCTGCCAGCCCGAGAGGTAGATGGCCTCCAGACCCGCTCGCACCTGCTGCACCGCCTGGTTTCCGGTGAGGGCGCCGAGCGCGGCGACCCACTGCGCGTCGGGCCCGGTGCCGTCGCGCTGGATGAGCTCCCACAGCCGCTCGGCGCCGCGCCGCGCGAGCGTCTGCTCCTCGCGGACCGAGCCGCGGAGCGCCACGACATCCTCGGCCGTGTAGTCGCGGCGGATGCCGGACCAGCGCGGGTCGGCATCCCACTCGAGCCGGAGCTCGGCGGCGGTCTGCGTGGTGTCGCCAGGGTGGGCTGAGCTGTTCATGGGGACCTCCATCGGTCTGATCGGATGACACGATCGTGCCCGCCCCCGGGTAACCGCGGAGAAGATCCGTCAACAGAAGTTCCCGGGTTCTTCTGTTTGCCAGAACTCCGGTCGAGTGTCACGATGGCCTGCATGATCGACACCGCTGTCAGGGTCGACGAGGCGACCGCGACCGACGCACTCACCCTGGGGCGCCGCGTGCGCGCCTACCGGCTCGAGAAGGCGATGACCCTGGAGGCCCTGGCCACGTCGATCGACCGCGCGCCCTCGCAGGTCTCGGCGATCGAGAACGGCAACCGCGAGCCGCGACTCGCCCAGCTGCGCGCCATCGCCGCAACGCTGGGTGTGACCGTGGACGACCTCCTCGCCCCCGATGCGCCCGACGAGCGCGCTGCCCTCGAGATCGCCGTCGAACGCGCCCAGCGCGGCCCGGTGTTCGCCGCGCTCGGCATCGATCCGGTGCGGGTGTCGAAGTCGGTTCCCGACGCGACGCTGCGGGCCATCCTCGCCCTGCACCAGGAGGTCGGGCGGCTGCACCGCGAGCGGGCCGCGACCCCGGAGGAGGCGCGCCGCGCCAACGCGGAGCTGCGGGCGACGATGCGGGCGCGCGACAACTACTTCGCCGACCTGGAGGCCATCGCCTCCGACCTGCTCGGCGCCGTCGGCCACACCGGCGGCCCGGTCTCGCACCAGACCGTCGCCGACATGGCCGACCACCTCGGGTTCTCGCTGCACTACGTTGGCGACCTGCCGCACTCCACCCGCTCGGTGACCGACAAGCGCAACGGGCGCATCTACCTGCCCACCGAGCAGTCGGCCTCCCGCGACTCCCGCTCCCCCATCCTGCAGGCGTTCGCCTCCCAGTTGCTCAGTCATGACGAGCCGCGAAATTACGCCGACTTTCTGCGGCAGCGGGTGGAGACCAACTACCTGACCGC
Source organism: uncultured Actinomycetota bacterium (assembly GCA_963734315.1). Taxonomy (GTDB): domain Bacteria; phylum Actinomycetota; class Actinomycetes; order Actinomycetales; family Microbacteriaceae; genus Leifsonia. The sequence continues at coordinate 15,347 of CAVTGP010000006.1, read as the reverse complement.
CGCGCTGCTCCTGCCCGAGAAGGACGCGGTGGCGTTTCTCACCGAGGCCAAGAACTTCCGGCGCATCTCGATGGAGGACCTCCGCGACGCCTTCGCGGTGTCGTACGAGACGGCCTGCCACCGGTTCACCAACCTTGCGACCGCACGGCTCGGCATCCCGGTGCACTTCATGAAGGTGCACGAGTCGGGCACGATCATCAAGGCGTACGAGAACGACTCCGTCGCGTTCCCGTCCGACGCCCTCGGCGCCATCGAGGGCACGCCGGTCTGCCGCAGCTGGACCGCGCGGACGGTCTTCGACGTCGCCGACCGGTTCAGCCCGTACTACCAGTACACGGACACCCCGCGCGGCACGTTCTGGTGCACATCCCGCATCGAGAAGGCCAAGGAGGGCGACTACTCGGTGAGCGTCGGTGTGCCGTTCGCGCACGTGAAGTGGTTCCGCGGCCGTGAGACGACGCACCGCGCGGTGTCGCGCTGCCCGGACGAGTCGTGCTGCCGGCGGCCCTCCGGAGCCCTGGCGGAACGCTGGGAGGGCATGGCGTGGCCAGCCGCGCGCACGCCCACGTCACTGCTCGCGGCGCTGCCGACCGGGACGTTCCCCGGCGTGGACTCCACCGAGGTCTTCGACTTCCTCGAGCGCCACGCGCCCGCGGCCTCCTGACGGTTCACCGAAGGGCACGCAAACGCCCCTAGAACTCGCTTTTAGGGGCGTTTGCGTGCCCCTCGACTGGTCGTCAGTCGAGGACGAGCTCGCGGACGGCGACGCCGTACGGGTCGAGCGTCAGCTCTGCGGTGGGCTCGCCGCGCAGCGTGCGCAGCTCCCCCGCCACCCGCGGCCGAACCGTGATCGGCGTCGCGTGCTGAGAGACGAACACGACGAAGCGGCGGCCGTCGTCGTGCACCAGGGTGTCCGCGAACACCCGAGGGTCGTCGAGGCGCACGTCGCGCTCCACATCGGCCAGGTCGGCGAGCGCCGCGTACAGCTTCCAGGTGTCCTCCGGGTTCACGCGCGCCCGAGCGGACGCGAAGAACTCGATCGGATAGGTGCAGAGCACCGCACGACCCGCGCCGTGCTCCTTCACGACGATCGCGGGCCGGCCGTGGGCGTCCACAGCCACGACTGTCCCGGAGGTCGCCCGGACCGGAAGGAACGTCCGGCTGTTCTCGTTGCCGGCAGCCGGGAACGACAGGGTCGTTCCGGACGTCAGACCCGCGAAGTCCTGCACGAAGCGCACGGTGGCGACCTCGTCGGTGACCGGCTCAGCCAGGCCGTACGAGCTCGCCGTCCGCACGCCGAAGAGCGCCTCGGTGTTGGCCCACCACGGTCCGCGCTGCACGCCGCTGTCGCCGTGGGAGTACGACGCGTACACGGTCGCACCGCCGCGGGCGAGCTCCTCCAGCTGCAACCAGGAGGTGGCGCAGAGCTGCTTGACCGACGGCAGCAGGTAGAGGCCGTACCCGGCCGGGATCCCGCCGTCCTCGCGCTCGCGGACCACCGCCACCGGGATGTGCGCCTCGTGCGCGGCGAGATACGACTGCTCGCCGGTGACCACGATGTGCGCGCGCTCGTCCTCCTGCGTGAACGGATAGTCGGCCTCCAGATGCGACGGCACCACGATGGCGGCGTCGACCGGGGTGCGCTCCACGTTCGGGAGGTCGATCGCGGCGAGGTCGGCGGCGAACCGGGCGAGCTCGCGCAGCGGCGGCTTGGGGGCGCCGGTGCGGTCGGTGATGCCGAAGTGCATCTCGAACGGGTGGTGCGAGTACGGGCGCTGGTCGGCCAGGTCGTCGTAGTCGGTGTTGTTCCAGGCGATCCACCCGGTCGCGCCGGCGAGCAGGGTCGTGTAGAGCAGCTGCCGGTAGTACGACGCGGCGCCCTCGTCGGAGACGAAGTCGCTGGTGAGCCCGAACTCCTCCATGATCACCGGGAGGCCGCCGACACCCGCCAGCTCGGCGATGTACGCCGCCTTCAGGTGCTGCCGGATCTGGTCGGTCTCCATGCGGTAGACGTGCGGGCCGACGAAGTCGGTGTACCGCGCGAGGTCACGCACCGAGAAGCCGTTGTCGTGACCGGTGGTCTCGATGCCCCACGCGCCGTCGCCGACCGAGACCGGCTGGGTACCGCCGCCCGCCCGGACAGCGTCGACCAGCAGCGACGCCCAGGCGTCGACGATCGGGCGCGGCGCCTCACCGCCGTAGATCGGCACCTCGTTCGTCAGCAGCCAGCCGGCGACGGCGGGATGCGCGGCGAACCGCGCGGTCAGCTCCCGCACGTACCAGGCCTGGCGACCGACGAACCAGACGTCGCTGTAGAGGTCGCGGCCCTCCCGCCAGGCCGGGTCCCAGTTCTCTCCCGACATGTGCCCGACCAGGAAGGTCGGCACGGTCGTCATCCCGATCTCGGTGTGCGCGTCGAGGAAGTCGGCGAAGTTGGCCAGGCACTGCTCGTCGAGCGTGTCCGGCGTGGGATGGAAGTCGGGCCAGTAGAAGAACGACCGCGTCATGTTCAGACCGTGGTCGGCGAGGACGCGCAGCTCCTCGCGGAGGATCGCGGGGTCGTAGCGCTTCCACATGAGCGGCCCTCCGGTGCGCGACCAGAAGTTCGCTCCGAGCCAGACCACGGGTGCGTCGTCGACCGTGAGCACAGGGGATGGACGATCCATGCTTCCTTCCGAGTTCCGGGATCTCACTTGACCGCCCCGGCGGTCAGGCCTGCGACGAAGTTGCGTTGCAGCAGCAGGAACGCGACCACGATCGGGACCGACACCACGAGGGAGGCCGCCATGATCTGGTTCCAGTAGACGTTTGTCTGCGTCGAGTAGAGCTGCAGACCCACTGCGAGCGTCCGGTTCTCGTCCGTCGTCATCACGGATGCGAAGAGCACCTCACCCCAACTGGTCATGAAGGAGTAGATGGCGACGGCGATGAGGCCGGGCCGGGCCGCGGGAATCACGACGTGCCAGAGCGCGCCCATCGGGCCGGAGCCGTCAACCTTCGCTGCCTCGTCCAGCTCGCGCGGGATACCGTCGAAGTAGCCGGCGAGCATCCAGATCGAGAACGGCAGCACGAACGTGAAGTACGTGATGATGAGGCCCCACCGCGTGCCGACGAGCTGGATGCCGACCGCCTGGTTGATGTTCACGAAGATCAGGAACAGCGGCAGCAGGAAGAGCACACCGGGGAACATCTGCGTGGACAGCACGGTCGTCGTGAAGACGTTCCGGCCCTTGAACCGGTAGCGCGACACGGCGTACGCCGCGAAGACGGCGATCACCAGGCTGATGAGCGTCGCCGCGCTCGACACGATGAGGCTGTTGACGAAGTACGACGCCAGCGGCACGGTCGTCCACATGTCGATGAACGGCTGGAAGGTGATCGTCTGCGGCCACCAGGTGAACGCGCCCTGCACCTCCGCCAGCGGCTTCATCGACGACGTCACCATCACGTACAGCGGGACGACCGTGAAGATCGTCAGGACGACGACGACGACCCAGCGGAAGACGTGTGAAGATCGGGTCTCACGCATTGCGGTTCCTCCGGTTGACGAAGATCAGATAGACGCCGGTGACCAGCAGCAGGAACAGCAGCAGAAGCACGCTCATCGCAGCGCCGGAGCCGAAGTTCCAGGTCAGGAACGACGCGTTGTAGATGTGGAACGAGATGAGGTCGCCCGCCGCGGGCTGTGCTGTGCTCCCGAAGAGCACGTACGGCGTGTTGAAGTCGTTGAACGTCCAGAGGAACATCACGAGCAGCAGCACCGAGTTCACCGGGCGCAGCATCGGGAGCGTGATGGAGCGCCACTGGCGGAACGGCTTGGCCCCGTCGACGGCCGACGCCTCGTAGACCTCGGTCGAGATCGACTGGAGCCCTGCCATCAGCATGAGGAAGGCGAAAGGCCAGAGCCTCCAGATGGCGACGATGACGATCGCCCAGAACGCGTTGCCGCCGATCAGCCAGAACGGCTTGTCGCCGGGGAGCCCCAGGTTGTCGTAGAGGAAGTGGTTGATCGCGCCCGTGTCCTTCTGGAACATGAACTTCCACGTGATGATGCCGGCGTAGAGCGGCAGCGCGTAGGGCACGAGGAACAGCGTGCGGAAGAGCGCACGGCCCCGGAAACGGCCCTGCAGGGCGACCGCTGCGGCCATCCCGAACACCCAGGAGAGCCCGACCACCAGGATGGTGAAGCCGACCGTCACGAAGAACGACTGCAGCAGGCCGGCGCCTACCGAGCCGTTGAAGTCGAGCGCGACCTGGTAGTTCTTGAGGCCGACGAACGGCGCCTCGCTCCAGTTCGCGATGAAGAACTTGGTGAGCTGCAGGAAGCTGATCCAGATGCCCGTGAGCATCGGGACGACGTGGATGAGCAGCTCGAACACGATCGCGGGTGCGAGCAGGAGGAACGGGAGCCACCACCCCTTGGGGCGCTTCCGTTTGGGTGCGGGCGGCGCCGGAACCGGCTTCTGCGCGGCCGCCGGTCCGCGGACGTCTGTCGTCGTCGACATGGGTCTCCTTCAGGTGGTACGTGCTCGCCGGGCGGATGCGCTCCCGCCCGGCGAGCGTGTCGTTCAGAGCGTCAGCCGCCGATCGACTGCTTGACCTGGTCCTGCGCGTTCTGCAGTGCCGACTTGATGTCGGAGTCGGAGACTGTGCCGCCGGTGGCGATCTTGGCGAACATGTCGTTCATCGCCTTGCCGACGGTGTTCTCGAACTGGTCCTCGGCCGGCACCAGCGGCAGAGGCTTGGACATCTCGTTGTAGATCTTCGTGAACGTCGCGGCCTCGTCCGGGTTGTCCGTGAAGACGGCCTTGGCGCCCTTCAGCACGGGCAGGCTCGAGTATGGCTTGCCGAGCGTCGTCTGCGTCGACTCGCTCGTCATGAACTTGACGAACTCGAGAGCGGCGTCCTTGTTCTTGGTGTTCTTGAAGATCGACAGGTTGATGCCCGCCACGTGGCTGGCGACGGGCTTGCCGCCATCGGGCGACGGGAACGGCACCACGCCGTACTGGTCGGACTTCATGCCGTTGGCGGCGATCGAGCTGTCGGCGTTGTTCTGGTTGAGGATCATTGCGACCTTGCCGGTTGCGAAGTCGTTGACCGCCTGGACGCCGTTGTCGTACTGCGCGTTGGAGGTGTTGACGACCTTGTCGGTCTGCATCAGGTCGAGGTAGCGCTTGATGCCGTCGACGTTCTCAGTAGTGGTGAAGGTAGGGTTGCCCTTGCTGTCGAACCATTCACCGCCGTTCTGCGCCGAGTTGATGAACGCGAAGTGCGCGTTCTCGGTGTAGCTGCCCGCTGCGAGCGAGAACCCGTACTGCGTACCGGTGGTCAGCTTCTTGGCGTCGGTGACCAGCTGCTCCCAGGTCGTGGGCGGCTGAACTCCCGCATCCGAGAGCATCTTCTTGTTGTAGTAGAGGCCGTAGGCGAGGCCGTACAGCGGGACGCTGGTGGGCGTCTTGCCCGCCACACCGCCCGTGTCGAGCGCGGTCTTCACGAACTTGTCGCTGCCTCCGATGGCCTTCATCTCGCTGTCGCCGAACGGCAGGAAGGCACCGGTCGCCTGCAGGGAGGCGGCCCACGTGTTGCCGATGTTGAGCACATCGGGACCCTGGCCGGAGGTGACCGCGGTCTGGATGCGCGTCTGCAGGTCGTTCCAGCCGATGACCTCGAGCTTGACCTTCACGCCGGTCTGCTTGGTGAAGTCGTCCAGCACCGGGGTGAGGACCTGCTTGTCGTTGTCGAGGCTGGTCCCCTGGTTGCTCGCCCAGTAGGTGATCGTCGACCCGCTGGCCGACGATGTCGAACCGCTGCTGCTGCAGCCCGCCGCCACGAGCGAGATCGTGGCCGCCAGCGCTGCCGCGGCGATGACGCGTTTCCTCATTGTGACTCCTTCGTCTCTTGATGGGCGCTCGCCGCTCCCGTCCCCGGGGAGCGCACGTGACGCCAGGGTGACTATAACTGAACCGGTTCAGTAATTCCAAGCGTTGACGGCGTGAAGATCCGGTGTATACCGGATTCGTTCTCAAGCGGTCGCGCGGACGCTCGTCGACCGCACGACCAGCTCGGAGGCGCGCGCGGCGTGGGTCGGCGTCGCGACACCGGCCAGCTCGTCGAGCAGCATCCGGGTGGCGCGCCTTCCTTGCTCCTCCGGGAACCGCGCGAGAGCGGTGAGCGGTCGCGAGCCGAGCCGGCAGATCAAGGAATCGTCCCAGCTGACCAGGGCGACATCGTCCCTGCCGCGCCGCGACAGCGCGGCCTGGGCGCCGAGCGCCAGCAGGTCGTTGGAGGTCAGGATGGCGGATAGCCCCGGTTCGTCGGCGTGGGCCGCCGCGATGCGTTCGCCGGCCTCCATCGAGTAGTCCGACGGCTCCGACGCGGCCCGGATGCCGAGGTCGGCCGCGAAGCGCGCGATCGCCTCCGCCCGGTCGCGCTCGTGCTCGAACTCGCTCGGGCCCTGGATGTGCAGGATGCGGCGATGTCCCAGAGCATGCAGGTGCTCGACCAGCATGCGCGCGTCGCCGCGCGCGTCATAGAGGAGAACCCGTCCGGGCGCGAGCTCCTCGTCGTTGCCGTGCAGCACGAACGCCAGCCCCAGCTCGTCGAGCAAGGCGGGTCGAGGGTCGCCGACCACGATATCGAACAGCATCACGCCGTCGACGCGCTGCTCGGCGCTCCAGCGCCGGTATGCGGCCAGGTCTTGTCCGTTGGAGGTGCCGACCATCCGCAGCAGCAGCGTCTGACCGCTCTCGGCGAGCTCGGCCTCCACCCCGGCCAGCAGGCTCATGTAGTACGGCTCGGTGCCGAGCAGGCCCGGATCGCGGCGCAAAACGATCCCGATCGCGTCGGACCGTGAGCGGGAGAGGGCACGCGCGCTCGAGCTGGGATGCCAGCCGAGCTCGTCGGCGAGGTCGAGCACCCGCCTGCGCGTGTCGTCGCTCACCCCGGGCTGGCCGTTGAGGGCGTACGACACCGAGGCCTTGGACAGCCCGAGGCGGTCGGCGAGGCCGCCGATCGTCACCCGCGACGCTGACACCATCGACCATTCCCTTCGCACGCCGGACGGGCCAAGGTTACATCCGACTGAAGCGGTTCAGTACACGTGGCGGCGCCGGACGATTTGCATGGAGTCCACCCGGATTCCCGACGAACGGGCGCGCCGTGACCGGAGAGAATGGCCGGAACCCGTCTCCAGAGAGGTCTCCTGTGTCCAGCATTGTGTTCGAACGTCAGCGTCCCGATGCCGCGGTCGTCGCACACGCGCTCGCTCCCGCACGGCAGGAGGTGTTCTGGATCGAGGACTCCCCCGGCGATCCGTACCCGCGCCTGAGCGGCGACCTCAGCTGCGACCTCGCCGTGGTGGGCGGCGGCTACTCCGGGTTATGGACCGCTCTGCTCGCGAAGCGGGAGAATCCCGGAGCGCGGGTCGTCCTGATCGAGGGCCGGCGGATCGGCTGGGCGGCCTCCGGGCGCAACGGCGGCTTCTGCGAGGCCAGCCTCACCCACGGCGACGAGAACGGACGCAGCCGGTTCGCGGAGGAGTTCGACCTCCTGCAGCGGCTGGGCATGCAGAACCTCGACCAGATCGAGTCCACCGTCGCCGAGCTGGGGCTCGACGCCGAGTTCGAGCGCAACGGCGCCATCGACCTGGCGACCGAGCCGCACCAGGTCGAGTGGCTGCGGAAGACCGCGGACGAGCGGGGCGACGAGCCGGAGTCGGCGTACGGTCCCTCCGTGCGGTTCCTGGACGCCGAGGCCGTGCAGGCCGAGGTGCACTCCCCGACCTATCTGGGCGGCCTGCTCCGCACCAAGGACTCTGCGCTCGTCCACCCCGCCAAGCTCGCCAGGGCGCTCGCCCGGGCCTGCGAGACGGCCGGCGTGGCGATCTTCGAGCACAGCCCGGTCCGGGGAATCGGCGACGGCGCCACGCTCTACACCGACGAGGGCGTCGTCCGCTCCCAGCGCACGGCGCTGGCGACCAACGTGTTCCCGAGCCTGCTGAAGCGCAACCGCCTCGCCACGGTCCCGGTATACGACTACGTGCTGATGACCGAGCCGCTCTCGGCGGAGCAGCTGGCGTCGATCGGCTGGTCGGGGCGCCACGGTCTCGGCGACTCGGCGAACCAGTTCCACTACTACCGGCTGACCCGCGACAACCGTATCCTCTTCGGCGGCTACGACGCGATCTACCACTTCGGCGGACGGGTCCGCGAGCGCTACGAGGACCGCCCGGAGACCTTCCGGAGGCTCGCGAGCCACTTCTTCACGACGTTCCCGCAGCTCGAAGGGCTCACGTTCACGCACCGCTGGGCCGGCGCGATCGACACCTGCGGCAGATTCTGCGCGTTCTTCGGCACCGCGCGCGAGGGGAAGGTCGCGTACGCGACCGGCTACACCGGGCTCGGCGTCGCCGCGACGCATTTCGGTGCGCAGGTGATGCTCGACCTGCTGGCAGGCCGCTCGACCGAGCGCACCGAGCTGGCGATGGTCCGCAGCCGGCCGCTGCCGTTCCCTCCCGAGCCCGCGGCCGCGATCGGCATCAACCTGACCCGGTGGTCGCTTGATCGCGCCGACCACCGCCACGGCGAGCGCAACCTCTTCCTTCGAACCCTCGACGCTGTCGGGCTCGGCTTCGACTCGTGAGCGCCCGACGCCGCGCCACTCCCCCTCTCAGAAAGGACGATGCTGTGACAGCAGCCACCTCGCCCACTTCATCTGCCACGTCGGCACCCGACAAGGACGGCTCCGTCCGTCTGCACGACGTGACCGAGCGCTTCGGCGACGCCACCGAAACGAGGGTGCCGGCGCTGGGCCTTCCGCTCCACGCGGTCCCCGGAGACGAGCTGACCGCCCTGGCCGAGCTCGGACGCTTCGGCGGCGCCGACGGGCAGTCGTTGGAGGTCGGGATCTGGGAGATGGCTCCCGGCACGGCCTCCGACGTTGAGGCGGACGAGCTCTTCGTCGTGATCGCCGGCCGGGGTGTGGTCGACTTCCCCGAGACAGGCCGGCGACTCGGCCTCGCGCCAGGAGACGTCGTGCGCCTGTCGGCGGGCGACCGGACCATCTGGACGGTGAGCGAGACGCTGCGGAAGGTCTACCTGACGGCGGCGGACGACTAGCGAGCCGGGTTCGGCGCCCGGACCGCGCTCAGCCCCGCACCCGCCGGGCGAGGACTGCCGCATGCAGTGCCCCGATGGTCTCACCGTCGTCGAGGTCGAAGCCCAGCAGATCCTCGATGAGCGCGATCCGCTGGTAGAAGACCGAGCGCGAGAGGTGACTCGCCGTCGCCGCGCGGGTCCGGTTGCCTGGATGGCTCAGGTAAGCCCGCAGCACGTCCACGAGGTCGCCGTCGTTGGCGAGGTCGTATTCGATCAGGGGGCGCAGCATCCGCTCCGAGTGCTCCTGCAGGCGGGGGTCGTCCCCGAAGGCCGTGACCAGGCGGAGGAGGGGGCGGCTCTCCGCCCGCTGCACGACGGCGTGGCGGCCTCGTCCCCCGGCACCGCGGCCGCTCAGCTCGACGGCCTCCTCGACCGACGAGAGCAGCCCGGGGACGCCGTGCGCGTCAGATCCCACGCCGACGACGGCAGCGTCACCGCTCGTCAGGGCGTCCGCGACGATGTCTGCCGCGGGGCGCCCGGCGCGCGCCGACACCGCCAGCACCAGAAGCCCGGGCGAAGACGGATGCGCTGCGGCGATCGCGTGGGCGCCCGCCGCACTCGCGGCCTCCATCGCCCGGGCAGCGGCACCGCGCTCGAGGCGACCTGAGCGGCTGCGGACGGCCACGCCGGCGAGCACCCGGCCCGCGATCGGGAACCCCGCGGCTTCGAACCGTGCGGCCATGCCGCCCTCCCGCGCGAACCGGCGGCCCAGGAGCGCCGTGAGCAGCGCGTGATGGCTGCGCCGGATCCACTCGTCGTCGTCACGGTCGGCGAGGCGGCTGAGCGCGAGCGCCACGGCGGCCTGCTCGAGCACGCTCGACCGCCCGGCGGGATGCGGCTCGCCCGGAAGCGCGACGAGGTGCCCCCAGCGCATCCCGCGCGCTTCCACCGGTGTCAGCGTCCAACCGGGCTCGCCCGCACCGCGATGGGCGGCGCGCGAGCGCTGCTCCCACCGCTCCAGCTCGGCCTCGCCCTCGCCGACGTTCTCGGCCACGAGCACCTGGTGGCCGGTGTCCTCCAGGACGATCGGGCAGCCGAGCACGCGAGCCGCCTGCGCCACGATGAAGTCGGCGGGGCTGCCACGCAGGCTGAGGCCGGTGAAGAGCTCGAGGATCTCGTCCCGCGCCCGCAGGGCGACCGTCTGATCGTCGATGATCCGCGCGTGCACCGCCTCGATGATGGCGACGAAGCGCGCCTCGCGGTGCAGCACGATGAACGGGAGGCCGGCCGCACGGAACTCGTCGACGAGGGGCTGCGGGGCGACCGGCGTGCGGTCGCCGAGCTCCAGCACGAGGCCCGCGATCTCGGCCTCCGCAAGCTCGCGCCCGAGGCTGCGCAGGCCGCGGGCGTCGCGCGGCCAGCCGAGACCGGTCGCGAGCAGCAGCTCACCGCCCGCGACCAGCCGTGCGACGTCCGCGGTCTCGGCCACGTGCACCCAGCGCACGAGGACGTCGAGCGCGCCGTCGCCGGCAAGGACCTCGGGAAGGGCGTCGGCCATCGGGTCCATCCGGAGGATCTCCCGGACCGTCGGGAGGAGCATCCGCTCCGCTCCCGGACGAACTGTACTGTCTTGCCCGAACGCCCGACGATCTGGCATCACCGATCGCTCCTCCGCTCTGTGATCATGGGGATTGCCAGCCTACTTCCCCGTCGGGCATTCCGTCCGGCGCATCACCTCCAGGAGGACACCGTGGCCCTGATCCGCCACTTCGTGAACGGTGAGGAGTCCGGCGAACCGGCCCGCCTCGGACCGGTCTTCGACCCGGCAACCGGCATCCGCCAGCACGACGTCGCGCTCGCCAGCGCCGCCGAGACCGAGGCCGCGATCGCCGCGGCGAAGGCGGCTCTGCCCGGCTGGCGGGCCACAAGCCTCACCAAGCGCGCCGACGTGCTCTTCCGACTGCGCCACCTCCTCACCGAGCGCCGTGGCGAACTTGCGGCCATCGTGACGAGCGAGCACGGCAAGGTGCTCTCCGACGCCGCGGGCGAGATCGGCCGCGGGTCGAGTTCGCCTTCCCCGGCAACTCCTGATCCACTGCACTGATCCGCTGCACTGATCCGCAGACAGCACTGATCCGCAGGAAGGGATCACTCGAATGACCGACACCATCTCCACCGCCTCCGGCACGGGCGCCCGCACCGGATTCACCGACCGGCGCGGCATCGAGCACGCCTTCGGCGACGCCGACGCCGAGACCCAGGTGCGCAGCGACGACCGCAGCCACGTCTTCCACTCGTGGAGCGCGCAGGCGCAGATCGACCCGCTGCCGATCGCCGCAGGCGAGGGCTCGACCTTCTGGGACTACCAGGGCAACGCGTACCTCGACTTCAGCTCGCAGCTCGTCAACCTCAACCTGGGTCACCAGCACCCCGACCTGGTCGCCGCGATCCAACAGCAGGCTGGCCGGCTCACGACCATCCAGCCCTCGATGGGGAACGACGTGCGCGGCGAGCTCGCCCGCCGCATCGCCCGGGTCGCTCCGGGCACCCTGAACAAGGTGTTCTTCACCAACGGCGGCGCCGACGCCAACGAGTACGCCGTGCGCCTGGCGCGGCGGGTCACCGGACGCCGCAAGGTGTTCTCGATGTACCGCTCGTACCACGGCGGCACCGCTACGGCCATCTCGCTCACGGGCGACCCGCGTCGCTGGGCCAATGAGCCGAGCGATTCGTCCGTCGCCCACTTCTTCGGGCCGTACCTGTACCGCTCGGCATTCCACTCGTCAACGCCAGAAGAGGAGGCCCAGCGCGCGCTCGAGCACCTCGAGAACGTGATCGTCCTGGAGGGCGCGGCCACGGTCGCCGCGATCATCATCGAGACGATCGTCGGAACCAACGGCGTGCTCGTGCCGCCGCCCGGCTACCTCGCCGGCGTGCGCGCGTTGTGCGACAAGCACGGAATCGTCTACATCGCCGACGAGGTGATGGTCGGCTTCGGCCGGGTCGGCGAATGGTTCGCCGTCGACGCGTTCGATGTCGTCCCCGACCTGATCACGTTCGCGAAGGGCGTCAACTCCGGCTACGTTCCGCTCGGCGGCGTCGTCATCTCGGACGCCATCGCCTCGTTCTTCGACGATGTGTCCTTCCAGGGCGGCCTCACCTACTCGGGGCACCCGTTGGCGTGCGCCGCGGGCGTCGCGACGTTCGACGTGTTCGAGCGCGACGGCATCCTGGAGCGCGTGCGCGACCTCGGCGAGCGCGTCGTCGAGCCCGAGATCACCGCGTGGCTCGACCGGCACCCCTCGCTGGGCGAGGTTCGCGGGCGCGGACTGTTCTGGGCGCTCGAGCTGGTGCGCGACCGCGAGACGCGGGAGCCGCTCGTCCCGTTCAACGCCGCCGGCGCCGACGCCGCACCCATGGGCGTCGTCGCTGCGGCGTGCAAGGCGGCGGGTGTCTGGCCGTTCACGCACTTCAACCGCATCCACATCGCTCCGCCACTGATCATCGACGAGACCGAGCTGCGCCCCGGTCTCTCCGCGATCGACGCCGCCCTCACCGTCGCCGACGGCTACGTGAACTGATCCGGCGTGGCGAACGGAGGAGTAGCCGGGCGCCACTCCGGTTCCCGGCAGCGAACGGAGGAGATCGGGGTCACTGATCCCCCGATCTCCTCCGTTGCCGACACCGCCACCGACACCGCCACCAACGGAGGACTCTCGGCCCACCGCGCCGCCCCATCACCTCCGTTCCCCACCACGGACCGGCGTGTCGGCCGCGATCTCCTCCGTTGCCGACACCGCCACCGACACCGCCACCAACGGAGGACTCTCGGCCCACCGCGCCGCCCCATCACCTCCGTTCCCCACCACGGACCGGCGTGTCGGCCCCCCATCTCCTCCGTTACCGCACGCGGAGGCAGGGATTGCGGCCTCCCCGGGATATCGTGACTGCATGAGCGAACCTGGGGACGGCCGCGTCGCGGTCTATATCGACTTCGACAACATCGTCATCTCGCGGTACGACCAGGTGCACGGCCGGGGTCAGTTCATGCGCGACCGCCAGAAGTCGGGAACACAGCCGAAGCCCGCTTTCGTGGCGAAGCTGGCCGAAGCGCGCGTCGACCTCGGCGCGGTCATCGACTTCGCGTCGTCCTTCGGCACGCTGGTGCTCACCCGGGCGTACGCGGACTGGTCAGCCGCCGTCAACGCCGAGTACCGAGGCCAGCTCGTCGGTCGGGCCGTGGACCTGGTGCAGCTGTTCCCCGCGGCGGCGTACGCCAAGAACGGCGCCGACATCCGCCTCGCGGTCGACGCAGTGGAGGATCTCTTCCGCCTTCCCGAGCTCACTCATGTCGTGATCGTCGCAGGCGACTCCGACTACATCCCGCTGGCCCAGCGCATCAAGCGTCTCGGACGATACGTGATCGGCATCGGCGTCGCCGGCTCGACGGCCCGCTCCCTCGCCGCGGCCTGCGACGAGTTCGTCAGCTACGACGACCTCCCCGGCATCGCACGCGACGAGGCGGTGGCCGACGTCGCCGAGACGGTCGGCCCGGCCGAGCAGGACACGGCCGAGGCCGCAGAGCAAGCCGCCGCGACCGCCGGCGGGTCGGCGTCGGCTCGCCGGGGCCGCGGCGCCGCCAAGACCGGTGAAACCGGCGAGACAGGCGAGACCGGACCGGAGGCGGAGGCGGAGGCGGAGCAGCCGAAGCGCCCCGCCCGCAAGCGCAAGGCGGCCACGCCGGAGCCGGAGCCCGAGGACGAGCCCGCTGAGGATCCACAGATCATCGCCACGCGGCTGCTCGCCCGCGCGGTGCAGCTCGGCCATGAGAAGGATGACTCCGAGTGGCTGCACAGCTCGTCGGTGAAGGGCCAGATGAAGCGGATGGACCCGTCGTTCAGCGAGAAGGCTCTCGGGTTCCGGTCGTTCAGCGACTTCATCAAGTCCCGGAGCACGCTCGTCGAGCTCGACGACAGCTCGACCGCCCAGATGCTCCGGCTGGCGACGGCGCGGTCGCGTCGAGTGCGCCACAGCGGCAAGGCATCCGACTCGGTGTCGCCCTCGTGAGCGGTCGGGCCGCGGTGCCACAGCCGCCGGCGCGACCCGCGCCGGGTCGTCGGCCCGGGGTGATCACGGCCGTCGCAGTGCTCTGCTGGGCGGTCGGCGGGCTGGAGCTCGTGCTCAGCATCCTCGTGCTCGTGCTCGCTGAAGTGCCGGGGGCGCTTCCCTCGACGCTGGCCGGGAGTCTGTTCGCCTCGTCGATCGGCTACCTCGTCGTCGCGCTCGCCTACCTGGCGGTCGGTTTCGGCGTCTTCCGCGGAGTCGACGTCGCCCGCGTCATCGTGCTGCTCGCGAGCGTGATCCACCTTGCCGTCGGGCTCTACACGGCGCTCACCAGCGAGCCGATCGCAGGCATCCTGTCGATGGGTCTCGCGGTCGCGATCGCCCTCCCGCTCTGGGTCGGGCGCGGCGCCGCCTGGTTCGAGGCGCAGCGGTCACCACGATCCTGACTCGGCGCAATCCTCGCTCGGCACGATCCTCACCGGCACGATCCTCACTCGGCACGATCCTCGAGGCGGCGCACAGGATCCCCGCGTTGACTGTTGCCATGGCACGCGTGTGGATGCAGAGCAACCTACGTTCCCGAACGGGAAGCCCCGCGACCCGAGCGAGGAGAGGTCACCATCCGGGTGCGCGCAGCCGGTGTCAATCCGGCCGACTTCAAGCATGTCGCGAGCCCGCGCCCGGGCCTCGAGCTCCCGGGCCGATCGGCTACGAGGTCGCAGGCGAGCTGCTGGCGATCGGCCCGGACACCGAGATCGCGTCGGGCGGCGGCGCCCCCGGCGACCCCGTCGTCGCCTTCCGCATCCAGGGTGACTACGCCACCGAGGTCACGGTTCCGGCCTCCGACGTGTTCGCGAAGCCCGCACGGCTGTCGGACGAAGAGGCCGCGAACCTGTTGCTTGCCGGCTCGACGGCCGCACAGATGCTCGACGTGACCCGGGTGGATGCCGGAGACACCATCCTGGTGCACGGTGCATCGGGCGCGGTCGGCGTGAGCATCCTGCAGCAGGCCGCGGAACTCGACGTGCAGGTGGTCGGCACCGCCAGCGAGGGCAGTTTTGCGCGGGTCCGCCGCTTCGGCGGCCAACCGGTGGCCTACGGCGCGGGACTCGCAGACCGGGTGCGCGCAGTCGCCCCGGGGCCGATCGCCGCCGCGCTCGACACGGTCGGGACGCAGGAGGCGGTGGC
>CAVTGP010000005.1:0-252907 GCA_963734315.1 uncultured Actinomycetota bacterium | reverse complement strand
CACCAGCAGCGGATCCTCCTCGGGCAAGGGGGGCAAGGCGAAGCAGCCTAACTCGGTGATGGAAGTGGCGAAGTGGGTCACCAACTCTGATCTCGGTCAGGCCTTGATGATTGGCTGCGGGTTCATCCTGATTCTCGGTAGCCTTTGCGCCGGAGCGGAAAGCGCTGCCTACGCCGCCCAGGGCAGGTGGGGCGAAGCCGCCATCTCCTCCGCAGGAATCGCCGCCGGGTTCGTCGTCGGCGCCGGGGCCGCGGTCGGTGCAGCGAAAGTCGCGGTTAAACTCGCGCGCACTCTTGCCAAGAGGGCTGAAAAGGCCGTGAACACCGGAGCTAGGATGCCCCAAGTGTTGCGCGTCGGCGACGTGAAGCTATCGGCCGTGCCGAAGGGGACGGCCGGAACTCCGACTACGTCGAGCAAGGGGCTTGAGTACGAGATTCCGCGCGGGACGCCCCGAACTCTCGGAGAAAGTCGATAGCGTTCGGATCATGAATCCGGTAACGAGCGGGAAATACCAGTATCCCAATGGATATGCGGTCTATATGAATAGCTCCGGTCAGACGATCAATCCGCTCACTGGGCAAACAATCGCCAACTCTCATCCGTTCGCGCACATCCCCCTTCCGCGATGAAGATCAACGACTTGCTGAGCATGGCTCCCGGCCTCCGGGGTTTCGCCTCGATGCCCGATATGGACCCCCTGGTCGAAGCGGGTGCGCTCCAGGATGCGCATGTTGTTGATGTGCGATTTGATGCCCTCGCGGGCGTGTTAGGAGTTATCTTCGAACTCCGGCAGGCGCTGCAGTTGCGGGCGGCCAACACGGGCGTTCTCGTTGCTAGGGGCGTCCGTGAGTGGGCATGGTCCGCGCCGGCTCGGGACACGCCCCTGGCCGCATGGCCCGTGGAGAGCTCCGTTCCAACCGTGAGTGATCATCGGTTCGGGCTTCGCTTGGTGATGTGGCCCCACCCTGGGGCGGAGTTCACGGTGAACGCCGAAAGCGCAGCGTTCTTCATCGGTAACGCGGCGGGATTGTCCGAGGCGCCGCCTGATTACACCGAGCACGATCGCATGACGGTCGCGGATCAGGTGGCCACCTGGGATTCGCTGTTCGAGCCCGTCGGCGCCGCCTTCCTGGATGCAGGCGGTCGCTGAACCACCGGTGGCGCGGTTGGATCGTCCCAGAAGGCCAACGCGCCCCATGGCATGGGGCTTGCGCAGAGACGGGCTGCCTCAGTCGAGCAGCTCATGCTGGTGTCGATCCGGCAGACGGCTCCATACGAGCCGTCCAGCTGCCATCGGGTCTTCAAATCCAGGCCATGGACTTCCCAAGATGGGTACGAAACTGTTCCTCGGCGGCACCGAAGTGACATTAGCGCCGGGCGCGTCGGCAGCATCCGCGGTGCGCACCCCGTCCTCGCCACCAGCAACCCGCTACAAAACAACGGGTACGGGTATAGGGTACTCACACAACAACCCGGTCACGACAAGTGACCCGTCGGGGTTGGCGCCGGGGTTGATGCTCGCGGATAACGGTGGTTTCTACGCGCCTCCGCGTGCGGTCGGTTCGTACAACATGTCCCGCGTCAAGTTGTTGGCAGGGTTTCTTCGATTTCGAAGTTGGGGATGGTCGGGTCTGCGCGGCCGGTGTGGACCTCTGCGGGTCGGTTCCAGGCGATCGCTTCGTGCGGGCGGACGTGGTTGTAGTCCTGCCGGTACGCGTTCACGTGTTCGACGAGTTGGAGGGCGTCGTCGATCTCCTCACGGAACAGCCACTCGTACTTCATCGACCCGAACCCGCGTTCGCGTGACCCGTTCTGCCCGGGCGTGCGGACCTTCGTGCGCACGTGCTTGAGCTCGGGGTGACGCAGGATAAACAGCTCGAACGTCAGCGACCGGAACGGGCCGCCGTTATCAGTGACGATCGTCACGACCGGCTCGATCACGCCGGTCTCGGGGCTCACGAGCGCGTCGTCGATCAGCGGGTGCCCGAGCAGCCGCTCGGTCTCATCGAGCGCTTTCTGCACGGCCTCGACGGCATCGTGCATGTTCGCAGTCGGAGACACGTGCGCGTCGAACTCGTACTTAGACCAGTAATCCCGGCACGCCGCGATCCGCCACGTCCCACCGGTCGTGGTTTCGTACTCCGAGAAGTCGAGCTGCCAGACCTGGTTCGGGCTGGTCGGTTCCTTCGCGAATGCTGCCTTGCGCCGCTCGGCGAGCTTGCGCCGCTCCCGCTGGTACTGCGCCGGCAGGATTAGGCCCTCGTCGCGCAGCAACCGCAACACAGTCGCCTGCGAGACCCGGTGGCCGTCGTGACGAGCCATCGCCCAGATCTTCCGATGCCCCCACGCCGGATGCGCGGACGCATGACGGACCACCGCGCCACGCACCGCGATTCGCGACGGCTGCGGGCCAGCGGCCCTTCGGCGGGCGGTCCTGCTTCGCTTTGGCCTGCCAACGGCGATACGACCGTTCGGGCACGCCGATCAGTCTCCACGAACCTCGCGGTCGGCATGCCCGCGTCCTGGCGGATCACCTCAAGGTCCTCGAAAGACCCCGGCGATCCACACTCTCTTCCACACCCTGATCTCAACCGCAGCCTCACCCAGCGCCGTCGTGAGCTCGACCACCTCGTCCTCGAGCTGCTGCTCGCGGGTCGAGGGCTTGGACTTGCCCGCCTCGATCCCGGCTTTCCCGCCCTCGAGGAACTGGCGCTTCCCAAGTTCCCGATCGCCTGCTCGGACACCTTCTCGCGCCGAGCCGCCTCAGCGATCGAGATCTCACCCTGCAACACCGACAACACAATGCGGATCTTCTTCTCCGCCGGGATCACCGGGGGACGACTCATAACTCAGACCTTTCGATAGGGGCATGGCCTCAGCAACTAACAACCCCTGCCACATAGTCTGACGCGCGACAAACACACCCAAACCGCAAGCACCGACCAGTAGCAGCAACGGCGGCGGCGGCGGCGAACAGCCAGCAGCGCCAGCAGCGGATCCTCCTCGGGCAAGGGGGGCAAGGCGAAGCAGCCTAACTCGGTGATGGAAGTGGCGAAGTGGGTCACCAACTCTGATCTCGGTCAGGCCTTGATGATTGGCTGCGGGTTCATCCTGATTCTCGGTAGCCTTTGCGCCGGAGCGGAAAGCGCTGCCTACGCGCGCCCGGGCGAGTCGGGCGAAGCCGCCATCTCCTCCGCGGAATCGCCGCCGGGTTCGTCGTCGGCGCCGGGGCCGCGGTCGGTGCAGCGAAAGTCGCGGCTAAGCTTGCTACGCGCGTTGCCATGGCTGAAAGAGCAGCTACCGCCGGGAGAGCCAGGCCGAAAGACCATTACGGCTTCCGCACGCGTGAATCCGTGGAAAGCCTCGCCCGTGAGTCGAGTGTCAACGGAAGGTGAAAAGATGTATCGCGTTTACGGCGGTGATGCGAAGAAGGCGGGCGCCTGGATTACGCCGATACCGACCGAGCAGTTCTATTGAGGCTCGACAGGGCTTAGCTCTTCCGCCAGAAAATGCGGTAACCCAGATCGCCGAGGTGACGTTGCCGGCTGGAGTGCGGATGCAGACGGGCGGTGCCGCAAGTGCGTTCGGACAGCCGGGCGGGTGGCCACAGGTCGAGCTACTGAGCGGGTTCCGCTCTCAAGCTTTGGCGATTCGGTGCCGCTACGATGAGTTCGGTCGCGTTCTCGATTGTGGGGGGCTCCCTCCAAGTCTGGGACGGAGCGTCACTGAGATGGGTAGGGAAGCCACGAGGCCTTGAAGTGCTCGAAATTCGTCGAGTCCCCGACGCGGATGATGTCCTGGTACTTCTAGAGCCGGGTAACGGGTGGAAAGCGGTCCGGAATATTATTCGGTTTAGTCATCTGGGCGAGGTTCTTTGGGAAGGTGAGCTGCCCCAACAGAGCGGTGCAGACTGCTTCACAACACTGCAGATCAGCGATGGCGACGTGATTGCGAACACCGTGGAGTGGCAATCGTGTACGGCTGGATCTAGATGATGGCCACCTGATTGAATCGGCATTCACGAAGTAGATGAGAGGAAGTGGTCGTCGTTTGAGTAGCGGGCGCGGTTGGAGCGTGGCCCGGTTAACCGGACACTTGATCTTGGGGTGATGATGGGCGCGAAGAAGGAGTTGGTGACAACTGATCGTTAGTGCTGGGAGGCGCTGGCGGGGAGGATGTCATCATGCCCAGTCCATATCCCAAGGAGTTCCGGTAGGACGTTGTCGCGGTCGCCCGTGGCCGTGAGAGGGGCGTGACGATCAAGCAGATCGCCACGGTAGTCTTTGCGCCGGAGCCGAAAGCGCTGCCTACGCCGCCCAGGGCAGGTGGGGCGAAGCCGCCATCTCCTCCGCAGGAATCGCCGCCGGGTTCGTCGTCGGGGCCGGGGCCGCGGTCGGTGCAGCGAAAGTCGCTGTCAAAACTCTCTACGCGCGTGGTCAAGAGAATTGAAAGGTCGCGGATACGCGACCCACGTTCATCGCAAGTGCTTTGAAGCGCCCTAGGTTTGATGCCGCTCCTGTGCGGGTTGCGGCTCTTTGGTGGGGGTCGCGTAGTGGGTTTGCTCGTACTCGGCGGGTGGGACGTGGCCGAGGCTCGAGTGAAGCCTACGGGTGTTGTACCAGTCGATGCAGCCGGCGGTCGCGAACTCGATGTCGGAGATCGTCTTGAATGGCGTGTCGTGGAACACGGTCGTGCGGATGCACTGGGCGTTGTAGAGCCCGTTGATCGTCTCCGTCAGCGCGTTGTCGAGCGCGTCGCCGACGGATCCGGTCGAGGGCGCGATGCCATCCAGCGCGAGCTTGTCTGTGTGGGCCAGCGAGACGTATTGAGACCCCGCGTCCGAATGAGCCCGCAGCTGGTCCGGCTGGATCGGGTGGCCTTGCCGTCCACGTTCCCAGAGCGCCATCCGCAGCGGGATCATCACGGGCTCGACGTGCTTGGTGGTCTGCGCATGCCAGGCAACGATGCGTTGCGAGTAGATGTCGACGATGAACGCGACGTAGACCCACCCCGCCCACGCGCGGCAATACGTGAAGTCCATCACCCAGGTGTGATCCGATCCGCACCTGGATCCGTCGGCAGCAGATCGACGCTTGCGACCGGCCCGGTGTCACCACAGACGCCGCGGTCGAGAAGTACGGCTCAAGCGGGAGAACGCTGAGTTGCGGCGGGCGAACGAGATCTTGAAGGCGGTGCCCGCAAGCTCTTGGCTCCGCCTTCGTCGTGACGGACATGACATCGCCCGCTGCACGGTCGAACGGCTCATGCGAGACCTCGGGATTGCCGGGGTGATCCGTGGGAAACGGAAGCGGCCCGTCGATACGGATCCGCGGGAGAGCAGGCCTGCTGACCTCGTCGACCGCCACTTCGCGAGGTTCCGCACCGACCAGCTCTGGGTGGCCGACTTCACGTACGTGTGGACGTGGTCCGGATGGGTGTATGTCGCGTTCGTGTTCGACGCGGACTCCCGTCGCATCCTCGGCTGGCGCGCCGCCACCTCCATGACAACACCGCTCGTGCTGGACTGCCTCGAGATGGCGCTCTGGACCCGCCGCCGTGAAGGTGTGACCGGGTTCACAGGGCTGACGCACCATACCGATGCGGGCAGCGTTTACACGTCGATTTCCTTCACGGACCGGCTCGTCGATGAGGGCATTGATCCCTCGGTCGGGTCCGTTGGCGACGCGTACGACAACTCCCTCGCGGAGTCGCAGATCGGCCTCTACAAGTCCGAACTCATCCACCACGAAGGCCCATGGAGAGACGTCGACCAGGTCGAGGCCGCTACCGCGGGCTGGGTTCAGTGGTTCAACAACGAGCGCATACACAGCTCGATCGACGACCTCACCCCCCGTCGAGCTCGAGAAGATCGGCTACGCTCACACCGAACCCCTCGAAAGAGCGGGCTAACACCAGCAAAACGCTCTCCGGACATTGTCGACGACGCGTGAATACTGACCCTCAGGCGTCGGGGAATTCTGACCCCCTCCGACCACTCTTGGAGGGTGATCAGTTTGGAAGATTGGGCAGAGATTCGTCGGTTGCATCGGGCGGAGGGTGTGGGGATCAAGGCGATCGCGCGGCGGCTCGGGATAGCGAGGAACACGGTGCGGGCGGCGCTCGCGTCGGATGGGCCGCCTCGGTATCAGCGGGCGGGTAAGCAGTCGCTGGTCGACGCGGCTGAGCCCGAGGTTCGTAAGCTCCTGGTGGTGGACGCGAAGATGCCGGCGACGGTGATCGCGGAGCGCATCGGTTGGGAGCACTCGCTGACGATTCTGAAGGACCGGATCCGGCGGATCCGCCCGGAGTACGCGGGCGTTGACCCGGCGGACCGGATCGTTCACGAGCCGGGAGTTGCGGCGCAGATGGACTTGTGGTTCCCGCAGCCGCGGATCCCGGTCGGGTTCGGGCAGGCGGCGATGCTGCCGGTGCTGGTGATGACGTTGACGTTCTCGAAGTTCCTGTCTGCGGTGATGGTGCCCTCTCGTCAGGGCGGGGATCTGCTGGCGGGCATGTGGCAGCTGATCTCGCAGGTCGGGGCGGTGTCGAAGAGCCTGGTCTGGGACCGGGAGTCCGCGATCGGCGGGAAGGGTGTTGTCACGCAGGCTGCGGCTGCGTTCGCGGGGACGCTGGCGACCAGGGTGGTTCTGGCGCCTGCGCGGGATCCGGAGTTCAAGGGCATGACCGAGCGGAACAACGGCTACTTCGAGACGTCGTTCCTGCCCGGGAGGTCGTTCGCGTCCCCGGCGGACTTCAACATGCAGTTGACGGAATGGTTGCCGCGGGCGAACGCCCGCACTGTCCGCTCCCTCGCCGGACGCCCCATCGATGTCCTTGACCGGGACATCGCAGCGATGACGGCCCTGCCCCCGAATCCGCCGGCGACGGGGTTGCAGACAAGAGTCCGCTTGGGGCGGGACTACTACGTCCGCCTCGACGGGAACGACTACTCCGTCGACCCGCGGATGATCGGCCGGTTGGTCGATGTCACCGCGACGCTGACCCGGGTGATCGTGATCTGCGAGGGGCAGGTCGTCGCCGACCACGAACGCTGCTGGGCGAATCACGCGGTCGTCACGGACCCCGGCCATGTTCAGACCGCGAGAGGGTTGCGAGCGATGTTCTCCGCGGCGAAACGCGACCGGGAACGGCAGGAGACCCTGGCCCGCCCAGGTGAACGGGTGATGTTCCGCGACACGTCGGACTACGACACTCTGTTCGGGATCCGCTTCGACCCGACCACCGGCGAGGTGATCGGCTGATGGGCGCCACGACGGACACCGCTGCGACGCTCGGCTACCTCGCCCGGGCGCTGAAGGCGCCCACGATCGGGCGAGTCTGGGAGCAACTCGCCACCACTGCCCGGACGGAGGGCTGGTCGCACGAGGAGTATCTGGCCGCGGTGCTGCAACGTCAGGTCGCCGACCGAGAAGCCAACGGCACGAGCCTGCGGATCAGCGGGGCGCACTTCCCGGCGGTGAAGACCCTCGAGGACTTCAACCTCGATCATCAGCCCTCACTACGCCGGGACGTCCTGGCGCACCTGGCGACGACGACATGGATCCCCAAAGCGGAGAACGTGATCCTGCTCGGCCCTCCCGGGGTCGGCAAGACCCACCTCGCGATCGGTCTCGGGATCAAGGCCGCCCACGCCGGCTACCCGGTGCTGTTCGACACCGCCACCGGCTGGGTCGCCCGCCTGCAGGTCGCGCACCAGAGCGGACGGCTCGAACCGGAGCTGAAACGGCTACGCCGCTACCGGCTGCTGATCATCGACGAAGTCGGCTACCTGCCATTCGACGCCGACTCCGCGAACCTGTTCTTCCAACTCATCGCCTCCCGCTACGAACAAGGGTCAATCCTGGTCACCAGCAACATGCCCTTCGGCCGCTGGGGTGAGATCTTCAGCGACGACATCGTCGCTTCAGCGATGATCGACCGCCTCGTCCACCACGCCGAAGTCCTCGCCCTCGCCGGCGACTCCTACCGCACCCGCGCCGCCGCGAACTCATCAAGACCCCACCCGCCACCACGGCAGCGGACCACTAAAAACACAACCCCAGGGGGTCAAAATACGCCGACGAAAAGGGGTCAGTCTTCAGCCGCCGTTGACAGACAGGGTCTGTCCGTTAAACGGTGTGTGGGGCTCGGCGGTTTTCAATGAACGGTTCTCTCGAACCGGTCCGCGAATGTGATCGCGAACGCATTGAGGGCGGGCTTCCACCTGATCACCCAGCGTGCCCTGCCACCACCGGTGGGGTCAAGTGACCGGGTGACCAGGTAGAGGCATTTGAGCGCCGCGGCCTCGTTGGGAAAGTGGCCACGCGCGCGGACTGCCCGCCGATACCGGGCGTTGATCGACTCGATCGCGTTGGTGGTGCAGATCACCCGGCGGATCTCGACGTCGTACTCGAGGAAGGGCACGAACTCGGCCCACGCGGACACCCAGAGCTTCACGATCGCCGGATACCGGCCGCCCCACTCGGCGGCGAACTCAGCGAACCGGTCCTTCGCAGCCTGCTCCGACGGGGCGGTATAGACCGGCCGCAGCGACTTCACGATCGCGTCGCGGTGCTGCCGGCCGGCATACCGGAACGAGTTGCGGATCAGGTGCACCACGCACTGCTGCACGATCGTGTGCTCCCAGGTCGTCGTGATCGCCTCGGGCAGCCCTTTCAACCCGTCGCAGACGGCGATCAGGACATCCTCCACACCCCGGTTCTTCAACTCGCTGAACACCTGCAACCAGAACCGGGCACCTTCTGCGCCGTCACCGGCCCAGATTCCCAGGATCTCCCGTTCCCCGGCGGTAGTGACGCCCATCACCACATAGAACGGGGTGTTGCGCACCTGCCCATCCCGGACCTTGACCACGATCGCGTCGACGAAGATCACCGGGTAAAGCGGATCCAGGGGCCGGGACGCCCACTCAGCCAGCTCCGCGGCGACCTTCTCGGTAATCTTCGAGATCGTGTCCTTGGACACCTTTGCCCCATAGACCTCGTCGAAGTGCGCCGCGATCTCGCCCGTGGTTAGCCCTCGCGCCGACAGGGACAGCACGATCTGGTCGATGCCATCCAGCCGGCGTTTGCGTTTGGGCACGATCACCGGCTCGAACGACCCGTCCCGGTCACGCGGCACCTCGATCTCAACCGGGCCGATCTCGGTCAACACCGTCTTCACCCGGGTCCCGTTGCGCATATTCAAGCCGAGCGGGGTTTCACCATGTTCGTGGCCCAAGTGTTCCGTCAGCTCTGCTTCAAGCGCAGCCTCCAGCACCTGTTTCGTCAGCCCGGACAGCAGCCCTCCCGGGCCCACCAAGCTCACACCTTGCTGTTTGGCCTGCGCGAGCAACCGCTGCGCGAGGTCCTGCTGATCGATAATCTCTCCCGTCACGGGATCGACCATCGCAGCCATCTCAATCTCGGTCGTGTCCGACACGGCCATCTCCTTCCGGATCAAGCCGAGCCCACACACCGTTATTCAGACAGTCCCGACAGACATGCCGGGGCGACTCACTATGGCTTTGGGGGATCGGCCTTCATTGGCGCGGAGGGGCGTACACGTGGGTCTTGTACTGAGCTCACGCGGTGAGCAAATCGCCGTTTGGATATTCCATTCGCTACAGCTCTTGGTTGTGGTTGTGTCCGTGTCTGTCGGGTTCACTGCACTTGTTCTGGTTCCGTTGCGCTCTCAATGGATTGGGCTCGGATGTCCCGCGTCAAGTTGTTGGCAGGGTTTCTTCGATTTCGAAGTTGGGGATGGTCGGGTCTGCGCGGCCGGTATGGACCTCTGCGGGTCGGTTCCAGGCGATCGCTTCGTGCGGGCGGACGTGGTTGTAGTCCTGCCGGTACGCGTTCACGTGTTCGACGAGTTGGAGGGCGTCGTCGATCTCCTCACGGAACAGCCACTCGTACTTCATCGACCCGAACCCGCGTTCGCGTGACCCGTTCTGCCCGGGCGTGCGGACCTTCGTGCGCACGTGCTTGAGCTCGGGGTGACGCAGGATAAACAGCTCGAACGTCAGCGATCGGAACGGGCCGCCGTTATCAGTGACGATCGTCACGACCGGCTCGATCTCGCCGGTCTCGGGGCTCACGAGCGCGTCGTCGATCAGCGGGTGCCCGAGCAGCCGCTCGGTCTCATCGAGCGCTTTCTGCACAGCCTCGACGGCATCGTGCATGTTCGCAGTCGGAGACACGTGCGCGTCGAACTCGTACTTAGACCAGTAATCCCGGCACGCCGCGATCCGCCACGTCCCACCGGTCGTGGTTTCGTACTCCGAGAAGTCGAGCTGCCAGACCTGGTTCGGGCTGGTCGGTTCCTTCGCGAATGCTGCCTTGCGCCGCTCGGCGAGCTTGCGCCGCTCCCGCTGGTACTGCGCCGGCAGGATTAGGCCCTCGTCGCGCAGCAACCGCAACACAGTCGCCTGCGAGACCCGGTGGCCGTCGTGACGAGCCATCGCCCAGATCTTCCGATGCCCCCACGCCGGATGCGCGGACGCATGACGGACCACCGCGCCACGCACCGCGATTCGCGACGGCTGCGGCCACGGGCCCTTCGGCGGGCGGTCCTGCTTCGCTTTGGCCTGCCAACGGCGATACGACCGTTCGGGCACGCCGATCAGTCTCACGAACCTCGCGGTCGGCATGCCCGCGTCCTGGCGGATCACCTCAAGGTCCTCGAAGGGCCCAACCGGCCCTCCGCGCTCTTCTTCCACACCCTGATCTCAACCGCAGCCTCACCCAGCGCCGTCGTGAGCTCGACCACCTCGTCCTCGAGCTGCTGCTCGCGGGTCGAGGGCTTGGACTTGCCCGCCTCGATCCCGGCTTTCCCGCCCTCGAGGAACTGGCGCTTCCAGTTCCCGATCGCCTGCTCGGACACCTTCTCGCGCCGAGCCGCCTCAGCGATCGAGATCTCACCCTGCAACACCGACAACACAATGCGGATCTTCTTCTCCGCCGGGAACACCGGGGGACGACTCATGACTCAGACCTTTCGATAGGGGCGTCGCCTCAGCAACTAACAACCCCTGCCACATAGTCTGACGCGCGACACGGAGTCGCTGTATTCGCCATGGGAACATGAGCCGCACAAGGTGCGCTCGCCCTTGTGGTTTGGGGGGTGAAGTCGTTCGTGTTTTTTGGCGAAGGGTCGCTAAACCGAGCGGCACGAAGGTATCGGCGCTCGTATTCACGTAAGACCTGGATGATTGCAACCGTGCTGATTATCATTGGCGCTGGCTTCGTAGTACTAGAGGTCACATGGTCGGGCCCGGAGCGGAGCACGGTATGGATCGGGCTCGCTTTCGGAATCTGGTTCAGCCTCATTGGAGCGGACTCTCTGCAGTTGTCGGTCAGGCGACGATGAGGAAGAGCTGCGGCATCCGGTCCGGTTTGAGTTGCTCTCTCCGGCTTTCCCAGTTGGGCAGTTGCCCCGGGTAAGCCTGGTCTGGCGTACACGTCCACGGTCGGCGGTTACGACGACCTGTGAATCGCCCCGGTTTTGGTGGAGGGTCTGATTTCCCGAAGGATGGGATTTGTGCCAGCACCGAGGAAGTATCCGCAGGAGTTGCGGGAGCGGGCCATGCGGCTCGTGCAGGAAGCGCAGAAGGAAGACCAGTCGCTGTCGTTGAACGCGGCCGTGGTCAGGATCGGGCAGCGGGTCGGGGTGATTCCGGACACGTTGCGCGGGTGGTGCAAGCAGGCTCAGATTGACGCAGGTGAGCGTCCGGGAACGTTGACGAGCGACGCGGCCCGCATCAAGCAGTTGGAGGCTGAGGTGCGGGAGTTGAAGTGAAGCGCCCTAGGTTTGATGCCGCATTCTTTTGAGTTGGAAGGATGTATGTCATGCCGAAGAAGATCGATCCCGCGTTGCGTGAGCGTGCTGTGCCGGCTGGTGCGGGAGCATCGGTCGGAGTATCCGTCGCTCACGGCCGCGTCAGCGGCCGTGGCCCGCCAGGTCGGTGTCGGCGCACGAGTCCGTTCGCCGGTGGGTGCTGCAAGCTGAGATCGATGACGGCACCCGCGACGGCGTCACGAGCGTGGAGCACGCCGAGATCAAGCGGCTCAAGGCGGAGAACAAGCGGCTCCGTGAGGACGTGACGATCTTGAAAGCGGCGACGAGTTTCTTCGTGGGGGAACTCGACCCCCGCAACCACTGATGCTGGGGTTCATCGACACGATGAGAGCCGAAGGTCACGCGGTCGAGTCGATCTGCCGGGTCCTGCGCGAGCAGGGCCACCAGATCGCCGCGCGCACCTATCGGGCTCAGCGGCAGGGCGTCGTGGCTGCCCGGACGGTCACCGACGCGCTGGTCCTCGATGCGGTCCGTGATGCTGCGTGGGCCACTGTCGAACGCAACGGGAGGATGCAGCGCGTGCTGACCCCGGAAGGCCTCTATGGGCGGCGGAAGATGACGGCACTGATCCGCCGCACTACGTGTCGACGGCGCATCCAGAGGTGCAGTCGACCGGGCGATGCGAGGCCTCGGGCTGGCGGGAATCCGCCGCGACAAGGGCACTCGCACCACGATCCCCGCCAAGGACGGGATCCGTGCCGGTGACCTGCTGAACCGGAACTTCACCGCACCGCGGCCGGATCACACCTGGGTGATGGACTTCACGTATTGCCGCGCGTGGGCGGGGTGGGTCTACGTCGCGTTCATCGTCGACATCTACTCGCAACGCATCGTTGCCTGGCATGCGCAGACCACCAAGCACGTCGAGCTCGTGATGATCCCGCTGCGGATGGCGCTCTGGGAACGTGGACGGCAAGGCCACCCGATCCAGCCGGACCAGCTGCGGGCTCATTCGGACGCGGGGTCTCAATACGTCTCGCTGGCCCACACAGACAAGCTCGCGCTGGATGGCATCGCGCCCTCGATCGGATCCGTCGGCGACGCGCTCGACAACGCGCTGACGGAGACGATCAACGGGCTCTACAACGCCCAGTGCATCCGCACGACCGTGTTCCACGACACGCCATTCAAGACGATCTCCGACATCGAGTTCGCGACCGCCGGCTGCATCGACTGGTACAACACCCGTAGGCTTCACTCGAGCCTCGGCCACGTCCCACCCGCCGAGTACGAGCAAACCCACTACGCGACCCTCACCAAAGAGCCGCAACCCGCACAGGAGCGGCATCAAACCTAGGGCGCTTCTGTCCGACTCATTCCGCGAGTGGCACCCGCACCCCATTGACCGCCGCCCCGTCGACCTCCCACAACCCCACGACCTCCGCCCCGAGCCGCTCCTCCAGCCCGGCCAGCGTCTTCACCACGAAGATCACGGCGGCCGACTGCGGCGCGTGCTTGGCGAGGCCCTGGGCCACCGCGCGCGTCCACGCGTCGGCGGCCGCCTTGGCGGCGGCGTAGTTCGCTCCGCCGGCGTACGGCGTGTCCACGGCGGCGGAGGACACGATCGCGAGCCGGCCTGCCGGCGACGCGACCAGGTCGTCGTAGAACACCCGCGTCGTGTTGCGCAGGGTGCGGAAGCCGCGGTCCAGGAACTCCCAGTCCTCGTCGCTCTGGCCGGCGATCCCGCCGCCGCCGCGCCAGCCTCCCACCAGATGCACCAGGCCGTCGACACGGCCGAACTCGAGGTGGATGCGCATGGCCAGCTCGGCGACGGCGTCGCGGTCCGCGAGGTCGCACACGCGCGTGTCGACGCCCGGCACGGCGGCGGCCAGGGCATCCAGAGCCTCCCGCCGGGTGCCGACGGCGAGCACCGTCGCGCCGGCTGCCGCCAGCGCGCGCGCCACGGCCTCCCCTGACGCGCTGGTCGCGCCGGCGATCAGCACCAGTCGCCCCGCAAGCTCGCCGGAGGCGTGCCCGCGCATCGTCGGCGTCGGCCCAGTCTCTTCGGGTGAGAACCGGGCCGACGCCGAACCTTCGTGATCCGTCACGCCTCGTCCGTCGTGCCGGTGATCCCGGACGTGGACTCGATGACGGCGGCCATCTTCTTGTTGAGCGCCTCGTAGAACATCGACAGCGGGAACTCGTCGTCCAGCACCGCGTCGGTGTAGCCCTTCGGCGCTCCCGAGAGGATCTCGTCCGACAGCCCGCGCGCCCAGTTGGAGGCCGGGTGCGGGGTGAGGGTCTCGGTGAGCATCGCGTAGGCGGCGAGCCAGTGCGCCACCTTCGGGCGGTCGATGGAGCGCCAGTACAGCTCGTTGATCCGGTCGCTGAGCGCCACGACCACGTCGGGCACGGCCTCCCAGTCGATCGTGAGCCGCGTGTCGGTCCAGTGCAGCACGTCGTGCTGGTGCATCCACGCGAACAGCAGCTGACCGCCAAGCCCATCGTAGTTGCGCACACGGCTGCCGGTGATCGCGAAGCGGAAGATGCGGTCGAAGATCACCGCATACTGCACGAGTTTCGCGTGGTCGCGGATCGCGCGCTGCGCCTCCGACAGGTCCGAGTCGGGGAGGGCGCCCAGTTCGCGCTGCAGCCGCACCGACTCTCGGAACGCCGTCAAGTCGCAGCGCAGCTCCTCCAGCGAATAGAGGAAGAACGGCATCCGCTGCTTGATCATGAACGGGTCGAACGGCAGGTCGCCGCGCATGTGGCTGCGGTCGTGGATGATGTCCCACATCACGAAGGTCTCCTCCGTGAGGTGCTGGTCGTCCAGCATCCGTGCCGCATCCTCCGGCAGCTCGAGCTTGGTGATCTCGGCGGCAGAGCGCACGACCCGGCGGTAGCGGGCGGCCTCGCGGTCCTGGAAGATCGCACCCCAGGTGAACCGCGGGATCTCGCGCATCGCGACGGTCTCCGGGAACAAGACTGCGGAGTTGGTGTCGTAGCCGGGCGTGAAGTCGACGAACCGCAGCGCGACGAACAGCTTGTTGCCGTAGTCGCCGGCCTCCAGCGCTGCCACGAAGTCGGGCCAGATGACCTCGACGAGCACAGCCTCCACGAGGCGATTCGTGCTGCCGTTCTGGGTGTACATCGGGAAGACGACGAGGTGGCCGAGCCCGTCGACGCGGTGCTGCTGCGGCTGGAACTCGTTCAGCGCGTCGAGGAAGTCGGGCACGCCGAAGCCTTCGTCCGCCCAGCGGGTGAAGTCACGCTGCAGCGCCGCCAGATACGACGCGTCGTGCGGGAAGAACGGGGCGAGCTCTGCGATGGCCTCCACGATGGCGGCGGCGTGCTCGGCGGCGGCCGGACGGTCGGACTCCTGGTCGACGGAGCCGTCCTTGACCTGCAGCGCCTGCAGGGTGGTCGCCGCCGCCTTGAGCCGCAGCCACGCGGGATGTGTCGCGACCTCCCGCACGGAGCGGCCGTCCTCGACGACCTCGGGCTCCCCGACAATGGCTCCAGCAGTGAACTGCGGGACGAATTGAGACATGACGAACCTCCCATCGTGCGATCGGCCGCGGTCGCGGCGGTGCAAAGGGCACGCCCGTGCGCACCCTTCTCCGAGCCTAACCGCGCAGACCGGACGATTTCTTGACAGTTTCGATGAAAACGTGCGCGCCAATGCAGATTCGCGCACGAAACCATTGTGATGTCCCTCGGTAGAGTGCTGTAGTGACCACCGCCGCCGACGTCCAGCAGGTCCTCGCCGCCGTCGCCGATCCGCACGACGCGGTCTTCCTTCAGCGCTTCTTCAAGACCGGTCCCGGCGAATACGGAGAGAGCGACGTGTTCATCGGTGTGTGCGTGCCGCAGACCAGGGCGGTTGCCAAGCGGTTCGCGGGCCTCCCGTTGACGGAGGTGCGGGCGCTGCTCGACAGCCCCGTCCACGAGCACCGTCTGGCCGGGCTCATCATCCTGAACGCGACATTCGCGCGGGCGAGCGGCGCGCGCCACCGCGACGACGCTGAGCGCGCCCGCCTCGCCGACTTCTACCTCCTGGCGGTCCGCGCCGGGCGTGTGAACAACTGGGACCTCGTCGATGCCTCCGCCGAGTACGTCCTCGGCGCCTACCTGGTGGACCGCCCGCGCGTGCTGCTCGAGGAGCTCGCCGCGAGCCCGGTGCTCTGGGAGCGCCGCGTCGCCGTACTCTCGACCTTCGCCTTCCTCAAGCAGGGCGACGCCTCCACGACACTGCTGCTCTCTGCTCGACTGCTCGACGACCCGGAGGACCTGATGCACAAAGCCGTCGGGTGGATGCTGCGTGAGACCGGCAAGCGGGTCGACCCCGGGCTGCTCCTCGGCTTCCTCGACGCGCACGCCGCGCGTATGCCGCGAACGATGCTCGCCTACGCGACCGAGCACCTCGACGCTGATACCCGTGCTGCGTACCGGGCGGTTCCGCGGGAGGCGCGGCCGCGCGCCTGAACCCGGCTACCGCCCGGGCGCGCCCGATCGATAGGCGCGCGGACTCGCCCCGAACCGGTGGGCGAACTGCCGGCTGAAGAGTGCTGCGTCGGTGTAGCCCCAACGGGCGGCTATCTCGGCGATCCCGAGCTCGGCGAACGCCGAATCGGCCAGGTCGCGCTTGCAGTTCTCCAGCCGACGTGACCGGATCCAGGCGGCGGCGGTCGTCTCGTGCGCTTCGAACAGCGTATGGAGCTTGCGGGGCGACACGAAATGCGCCGCCGCGATCTCGGTGATCGTGAGGTCTGGGCGGTGGAGGTTGGAGTCGACGTACTCGAGGATCGACATGAGGAGCGTGTCGCCGGAGTCGGATCCGGTGATGGTCTCGCTGTTCGTCTCGGCTAGCGCGGCGGAAATCAGGTCGATCATGCCCCTGACCACTCGAGAGCCGACGGCATCGTCGATGCGGTTGAGATTACCGGTGAGCTGACGCGCAAAGGGGTGGACGAGCTGGACGATCGGGCGATCCCGATCGAGTGCGATGCCCGAGAGTTCATCGAGCCTGGTCGCGGGAAGTCCGAGCTCTTGCGCGGGGGCGAGGAAGGTCAGCGCTTCGTTGCCCAGGTTCTCCGTGAGGCAGGGTGATCCGAAGTTGTACACCGATACATCCCCCGGCCGCAGCACCGTGGTGTGGTCGTGCTGAGTGAAGACGGTCTCGCCGGCGAGCTGGACATGCACCATGTGGAGTCCACGGCTGCCACGGGTGTCGGTTCCGGTGCCGTCGGTTTCTATCGAGTGCGGAGAACTTACCGCTGTCGCGATTCCGTACCCTCCCAGATTCCGTGACGCGAACGCCGACGCGAACGTGACCGCGTTCTTCGTGCGGACCGTGATCGGCCAGGGTTCCTTGCTGAACTCCTCGCGGTATCCCGCGAATCGTGTGTGGTGACGAGGAATGTCCCGCACGATGACCTCCAAGCCCTCGATAAAATATCAATGTCTAGATTTATATAGCGAAGATCCTTGTCGATGACAAGGCTTCTTTCTCAGGTTGCGTGGCAGAACCCGGATGATCACGTGGCCGACCTGGGATGATGGAGGAATGGCGAGAACCGTTCGTGGAGCGCGCGTCCTGATCACCGGCGCGGCCTCCGGCATGGGACGGCTCTACGCAGAGCGCGCTGTGCGGGAGGGGGCCAGAGCCGTCATCCTGTGGGACCGCGATGCGGCAGGACTCACCCGGCTCACCGACCGGCTTCGAGCGGAGGTCCTCACCGGGCGGACCGCGACGGCCTGGGGCGCTCCCGCAGGGTCGCCGAGCTCGGCGAACGGGAGGTCGGGCACGAGCATCCACCCGTACACCGTCGAAATGGGCGAGCTCGGCGGAATCGCGCAGGCGGCCCAGTCGGTGCGCAAGGAGCTCGGCGGCGTCGACGTGCTCATCAACAACGCCGGTATCGTGCGCGGCAAGTACTTCTGGGAGCACGACAACGGGGACGACACCCGCGCGATGATGCAGGTCAACGCGCTGGCGCCGATGTACACGACCCGTGAGTTCCTGCCCGCCATGATCGCGAGCTCTCGCGAGGCGCGCATCGTCAACATCGCGTCGGCGGCCGGCACGCTCGCGAATCCGCGCATGAGCGTCTACGCGGCCAGCAAGTGGGCAGTGATCGGGTGGAGCGACAGCATCCGGATCGAGCTCGAGCAGCAGGGTTTCGGGCACGTCAAGGTCACGACGGTCGCACCGAGCTACGTCGACACGGGGATGTTCGAAGGTGCGCGCGGCCCTCTCCTCACGCCGGTGCTGACCCCGGAGTTTGTCGTCGATCGAGTCTGGAGAGCGATGCTCGCGGGCAAGCCGATGCTGATGCTCCCGTGGTCCGTCGGTCTGGCGAAGACGCTGAAGGGACTCCTCCCCGTGCGGGTGTGGGATGTGCTCGCCGACCGGGTCTTCGGCGTCTACACCTCGATGGACGAGTTCACCGGCCGCCAGTAACCGGTCGGCGACCTCCGCGCGACGGCGGAATTGTCGTTTCGTGCACGCGTGCCGAGCGCGACTTGTATTTGCGTGCACGCTCTGTGCAAATCCCTTCTGCCGGCCGGGCGCAGCCACCAGTCTGTTCGAGCGGGCAGGAACGAGCCCGCCCCGCTCGAAAGGCTCGAAATGAATCGGTTTGGAAAACGGATTACTGCAGGTCTGGCGTTCGCGGTCGCGAGCGGCTTCACACTAGGAGGTCTCGTCGCCTTCTCCCCGGCGTCGGCTGATCCGCTCAAAGACATCTCCGACATCGAGTGGGAGCCGAGGCCCACACTCTACGGCGGTACCTACAGTTCGATTCGCCTCGACGCCGACCGGGTCGAGCGTGCGCACGAAGGGATGAAGACGCCGAACCTGCGATACGGCAACGGTGAGCCGATCAACGGAGCCCCCTACTACTTCTTCGGCAAGGACCCCGGGACCGGGAAGTACCTCCCGTCGAACATCCTGGTCTGCATCGACATGCTCCACATCGACTACGAGGTCCCCGACGGGTCTGAGTACTTCGACCTGGCGACGTTGGTTCCCCAGGCGACCGCTGTCCAGATCTCGCGGACGCTCAACGCGGGACTCCAACTCGCAGGACAGAACGGCATGCGCATCAGTACGAGCGGGAGCCAGCCGGTGAGCTTCCTGCCCGGCGTGCTGGGCGGAGATTACATGATGGCGGCCCAGATCACCGCCTGGTATCTGTTCGCCCGCGACAACATCGCCCAACCGCTGCCGAACCTGGAGCGCAGCGACTTCTCGGTGGATCGAAAGCAGACGGTCGACGGCGGAGGAGCCGTCGAGACGATCGAGAACTTCGACCTGTCGAAGCAGTTCAACGAGATCGATGAGCTCATCCGGCGGTACGAGAGCGAACCGGCTATCAGCTCCGCTCCCGCTCGACTGGGCTACGGGACAACGACGCTGGCCGACCCCGCACTGAAGGGCTTCGAACTCGAGATCGACCCGACGACCTCGACTCCGGGTTACGCCGACTACGTCACGGTCACGACGAAGAAGGACGGCACGATCGACTTCCTCAAGAAGAGGACGATCGACAAGCCTCTCACGGTGGGCTTCCGCAAGAAGTTCGGGCATGGGCTCGGAGCGGACGGCCTGTCATCGGGAGTCCGGGCTGCGAACCACCAGATCAAGACCTCACTCGCCAACATCTATACCGAGTCGTTCACCCTGCCGGTGGCCGTCGACGACGGGTCGGTCTCGGTGCGCAAGAGCGACGCGGAGGGTAACCCGCTCGACGGCGCGGAGTTCGCCCTCTACGATTCGACGGGCAATACCGTCGCCAGCGACTCCTGGGGGCGCCCGCTCGTCGGCCTCACCGGTTCGAGCGGGCACGGCAGGCTGATCCTCAGTGACGTTCCGACCGGCCGTTACCTCCTCCTCGAGACGCAGGCGCCGGAAGGCTACCAGCGCGACGCCACTCCCCGCGAGATCATCGTCCGTGCGAATGCCCAGACCGCGGCTGCGGGAGGCGAGCCCATCGTGAACACCCGGCTGACGAGCGACCTCGAGATCTTCAAGTCCAACGGCGTCAGTGTGCTGCAGCCGGGCGAGCTCACCACCTACGAGATCGCCATCGCCAATCGGTCGACGTACACGGAGCCGGTCGACGCCGTCATCGAGGACGTCCTTCCCGACGGTCTCCGCTTCGTGTCGGCGGACCACGGCGGAAGCTACGACTCCGAGACGCGGATCGTCAGCTGGAACGTCGGACCGGTCGGCGGCACGCCGATCGTCGTCTCGGTGACCGCGCGCGTCGAGGACTCGGTGGCTCCCGGCATGACGATCTCCAACCGGGCGACGGTGACCCTCGACGGGGTCTGCCCCGGGTACGACGACCTCGCCGCGTGCGAGGCCGTCGACACCGACGTGGTGCCCGCCCTCGTCCTGATGAAGTCGAACGGGACTGACGTCGGCCTCCCCGGTGGAACGAGCGCCTACGAGCTCACCGTCGTCAACACATCGGCGGTCGACGCCCCCGACGTGGTGATCGTCGACACGCTGCCCGATGAGCTCATCTTCGTGGCCGCGAATGCGAACGGTCACTATGCCGCCGACGACCACGAGGTCACCTGGAAGCTCGGCACCGTGGCGGCTGGTGAGCAGCGTTCGGTGCGTGTCATCGCCTGGGTCGACGACCAGGTCGCGCCGGGCTCGGAGATCGCCAACCTCGCCTCCGTCTCGAGTGCAGGCGGATGCGCCGAGGGTACGGTCTCCTCGGACGATCCCCCGACACCGGACGACGCGCGTACCGAGTGCAGCGTGAAGGACATCGACCGGGTTCCCGCCGTCTCGATCACCAAGGACGACGGCAAGACGAAGGTGCTCGCGGGCGAGCGTCTCGACTACCGCATCGTCGCCACGAACAGCTCCGACGTCATCGCGCCCGACGTGATCGTGATCGATCAGCTTCCGTTCTATTCCTCCTTCGTCGAGTCGAGCCTCCCGCTCGCGGATGTCTCTACGGCCTCCGCGCTGCACTGGACCCTGGGTGATCTCGCTCCGGGCGAATCGCGCGAGATCATCGTCTCGGTCATCGTGGAGGAGTATGCGCTGCCCGGAACGGTGATTGTGAACACCGCGACCATCAGCGCGGCAGGGGTCTGCGTCGACGACGGGAAGACCGAGGCGGACGAGTGCACCGCTGTGGACGAGGACATCGTCGTGACACCGTCGGCTCCGGACGAGGAGGAGAACCCGGAGACGCCGGTGGATGGGGAGAACCCGGAGACCCCGGTGGATGGGGAGAAGCCGGAGACACCGGTGGATGAGGAGAACCCGGAGACACCGGTGGATGAGGAGAACCCGGAGACACCGGTGGATGAGGAGAAGCCGGAGACACCGGTGGATGAGGAGAACCCGGAGACCCCGGTGGATGAGGAGAACCCGGAGACTCCGGTCGACGAGGAGAAGCCGGAGACTCCCGTCGACGAAGAGGTCGATCCGGTGGAGGAGGTCGGAGCGGCTGACCAGCGCGAACCGAGCGCGGGTGACGGTGGCCACGCCCTGACGAGCGACCGACTGGCCAACACCGGGCAGAACCTGCCCATGGCTCTGAAGTTGGGCGCCCTGGCGGTGGCGCTCCTGGTGACGGCCGGAACGAATGCGATCGCCCTGCGCCGGCGCCGCAGGCAGCGTTCGGCCTAGACGACGGGGTGTGCAGGCGGTGAGTCCGAACTCGGGCTCACCGCCTGCGCGCGTGTGCGGTGGGAGAGATCGGTCGCCGAGATGCTCGACAGGCCGGTCCGGAACGCTCGCGGGGAGGCGCCGAACCGGTCGGTGAAGGCGCGGCTGAAATGGGCAGCGTCCTTGAAACCCAGCGTGCGGCGATCGCGTCGTGAGGTCGCCGAAGGCCGAGTCGGCGAGGTTACGGCGGCAATGGTGAAGGCGTCGGGAGCGCACTCAGGCCGCGACGGTGGTCTCCTCGAGCGTGAAGAGGGCATGGAGTTTGCGGGCCGACATGAAGTTGGCGGAGGCGATCTCAGCGACGGAGAGATCGGGTCGGGGAAGGTTCTCCTCGACGTACACGAGCACGGCGTCGAGTTCGGCTTGCCGGGTGGGGTGCCCCGACTCCCGGCTGGTCTCGATGACTATTGCGCCGAGCATGTTGATCGCGGCGTGCACCATCCGAGTGCCCACGCTGTGACCGCGCGCACTGAAGTCGCTGGTGAGCTGCCGCACGAGTGGGCTCAGCGCCCCGACAAGCGGGCGCTCCCGTTCCAAGCGCACGCCGACCAGTTCGTCCACCGTGCTCTCGGGGAGCCGCAGCTCCCGCTGCGCGACTCGCAAGGTCATGCTCTCGCCGCCATGGTCAAGCGAGAACGGGTGCGATGCGGTGTAGACGACCATGTCGCCCGGCCTCAGTACGGAGGTCCGGCCGTTCTGGGCACGAGTGCTCGCTACAGTAGGTGTGGTGCACGGCAACCGTGCCGAACAGCCGAGGGCGCATGGTGAGATTGAACGAGACTCTGCTGGCCGACATGCCGACGAGGCCGAGTGGGCCGTCACTGACCCCCTGGCGGAACTCGTCGTACGAGGCCGATCGCTTCGGCGGCTCGGGAGCCATGTCGTCACCGGTCCTGTTGCAGCGATCCGGCCGCGACGGAGTGCCTCGCCCTGATCTGAAGTCTTAGATCGGAAACCTAGCGCACGTGCCCGCCGTCGCGGAAAGTCGGAACGGCGCGACGGAAGCGCCGGCGTCAGGCCCAGCGCGTCGGGCACAGCGCGTCGGGCACAGCGGCCTCACGCCCAGCGGCGGTTCGCCCACCGTTCGAAGAGCCCGACGAGCGAGTCGGTGAGCTTGCCGAGGATCGCCAGCAGGATGATCGCGAGGAACAGCCGGTCGGTGCGCCCGTTGTTCTGCGAGTCGCTGAGCAGGAAGCCGAGTCCCATCGACGATGCGATCAGCTCGGCAGCCACCAGGAACAGCCAGGCCTGCGCCAGCGCGAGTCGGAGCCCCGAGATGACGGCGGGGAGCACCGACGGGAGCTGGACCGTGATGAACAGCCGCACTCCGCCGAGACCGAACGCGCGTCCGGCCTCTACCAGCTGACGGTCGACGTGTCGCAGGGCCGCTGCCACCGTGGTGTACACGGGGAAGAACGCGCCGATGGCGATGAGGATGATCTTGGAGTCCTCGCCGATCTTGAACCAGAGGATCAGCAGCGGGACCCACGCCAGGGACGGCACCGCACGGATGGCGCCGAGTGTCGGGCTGAACAGGGTGTCGCCCAGACGGGAGAGTCCGACCATCGCCCCGAAGACCAGGCCGAGGGTTGCGCCGATCGCGAAGCCGATCAGCACGCGCTGGGTGGAGATCGCGATATAGAGGCCGAGGAGGCCGCGCTGCGCGAGATCGACGGCCGCGTCGACGACCATCGCAGGCGTGGGCAGCTGGGACGAGGTGAATGCACCGGAGGTCGATGCGAGCTGCCAGATCACGAGCAGCGCCACGGGGATGAGCGCGCCCCCGACGACGCGCCCCCGGCGACGCGCGGTGGAGCTCAGGGGCAGCGCGGAGCGATGCCGCGCACCCAGCGCCGATGGAGCCTGCGACCGAGGGAAGGACGGGCGTCCGTTCGAAGCCGCGGCCTCCCGTGGGGTCTCACGTGCGACCGAGGTCGCGGCGAGACCCTCTCCGGGTCCGCCTACGACGATCAGGGGACCGTCGCCGTCCGGAGCGTTGCTGTATGACATCAGCAGATCAGCCGATCGTGCTCGGGTCGGCCTTCTTGGCGAACGTCGGGTCGAGGAGCGTGTCGAGCGCCGTGTCGATGTCCTTCTGCGTGCGCACGTCGTGGGACTGCACGAAGATCGGGCCGACCTTCTTCAGCACCTTCAGTTGAGCGGCGCCGGGAACGTTGGACACACCGAGGTTCGTGCGCTGCGTGATGACCGTGGTCGCCACGGCGGGGTCGATGCCGGCGACGTCCGCGAGGATCTTCGCCGTCTCGTCCGGGTGCTTCAGCGCCCAGGCGCGGGCGTACTCGTAGGTGTTCACGACGGTCTGGGCCACGTCGGGCTTCGACGAGAGGAACGACTCCGTCGCGTTGAGGAATCCGTAGGTGTTGAAGCCGACGTTGCGGTAGATCAGCTTGGCGCCGGACTTCTCGGCGTTCGCCATGATCGGGTCGAGCCCGCTCCAGGCCTCCACCGATTCGCCCTGGAGTGCAGCCCAGCCGTCGGCGTGCTGGAGGTTTTGGATGGTGACGTCGTCGGCGGACAGGCCGTTGGCCTCCAGCGCTTGCAGCAGGAAGAAGTACGGGTCGGTTCCCTTGGTCGCCGCGATCTGCCGGCCCTTCAGCTGCGCGACCGACGTGATGGTGGAGTTCGGACCCACCACGATCGCCGACCATTCGGGCTGCGAGAAGATGTCGATGGTCTTGATGTCCGAGCCGTTGGACCGCGCGAGCAGCGCGGCCGAACCGGCGGTGGAGCCGACGTCGATCGCGCCGGAGCGCAGCGCTTCGTTGGCCTTGTTCGAGCCGGCCGACTGCACCCAGTTGACAGCGATGTTCTGCTTCTTGAGCGCCTTCTCGAGCCAGCCCTCCTTCTTGATGACGAGGCTGAGCGGGTTGTACGAGGCGAAGTCGATGTTGAGAGTGCCCCCCTCGGTGACTCCGGCCGTGGAACCGGATGCGGAGCCCTCGCCGGCGACGCAGCCCGAGAGCAGCATTGCGGCGGAGGCCGCGAGTGCGGCGACGGCCGTGACGATCGCGGGTCTGCGGTGCATGATTCGGGGTGCCTCTCGGTTTCTGGTGATGTCTGGTGGGGTTCGGCTCGGCGGTGCTGTGATGCCAGCCTGGCGGATCCGCCACCGCAGCGCAGGGCGATCCGATGAATCTGTGGATTAGTACGGGAAGACAGGAATGGTGGAGGAGTGCAGGTCGTCGAGCGCCCGTCCGTGCCGGTCGATGCCGAGCCCGTCGAGCAGTTCCGCGCGCAACTTCGCGAGCGCGGCCGAACCACGGTCGCGCGGGCGTACGCCTGGGACGGTGACGATACGACGGATCGTCGCGCCATCCTGTCCGTCCTCGCCGCCCAGCAGGATGATGCGGTCGGCGAGCTGGAGGGCCTCGTCCACGTCATGGGTCACGAGGAGGATCGTCGTCGGGGCGGCGGCGTGGACATCGAGCAGGAGGTCCTGCATCCGGAGGCGGGTCAGAGCGTCGAGGGCGCCGAACGGCTCGTCCAGCAGCAGCACGCCCGGGTTGCGAGCGAGCGCGCGCGCCAGGGACGCCCGCTGGGCCATCCCGCCGGAGACCTCTCGCGGCCGGAGTGGAGCGGACGGCCCGAGACCGACGAGCTCGAGCAGCTGCGCGACGCGCTGCGCGCCCACCGCGCGGTCGAGGCCGCGCGGGAGCCCGAGGGCGACATTGTCGGCGAGGGATCGCCAGGGCAGGAGCCGCGGCTCCTGGAAGCCGACGGCGCACCGGGCGTCGATTCCGGCGACGGGCGTGCCGTCGATGAGCGCGGATCCGGCCGTCGGGGAGTCGAGCCCGCCCGCGATGCGCAGCAACGTCGACTTGCCGCAGCCGCTCGCACCGAGGATCGCGACGACCTCGCCGGCGCCGACGGTCAGCGAGACCTCGCGGAGCACGGTCCGCGGTTCCGATGCGGCGCCCTTCCGCTTGGACGCGGCGAAGGCGCGACCGATCCCGGCGAACTCGACGGGATACGCGGACGAGGGAGAGACCATGGTGACTTCGACGCTATCGACAGTGGGCC
The DNA here is from genome assembly GCA_963734315.1 of uncultured Actinomycetota bacterium. Lineage (GTDB taxonomy): Bacteria > Actinomycetota > Actinomycetes > Actinomycetales > Microbacteriaceae > Leifsonia. Next base: position 227,367 of record CAVTGP010000005.1, on the reverse strand, counting down.
AGCGGGTGCTCCCCGACCGCAACACCGCGTAACGAAACTGGGATCGAAGCGGCTCCGGTGTCAGTGCGACGCCAGGCTGAGCGAATCGGGCGAGAGAGACCGTGTGCCGCGAGCTGCAGACCGGAAAGCCCGCGGTGACGCACCGAACCGATCGGCGAACAGCCGGCTGAAGTGCGCGGGATCCCTGAAGCCCCACCGCGCGGCGATCTCGGAGACCCGGAAATCCGCGTACGCCGAGTCGGCGAGGTCCCGCCGGGTGTTCTCGAGGCGTTGGGAGCGGACCCACGCCGCGGCCGTCGTGCCGTGGAGCTCGAAGAGCGTGTGGAGTTTCCTCGGCGACATGAAATTGGCTCTGGCGATCTCTGCGATGGTGAGATCGGATCGCGAGAGATTCGCCTCGATGTAGTTGAGCACCTGGTCGACCTGTGCTTCGCGGGTCAGGTTCGCCACCGGGCGTCCGGTCTCGATCATCACGGCCGCGATCGTCTCCACGGCGCCGTTGAGCAAGTGCTGACCGACGCTCGTGTCGATGTCGAGGAGCGTTCGACCGAGCTGGCGTGCTATGGGATTCACCAGGCCCACGAGAGGACGCTCGCGGTCGAGACGCACCCCGACGAAATCGTCGATCATGCGACCGGGCAGGTGCAACTGGTGCTTCGGGACACGGAACAGGAAGCTCTCTCCGCAAAAGTCGACCGAGAAGGGCCGTGCTGCCGTGTGCAGAGCCAGGTCTCCCGCGCGGATCGTGGCCGAGCGGTCGTCCTGAACGAGATGGCTCTCGCCGTCGAGCTGTATGTGTATCCATCGGTAGTCGTCCAGGCCGGCCTCCTCGCCGGCGCTCGTCTGCTCGATGGTGTGGTCGCTGCCGGAGACGTGGCTGACGACAATGCTCCCGAAATCGCGAGCACCGAAGTTGAGCGAGAACGTTCGAGTGCTCCTCGAGGTGCCGATGAGCGGCGCCGGCAATGTGTCGATTCTGTGGCGGAACTGGTCGAAGTCGTTGGACTCGCGTGACCTCACCATCGTAATCCCATACTCCTCGTCGCCGAGACTGTTTGAAATCGGGAACTTAAGGTTGGAAATATAACAGACGAGGGCCTTGCGTGTCAGAGCTCGGTCCCCGCGATTCGCACGGCGCCTTCGGTCACCAGATCATCGGGCGATCGTCGTCGTACGCGGTCTCGCTCACTTCCGAGAGCTCAACGAGCACCGGCACGTGATCGCTGGGCGCGTCGCCCTTGCGCTCGTTGCGGTGGATGCTGGCGCCGACGACCCGGTCGGCGAACGACTGACGACCCGAGGATGAAGTCGATCCGCAGCCCTTCGTTGCGCGGGAACCGCAGCTGCTTGTAGTCCCAGTAGGTGTAGCCGTCGGGGACGATCGGGCGCACGACATCGGTCAGCCCGACCTTCTCGAACGCGGCGAACGCGGTGCGCTCGGGAGGCGAGATGTGCGTGGAGGCGCCGGGGACGAGGCTCGGGTCGCCCACGTCGGAATCGAGCGGCGCGACGTTCCAATCGCCCATCAGGGCGAGCGGACGATCCGGGTTCTCGCCCAGCCAGCGCTGCGTGTCGGCGGCGAGGGCGGCGAGCCAGTCGAGCTTGTAGACGTAGTGCGGGTCGTCGAGCGATCGCCCGTTGGGCACGTACAGACTCCACAGCCGGACGCCGTCGACCGTCGCGCCGATCGCCCGTGCCTCTTTGGGCAGGTCGGGGCCGTCGTGATCCTTGAGGAAGCCAGGCATGCCGGGGAAGCCGATCTCGACGTCCTCGATTGGCAGCCGGGCGGCGATGGCCACGCCGTTCCACTGGTTCAGGCCGTGCAGCACGACCTCGTAGCCGACCGCCTCGAAGGCCTCGGAGGGGAACTGTTCCGGCTTGCACTTGATCTCCTGCATGGCCAGCACGTCGACGTCCTCGCGGACCATCCAGTCCACCACCCGGGCGACTCGGGTGCGGATGGAGTTCACATTCCAGGTGGCGACGCGCATGTCCCGATCGTATCGGCCGCCACCGATCTGCTGCCGAGGGCACGGTGCCCGTAGAATGTCAGACGTGACGGACGCGCGACAGCAGCTCATCGACTTCATTTCGGCCGAGGCCGTCTTCCACGGCGACTTCACACTGACCAGCGGCAAGAAGGCCAGCTTCTACGTCGACCTGCGCAAGGTCAGCCTCGACCACCGGGTCGCACCACTGATCGGCCAGGTGATGCTCGACCTGATCGCTGGTGTCCCCGACGTCGTCGCCGTCGGCGGTATGACGATGGGCGCGGACCCCGTGGCGGCTGCGATCCTGCATCAGGGCGCTGCACGCGGGGTGGCGTACGACGCGTTCGTCGTCCGCAAGGAGCCGAAGGACCACGGTCGCGGCAAGCAGGTGGAGGGGCCCGACCTGGAGGGCAAGCGCGTGATCGTGCTCGAAGACACCTCCACCACGGGAGGCTCGCCCCTCAAGGCGATCGAGGCGCTCACCAAGGTCGGAGCGGAGATCGCGGGCGTCGCGGTCGTGGTCGACCGCAACACGGGCGCGCGCGAGGTCATCGAGTCGGCCGGCTACCCCTACTTCGCCGCTATCGGCCTCGAGGATTTGGGGTTGGAGTAGTGGCGGAGCACCGCGATCCCGGTACGGGAGGCGAACCGGACCAGCCGGAGCGCGACCAGCAGCCGCAGGAAGACGACGAGCCCGAATTCGGAAGCTCGGAGTGGCTGCTCGCCCAGCTGACCGGTGGTCGGCGTGTGGAGCGGGCGGAGGAGGTGCCCGCCGCGTCGTCCGAGGGGTCGCGGAGCGAGGCTGAGGCTGACGGTGAGGCTGACGGCGATGCGGGGCCGGGTGCCTCGAGGGCGAGTGCTGAGCCGATAGCCCCTGTGCAGGGAAGTGCGCCTGTGGAGGCGGCCTCCACCGGTCTCGAGGGTCTTCTGCACGAGCCGCCTGCGCCCACGGACGGTTCGAGCACTGCGGGTGACGCACCTGCCTTCAGCGGGTTCGACGACCTGCTTCGGGAGCCGCCGATGCCGGTCGGGGGTGCGGACTCGGCGAACGAGCCCGCTGCGCCCGTCGGCTTCGCCGAGCTGCTCCACGAGCCGGTCGAACCGACCCCTCAAGAATCGGCGGAGCAGGGCGACGACGCCACCACTCCCCTCGCCGAAGTGCCGCGGGGTTTCGTCTGGAACCTGACCTCGCGACAGAGCGCGGAACACGACGACGCGACCCAGGAGGCGACCGCGCCGCAAGCGGCGACGGCCGAGGACGCGACCCCTCCCGTTCGCCGCACGAACTTCCTCGAGCCGCACAGGGCGCCTGCGCCTCCCGTCCCCGTCCCGTCCACCGAGTCGACTGCCGCTCCCGAGACCCTGACTGAGGCGCCACCGGCCCCGACGTCACCCGAGCCACCAGGCGAGACCTCCGCGGCCGCTGCGGCTTCCGCCGCCTCCGCGTCTCCGGCGCCGACCGCGCCTGCAGCGCCGACGCAGGGTTTCGAGCCGCCCAGCTTCGTGGCCGCCCTGAGCATGCCGCGTCCGCCGGAGTGGGGCGATGCCCCCGCTTCACCCGCCGAGCCGGCGGCACCGAGCGACAGCGTCTCGCCCACGAACGAGTCGCAGGGCGACGCCCCGTCGAGCATCCAGGAGATCAAGCCGCCGACGAACGAAACGGCGCCGCTCCAGGGCCACGGGTTGGCCGCGCTGCTCGGCGGGCACCAGGAGGAGCCTCCGGCATCGCGCCCGCTGCTCGGCGACACGACCGGAATCATCCCCCTCCTGCCCACATACACCCCGCCGCCAGCGACCCCCGCGGCGACGGCCGATGAGGTGGCTGCGAGTGCCCCGGTGGCAGCTGCCCCGGACGCGGCAGGCGCAGGTGCAGGTGCGGTCGGTCCCCCTCCGTTGATCGAGCCGGCGGCCCCGGAGCGCATCCGCCCGCCCGACACGGCGCCCTTCGGCGGTGCCGCGCAGACCGAGGCGATTCTCGGCGCGCCGCCGTCGCCGGCCACCAGTCCGTTCGACGCCGAGGCGCTCGCCGTCGCGTCCGCGGAGCGGCCGACCGCGGCGATCCCGGTCGACGGGACCTCCACCTCGATGACGCCCGTCCCCGAGCCGCTCCGCGAGCGGGAGACGCCCCAGCTAGCCGACGAGCATCCGGCAGCCGAAGCGGCTCCGGCCGACGACGAGCAGGAGGCCGGGGAAGAATCCGACGGCATCTCGGCTCTCTTCGGCGATTTTGCCCTGGACGGCGACGCCGCGGCTGACGCCGACGATCGCGCCGACGACCTCGCCAACGGAGGCGATACGCGTACCGTCGACACGACGCAACACAGCGCACAAGGGGAAGCCGCGTCTACCGATGTGGCAGCTCCCATCGACGGAGCGGCCCCGGCCGATCCGACGGCCGCTGCGCACGGCGGTGCCTTCGGAATCGACGCCATCCTGTTCCCGGAGCTCGTCGACGACCCGCGCGCGACTCCGGAGGCCGGCGCTGCCGTCGCCGATGCCGCGTTCCTAGAGCCCACGGCCGCGATGGAGGGTCCGCAACGGGTTGCCGGCTCCGACAGCGACCTCGAAACGGGCGCCTTCGACCCGACCGCGACGCCCACCGTCGCCTTCGACGCGGCCGCCGCTGCGCGCGAGCCGCTGACGCCGACCGTCTCGACTCCGACCACCGCGGCGTCGACAGCCGCGGCCTCCACCGTCCCTTCCCCGACTGCAGCCGGCCAGCCCGCGGCCGACTTCGCCGCCTCGGCCCAGCCCGCACCACCGACATTGTCGCCCGGCGCGATCCCGCCGAAGCCGCCCGAGCCCCCGAGCGGCCCGCGCGACCCGCGGTTCAATCGTCGGGTCTACCTCATCGCCGGTCTGCTGGCTGTGCTGCTCGTGCTCGTGGGTCTGTTCGCGCTCGGCACGCGCATCCCATCGCTGTTCGGCGCGTCGGCTCCGTCACAGCCGGCCTCGGCGTCCCGCACGCCGTCCGCGACGCCGACGCCCACGCCGACACCCACTCCGACGGTGATCCCCAAGCCGGCGGCGGCCGTCGGTCCGGGCGAGCACGCCTGGGACACCCTCGGCGGCGGCGAGTGCATCCAGCCGTACACCTCACCGTGGGCCGAGACCTTCACGGTCGTCGACTGCGCGGCCGATCACTCCGCCCAGATGGTCTACACCAACCTGCTGTCGGCCGATCCTGCGGCACCCTACCCGGGCGCGGATGCGCTCGCGCAGCAGATCAACGCGCTATGCACCGCAGGCGGCGTGATCGATCTGAACGCGGCCGCGACCTACCCCGACCTGCAGGTGCAGGGCACGTTCCCGGCGACAGAGGAGCAGTGGAAGAGCGGCCAGCGCTCGTACTACTGCTTCGCCAGTCGGTCCAGCGGCCAGCCGCTCAGCACCTCCGTGCAGGGTCAGGGCCCGACCACCTGACCGCCTGATCGTGCAGCACGCTGTCGAATCCGGTCAGCGTGCCCGATCGTCCTCGTAGCGGTCGAGCGCGGTGGGCGGGTTGAGGCGTCGGGCGGAGGCCAGCTCGAGTCCGGCGTCGCCGTCGCCCGGCACCGTCACGTTGACGACGACGGCGTCGCGCTGTGCGCCGACACCGAACACGCCCTCGGCGTCGAGCTCGGCCAGGGCGGCGACCATGGCCTCCCGCAGCCGGCCGTTGACGGCCGCCGAACGCTCGAACGGGTCGCCGAGGCCATCGAAGAGCGCCTCGACCTCGCGGAAATGCGTGTCACCGAAGAAGGCGAACGGCGACTCCAACTCCGACCAGCGCAGCTCGTCCGGGAGCAGTTCGACGCCCTGCTGGCGGTAGCCGGCGACCGTGCGGTCGAGCCCGTCGTACGACGCCGCAGTCGGGGCCGGCCGGTGCGACTGGGTGGTGGTCGCGAGCCCGAAATAGTAGAAGGACTCGCCGGGGTGAACAGAACGGAGGTCGTCCCAGGCAGACCGTGCCGCCTCCCGGACGGCTACGCGCACGAGGTCGTAGGTTGCGGAAGTGGGGACGCCCATGGTGGTGCTTCTTTCTGGTGGGGGCGACCCGACGCGGTTGCGATCGGGGCACGGCGGGACGTGCGGCCCGTGGGGCCGGTCGTCCCGGGTCAGAGGTCCGACTCGACCGGACTCCCGGGGGCGAGCTCGTGCACGCCGGAGAGGATCTCGTCGGGCCGGAACGGGTAGCGGTCGATCTCGGCCTGGTCGCTGATGCCGGTGAGCACGAGGATCGTGTGCAGACCGGCCTCGATCCCCGCGACGACGTCGGTGTCCATCCGGTCGCCGATCATCGCCGTGTTCTCCGAGTGTGCGCCGATGCGGTTGAGCGCGGAGCGGAACATCATCGGGTTCGGCTTGCCGACCACGTACGGCTCCATGCCGCCGGTGGCCTTCGTGATCATCGCCGTCACCGCTCCGGTTGCGGGCAGCGGACCTTCGGCGCTCGGCCCGGTGGCGTCCGGGTTGGTCGAGATGAAGCGGGCGCCCGCGCCGATCAGACGGATCGCCTTGGTGATCGCGTCGAAGGAGTAGCTGCGGGTCTCGCCGACGACCACGTAGTCCGGGTTGGTGTCGGTCATGATGAAGCCCGCCTCGTGCAGAGCGGTCGTCAGTCCGGCCTCCCCGATGACGTACGCGGTGCCTCCGGGAGCCTGCGACTTGAGGAAGTCGGCGGTGGCCAGCGCGGAGGTCCAGATCGACTCCTCCGGCACGTCGAGCCCGGAGGCGCGGAGCCGCGCGGCAAGGTCGCGCGGCGTGTAGATCGAGTTGTTGGTGAGCACGAGGAACGGTGTGCCCTGATCGCGCCACTGCTGGATGAGCTCCGGGGCGCCAGGGAGAGCCTCGTTCTCGTGGACGAGCACGCCGTCCATGTCGGTCAGCCAGCACTCGATCTCGTCGCGTCGCGTCACGCAGGACCCCTTTCGAAGGTGAAGTGACGCCCCCAGCTTATTGCCCGGTTGATTGCAGCAGGGTTTCCAGAGCCTGTCGGGATCCCCCGAATGCGTCCATGTCGATGTACGCCTCGTCGCCGTCGTATCCCGCGAGCCGCTCGCGATCGGAGTACTGCCAGAACGTCCAGCGTCGTCCGTCCGGGACCAGAGGCGGCAGCGCGACGGAGCGGAACCAGAGCGGGTCGTCGCGGTACGCGCCCGTCAGATAGCGGCTGTAGGCCGTGGCGGTTGCGTAGAGGATGGCGGGCCGGCCATAGTGCTTCTCGATCGCGTCGAGGAGCGGGTCGAGGACGGATCGGACCCGAGCACGCGACGGGGGATGGGCCGGGTAGTCGCCGTAGAGCTCGACGTCGACGGTTAGCGGGAGCGCGGGCCTCCCGGGTCGCTACGCTGGGTCGGTGACGCCAGAGACCCCGCAGGAGGAGACCCCGCTGGAGGAGACCCCGCCTCCGGACCTGCCGCCGTCGGCCGAGCTGACCACGCACGGCGTCGGCCCGTGGCCCGGCGAGTGGCCCGCCGACGACCGTTACGACCCCGAGCTCCTGCGGCACGGCGACAGCCGCAACGTGATCGACCGCTATCGCTACTGGCGCATGGAGGCGGTGGTCGCCGATCTGGACGAGCACCGGCACCCGTTCCACGTGGCGATCGAGAACTGGCAGCACGACATGAACATCGGCTCGATCGTGCGCAGCGCGAACGCGTTCGCCGCGGACACCGTGCACATCATCGGCCGTCGCCGTTGGAACAAGCGCGGCGCGATGGTGACCGACCGGTACCAGCACGTGCTGCATCACGACGACGTGGAGGCGTTCGTGGCCTGGGCGCGCACCGCCGGCCTCCCGGTCGTCGCCGTGGACAACGTGCCAGGATCGGTGCTCATCGAGACGTACGCGCTGCCGCAGGAGTGCGTGCTGCTGTTCGGCCAGGAGGGGCCCGGCCTCTCGGCGGCCGCTCTGGAGGCCGCGGACGTCGTCGTCGAGATCTCCCAGTTCGGCTCCACCCGCTCCATCAACGCCTCGGCCGCAGCCGCCGTCGCGATGCACGCCTGGGTCCTCCAGCACGTCCGCTTCGCCTGACCGAGGCGTCGAGCGTCGCGAAGCGGCGGAGTCTCCGCCCTCTCGATGGTTTTGGGCGGAGTTCGAGCCGTCTCGGGTCAGCGATTGGTGCGGCGGATGACGAGCTTGAGGGCGGACCAGTCGGGGGAGAGGGCGGCGACTTTGACGTCGACCAGGCCGCGCGCGAGCGCGGTTTCGCGGATGACGTTCTCGTCGAGATCGCTGACGTGGCCTGCGGCCTTGCGCGGCCAGGCGGCCCAGATCATCCCAGCCGGGTGGATGCGCGGCGCCAGGGCGTCGAGCTCGTCCAGGTAGTCGGCGGCCTCGCGGTAGAACGTGACGATCATCCCGGCGGGCTCCGTCGACGTCGACGTCAGCCACTCGACGTCAGCCGGGCCGTCCTCCACGGGGACCGACCAGCCCGGGTCGGCGTGCAGCAGCTGGGCGCGCATCCCGGGCTTGAGGCCGAGCTTCTTCCACAGCGGCGTGCCGGAGTTACCGGCTGCACCGCCGCTCATGCGCCGCCGCCCCAGCCCGAGTCCGCGGCGATGCGAGCGATCGCGTCGGCGTCGAGGTCATAGACCGTCTCGCCGTCGTCGGCGGCGGGTGCGCGCACGACGTGCGCCCGCACCGGTCCGTCGACCGGCAGCCGGATCATCGCGAACCCGGCCCCGCGCTCGGCGCGCTCGCGCGGTGCCGGCCACAGCACGTCGGTGGTGTTGGCGACCGCGGGCGCCACGACGACCGGGATGCCGCGCGGGCCGGCTTCGGTGACCAGCGCGTGATGATAGTGCCCGGCGAGGATGAGCCGCACGTCGGAGGCCGCGCACACGTCGAGCAGCGGCTGCGGGTCGACCAGGCGAAGGGTGTCGAAGAGCCCGGTCGTCGGCGGGACAGGCGGGTGGTGGAGGACGACGACGGTGCCGTTCGCATCCGGGGTGCTCAGCGTCTCGCGCAGGCGTTCGAGACGGCGGTCGTCGAGTCTCCCGTAGCCGGCGCGCGGCACGGTCGAGTCGACGGTCACGACACGGAACCCGCCGACCTCCAGCGCGGTCTCGCGCGGGCCGAGCACGTCCTCGAACGTGTCGGGGAGGTCGTGGTTGCCCATCGCGTACGCGACCGCGGCACCGCGCTCGGCGGCCCAGGGCTCCAGCCGCTCCTGAAGCAGGCGGTAGGAGGCCGCGCTGCCGTCGTCGGAGAGGTCGCCTGAGGCCACCACCAGGTCGACGGCCTCCAGCTCGCCGGCCCGCAGGAGCACCCGATCGAGCGCCGCCAGCGTGTCGACCAGGCCGTGGTGCAGCCTGCCGTCGCCGTACAGGTGGGTGTCGCTCAGGTGCAGGATGCGCAGGGGGTCGGTCACGCCGCCACCCTAGCGCCGGGCGCCGACCCTCGCTCGGCGTCGACTCCTACTCGGCGTCGACTCTCACTCGGCGTCGACCGCCTGGATGAGCGCCTCGACCGCGGTCAGCAGGTTGTGCAGCGCCTGCCGCTCGATCGAGTCCTCCGCGAGCTTCTGGATGTCGTAGCTCGCCGCGTTCGCCGCCTGCCGGGCGTGCGAGATCGCAGCCTGTGCTTCGAGATCGGCCATGAGCGTCCTCCTCGGGGTCGGGTGCCGTCGTGCGACACCCTAGCCATCGGCCGACGCCAGGGGTAGGCCTGCCGACCCGGCGGGCCGGGCTCAGCCGATCAGCGAGGGCCGCAGATCGCGCAGCGTGCGGAAGTGCGTCATGCGCGTGACCCCGATCGCCGACACGAGCAGCGCGATCAGCATCCAGAGCGCCAGCACCCCGGCGTCCGCCCAGGCGGTGGCGGGGTTTCCTCCGTACATGAGCTGTCGCATGCCGTCGACGGCATACGACATCGGCAGCACGTGGTGCAGCGCGGCGAGCGGCCCCGGCAGGGTCTGCCACGGGAACGTGCCGCCGGCCGTGACCAGCTGCAGCACCATCAGCACGAGCCCGAGGAACTGCCCAACGCTCCCGAGCCACACGTTCAGGGCGAGGATGATCGACGCGAACGTCAGAGAGGCGAGCGCCATCATCCCGAACATGCCGAGCGGATTGTGGATGGCGAAGCCGAGCGCTCCGGCGACGATCGCGAACAGCCCGACCATCTGCACGGCACCGAGCAGTCCGGGGGTGAGCCACCCCGCGAGCGTGATCTTCACGGGCGAGTGGAGGGCGGTGATCGCGCGCCGCGAAACCGGCTTGACGATGAGGAACAGCGCGTAGATGCCGATCCAGCCCGCAAGTGCGACGAAGAACGGAGCCAGCCCGGCGCCGTAGGTGCCAGCGGAGGTGAGGGAGTCGTTGTGGAGGTCGACGGGGTCGGCGATGGTCGAGGCCTGCTTCTTCTGCAGCGACGGCGAGTTGTCGGGGATCTGCGAGACGCCGTTCACAAGACCGTCGCGCAGCTGCGTCGTGCCGTCGTCCAGGGTGGTCAGGCCGTCGCGCAGCTGGGCCGAGCCGCTGGCGGCGGAGGCGGCGCCGCTCGCCAGCTGGCTCGCACCGTCCTGCGCCTGCGCCGAGCCGCTCGCGACCTGGGTCGCGCCGGAGGCGACCTGGTCGGCACCGGAGGCCAGCTGGTTCACCTGGCCGACTGCCGACTGGATCTGCGCGTTGCCGGACTGCACTCTGCCGTCGATGTCGCCGAGCGCCGATTGCACCTGCGCGATGACAGCCGGGTCGACGTTCGCCGCCTGGAGGCGTGCGATGAGGTCCTGACCGACCGCCGGAGCCTCCGTGGCCAGCTGAGCGGCCACCCGCCCGGCCTGCGCGGCCTTGGCGGCGAGCTGGTCGTTGCCCGCGGCGACCCGGGAGGCGCCGTCGCTGACCTGCGCGGCGCCTGCGGACAGTTCGCCGAGCTTGTCGGCGAGGGTCTGCGATCCGGTGGCGAGCTGGGCGGTGCCGTCGGCGAGCTGGGTGGCGCCGCTCTGCGCGGTCGCGCTGCCGTCGACCAGCTGGTCGACGCCGTCCACGGCTTTCACGAGGCTGGAGCGGATGTCGGCGAGACCGAGCAGGAAGCGCTGCGCGGCCTCCTCATTGACCTGTTTCACGATCGAGGTGCGGATCTTCTCGGCCGCCTGGGTGCCGATCGTGGAGGCCAGATAGCTGTTCGTGTCGTCGGTCGTCAGCGTGACGATCGCGCGCCGCGGGCTGTCACCGGAGGCCGAGGCGAGGGCGGACGAGAAGTCCGCGGGGAAGGTGATGCTGAAGTCGTACTTCGAGTCGTCCACACCGCTGGCGGCCGACCCGGACGCGACGCGGTGCCACTGGAACGAGCCGTCCTCGATCAGCTGGTCGGCGACCTGGTCGCCGTAGTTGACGGTCTTGCCGTCGACGGTCGTGCCGGTGTCGTCGACGACGATCGCCGCAGGGATACGGTCGAGGTTGGCGTACGGGTTCTGGTTGGCCCAGAGGTAGAGGCCGCCGTAGAGCACGGGCACGCACATCAGCGCGATGAGCGCGACGATGGACATGGGGCTGGCGGTCAGCCGGCGGAACTCCGCCGCGATCATCTGGGGGATCTTCATTCATGCTCCACGAACGGGTCGGTCGCGATGAGGTCGCCAGGCAGGGACGGATACCGATCGTCGGTGTCGTCCCGTCCCGGATCTTCGTCGAAGGTTTGGGGGTCGGTCTGCGTCTCGTCGAGTCGCGAGACCAGGGAGGCCGCGGCGATCGCGGCGGCGGAGGCGTCGCCGGCGACCACGAGCACCGCGATTCCGCGCGCTGCGAGCTCGCGTGCGAACTCCCACCACTCGACGGGGTCGCCGCCGTGCCGGTCGGGCGAGACGATCACGAGGCCCTCCACGCCCGCGCGCACCAGCGCGAGCTCGGCGAGCAGGCGGATGCGCACCGTCGGCGGCACCGTGCTGATCGCATACCGGCCGTACGGGGACGCGCCGAGCTCGCTCAGGCGTCGGCCGACCGCGATCGGGTGGGAGGCCCGGCCGGCGAACATGAGCTCTTCCGCGACGATCCCCGCGACGGTCACGTCGGGCGCCGGCTCGCACACGTCGGGCGCGTCGATCAGCGCGATGCGCTTGCGCATGCTGCCGTAGTCCTGCCGGCCGTCGATCGTCACCCTGCCGGAGTCGGGCCGCATCCGCCCGGACGCGATCAGGCCGAGCACGGTGGGCCGCTGCTCGGTCTCGGCGCGCACGAGCGCCGCCTGCCCGCTCTGGAACGTCACGGAGGTCGCAGGCAGGGCGGCGAAGCGCGGCCCCTTGGCGACGGCGTCGAGCACGACCTTCATCGCCGGCCCTCCTGCTGCCCCTGAACGGCCTCGAACGCGAGCTCTGGGGTGTCGTCGAGCAGCGCACCGGCCTCCCGCCAGCCCATGCCGGCGGCGGAGAGGGCGGCCAGGACGACGAGCCGGTGGCCGGCGCGATCGGAGAGCCCGGCCCGCGTCGCCTCGTCGAGCACGGACACGGCGGCGTTCTCGATCAGCCGGGTGACGGTCTCGCGGTCGAGGTCGGTGCGGAGGGTGCCGTCGTCCATTCCGCGCTGCACGGTGCCGCGGAGACGATCGCGCGCGGGGTAGAGAGCGGTGCCGACCAGCTCGCGGTGCGGTCCGCGCACTGCGAGTGCGGCGCTCACCCGGATGTGCTCAACCTCCGCCCACAGGGTCGCTCCGAACAGGGCGATCTCGACGCGGGCGTCGGGGTGCGCTACCGGGTCGAGCAGTGCGGCGAGGCGGGCCGCGCCGCGGGTGAAAACGTCGATCAGGAGGTCGTCGCGATTGGCGAAGTGACCGTAGAGCGCGCGGCGGCTGAGGCCGGCCCGGGCGGCGATGGTCTCGAGGGAGGCGTCGATGTCCTCGTTGAGGGCGGCTGCCGCCGCGACCAGGATGGCCTCCCGGTTCGCCGTGGCATCGCGTCGCGGGGCACGCGTGGAGGTGGAGGTCATGCGCCGAGGATACGTTTCTTGCACATCATTGTGCAACTTAAGTGACAATCCTCCGTTCTTCCATCGAGGGGCACGTAAACGCCCTCAAAACGCCGGGTTAGGGGCGTATACGTGCCCCTCGAGGGCTGCGAGCGTCCCTCCGACGTCCCGCAAACCGGTCGCGATAGGATCGAGTGCGACGGTCGTCCGCGAGGCGCCGATGCGCTCCCGACCATCGAGAGGACCGAAACGTGCCCGCGATCGTGATCATCGGCGCCCAGTGGGGCGATGAAGGCAAAGGCAAGGCGACCGACCTGCTCGGCAGCCGCATCGACTACGTCGTCAAGTTCAACGGCGGCAACAACGCCGGTCACACGGTCGTCGTCGGCGACGAGAAGTACGCGCTGCACCTGCTGCCGTCCGGCATCCTCACCGACGGCGTCACGCCCGTCATCGCCAACGGCGTCGTGGTCGACCTCGGAGGTGCTCTTCCAGGAGCTCGACGGGCTCGATCGCCCGCGGTGTCGACGTGTCGCGCCTCAAGGTCAGCTCCAACGCGCACGTCATCACGCAATACCACCGCACGATCGACAAGGTCACCGAGCGCTTCCTCGGCAAGCGCCAGATCGGCACCACCGGCCGTGGCATCGGCCCGACCTACGCCGACAAGATCAACCGCGTCGGCATTCGCATCCAAGACCTGTTCGACGAGAACATCCTGCGGCAGAAGGTCGAGGGCGCCCTCGACCAGAAGAACCACCTGCTGGTGAAGGTCTACAACCGCCGCGCGATCGGGGTGGACGAGGTGGTCGAGGAGCTGCTGAGCTACGCAGAGCGGCTGCGGCCGATGGTGGTCGACTCGTCGCTGCTGCTGCACCAGGCGTTCGAGGGCGGCAAGTACGTGCTGTTCGAAGGCGGCCAGGCCACCATGCTCGACGTCGACCACGGCACCTACCCGTTCGTGACGTCCTCGAACGCGACCTCCGGCGGCGCGGCCACCGGCTCGGGCATCGGGCCGAACCGCATCGACCGCGTGATCGGCATTGTGAAGGCGTACACGACCCGCGTCGGCGCAGGTCCGTTCCCGACCGAGCTGTTCGACGAGTCGGGGCGAATTCCTGCGCGAGCGCGGTTTCGAGTTCGGCACCACCACCGGCCGCCCGCGCCGCACGCGGCTGGTACGACGCGCCGATCGCCCGCTACACGGCGCGCATCAACGGCGTCACCGACTTCGTGCTCACCAAGCTCGACATGCTCACCGGTATCGAGCGCATCCCGGTGTGCGTCGCCTACGACGTCGACGGCGTGCGCCACGACGAGGTGCCGCTCCTCGCAGAGCGACTTCCACCACGCGGTGCCGATCTACGAGGAGTTCCCCGGCTGGACCGAGGACATCAGCGGTGCGCGCACCTTCGACGATCTGCCGAAGAACGCGCAGGACTACGTGCTCGCGCTCGAGGCGATGATCCGGCGCCCGCATCTCGGCGATCGGCGTCGGCCCGGCTCGCGACGAGATCGTCGTCCGCCACGACCTCGTCGACTGAGCCTCAGCTCCCTGAGTCGTGTGAGCGCCGGGGGCGTGCTCGTTCGGCGATGCGCCGGTCGAGCGCGCTGAGCTCGTCGATGATCGCCGTCACTGCCCACACCTTGTTGCGCTGGCGGCTCGTTATCCGGTGGATGACGCCGGCGCGCTCCAGGCGATCGAGTGCCTCGTACGTCGTGGAGGTCGAACGGCGGATGCGGTCCTCGACGGACTCTGCGTCGAAGACAGGATGCTCGAGGAGTCCGTCGAGCACGGCGGCGAGCGCGCTCCCTGCACGAGGCTCGAGCTCGGCCGTCCACTCGCTGGGGACGTCGCGGATCGCGCGCACGGACACGAGGGCCTCCTCGGAAGCGATCCCGGTGGCGCGCGCGAGTTCGCGGACGATCGGTGCCGCTGCGCCGTTTCGATAACGGGCCAGCAGGTCGAAGTAGCCGTCCTGGTCGGCGGCGAGCGCCGATGCGATCGGCGGCGTCGTGCCCGAGGTGAGGCTGCGGCGACGATAGATCGCCCCGATGAGCGCACGGCCGATTCGACCGTTCCCGTCCGTGAACGGATGGATCGACTCGAACTGAGCGTGGGCGATCGCCGCCTGGGCGATGACAGGGACATCGTCGCGGTTCGCGAACAGCAGCAGATCGTCGAGAAGCGAGTGGACTCGTTCGGGAGCCGGCGGAACGTGGACCGCGCCGATCGGAGAGAAGTCGCTACCACCGATCCAGTTGTGGACGGTTCGGACCTCGCCAGCGTATGGGTTCTCCGTGGGGTCATCCATCAAGAGGGTCCGATGGGCGGCGAGCAGAGCCTCCATCGTGATCCGGCCGCTCGACCCTGCCTCATCGTTCAGCCGCATGATGGCGCGAGATGCTGAGACCATGGAGGTCGCGCTCGGGTTCGCGCGGACGCCGGCCAGAGCTCGCGCGAAATCCTCCGTAGAGGCATCGAGGTGCTCGATCTTCGACGAGGCGATCGACTCGGTGCGAATGAGGAAGGCAGAGATCGCGACGGCGCCCGGCCCAGTGGCGGTGTCGAGTTCCGCGAGAGCGCGGATCGCCGTCTCCTGTGCGACCTGGTCGGCGGGGGCGCTCCTGAAGTCGAGTTCGCCGATGAACGGCGGGATGGTCGCGTCAACCGACATCAGCGTGCGGTCGGCGCGAGTGCCCCGGCCGCTCCGGTTCCGCCACGGCACGGTCTCAAGGCCGTGCGCGGTCCAATCGCGCCTATCGGACATGGCGTTCTCCCGTCGGAATAGCGCAGGCGTTATTCCGATTTGCATACGCAAAACCGGAGTAAGACTCCCATACTACGGGCACGGGTCAGACTTCGGAATAACCGCATCGCTATTCCGAATAGGCGCGCGCCTCAGAACCAGGTGCTGAGGCGCGGCGGCACCGCGGTGCGGAAGAGCCGGTCGAGCGCGTCCGCGTCGCCGTGGATGCGACCGGCGAGCGCGAGTCCGCGCGCCAGGTCGTGCCCGAGGTAGACGCTGCCCAGCGACTCGACCGGGAGGATCACGTCCGGCGCGTCCGTCGTCGACTCGACCCGGGCCTCGCCGTCCTCGACGATGAGCCGGTAGCGTCCGCCGGCGAACCCGAGCTCGTCCGTGACCTCCAGCACCAGGTCGCCGTCGCTCTCGTAGCGGCGGGAGGTCAAGGTCGCCGGCACGTCGAGGATGCGGACCCACAGGTGGTCCTGCACGCTCGTGATCTGCGCTCCGCGGACGTCCTGCACCAGCAGCTGCACCGGCTCGTCGAAACCGCGCGTCCAGGCCTTCACCTCGGCCACCAGATCGAGCTCGAGGAGGTAGCGCCAGAGCGCGGTGAGAGCAGCACCCGTGGTCGCCGCCAGGTAGCCGACCTCGACCACGTGCCGTGAGAAGTCCTCCTCGCCGCCGCGCACGACGTAGCCGACGAAGCCTTCCGGCCGTCCCTCCGGCGAGTCGTAGCGGACGAGCAGACGGCGCGCGCCGTCTTCGTCGCCCTTCAGCGGCCCGATGAGCCGGTCGGCGAGGTACGGCTCAAGGCCGATCTCGCCTGCACGGGAGGCCATGGCCTCGGCGAGCACGGCGTAGCCGGTCTCGCGGTACACCTCCGGCGTGGTGAACGACAGCTTGCCGGGCGTCGCGGCGCCCGCCCAGCGGACGCGCTTGGTGTCGATGCTCCAGCCGGTGATGAACGTGGCGGGGCCGAAGCCCCAGCGCCCGTAGATCGTGGACTCCGACACTGTGAGGATCGCGGCGGGGACGCCGAGCGCGTGCGCCGTGCGCAGTTCGGCGCCGAGCAGCGCCGTCGCGATCCCACGACGACGGTGCGTCGGAGCGACGGTGACGGAGCTGATCGCCCACGCGTCCAACGGGGCGCCGCCCGGGACGGTGAGCGGCGCGACCCACGAGTTCACGGTCCCGACCGGCGTGCTGACCCCGTCGTCGTACACGGCGGTCGTGCGGCGCCCGCCGAAGCTGCCGCGTGCCTCCTCGAGCACCTCCTCCGTCGGCCGTCGGCCGTGGAAGCCGCGGAAGTCCGCGACGATCCACGCGTCGAGAGCGGCCGTGTCGGTCGGGTCAACGAGCGACAGCTGGAGGCCGGATTCTGCCAGCGTGCTCGTCGAGCGCTCGTCCACCGGTGCGGTCAGGTGCGTCTGGGTCATGCGTCCACGCTAGCGGGGCGGTGCGCCGACGGGCCAGCAGTCACCGCGGCGGTCGGCCTCCGCCAGAAGCGCGGAGAGCGACTTGGGGAAGGCGGCGGTGATCCGCGGTCCCCGTAGCGGACGACGGTTCGCTGCTCGCGGTCGTCGCGGTCGTAGCGGAACGTCAGCCGCATGCTGCCGAACTCGGTCATGTCGGCGCCGGGGTAGGTCAGGGCGCAGGACACTCTCGACGCAAGCCCCTTCTGGTACCCCGGGACCACCTCCAGCGGATGAGGCGCGGCGACGCGAATCGTGCCGTCGCCCGACGCGGAGGCCGGCCCGCTTCCGCGAGGCTGGGGAGCATGACAGCATCACCAGGCCCGTCCACCGCCCGTCCCCTGCTCCACGCCTCCGCACTCACCAAGGCCTACGGCTCGGCCGTCGCCCTCGCCGGCGTCGACTTCCGCATCTCCGCAGGGGAGTCGGTCGCGATCATGGGGGCGTCCGGCTCCGGCAAGACCACCCTGCTGCACTGCCTCGCCGGGATCGTGAAGCCCGACTCCGGCGCGGTCGTGCTCGCCGCTCCGACCGGCCCGATCGAGGTGACCGCCCTCGGCGAGTCCGAGCGGTCGCGGCTGCGGCGCGAGTCGTTCGGCTTCGTCTTCCAGCAGGGCCTGCTCCTCCCGGAGCTCACCGCGGTCGAGAACGTCGCCCTCCCGCTGATGCTCTCCGGCACCCCACGGAAGGTCGCCGAGGTGTCGGCCGCCGAGTGGCTCGGCCGCCTCGGCTTGGGCGGGATGGAGAAGCGACGGATCGGCGAGCTGTCCGGCGGCCAGGCCCAGCGCGTCGCCATCGCGCGTTCGCAGGTGACCGGGGCCTCGGTGGTCTTCGCCGACGAGCCGACCGGCGCCCTCGACTCCAGCAACTCGGCGGAGGTCATGGCGGCGCTGATCGGCTCCACCACGGGTCAGGGGCGATCGCTCGTCGTCGTGACCCATGACGACGAGGTCGCGCGGCAGTGCGCCCGCGTCCTCAAGCTCTCGGACGGCCGCATCGTCGACGAGGTGGTGACCCGATGACGACGCTCCGACTCGCGTGGCTGTTCGCCCGGCGAGGGGCGGCCGACCGTGCCACGGTGCTGCTCCCGATCATCGGGTTCGCGATCGCAACCGTGCTTCTGCTCGTGGTGGTGGGCGGAGCGCAGACGTTCTTCGCGGGGAACGACGACCCGACCCGCTCCTGGGATGACGATTCGGCCTTCGTCTACCAGTCGCTCGCTGTCATCGGACTCGTCCTCCTGGTCGTCCCGCTCCTCACCCTGGGCGGCTCGGTGGCCCGGCTGTCGGCCCGGCGCCGCGACGACCGTCTCGCGGGGCTCCGGCTGCTCGGCGCCACGCCGGCCATGGTCGCGGCCTTGACGGTCATCGAGTCGACGACCCTTGCGGCGCTCGGCGTTCTGGGCGGAGCCGTGCTCTACCTCCCGGCCTCCTGGCTGATCGGGCTCATCCCGTTCCGCGGCGAGCCGCTCGGCGCGAACGCCTACCTGGCCGCTGACGGGATCGTGCTGTGCGCTCTCGGGGTGATCGTGCTCGCCGCGGTCAGCGCCATCCTGAGCCTGCGCGGTGTCGTCGTGTCGCCCCTGGGTGTCCGCACCCGGCAGAACGCGCCGAAGCTGCACTGGATCCGATTCCTCATCGGCGCTCTCGTGGTGGGGGTGACGTTCCTCGCCATGGCGATGCTCCGGGCGATGGAGGCCGCGGTCATCGTGGTGGTCCTCGGCGTCGGCTTCGGAGCGACGATCGCGGTCCTCAACCTCGTCGGTCCGCTGATCCTGCGTGTCCAGGCCCTGGTGCAGGCCCGCCGGGCGAAGACCGCGCGCCGACTGCTCTCCGCGCGCGCCATGCTCGAGTCGCCCAAGGCAGCGTGGCGACAGGTGTCCGGTGCGGCGATGACCAGCTTCGTGGCGGTCATCGCGGGCGTCGGCGTCAGCATCATGAGCGCCGGCTCCGACAGCAGCGACGATCCGGAGTTCCAGATGCTCCTCACCGATATCCGCACAGGCATCATCGTCGTGGTGGCCATCTCGTTCCTCATGGTCGCGTGCTCCGTCGGGGTGAACCAGACGGCGGCGCTCCTCGATCGGCGCGATCTTTACGTGAGCCTCGACCGGATCGGCATGCCGATCGACGAGATGGACGCCGCCCGGACCCGAGCCGTGCTCTCGCCGCTGCGCGTGACCACGATCGGCTCGGCCGTCACGGCCGCGATCGTGGTGCTGCCCCTGAGCGGGATCGCCGCGCTCACCTCCCCGCTCACGCTCGTCCTGGCGGCGGCCTGCCTGGCCGGTGGAATCCTCCTCGTCTGGCTGGGGCTGCGGGCGACGCGACCCGTGCTGCGCCGGGTGCTCGCGGAGACCGCGCCCTCGCTGTGAGCGACATCGCTCCGAGGGCGATCCGCCCGGCGGCAGGCCATGCTCCGGCCCGGTAGGGTCGGAGCATGGCTGAGAACGAGTCGACCGCGCAGGCGCTGGAGCGTCTGCGGAGCATCCGGCAGAGCATCGACAACATCGACGCGGCCGTCATCCACATGCTCGCCGAGCGATTCAAGTTCACCCAGCAGGTGGGAGCCCTCAAGGCCGAGCACGGCCTCCCGCCCGCCGACCCGGACCGGGAGCGGGAGCAGATCCAGCGCCTCCGGGTGCTGGCGGAGGAGAGCCACCTCGACCCCGCCTTCGCCGAGAAATTCCTCAATTTCATCGTGGCCGAAGTCATCCACCACCACGAGCGCATCGCGTCCGAGAACGGCCGCTGAGGCGTGGCCTGGGATCCCGCGGAGCTTCCAGACGCCCACGGCCGTACCGTCGTCATCACCGGAGGCAATTCCGGTGTCGGCTACTTCACCGGCGAGCAGCTCGCCAGCGCCGGCGCTCACGTCGTGCTGGCATGCCGGGACCCTGAACGGGCAGAAGCCGCGGTGTCGGCCATCCGGCGACGCGTGCCGGGCGCCCGGGTGGAGGCCACCCCGCTGGATGTGACGGACCGCAGCTCGATCGACGCCCAGGCGGCGATGCTGGTCGAGCGCGGGAAGGTCGACGCTCTGGTGCTCAACGCCGGCATGGTGCACCCGCCGCGCGAGCGCCGCACCGACGCCTACGGCAACGAACTTGTGCTCGCGACGAATGTTCTCGGCCACTTCCGGCTGGTCGCCCGCGCCCTCCCGGTGCTGGAGGCCACCGAAGGCGCACGCGTCGTCACCCTCGGCTCTCTTGCGACGCAGCTCTCGCGCCTGCGACTGGACGACCTCCAGCTGGAGCGCGGGTACACGTCGTGGCGCGCCTACGCCGGCTCGAAGATCGCCGTGCAGGTGTTCGGCTTCGAACTCGAGCGGCGGCTGCGAGCGGCCGGCAGCGGCGTCACGAGCATCGTCGTCCACCCCGGCTATTCGACCTCCGGGCGTACGCCCGGCGTGCGCGGGGTCAACCAGCCCACGCGAGCAAAGCGCTTCGTGGACAATCTGCAGGCGGCCTGGACGCAGGGCAAGGACCACGGGGCCTGGGCGCCGGTTCGGGCGGTGCTCGACCCCGACATCACCGGGGAGGACTACCTCGGCCCGATCGGTCGCACGAAGGGCCTCCCGACGCGCACGCACCCGACGCGCAGCTCGAGCTCACCGCGGACGGGGGCGCGGCTGTGGCCGCTCCTGGAGGCCGCGGCGGACCAGCCGTTCCCGCTGCCCTCGGTCGTGACTCCCTAATCGTCGGCGACGACGATCGAGAGCAGCCGGTGGCCCTCCGGTAGCGCGGCTCGCAGCGCGTCGCGGGCGGCGGCGTAGTCCGTGCCGCTCGCCTCGAGCTCGGTCACCGCGGCCTCCCGGATCACGGCGGTCGCGATGACGCGGCCGCCGCGCGGCATGGCGTTGTGCACCCGGAGCAGCTCGAAGCCGTCGGGCACCTGCTCGCGGACGAGTTCGCGTGCCGTCTCCGCGTCGTCCGCCTCGGCCGCGAGCTCGCGGGTCTCGATGCTCTGGGTCAATCCGGTCAGTCTCATCGGGCGTAACGCTACCCGATCGGCCATACACCCGCTCGCTGGGCGACCTCCCAGCGCATGCTCAGAACGCTGCAGTGGGCCGAGCAGCATGGAAATCGCCTACACCGCCATCGCGCACGCCTCGGGAGGCGGACGCGACGGCCACGTCCGCAGTGAGGACGACCTCATCGACCTCCCGACCCGTCCGCCGCGCGAGCTCGGAGGCTCCGGGGAGGGCATCAACCCGGAGCAGCTGTTCGCGGCCGGCTTCGCAGCCTGCTTCCTGAGCGCCATCCACGCCGTCGGGCGAGCCGACAAGTTCGACACGACCGACGCCGCCGTCTCGGCGAGCGTGGGCATCGGCGCGAACGGCGAGGGAGGCTACGGTCTCGCGATCGAGCTCGACGTCTACCTGCCGCGCCTGGGCCGCGAGCAGGCCGAGCAGACGATGGAGAAGGCGCACCTCGTCTGCCCGTATTCCAACGCCACCCGGGGAAACGTCCCGGTCGCCCTCACGCTGGTCGACTGACCTCCGGCCCGCCGAGCTCAGCCCGCTGCGACGCGGCCGACCTTCTCGGTCTTGTCCCAGCGGGCCTCGGCGCCCGCCAGCTCTTTGAGGTAGGAGTCGAAGGTGATCGCGCACAGCAGCGATCCGTATCCCGCCAGGTAGATGAGGGCCGGCGCGAGCCAGCGGCCGGCGCGCGTGCGCTCGGAGCGCCGTGCGATCCACGCCACGACCATCGAGAACGGGATCCAGATGTAGATCGCGAGGGTCAGGATGAAGAGCGACGCGGTGCTGAGCGTAATCCCGAACAACCCGGGCAGCCAGATCAGCGTCAGCGGGGGGAACAGCGCGGTGATCATCACGAGCATGTTGATGATCCCCGGGAAGAGCAGGATGTGCCCCAGTTCCCTCCTGCTCGTCTTGGCGTCGGTCAGCGACCCCAGTATCAGCACGAACAGGTAGGCGAGCGCCGCCGAGATCCAGAGCACCCGGAAGACGGTAGTCGCGAAACCGCTCTGCAGGAACAGCAGTCCCGCGAGGCCGATGGCCGAGGTCACCATGATGAGCGGCAGCAGCCACAGGCTGAACCACACGATGCCGAACGTCCACGCTCCGAGGTGGTGCACCTTCGACGGCCGGAACCAGATGTTCGAGTAGCGCGACGTGACGGAGACGTTGCCGCGCGCCCAGCGCAGCCGCTGCTTCCAGAGGGCGTCGATCGCACGCGGCTCCTCGGCGAGCACGTGCGCGTGCGGCTCGAACACGACCTTCTTTCCGTGTAACTGCGTCTCGAACGTCGTGATCGTGTCCTCGGCGAGCGTGGAGGTGTCCACCCGGCCGCCGAGGGCGACCAGATTCTCGCGCGTGTGCAACTGGGCGCCGCCGGCGAGGCACGCCTGCGCCCCGAGGACGTTCTGCGCACGCCGGGCGGCCGGCTGCGAGAGCACGTACTCGACGCTGACGAACTTGGTGAGATAGTTGCGGTCGCGGCTGCCCTCGCGGATGTATGCGGATACCGCGCCGACCTCCGGATCGGCCAGATGCCGGGTCATGCGCCGCAGCGAGTCGGGCAGGTAGATGACGTCGGCGTCCATGATGAGGAGCGCCTCCATCCAGTCGTCGGCGAGGACGCGCTCGATGCCGTGGTTCAGCGTGTGCGCCTTGCCCTGGCCGCCCTGTTCGCGCCGTAGCAGGAAGACGTTGTCGGGGTATTGCTCTGCGCGGCTGCGCACGACGTCGGGCGTCGCATCCGTGCTGGCGTCGTCGACGACGTAGATGCGCAGCGCATCCCGCGGATAGTCGAGGCCCATCAGGCGGTCGACGGAGGTGCCGATGACGGCGCCCTCGTTCCACGCCGGGACGATGATGGCGACGCGGGGGAGGTAGGGCGCCGCCTTCTTGTAGTGGTTGATCCACGCGTGGAGCGGGATCACCACGAACGTCGCGGCCGCTGCGATCACGGGGACCATCCCGCTGAGGGCCAGGATCAGGCAGACGACGACGCCGATCCATTCCAGCGCGCCCAGCACGTCCACGCGGCTCCCCTCCGTTCTCCCACACACTACTCGGGGGTTCTGCCCCGCGGGGCTCTTCCGGCGTCTACTCGGGAACCGGGGCGGTGGCGGCGGTGGCGAACGCGCCGTCCTCGACGGCCTGGCGAACCGTCCGGTAGTCCGCCTGGGCCTGGTCGGCGTACGAGAGGGCCCACTCGACCACGGCGGTGTCGAACGTCGTGCCGCTTCCGAGGTAGCCGGCGATGAAAGGGGCGTCGGGGGACTGCGCGTGGGCGCGCGCGAGCACAGTGCCGCACGCGTCGACATAGTCGGCGAACGGCCGGAAGTCGAGCGTCTCGGTGTCGATCGACACGTTCTGATCACGGAACTGCCGGATGTAGAACGCGTGCCCATCTGTGTTCACGTACCCGAGGAACGGATCGCTGACCGCCTGCAGCACCCTCTGGTTGGCGACGACGCGATGGCCGTACTCGTCGCGGTGAGCGCGGTCGTCGAACACGGGGGCGCGTCCGGCGGTGGCGCCGCCGAACTCGACCGTGACGGATTCGGTCGCTTCCTTGACCTGCAGCACCAGCGGCTCTCCGGCCGGCCCTGTGAGGACGATGATGTAGCAGCGTGTCCCCACGCTGCCGACGCCGACCACGCGGCGCGCGGCATCCGTCGCCACGTACTGCGACAGCAGGACCGCGATGTCGGCGGGGACGGTGGCGAGGTAGGCGCGGATGATCCCGAGTACGTTCTGCTCGGTGGCCTCCGGCACATGAGCGAGCAATGGCGGGTTCTCGACGATCGTCATCGCGCCATCCGCCGCGCGACGCGTGATCTTGCGCGCGACCCGTGCCGACGTCCGCCGCGACGCAGCCTCGATCGCGCGGTCGAGCACCTGCTGAGACGTGAGCGCGCGCCCACCGATGCCTACGTCGGCGCGGATGTAGTAGCGGTCCAGAACGCCGAGCCGGGTCATCTGACGCAACGCGGTGCGATAGGCGGCGGCAGCCTCCAGCGCGGCGGCCCGGACCTTCGCTTCACGGAAGCCGCGCTGGCGTGCCGCCAGCACGACGCTGGTGATGAAGCGCTTCAGATCCCACTCCCACGGGCCGTAGGCGGACTCGTCGAAGTCGTTGAGGTCGAAGACGAGGCTGCGCTCGGGCGATGCGTAGATCCCGAAGTTGGCGACGTGGGCGTCGCCGCAGATCGTCACATCGACGCCGGTACGCGGCCCGTCGGTCAGATCCGCCGCCTGGATCGCCGCCGATCCCCGGTAGAACGCGAACGGGTTCGCGGTCATCCGGTCCAGCCGCAACGGGATCAGCTCCGCGACACGGTGCTCGTGCTGCCGCTTGAGGATGCCGACGGGGTCGCGGTGCCTCGCAGGCGAGTACTCGCCGTGGACGCTCCGCGGTACGACGGAGCGCGCCTCCTTACCGGCCCGGTAGAGATCGGCGGCGCTTCGGATGGCGTCGTGGTCGAAACGGAGATGACCCTGTTCGGCATTCACTTTGGTGCTCCTCCGTTCGGCTGGTGCGTGGCACAAGCCTAGAGGGAGGAGCCGCCGCCTCCGCGGGTCAACTGCGCGCCGGTCCGCCGAGCGACCCGCCCGCGGCCAACCGCATCAGGTCCGAGCCGAGGTCGATTCCGAGCTCGTTGCCTCCGGCCGAGCCGAATTCGTGCTGGTAGCTGTCCCACGACGAGTCCTTGATCCGCGCCTCCACGCCGGTCTCCATGAGCACGACGAGCTCGCGAGCGGCGCGGTCGATGCGCTTGCCGAGGGAGTTGTCCTGCCAATCCTCCGTCGCGGCGAAGACGGACGTCGGTGCCGTCATGGTGCGGAGGAATGCGAACATCGACCGCATCTGCTCGTCGACGACCAGGGCGTGCCGTGCCGTCCCGGCCGTCGCGCCGAGCACGACGGGCTTGGCGATCAGCAGATCGTTGTCGAGCACTTGGAAGAACGAGGTGAACAGCCCGCTGGGGCCAGCCTTGTAGACCGGAGCCGTCGCGATGATCCCGTCGGCGGCGGCAAGGTTCTCGATCGCTGCCGTGAACTTCGGGCCCAGGTGTCCGGAGGCCAGGGCTCCTGACAGCTCGGGAAGCAGCTCGCGTAGATCCAGGTGCTGCGTCTCGACGGTGCGGCCGTCGCGCTGGGCCGCGGCCTCCACGCGCAGGCTGAGCCGGTCTGCGAGCATCTTGGTGGACGACGGGTCGCTGACGCCCGCGTTGACGACGACGACCCGGAAGGGCCGGAGGTCGGTGCTGGTCATGATGTCCTTCTCTGGGATGCGCACGCCGCGGCTCAGATGGCCGGGTACTCGGCCTGGAACTCGTCGGCCGAGTCCTGGTAGGGGGAGGCGCCGGTGACGTTGTCGCCGCGGTTGGCGTTGGGGCGCGGCTGGCGCGGGGTGGCGTCGCCATACTTCGCGCGCACCAGCGACTCGTGGGTGGGCGCCTCTGGCGTTTCGGGGTCCTTGCGGGCCTCGGTCTCCTTGCGGAGCACCGGGACGACCGCCTCGCCGAGCAGGTCCAGTTGCTTGAGGACGGTCTTGAGCGGAAGCCCAGCATGGTCCATGAGGAACAGCTGGCGCTGGTAGTCGCCGACCCACTCGCGGAAGCTCAGCGTCTTGTCGATGACCTCCTGCGGGCTGCCGACTGTGAGCGGCGTCGCGTCGGTGAACTCCTCCATCGTCGGGCCGTTTCCGTAGACCGGAGCCTCGTTGAAGTACGGACGGAACTCGTTCTTGGCGTCCTGCGAGTTCTTGGCGATGTACGCCTGGCCGCCGAGTCCGACGATCGCCTGCATTGCGGTGCCGTGGCCGTAGTGCTCGAAGCGCTCGCGATAGAAGGCGATCAGGCGCTGGTAGTGCTCCTTGGGCCAGAAGATGTTGTTCGCGAAGAAGCCGTTGCCGTAGTAAGCGGCCTGCTCGGCGATCTCCGGGGTGCGGATGCTGCCGTGCCAGACGAACGGCGGCACGTCGTCGAGCGGGCGCGGCGTGGAGGTGAAGCCCTGCAGCGGCGTGCGGAAGCGGCCCTCCCAGTCCACGACGTCTTCGTGCCACAGGCGGTGCAGGAGATTGTAGTTCTCGAGCGCCAGCGGCAGGCTCTGGCGGATGTCCTGGCCGAACCACGGGTACACCGGGCCGGTGTTGCCGCGGCCGAGCATGAGGTCCATGCGGCCCTTCGACAGGTGCTGGAGCATCGCGTACTCCTCCGCGAGCCGCACCGGGTCGTTCGTGGTTATCAGGGTCGTGGAGGTCGTGACGACCAGGCGCTCTGTGAGGGCCGCGATGTGCGAGAGCAGGGTCGTCGGCGACGACGAGAAGAACGGCGGGTTGTGGTGCTCGCCGATCGCGAAGACGTCGAGCCCGACCTCCTCGGCGTGAGTGGCGATCTTCACGATCGCGTCGATGCGCTCCGCCTCGCTCGGGGTCTCGCCCGAGACTGGGTCACGGGTGATGTCGCTGACGGAGAAGATTCCGTACTGCATTGCTGGCTCCTCAGGTTTTGTTCTCCCCGTATCTATGCAAACGCATATAACGTCGGGAGGCCGCGAGTATTCCCGACCCGATTCCACCACTGCAGGCCTGGGCAGCACAAAGGGGTCCCCTCCCGCCGAAGCGGATGGGGACCCCTCACCAGAAGGCTAGATCAGTCGGCCAGGATGACCGCGTAGCTGTCGTACCAGGTCGCGGCGATATCGATCGCCCGTCGGTTGAGCGGGACCTGCGTCATCGTTGTGGTGTTGCCCGACGTCAGCCCGGTTCCGGGGCCACCGGTGTTGTTCTGCCCGGCGAAGAACACGCTGCCGTCGGTCATCAAGAACAGATTGCCGTTGCCTCCACCGGCGATGTCCGAGATGGTCCTGTCGGCGGGAACGATGACCTGCTCCCAGGTGTTGGTGCTCCTGTTGGCGTGACCGACGCTGTTGGAGCCGGTGACGTTCGCGCCCACCGCGTAGAAGGTGCCATCGGTCGTCTTCGCGAAGAACGACTCGGAGTCGGACGAGTTCGCCCAGATCTGCGCCACCTGCTTGCCCGCAGGCTGAGTGAGGCGCACGGCCGCCGGGGCGGTCGCGGTGGTGGCGCCGATCCCGGGCAGCTGCCCGTAGGTGTTCGATCCCGCACCCCAGAGGTTGCCGTCACGGTCCAAATACATCGTCGCATCCTGCGTCACGCGGACCTGGACGATGTTCGTGAGCGGCGCGCCAGTGTTCGTGACGGTCTGCGCGGCCAGATACTGCGCCCCTTTGGTGCCGTTGTTGCCCATCCCGAAGTAGTTGTTGGAGCCGGAGTTCCATACGGTGCCATCGCTGAGGAGGTAGGCGGCCCGGTACCAGCCGTTGCCGCTGGCCCAGAGGATCGTCTTGCCGGGGTTGGCATTCAGGATCTGAGTGCCGACGGGCTTGAGGCCACCCTTGGGGTTGTCGGCCGCGCCGTTCGCCGTGCCGTCCTTGAGCGAGAACATGTCGCTGGAGTTCTCGCCGCATGCATAGATCCGGCCGTCGGTACCGTGGATCCAGGTGGTCTGGTCGTACATGGCCTGCGTCTTGACCGCGCGGGCCGCGTCGGTGAACGCCGCGGTGAGCCCCTCGTTGAGTGCTGGACCGACGGGGCCCTTGGCGGAGGTGCCGGAGGCCGTGCCGTTGCCGAACGGGCCGGAGGCGTTGCTTCCGGCCATGTAGACGGTGCCGGCCGTGCTGACGGCGGCGAAGTGCTGGTATCCGCCGTAGATCGAGTTGAACTTGTTGCCGCCGACCCAGGCGACGGGAGCCGTGCGCGGGTTGACGACGGTTCCGTCCCCGGCCGCGCCATGCGCGTTGTAGCCCCAGGCGTAGACGTTGCCGGATTGCGGCACCGGTGCGGCGTCGACGTTGAGGAAGGCGCTGGCGTGTACGCCCGCGTAGTTTGCGACGATGATGCCGGCCTGTCCTGCCATCAGACCGCCACTGCTGAGTCCTGAGATCGTGACGCTGTCGAGTGTCCCGGTCGCTGGGAAGTCCTTCGTCGTCGTGCCGTCGGAGAACGTGGTGCCGCTCAGGATGACGGTGATCAGGGTGCCGGCCGGAACCGGGACGCCGTTGGTGGTGGCCGAGATGACGACGTCGCCGAAGATTCCGCCCGGCGTGACCGCCGGCGGCACCTTCGTAAACTCGATGGCGGGCTTGCTCGGGGCCGACGCAGCGGCTGCCGGAGAGGCGACGGTCATCGCAATGGCGGGCGCCATCCAGGCGGCAGCGCCGACCAGAGTGCGTCGGGAGACCGGGGACTTTTGGGGCTCGGGGTTGTTCATGGGGGTCCTTTGCTGACGGGGGAGCGGGATCGGGTTTCGTCATAAAATGTAAGATCACACCTGTGCACTAGGTGTCGGGATTTCGAGATGAGGGGGAGCGATGCCCGCTCCCTGAGTAGTGGCACGGGAGGTGGTCATGGGCGATTGAATATTTTACATTCCGAAGATTCCCAGGTCAGTAGGTCAGACTTGATTCCCTGATCGTCCGGTTCCGTCTGGACAGAGAGGTGAGAGCGTTGGCCGACAAAAGCCCGAACCACAACCAGCCTGAAGCCCACGTCCGGCCACGCCGCCTGGCATCCGCCGCGGGGTTCCTCGG
Organism: uncultured Actinomycetota bacterium; assembly: GCA_963734315.1. Taxonomy (GTDB): domain Bacteria; phylum Actinomycetota; class Actinomycetes; order Actinomycetales; family Microbacteriaceae; genus Leifsonia. The sequence goes on along the minus strand of CAVTGP010000005.1, from coordinate 198,678 downwards.
CCTGAGCGTGACAGCCGGCGTGCTCATCAGCGCCATGGTGACGCCTGTCATCGCCGTCGCCGGCGTCGCAGCCGAGACCGGCATCCAGGTCTTCGAGACGCTGCCGGAGATCCTGACACCCGACGCGCTCGCGCAGACGACCGACATCTACGCGAAGAACTCTGCGGGCGAGCCCGTCCTGCTGGCCTCGGTCTACGAGCAGAACCGCAAGAGCGTGCCGTGGGAGGCCGTCTCCCTCTTCGTCAAGGACGCCGTGGTCTCGACGGAGGACCCGCGATATTACACGCACGGCGGCGTCGACATCGCGTCGGCGCTGCGTGCTGCGATCGGCAACGCCGCCTCGGGCGAGATCGGCTCCGGCGCCTCGACCATCTCGATGCAGTACGTCAAGAACATCCTCATGCAGCGGGCGGAGGCCATCCGCGACAAAGAGGAGCGCGAAGCCGCCTATGAGGAGGCCGTCAGGACGAGCATGGACAGGAAGCTCCGCGAGATGCGCCTCGCGATCGGGCTCGAGAAGGCGCTCACCAAAGACGAGATCCTGCTGGGCTACCTCAACATCGCCCACTTCGGCGGATCGGTGTACGGAATCCAGGCTGCCGCCGAGTACTACTACGGCGTGAACGCCTCCGAACTCACCCTCGCACAGGCCGCCTCCCTCGTGGCGACGGTCAACGAGCCGAACGGGCTGCGCATCGACGACCCCGACAACATCGCGGACAACAAGTTCCGTCGCGACAACGACGTGCTCGCGGCGATGCTCACGCAGCACACCATCACGCAGTCGCAGTACGACGAGGCGGTCGCGACCCCGATCGAGCCGCGGATCACACCGCCGTCCACCGGCTGCCATGCCGCGAACCCGATCGGCGCGGGGTTCTTCTGCGACTACGTGCAGCGCGTCATCGAGAACGAGAGGGTGCTCGCCGACCCGAAGGACGCGAAGTACAGCACCCTGAGGCGCGGCGGTTACGACATCTTCACGACCCTCGACCTCGACCTCCAGGCCGCGGCCGTGAGCGCGGTCGACACGTACATCCCGCGCAGCACGGAGGTGTTCGACATCGGCTCGTCGCTGGTGACGGTCGAGCCGGGCACCGGGCGCATCCTCGCGATGGCGCAGAACAAGGACTTCAACGCCGATCCCGATGAGCAGTCCGCAGGCAGCACGGCCGTCAACTACGGGGCCGACTACGACTACGGCGGATCGAGCGGCTTCCAGGCCGGCTCGACCTACAAGGTGTTCACCCTCGCGGAGTGGCTGAAGGACGGCCGATCGATCGGCGACACGGTGAACGGCGATGCGCGAGCCCTCAACCTGTCGAGCTTCAAGGACAGCTGCCAGGGCTCGGGCACCGGGTCGTACTCTCCGAAGAACGACGGGGCGCAGCGTCCGGGCAGCATGTCGGTGCGCGCGGCCACGGCCGGCTCGGTCAACGGCGCGTACTTCTCCATGGCCCAGAAGCTCGACCAGTGCGAGATCCGCAAGACCGCGGAGGCCTTCGGGTTGAAGCGCGCCGACGGCAAGCAGCTGACCTCCTATGTCTCTGACGTGCTCGGGACCAACGAGGTCTCGCCGGTGAGCATGGCGGCCGCATTCGCGGGTATCGCCAACGAGGGCACCTACTGCTCGCCGATCGCGATCGACCGGATCGTCGCGCCGGACGGTTCGGAGGTGCCCGTTCCGAAGAGCGCCTGCTCCGAGGCGGTGGCGCCGGAGATCGCCGCGACCATGACGTCGGCGCTGCGGAGTGTGGTCACCAGCGGCACGGGGAGCGCTTCCAATCCGGGCGACGGCGTGCCCGTCTTCGGCAAGACCGGAACGACGGACTCCGAGAAGGACACCTGGTTCGTCGGCGCGACCACCAAGCTGGCCACCGCGGTCTGGGTAGGCAACGTCACGGGAGATGTCTCGCTGCGGCGATCGAAGGTGGGCGGCATCCAGGCCGACTCCCTCCGCCATCGGGTCTGGAAGGAGTACATGACCGCGGCGAACACCCGGTACCGTGGAGGTGACCTGCCCGACGCCGTGTCGCGCCCGGTGCGCGACTGAACGCCTGGTCCGTTTTCCGCGAGGCGCGCGTCGGCGGTAGGCAGTAGCCTCGACGAGTGAAGGTCGCACTGCAGTTCGTCGCCATGGGTCTGGTTTGGGGCGCCAGCTTCCTGTTCATGAAGGTGGCGCTGGAGGGCGTCTCGTTCGGGCAGGTCGCGTGGGCGCGTCTCGTGTTCGGCGCCGTGACACTCGGGATCATCGTGTTGGCCACGCGCAGCAGCTTCCCGAGACAGCCGATCGTGTACCTCCATTTCGCGGTCGTCGCGATCACGTACTGCGTCGTGCCGTTCCTGCTCTTCGCGTGGGCGGAGCAGTACGTGTCGTCGAGCCTCGCGAGCATCTACAACGCGGTCACGCCGATCACGACGGCGATCCTCGCGACCGCGGCCTTCCGCGTCGAGAAGCTCAACCGCGACCAGGTGCTCGGCGTGCTCGTGGGAGTCGTCGGCGTCGTCGTGGTCGTCGGGCCGTGGACGATCGCGGCGCTCTCCGGGAGTGTGTGGGGGCAGCTGGCGTGCCTCGGCGCCGTCACCTGCTACGGCTTCAGCTTCGGCTATATCCGGCGCTTCATCAGCCACAGGGACATCCCGGCGACCACTGTCGCCTTCCTCAACATCGGGATCGCGGCGGCGATCATGCTCGTGCTCACACCCGTGATCGCGCTGTCGCCGATCGAGTTCAGCTTGCCCGTGCTGCTCAGCCTGCTCGCCCTCGGAGCCCTCGGCACGGGCGTCGTCTACATCTGGAACATGAACGTGCTGCGGGCCTGGGGACCCACGGCGACCTCCGGAGTGACCTATGTGACCCCGGTCGTCGGAGTCGCGCTCGGCATCCTGGTGCTCGGCGAGCACCTGAGCTGGAACGAACCCGTCGGCGCCGTGATCGTGCTCAGCGGGATTCTGCTGACGCAGCAGCGCGTCCGGCTCTTCACGCGTCGCCAGGCCGAGCTCGTCGCGGATTGACACGGCCGAAGGGCACGTACCCGACCCTAGAACCGCGTTTTAGGGGCGCTTACGTGCCCTTCGATGGGCCTGAGGCGACGGTCGGGCCGAAGTGTTCCGGGAGGGCCGAGCGGTGTACACCGCGGAGCTCCTCGATGCCGATCGTAAAGAGATCCTGCACTTCGAGGACCCGTTGGGTGCCGACCTCCGCGTCCGTCACGCCGATGCGCAGGAGCGGGACCCCACGGCCGTCGCACAGGCCGCGGAATTTCACGTCGTCCTCCCGCGGCACCGACACGATGACGCGTGCGGTGGACTCGCTGAAGAGGGCGGTCGCGGTATCGACGCCGTCGCGCTCCCGCAGCTCTCCCAGCCAGACGCGGGCGCCCACGCCGAAACGCATCACGCTCTCGGCCAGAGCCTGGGCCAGGCCGCCGTCGGCGAGGTCGTGGGCCGACGAGATGAGGCCCTCCTGCGAAGCGGCGTGCAGCGTCTCGGCCAGGACTCGCTCAGCGGCCAGGTCGACCGCCGGTGGGCGGCCGCCGAGGTGGCCGTGCACGGTTCCGGCCCACGCCGAGCCGTCGAGCTCCTCGCGCGTGATGCCGAGCAGGTAGACGTTCTCGCCCTCGTCCTGCCAGCCGGCGGGGATGCGACGAGCCACGTCGTCGATCACGCCGAGCACGCCGACGACCGGCGTCGGGAAGATCGGGGTGTCCCCGGTCTGGTTGTAGAACGAGACGTTGCCGCCGGTGACCGGGACCTCGAGCTCGAGGCAGGCGTCGGAAAGCCCCTCGACCGCCTGCGAGAACTGCCACATGACCTCAGGGTTCTCCGGGCTGCCGAAGTTGAGGCAGTCAGTGACCGCGACGGGGACGGCCCCGGAGGCGGCCACGTTGCGGTAGGCCTCCGCGAGGGCGAGCTTGGCGCCCTGCTTCGGGTCGAGCTGGCAGTACCGGCCGTTGGCGTCCGTCGCGATGGCGAAGCCGAGCCCGCTCTCCTCGTCCACACGGATCATGCCGGAGTCGTCGGGGAAGGACAACGCCGTATTGCCGCCGACGAAGTAGTCGTACTGGTCGGTGATCCAGCTCTTGTCGGCGAGGTTGGCACTGCCGAGAAGGGCGAGGATCTGCTCGCGCAGCTCGTCGCCCGAGGTCGGGCGCGCCAGCACGGAGGCGGAGTCGGCCTGGAGCGCGTCGATCCACGCGGGGTAGGCCACGGGCCGCTCGTACACCGGCCCGTCGACCGCGACCGTGCGCGGGTCGACGTTGACGATCTCCTCGCCGTGCCAGTCGATGACGAGGCGCCCGGTGTCGGTGACCTCGCCGAGCACGCTCGTCTCGACGTCCCACTTGGCGGTGACGGCGAGGAAGGCGTCGAGCAGTTCGGGCTTGACGACCGCCATCATCCGCTCCTGACTCTCGGACATGAGGATCTCCTCCGCCGTGAGCGTGGGGTCGCGCAGCAGCACGCTGTCGAGCTCGACGAACATGCCGCCGTCGCCGTTGGACGCGAGTTCGGAGGTCGCGCAGGAGATGCCGGCCGCGCCGAGGTCCTGGATGCCCTCGACGAGCTTGTCGCGGTAGAGCTCGAGGCAGCACTCGATGAGCACCTTCTCGGCGAACGGGTCGCCGACCTGCACGGCGGGGCGCTTCGTCGGGCCGCCCGCAGAGAAGGTGTCGGAGGCCAGGATGCTCGCGCCGCCGATGCCGTCGCCGCCGGTGCGCGCACCGAACAGCACGACCTTGTTGCCGATGCCGGAGGCGTTCGCGAGGTGCAGGTCTTCGTGGCGGAGCACACCGACCGAGAGGGCGTTGACCAGCGGGTTGCCCTGGTACACCGGGTCGAAGTAGGTCTCGCCTCCGATGTTCGGCAGGCCGAGGCAGTTGCCGTAGAACGAGATGCCGGAGACGACGCCGTGCACCACCCGGGCCGTGTCGGCCTGGTCGATCGCGCCGAAGCGCAGCTGGTCCATGACAGCGACCGGTCGCGCGCCCATCGAGATGATGTCGCGCACGATGCCGCCGACGCCGGTCGCGGCGCCCTGGAACGGCTCGATGTACGACGGGTGGTTGTGCGACTCGACCTTGAAGGTCACGGCCCAGCCTTCGCCGACGTCGACGACGCCGGCGTTCTCGCCCATGCCGACCATGAGGTTCTTCTTCATCGCGGGCGTGACCTTCTGGCCGAACTGGCGAAGGTAGATCTTCGACGACTTGTACGAGCAGTGCTCCGACCACATGACGGAGTACATCGCCAGCTCGCCCGAGGTGGGGCGGCGGCCCAGAATTTCGCGGATGCGTGCGTACTCGTCGCTTTTGAGGCCGAGAGCCGCGTACGGCTGCTCCTTCTCCGGCGTCGCGGCGGCGTTCGCGACGGTGTCGACGACGTGCTGGATAGAGGTGTCGGTCACGCGGGCACTCCAGGCTGCTGGGCGGTGGCGGGGATGGAGCAAGTCTACCGGCGCTCGGCGCCACGTCGTCCCGGGGTGCGGGCGCAGCGGTGTCGGCCGGGCTGGTTCCTTGGTATCGCCTCGGAGCGACGGGTTGCAAATACTTGTAATAGAAATAGAAATCTTAGAGTACAGCGACACAAATGCGATATGACAAGGGAGCGACCTCTTCGTCAAGCTCGCGATGCTCGACGGGCTGCGTAGGATCGCCGGGGACGACTTCTACCCGCAGCTGAACCCGCACTACCGGGAGGACGTCGCACAGGCGAACAAGCAGACCACCGACGACGCCAAGGCGCAGTACTTCATGGTCGTCGCTGCACGGGTCGCAGGCGCGAACCTCACCGAGTACTTCACGAAGTTGGGCATGAAGCCGAACGCGAGCATGCAGAGCGTCCTCGCCGGGTTCCCGGCTCCCTGAGCTCCCCCTCGGAGCACGGCGGGGGGTCCCGGCACGTGCCGGGACCCCCGTTCCGTGCGGACGCCCGCAGAGGCAGCGTGGCAGGATGTGCGCAGGGCGCCCTGTACGCCCCCGGAGCCGGACGGAGGCGTCAGTGCAGATCCCACGACCGTCGCAGGAGACGATGGAGCTGTTCCGATCGGTGGTGCCCGAGGCGCCGGGCGTCGAGGTCAAGCCGATGTTCGCCAATCTCGGCGCGTTCGTGAACGGCAACATGTTCGCCGGGCTGTTCGGCGAGAGCGTCGGCGTGCGCCTGCCCGACGAGACGGTGCGCGAGCGGTTGCTCGCCATCGACGGTTCGGGGCCGTACGGTCCGGCGGAGCGACCCATGGGAGGGTACGTCGCCCTCCCGGACGCGTGGCGCGACGAGCCCGATCGCCTGCGCGAGTGGATCGGCGTCGCGCTCGAGCAGGTGGCGGCGATGCCGCCGAAAGTGAAGAAGCCGCGCGCTCCGCGCTCCGCTACGAGCTAGCCGATGCGTTTCGTATCGTTCGTCGACCTGTCGCATCCGCTCGGTGACGACACGGACGTCTATCCCGGCGATCCGGAGGTGCGGCTCGAGCCGCACGCGACGATCGCGGCCGACGGTTTCAACCTCCTCGCGGTGCGGATGGGGTCGCAGTCGGGCACGCACGTCGATGCGCCGTTCCACTTCGCAGCGGAGGGCGCCCGCGTCGACGAGCTGCCGCTCGCGTTGTTCGCCGGCCCGGCTGTGGTCGTCGATGCGAGCGACCTCCCGCCTCGCGGGAGGATCGATCGGCGGCACCTCGATCCGGTGGAGGGTCGCCTCCACGAAGGCGTCATCCTGCTGTTCCGTACGGGGTGGAGCAGCCGTTACGGCACCCATGCGTACTCCGACCATCCCTACCTCGACGCGGACGCGTGCTCCTGGGCACTCGACCACGGCGTGAGGACCTTCGGACTCGACGCTCCGAGCATCGACGAGACCCCCAGCGCGGAGAGCCCGGGCGTGGGGTATCCGTGTCACCGGCTCATCGCGGCTGCGGGCGGGGTGATCTGCGAGAACCTGACGCGGCTGGAGGCCGTGACCTTCGACGACCCATTCGTGTCGCTCTTCCCGATCCCGCTGCGCGGCGCCGACGGAGCTCCGGTGCGCGCCGTCGCGTTTCGGCTGGAGGCGTGACCCTCGGGTCACCAGTCGGAGCCGTAGCCGTCCGTGACGATCCAGGGCCGGAGAGAGGTGCTCGTCGCCGAATGGCCGGTGGTCGTCGAGTTCACCGTCTGCCCCGGAGGGCTCGTCGTGGCCGCGACACGGTCGTTCGAGAGCGCGGACGCGCCGACGACCAGGACAGCGATGAGCGCGAAGGCAGCGAGCAGCGCGGCGGCGAAGCCGAGCTCGCCGTGCAGGAATCGCCGCAGCAACAGCGTCTCGGCGACGCCCGCCGCCAACGGTGCGTGATCGCCCGACTCGCTCGCAAACCAGGTCTGCCACCAACACGTCCAACTCGCGCGTGGAGAGGCAGGCGAACCCTCGCCGAATTGGTCTGGCACTTGCGTGCGATCGTCCTGCGTTCCCCGCGCAGGGTGCACGTCCAGGCGACGAGGAAGACGGCAGAACCGCCTGTGCCCTATGCCTCGACCAGGCTGCTCCTGATGACCGACGTGAACAACGTGAGGCCGTCGGTGCCGGAGCGCATGGCCTCGGCGGTGTCGGGGCCGAAGCCCGGCTCGACCGCGTGCTCGGGGTGCGGCATCAGGCCGACGACGTTGCCGCGCTCGTTTCGCACACCGGCGATGTCGTCGAGCGAGCCGTTCGGGTTGACGCCCGCGTAGCGGAACGCCACGAGCCCCTCGCCCTCGAGCCGCTTCAGCTCCTCGGCGGAGGCGATGAAACCGCCCTCGCCGTTCTTGAGCGGGATGACGATCTCCTGGCCCTGCTCGAAGTCGCTCGTCCACGGCGTGTTCGTGTTCTCGACGACGAGGTGCTGATCGCGGCGGATGAAGTTGCCGTGGTCGTTGCGGATGAGGCCGCCGGCGACGAGGTGCGCCTCCGCCAGCATCTGGAAGCCGTTGCAGATGCCGAGAACCGGCATCCCGCGGCCGGCCGCATCCACGACCTCGGTCATGATCGGCGAGAGGCTCGCGATGGCGCCGCAGCGCAGGTAGTCGCCGTAGCTGAACCCGCCGGGCAGCACGAGGGCGTCGACGCCCTGGAGGTCGTGGTCGCCGTGCCAGAGCGCCACCGGCTCGGCACCGGCCAGCCGGACGGCGCGCAGCGCATCCCGGTCGTCGAGCGAGCCGGGGAAGGTGATGACGCCGATGCGCATCATGCGTCGCTGTCCGGGTAGTGGATGCCCACCACGTCTTCGATGACCGAGTTCGAGAGGATCTCGTTAGCGATCTCGGTGACGGCGGCCTTGGTGGCGTCGTCGATGGGGCCGTCGACGGTCAGCTCGAAGCGCTTGCCCACGCGGACTCCCGAGAACCCGCCCTTGCCGATGCGGGCCAGAGCGCCGGCGACCGCCTTGCCCTGGGGGTCGAGCAGCTCTGCCTTGGGCATGACTTCAACAACGATCGTCGACAAGGGTGATCTCCGCTCCACTCGCGCATCCGGGGCCAGCTGCGATTCTACCGTCCTGACGAGACGGTCCGGACGACGGGGGAGCGGCCATGCTACGACGGGAGCGGCCGAGCGCGTGGACCGCCCAAGTACGCGGTTGTCGCCACGCGGGAGGCGAAGGCGACGGCACGCGGGCCGAGGTCTCGATGGAGGCGCGAGAAGAGTGCCGTGGAGACCTCCCCTGGCCAGTCTGGTGGCAGCACGTCGGCGGGGAGGCCGGGGTCGCGGTAGGGGATCACCCGCCACTCGTCGAGCACGCGGACCCACAGCGCGAACGCCTCTGCGTCGTCGACGGGAGACCTGGTGTCGCCGAACCGCGCGAGGAACGACTCGTGCAACGTGCGGATCGCGGCCAGGTCGTACCAGCGGGCCACACCGGCCGGTCGGTCGGCCCCGTGATCGGCGCTCGGCCGCGCTCCGGTGAAGAGATCGGCGCCGAACTCGACCGCGACCTCCGCGAGCTCGGGCTCGAGGTGGTCGGGTCCGATCCACAGACCGTCGGCGACGGTGCCGCAGCCGAGAGCGGCGAGACGTCGACGCAGCTGATGACGCAGGGAGCGTTGACGCTCGGGGAACGAGAAGGAGACCAGGCACCACTCGGCAGCGGTTACCGGCCTCCCGAAGATCCGCGCATCGCCGCGCTCGAGCATCGGGACAGCCTCCGGGTCGAGCGCGTATCCGGCCACACCGCCGCGGGGCTCGCGGACGAGCACGCGCCGCGCGCAGAGGCGCGCCAGGCTGGAGCGCGCTGTCGCGGCGGGGAAGCCGAGGACGCCCATGAGCTCGACCGTGCCGGCGGCGCTCATCCAGCCGCCGATCGGGCGCAGCGTGCTCCCGACGACCGTGCGCAGCAGCGCGGTGGCCGAGCCGCTACGCGCCTCCAGATCCTCGCGGCCGGCGGTCACTCGTGGATCAGCTCCCCGAGGACGTCGCGCACCGCGGCCAGGCCGACGGCGACCTCCTCGAAACTCGTGCTCAGCGGCGAGAGTCCGATCCGGAGGCCGGCGGGATCGCGGTAGTCGGGGATCACGTCCCGCTCCCAGAGCCGCGCGGTGACCTCCCGCATCGCCGGATGGTTCAGCGTGAGGTGGCCGCCGCGTCGCTCGGGATCGCGTGGGCTCGCGAGGGCGACTCCGAGGGGCGTCAGCCAGGTTTCGGTCAGGCGCAGCGCGAACTCGGTCAGGGCGACCGACTTGTCGCGCACCGCCTGGTTGCCGCACTCGCGGATCATCGCGACGGTGTCCTGGAGGGCGAGCATCCCGATGATCGTCGGGGTCCCGGACAGGAACCGGCGGAGGCCGTCGGCCGGCTGGTACTCCGGCCCCATCCGGAAGACGTCGCGGACGCCCATCCACCCCTGGATCGGCTGGACGAGCTCGCGCTGCAGTCGCTCGCTCACGTAGCCGAAGGCGGGGGAGCCCGGCCCGCCGTTCAGGTACTTGTAGGTGCAGCCGACGGCGAGGTCGACCTCCCAGGCGTCGAGCTCGACGGGCACGCACCCGGCGGAATGGCACAGGTCCCACAGCACCAGGGCACCGGCGTCGTGAGCGATGCGGGTGATCGCGCGGGCGTCGGCGAGGAAGCCCGAGCGGTAGGCCACGTGGCTCAGCACGACCAGGGCGGTGCGCGGGCCGACGGCCGCGGAGACCTGCTCCGGAGTGACTCCTGCTTCGGTGTCGGCCTCGATCCAGACCAGGTCGAGGCCGCGCTCGCGCGCGATGCCATCGAGCACGTAGCGGTCGGTCGGGAAGTTGTCGGTGTCGAGCACGATCTCGCTGCGCTCGGGCAGCGAGTCGACGGCCGCTCGCGCGAGCTTGTAGAGCAGGACGGTCGTCGAGTCGCCAATGAAGACCTGGCCGACGGCGGCACCGAGAGCGGTGGAGCCGAGGTCGTCGCCGATGCGGAAGGGCAGCTCCATCCACTCCTCGTCCCAGCCGCGGATCAGGCGGCCTCCCCAGCCGTCGACCACGAAACGCTGGAGGCGCTCGACGCTTGCGATGGGGGGCCGGCCGAGCGAATTGCCGTCGAAGTAGGCGAGCACGGGCTCGGGGGCGGCAAGGCCGGTGGGGGTGCTCTGGGTGGTCGCGCTCGGCGTGACGCCGACGAACCGCTCACGGAAGCGGGCGAGAGGATCGGCGGCGTCCAGTGCGCGAGCCGTCGCCAAGGGGTCGCCGTCGAGGGCGGCGTCGTCGGCGAACGGGTCGTCGGTGGGTGTGTCGGTCATGGCTGGTCCTGTCGGAGGTCGGTGGAGACGAGGTCGGAGACGTGGAGGCCGCGCGCCGTGGCGAGCCAGCCGGGGAGCTGTGCGGGATCGGCGGGTGGTGGGGTGGGGATCCAGGCGATGCGGGGACCGAGGAGCGCGGCGGTGGTGCCGGTGCTGCTGCCGGTTCCGCTTCCTGCGATCGTGCGGATGAGGTCCGCGCCGTCGAGGCCGGCCTCCTGGATCGCCGCGAGTTCGCGCGCGTTCACCCCGACGGGCAGCTCGCCGTTGCCGAGGTCGGTGCCGTAGAGCACGCGTCCGCCGCGCGCGGCGAAGCGGCGCAGGTTGTCGACGGCGATGCGGTACCCGGAGGTCGGGGTGCCCCAGCCGTGGATGTCGAGGGTGCTGATCCAGGTCATCCCGGCATTGACGGCCTCGGCGACGACGGCGTCGTCGAGCCGTTCGGTGAACGGGGTGTGTGCCAGCTGATCGACGCCGGCATGCAGCGCGCGGGCGGTCTGGCCGACGCCCTGGGCGTGGGCGACGACCGGGAGACCGGCGGCGTGCGATTCCTCCACGATGGCGCTCAGACTGGCGTTGTCCACGGTTTCGCCCGCATCACTGTTGAGCGCGACTTTGATACGGGAGGCTCCTGTCATGACCTGTTGCCGTACCGCTTCCCTGGCCTCCCGAGGGCCGCCGACCTCGCTCGCCGCGCCGGGAGGAGCCCACTCCGCGTCGACGGGGTAGCCACCGGGAGCGGTGAGGAGAGCGCCGGCGATGGCGATGGCCGGACGGTGGGGAATGTCGTCCAGCCACTCGGCGGCGACGGAGGGGATCCAGCCGAGATCGACCGCGTGCGTGATTCCGCCCTCGAAGAGGGCGGCGGGGTCGCTGAGGCCGAGGTGCGTGTGGTGGTCCGTCAGCGACGGGAGGAGGGTGCCGCCGAGCGAGGCGATCGCCGTCTGCTCAGGAGCGATCGCGTGGAGGCGCTCGCCGATGACCGAGAGAACGGTCGGGCCGGCGAATCGTTCGCCGGTCCAGAGCGCGTTGACGCGGATGAAGCCGGGCCGCGTGCCAGGTGAGGCCAGGTCGGCTTCGCTCACTCCGGGGCGCCGATCTCGGTGCGCACGGCGAAGAGTTCGGGGAAGAACGTGAGGTCGAGGGCCTTCTGCAAGAAGGTCACGCCGCTCGAACCACCGGTGCCGATCTTCATGCCGATGGTCCGCTGCACCGTCTTGAGGTGGCGGAAGCGCCAGAGCTGGAAGTTGTCCTCCAGGTCGACGAGCTCCTCGCAGGCTTCGTATTCGCTCCAGTGCTCCACGGCGTGCTCGTAGATGTCGCGGAAGACCGGGACGAGTTCCGGGCAGAAGACGTGGGCCTCCGTCACGTCGCGGTCGAGCACCGATTGCGGTACCTCGCGGCCGGCGCGCGCCAAGTAGCGCAGGAACTCGTCGTAGACGCTGGGCGCCTCCAGCAGCTCGGTCAGCAGAGCCAGCGCACTGGGGTCGTCGCGGAACACGGTCAGCATGCGCCGGTTCTTGTTGCCGAGCACGAACTCCACTGCGCGGTACTGATACGACTGGAAGCCGGACGAGTTGCCGAGGAAGCCGCGGAACTGCGCGTACTCGGTCGGCGTCAGCGTGGCGAGCACCGACCACTGCTCGGTGAGGGTTCTCTGGATGTGCTTGACGCGCGCGATGCGCTTGAGCGCCTGCGGGAGCTGGTCGGCGCGGAGCCGGTCGCGCGCGTCCTCCAGTTCGTGGAGGACGAGCTTGAGCCAGAGCTCCGTCGTCTGGTGCTGGATGATGAAGAGAAGTTCGTCGTGATGCTCCGGAACGCTCACCGGCTTCTGCGCGCTGAGCAGGGTGTCGAGGTCAAGGTACGACCCGTACGACATCCGCTCGCGGAAGTCTGTGACGATGTCCGGATCGAACTCTCGCGTGTTCTCGTTCGCCGCCATGTTGCGATTCTGCGTTGATCGTCACGAATATGCAACAGGTATGGGAATGCAGCGGCTGCTGCGAGAGCTGGGCTCGTCTCGTCCGGTCGCCAGCGTGTTGGCCGACCTTATGCGCCGGGTCCAGGACCAGATCCTCCGGGTAATGCGCCGGCACCCGCGCGTCCGCCTCCGTTCACCCGCCGGTTACCCGGAGTTGCCGCCTCCGTCGTCGCTGCCTCCTAGCGTGGAGGCGCTGCGTCGGGACGCGGACGGGAGACGGGCATGGGCAGGCACTACGAACTCGCGATCGTCGGCGGTGGCATCGTCGGGCTCGGCCACGCTGTCGCGGCCCTGCGTCGCGGTCTCACCGTCGCTGTCGTCGACCTCGGCGAACTGCTCGGGCTCGTCGACCTGGAGCGCGCGGACCGGCTCGACGACGACTTCGGCGTGGTCGGCGCGGTCGGCGCGCCCGACGACGTGGACAAGCTCGACCTCGCCGCCCTCGCCGACTTCGACGACGCGGACGATGCGGACGGCCAGCCGGAGGGGCAGGCCCTGCGGTGACGATCAAGGCGGTGACCCCACGTGTCGTCGAGCCACCGGCGAGCCTCGGGATGGGGGTGAGCGTGTATCCATCGGCCACGGCCATGGTGTGGCCGGGCGAGGGGCGCACGCACGAGGCCGTCGCCGTGCCCGGTGTGCGGCTCGCGCCCGGCGACGCGCTCGTGGAGGTGGAGCTCGCGACCGTCTGCGGTTCCGACGTCGAGACGGTGCTCGGTCACCGGCCGGCATCCGCGCCGCTGGTGATGGGCCACGAGCAGGTCGGTCGGGTGGTCGCCCTCGGCCGCGGTGGGGCGAAGACGACCGACGGCAAGCGGGTGGCGCTCGGGGAGCGGGTGGTCTGGTCGGCCGCCGTGCCGTGCGGCCGGTGCGCGCGGTGCCGTCGCGGTGTCCCGCAGCAGTGCGCGAGCCTCCAGAAGTACGGGCACGAGCGCATGCGGCGCGGCTGGGAACTCTCGGGAGGCTTCGCGACACACACGCACATCGTCGACGGCACGCCGCTGGTGGCCGTGCCCGAGCACGTCGCCGCCGAGGTGCTCGCACCCGCATCGTGCCCCACGGCGACGGTCGCGGCAGCGCTCGAAGCGGCAGCGGCGATCGTCCCGCTCGACGGCGCACTGGTGGTCATCGCGGGTGCCGGGATGCTGGGGCTGACGGCGGCCGCGATGGCGACGGAGGCGGGGGCGAAGGTCGTCGTGATCGATCCGCTCCGGGAGCGCCGTGACGCAGCGCTGCTCTTCGGCGCCGTTGCGGTCGCCGACCCGGGTGCTGCGCCGACAGCCCGCTCCGGGCTGCCGCACGCACTGGCCAAGGCGGGAGGCCGCGGATCCGCGCCGTCGATCGCCCTCGAGCTCTCGGGTGCGGAGTCCGCCGTGCGCTCCCTGCTCTCGGCGGTCGACATCGGCGGCGTGCTGGTCCTCGCCGGATCAGTGTCGCCCGGCCCGGAGCTGCCGGTCGTCCCGGATGTCCTGGTGCGGCACCTGCTCACCATCCGCGGCGTCCACAATTACGCGCCGCGGCACCTGGAGGAGGCGGTGCGGTTCCTCGCCCACGCGGGCACGAAGTACCCGTTCGCGCAGCAGGTTGGCGCAGTGTTCCCCCTCGCCGAGGTGGATGCGGCGCTGGCGAGCAGGTGCTTCTCGCGCGTGGCGGTGCGGCCGTAGCTCCTCCCTGAGCGTTCTCACATGTTCGAATTCGTATCCTGGGACCCGCTTGACCGTAAGGACCCCCGTGATCGAGACCCCTATCGCCCCGACCACCTCCCAGACCGCGGCTGACGACCAGCCGCCGGCGCCGCGCACGCCCGCGCCGCCATCGCCTCGGATGCCGAGCCGCGTGATCAGCGCGCTGATCTTCTCCAGCCGCTGGCTGCAGGCCCCGCTTTACCTGGGCCTGATCGTGGCGCAGGCCGTCTACGTCTACGTCTTCGTCGTCGAGCTGTGGCACCTCACCGCGGAGGTCGTCTCCGACCCGAGCCACGTGGACGAGGCCTATGTCATGCTGGCGGTGCTCGGGCTGATCGACGTGGTCATGATCGCCAACCTCCTCATCATGGTGATCATCGGAGGCTATGAGACGTTCGTCTCGCGCGTGAACGTGCACGGGCATCCCGACCAGCCCGAGTGGCTCTCGCACGTCAATGCGAACGTGCTGAAGGTCAAGCTCGCGATGGCGATCATCGGCATCTCGTCCATCCACCTGCTGAAGACCTTCATCGCGGTGGGCGACCTGGGCGCCTCGAACGGCGGCTCGATCGACGGGGAGCGGTACACCTCCCTCGGCGTGTTCTGGCAGGTGATGATCCACCTCGTCTTCATCGCCTCAGCCGTTGCGCTCGCCGCGATCGACCGGATGTCGAAGCCGCGCGGGGCAGCAGCGACGTACTGACCGGCAAGCGCTGACGCGGGCGGCGCCCGCGTGCCAGGCTGGACGCGTGCCCGCCGATCCGCTCGCCCGCTTCTTCGAGCTGCTGCGCGCTCTCCCCGAGCCCCCCGACGCCGAGGCGCTCTACGGCGACGACCCCGAGGGGCGGCGCCGCGAGCGCAACCTGCGTCGCTACTTCGCGATGCCGCACGCGCCCGTGCTGCTGCTCGGTGAGGCACCGGGGTGGCGAGGGATGACCGTGACGGGCGTGCCGTTCGTGTCCGCCAGGGAGGCCGAGGCCGGGGTGGTACCCGGGCTGGAGCTCCCCGGGCGTCCGCAGGCGCCGTGGGAGGCCTCCAGTCGCGTGGTGTGGGCGACCCTGCGCGAGTGGCGTGGTCCGATCCCCCTGTCGTGGCCGGTGTATCCCCTGCACCCGTTCGTCGCGGGCGATGCCCACAGCAATCGCACGCCGAGGCCGGCCGAGGTGCGAGCCGGAGCGCCGGTCGCGCTCGAGCTGATCCGCGCGCTCGACATCGAGACCGTGGTCGCAGTCGGACGTAAGGCACAGGGCGCGATGGCCACCGCGGGCTTGCAGGCGTCGGCGATCCGGCACCCCGCGCAGGGCGGGGCGGCGCTCTTCACCGAGCAGCTGCTCGCGCTGAACCGTGCCTCGGGGTCCCACAGTGAGTGGCTTTCTGGCCGATTCTGAGTGCGAGCACAAAGACATCTGTTCCGGAGGCGTGTCGAGAGCGAGAATGTATCCCGTGGTCGCAACGCTCAACGCTCACCGGGTCGGACGCGGCGTAGCTCCGCTGCCCGCCGAATACTCGTCGTTCGTCGATCGACGAAGACAGCTGGCGGCTGCTCGGGAACTGCTCGGAACGACGCGTCTCCTCACCGTCGCAGGCCCGGGTGGGGTGGGCAAGACGCGGTTCGCGATCAAGTTGGCGGAGACGGTGCGCAGTCACTTTCCCGGGGGAGAGTGGTACATCGATCTGACCCGCGTCAGCGCTTCGGGATCGCTTATCGATGAGGTGAGCGGAGTTCTGGGTGTTCCGACGGCCCTCGGCGGAGGCGCTGAACGGATCGCGGGCTACTTCGGGTCCAAACGGGGCATCCTGGTGTTGGACAACTGCGAGCATATCGTGGATCAGTGCGGCGCCCTGGTGCGGGCCCTTCTCGCGGACTGCCCGGAGCTGAAGGTGCTGGCGACCAGCCGAGAGGCCATGCGGATCAGCGCCGAAAGGCTCTTCCTGCTCGAGCCGTTCGAAACGGAAGGGGCGGGATCGGACGACTCGGCGGCGGCGGCGCTCTTTCTGGAACGCTGCGCGGCCGTGCTGCCGGAGCCGTCTGCTGCGGATCGCAAGGTGATCGCGGAGATCTGCGTGCGGCTGGACGGTCTGCCGCTCGCTATCGAACTCGCTGCGACACGGATGCGGGCGCTCGCCGCCAACCAACTCCTCGACATGCTGACGGAGCCGTTGCCCCTGCTCACGGGAGGGCCGCGGGACGCCCCGGACCGGCAGCGGACGATGAGCGCCGCGATCGAGTGGAGCTACGGGCTCTGCACACCGGAGGAGCAGTTGGTCTGGGGCCGGATGTCGGTGTTCGTGGGAGGCTGGGAGCTCGAAGCGCTCGAGTGGATGTATCCCGGGGGTGCGGTGTCAGCGCTGGACATCGTGCAGTCGCTGCTGGACAAGTCGATCGTCGTGCGGCGTCAGACCGGGAACCTGGTCTATTACGACATGCTCGACACGATTCGCGCCTTCGGCTCCCAGGTGATGTCCGAGACGCAATCGCGAGAAGCTCGTGCGCTTCATCGTGACTGGTATCTCGATCGCATCGATGCTCTCTCAGCGGATTGGT
This sequence comes from uncultured Actinomycetota bacterium, assembly GCA_963734315.1. Classification (GTDB taxonomy): domain Bacteria; phylum Actinomycetota; class Actinomycetes; order Actinomycetales; family Microbacteriaceae; genus Leifsonia. The sequence continues at coordinate 181,762 of CAVTGP010000005.1, read as the reverse complement.
ACGGCCCACGGCAGGCGTATTGGTTGTCGTATCTTCGCAGGGAGCTTCCCAACATCCGGGCCGCGATCGAGTTCAGCATCGCCGAGCGCGACCCCACCTCCGCCGGACGTCTGGTGACTACCGCCGTTCGGCCGTTGTGGATGGCGAACGGCCTGGCAACCGAGCTGTATCGCTGGCTCGGGCTCGTGGTCGAGACCGGGACGCCACCCACACTGGGTGCATGCCTGGCGCTCACCTTCCGCGCCAGCTCTATGTACTACTTCGGCGACAAGGACGAGGCGCAGCGATTGTACGCGCGGGCGCGGGTTATCGCGGAGCAGGTCGGCGACTCCGCGGTCTACGCGGTCGAGGAGATGAGGACGCTGACGCTCCATCCCTCCGAGCTCGAGGTCGCCGAGACGGAGAAGCTGCTGGCGACGTACGGGACCGCCTATCAGGTTCGCACTCGCACGAACACCGAGAACCGACTCGCGGGTGCCTATGAGCGAGCCGGCGACACCGATTCGGCGAGTGCGCTGAGGGAGCGTCTCATCCGTCAGGGAATCGCGGCGGGGGACTCGTACGAGACGATGCAACTGCTCTTCGAGGCGGCGATCGCGGCGATCTGGCGCGGCGCGGCGGAGCAGGCGACCACGCTGGCGCGGCAGGCGCTGAGCTTGGCGCAGAATCTCGACAGTCCGCCCGCCATCGCCCGCTGCCAGGAGGTGCTGGCGCGCGCGGCCGCCGAGGCGCGCGATTACGTGCGCGCGGCGACGCTCCTCGGAGTGAGCTTTCCCGAAGGCGATCCCGCAGGAGCCACTGTCACGTCGGACCCTCGGTGGGGGCCGATCCGGGCAGAGACCGAAGCGGCTGCGATAAAGGCTCTCGGCCGGCGGGCCTATGACGCTGCGCTCGTCGCGGGACAGTCGATGACAGCCGACCAGGGAGCCGCGTACGCGCTCGGCACCCAACTCCCCAGCCATGCTACGAAGTCGCATCCCGCCCCCTCGCAGCCCCTGTCTCCGCGCGAGAGCCAGGTCGCCGCTCTGGTCGGCCAAGGCCTCACCGATCGGGAGATCGCCGAACGGCTGGTGATCTCCCGGCGGACTGCCGAGGGCCACGTTGCGAGCGGCCTGATGAAGCTCGGCTTCACCTCTCGGTCGCAACTGGCCGCCTGGACGAGCCGCCAGTCCTGATCGCCGTTTGCATTCCGGTTGCTCCGGGCGTACTATTCCACGTGGAATAATCCCTTCCGATCATCTCTTATCGAAACCTCCACGATCCATGCCGCAGACGCCCTCCCTCACCCCCCTCGCCGTCGCAGCGCTCGCGCTGCTCGCCGAGGGGCCGACGCACCCGTACGAGATGTACCAGACGCTCGTCATGCGCTCGGAGGACCGGCTCGTCAAGGTGCGCCCGGGATCGCTCTACCACACGGTCGACCGTCTGGCTCGTCAGGGCCTGGTGCGGGCGACCGGCACCGAGCGCGAGGGCAACCGCCCTGAGCGCACCACCTACGAGATCACGGAGGAGGGCACCCTGGCGCTCGGCGAACGCGTCGCGGATATCATCGCGACGCCGGTCAACGAGTTCCCGGAGTTCCCGCTCGGCCTCGGCGAGGCGCACAACCTCCCCCTCGAGACCGTGATCGACCTCTTGCGAAAACGTATCGGCCTGCTCCGTGCCGACATCGCACTGCTCGACGACGGCATCCGCCGCGTCAAGGCGAAGGAGCTGCCCGCCAAGTACTGGCTCGACGTGCGCTATCTGCGCACGATGGCGGAGGCCGACGTCTCCGCCCTCGAAGCCCTCATCGACGACCTCGACTCGGGAGCCATCTCCTGGGACGAGGAGAAGAAGCACTGAGAGAAAGAATCACATGGAACGCCAACTGAAGCCCTGGCCCGCCCTCTGGGCGCTCGTCATCGGGTTCTTCATGATCCTGATCGACACGACCATCGTGTCGGTCGCCAACCCGTCGATCATGAAGGGCCTCGACCTCGGGACCGACTACAACGCCGTCATCTGGGTCACCAGCGCCTACCTGCTCGCATACGCCGTCCCGCTGCTGATCACCGGTCGCCTCGGCGACCGCTTCGGCCCCAAGAACATTTACCTGATCGGTCTCGTGATCTTCACGCTGGCATCCGCGTGGTGCGGGTTCTCCGGCGCCATGCCGGGAGGCGGCATCGGAATGCTGATCACCGCCCGCGTCGTGCAGGGTCTCGGCGCCGCGCTGATGACCCCGCAGACGATGGCGGTCATCACCCGCATCTTCCCGCCGGATCGTCGAGGCGCCGCCATGGGCCTGTGGGGGGCCGTCGCCGGCGTCGCGACGCTGATCGGGCCGTTGCTCGGCGGCGTGCTCGTCGACACCCTCGGCTGGGAGTGGATCTTCTTCATCAACGTGCCGGTTGGCGTCATGGCGTTCGTGCTCGCGATGCGCCTCGTGCCCAAGCTGCCGACGCACACGCACTCGTTCGACATTCTCGGTGTCGTGCTCTCGGCGGTCGGCATGTTCCTGCTGGTCTTCGGCATCCAGGAGGGCGGCACCTACGACTGGGGCGTCATCTGGGGTCCGATCAGCGTGTGGGGTCTGATCATCTCCGGCACCGTCGTGCTCATCGCGTTCGTCGTCTGGCAGGCGGTGAACAAGAAGGAGCCGCTGCTTCCGCTCCCGCTGTTCAAGGACCGAAACTTCTCGCTCTCCAATGGGGCGATCACCACGGTCGGCTTCGCGGTGACCTGCATGGCTCTGCCGCTCGTCTTCTATTTCCAGACGGTGCGCGGCCTCACGCCGACGGAGTCGGCGCTGATGCTCGCGCCGACGGCGGTGTTATCGGGCGTGCTCGCCCCGTTCGTGGGCAAGCTGATCGACCGCTTCAACCCGCGCTACTTCGCGACCGGCGGCCTGGTGCTCTTCGCCTTCGCGCTGTTCCTCTACTCCCGTATGCTGACGCCCGACGTGAGCATCTGGCTGCTGCTCATCCCGAGCGCACTGCTAGGAATCGCGATGTCGGGTGTCTGGGGGCCGATCTCCACGACCGCGACGCGCAACCTGCCGCTCAACCAGGCGGGTGCCGGATCGGGTGTCTTCAACACGACGCGTCAGATCGGGGCCGTTCTCGGAAGCGCCTCCATCTCGGCGCTCATCACCAGCCGCCTCGCCGCCGACCTCCCGAAGCTCCCGGGTGGCGCCAGCCCGTCGGAGGCCCCGGCGGGAACGGAGCTCCCGCAGTTCCTGCACGCCGGATTCACCCAGGCGATGTCGGAGGCGCTGCTCCTGCCCGCTGCGGTCGCCTTCCTGGGCGCACTCATCGTGATCTGGTGGGAGAAGCCCCGCCCGCCCGCGTGGGGACCACGCGCAGCGGCCCCTGCCGGGGCGCAGGCCGAGGTGCAGGCGCAGGCCGGGGCGATGCAGGGTGCTCCGGAGCCCGCGACGGCCGGAGCCCCGCACGGCACGCACGCCGCTGCGGCACCCGTCGATGCGGTGCAGCACGGCGCGCACACGGCCGAGCCGGTCGAAGCGCCACGCGGCGGCGACGACCACCACGGCATCCACGCCGCGCCGGCCACCGACTGAGCAGCGCCGCGCCCACGGGGCGCCCTGTGTAGAAGGGAGGACTCCCGAGCCCATCAGGCCCGGAAGTCCTCCCTTCACTGCGTTTCGACGGCGCGTCGCCGCGGATCTCCTCCGTTACCGCCCCGCGACCACGCGCACCACGTTCGCCCACGGATCGTCGAACGCGACCGACCGGCCGTCGTCGCGCGTCGGCACCCCGAAATGCTGCATCCGCTCGGTCAGCGCACCGACGTCGCCGGCGTCGGGGAGACGCAGCTCCACCTCGCCGAGGCCGAGCGCCAGGCGGCGGGCACCGGCTCCCCGGCTGTTCCAGGTGTTCATCGCCATGTGGTGGTGGTAACCGCCCGCCGAGACGAACAGGGCGGACGAGCCGAGGGAGGCCGTGGTCTCGAACCCGAGCCTGTCGACATAGAAGGCGCGCGCGCTCGCGACGTCGCCGACCGAGAGATGCACGTGGCCGACGATCGCGTCGCCGAAACGCGGGTCGTCGCCCGTGGTTCCGGCCTCGGCCTCGGCGAGCGCGGCGCCCCGGTCGGTGAGGTGCTCGCGGAGGAACGCGTTCGGGTCGAGGGAGAGCGTGCCCATCTCGATCTGCCCGTGCGTCCAGCTCCACTGGCTGCGGTCGCGGTCCCAGTAGAGCTCGACGCCGTTGCCTTCGGGGTCGGTGAAGTAGAACGCCTGCGACACCAAGTGGTCCGCGCTGCCGGTGAACGTGCCGGGTGCGCGCCGCGCGACCGAGTAGACCGCCGCGGCGAGGGCCTCCTGGCTGTCGAAGAGGATGGCCGTGTGGAACAGTCCGGCCTCCCCGGGCGACGCGTGCTTCAGCTCCGGCGCGTGCTCCAGGATGACGGAGGGCGTCGAGCCTCGGCCCAGGATCACGCGTCCGCCCTCCGCGGCCAGCACGGAGAGCGTGACGGCGTCGCGGTAGTAGGCGGTCATCGCGTCGAGACCGGCGACGCGGAGGGTCACCGCTCCCATGGCGGATTCGGCGGGCAGGAGTTCGGGCATGGAAAGTTCAACAGCGGGGACACGCACATAATTTCAGGTCGTGATGGCGCAGCATTTTCAGGTCTCTATCGCGCTACCGGCCTCGGCGAGGTAGCGGCGCAGCGTGAGCGACGGGTCGCCGGCCTGCAGCTCGCGGTAGCGGCTGAAGTCGAGCTGGTCACGCAGTGGGGCGCCCGCCCGCATCCGCTCGGCCTGGGCGCCCTCCACCGACTGGATGCGTCGCGCCTCGGCGAACAGTTCGTCGCCGCGATCCCCGCCCAGGCTGAAGAGGGGAGGCCGATCTCGCGCAACTGGGTGGTGTCGCGATGCAGCCCCCAGATCACCGCGCCCGCCATGCCGGCGAGCTTCGCCTCCAGCAGCATGAGGTCGCCGACGCAGGCCTCGTCGTGGCGCCCGCCGTTGTCGACGACGAGCACCGCGCCGGGCGGCGCGTCGTCGATGGTCTCGAGGAGGACGTCGACGCTGCCGAGGTGGGTGACGGGAGCAGCGGGGCCGTGGAACGGGCGCCCGGGGAGGAGCGCGGTGAGGGCGACGGGTGCGACGGCGACGGGGATGCCGAGGCGCACGGCGGCGTCGGCGACGGCGGCGGTGGGGAGTTGCGCGGCGGTGGTGTCCATGGCGCGACGCTACCGTCGTGCGCATGCGCGTGGGGGGAATACGTCGGCGTCGGGAGTCCTCCACCATTGCTCGGTGGCGGGAGTTGTCCACCGATCCCGGGTCGGGTCTTCTCGACGCGCTGCGACTGCTCAAGGATGGGTGCAGGAGGTGCGATGAGACGGATCGCGAGGCTGGCTCGCCGGTACTGGGTCGTGACGCTGACGTTGGGCATCGGCGTCGTCGGCGTCGTGCTCGCGCTCGCCGGAGCGGGCTGGCTCGTGCAGTGGGTGTTCAGTGTGTACGCGCTGACGGTGGCGGTCTGGCAGGCCGTCGGGATGGTGCGCGCCATGGCGCACGGCCGGTTCGGCCTCGACATCCTCGCCATCACGGCGATCGTCGCCACCGTGCTGGTCGGCGAGTACGTCGCCGCACTCATCGTGGTGCTCATGCTGGCCGGCGGCGACGCGCTCGAGGACTACGCGAACCGCAGGGCGAAGCGCGAGCTCGACGCCCTTCTGACCCGCGCGCCGCAGTTCGCGCACCTCGTGGTCGACGGCGGCTATCGGGAGGTTCCGGTCGACCAGGTGCGCGTCGGCGACAAGCTTCTCGTGCGGCCGTCCGAGATCGTCCCTGTCGACGGGGTTCTGCTCTCGGCCCGCGCAGCGTTCGACCAGGCGTCGATCACCGGCGAGAGCATCCCGGTCGAGAAGGCGGCGGGCGATGAGGTGCTGAGCGGCTCGGTCAACGGGCAGGAGGCCGTGGACGTTCGGGCGACGTCCACCGCCGCGTCCTCGCAATACCAGCAGATCGTCGCGTTGGTCGCGCAGGCGGCAGAAAGCAAGGCGCCGGTGGTGCGGCTGGCCGATCGCTACGCCGTCCCGTTCACGGTGTTCTCCCTGGCGCTCGCCGCTGTGGCCTGGTGGGCGAGCGCGGACCCTGTCCGGTTCGCGGAGGTCCTGGTGCTCGCGACGCCGTGCCCGCTGCTGATCGCGGCCCCGGTGGCCTTCATCGGCGGCATGAGCCGCGGCGCGCGCAACAGCATCATCGTGAAGTCCGGGGGCGTGCTCGAACAGCTCGCGCGGGCGCGCACCGCGGTGTTCGACAAGACCGGCACCCTGACCTACGGGGCGCCGGAGCTCACCGAGGTGCGCCCGGAGCCGCCCTTCGAGGCCGACGAGCTGTTGGCCGCCGTCGCCAGCGCGGAGCAGTACTCCTCGCACGTTCTCGCGGCGTCATTCATCCGCTCCGCCCAGGAGCGCGGGCTGGCCCTCCACGAGGCGGAGTCGGCGCAGGAGGCGGCGACCAACGGGGTGGTCGCCCAGATCGACGGGAGGGAGGTCGTGGTCGGCAAGTTCGCGTTCGTCGCCGAGCATGCGCCCGATGCGGCACGCACGCCGATCGCGCCGGGGGAGCTCGCCGTCTACGTCGCGATCGGCGGACGGTATGCCGGTGCGCTGCTGGCGAGCGATCGGCTGCGCGCGAACGCCGCCTCCACCCTCCGCGAGCTGTCGGCTCTCGGCGTCACGAACACGATGATGCTCACCGGCGACGCGCGGGAGACCGCGGAGCACATCGCCGCCGAACTCGGGATCGCACGCGTCCGTGCCGAGTGCCTTCCCGCAGACAAGGTGGCGGAGGTTGCAGGTATCGCCCAGCGCCCGGCGATCATGGTCGGTGACGGAGTGAACGACGCTCCCGTGCTCGCCGCCGCCGACGTCGGCATCGCGATGGGGGCGAAGGGCGCGACCGCCGCGAGCGAGTCCGCCGACGCGGTAATCCTCGTTGACGACATCCATGGTGTCGCCAGGGCGGTGAGGATCGGCACGGACACGGTGCACATCGCGCTCCAGAGCATCTGGCTCGGGATCATCGTGTCGGTCGTGCTGATGGTGATCGCCGCGTTCGGCTTCATCCCGGCGACGGCCGGCGCGCTCATTCAGGAGCTCGTCGATCTGGCGACGATCCTCGCAGCCCTCCGTGCCATCGGTGGCCGACTCGACGCGCGGGAGGCCGGACGCGGCGAACCGGCGGTGGGCTACTCCCCGGTCAGCCGCTCGAGCAGCTCGCGATAGCGGTCGGCCGTGCGGGCCACGATCTCCGCGGGGAGCTCCGGCGGCGTGCTGGTCTTGTCCCAGTTGGCAGCCAGCCAGTCCCGGACGATCTGCTTGTCGAAGCTCGCCATCCGCTCGCGGGGGGAGGTGGCGGCGGCGAACACGCGCTCGTCCCAGTACCGGCTGGAGTCGCTGGTCAGCACCTCGTCGGCGAGGGTGATTTCGCCGGTCGAGCGGTCGGCGCCGAATTCGAACTTGGTGTCGGCGACGATGACGCCGCGGTCCTCCGCGATCGCCGCGCCGCGCGCGTACAGCTCGAGCGAGAGCCGACGCAGCTCTTCGGCGATCTTCGGCCCGACCAGCTCCACGGTGCGCTCAAAGCTGATGTTCTCGTCGTGCTCGCCGAGCGGGGCCTTCCACGCGGGCGTGTAGATCGGCTCGGGAAGGCGGTCGCCGTCGGTGAGGCCGGAGGGGAGCGGCACGCCGCAGACGCTCTGCGTCTGCTGGTACTCGACCCAGCCGCTACCGGTCAGGTAGCCGCGCACGACGCATTCGATCGGGAACATGTCCAGAGGCTTCACAAGCATGGCGCGGCCGGAGACCTCGGCCGGGATCCGTTCGACGACCCGGTCGCCGTCGAGCTGGTGGTCGGGGATCAGGTGGTTGGGAACGCCGTGCAGCCGGTCGAACCACCAGAGGCTCAGGGTGGTGAGCAGTGCGCCCTTGCCCGGGATCCCCGGCTCGAGGACGTGGTCGAAGGCGCTCACCCGATCGGAGGCCACGACCAGCACAGCGTCGGTGTCTTCCAGCCCACTCGCCCCCTCGGGCACATACAGGTCGCGGACCTTCCCGGAGTAGACGTGTTTCCAGCCTGCCAGTTCGCTCACCCGTCCATCGTAGAGGCGACGGGCGTCCCCGCAGACAGCGCCTGCCTCAGACCGTCACTCGGCTCAGATCGTGCGGCCCCCGTCGACCGCGAGCACCCTCCCGGTCACGTACGCGGCGGCGGGCGACGCGAGCCATGCCACCTCGGCCGCGACCTCCGTCGGCGACCCCATGCGGCCCAGCGGCACGAAGCCGCCGACCCGCTCGCGCGCCGCCGGATCCTGCGTCATGATCGGGCCGGACTCGATCGGCCCTGGCGCGACGGCGTTGACGCGGATGCCCGTCCGCGCGTCGTCGAGCGCGGTCGAGCGCGTTGCCGATCCGGCCGTCGGCGCCGAGGACGATGGCCACTCGGGCGTCCGAGGGCGGGGCCGAGCTCGCGCTCACGATCGAGCCTCCGCCCGCGCGCCGCGTGCGTCGCGCACCTCACGTCGGTCCAGCGGGAGCAGGAAGCCCGCGGCGATGAGCCACGCCATCCCGACGAACCGCCCGATCGGCAGGAGGAACTGCAGCGGCTCCACGGCGAGCGACAGGAACGAGAGCTCGGAGAGGGCGGCGACGACCAGCCCGACCCAGGCCAGCCATCGGGGGAAGAGGCGGAGGATGAGCCCGGGCACGGCCATTCCGGCGATCAGCAGCCCCAGGCCGACGACGTAGCCGACCCCGCCAGCGGCGAACGCGAGGAAGGAGAACGCGAGCGCGAGGTGCGGGTCGGCGGTGAGCTCGGGTCGGCTGAGCAGGTAGCTGCCGAGAGCCGACACCATCAGCATGATGGATGCTGTCAGTCCGCCGGCGAACCCGATCGCGGGGCCGGGAACGCGGACCCCGAGCCGCTGCAGGCGGGCGAAGGCGGTCGCGGCGTAGATGCCGAGCGGGACGGCCGAGCCGAACTGCAGCATCGCGCCGATGCGGATGGCCGCCCAGTCGGCGTGCGCATGGGCTGCCACGGCGTCGGCGTCGGCGAAGGGGGAGAGGAAGGCGCCTGCGCCCGAGAGCAGCACCCCGACCAGCAGGGCGAGCAGAAACACTCCCGCGTGCACGATCGCGAGGATGCCGAGCGGAGGTCCGCCCGAGCCGCGACGAGGAGAGGTCGGCTGGATATCGTTCATGTTGGTAATCGTTACACAATGTAATCGTTACGCGCAAGCGCTATTGTGGGTCCGTGACGAACACCTTCCTCGCCGAACCCACCGACGGCGCCCTCCCGACGGCACCGTCCGGTCGAGGAGCGCCGCCGCGCACGGCCTTCCTCCTCGCGCAGCTCGGGGCCGACGCCGCTGACCGCTTCGCCGAGCGGGTCGCAGCTCTCGGCCTGACACTGCGGGAGGCCGGCGCCATCCGCGTTCTCGGCCGCCGCCAGGGCATCAGCCAACGCGAGCTCGCCGAACTGCTCGGCACGGTGCCGAGCCGCCTGGTCGCCCTCATCGACGAGCTCGAGACCAAGGGGTACGTGGTGCGCGAGCGCAGCGAAGGAGACAGGCGCAACAACGTCCTCACGCTCGCGCCAGGCGGCGAGCGGATGCTGGCGCAGCTGCGGGAGGTCGCCCAAGCGCACCAGCGCGACGTCCTCGGTCCTCTCGACGCGGACGAGCGGCAGGCCCTCGCCGCCCTCCTCGCCAAGCTCGCCTCGGCCTCCGACCTCACCCCCGACGGCCACCCCGGCTACCGCAGCTGACAGGCCCGCTTCCGTGTTCCTCACAGCCCGCGCTGGCGCCGCCGAACGACGAACGGGCAGGACACGCCGCGCGCGGCGTTGACGCGACGGCGTGTCCTGCCAACTCGTTACGCAACCGGCCGTGCGGCAGCGCGCCTCAGGCGAGCAGCTTGGCCTTGGCGGCCGAGAACTCGTCGTCCGACAGGATGCCCTGCGAGTGCAGCGTCCCCAACTGTTGCAGCTTCGTCATCATGTCGTCCGCCGGCGCGGGTGCGGGCGCCGCGGGAATCGCCTGCTGCTGAGGAGCCTGCTGGGCGGCGGCCTGCTGCGCCGTCGCCTGCATCTCCATCTGCTGCTGCTGCGACTCGTACTGCTGCTGCTCGTACTGGTCCTGCGCCTTCGCCTGCTGGTGGCGCTGCACGCTTCCGGAGACCGCGGTGGCGGTGCCGGCGACGACCGCGGTGCGCGCGGCCATCCCCATGAGTCCGGGTCGTCCCATCCGTCGTAATGGCATGTCTGCTCCTTAGTTCTCGACCGGCTGGATGTCCGGCTCGGAATCGGACTCGATGAACGCCTCGAAGTCCTCGGCGACGACGGCGTTGACTACCGGCGCCGGGATGCGTTCGCTGTGCACGACGACTCCGCCTGCCTGGAAGAACTTGCTCGCCAGGTCTTTCGCCCAGAGATGCTCGACCACGAGGATCGCGCCGGTCGTGCCCGGCTCGATGAGCTCGGCGATGGAATCGACATCCTCGTCGCCGGCGAGACCGCTCGCGTCGAGGCTGACTCCGGCCATGCCGATCTCGTCGCCGATCTCCTCCAGCTCGACGATGTCGACGGTGCCGTCCGTGTGACGGGTGACGAACAGGAGGTCGAGCAGCCGCAGCGTTCCGCTCTCGACCAGGTCGAGGATGGCCTGTACCACCCCGGGCGACGGTCTGTCGCTGTCGAACTGCGCGACGATGAACTCCGCCGGACCGTACTCGAATTCAGCCATCTCGTGCCTCCGTCTGCGGGCCGGTCCCGCTTTCACCGGCGACGATACACACGCGTACTCGGCCCGGCAATGACCGATTTCGTGCCGGATCCGCGGGCGAGATGTGCACGTTCACATCCCTAGACTGGGGACCACGGACACGGCCGCGGACGGGCGCGCCGAAGCGAGGAAGGACCCCTGTGAGCGAGAAGAACTGGGCGGGAAACTACGAGTACCGGGCGCAGCGGATCGTGCAGCCCGCCGACCTCGACGAGCTGCGCGAGATCGTCACGTCGGCGCCGAAGATCCGCGCGCTCGGCAGCAGGCACTCGTTCAACGACCTCGCCGACACCGACACCGACGGTGTGCTCGTGAGCACCGCCGCCCTCCCGGCCGGCATCCGCATCGACGCCGACGCGCGCACCGTCACGGTGGCTGGCGGCGTGCGCTACGGCGACCTCGCCCGCGAACTCCAGGCCGCGGGATGGGCCTTGCACAACCTCGCCTCCCTGCCGCACATCTCGGTGGCCGGCGCGATCGCCACCGCCACCCACGGGTCAGGAGACCGCAACGGCAACCTCTCGACGGCGGTCGCCGGCCTGCGCATCCTCACCGCGTCCGGCGATTTCGTCGACCTCGTGCGCGGCGACCCCGAGTTCGCGGGCGCCGTGGTCTCGCTCGGCGCCCTCGGCGTGGTGACAGAGGTCGCCCTCGACATCCGCCCGACCTTCGACGCGCGTCAGCGGCTCTTCGCCGGCGTGCCGTGGGAGGCCGTGCTCGACCGCTTCGACGAGGTCACCTCGGCCGCGTACAGCGTCTCGCTGTTCACGACATGGGACGAGGACGCGGTGGCGCTCGCGTGGCTCAAGGAGGTCGACGGCGCCGAGACCGCGATCGGCGACGACTTCTTCGGCGCGCCCGCTCTCACCGAGGCGCGGCACATGATCGCGACGATGGACGTCCGCAACACCACCCAGCAGCTCGGCGTCGTCGGTCCGTGGAGCGAGAGGCTGGCGCACTTCCGCTTCGAGTTCACTCCGTCCAACGGCGAGGAGATCCAGTCGGAGTACCTGGTGCCGCGAGCCCGCGCGGTGGAGGCCATCCGGGCGGTGCGCGAGCTCGCTCCGCTGATCGCGCCCGTCCTGCAGATCACCGAGATCCGCACCGTCGCGGCCGACGGCCTGTGGCTGTCGAGCGCCTACGGCACCGACGTGGTCGGCCTCCATTTCACGTGGCTGCGCGACCAGGCCGGGGTGGAGGCCGTCCTCCCTGTGCTGGAGGCCGCGCTGCTGCCGCTCGGCGCCCGTCCGCACTGGGGCAAGCTCTACCTCGACGTCGATGGCGTCGTCCCCGGCCTCTATCCCGAGCTCGACGCCTTCCGCGCCCTAGCCGACCGCATCGACCCGTCCGGTATCTTCCGCAACCCCTTCCTCACCCGCCTCCTCCGCTAGCCCTCTATCAATCGCTTCCGGAGTTGTGCACGCTTGACACGGCGTGTTGCGTGCACAACTCCGGGAAGCGATTGCTGCGCGCGGGCGGTCAGGAGCGGGTGACGCGGGCGGCGATGTCGGTGCGGTATTGGGCGCCGGCGAGGTGGATGCGGGCGACGGCTTCGTAGGCGCGCTCGCGCGCCTCGTCGAACGACGTCCCGCGCGCGACCACCGAGAGCACGCGGCCCCCGGTCGCGAGCAGGGCGCCGGTCTCGGCGTCGAGGGCGGTCGCCGCGTGGGCGATCGTGACCTCCGGCACCTGCGCCGCCTCGTCGAGCCCGGTGATCGGGCGACCGGTCTGCGGCGCCTCCGGGTAGCCCTCGCTGGCGAGCACGACCGTGACGGCGGTGTCGAGCGCGAACTCGGGACGCGGCATCCCGCTCAGCTCGCCCGTCGCGGCGGCGTAGAGCAGAGAGGACAGCGGCGTCACCATCCGCGGCAGCACGACCTGCGTCTCGGGGTCGCCGAAGCGCGCGTTGAACTCGATGACCCTGACGCCCTTCGGCGTCACGATCAGGCCGCAGTAGAGGAGGCCGATGAAGGGCGTCTGCTCGGCCGCGAGCCGGCGCACGGTCGGCAGGGCGATCGTGTCGATGACCTCGTCGACGAAGGTCTCGGGCAGCCAGGGGAGCGGCGAGTAGGCACCCATGCCTCCCGTGTTCGGGCCGGCGTCGCCGTCGAGGAGGCGCTTGTAGTCCTGCGCCGGGCTCAGCGGGAGGACGGTGTGGCCGTCGCTGACCAGGAAGAGCGACACCTCCTCGCCGTCGAGGAACTCCTCCACGAGGACCCCGCCCTGCGCAAGGTAGTGGCGGGCGTGTTCGACGGCGGCGGAGCGGTCGGAGGTGACGATGACGCCCTTGCCCGCCGCGAGGCCGTCGGCCTTCACGACGTACGGCGCCCCGAACTCGTCGAGCGCGCGCTCCGCCTCCACAAGGGTGCTCGCGCGCACGGCGCGGCCGGTCGGAACGCCGGCCTCCTCCATGATCCGCTTGGCGAAGGTCTTGGAGCCCTCGAGTTGGGCGGCCGCGCGGCCGGGGCCGAAGACAGGGATGCCGCGTGTGCGCAGCGGGTCGGCGACGCCGGCGACCAGGGGGGCCTCCGGGCCGATCACGACGAGTTCGATGCCGTTCTCGATCACGTACTCGGCGACCGCTGCGCCGTCGAGCGGGTCGAGCCCGGGCTCCACGGCCACGTCGGCGGCGATCCCCGCGTTACCGGGGGCGGCGACGATCGCGTGGCCTGCCTCCTCGGCCAGAAGCGCGGTGATGATGGCGTGCTCGCGGGCACCGGAACCGAGGACCAGAATCTTCACGCGAACCATGCTAGATGGCAGGGCGACCCCGCGCAGAACCCCGGTGGAAGGATGGAGGCATGGCACGAGCGAAGATCCCGACGGAGGAGGGCGGAGCCGCGGTGCGCGCCGCGCTGGGCGGCGACGCCGATCGCACCACGACGGCGACCGCCGTGCGCTACCTCCTGCAGCTGCTCGCGGAGCGCGCGCCCGGCAATACGGTGGAGGTCCGGGTGCCGCCATTCGGCGCCGTGCAGTGCATCCCGGGGCCACGGCACACGCGCGGCACGCCGCCGAACGTGATCGAGACCGACGCCGCGACCTGGCTCGCGCTGGCCTCCGGGAGCCTCGCCTGGGTCGACGCGCTCGCCTCCGGAAGCGTCCACGCATCGGGTCAGCGGGCGTCGCTGGATGGGCTGCTGCCGTTGCGCTACTGAGCGCGGCTGTCGAATGTTCCCGTCGTGGGCGAGCGCTCAGGTGCGGTGCGAGAGAATGGGGGTCATGAGCGAGACCCACCCGCGACCCGAGCCGCAGCCCGAGGAGGCGCAGCAGCCTGAGTTGCAGCAGCCCGAGCTGCGATCGGCCGGGGAGCAGCAGGCCGACGCCCAGGCGGCCGCGCAGCAGGTGGCCGAGGAGCAGGCAACCGTCACCGAGGCGGCCGTGCGCGTCCAGCGCTCCCCGCGGTACTTCCGGTTCATGGTCACCGGCGCCGTGGTCTTCGCGGTGATCGCGCTCGTCCTCACCTACTCGTTCCCCGAGAACCCCACCTACGACCGCGGGGCCGTCTTCGGATTCCTGCTGGCGATCTGCGCGACCTTCGGCGTCGCCCTCGGCGCCCTCGTCGCCCTCCTGATCGACCGGGCGGTGACCCGCCGGGCGCGCACAGTTCAGGCGGATAGAATCGACGTGCGCCTGCCCGACTCCGAGAGCGATTCCGCGAGCGATTCCGAGCCGGGCGACACGCGGCCGAGCGATCAGCGCCCGTCCGTCGACAGCTGAACATCCCGACACACCTCGAGAAAGGGGTCCGCTGTGGCCGGAGGCGACGGTCGTCTGAGTCATGATCTTCTACCTGGAGAGAAGGGCCCGCAGGACGCCTGCGGCGTCTTCGGGGTGTGGGCTCCCGGCGAGGAGGTCGCCAAGCTCAGCTACTTCGGCCTCTACGCGCTGCAGCACCGTGGCCAGGAGTCGGCGGGCATCGCGACCAGCGACGGCAGCAAGATCCTCATCTACAAAGACATGGGTCTGGTCTCCCAGGTCTTCAACGAGAACGCGCTCAACTCGCTGACCGGCCACATCGCCGTCGGCCACACGCGCTACTCCACGACCGGGGCCTCCAGCTGGCAGAACGCGCAGCCCACGCTGGGCCGCACCTCCAGCGGAACCGTCGCCCTGGGCCACAACGGCAACCTGACCAACACCGCAGAGCTGATGCAGCTCGTGCACGACCGCTACCCGCAGCTCGACGGCGAGCTGAGTCGCGGCAACACGACCGACACCGCCGTCGTCACGGCGCTGCTCACGGGCGACCTCGACCACACTCTCGAGGCGACCGCCCTGGAGGTCCTCCCCCGGCTGCGCGGCGCCTTCTGCCTGGTCTTCATGGACGAGCACACCCTGTATGCGGCGCGTGACCCGCAGGGCGTGCGCCCGCTGGTGCTCGGGCGGCTGGACCGCGGCTGGGTCGTCGCCTCCGAAACCGCTGCGCTCGACATCGTCGGCGCGAGCTTCGTGCGCGAGGTGGAGCCCGGCGAGTTGATCGCCGTCGACGAGAACGGCCTCCGCACGCAGCGGTTCGCCGCCGAGAAGCGCGCCGGCTGCGTGTTCGAGTACGTCTACCTCGCCCGGCCCGACACCACCATCGCCGGCCGCGGCGTCCACGAGGCCCGCGTCGAGATGGGCCGCCAGCTCGCCCGCGAGCACGAGGTGGAGGCCGACCTGGTCATCCCGACGCCCGAGTCCGGCACCCCGGCGGCGATCGGCTACGCGCAGGCCTCCGGCATCCCGTTCGGTCAGGGCCTGGTCAAGAACTCCTACGTCGGCCGCACGTTCATCCAGCCGTCGCAGACCATCCGCCAGCGCGGCATCAAACTCAAGCTGAACCCGCTCAAAGAGGTCATCAAGGGCAAGCGCCTCGTCGTGGTCGACGACTCGATCGTGCGCGGCAACACGCAGCGGGCGCTGGTGTCGATGCTGCGGGAGGCCGGCGCGGCCGAGGTGCACGTGCGCATCTCCAGCCCGCCCATCACCTGGCCGTGCTTCTACGGCATCGATTTCGCCTCCCGTGCCGAGCTGATCGCGACCGGGCTGGGGGTCGACGAGGTGCGCCAGTCGATCGGAGCCGACTCGCTGGGCTACCTGTCGGAGGACGGCATGATCGCCGCGACCGAGCAGCCGCGCGAGCGCCTCTGCACGGCGTGCTTCACCGGCGTGTACCCGATCGAGCTCCCCGATGCGCACCACCTGGGCAAGAACCTCCTCGAGCGCCCGGAGGCCGCGGCCGATGTGGTCATAGCGGCGACCGACGACGGCGCGAGCGCGACCAGCGACGGCTGCGAGCCGGGGCCGGACGCGGAGTACGAGCGTCTGCTGAGTTTCGGCGACCCGGGGCGGCAGGAGTAGGCCACCGCCTCCACGGTGCGAATCGCCCCGATCGTCAGGTATCGTCTCTTACATATCAGTCCACGATCGGGTTGTGAGCTTCTGCCGCGGCTGCGCCCGCGTGTAAGGAGCTTCCATGACATCCGTCTCTTCCACCGCCCGTGCCGCGCTCCGCGCCCGCAGCGTCGGCCGTGTCGTCGTCGTGGGCATCCTCGCGGGGCTGAGCGGGTGCGCGACAGGCGAGAGCGGCGTCCCGACTCCGTCGGCGAGCCCGACGACCACCGCGACCTGGTCATACGGCGGGGCGAACGGGCCGGAGCACTGGGGCGAGATCGCCGCGGCGTGCACTCCGTCGCCGACCTCGCGCCAGTCTCCTGTCGACATCGTCACCGCCGATCTGACGCCCACGGCCGACGTCGCCGCTGCGACGGTGCACTACACACGCGCCTCGTTCACCGTCGAGAACAACGGCCACGCCATCGAGGCGGTCGCGGAGGACGCGAAGGCGAACTCCGTCGAGCTCGGCGGGAAGACGTACTACCTGCAGCAGTTCCACCTCCACGCGTCGAGCGAGCACACGATCGACGGCGCCCACGCCTCGGCGGAGCTGCACCTGGTCCACGCATCGGACAGCGGCGAGCTCGCCGTCCTCGGCGCCCTCGTCCAGACGGGCGAGGCGAGTACCGCTCTCGCCGAGCTGTTCGACTCGATTCCCGTGTCGGAGTCGGAGCACGGCGAGGGCGAAGAGCTCTCCGCGCCGATCGATCCGGCGGCCCTGCTGCCCGCATCCGACCTGAGCGCGCGCTATGCAGGCTCGCTCACGACGCCGGGGTGCTCAGAAGGGGTCAGCTGGAACGTCTACCTGACTCCCATCACCGTTTCGGACGCCCAGCTGGCCGCACTGACGTCGGTCTACGCGGACAACCATCGCCCCGTCCAGCCGCTCAACGGCCGCGAGGTCGCCCGGGTCGGCGGCCTCTAGGCCTCCCCGATACCATGGAGCAGTGACCGAGCCCACCGCATCCTCGTCCTCTTCCTACGCCGCCGCCGGTGTCGACACCGCTGCGGGCGACCGCGCCGTCGAGCTGATGAAGGCGGCCGTCGCGCGCACGCACGGCCCCCAGGTCCTCGGCGGGGTCGGCGGGTTCGCGGGGATGTTCGACGTGTCGGCGCTGAAGGACTTCCGACGCCCGCTGCTGGCGACCTCCACCGACGGCGTCGGCACCAAGGTCGCGATCGCGCAGGCGCTCGACAAGCACGACACGATCGGGCAGGACCTCGTGGGGATGGTCGTCGACGACATCGTGGTGGTGGGTGCACGGCCGCTGTTCATGACCGACTACATCGCCTGCGGCAAGGTCGTCCCCGAGCGCATCGCGACGATCGTCGCGGGCATCGCGCGCGCGTGCGAGGCGACCGGAACGGCGCTCGTCGGTGGCGAGACCGCCGAGCACCCCGGCCTCCTCGGGCCGGACGACTACGACGTGGCCGGCGCAGCGGTCGGCGCCGTGGAGGCAGACGAGCTGCTCGGCGCGGACCGCGTGCGCGACGGCGACGTCGTCCTGGCCCTGGCGTCGTCGGGCCTCCACTCGAACGGCTTCTCGCTCGTGCGGCACATCCTCGCCCAGCGCGGCATCGGCTTCGAAGACCGGTCGGACGACTTCGGCGGCGTGGTCGGGGAAGCCCTGCTGGAGCCGACGCGCCTCTACACGTCGCCGCTGCTGCGCGTGCTCGGCGAGCCGTCGCTGAGCGGAGCGGTGCACTCCCTCAGCCACGTGACCGGAGGCGGCATCGCGGCGAACCTGGCCCGCGTGCTCCCGGTGGGGTCGTGGGTGGAGGTCGACCGTTCCACCTGGTCGCCGACCCCCGTGTTCCGGGTGCTGAGCGACCTCGCCGGCAGCACGCTGGAGTCGTCGGAGGGAACCTGGAACCTCGGCATCGGCATGTTCGCTGTCGTGGCCCCGGAGACCGCGTGCGCGGTCGCCGCGGCGATCACGGCCGACGGCATCCCGACATGGCAGGTCGGCGCGGTCTCCACGGCGGCGCGCGACCTCGCCGGATTCGAGCAGGGCGCCAAGGGCGTCGACGGCGGTGCGGTGCGCTTGGTCGGCATCTACGCGGGCTGACCTCGCCCGCCCAGGCCGAGGTGCTCGCGGTGGCCGGGCAGGGTGACACGATCACCGACATCGCCCACCGCCTGCACTTCAGCGACGACACCGTGCGCAACCATCTCTCGAACGCGATCGGCAAGACGGGCGCGCGCAACCGCTCGGAGGCGGTAGCGATCGCCACGCGCCAAGGCTGGCTCTAGCCCGGAGCGATGGCGACATTCGTCACGAATATCGCCATCGATCGCGTCAAAGGCGACATTCGTGGTGAATGTCGCCTCAATCGCGGCGGGCTCAGGCACGCTTCGGCGTCTCGGACTCCGTGTCTTCGTAGCCGTCAGCGTACTCGTCGGTGTCGTCGTCGTCGCCCTCGCCTTCGGGCTCGTAGTCGGCCCACGCGTCGTACTGGTGCTCGTCGTCGTGGTGAGAGTGCCCGGTGAGCTCACGCTCGAGCGCGTCGTAGTTGACGTTCGGACTGAACGACTTCAACTGGCGAGCGATCTTGGTGTGCTTTGCCTTTTGACGGCCGCGCCCCATGCGTGACCCCCTTTTGGTCCTGCCCGGGGAATGTCACCCGGGGATCCAACAGAAATAGTGAAAACTAGCGTCGAGTTTAGCATGGTGACCCCCATGGACCCCGAGTTGTCGCACAGCGTCAGATGATGGAATGAGCGCGTGATCAGTGGCATGACCGACACCCAGGTGGTGATCGTCGGCGCCGGCCAGGCCGGGCTCGCTGTCGCCTTCTACCTGCGTCGGTTCGAGCTGACTCCGGGGGAGGATTTCGTGATCCTCGACCGCGGCCCAGGCACGGGAGGGGCGTGGCAGCATCGGTGGGATGCGCTGCGTCTGGGCAGCGCCCACCATGTGAACGACCTTCCAGGAATGTCGGAGCTGGGCCTCAGCTTCGACACCGCCGACCGCACCCTCCCGGCCAAGGACATCGTGGCCGGTTACTACCGTCGTTATGAGGATCATTTCGGCCTCGCGGTGCAGCGCCCGGTGACGGTGTCGCGCGTGTTCGACCGCGGCGCCGACCTGGTCGTCGCGCACGACCAGGGCGAGACGCGCGCCCGCATCGTCGTCAACGCGACCGGCACCTGGGGCGCGCCGTTCATCCCGTGGTATCCGGGCATGGGCGACTTCGCCGGGCGGCACCTCCACACCTCCTCGTACACGTCGGCCGACGATCTGGCGGGGCAGTCGGTCGTGGTGGTCGGCGGCGGCACGAGCGCGATCGGCTTCCTCCTCGAGCTGGAAGGCGTGGCCGGCGAGCTGACCTGGGCGACGCGCCGACCGGCGGACTTCCGCGACGAGTCGGAGCTCACGATCGAGGGCGGCGTCGCCGCCGTGGCGGCGCAGGACGCGGCCGCGCGTGCCGGGCAGGCCCTCCCGAGCATCGTCAGCGGTACGGGCGTGCCGCGCACGCGACGCATCGCCGCGGGCATCGACCGCGGGCTCCTGGTGGAGCGCGGCATGTTCACCCGGATCGAGCGCGACGGGGTCGTCTGGGACGACGGCTCCACGACGCGCGCCGACGCGATCATCTGGGCGACGGGCTTCCGGCCCGAGCTGCGCCATCTCGCACCGCTCAAGCTGCGCGAGAAGGCCGGCGGCCTGACGGTCGGCTCCGGCGTGTCCTGGCAGGACCCGCGGATCTTCCTGGCGGGCTACGGCCCGCAGGCGAGCACGATCGGCGCGAACCGCGCCGGCCGCGTGATCGCCCGCCAGATCATGGCCCAGATCTGACGCTCCCGCTCTGCGCGGCGACCGTCGAGGGAGAAACGCTGCGGCACGCCGATGTGAAGCGGTGAACGGAGGAGTTACAGCCCGTATCGCCGCCGATCTCCTCCGGTGTCTGCGTTTCGGCTGCCCTGCGGTCCGCATGTCCTCCGCAACCCCGTCGCATCGACCGCCCGTGTCCGGCACGAAACGTGGGCGGCGACAATGGAGGCATGACTCCACACGAGTCGAACCCGCGCCACGAGCGCAGAACCCGAGCCAGGCGCGTATCCCCGTCACCGTCTCCAACACCCGCCGCGTCGATCCCGGACGCCGAGGTGACCCGCTGGGTGCAGGCGTGAACCTTGCGAATGCCCACGAGGGCTTGGCTCCGGCTGGGTCCGCGCCCGAGCCGACTCCCAGGAGTGGCACATGCTGTACCGCTTCGCGGACGAGGCGTCGCTGGAGGCGTGGGAGTTCTCCGACGACCGCGCCGAACGGCTGCACGAGGGTCGCGAGCTCGTGGAGGTGTCGCGTGTGGAGCGCAGCACCGGCATCGGGGGGCTGGTTCGACGAGCCGCAGCCGGGCGTCCCGGCGGCCCCGCCGCGCTGGAAGCAGGCGGTGACCATCTGGCTGGGGTTCTTCCCGCTGTCGCTCGCCTTCACCTGCCTCACGTTCTACGTGCCGGGCTGGCGTCAGCTCTGGCCGCTGGCGACGGTGCTCATCACCACACTGTGCCTGACGCCGAGGATGAGGTACGTCCTCTCTGCCGTTCGTCACGCGCCTCCTGCACCCCTGGCCCCGGCGCTGAGGCGGCGCGTTCGGGGATGTCCCTGAGTCGACCCTGAGATTCGCATCGCACTCTTGCGTTGGACCAACTCGCGATATATCGTGAAAACGTCAACATCGCGATATATCGCGAGCCACCGAAGCAAGGAGTGCGAAAGCATGGCACAGGAGAAATGGCTGATCCAGCCGGGCGAGAGCCGCACGATCGACGTGGAGCTCGTCCGCTCCCTCAAGGTCGGGCTGCTCGGCGGCCAAATCGACATCATCGGACACGACGAGCAGGGCGCACGAGTGGAGGTCCACTCGGTCTCCGGCCGCGACCTCAAGGTCTCGGTCGACGGCGACCGGCTCGAGATCGACCACCCGCAGCTGCGCTGGGACAACTTCATCGAGGTCTTCAAGTCGATGAAGTCGAGCGCGCGCGCCGACGTCAGCGTGCTGGTTCCGCGCGATGTCGCCCTCAAATTCGGCGTGGTCTCCGCCGGCGCCCTGATCTCGGGGCTGAAGACCGACGCGCGGCTGAGCACCGTCTCCGGCGACGTCGTCATCGACGGCCTGGTAGGCGACCTCGAGCTCAACTCGGTCAACGGCGAGCTCTCCGCACGCGACCACACCGGCCGCATCAGCGCCCACACCGTCTCGGGCGACATCACCGCGACGGGCTCCATCCCGCGCTTCAGCGCCGACGGCGTGTCCGCCGACATCATGGTGGACATCTCGGGCACCCCCGACGAGATCCAGGTGAACACCGTCTCGGGTGACACGACCATCCGCATCCCGGAAGCGCTCGGCGCCCGGTACCGCGCCAACACGGTCTCCGGCCGGGTGCAGCTCGACAACGTGATGGTCGTCGGCTCCGCAGGCAAGGGCTACACCGCGACCACGGGCAGCCTCGACGGCTACTGGGTCGACATCTCCGTCAACTCGGTGTCGGGCGCCGTGTCGGTGCTGCGCAGCTCGGTGGATCGGAACGAGGCATCGGCGTGACTCCCGCGGTCTTCGCGCACGGCAGCCTCCGCCTCTACCTGCTGAGCCTTCTCGCGGAGGAGCCGCGTCACGGCTACGAGCTGATCCAGGCGCTCAGCGACCGCTTCGGGGGCACTTATGTGCCCAGCGCCGGCACGATCTATCCGCGGCTGGCCAAGCTGGAGGAGGAAGGGCTCGTCACCAAGACGACCGACGGCCGCAAGACCGTGTACTCCATCACCGATGCCGGTCGTGCCGAGCTCGCTTCGCGCGAGCACGAGCTGGACGCCATCGAGGAGGAGGTCACCGACTCCGTGCGGCGGCTGGCCGACGAGGTGCGCGCGGGTGTGAACGACGCGATGCGCACGCTGCGCGCCGAGCTCGCCTCGGCCGCACGCGAGGCGAAGCGCGATGCGACCCGCATCGATCCGCGGCAGGAGGCCCGCGACGCGGGTCGCGACGCGCGCGCGGCGGCCACTGCGGCGGCTCGGGAGGCCGAGGTCGCGATCAACGACTTCCGGCAGCAGCTGCGCACCGACCTGCGCTCCCAGGCCGCTCGCGGCGCGCTCCCGGCGAACGTGGTGCCGCTTCTCACAGAGGAGTTGACCCGCGTGCGCAGGACGATCGCAGAGGCGATCGGCCGGAGTTAACCCGCCGGTGAGGCCGGATTTCCGAACGACATCCAGAAAGTCTCAGGCCATGCTCATCTCGCTCCCAGTGAGGCCGATGACGAGCCGCCTCCCGCGAGATTCCACGGCAACGGACCTTTTGCCGGGGGCGGATCAAGTGTTGCCAGAATCACATCCTGGTGACGACGCAACGCGCCGACTTGACAGTGTTTTGGCAGCGAGTATTGTCGACCCTCGTGACAAATGAGGGGAGATCCCCGAAGCGGTGGTTGATCGGCGACCCGCTTCCGAGCGAGAAACTCGAAGGACAGCTACTCCCGAAGCACCTCGCCCTACCGATTTTCGCCTCCGATGCACTCTCCAGCGTCGCCTACGCACCGCAGGAACTTCTGATGATCCTGCTGCTCGGCGGCCTGGCGTTCCTGTCGTTCGCCCCGTGGGTTGCGGCGGCGGTCGTCATCCTGCTCATCACCGTGGTGCTGAGCTACCGGCAGCTGGTCAAGGCCTACCCGTCAGGCGGCGGCGACTACGAGGTCGCGCACAAGAACCTCGGCGAGAGGGCCGGCCTGGTGGTCGCCTCCGCTCTGCTGGTCGACTACGTGCTGACTGTCGCCGTGTCGGTCGCGTCGGGCGTCGACAACGTGATCTCCGCTCTGCCGTTCCTCTCGCCCTGGCGCGTGGAGCTCGCCGTGATCTGCGTCATCATCCTCGCCGCGGTCAACCTGCGCGGCGTGCGCGAGTCGAGCAAGGCGTTCGCGCTCCCGACCTACATCTTCATCGGCAGCATCTTCGTCATGATCGCCACCGCGCTCGTGCGCACGGCGCTCGGCAACCCGCCGGTCGCCGAGTCGGCGGGGTACTCCGTCCATGCCGCGAACATCGCGCAGGCGGGCGTCGTGCTGCTGCTCCTGCGCGCCTTCTCGAGCGGCTGTTCCGCGCTGACCGGTGTGGAGGCCGTGGCCAACGGCGTGCCGGCGTTCCGCACCCCCAAGATCCGCAACGCCCGCACTACGCTCGGCCTGATGGGCGGGATCGCCATCGTCCTGTTCGCAGGCCTCACCGCCACCGCGCTCATCAGCGGCGTGCACTACGCCGAGAACCCCTGCGACCTCCAAGGCTGGGCTCAGTGCGCGACCTCCCCGCAGCGCTCGCTCATCGCGCAGATCGCGGCGGCGACGTTCGGCAACAACACCGTCTTCTTCTTCATCGTGCAGGCCGCGACAGCCGTCGTGCTGCTGCTGGCGGCCAACACCGCCTTCAACGGGTTCCCCTTGCTCGGCTCGGTGCTGGCACGCGACTCGTACGCGCCGAAGGCCCTCAACACCCGTGGCGACCGCCTCGTTTACTCGAACGGCATGATCCTGCTGGCCCTGGCCGCGACGATCCTGCTGCTCGTCTACCAGGCGAACCTCACCCAGCTCATCCAGCTCTACATCATCGGCGTCTTCGTGTCGTTCACCCTCGGCCAGTCCGGCATGGTGAAGCACTGGATCACACTGTTGCGTGGCAGCGGCAGAGACGGCGCCGCGACGATCGGCGCGCGTGAGCGCAGCAGCATCGTGCGTTCGCTCTGCATCAACGCGTTCGGCGCGACGCTGACGTTCGTCGTGCTCATCGTCGTCACGATCACGAAGTTCACGCACGGCGCCTACCTCGTATTCATCTTCATGCCGATCCTGTGGTTCCTCATGCTCGGCGTGCACCGCTACTACCGCGACGTGGAGAAGGAGATCGAGGTCGACCCGACCACGACCTTCGGCAGCGTCGGAGACCACGCCATGGTGCTGATCGGCAAGATGCAGAAGCCGGCCCTCAAGGCGCTCGACTACGCGATCGCCGCCCGGCACGACTCGATCGAGGCGGTGCACGTCTCCATCGAGGAGGAGGCGACGCAGAAGCTGCAGCGCCAGTGGATCGAGCAGAACATCCACGTGCCGCTGACGATCATCGAGTCGCCGTACCGAGAGTTCGGCGTGCCGCTCATCAAGTACCTCAAGCACCGGCGCGAGGAGCACGGCTCCGAGGTCGTGACCGTGTACCTCCCGCAGTACATCGTCGGCCACTGGTGGGAGGGGCTGCTGCACAACCACCGCGCGCGCCGGCTGAGCAAGCAGCTCATGCTGTGCCACGGCGTCACCGTCGCGCTCGTGCCGTGGCTTCTCGACTCGTCGTCGCTGATCTACGGCCGGCGCTCGCGCCCGCTGCCCGGTCAGGACCGTCGTGGCGAACCTGTGCGTCCGGTCGCCCGTCGACCGCTGGCGCCGGCGTCGGCTGCGCGTGCGCGCATCCACATCCACTCGACGCCGATCACGCCGGGGGAGTCGCACACGAACGGCGGAGCACCGCTGGCGGAGCCCGGCACGCGGCCGGAGGAGAAGAAGGAGCCCGCAGAGCGTCGCTGACTCTGGCCGCTCGCGTGCCGCGGTGAAGGGTCGGTCAGCCCCCGGACGACAGCGATCGCTGCGCGACCCACGTGGCGATTTGGCTGCGCGAGGTGAAGCCGAGCTTGACGAGGATGTGCGCCACGTGCCCTTCTGCCGTCCGTCTCGAGATGATCAGGCGGTCCGCGATCTCGCGATCGCTCAGGCCCTGGGCGACGAGGGTGGCGACTTCGCCTTCTCGTCGAGTCAGCTGTTCGTTGCTCTGCGTCGGAGCCTGCGCCCGGGTCCTGGCGGGGACGGGCTGCGCACCGAGTGCGTACGCGACCCCTTCGGCCGCCGTCATCGATTTGCCCGTCGCGAACGCTGCCGCGTACGCCTGAGACCCGAGCCTCTGGCGGGTTCGTTCTTCGATATCCGAGCGGAACGTCATATCGAGGGGAACGGTGGTCGACGTCGCGCCCTCTTCGCTGCTTATCGAGTGAGACACGCCCAGGAGAGTCGCCGCACGGGCGAAATTCTGGTCGATGGCCGCGGTCATCGCTAGCGCCTCTTCGATCTGCGCCACGGCGACGGGGGCGCGGAAATCCGTAAGGAGACGTAGGGCGTACTCGAGCAGTCCCGTCGCAGTCGCCGCGTCCCCGCGCCGCGCCGCGATCCGCCCGGCGCTCTGCACGAGCTGCGCGGTCTCGAACGCCTCTCCGAGCCGGGCAGCGCGGGCGATAAGCGCTTCCCGCATCCGTTCGGCGGTCTCTGTCTGGCCGGCGAGGTCGTATGCCATCGCCACTCGCTCCTCGGAGGTCGCGCGTGCTGGGATCAGGTTGGCTCCCCCTTGGCGGGCCAGCGCCTCTTTGAAGAGTTCCAGAGACCGGTCCGGGTCGCGTTCCAAGGCGCCGCGTATGAAGAGATCGAAGGCGCGAGAGAACGGGTCTCCCAGTCGATCGGCGAGCTCCGCCGCCCGATCAAGGAGGCGACCTCCCGCAGCGGCGTTGCCTTGACTGAGCTCGATACCCCCGCTGAGCGTCATCACCTGGGCGACCTCGGCGGTGGGTGCGGGATCGAGCTCGATGACCCTGCTGCACCATCGGCGCAGTTCCTGCATCTGGCCGTACGCGTTCCACACCACCCGCCAGGCGGTGACGATCAGCCGCGCGGCGCTCTGCGCATCCCCGTCGGCGATGCAGAATTCGAGCGCCGCTCGGATGTTCGGCAATTCGCGGTGCAGATACAACATCCAGCCGGCCTGATGGGGCCCGTACCAGTCGGCCTCGACGAGCGCGAGCCGGTTCAGGCACCAGTCGCGTTGCCGCTTCCGAGCCGCGTCGAGCTCCGTCGTGGGCATCGTCTCGACGCCGAAGAGCCGCACCGTTTCGAGCATGCCGAACCTCATCCCGTCGGCGTGCCGAGTCCGCGTGACGATGGACTTCTCGATGAGGGATTGGACGACGTCGAGTGTGGCTTCGTCGCCGATCGCGCCTGCACTCATCCACTCGGCGGATTCGAGGTCCCACCCTCCGACGAACACCGACATCCGCGTCCAGAGGAGGCGCTCCGCCGGCGTGCACAGCGAATAGCTCCAG
This sequence comes from uncultured Actinomycetota bacterium, assembly GCA_963734315.1. Taxonomy (GTDB): domain Bacteria; phylum Actinomycetota; class Actinomycetes; order Actinomycetales; family Microbacteriaceae; genus Leifsonia. The sequence goes on along the minus strand of CAVTGP010000005.1, from coordinate 155,474 downwards.
GCGATGGTTTCGCGCAGGGTGCGCTGCCGATCGGGGGCATCCCTGGCGCCGCGGGTGAGGAAGGCGAGCGGCTGAGCGAGCCGGTCGCGCACCTGAGCGGGGGCCAACACCTTGACGCGGGAGGCGGCGAGCTCGATCGCCAGCGGGAGCCCGTCGAGCCGTTCGCAGATCCGGGCGATATCCTCCCGCTCGTCGGCTGTGGGGTCGGGCAGAACCGCCACGCACCGGTCGAGGAAGAGGACGGTGGCAGGCGATGCCGGACCCGACTCGGGCGCAAACGTCGCGAGGGGCGGGAGCTCGAACACCCGCTCGGCGCTGATCCGCAGCGGCGCCCTGCTGGTTGCGAGAACCGTCAGGCCCGGTGAGTGATCGAGGAGGGCCAGGACGAGTCGTGCGACCTCGTCTAGAACGTGCTCGCAGTTGTCCAGCAGCAGCAGTCCTCGTCTGGACGCGAAATAGTTCGTGAGTGCCGCGCGTGGGTCACGGTGCGCCGAGCCCACGTCGATGACCCTCGCCAACTCCTCTGCGACCGAGTCGGCGGTAGTCACCGTTCCGAGGTCGGTGAACCACACTCCATCGGGGAAGAGACGGCGGACACTCGAGGCGAGGCGCATGGCGAATCGGGTCTTGCCGACGCCGCCCGTACCGACGACGGTGAGGAGCCGCGTTCCGCCCAACGCGGCGCGAGCGGCCTTCAGCTGCGCCGCTCGATCGACGAAAGACGAGTGCTCGAGCGGCAAAGGGGCGGCGCTGATGGTGTGTGACGCACTCACTCTGGGTGCCTCGATTCTGTGAGGTCCTGCGATCATATGGCCTGCTCCGCGTCGCGTGCTGAGAGTCGCTTGACCTTGACGTAACGTCAACCTCTAACATAGGTGACACAGCCCGCGAGAGAGGGACCGACAGGTGGAGGCAGCCGCCGACTGGAGCATCCAGGACATCGCGCGCATTGCCGGCACGACGAGCAGGACGCTGCGTCACTACGACGAGCTCGGCCTGCTGGCGCCGAGCCGGATCGGCGCGAACGGCTACCGCCACTACGACCGCGACTCCCTCGTGCGGCTGCAGCGCATCCTGCTCTTGCGCGATCTCGGGCTCGGCCTCCCCGCCATCGCCCGCGTGCTCGACGACCGGCAGGATGCAGTGCCCGCCCTGCGCGACCATCTCATCTGGTTACGCAGCGAGCGGGAGCGGCTGGCGCTGCAGATCGCGTCGGTCGAGGCGACGATCCACGCGGTGGAGGAAGGAGGGGAGATCGTGGCGGAGGAGATGTTCGACGGCTTTGACCACATCCGGTACAAGGAGGAGGTCGAGCAGCGCTGGGGGAAGGACGCCTACGCGGCGTCCGACCGCTGGTGGCGCGGGATGACGGCTGAGGAGCGCGCCGGTTGGCAGCAGCGGCAGAAGCAGCTGGCCGCCGACTGGACGGCCGCCGCCGGGCGCGGGGTCGACCCGTCTTCGGACGAGGCCCAAGCGCTCGCGCGCCGGCACGCAGGGTGGCTGGCCGACATCCCGGGGACCCCGGGCTACGGCCAGGGCGGCCCGCCGGCCGCCTACCTGACGGGCCTCGGCGACATGTACGTCGCCGACCCCCGCTTCGCCGCCAACTACGGCGGCACCGAGGGCGCTGCCTTTGTGCGCGACGCACTCCACGTCTACGCCGTGGCCCACCTCGCGTAGCCCGCGAACACGAGGCGGCGGACTATCCGCCGCCTCGGCGTTCTCGGCCCCGCTGTGCGCCGCCTCGGCGGGCAGGCGGCGTGCGAGAAACCGCTTTCTTGGTAGGGTGGGAGAGTGCAGCAGCAGGAGACGGAGCGCCGTGGGGCCGCGACAGACGAGGCGACAGCGCGGGCGGCTGAGTTGGAGGTCAAGCTCCGGCGGGTCAGGGAGCTTCTCGACCGCCGAGGCGCTCCCGCCGTCACCCTGACGTCGCGCGAGAGCCTCGCGTGGCTGCTCGGCGGCGCACGTGTCACTGTCCCGACCAACGGTGACCCGGTGCTTAGCGCCGAGGTGTCCGTCGACGATCTGACCCTCCACATCTACTCCAACGAGCGCGAGCGACTGCTCGACGAAGAGCTGCCGACACTGCACACGGCCACCGTCGTCGACCACCCCTGGTTTGCGCAGCTGCCCGGTGCGGGCGGGCGGCCTCAGCCCGGCGGCGCGCTGGAAGAAGCCGACGCCGTCCCCGACCTGCGCGCCCTCCGCGCACCCTTGCTCCCGATCGAGGCCGCGCGCTATCGCATGCTGGGGGAGGAGGTCGCCGCCGCGGTCACTCGCGTCGCCACCGAGGCCCGCCCCGAGCACACCGAGCGCGTCGTCGCCGCAGCGCTCTCCCGTGAGCTCGTCGGGCTCGGCGCCGAGCCGATCGTCCTCCTCGTCGCGGGCCGGAGCAGGCTGGGTCTGCGTCATCCACTCCCGACCGATGAGCCGCTGGGCGATCGCGCGATGCTGGTCGTCGGCGCGCGCCGTCACGGCCTGATCGTCAACCTGACGCGCTGGCTCGGGTCGGAGCCGCGCAGTGACGAGGCCGACGGCCGTCTCTTCGAGGTTGAGGCCGACGCCTTCGCAGCGACCCGACCCGGCCGCACGCTGGCCGAAATCCTCGCCGACATTGCGGTCTCCTATCGCGTGCACGGCTTCGCGGCCGACGAGTGGGTCCGCCACCATCAGGGCGGCCCCACAGGCTACGCGGGCCGCGATCCCCGGGCCACACCGGTCGCTGCCGACGTCGCCGTGGCCGGGCAGGCGTTCGCCTGGAACCCGAGCGCGCCGCGCGTCAAGGTCGAAGACACGGTGCTCGTCGGCGAACCGATCCCCGACGTGCTCACCGTCGACCCGAGCTGGCCGTCCCGGCTCGTGCGTGGCATCCAGCGCCCGCTCGCCCTCCCCTTCGGCTGACCCGGCCGCACCACCTCCCAACCTCGACACCGCTGCAGAACGGACACCGACGATGACCGACCTCACTTTCCTCCGCGTGCACGGAACGGATCTCGTGGACGAGGACGACCGGGTCGTCCGCATGGCCGGCGTCGGCCTCGGCGGCTGGATGAACCTGGAGAACTTCATCAGCGGCTACCCCGGCAACGAGGAGCGCATCCGCCGGCTGATGCGCGACCGGATGGGGTCGGAGGCCTCCGAGGCGTTCTTCGACGAGTACCTCGACGGCTTCTTCGGCGAAGCTGATGCCGCTTTCCTCGCCGGGGTGGGCATCGACAGCGTGCGCATCCCGTTCAACTACCGCCACTTCGAAGACGACGCTCGGCCGTTCGTTCTCAAGGAGGAGGGCTTCCGCCGCCTCGACAGGGTGGTCTCGCTGCTCGGACGCCACGGCATCCGCGCCATCCTCGACCTGCACGCCCTCCCCGGTCGTCAGAATCAGCACTGGCACAGCGACAACCCGACGCACGTCGCCGAGTTCTGGAACCACCCGCACTTCCAGGACCGCGTCGTGCACCTCTGGGAGGCGCTGGCCGACCGGTTCAAGGACCGGCCGGAAGTCGCCGGGTACAACCCGATCAACGAGCCGTCCGATCCGAGCGGCGAGGTGCTGCTGCCGTTCTACGAGCGGCTGGAGCGCGCCATCCGGGCGATCGATCGCCGCCATGTGCTCTTCCTCGACGGCAACAAGTACTCCACCGACTTCTCGCTGTTCGACCGGCGGGCGGAGCCGTTGCCCAACGCGGTCTACACCGCTCACGACTACGCTCTGCCGGGCATCACCAGCGCCTCGGAGTACCCCGGCGTGACCCGCGGGGAGTTCTTCGACCGTGGCGTGGTCGAGCAGACCTTCCTGCGGCGAACCGAGTACATGCGCCGCACCGGGACGCCGATCTGGATCGGCGAATTCGGGCCGGTGTACCCGACCCGTAGCGAGACCGAGTCGTGGCGGCTGCAGCTTCTGCGCGACCAACTCGAGGTCTACCGCGACCACGGTGCGAGCTGGGCGCTCTGGACGTACAAGGACATCGGCCTCCAGGGGCTCGTGTCGGTCGCGCCCCACAGCGACTACCTGGAGCTCGTCCGTCCCGAGCTCGAGGCGAAGTCGCGTCTCGGCGTCGACTCGTGGGGTGGCTCCGACGCGGGAGTGCGCGACGTCCTCGACCCGATCGACGCGCTCTTCGATCGCGAGTTCCCCGGCTATGCGCCGTATCCGTGGGGCCGACAGCCGCACATCGCGGTGCTGGTGCGCCACATCCTCCTCGCCGAGCCGCTCGCCGAGCGCTTCGCGGACCGTTTCCGCGGCGTCGACGTCGAGCGGGCGCGCGAGCTCGCGAGCGCCTTCCGGTTCGAGAACACCCTGCAGCGCGGGCCGCTGGTCGACACGCTGCGCGAGCACCTGGGAGTGGATGCCCCCGCGTAAGCCGTGCCCCTCGAGGGATGCCGGTCAGGGGAGCGGCGCGATGCCTTCGTGGCGGGCTCGCCACCCCGGGCCGAATCCGGCGGGTCCCGTCGTGTCCGAGCCCGCGGCCAGCAGTCCGGTGGCGAGCAGCAGACCGCCGTTTCCCGGAAGGTAGACGGGCAGCGACTCGTCTTGCCGGTTGTGACCATTGGCGAGGTACGTGTTCTTGGGCTGGTCGAGCAGCAGGCAGTCGACCGCGAGCGAGGGGAGGCCGAGCCGGGCGGCGGTCATCGCGGCCATCGGGAAGTCCCAGCCCCACGCCGTCTCCCAGCGCCAGTCGGCGAGCACGTCGTCGAGGGTGCGGCGCATGGTCGTGGCGTCGACCAGGGGTGTTGCTGGTACGACGCCGAGCGCGGCGAGCATGCTCGGGTGGTCGGTGCGCTCCAGGAACGGAGGGGTGCCGAGCGCGACGTATCGCCCGTCCCGGACGGGGAGCGGCGACATCCCCGCCGCCACCTCGCGCCAGCGTGCGGGCACCGGCCGTCCGAGCTGTTCCTGCCACCGGGCGGCGACCTCCAGCGCCCACGACCAGTAGGCGAGCTCGAACGTCGGGTTCTTCGCGGTCGCGCGCGTGTCGGCGTACGACTCCTGCGACGGGACGAGGGGAGGCCCGAGCTCGAAGCCCGACGGGCCGCCCGACGCGTACGCGGCCATGAACTCGGCGGTCTCTACCACGATCGGCGCCCAGCGCTCGAGGGTGGCCCGGCCCGGCTGTGCGCGGCGGACGAGCTCAGCCAGGTGGATCGGATGCGGCTGCTGCCAGATGAGGAACGGTCCGATCGGGCTCGGCGCCTCGAGCCCGTCCGGCCCGACCTGTTTGGGCCAGCGAGCCCCGGGGAGCCGCTGGCCGCGCGCCGTCGCCCTGGCGCGATCGATGATCCCTTCGTACCAGCCCAGCGACCGCTCGAGCAGTTCCGGCCGACCCCACGGCGCCAGCCAGCCGTGATGCCACCAGTGCATCTCCAGGTGGAACTTTCCACGCCACGAGTTGAGCATGAGACCCGTCTCCGCGGGCGGGAGGCTGCCGGCGCTGAGCGCACTGAGGTACTGGGACAGCACCACCCGGCGTTCGAGCTCGCCCGCACGAGGGTCGTCGCTGTCGGTGAGGTCGAGCGCGCCGCCCCGCTGCCAGAAGGCCGACCAGTGCGTGGCGGAGGCCGTGAAGGCCTCGTCGGCGCCGAGCGCTTCGCCCCGGCTGTCGGCGGGAAGGTACTCGATCGTCACCGGCCAGTCGGTGGTGTCGACGCCGGGCCGCACGACGAACAGGTGCGGGCCGACCTCCTCCAGCACAGAACCGGGCGCCGTGACGACCACGGTGTAGACGGTCTCGTCGAGCGTGCGCAGGATCCGCCAGCCCGTCGGCGTGCGTTCCACCCGGCTGGTGTGCGCCTCGGGATGCCGCCAGTCGGCTGCGTTGGACCAGGCCTCGGATCCCGCGGCGAACGCCAGCCGGATGCCGAACTCGCCGCCGCCCCGGACCCGCACGCCGATCGCATCGCGCCCCGGGTGGACGCAGGTTCGCACGGCGAAGCCGCGACCATCGAGCCGGAACGCACTCGTGATGATGCCGGTCGCGAGCTCCAGCGTCTGGTCGACGTCGCTCAGCGCGTCCGCCGCCTGCTCGGCGGCCCCGGCCCACAAGCCCAGTCGGCCGAGGTCGAGCCGGTGCGGGTTGTTGCGGAGCCATTCCTCGGCCGGGCTCTGCCCGCTCGCGCTGACGGCGTCGAGGCTGCCGCCGAGGTCGGCGTACAGCGCGGGCCCGTGCGGCGAGGCGTACTCGCGCATGGTCGGCTCGAGCTCCACTCGGCCGGGCGACGCGTGCCAGCCCCAGTTGCTCAGCGTTCCGAGGAGGGTGCCGGGCGCCTCGCCGTACCGTGCCGCGACGGGATACGAATCGGGGAAGGTCTGGAGCCCGGTCGGGTCGACGGTGAAGCAGAACTCGCCGTTCCCGACGCTGAGCGGTGACGACGGATCGAGCCCGCGCAGGCGGACGCGATGCCGGGCGACCAGGGCGGTGCGGTCGATTCCGGTCACGGTGTGCTCCTCCCGAGCATGAGACGCCGATGCGGCGAGCGGGCTGTGGAGGCCCGCTCCCCGCATCGGCGTGGAGATCGGCGTCAGCCCTCGTTGTCGATGGACTGCTGCAGTTCCTTCATCCAGTTGGCCGCGCCCTGCTTGGCCGTCACCTTGCCGAACAGGATGTCGGACTCGGTGCGCTGCGACAGGTCGTTGAGGATCGCGCCGCCGGCGGGCTGCGGCGGCGAGGTGACGCCGGTCTTGAGCGCGGACTCGAGGTAGGTGGCCGATTGCGTGTCGACCGGGCTCAGCAGCGGCTTCACCACGGCGAGGACGTCGCTGTTGAAGGGCAGGCCGCGGTCGGCCAGGATGACCTTGGCCGCATCCTTGTCGTTCACCAGATAGTTCACGAGGAGTGCCGACTGGGCGGGGTGCTTGGTTCCGGCGGCGATCGACCAGAACTGCGACGGCAGGACGGAGACCCCGTTGGTGGCGGTGTCCGTCGGCGGCGAGACGATCTCCACCTTCGCGCCGCCGAGGCCCGCAGAGTACGCGCCGATCTGGTTGCTGTAGGCGAAGCTCATCGCGGCCTTGCCGGTGCCGAAGAGCGACTGGTCGGGGGTGACGTTCCAGTGCTGGACGATCACCGACGGGTCGGGGAGGCCTCCGCCCGTGACAAGGGCCTGCTCGCGCTCGTACCAGCCCTGGATGGTGGCCGCCTTCGTCGCGATCTCGCCTTTGTCGGAGTAGATGCCGATCGTGTTGGTCTGCGCGACGTAGGTGCCCAGGATGTCCTGGACGCGGAGGTCGAGGCCGACGACACCGTCACCCGCTTTGGCGGAGATGGCATTGGCGGCGGCGACGAGGTCGTCCCACGTCCACTTCGAGGTCGGCAGGTCGACGCCCGCCTTCCTGAACAGGTCCTCGTTGACCAGGAGCCCGATCGCGTTGCCGCCGGTCGGCACTCCGTACACGGTGCCGTCGACGGTGGAGCTGCGCAGCGCTGACTTCGGGAACTTCGTGGTCGGCAGGTAGGTCGACACCGTGGACAGGTCGAGGAGAGTGCCGGACGCGCCGTAGTCCTGCGGCTTCGATCCGCCCAGGGCGAAGACGTCGGGGGCGGTGCCGGACGCGAAGTCGGTGGAGAGCCGGTTGAAGAGGTCGTCGGGCGCCCCGACGGGCTCGGAGACGACGTCGATGTTCGGGTACTTCTTCTCGAAGTCGCCGATCACCGTCTTCATGATCGCCGCCCGGGCGTCGTTGCCCCACCAGGACAGGTGCAGGGTGACCTTCTCGTTCGGGTCGTAGGAGGCCGTGGAGCCGGAGCCGCCGTCGCCGGAGCAGCCGGTGAGGACGAGCGTCGCCGCCACCGCGGCGCCGAGCACGGCCTGGGTCGTCAAACGTCTGTTACGCGTCATTGCGCGCCTCTCTTCGGTGCGAATCGTCGACGGGCGGGACTCGTGTCTCCTCCGCCGTTCCGTGGAACGTTTCTCGCTTCCGAGGGATGCTGATGCCGATCTGCGTCCCGTTACGAGAAACCGGTTTCTCGAAAAATAGCAGCGGCGGGATCGTCTGTCAACGCGAAGCCCGATGCGCGGAATCGGCGTCGCGCTCAGGCCGGGGCCGCGCCCGTCGACGCCCGGACTTCGACGCGGGGCTGGAACACGAGGTTGTGCGACGGTCGTTCGTCGTGGATGAGTGACCGCAAGCGCTGCCACGCCTCCACGCCGAGCTCCTGGTGAGGCACCGAGGCGGTCGTGAGCGGCGGAGCGCAGAACCGCGCGAACGGAATGTCGTCGAACCCGGTCACTGAGATGTCCTGCGGCACGCGGACGCCCAGGTCAGCGAGGCCGTTGATGAGGCCGATCGCGACGAGATCGTTGAACGCGAGCGCCGCAGTGGCGCCCGTGGCGCGGACGGCGGAGGCGGCGTCCAGGCCATCCTCCAGGCCGGCGCCCGCCTGCACGCTCGTCACCTCGATATCGTCGACGGCACGGCGGAACTCCTCGAATCCACGTTGGCGCTGAGCGGTGGACACGCTCTGCTCCGGTCCGAGCACCAGCGCGAAACGCCGGTGACCCAGGGCGTGGAGATGCCGCGCCAGGCCCTGGATCCCCGACTGGTAGTCCACAGACAGCGACGGCGCCGAGATCAGGGCGCTCGGCCGATTGATGACCACGAGCGGCCCCAGGGTCTCCGCCAGCCGGAGGAGGTCGGCCTCCGGCATCCGGGGCGCGCAGAGCACGATCGCGTCGGTGCGCCGGCGGATCTCGGTCGCCAGCAGCTCCTCATCGCCGGGGGACTCGGCCGAGTCGGCGACGAGGGCGCGATAGCCGTCCTTCGCCGCTGTCTTGCTGAACCCGGAGAGGACCTCCTGGAAGGTCGGATTCGCGAGGTCGGGCACGAGGAAGGCGACGGCCTTGGTCTGGCCGAGCGCGAGCGAGCGCGCGAGATGGTTGGGCTCGTAGGCGAGCTCGCGCGCGGAGGCCCGCACGCGCTCGGCCACCGCTGGCTCCCCGACGAAGATGCCGTTCATGACCCGGGACACGGTGGCGGGCGAGACGCCCGCGTGGGCCGCGACCTCGGAGATGGTAGCCGTACCGGATCGCCGCGCCATGTGTTCGCCTTCCGCTCGCTGGAATGGTCCCACACTAGTCGTGCCGAGAAACGAATCGTTTGACAATCGGTCCGGTGAGCGGGCACAATCGGTCCGTCGCGTGAAACCGCTTTCTCACGCGAGTGGCTGGACAAGGAGGTCTCGTGAGCAGTCTCGGCGAACTGCGCAAGGTCGCACTGGCGGCCCGCAGCAACGGCCCCAAGGTGAAACCGCGCTTCACCGACAACAAGGCGGGCTATGCGTTCATCGCGCCGTGGCTGATCGGCCTCGTGGTCTTCACCGTCGGCCCGATGCTCTACTCGTTGTACCTGGCTTTCACCAAGTACAACCTCCTGCAGTCGCCCACGTGGATCGGCCTGGACAACTTCACGCAGATGCTCGGCGACGAGCGGCTGTGGAACTCGCTCCGGGTCACCCTCGTCTACGTCGGTGTCGGCGTCCCGCTCCAGCTCGCGATCGCCCTGGCGATCGCCGTTCTTCTCGACCGCGGGATGCGCGGCCTCGCGCTCTACCGCTCGACCTTCTACCTGCCGAGCCTTCTCGGCGGATCCGTCGCGATCGCGATCCTCTGGGCGCAGGTGTTCGGCAAGAACGGGATCGTCAACGGCTTCCTGTCGATCTTCGGGATCGACGGTCCTGGCTGGATCTCCGACCCCAACACCGCGCTCGGCACCCTCATCGTCCTCCACGTCTGGACCTTCGGCTCGCCGATGGTGATCTTCCTCGCCGGTCTGCGACAGATCCCGGAGCAGTACTACGAAGCGGCGCAGATGGACGGCGCTGGCAAGGCGCGCCGGTTCTTCTCCATCACCTTCCCGCTGCTGACGCCGATCATCTTCTTCAACCTGGTGCTCCAGGTGATCTTCGCCTTCCAGTCGTTCACGCAGGCCTACATCGTCTCGGGAGGCAGCGGAGGACCCTCCGACTCCACGATGTTCTTCACGCTGTACCTCTACCAGCAGGCGTTCACGCAGCTGCACATGGGGTACGCCTCCGCGATGGCGTGGGTGCTGCTGGTGATCATCGCGGCGCTGACCGCCCTCAACTTCTGGCTCTCCCGGTTCTGGGTCTTCTATGACGACTGAGCGACGCCGTCTCCTGGCGCCCCTGCACGACCACGCCCTCCCGCACGCACCTGAAAGGCCGGTGAGATGACCGCACTCCAGGAGTCGCCCGCGACCACGACGACGGCGCCGCCCGCCGCCCCGCCCGCCGAGCGGCGGAAGCGGCGACGCAGCCGCAGGCACGTCGCGTCGGTGCTCAAGCACACCGGGCTGATCGCCCTCTCGATCGTGATGATCTACCCGCTCATCTGGCTGGTCGTCTCGTCGTTCAAGCCGAACGACTCGATCTTCACCGACCTGAGCATCGTCACCTCCAACCTGACGCTCCAGAACTACGTCGACGGCTGGTCGTCCCAGGGCCTCCCGTTCGGCGTGTTCCTGGCGAACTCGTCGATCATCGTGGTCGGCGCGATCATCGGCAATCTGGTGTCGTGCTCGCTCGCGGCGTACGCGTTCGCGCGCCTGAACTTCCGCTTCCGCACGCTCTACTTCGTCATCATGCTGGGCACGATCATGCTCCCCATGCACGTGGTGCTGGTGCCGCAGTTCATCATCTTCAAGCAGCTCGGCTGGCTGGGCACCTTCCTCCCGCTGGTCGTGCCCAAGTTCCTCGCCACCGACGCGTTCTTCGTGTTCCTGATGGTCCAGTTCATCCGCGCGCTCCCCAAGGAGCTCTTCGAGGCGGCCCGCATCGACGGTGCTGGGCACCTGCGCTCGTTCGTCCAGGTCACCCTCCCGCTGATGGTGCCCGCGCTCGCGACGACGGCGATCTTCACGTTCATCTGGACGTGGGGCGACTTCTTCGGGCCGCTGATCTACCTGCGGACGACGAACGTCTTCCCGGTGTCGGTCGCGCTGAAGGGCTTCATCGATCAGCAGTCCACCTCCGATTACGGAGGGATGTTCGCCATGTCCGTCGTCTCGCTCGTCCCGCTCTTCGTCGCGTTCCTCCTCGGCCAGCGCTTCCTGGTCAAGGGGATCAGCACCACGGGCAACAAGTAACCGAAAGAGAGCAATGAACACCCGTATCCGTTATGCCCTGGTCGGCGCCGGCTCGCGTGCCCAGATGTACCTCGACGCCATCGCGGGAGTGCACGCCGACGTCGCCGAGCTCGTCGCCTGGGCGGACACCAACCAGGGCAGGCTCGACTGGTACGAGGCCGAGCTCGCCGCCGCGGGCGTCGCCGCTCCCGCTCGGTTCGACCCGGCCGCGCTCGCGGAGGCGATCGCCGGGCACGGCATCCAGCGCGTCATCGTCACCTCCCCCGACTTCACGCACGCCGGTCATGTCGTCGCGGCGCTCGAGGGTGGCGCCGACGTTGTGGTCGAGAAGCCGCTGACCACGAACGAGGAGGGCGTGCGCGCCATCGCGGAGGCGGTGGAGCGCACCGGCCGCGCTGTCACGGTCACGTTCAACTACCGGTACTCGCCGCGCAACAGCGCTCTCAAGCAGGTGATCGCGTCCGGGGAGATCGGCGAGGTCACCTCCGTGCACTTCGAGTGGCTGCTCGACACCGCGCACGGCGCCGACTACTTCCGCCGCTGGCACCGCGACAAGGCGAACTCAGGCGGCCTGCTCGTCCACAAGTCGTCCCACCACTTCGATCTCGTGAACTGGTGGCTGTCCGACGCGCCTGCCCGCGTCTTCGCGAGCGGAGGCCTGCGCTTCTATGGCGCCGAGAACGCCGGGCGCCGCGGGCTCGGACCCCGGCCCTCGCGCGGCACCGTCGACTCCCCGCTGCGCGATGCGTTCAGTCTCGACCTGCGCGAGGACCCGGTGCTGCGCGGCCTCTACCTCGACCAGGAGGGCCACGACGGCTACCTCCGCGACCGCGACGTCTTCGATCCGGGCATCACCATCGAGGACAGCCTCTCGCTCGTGGTCGACTACGACCGCGGAGCGTCGATGTCGTACTCCCTCAACGCGCATTCGCCGTGGGAGGGCTACACCGTCGGCGTCAACGGCACCGCGGGTCGTGCGGAGCTCACGGTCGTCGAGCGCGGTGCTGTGCTGCTCGGTGATGAAGGCCGGCCGGTGGTCGACCCGAGCGCGAACCCCGACCGGGTGGATAGGGAGAGCGGACGTCCGGTCGGCGAGCGCATCGTCGTGCAGCGCCACTTCGGCTCGGCCGTCGAGGTAGCCATCCCGGAGGCCGAGGGCGGCCACGGCGGAGGCGACGCCGAGCTCCTGCGCGAGGTGTTCGTCGGCGGAGCGGATACGGACCCGCTGGGCCGCGCGGCCTCCTGGACCGACGGTGTGCGCTCGATGGCGGTGGGGCTGGCGGGCAACCGCTCGCTCGCGACCGGTCAGGCCGTCCGCACCGCCGACCTCCTGCTCGGTCCGGCGTCCGACGCGCTGCGGGGGTCGCTCCGATGAGCCGCTACCTCGTCACCGGAGGCGCCGGCCGATTGGGACGCAGTGTCGTGACCGGTCTGGCCGAGGCGGGCCATCACGTCGTGTCCGTCGATCGGACCACGGTCGCCGGACTGCCCGCGACCCAGCTCGTCCACGACCTGACCGATGCGGGTGCGCTCCGTTCGGTGCTCGCCGAGCACAGACCGGATGCGATCGTGCACCTCGCCGGCATCGCGGTGCCGTTCAGCGCCCCCGACGACGTCATCTTCCAAACCAACACCTCCCTGAGCTTCACCGTCTTGGAGGCGGCGCGTGAGGCGGGGGTCGGCGCCGTCCTGCTCTGCAGCAGCCCGACCGTCATCGGCTACCACGCACCGGAGGGGTGGGCTCCGGCCGACCTCCCGATCACCGAAGACCACCCCGTCGCTCCGTGGAACGCGTACGCGCTGGCGAAGGTCGCGATCGAAGAGCTCGTCGCCGCGCACGTGCGCGCAGGGACCTCGACGCGCCTGGGCGTGTTCCGTCCGTGCTTCGTCATCTCGCCCGAGGAATGGGAGGGCGCGCCCACCCAGCAGGGTCACACGATCCGTGAGCGTCTCGACGACCCGGCCCTGGCCGCGGTGTCGCTGTTCAACTACGTGGACGCGCGCGACGCAGCCGACTTCGTCCTCGCCTGGTTGGGCCGGCCGGAGGCCGCGCCCAACGGCGCCGTGTTCTTCGTCGGCGCTGCGGACTCCCTCGTGGTCGAGCCGGTCGGCGACGCGCTCGCACGACTCGTCCCGGAGGCAGCCGCACTCGCCGGCCGCCTCGGGTCGAGCGACCCGGTCTTCTCCAGCGAGCGCGCGGAGCGCCTGCTCGGCTGGCGGGCGCGACGCAGCTGGCGCACCGAACTCGCCGAGCGCGAGGAGCTGCGCGCATGAACGGGCCGACGACGAACGGGCTGGGATTCGGCGACGGGGTGCTGTTCTTCCCCGTCACGCCCTTCGACGGCTCCGACAGCATCGATCACGTCCTCCTCGCCGAGCATGTCGCCTCCGGGGTCGAGGCCGGCGCCGCGGGCGTCTTCGCGGCCTGCGGGACGGGCGAGTTCCATGCCCTGTCGGCGACCGAGGCCGAGGCTGCTGTCGCGACCGCGGTGACCGCGACCGGCGGGCGCGTGCCCGTGCTGGCCGGCGTCGGCGGGCCGCTCGGGCACGCCAGGGAGGTCGCCAGAGCCGCGGCCGAACGCGGTGCGCAGGGCCTCCTGGTGATGCCGCCCTACCTGGTGCAGGCGCCGCAAGACGGGCTGTTCCGCTATGTGGAGGCCATCGCGGAGGAGACCGACCTGCCGCTCATCGTGTACCACCGCGGCAGCGCGGCGCTGACCGAGGCGACCGTCGATCGTCTGCTCGGCCTCCCCCGCGTGGCCGGGATCAAGGACGGCGTGGGCGACCTCGCGCTCGCGCAACGGTTCGTCCTCGCCGCCGGGCGAACCGGCCGTGAGCTGCTGTTCTTCAACGGACTGCTCACGGCGGAACTCAGCCAGGCCGCCTACCGTTCGATCGGGGTGCCGCTGTACTCGTCGGCGGTGTTCGCCATGGCGCCCGACATCGCGACGGCCTGGTTCGACGCCTACCGCAGCGGCGACGATGCGCGTCAGCGCCACCTCCTCGACCACTTCTTCGTGCCGCTCGTGCGCCTGCGCGACGAGACGCCCGGTTTCGCGGTCTCGCTCATCAAGGCGGGGCTGCGGCTGGCCGGCCTGCCGGTCGGGTCGGTGCGCGCCCCGCTCACCGACCCGACTCCCGAGCAGACGGAACGGCTGCGCGCGATCCTTGCGTCCGGGCGGGACGCCCTGTGAGCCTTCCGGCCGTGGCGGGCGTCCGCACCCGGCTGATCGCCATCCCGTTGCGGCGACCCTGGGGAGCCGACGTGGGGGATCTCCGGGTCGTCGAGGTGGAGGTCGTCGACGAGAGCGGCGATCGTGGCTACGGCTTCTCGTGGACGCCCACCATCGGAGGCTCGGCGGTGCAGGCGCTGATCGACACCGACCTCGCGCCGTTCGCGGTCGGCCGCCCGGCGGAGCCGTCGTGGTGGGATGACGCCTGGCGGCACCTGCACGAGGCGGGCGGTGGCGGCGTCACGACGATCGCGCTGGCCGGACTCGATCTCGCGCTGTGGGACCTCACGGCCCGGCGGACAGGACGGAGTGTGACCGACACGCTCGGCCGGCGGCACGAGACGCTCGACGCCTACGGGAGCGGGGTCAACCTCCACTACTCGATGGACGAGCTCGTGGCGCAGGCCACACGCTGGGTCGCGGCCGGATTCGACGCCGTGAAGGTCAAGGTCGGCAAACCCAACCTCGCCGAAGACGTGGAGCGCCTCCACGCGGTCCGGGAGGTCATCGGCCCCGACCGCGCCCTGATGGTGGACGCCAACCAGCGCTGGGACCTCGAGAGGGCGGTCGCGGCGGCGGCGGCTTTCGAACCTGTGCGGATCGCCTGGCTCGAGGAGCCGCTGCGGGCGGAGGACCTGCGCGGCCACGCGGAACTCCGGCGCCGGACGGGCGTACGGATAGCGGTGGGCGAGAACCTGCACACCGAGCACCGGTTCGCCGAGTACCTGGACGCCGGCGCTGCCGACGTCGTGCAGCCCAACATCGTGCGGGTCGGCGGGATCACCCCCGCCCTCCGCATCGCGCGGCTCGCCGAATCCGCCGGAGTGGAGCTGGCGTTCCACCTCCTGCCCGAGCTGTCGGCCCAGCTCGCCTTCGCCATCCCGCAGGACACCCGCGTCGAAGTGGTGGAGGACGCGGGATTCGCCGAGCTCGGCGCTCTGTCCGCACCGTCAGGCGTCATGGTCGTTGACGGCGCGGTGACGGGAGGGGCGGCTCGGGGACTCGGGCTGCGGTTCCGCTGATCGTCTCGAACGCATGGGAGAAAGAACGATGACCGACTCACTCACGATTGACGCAGAGCGGCCGGCCGGCTCGCGGCTCTGGCTCCGCCTCGGGCTCTGGCTCCGCCTCGGGGGAGGTCGAACGCGCTGTCCGCGCGGCCGCCCTTGCCTTCCGGGCGAGCGTGCGGAGCTCCGCCGCGGAGCGCGCTCACTGGCTGCGGACCGTGGCGGACCGCCTGGACGAGGCGGCGGGCGAGCTGATCGCCATCGCGACCGCCGAGACCGGGCTCGCGACGCCACGCCTCGTCGGGGAGGTCGCGCGGACGACCGGGCAGCTCCGGATGTTCGCCGCGGTGATCCAGGAAGGCTCCTACGTCGAGGCGATCATCGACCACGCCGCACCGACGGCGGCGCCGCCACGCCCGGACTTGCGCCGCATCTTGCGGCCGATCGGGCCGGTCGCCGTCTTCGCGGCCTCCAACTTTCCGTTCGCGTTCTCGGTCGCAGGCGGTGACACGGCCTCGGCGCTCGCCGTCGGCGCACCCGTCGTCGTGAAGGCGCACTCCGGTCACCCGCGGCTGTCGCTGCGGACGGCCGAGGTCGTGAGCGCGGCGTTGGCGGAGGCGGGCGCACCGGACAGCCTGTTCGGCCTGGTCGGAGCGGCGGGCGACGGTACGTCCCGTGCGGTCGGCATCGAGCTGGTCGAGCATCCATTGGTCGCCGCCGCGTCGTTCACCGGTTCGGTGGCGGGAGGGCGCGCGCTCGCCGACCGTGCCGCCGCACGGCAGGAGCCGATCCCGTTCTTCGGGGAGCTGGGCAGCCTGAACCCGGTCGTCGTGACGGCCGAAGCGGACGCGGCCCGGGGAGAGGCGCTCGCGGCCGGGCTCTCCGCGTCGTTCCAGGGGAGCGCCGGGCAGCTCTGCACCAAGCCGGGAATCGTGTTCGTGCCGCGCGGCTCGGCGCTGGAGGGCGCGCTTCCTGCACACGTCGGCGCGGCGCCGCATCGCCTCCTGACCGACGCCATCGACCGCGGCTTCCGCAGCGGGGTCGAGCACCTGGCGGCGGTGCCCGGCGTGGAGCTCGTCGCGGGAGGTGCCGTCGGCGAGGATCTGCCCTCCCCGGTGGCCTACGCCGTCGACCTCGACGTGTTCGCCGACGAGCGGCACCGCCACGTTCTGGCAGCCGAAGTCTTCGGGCCTGCGACGCTGCTCGTCCGCTACGACGCGCTGGACGCCCTGCTACCCGTCCTGGCCGGGCTCGAGGGCTCGCTCACTGCGACGATCCACGCCGAGCCGGAAAACGAGACGGTGGTCGCCGACCTGGCAGAGGTGCTGGCTGCTCGCACGGGCCGCCTCCTGTTCGATGGCTGGCCGACCGGCGTCGCCGTCGCCTGGTCTCAGCATCACGGCGGCCCGTGGCCTGCGACGACCTCGCAGCACACCTCGGTGGGGGCGACCGCGGTGCGTCGCTTCCAGCGCCCGATCGTCTACCAGGACGCCCCCGTCGCCGTGCTGCCGCCGGAACTCCACGAGGACAACCCGCTCCGTATCCCGCGCCGCGTCGACGGCGCGCTCTGCCTCTCGTAGCCCGCGCCGCGGCCTGCCGCGCACGAGGCGGCGGAGAATCCTCCGCCTCGGCGTCGTGAGCCCCGCTTCGCGCCGCTTCGGCGGGCGGGCTGCGCAGGCTAGGCGCGTCGGGGATGCGTACGGCGGGTGCGGCCGGTCAGGCGGTCGTCGAGCCAGTGCGCGGCGACGATCCGCGAGGCGCGCTGAGGCGTGCGCGGCTCGGCGGGGGCACGATCGGGCTGCTGGCCGCGGACGAAGGGGGAGGCCGCACGGTCGGCGGCGCGCGATCGGGCGGACGCGTCGGGCTCGAGCAGGATGCCGTCTCGCACGTCGAAACGGACGGCATCCCGCTCACCCGCACCCTCTCCCCACTGTTCGGGGCCACGGAGGCCGGGGCCTTGCTCCGCCGTGCCTTCGAGCTCGCCCTCCAGCTCGGCGACCGCTGGCGCGGGCTCCGGGAGCCGGATGGCGAAGAACGGGAGGGTGAGACTGCAGAGCGGACCGACCAGCAGCGCGAATGCGAGCGTTCCGATGCCGACGTCGCCGCCGAGGAACCAGCCGATGATCAGCACCGTGACCTCGATGGCTGTGCGGACAGCCCAGATCGGCCGCCCGGTGCGGGCGTGGAGGCCGGTCATCAGGCCGTCGCGCGGCCCCGGTCCCAGCTTCGGCCCGATGTAGAGTCCGGTCGCGATCGCGAGCAGCAGGAGGCCGGACGCGAAGAGCAGCACCTGCGCCCAGAGTTCGGTCTGCTGCGGGATGAGCCACAGCCCGAGTTGCGCGCTCGGCCCCACCAGGAGGACGTTGAGCACGGTGCCGAGACCCGGCTTCTGCCGAAGCGGGATCCAGAACGCCAGCACCACCAGGCCGACGATGTTCGTCACGAGCCCGAACGGGATGCCGGTCTTGAACGAGACTCCCTGCGCCAGCACGTCCCACGGCGAGACGCCGATCCCGGCACGGACCATAAGCGCGATCGCGATGCCGTACAGGAACAGGCCGACCAGGAGCTGGGCGACGCGGCGGACGAGGAGTAACCGGGACATGATGACAATCCAATCGACCGATTGGCCTTACATCAAGATGCCAATTTGGATAAAGTGGCCCGCATGTCCGACGCGCATCTGACCGCCCGCTCCCTCGAATCCCTCCTGGGCGACTGGCGCGGCGCGGCGCCCGGCTACCAGTCGCTGGCCGACCGGGTGCGCCTGCTCGTGCTCGACGGCCGCATCCCGATCGGCACCCGCCTCCCCGCCGAACGCGACCTTGCCGGGCGCCTCGATCTCAGCCGCACCACGGTCAGCGCCGCCTACCGGCAGTTGCGCGAGGGCGGCTTCCTCGACAGCGTGCGCGGCTCAGGGAGCGTCGCGCGACTTCCCGGGCCGACGCTCACCCTGCCGCTGACCGGCGGCGAGGGGATGCTCGACTTCACGAAGGCGGCGCTGCCCGCTGCCGCGTCCCTCCCGGCCGCCGCGCGGGCCGCCGCCGAAGAGCTCCCGCACTTCCTGCCCGACTCCGGCTACGACCCGGTCGGACTCCCGCACCTGCGTCAGGCGATCGCCGACCGTTACGCCGAGCGCGGCCTCCCGACCTCGCCCGACCAGGTGCTCGTAACGGTCGGCGCACAGCAGGCCATCGCACTCATCGCGCGCACCTTCCTTTCGCGCGGCGACCGGGCGCTCGTCGAGATGCCCACGTATCCGCACGCGACGGAGGCCCTCAAGCTCGCCGGGGCGCGGCTCCTCCCGATCACCGTCACCCCGCCCGACGACGCACCGCACGCGCCCGGGGTGGAGGAGGACGACGGCTGGGACGCCGACGCCGCCGAGCAGGCGATCCGGCGCGCGAACCCGGCCCTCGCCTACCTGATCCCGGACTTCCACAACCCGACCGGCGCCTCCATGTCGCCGGCCACCCGGGAGCGCCTGCTCGCTGCGGCGGCCGAGCACGGGACCATCGTGGTCGGTGACGAGACGACGGCCGACCTCGATATCGATCGCGTGGGCGAGTACCTCCCGTTGCCGAGGTACGCCCACCGCAAGGCGGGGGATGCGCCGGTGCTGCTGATCGGGTCGGCGAGCAAGAGCCTCTGGGGAGGCCTCCGGATCGGCTGGATCCGCGCCGAGCGGCCGCTGATCCAGCGCCTGATCGCGGCGAAGCCGTCGACCGACCTCGGCACTCCGATGATCGAGCAGCTCGTGGTCGCGCGCATGCTCCCGCAGACGCGCGAGATCATGGAGGAACGTCGGGTGCAGCTGGCCGCGGGGCGTGCGACCGTGCGGAGGCTGGCGGAGGAGGCCTTCCCGGACTGGCGCATCCCGCCTCTGCACGGCGGCCTCGCGGCGTGGATCGGCATCGGTGCGCCGGTCAGCTCCGCGCTCGCCCTGGCCGCACGCAACCACGGCCTGCTCATCGCGGCCGGGCCGCGCTTCGGGCTCGACGGCGCGTTCGAGCGTTTCCTGCGCGTGCCGATCACGTACACCGAGGACGAGACCGAGCGGGCGTTCACGGCGCTGGAGCGCGCGTGGGCGGTGGCGTCGGCGGAGCCCGTGCCCTACTTCGATTCGGTTGCGCTCCCCAACGTGGTCTGAGCGCCGGTGTCTGCGGCTCCGGCGCCGGTCGGCTCCGCGTCCGTCAGCCCGGTCAGCTCCGCAGCGACGGCCCACAGCGAGCGCGGGAGGTCGCGCCCGCGGGCACTGCGCGGCACGCGCGCGCGGTGGGTCGGGCCGACCAGTGCCAACCGCGACGGTCCGTAGTACCCGCCCTGCACGGCGGCCGGGTCGGCGGCGGCGAACAGCAGCGGCTCCGCTCCCTGCTCGACGCCCTGCGACGGCAGGAGCGTGCGGTTCGCCGGTTGCAGCTGCTTCGCGCGCCCGAGGTTGCGCCCGGCGGTCTGCAGGTTGGTGCGCGTGTACCCGGGGTGCGCGGCGGTGCTGAGCAGGCCCCATCCGTTCTCTTCCGAGAGCTCTGCGAGGTGCAGCGTCATGAGGAGGTCGGCCAGCTTGGACTGCGCGTAGGCGCGGGCCGCGCTGTAGCGACCCCGGAACTGCAGATCGCGGAAGTGGATCGACCCGAAGTCGGCGGTGCTGC
Source organism: uncultured Actinomycetota bacterium (assembly GCA_963734315.1). GTDB lineage: Bacteria > Actinomycetota > Actinomycetes > Actinomycetales > Microbacteriaceae > Leifsonia. The sequence goes on along the minus strand of CAVTGP010000005.1, from coordinate 135,484 downwards.
TCGACATCGTCGCGACCCGGGGCGTCGCCGACTCGAGGAGGTGGGGAAGCAGCAGATTGGTGAGGAGGAACGGCCCGAGGAAGTTGCTCTGGAACTGCAGCTCGAAGCCGTCGACGGTCTCGTTGCGCGTAGGCGGGATCATCACGCCGGCGTTGTTGACGAGCGTGTCGATCTGCTCGCCGTCCGCGAGCATCCCTTCGGCGAAGGCGCGCACGCTGGCCAGGTCGGCGAGGTCGATCGCGCGCAGCCGGAGGTCGGCTCCCGGCACACGGGTCACGATCTCGGCCCGCGCGGCCTCCCCTCTGTCGAGTGAGCGCACAGCCATGGTCACGCGCGCGCCCGCCGCGGCGAGCCGCGCGGTGGCCTCCTTGCCTGTGCCGCTGTTGGCGCCGGTGACGACGATGTGGCGTCCGGTCTGGTCGGGAACGGTGTACACGGTGTCCTCCGCAGGTCGGGAAATACTGAACCGCTGGTCTGTTACGGCTCACGGTAATAGACCGACGGGCTGTTCTGTCAGCCTGGAGACCCTGCTCCGCACTGTCGTCAGGGCGCTCCGAGCCGGCCGAAGTGGTACCACGGCATGAGGAACGTGCACAGCCTGCAATGAGATACTTTGGCAGCGTCGTCGCCGCCTGCCTAGCACTCACTTCCGCCGAGGGGATCCTCCGTGCACTATCTCGCTGTCCTCAGCATGAGGAACCGCGCCCTGATCGCACTCGTCACGATCGCCGCCGCCGTCTTCGGCGGCATCGCTCTGACCAACCTCAAGCAGGAGCTCGCCCCCTCGATCTCCTTCCCGCAGCTCGTCGTGCTGTCCACCTACCCCGGTGCTTCGCCCGAGGTGGTCAACAACGACGTGAGCACCCCGGTGGAGGCCGCCATCCAGGGCGTGCCCGACCTCGAGTCGACCTCCGCGGTCAGCAGCACCAACCAGTCGATCATCACGGCGAAGTTCACGTACGGCACCGATCTCGCGACGGCCGAGCAGAAGATCGACCAGGCCATCAACCGGATCAAGTCGACCCTGCCCTCCGGCGTCGACCCGCAGGTCCTCTCGGGCTCCATCGACGACCTCCCGGTCATCCAGCTGGCCGTCACCAGCGACGCTGACCAGCGCACGCTCGGCGACGCCATCACCAAACTCGCCCTGCCCGACATCAAGAACGTGTCAGGGGTCAACGACGCCCAGCTCGTCGGCGAGGTCGGCCAGCGCATCACCATCACGCCCGACGCGGCCAAATTGGCGGCGGCGGGCGTCACCAGCTCCGCGATCAAGAACTCCCTGCAGCAGTACGGCGTGCTCCTCCCCGGCGGCTCGCTCACCGAGAACGGCAAGACCCTCACGATCCAGTCGGGGTCGCAGCTGACGTCGGTGGCCGACATCGCGTCGCTGCCGCTCGTCAAGGTGACCTCGGCGTCGGCGGGTGCAGGATCCGGGAGCACCGGAACGGGCCCCGCATCCGGCCAGCAGGGCTCGACGGGCACCGGCTCCTCCGCGAGCCAGCAGGCGGCCGCTCAGGCGGCGGCCGCCGCCTCGACCCCGGTCACGATCGGCGCTGTCGCGACCGTCGCCCAGACCGACGACCCGGTGACGTCGCTCTCGCGCGTCGACGGCAAGCCGGCACTGACCATCGCGGTGACCAAGCTCCCCTCGGCGAACACCGTGGAGGTCTCGCACAGCGTCTCCGCGCTCATCCCCGACCTCGAGACCAAGCTCGGCTACGGCGCGAAGATCACCGTCGTCTTCGACCAGGCGCCGTTCATCACCCAGTCGATCAACTCGCTCGCCGAGGAGGGCCTCCTCGGTCTGGCGATGGCCGTCATCGTGATCCTGGTGTTCCTGCTCTCGGTGCGCTCGACTCTCGTGACGGTGATCTCGATCCCGACCAGCGTGCTCCTCACCTTCATCGTGATGTGGGCGAGCGGCTACACGCTCAACATCATCACGCTCGGCGCCCTCACGATCGCGATCGGCCGCGTCGTCGACGACTCCATCGTGGTGATCGAGAACATCAAACGACAACTTATGCCCGGAGTGGACAGAGCCGTCACGATCGTGCGCGCGGTGCGCGAGGTCGCCGGCGCGATCACGGCCTCCACCATCACGACCGTCGCGGTGTTCCTGCCGCTGGCGTTCGTGGGCGATGTCACGGGCGAGCTGTTCCGGCCGTTCGCGCTCACCGTCACCATCGCGCTGCTCTCGTCGCTGCTCGTCGCGCTGACGATCGTGCCTGTGCTGGCCTACTGGTTCCTGCGTGCGCCCAAGGCGCGCAAGCACGAGGGCGGCGACCACGACGACGAGGCAGCGCACCTGTCGATCGCCGACGCGATCGCGTCCGGCCACGACGAGCTGGAGCACCCGTCGATGCTGCAGCGCGGCTACCTGCCGATCATCCACTGGACGCTCAAGCACTCGTGGACGACGATCGTCGCGGCCCTGGTCGTGCTGGTGCTGACCTTCGCGGCCTTCCCGTTCCTGAAGACGAACTTCCTCGGGTCCAGCGGCCAGAACTCGCTGACCGTCACGCAGAGCCTCGAGCCCGGCGCGAGCCTCCAGGCGCAGGACGACGCGGCCAAGAAGGTCGAGCAGAAGCTGCTCGACACCACGGGCGTCAAGACCGTCCAAGTATCGATCGGCTCCAGCGGCTCGTCGCTGCGCGACGCCTTCACCGGCGGGGGAGGCGCGACGACGTTCTCGATCACCACCGACCCGAACGCCGATCAGGACCAGCTTCAGACGACGATCCAGAACGAGCTCGACGGGATCACCGACGCCGGCGACCTCCAGGTGTCGGCGTCGAGCGGCTTCGGCGGTTCCACCGACATCCAGGTGGACATCACCGCGACCAGCAACGCCGACCTCCAGAAGGCCACCGACTCGGTCGTCGCCGAGCTGAAGAAGCAGAAGTCGCTCAGCCAGGTCACCGACAACCTGAGCGCCTCGCTGCCGTACGTGTCGGTGACCGTCGACCGCACCAAGGCGGCGCAGGTCGGTCTCACCGAAGTGGCCGTCGGCACGATCGTGTCGCAGACGATGCAGCCCGCGCAGATCGGCACCGTCGCGATCGACAACTCGACGCTCAAGATCTACCTGCAGACCGACAACCCGCCGACCACGGTCGCCGGACTCTCCAAGCTGCCCATCCCGACGGCCACCGGCGTCGTGCCGCTGAGCTCGATCGCAACCGTCGCCGAGGCGAAGGGGCCGTCGACCGTCACCAGCCAGCGCGGCCTGCGCACCTCCACCGTGACCGCGACGCCCGGCGACAACCTCACCACGGCGAACCAGGAGGTCACCACGGCGCTGGACGCGGCCGACCTGCCCGCGGGCGCGACCGCCAAGATCGGCGGCGTCTCGTCGAGCCAGTCGAGCGCGTTCGGCCAGCTGGGCCTCGCCCTGCTCGCGGCCATCCTGATCGTCTACATCGTGATGGTGGCGACCTTCCGCTCGCTGCGGCAGCCGCTGCTGCTGCTCGTCTCGGTGCCGTTCGCGGCGACCGGTGCGATCCTCCTGCAGCTCGCCTCTGGCATCCCGCTCGGTGTGGCCTCCCTCATCGGTGTGCTCATGCTGATCGGCATCGTCGTGACGAATGCGATCGTGCTCATCGACCTGGTCAACCAGTACCGGGCCAGGGGTCTCTCGGTGGCCGACGCAGTCGCCCACGGCGCGTCCCGGCGTCTCCGGCCCATCCTGATGACCGCGCTGGCGACCATCGCAGCGCTCACGCCGATGGCGATCGGCTTGACCGGCCACGGCGGGTTCATCTCGCAGCCGCTCGCGATCGTGGTGATCGGCGGCCTGCTGTCGTCCACGGTGCTCACGCTCGTCGTGCTGCCGACGCTGTACAACCTGGTGGAGGGCGCCCGTGAGCGTCGGCTCGCCCGGCGGGCGGCCAAGCGCGGCGACGAGGGCGACGGCGGCTTCGGCTCCGGCGGCGCCGGCCCGGAGGACTCGGGTCCCGGCGGCGCGGGTGGTGCGGAGCGCGGCTCGGATGTGGACTCTCCGGAGCCTCCCGTGTTCACGACGCCGGCTGGCGGCCAGCAGCTCTGACCTGACATCGAGGGGCACGCAATCGCCCGTATCCCGCGCGGATGAGGGCGTTTACGTGCCCCTCGATCGTGTCAGTCGGGTAGGTGTCCGGGATGCCAGACGGGCGATCCGTCGTGCCCCGCGTCATCACGCGGGCGCGTTGCTAGCGTCGCGGTATGAGCCTCTCCACCGGTGCCCTCTCCGTCGACCCGCTCTGGCCGCGAGCCGGCTCCTGGCCGGCGCTCGCCGACCTCGCGGATGACGAGGCTGTCGACCTGACGCTGCTCGGCCTCCCGACCTGGCGCACCTCGTTGTCGGCCACGGGCGCGCACGCGACGCCGGCGGCCGTGCGCGACGCGCTGCGACGGTACTCGCTGCACGTCCCCGGGCTCGAGGTGGAGGCGCTGCGCTTCGCCGACGCGGGCGACGTCGCGGAACCGGATGGCGCCGACGGTGAGCAACGGGCCGTCGCTGCGGCGCGAGAGGCGGCGGAGCGATCCCGCGTGACCGTCGCCGTCGGCGGCGACAATGCGTTGACCGTGCCCGCCGCGCTCGGCGCATGGGGCGAGCAGCTGTCGACGGCCGGTCTCATCACCCTCGACGCGCACCATGACCTGCGCGACGGCGTCTCCAACGGGTCTCCGGTGCGACGCCTGGTGGGGGCCGGGCTCGACGGCCGACGGATCGTGCAGATCGGGATCGCCGACTTCGCGAACTCCGCCGCCTACGCCCGTCGGGCCGAGGAGTTCGGCATCACTGTGGTGCCGCGCGACGCGTTGCACGGTCGACCGCTCGACGACGTGATGGCTGAGGCCCTGGAGGTGGCCGGTGCCGCGGGAGGTCCGGTGCACGTCGACCTCGACGTCGACGTCTGCGACCGGTCGGTCGCGCCCGGCTGCCCGGCCTCCGTGCCCGGCGGCCTCGCCGCGTGGGAGCTGCGCCGGTTCGCCCGGCTGGCGGGCGCCTCCCCGCTGGTGCGCTCGATCGACATCGCGGAGGTCGACGCCACTGCCGACACCGACGACCAGCGCACCGTGCGCCTCGCCGCGCTCCTCATCCTCGAGGCCGCCGCCGGCCTCACTTCCCGCTAACCCCCGCGCCTCCCCCTCCCACCTCCCCGCCCAGCCATCGCTTCCGGAGTTCTGCACGCAACACGCCGCGCACCGGCGTGCATTTCTCCGGAACTGATTGCTCAGGCGACGTGGGTGCGCGTGACGAGAGGGACGCCGGGGCGGTAGGCGAGGTGCACGTACGAGGGAGCGTCGAGTACGACGTAGTCGGCTCGGGCGCCCGGGCGCAGGTGACCGACGTCGTCGCGGCGCAGCGCCTCCGCGCCGCCGAGGGTCGCGGCGCGCAGGGCCTCCGGAACCGTCATGCCCATGTCGCGCACCGCGACCGCGATGCAGAACGGCAGCGACGATGTGAACGACGAGCCCGGGTTGCAGTCGCTCGCCAATGCCACGCGCGCGCCGGCGTCGATCAGTCGCCGGGCGTCCGGGTAGGGGTGCCGCGTCGAGAACTCGACGCCGGGCAGGAGGGTCGCGACAGTGCTCGACCCCGCCAGCAGCGCGACATCGGAGTCGGTCAGGTACGTGCCGTGGTCGACGCTCGCGGCGTCCAGCTCGACCGCGAGGGCGACGCCATCGCCCGGCCCGAGCTGACTGGCGTGCACGCGCACCCCGAGCCCCCGCTCGGCCCCCGCGGTCAGGATGCGGCGCGACTGCTCCACGGTGAAGGCGCCGGTCTCGCAGAACACGTCGATCCAACGGGCGTGCGGTGCGCTGGCGTCCAGCATGGCGCCGGTGACCAGGTCGACGTACGCATCCGGGTCATCGGCGTACTCCGTCGGCACCACATGCGCGCCCAGGAATGTGGTCTCGGGGGTGACCTCCCTGGCTAGACGGAGGATGCGCTCCTCGTCGTGCACGGTCAGGCCGTACCCGCTCTTGATCTCGAACGTCGTCGTTCCCTGCGAGCGGAGCTCCGTGACGAAGCGAGCCAGTCGGGCGCGCAGGGCGTCCTCCGATGCCTCGCGCGTTGCCGCCACCGTGCTGCGTATGCCGCCTGCGGAATACGGTCGACCCGCCATCCGCGCCTCGAACTCCGCCGATCGATCGCCGCCGAAGACGAGGTGCGTGTGGCTGTCGACGAAGCCCGGGATGACCGCCGCCCCGCCGGCGTCCACGATCTGGTCCGCATCCGAACGCGGCGCCGCGGAGGCGGGGCCGGTCCACTCGACCCGCCCGTCTACGTCGAGCAGCGCGGCGTCGCGAACGACGCCGAGCGGCCCCTCGTGCGACGGATCGAAGGTGACGAGCTCGCCGACCCCGGTCAGCAGCGTCACGCGCGGCATCAGACGGTGGCCTCCGGGGCTGCGGCCCCCTGCATCGGGTTGCCTTGATCGATGGGACGGTGCTGGTCCATCGGGATGCGCAGCCCTCGCTCGCGCGCGACCTCGGCGGCGTGCTCGTACCCGGCGTCCACGTGCCTCATGACGCCGGTGCCCGGGTCGTTGGTCAGCACACGCTCGATCTTCTCGGCGGCGAGCGGGGTCCCGTCGGCGACGACCACCTGGCCGGCGTGGATGCTGCGGCCGATGCCGACGCCGCCGCCGTGGTGGAGCGACACCCAGGTGGCGCCGGAGGCTGTGTTGAGCAGCGCGTTGAGCAGCGGCCAGTCGGCGATCGCGTCCGAGCCGTCCTTCATCGACTCGGTCTCGCGATACGGCGAGGCGACTGAGCCGGAGTCGAGGTGATCGCGGCCGATCACGATCGGCGCCGAGAGCTCGCCGGAGGCGACCATCTCGTTGAACTTCAGGCCGGCGAGGTGCCGCTCCTTGTAGCCGAGCCAGCAGATCCGCGCGGGGAGGCCCTCGAAGTGCACCTTCTCGCCGGCCTGGGTGATCCAGCGGCGCAGCTTGTGGTCGTCGGGGAACAGCTCGAGGATGGCCCGGTCGGTCGCCGCGATGTCGGCCGGGTCGCCCGAGAGCGCGGCCCAGCGGAACGGCCCGCGGCCCTCCTCGAACTGTGGCCGGATGTAGGCGGGCACGAAGCCCGGGAACGCGAACGCCCGGTCGTAGCCGCCGAGCTGCGCCTCGGTGCGGATCGAGTTGCCGTAGTCGAAGACCTCGGCGCCGACGTCGAGGAAGCCGACCATGGCCTCCACCTGCTTGGCCATCGACAGCCGCGCGGCGATTGTGAACGCCTCCGGGTCGGCGGCGGCGCGGTCGTGCCAGTCCTCCACTGTGATGTCCTCGGGCAGGTAGCTGAGCGGGTCGTGTGCGCTGGTCTGGTCGGTCACGATGTCGATCGGCACTCCGCGGCGGAGCAGCTCGGGGAAGACCGTGGCGGCGTTGCCCACCAGCCCGACCGAGAGGGAGCGTCGCTCGTCCCTCGCCGCAATGACGCGGGCGATCGCGTCGTCGAGGTCGTCCGCCAGCTCGTCGAGGTAGCCGTGGTCCACGCGGCGCTGGAGGCGGGCGCGGTCGACGTCGACGATCAGCACGGCGCCGCCGTTGAGCGTGACGGCGAGCGGCTGCGCGCCACCCATCCCGCCGCACCCGCCGGTGAGAGTGAGCGTGCCGGCCAGGGAACCCCACCCTGCGTGTGAGACCCGCCCTGCCGGGCGGCGAACTTGTCCGCGATCGCCGCGAACGTCTCGTACGTTCCCTGGAGGATGCCCTGCGAGCCGATGTAGATCCAGGAGCCGGCGGTCATCTGGCCGTACATGGTCAGGCCGAGCGCCTCCAGGCGGCGGAACTCGGGCCACGTCGCCCAGTCGCCGACGAGGTTGGAGTTGGCGATGAGCACGCGCGGCGCCCACTCGTGGGTGCGGAAGACGCCGACCGGCTTGCCGGACTGCACGAGCAGCGTCTCGTCGGCCTCCAGGTCGCGGAGGGTGGCGACGATCGCGTCGAAGGCCTCCCAGCTGCGCGCGGCGCGCCCGGTTCCACCGTAGACGACCAGGTCGTCCGGGCGCTCGGCGACCTCCGGGTCGAGATTGTTCATCAGCATGCGCAGCGGCGCCTCGGTCTGCCAGCTCTTCGCGCTGAGCTCCGTGCCGCGTGGCGCGCGCACCGGACGTGATCCCTGCATCGTGGTGGTCCTTTCTGCAATCCATTCCGGAGTTGTGTACGCCCGCATCGGCGTGTTGCGTGCACGACTCCGGGAGAGATGGAGTCGGTCGGGGGTTAGTGGAGGGGGGTGATGGTGGTGGCGGCGGCGATCGCGGCGCCGGAGGCGACGAAAGCGACGGCGGCCTCGATCTCGGGGGAGAGGTGGCGGTCGGGGCCGGGGCCGGGCACGGTGGTGCGCAGCGCGGCGGTCACGGCGCCGGTCGCCGGGCCCTGCTGCAGCGGGGCGCGCAGCTCCGCGCCGCGCGCAGCGGTCATCAGCTCGATCGCGAGCACCCGGCTCAGCCCGTCGACGGCCCGGCGCAGCTTGCGCGCGGCGGCCCAGCCCATCGAGACGTGGTCCTCCTGCATCGCCGACGAGGGGATGCTGTCCGCCGACGCGGGGACGGCGAGGCGCTTGAGCTCCGACACGATGCCCGCCGCGGTGTACTGGGCGATCATCAGCCCGGAGTCGACGCCGACCTCGTGGGCGAGAAACGGCGGGAGGCCCTGGTTGCGCGCCTTGTCGAGGAACCGGTCGGTGCGGCGCTCCGACATGCTGGCGACGTCGGCGACGACGATCGCCAGGAAGTCGAGCACGTAGGCCGACGGGCGCGCCGTGGAAGTTGCCGTTCGACTCGACCCGACCGTCGGGTGTGAGCACCGGGTTGTCGATGGCCGACGCGAGCTCGCGCTCGGCCACGGCGGTCGCGTGGGCGACGGTGTCGCGGGCGCCGCCGTGCACCTGGGGCGCGCAGCGCAGCGAGTAGGCGTCCTGCACGCGCGTGCACTCCGGGCCTTTGTGGCTCGCGACGAGCGGGCGAGTCCGCGAGCAGGGCGCGGAGGTTGGCGGCCGACACGGCCTGGCCGGCCTGAGGGCGCAGCTGCTGGAGGTCGGCGGCGAAGACCGCGTCGGTGCCGAGCAGGGCCTCGACGCTCATCGCCGCGGTGATGTCGGCCGTGGTGAGGAGGGAGTCGAGGTCGTTCAGGGCGAGCGCGAGCATCCCGAGCATGCCGTCGGTGCCGTTGATGAGGGCGAGTCCCTCCTTCTCGGCCAGGACCACCGGCTCGATACCCGCCTCGGCGAGGGCGTCGGCAGCCTCCACGAGGCCGCCGTCGACGCGTACCTGGCCCTCGCCCATGGCCGCGAGCGCGCAGTGCGCGAGCGGAGCGAGGTCGCCGGAGCAGCCGAGCGACCCGTACTCGCGCACGATCGGCGTGATTCCGGCGTTGAGCAGCGCGGCGTACGTCTCGACGGTCGCCGCTGCGCGCCGGTGCGGCCGGTCGCGAGTGTCGCGAGGCGCAGCAGCATGAGCGCGCGCACGACCTCCCGCTCGACCTCCGGGCCGGAGCCGGCCGCGTGCGAGCGCACGAGGCAGGCCTGCAGCTGCGCGCGGCGCTCCGCCGGGATGAACGTGGTCGCGAGCGCGCCGAAGCCCGTGGAGATCCCGTAGTGCGGCTCGACGTCGTCGGCGAGGGCCTCGACGATCGCCCGGGAGGCCCCGACGGCCTCCAGCGCGGCCGCGTCGAGGTCACGGGAGCGTCGTGGCGGGCGACGGCGACGACCTCGGAGATGGTGAGGTCGCGCGCGCCGACGGTGATGGGCGGGGTGTCGCCGTCGGACGGTCGGGTGGTTGCGGGGGTGGAACCGGTGGTGAGGGCGGACATGCTCCGATCATGCGCTGTGGTGCCCTCCTCGCGCTCGAGGATTAGGCTCTTCGGTGTCCGGGATACCAGACTCGCGGTCGAGAACGAGCAGGCGAGCCGGCACGCGAACAACACCAGTGGAGGCGTCATGAGCAAGGTCCCCGCCGCGGACAACACCCTGCGGATCCTCGGCTTCCTGGCCACCCAGCGCGGGCCGGCGCCGGCGGCCGCCATCGCGGCCGCCCTCGGCCTCCCGCGCTCGACCGTCTACCACCTGCTCACCGTGCTGGCCGAGCACGGCTTCGTCCTGCACTTCCCGGAGGCACGCCGCTACGGCCTGGGCGTCGCCGCCTACGAGCTATCGAGCGGGTTCTCCCGCCAGCAGCCGCTGAGCCGGCTCGGCCGCCCGATCGTCGCAGCGCTGGTCGACGCGCTCGGCGAGTCCGGGCACGTGGCCGTGCTGCACGGCCGCGACGTCGTCTACGTAGTGGAGGAGCGGGCGCCGCGCCGGCCACGACTGGTCACCGATGTCGGGGTGCGGCTGCCCGCCCACCTGACGGCGAGCGGCCGCGCGCTGCTCGCCTCCCTGCCGCCTGGTCAGCTGCGCGCTCTCTACCCGGACGCCGACGCGTTCGAGGACCGCACCGGCGCCGGCCCGCACTCCTACGCCGAGCTGCGCCGACTGGTCGTGGAGGCCAGGGAGCGCGGGTACGCGACGGAGGACGGCGACGTCACTCCCGGCTTCGCGTCCGTCGCGGTGTCGGTGCGCGACCACGCCGGCTGGCCGGCGGCCGGCATCGCGGTCACCTTCCCGCGCGCGAACGTGCCGCCCGCCGAGTGGGACGCGCTCGCCGCCCGCGTGCGGGACGCCGCCGCAGAGCTCTCTCGCCGCATCCGCGGCAGCTGAGCCGCCTTCGACGGCTGACCGAGCACCGAGAGGAACACGAGGGGCACGTAAACGCCCATATTCCGGCGTTTTAGGGGCGTGTACGTGCCCCTCGGCGGCCCTTCGAGCGCTCGCGGGCGGCCCCTACTCGAGCGTCACGGTCGTGGTGTGCGAGGCGCCGTCTCGGAGGTACTCGACCTTCACCTCGTCGCCCGCCTTGCTGGTCACCTGGATCGCGGTGAGCAGGTCGATGTTCGTCGCATCGCGCCCGTTCACCGACGTGATGACGTCGCCGACCCGGAGGCCGGCCTTCTGTGCGGGACCGCCCGAGACGATCGACTGCACGAACAGCCCGTCGGTGATCCCGAACGCCGCGGCGGCGGCCGGCGGGATCGGCACGACGGTCAGGCCGGCGGTGGGATGCGCGACCTCGCCGTGCGCAATCAGCTCGTCCGCGATCGGCAGCGCGAGCGACTCCGGAACGGCGAAGCCGATGCCCACGCTGCCGGTGCTGTTCTGGCCTCCGGAGCCCGGGACGGTCGCGATGGCCGTGTTGATGCCGATCAGGCGGCCGTCGCAGTCGACGAGCGCGCCTCCCGAGTTGCCGGGGTTGATGGACGCGTCGGTCTGGACGGCGCCGGCGAGGACCGCGTTCCTGTCGTCGTCGCTCGGGACGGGAACGGTGCGGCCGAGCGCGCTGACGATGCCCGCCGTCACGGTGCTGGAGAGCCCGAGCGGCGCGCCGAGCGCGACCACTGGCTGGCCCACGACCAGCGAACCCGAGTCGCCCGTGTCGATGACGGGGAGGGGCTTGTCGTCGGACACCTTGATCACCGCGAGGTCGGTCTTGGGATCGCGCCCGGTCAGCGTCGCGGACAGCTCGTGCCCGTCGCTGAAGCGGACCGTGAGCTTCGCGCCGGAAGCCGCACCGGCGACCACGTGGTTGTTGGTCAGGATGTAGCCGTCATCGGTGATGATCTCGCCGCTGCCGTTGCTCGTGCCGCGCTGGCCGACGACCGCGATCGTCACCACGCTCGGGAGCACCTGGTCGGCGACCCGCGCGGAGTCGCACGAACCGCTGCGGCCCGCCGAGAGCGCGGCGACGGCGAAGCCTCCGGCGATCATCCCGCCCCCGATCAGCACCAGCGCGGAGCCGACGACGAGCAGTGCGACGGTCCACGAGCGGAGGGTGGTCTTCTTGTCGGTCACGGGCGGCCTCTCTCAACGGTGGCGCCAGGTTAGCGGCAGCGTCGGCGGCGCGCCAGGACCGTCCTCGCCGCGTGGCGGGGCGCTACTCTTCGTGCATGGTGAGATTCCTGATCCGTGCGGCCATCTTCGTCGTCACTGCTGCGCTCGGCCTCCTGGTCGCGTCGTTGCTCCTCCCCGGCTTCCATCTGGACTGGGAGGGCCTCCTCATCGCCGTGGCTGTCTTCGCCGCGGCGCAGAGCATCCTCGCCCCTTTCATCTTCAATCTCGCCCGAAAGTACGCCTCGGCGGTGCTCGGCGGAATCGGCCTGGTCTCGACGCTGCTCGCGCTGATCGTCGCGTCGCTGTTCCCCGACGGGATCCGCGTGGACGACTTCGTGACCTGGGTGCTCGCCGCCCTCGTGGTCTGGGTGGTCACGGCGCTCGGCGGTTGGCTGCTGCCGCTGATCTTCTTGAAGAAGAAGGTCGCCGGTCGCGGCGCGACAGTGCGCGGGTAGAAGGCGCGCGGCCAGCCGTCAGGTACGCGCGGGCTCGGGCTCGGTTCTCGGTCGCGGGTTCGGTTCTCGGTCGCAGTTCTGACCTCGGTCGCAGGCTCGGACCTCGGTCGCAGGCTCCCTCGGCGCTGGGGTCGCAGGATCGCTTCGCGCTCCTTCTGAGCTCCACCGCGCGGCGCTGGGGTCGCAGGATCGCTTCGCGCTCCTTGTGAGCTCCACCGCGCGGCGCTGGGGTCGCAGGATCGCTTCGCGCTGCCCCTAGCTCCACCGCGCGAGAGTCTTCGCGTAGCAGACCGAGTGCGGGTCATCGACGTAGTCGCCGAAGTTCGGGATGCGCGCGTAGCCGCGGCTCTCGTAGAGCGTGATGGCGGCGTGCTGGAGTGGACCGGTCTCGAGCTGCAGCACCGGGATGCCGGCCACCGCCGCCTCCGCCTCCACCGCGCGGAGCAGGCCGGCGGCCAGGCCACGGCCGCGTGCGTCCGGGTGCACGAACATCCGCTTGAGCTCGGCGGTGCCGTCGGCCTTCTCGACCAGGGCCGCCATGCCGAGCGCACCGCCGGCCTCGTCGCGTCCGACGAACACGGTGACTCCGGGACGCTCCAGCTCGGATACGTCGAGCAGGTAGCAGCTCTCGGCCGGGTAGAGCGCGAACGTGAACTCGTCGCTCAACCGCAGCAGTTCTTCGACGCCGGGCGAGCGGGCGGGCTCGACGGACACGCTCGTTATCATGCAGTCGATGCTAACGACCGCGTGTGTCGAGGAGGTTACGCCCGCCTCTTCTGCCGGCTGATCCCGCGCGCGACCCATTCCAGCCGGCGCAGCGCCTCCCTGTTGCGCACCCACAGGATCGGTTCGGCGATCATCCCGGGGATGCGGGCGGCGAGGCCGGTGATCGCCTCCTCCTCCATGCGCACCACGCAGCCACGGCCGCGCGGACGCACCTCGATCACGACGCGCTCGGTTCCGATCGGCCGCGTCTTCGCGTGCAGCTCGAAGCGCCGTGGCGGGTCCCACACCTCCACTGTCGTCTGGTCGTTCAGCACGAACGGCCAGATCCCGATGGAGTGGTGGAGGCGGGACCCCGGCTCGGGGAACCGGCCGTCGGCCCCGCGCATCCGCGATGCCCCGACCACCCAGGTCGGGAACACCCACGGATCGGCGAGGGCTGTGAAGACCTCCTCCGGGGTGCTTGCGAAGCGGCGCACGTTGACGGACATCAGACGATCTCCTCCTCGTCCTCCGCGGTCGTCTGCCCTGGCGAGGCGGAGGGCGCGAGCGACGGCATCCGGGTGACGCCGAACTCGTGGCGCAGGGCGCTGCGCGCCGCGTAGTAGCCGGCGAGACCGTGGACGCCCGGCCCGGGTACCGTGGACGACGATGCGAGGTAGAGTCCGCGGCCGGGCATCCGCCACGGATCCGTCGACAGCACGGGCCGCATCACGAGCTGGGACAGGCTGGGCATTCCGGACGAGATGTCGCCGCCGATGTAACTCGGGTTGTAACCCTCCATCTGGTGCGCGGTCTTGGTGGCCGTGGCGAGGATCAGGTCGCGGAAGCCGGGTGCGAAACGCTCGATCTGCGCGATGACGGCCTCGCTGCGATCGGAGGTCGACCCGCGTGGCACGTGCGTGTAAGCCCAGAGCACGTGCTTTCCGGCGGGAGCCCGGCCGGCGTCGAACAGTGTGGGCTGCGAGACGAGCACGTACGGGTCGTCGCTCTCGCGGCCCGCCGCGACGACGCGCTCGGAGCGGGCGATAGCCGAGCGCTCGCCGCCGAGGTGCACGGTCGCGGTCTCGAGCAGTTCGGAGTTGCGCCACGGAACGGGACCGGAGAGCGCGAAGTCGATCTTGAAGACGCCGTTCCCGTTGCGGAACGCCGCGACCTTCCGCAGATAGTCGGCAGGGAGGCGGTCTTCGCCGAGTCGGGCCGCGATCGCCACGTGCGTGTCGAAGAGCACGGCCCGGGCGTCGGGGAGCTCGCCGAGGGACCGGATCTCGGTGCCGGTCACGACCTCCCCGCCGTGCGCGCGGAGATCGTCGACCAGCGCGTCGGCGATCGACTGCGAGCCGCCGACCGGGATGGGCCAGCCGCGAGCGTGAGCGTACGTTGCCAGGGCGAGCCCCGCGGCAGCGCCGGCGAGGTTCGGCAGCGGGAGGGTGGTGTGCGCGATCACGCCGGTCAGCAGCGCCCCCGGTCTCTCCGTGCGGAACGGCAGGTTCCACCACGGACCACCCTGCGACAGGGCGGCGAGCCCGAACCGCGCCGCGACCAGAGGATGCCGTGGCAGTTGCAGCAGGTTCGACCCGGTGAACTGGGCGACCGCGTCGGCCTCCCGCGCCAGCGGCCCGAGCAGCGCCCGCCAGGCGCGGCCGTCGGGGCCGAGCGCCTCCGCGGTGCGCTCGAGGTCGCGGTAGGCGACCGCGACCTCCCCGCCCGGCAGCGGGTGACCGTAGGAGGCGGTGGGCGTGATGAAGGGGATCCGGTCGGCGAGGCCGAACCTCTGTAAGAAGCCGGAGGCGAACGCGAGCGGGTGCACGGCCGAGCAGATGTCGTGGCGGAAGCCGGGGAGGGTGACCTCCTCCGTCCGCATCCCACCGCCGGCGGTCGCGTTGCGCTCGTAGACGTGCACGCTCAGCCCTGCCCTGGCCAGGGTCACGGCGGCGGCCAGCCCGTTCGGTCCCGAGCCGATGACGATGGCGTCGACGGAGGTCATGCCTCCTGTATACCCTGCTCGCGGTGGCCCGGCAGTGGTCGGCGCGCTCGGTGGTGTCTTCCCAGGCTTCTTCCTGTATCGTAGGTCAGTCGGCTCTTGACACCGCGCATTTCGACGCGGATGGGTTTGTAAGTCAAGCGGGCCGGTTCCGCAGCCATTCGGCGAGTGGATTCATCACGATGTGAACGGCCCCTGGCGATGTCTGACGGGGATTCTCCGGTGCGCTTCAGCGTGCCGCCGCGCATTTCAGAGAACAACCCAGGAAGAACACGCATGCCCCCGTTCAAGAAGAACGACCGACGGCCCTCGCAGCCGCAGAACGGCTCCTCCTACGGCGCCCCCAAGGGTGCGGGAAGCCGCAGCCCCAAGCACCGCGGCTACCGCGACGAGGCTCCCGCCGCCGGCAAGAAGGCCCGCTGGACCGCGGAGGACCGCGCCACCCGCGGTCGCGACACGTTCGGCACCCGCGACTCCGGCCGCGGCGGCTCGGAGCGCGGCGGCTCTGCCGGCCGCAGCGAGCGCCCCAACTGGGAGCCGCGCGGCAAGGATGCGCGTCGCACCGAGCGCGAGTGGGACAACCGCTCCGGCGCCGGTCGTCGTGACGACGACCGCCCGCGTCGCGAGTCCGACGATCGTCCGCGTCGCGAGTCCGACGATCGTCCGCGTCGTCAGTTCGACGACCGTGGTGACCGGGCCGATCGTCCGCGTCGTGACTTTGACCGGGACGCCCGTCCGCGTCGTCAGTTCGACGATCGCGGTGACCGTGCCGATCGTCCCCGTCGTGACTTCGACCGCGGCGACCGTCCGCGTCGTCAGGTCGACGACCGCGCTGATCGTCCCCGTCGTGACTTCGACCGGGACGACCGCCCGCGTCGTCAGGTCGACGACCGCGCCGACCGCCCGCGTCGCGAGTCCGACGACCGTCCGCGTCGTCAGTTCGACGATCGCGGTGACCGGGTCGAGCGTCCGCGTCGTGACTTCGATCGCGACGACCGCCCGCGCCGTCAGTACGACCGCGCCGACCGTCCCAGCCGTTCGTTCGATGATCGCTCGGACCGGCCGCGTCGCGATTCGTCCTTCTACCCGTCGCGCGACGACAAGCCCGCGTTCACCGCGCAGGACGACGTCGTGCTCGAGCGCCTCCAGGCCGACGCCATCCAGGCGTCCGATGTGGAGGGCGTGACCTTCGCCGACCTCGGGCTCGGTGGCAACATCGTCCGCGCCCTCGCAGAGCTCGGAGCCGAGACGCCGTTCCCGATCCAGGCGGCGACCACCCCCGACGTGCTCGCGGGCAAGGACGTCCTCGGCCGCGGCCGCACCGGCTCCGGCAAGACGATCGCCTTCGGCGCGCCGCTGGTCGAGCGCCTCATGCAGCAGTGGGCCGAGCAGGGCAAGTCGGGCGGCAAGCGCCAGCTGGGCCGCGCGCCCCGCGCGCTGATCCTCGCCCCGACCCGCGAGCTCGCGCTCCAGATCGACCGCACCGTGCAGCCGATCGCCCGCAGCGTCGGCCTGTTCACCACGCAGATCTACGGCGGCGTGCCGCAGGGCCGTCAGGTCGGCGCCCTCCAGCGCGGCGTCGACATCGTGATCGGCACTCCCGGCCGCGTCGAGGACCTCATCGAGCAGGGTCGTCTCGACCTCAGCGAGGTCGTCGTCACCGTCCTCGACGAGGCCGACCACATGTGCGACCTCGGCTTCCTCGAGCCGGTGCAGCGCATCCTGCGCGAGACGTCGGAGGGCGGCCAGAAGCTGCTGTTCTCCGCGACTCTCGACAAGGGTGTGGCCCAGCTCGTCGACGAGTTCCTCGTCGAGCCCGCCGTGCATGAGGTCGCCGGCGAAGACCAGGCGTCCTCGACGATCGACCACCGTGTGCTCGTCATCGAGCACCGCGACAAGCCGGCCATCATCGAGCAGCTCGCCGACCGCGAGGGCAAGACGCTGATCTTCGCCCGCACCCGCGCGTTCGCCGAGATGCTCGCCGACCAGCTGGACGACGCGGGCATCCCGGCCGTCAGCCTCCACGGCGACCTGAACCAGTCGCGCCGCACGCGCAACCTGGCCCAGCTCACCAGCGGCCGGGTCAACGTGCTGGTGGCGACCGACGTCGCCGCCCGCGGCATCCACGTCGACGACATCGACCTGGTCATCCAGGCCGACGCGCCGGACGAGTACAAGACCTACCTGCACCGCTCGGGCCGCACCGGCCGCGCCGGAAAGCAGGGCACGGTCGTGACGCTCATCCCTCGTCAGCGTCAGCGCCGCATGGGCGACCTGCTGCAGCGCGCCGAGATCGAGGCCGACTTCGTCCCCGCGATCCCGGGCGACCAGCTGATCACCGATCTCGCCCTGGCAGCCGCCGCGCCCGACGAGGCCTGATCGGGCAACCGGTTCCGTCCCGAGGCCCCCTTTCCCGCAGTTCGCGCTGCGGGGACGGGGGCTTCTCTGTCTCACGACGTGGCTGAGAGTGCGCCGTCTCGATCCCTCGCTACGCCGCGTCCTCCCCGAGCTGGTCGAGTGCGTGGCGGGCGAGTGCTGCCATGCGCGGGTTGTCGTCGGAGGACATGGCGAGCGCGCTCGCCATGGTCACCGCCCAGCCGCGGGCCCGCCGCCAGGTCGCCAGGTCGGGCGCGACGGGCAGAGCGCCGCGGAAGCGCTCGCGCGCCTCCCCGTCGAACGTGAGCCACGCGGTCGCCAGGTCGGTCGCGGGGTCGCCGGAGGTGACGTCGCCGAAGTCGAGCACGGCGGCGAGGCCGCCGGTCTGGGTGAGCAGCAGGTTGCCCGGGTGGAGGTCGCCGTGCAGCAGCAGCGGCGGGCCGTCCCACTCGGGAGCGGCGAGCGCCTCCCGCCACGCCTGTTCGAGCGCCGCGACCTCCATGCGCCCGGACAGCGAGCGCAGCCGTGTGCCCACGACCTCCGCCCGGGTCGGCAGCGGCACGCCACGCACCGGGTTGCGGGGTGCGTCGGGTGCCGGCACGGCGAGCTCGCCGACGAACGCGGCCAGGGGCTCGGCCAGCCCCGAACGCTCCCCGGCGCTCACCGACGCGCCGTCGATGCCCTCGATCCACTCCACGATGCTCCACGGGAAGGGGAACGCGTCCGACGGAACGCCGACGCGGACCGGAACCGGGACCCGCGCCTGCACGCGGGGGGCGATCCCCGGCAGCATCTGCTGCTCGTGCTCGATGAGGTGCGCGGCCACCTCCCGCCGTGGGATGCGCACCGCGTGGCCGTCACCCAGCCGGTAGAGCTGGTTGTCCCACCCGTCGGAGACGAGCCGTAGCGGCCCGGCCAGGTCGGGATGCTGCGCCTCCACGAGCGCCGCGACGAGCGCGGCATCGGTGGGGATGTCGGCAGGAGGAGTCAGCGGCACTGCGTGACCGTAGCAGAGGTGGCTGGTGACATTCGTGACGAATGTCACCAGTGCGCGCTCCGAAAGCGACATTCGTGACGAATGTGCGTGCACCAGCTAGGGCGCGACCCCGCGCACCGCCCACGCGCGCGCGACGAGCGCGATCGAGCCGTCGCGTGCGCGTGGCAACGTCGCGTCCAGCCGCCGGCGTAGCGCCTCCCGCGCGTCCTCCTCGAGCGACATCGCGTAGGCCGGAGCCGGCCCCTGCCCGCCGAGGAACGGCTGCCAGTAGTCGTCGAAGTCGGCGAACACCGTGGGGATGTCGAGCGCTGTGGTCTCAACCGCGGTGCAGCCGGCGCCCGAGAACAGTGCGGCCAGCGCGTCGGCATGTGCGAGCGGGAACCGCGGACCCTCGTCGAGCTCCGCGGCGGCCGGGTCGAGCGCGGCCGCGGCATCCCAGAACCGTCGCATCAGCTCCATCCGCCCGGCGTAATCCCACACGTAGGCGGCGACGGTGCCGCCGGCCCGCACGACGCGGATCGACTCGGCCACCCCCGCGGCCGCGTCGGGCACGAAGGTGAGCACCAGCCCCGACACCGCGCAGTCGACGGAGCCGTCGGGGAGGGGGAGGTCGTCGGCGCCGGCGACCAGGAGGTCGGGGGTCGGCGATCGAGTTCCGAGCCGCTCCGACGCGGCGGCGACGAAACCCGCCGCCGGATCGACCCCGATGACGCGCGCCGGCGCCGTCCGGTTGAGGATGCACTCGGTGAGCGCGCCGGTGCCGCATCCCACGTCGAGCCAGGCGAGCCCGGTGGGGAGGGCGAGCCAGTCCAGGAACCGCGGGGCCACCCTGCTGCTCCAGCGCCCGGCGTAGCGTTCGTAGGCGCTGCCGCGTCCCCAGATCCCGCCCTCCCCGGCCATGGCCACACCCTAGTGCGCAGGTAATTCGCGTGGGCAGTCAAAAACGCGCAGAAAAGCTGCGCTTGCGCGCGAAAAGGTGACGAGGAGCGTGTGTCAGCATGGGGGCGGAGGCCCCATGACTACCGATTCCGCACGCATGCACAGCGTGACCGCCGAGACCAGCGAGCTGGTCGACCTCGTGCTCGACTACTCCCGGCGACGCATCCTCGCCACCGACAACCCTCTCGACAAGCCGCTGCCGGAATCGGAGCTGCGCCGACTCGCCGGACGCACCGTCTCGGAGGAGGGGATGGGCGCCGAGCGCGCCCTCGCCATGTTCGAGCATGTGCTCGCCCCGGCCTGCATCACCACCGACCACCCGCGGTATCTCTCGTTCATCCCGACGGCACCGACCAAAGCTGCGACGGCCTTCGACCTGGTCGTCTCCGCGAGCGCGGTCTACGGGGGCTCCTGGCTGGAGGGCTCGGGCGCGGTGTATGCCGAGAACCAGGTGTTGACCTGGCTGGCGTCCGAGTTCGGGCTGCCTCCCGCGGCCGGCGGCGTCTTCGTGCAGGGCGGCACGCTAGGCAACCTCTCCGCCCTCGTCGCCGCGCGCGAGAGCGCCCGCGCCGACCGCGGCAACCCTCCCGGCAGCTGGATCATCGTCTGCAGCGCGGAGGCGCACTCGTCGGTCGCGTCCGCCGCGCGGGTGATGGACGTGGAGGTCGTGACCGTCTCGCCGGGGGAGTCCGGGGTGCTCACCGGCGAAGCCGTGCGACCGGCGCTGGCCGAGCACGGCGACGCGGTCTTCGCGGTCGTCGCGACAGCAGGCTCCACCAACTTCGGCATCGTCGACGACATCGCCTCCATCGCCGCGCTGAAGGACGAGTTCGGGTTCTGGCTGCACGTCGACGGCGCCTACGGGCTGGCCGGGATGCTGTCGCCGCTGGCCCGCTCGCGCTTCGCCGGAGTGGAGCTCGCGGACTCGCTCATCGTCGACCCGCACAAATGGCTCTTCGCCCCGTTCGACGCCTGCGCCCTCCTCTACCGCGACCCAGAGGCCGGCCGCCGCGCGCACACGCAGCACGCGGAGTACCTGGACACGCTCACCGACACCACCGAGTGGAGTCCGTCAGACTACGCCGCTCATCTCACGCGACGCGCGCGCGGCCTCCCGTTCTGGTTCTCGCTGGCCTCCCACGGCGCCGCCGCCTACCGCGACGCCGTCACCGCGTCGCTCCAGCTGGCGCGACGCATCGCCGACGAAATCGACCAGCGCGAGAGCTTCCACCTGGTGCGTCAGCCGCAGCTCTCGGTGGTGGTGTTCGAACGTGACGGCTGGACGAAGGAGGACTACGCGATCTGGTCGGCACGCCTCCTCGACGAGCAGCGCGCGTTCGTGACGCCCAGCTCGCACGCCGGACGCCCCAACACCCGCTTCGCGGTGCTCAACCCGCTGACCACCTACGAAGACCTCGTCGAGATCCTCGACACCATGGAGGATTGACGCCACCGAGGGCATGACTTCACCCCGGGGTCGCCCGTTCGGTCACCCGAAAGGCGGCTAGCTTGGGCTCGCGCTTTTTGCCGAGGCGCTACCCACGCGGAGGAGCGACGCTATGAAGAATTCGTACCGCCGATGACCCGCGGATCGCCCTCCACCGGTCGGCCGCGTCGCATCGTGATCTCGGCCGTGGCGTTGGCCGCGGTGGTCGCCGGAGCCTTGGCAGGGCCGGCCGCCGTCGCGCTCTGGAGCAGCCAGGTCACGGTCTCCGGCCGTGTCACCGCGGGAGTCGTCGGTGTCGACGCAACCCTCGCCCCGGACTCGGCGACGATCGCCAACGAGGCGCGCACGCGCGCGGCGCTCGTGACGATCACCAACACGACGGCCGGACCGACGACGGTTCCTGCTGACGTCACCGCGCGGCTCTCCGTCTCTCCGGGTCTCAACGGCGGCATCATGGCCACGGCCTGGCCGATGCAGACCCCCTCAGAGTGCACAGACTCCGCGGTGCCTCCCCCCGACGCCGTCACCGGCCCGTGGGTCGACGGGCTGATGGTGGCCGGCGATGCCGTCGCGCCGGGAGCGACGACGTACCTGTGCGTGCAGACCTCCGGAACCGCGCGGGCTTTCGGCGTCGAGGGCACCGGAAGCCAGACCTTCTCACCGCGCGTGGACGTCACCCTCTCCGTCCACGACATCGAGGCGACCGCTGACACCACGGCGACTTACACCACGCAATGGATCTATCGGGTGGGCCTTTTTCCCGACGGCCGTACCCATCAATCCCGTCCCGACGCCGACAGGGAGCTCTGCATCGATTTCGGGGACACCCTGGGCGAGCCGGTCTCGCTGGCGGCCTGCCAGGGTACGCCGGCTTCTCCCGGACCGACCCAGTGGTTCACCTGGCACGTCGTCAGCGGCGACTTCGCGACGATCGAGGCGGGTCGTCCGGCCGGCGGCCTGTTGACGCTCGAACCCGACGGTTCGCTCGTCACACGTGCGGCGGGCACCGGCGCTCAGGGCTGGCAGCTGCAGACCCCCAGCAGCTCACCTTTGCAGATCGTGTCCGAAAGCGGCCTTTGTGTGATCCCGACGATGTCTGCCGGGCAGGTCGTCGCGGGGCCGCTGACCGCAGGGATCTGCGACGGTTCGATCGGGCAGATGTTCGTCTTCTTCGTCGCGGGAGGAGCCGCCGTGCTCGGAGAAGGCGAGGATTCCCCGTGATCACGCACGACACGAGCAGGCGCCCGGCCGGATGACTCCGGTCGGGCGCCTGCTCGTGTCGTGCGTGACATCGTGTCAGAGTTCGGCGTCCGCCGATCAGACGATGTCGTCGCTGTCGCCCACTCGACGGGTGACGCGGTCGCCGTTCACCGGGTCGACCGCGGTTCGCGTGGTCGCGACGGTGCGGCGGCGGCGGGTCATCAGGACGATGCCGAGAATGATGCCGACGGCGCCGGCGATCATCAGGATGTAGCCCACCAGGTGGAGGTCGATCCAGCTGACCTGCACGTTGAGGGCGAATGCCAGGATCGCGCCGATCACGAAGAGCACGATCCCGGTTCCGAGGCTCATTGAGGGCCTCCCTAGACGCGGCGGCTGCCGGTCAGCAGCCGCACCAGCCAGACGATCACGGCGAGGACGAGCAGGATGATGCCCACCCACAGCAGGAAGTTCAGGGACTGCACGAAACCGCCGGTGAGCAGCAGGATGATCGCGATGACGGCGATGATGATGAGCAGGATGTTCATGGAGGGGTTGTCCTTTCCTTGACGCTCACCACCGAACAACTGTTTCGGTTGTCGAGCAATCCCCTTGACGTCAGGTCCTTTCCGGCCTATTCGCGTGTCGTTCAGCACTGATGCGGTCGACGGTCTCGCGCATCGTGACCAGGAACCGGGTGACGGTCTGGGCGTCCTCCTCGCTCAGTTCGGCCGCCTGCGCGGCGATCTGCTCCTGGGCCGCCATCATCGGTCCGGTGTCGCCGAACGCCGCACGCGTCGGCACCAAGTCGACGGAACGGCGATCGGAGTCGTTGGTTCGGCGCTCGACGAGACCCGCCTGCACCAGTCGGTCGATCAGTGCGGTGGTGGAGGCGCTGGAGACACCGACATAGGCGCTCACGTCCTTGGCTGCGGTGCGTCGGCCGCCCGCGGCGTTGTCGAGGATCAGTCGGAGCGCGAGGAAGTCGTTCTCGCCGATGCCCATCGCCGATCCGGTGCGCCTGCGCATCGCGGTCTCCGCCGCCCGGTACACCTGGAGCGCCTCGAGCACGCCCCGGTCGGGCGGCGGCACATCCGCGGGCGGCGCATCCGGTCGATCTCTCACTCCTCTCAGTCATCTCCCGGTCGTCGCCGATTTCAACGGGCAGCTCGATGACTGTCGGCGGATTCACGGCATCGCCGGGTGCGCGTATGCTCGCGAGGTGCTGCCCGACACCGTCCTGCTCGACCGTTACGAACTTCGCGACCGCCTCGGACGCGGCGGAATGGCGACCGTCTACCGGGCCTACGACCGCGAGCTGGGGAGGTTTGTCGCGATCAAGGTGTTCGCGCCGGGGGAGGCCGGTGACGACGCCCGCCGACGCGGCGAGGCCACTGCACTGGCAGGGTTGTCGCACCCCAATCTGGTGAGCCTCCACGACGCGCACCTCTCGGCGGACGACGACCGCGCGCCGAGCTATCTGGTGATGGAGCTCGTCGACGGGGAGGACCTGGCCACACGACTGGGCCGTGGGCCGCTGCCGGGAGTCGAGGCAGCCGCGATCGTTGCCGGGATCGCAGAGGCGCTCGTGGTCGTGCACGCCGCGGGGATCGTTCACCGGGATCTGAAGCCCGCGAACATCCTCCTCGCCGAATCGGAGGTGCCAGGCGGAATGCCGCACGCCAAGCTCACGGACTTCGGCATCGCGTACCTGATGGGCGCCGAGCGGATGACGACGGCGGGAACCATCATCGGCACGGCCGGCTTCTTGAGCCCCGAGCAGGCGACCGGAGCGGAGCCCGGCCCATCGGCGGACATCTACTCGCTGGGCTTGGTGGTGCTGGAGACGATCACCGGTGTGCGGGAGTACCCGGGCAGTCCGGTGGAGGCCGTGACCGCGCGGGCGGCGCGCGATCCCCGCATCCCGGCGTCGCTGCCGGCGGACTGGCGCGGTCTGATCGGTGCCATGACGTCGCGCGACCCCCGGATCCGCCCGACGGCGTCGGAGGTCGCGGTCATGGCGCGAGAGCTCGCCCCGAGGTTGGCCGGCTGGGGGCTGCCGGAGCATTTCGCGGAACCGTCAGGGCCGGGATGGACCGGTCCGGCCGAAGCGGTCACACCGTCGGCGATCCCGGTCGTTCACTCAAAGCCGCTGGTGCGTCCTCGACGGCCTGCGCGCCCAGATGGACGCCGACTGCGGGCAATGGACGCGGTGCTCCTGGCATCGGGGGCGACCGGGATCGTGGTCCTCGCACTGAGCCTCGGAACGATCTTGGCGCCGGCTTCCTCTGCGCCGAAGTCCGAGCCGACGCATCGGCCGACCCCGACCGTGACGGCTCCGCCCCAGACGGTCGTGCCGGCGGAGACGACCCAGCAACCGCTACTGTCGCCTCCGACGCAGCAGGTTCAGCCGCAGCCTGCTCCGCAGAACCGGGACAATCCCAACAAGGGACCGGGAAAGAACCGCGGCAACGGTAAAGGGAAAGGCTGAGCGTCAGCGGCCGAGGCCGCGGAATCGCCAGTGGGCTGCTCGCCAGGTGTCGGGGTCGAGGGCGTTGCGGCCGTCGATGATCACTTTGTGGGAGACCAGGTCGCCGACTTCGTGGGGGTTCAGGCTGGTGAACTCGGGCCATTCGGTGATGAGGACGACGATGTCGGCGTCGATGACGGCGTCGGCGGCGGAGTCGACGTAGCTGAGTTGTGGTGCGCGGCGGCGGGCGTTGGGGATGGCTTCGGGGTCGGTGGCGGTCACGATCGCGCCGGCGTCGGCCAGGCGGACGGCGATGTCCAGGGCGGGGGAGTCGCGGATGTCGTCGGAGTGCGGTTTGAACGCCAACCCGAGCACGGCGACCCGGACCCCGTCCAGACCACCGGACTCTTCCCGCACCAGATCGACAACGCGTTGCCGGCGGCGCAGGTTGATCTGATCGACCTCGTCCAGGAACCGCACCGACTCGCCACGGCCCAGCTCGCGGGCGCGGGCGGCGAACGCGCGGATGTCTTTGGGCAGGCACCCCCCGCCGAAACCGACCCCGGCGTTCAGGAACCGGCGCCCGATCCGGGCGTCGTGCCCGATCGCGTCGGCCAACCGGGTCACATCAGCGCCGGTGACCTCGGCGATCTCGGCCATCGCGTTGATGAAAGAGATCTTCGTGGCCAGGAACGCGTTCGCGGCGACCTTCACCAACTCCGCCGTCGCGTAATCGGTCACGATCACCGGCGTTCCCGCACCGACCGCGGACGCATACACCTCATCCAGGATCCGCGCCGCCCGCGCACCCTCCTCACCAGAGGGCACCCCGTACACCAACCGGTCCGGGGACACCGTGTCCTGCACCGCGAACCCCTCCCGCAAAAACTCCGGGTTCCACACCAAACTCGCCCCCGGCACCCGGGAAGCGATGAGCTCGGCCAACCGGGACGCCGTGCCGACCGGGACGGTCGACTTACCCACGATCACATCCCCCGCCGACACATGCTCCAACAACGACGAGAACGCCGCATCCACGAACCGCAGATCAGCAGCATCCCCCTCAGCCGACTGCGGCGTCCCAACCGCCACGAAATGCACATCCGCATCAGCAACCGCCGCGAAATCCGTCGTGAACGACAACCGCCCACTCGCCATCGCCGACGCCAACACCTCCGCCAACCCCGGCTCGAAGAACGGCGCACGCGCCTGCGACAACGCCACGATCTTCGCCTCATCCACATCCACACCCACCACGGTGTGACCCAGATCAGCCATCGCCGCAGCATGCACCGCACCCAGATAACCAACGCCGACGACTGAAAGTCTCACTGAATTGTTCTCCTAAGCCCGTGTGGTCGTCGGGCGGCTCGACGGATCACGCGTCGAACGTGGCCGGTGCGGGTGCCGCTCGATGTCAGGGGAGGCACCCGCACCACTCGCCGCCGGAGGGGATGATGGTGGCGGCGGGCCGACCGCGGCGATTCCCGAAATGTCGTCGCGATGTGTGAAATTGTGTGCTCCAGTCGTGCTTCGTTGCAATCCCCAGAGCGGGAATTCACCCATCCTCAGCTTGAAGATCACCCGTCGCATTGCAATGCACGTGATGCAAGCATTTCACCTCGGCCTCGCCCGGGCACTCACCCGATCCGTCGGTACCGTGAGCCGCACGCTCGGGAAACGAAGCGCGACAGAGTCGTGCAAATCCGACCTCTCCGAGCGACAGAGGAACCCATCAGAGACGGTTGGAGAGACCGATGAACAAACTCACGAAAGGGTTGATCGCCGGCGGCGCGGGCTTGGCGCTGCTGATCGGATCGGCCGGCACCCTGGCGCTGTGGAACGACGCGGCCACGCTCAATGCGGGAACGGTCGACTCCGGTGTGCTGACGGTGGACGCGACAGGGGGAACGTGGGATAACTCGATCACCGCGTGGTCGCCAGGCGACACCGCGACCTACACCGCCGACGTATCGATCGTCGCGCAGGGCGACAACCTGCACTCCCAGCTCTCCATCGACCCGTCGTCGATCACGGGCGACCCGGAGCTCCTCGCGGCCCTCCAGATCACGATGACCGTCGGTACGTCCACCGGAGGCACGCTCACCCCGGTCGCCGGCCAGCCGAACACCTTCGACGTGGTCTCCGCCGCGCCGACGACGACCGCCCCGATCACAGCGCCGGTGACGGTCACCGTCACATTCCCACCGGACTCGGTCACCGGGACGGTCGCGCAGGCCCAGTCCGTGCAGCTCAGCGGGCTCCAGTTCCTGTTGCAGCAGACACCCTGACGGCAGCGCGGTCGAGCGGCGTCGACGGGAGGGGCGGTGATGAGAGAACGACAGGCGAGACGATCGCCGCTGTATCCCGCCCTCCTGACCGCCTCGCTCGCGCTCGTCGCAGGTCTCAGCGTCGGGGGGAGCTACGCGCTGTGGAACGGGGATGCTCCCATCTCTGAGACGGAAGTCCGTTCCGGAACCCTGACAGCAACGGTCGCGGTCGGCGATACAGGCTCGTCGGCCGCGACCTCGGCTGCGTTCGACCCGGCCGCGTTCGACGGGATGCTGCCCGGTGAGGCGCGCTCAGAGACGCTCACAGTGGGCAACACCGGGACGACCGCCTTCCTGGTGGCCGCGTCCCTGGATGCCGCCTCAGCGGCGAGCACCGAGGTGTCGTGGGCTCTTGCTCCCGGCTCCTGCGCTGCGCTCAGCGGCGCCGCCGTCCCGCTCGGCCCCACACCGCAGAACGTCGGAGCCCCGCTGCTCGGGAGCACGTTCTGGTCGTACTGCCTGACCGTCACTCTCGCGCCCGATGTCCCGGCGGCGGCCGCCGGAACGACCGTGGCCGACTTCACCCTCCTCCTCGACGCGAATCAATACCGGCCATGACCAGCGAACCCGACTCGCGAGCGCGCTACCAGGCCGCCCTCTCGGCGGCGGCCGTGACGGAGCGCCGATGAACGCCGTCGCCGCCGCTATTGCGCTCGCCCTCGCCGGTGTCACCGGCGCGTCCGGCCTCGGGGTGCAGCCGGCGGCACCGCCGGCCGCCTCGGAGGTCTACGTCCTCACCGCCCAGGCGGACAGTGTCGTGCGGACGTCGCATCCGCTCTTCGACGGCTCGATCCTGGTTCCGCGGGCGAGCGCGCACGACCGATTCTCCGTGCAGAACGGCTCGGGAGGCATCGCCTACCTCCGGGTGGCGCTGACGTCGGTCGACGTGCCGGACGACGATCTGCGGCGCGCACTCTCGCTCGGTGTCTCGACGGCGCAGGGCTCCGGCCCCGCCGTGCCGCTAGACTCCTCCGGCTCGTGCGTGCCCCTGCTCGCTCCGCAGGCGGTGGCCTCCGGAGCCACCGTCGACGTCGACGCGGCCCTCGCGCTGGGTGATCTGACCGGGGTCTCCGGCCAGTCCGAGCCGATCGGCTTCTCGCTGCTGGTGGTGCTGGATGCCGACCCGGCCGGAGCCGGGTGCGACACCGGAGGGGCGGGAGGAGGAGGCGGCGGCACGACGCCACCGGGGCCTCCCGAGCGTCCGAGCGCCGGTCCGCTCGCCGCGACCGGATCCGACATCCTGGCCGCGATCTGGATCGCCGCCGCGCTCGGAGGCGCGGGTACCGCCGCCGTCCTGGCGACGCGCGTGCACGCAGCGAGGCGCCGGAGCACCCGTCACGACCCGAGAGACGAGGGATGAGGCATGGCTATCGCGAGCACCATGCAGGGAAGGCGGCCGGCCGGTTCGCAGAGCCCGGGCCGGGTCGCGCGGATCGCTCGTGCGGCCGGAACGGCGATCGCCGCTGGGCTGCTGATCCTGGTCTGCGGATTGCTCGTGGTGACCGTCGGCGTGCCCATCGCGACCGCCTCCGACACTTACACGGTGCTGACCCGGTCGATGGAGCCCGGTCTGCCGCCTGGCACCCTCCTCGTCGTACGTCCCGTGGCTGAGGACAGCCTCCATGTCGGCGACGTCGTGACCTATCAGCTCCACTCCGGCAAGCCCGAAGTCGTCACCCATCGCATCGTCCGCGTCGAGGCGAGCTCCGACGGAACCAAGCGATACATCACCCGGGGCGATGCCAATGCTGTCGCCGACGCGTCTCCGGTGCGCGCCGAGCAGGTGAGGGGTCGGGTCTGGTACGCGGTTCCGGCCGTCGGTTGGCTGGCCATCGTGAAGAACAGCACGTCCCTGCAGCCCTGGCTCATCGGGGTGGGGGCGCTCCTGGTCCTTTACTCCCTCGTCTCGATCGTCTCGTGGGTGCGTAACGGACGACGCAGAGGCGAGGCGCCGGTCGCCCATCGCGAGACGTACATCCCCTTCTAGGGGCGGAGGCGTGCCAGCGGTGCGAGAGCCGCGATCACGTCCTCGAGGACGTTCGGTGCGAGATCGAGCAGGTGCCGGTCGGCCACTTCCCGGATGCGGTGGGCCCGAAGCGTGAGGATCGCACCGGCCATCGCCTCGAGGGCCGGCGGGAGTGCGCCACCCTCCAGGAGGAATGACGCAGGAACGCCGTAGACCCGCGCCAGCCCCGCGAACACTTCGTTCGACGGAAGAGCGCCGCGGCCGCCGCCGACCAGTAGGGACCACTCGGACGGGCGCAGTGAGAGGTCCTGCCGCCGGAGCGAGCCGAGCACTTCCGCGTACGAGAACGGCTCGCCTCTGACCACCTCTGCAAAGTCCTGCAGCAGCTGGATACGTCGGGCGAGGGCCGCTCTCGAGAGGTCGCCCTGATCGGTGTGCTCTGTCATCGAGCCTCCTCGCTGCCGGTGCGCCAGACGCCTCCACGGTCGCACGGGAACGGTGGTGGACACGGTCGTCCACCCGCGGTCGGCGTCGACTTTCACCCGGTTATTCGTCTGCTCGCCAAGTTTCCGGCCAGTGGGCCAGCGGGTGAACACACAGGTGAGGATAAGGAACGCCACGTATGATCTCTATCATGTTACCCACAGACGTTGGGTGATTCAGAGGATGAAGACCCCCATCTGCGGGGGACACAGACTGCCGTGATGGTCTTCCGCTGAGCGGCATCCCTCGAAATCGGCCTGCGATCATCGCACATGCGCTCCTGGGGGCGCCCGACCGATTGGGGGCCGGGGGCGGGAGACCGGGGCCGAGCACGAGGGGGAGACGAGGGATGACTCAGAAGAAGGTCGCGTCGCGACATGTGCGCGTTACGTTCCAGGCCGTAGCCGGATCGTACGCAGTGACACCGAGCCGAAGGAGTCCAGCATGACCACCACGCATCCGCGCGAGACACGACTGCCGGAAGACGGCGGAGAGCCGTCGCGGCTTCCCCGCCTGTCGCGCTACACGATCGAGCGGCCCGCGCTCTTCGAGCGCCTCGACCGTGCCCTACGCGAACAGGCGACCATCGTCCGGGCCCCGGCGGGTTACGGCAAGACATCGTTGGTCCGCAAGTGGCTCGATCGACCGGAGGGCGCGAACCGTCCGTCGGCGACCTGGATCGACCTCGACCTCATCAGCGGAGGGATCGACGGGTTCTGGGATGCCACCCGCAAGGCGTTCGATCCGCGCGACGAGTCGGCGTTCTGGGACGCCGACCCCCTCGCCGCGCTCCAGGAGGCCCTCGGCCGGCGCATCGGGACCGTCGTGCTGGTGCTCGACGGCTACACGCGCCAGTGGGACGGCCAGCTGTCGGGCGAGCTCGTCCAGCTCCTCCGTCGCACGCCGAACCTGCACCTCATGGTCCTCACGCGTGCCCTGACCTCCTTTGAGGCCCCGGCGCTCGCAGCGGTGCTCGACCTGGTCGTCGTGCAGAACGACGACCTGGCGTTCGGGCGCAACGAGCTCGACCAGGTCGTGCAGCTCCTGGGCAGCGACATCGAGTCGCGCGTGCTCGACCACGTGTGGAAGCGCAGCCACGGCTGGCCGCTGGCCGCTCGGGCGATGATCCGCATCTTCGACGACCCGCGGGCGGCGCTGCCCGAAGCCGTCGTGGCACGGGCGCTGGAGGAGATCTCCGAGACCGTCGTCTCCGAGCTTCTGGCGCACGCGCCGATCGGTGCTGCCGAGCGGAACGGCCTCCAGCGCGCGGCCGTCGCGCCCTATCTCGCACCGCACATCGTCGCCAGGATCGAGCCGGAGGGCGCGGACGACGGCGCCCTCTCGGTGGCGGAGACGGCCGGTCTCGGTGTCTGGACGTACGCACGCGGCCAGGGGCGTCTGGTCTACGAGTTCCTCGACCCGGTGCGCGCCGTCCTCCGCTCGCAGCTGGAGGCCGAGTCGCCCGGAGAAGGCGACCGGCTGGCCGGGGAGCTCCTCGACGTGCTCGAGGCGAACGGCGACCCGATCACCGCGTTGCGGCAGGCGCTGCGAGGCAACGAGATCGTGGCGGCCGAGACGATCCTGGCCCGCAACTGGACGTCGGCCTTCACAGAGGAGGCGGACGAGTACCTGGAGGAGCTCGGCGCTCTCGACCTCGGAGCGCTCCGCTCCTCGGTGATCCTGTTGACGGTGACCGGCTTGCTCCGCGAGAACGCCGGCGGTGACCCGCTGGGCGCCCTCGACTACTACCACGCCGCCGCCGAGCCGCAGGCTCTTCGCGGTCGTCGGTTGGAGCCGGTGCGACAGTACTGGACGGATCTGACCAGCATGATCGCACTGCGCAAGGTGGGCAGGCTCTCGCAGGCAGACGACTTCCTGTCCGCGCTGTCCGCTCCCGATGCCTCCGTGGCCGAACCGCCGCTGGCCTGGCTCGAGATCGGACTCACCCAGCTGCGACTGGGCCGCGACCAGGAGGCCGCCACCGCGTTCGAGCGTGCGGCGATCGGGGCTGCGGACGATCCGAACCTCTACGCGTACGCCTCCGGCGCCGCATCGCTGGCGTACGCACTGCACGGTGAGATCGACAGGGCGCAGGCCGTGGCCGCGCGGGTTGAGACCTTCGCGCGCGGCGATCACGCGCTGCGGGCCTACGCCTTCATCCCCGTCGCCGTCGCCTCGCGGCTGGTCGCCACGGAGGTGCAACCCGACGGCGCGGAGGAGCCGGTCGACCCATGGGCAGACCTGGAGGTCGACCTCGGCGAGCTGCACAGCTACTCCGCGTACGCGGCGGCACTGCGCTCCCTCGCCGCTGGCGAGCTGGAGCACGCTCAGCAGGTCATCGACGCCGAGCTGCTCAGCAAGTCCCCGCACACCCCGAGCAACAGCGAGCGGGCACGCTTCGTCGCGCTCGAGGCCGACCTCCTGATGTCGCAGGGCAACCTCGTGGCCGCGCAGAAGCTGATCAAGTCGTTCCCGGACGGCACGAACGCTCTGCGGCCTGTCTCGGCTCGCCTGCTGCTCATGTTCCGGGAGTACCGGAGCGCCCAGCTGCTGGCCGAGGCGGTGCTCGGCGAGGGCGCGGGCCCGCGTACCCGGGTGGAGATGCTGCTCGTGCAGGCCGAAGCGTTGCAGCGGCTGAAGAGTGCTCGGGCCTCGACGATCCGGCTCAACGCTCGTCAGGTCGCCGAGGCGAACAACCTGCTCACGCCGTTCGTGCTGACGATCGCGGGTCACGCCGCGCCGTCGCTCGCGGTGTCGGCCGATGGTGGTGAAGAGAAGCCGGCCGAGCCCGCGATGGCCAAGGTCAAGCCGCTCTTCTCGGAGGCGGCGATGGCGGCGCAGCTGACGCAGCGTGAGCGCATCGTGCTCGATCGCCTCCAATCGACGGCGAGCCTGGAGTACATCGCGCGATCGCTGGTGGTCTCGATCAACACGGTGAAGACCCAGACGCGGAGCATCTACCGCAAGCTCGGGGCGAACTCCCGCGACGAGGCAGTCCGCATCGCCTATGACCTCGGACTGCTGAGGCCACGGCTTCCACTCGGACGCAACCGCTACGAGGGCGACGACCGGATCGCCTGATCCGGTCAGGAAGGAGTGGACGAATGTTCGGGAACCTCTTCAGCGGATGGCACATCCTCATCATCGTCGCCCTGGTGCTGCTGCTGTTCGGTGCCACCAAGCTCCCCGCTCTGGCGAAGGGCCTCGGCGAGTCGATTCGGATCCTGCGCAAGGAGACGACGAGGTCGGGCGACGAGGCCGCCGGCGGTGACAGCGATACCGTCACCGACTCGGCCGGGGAGGCTCCGGTGAAGCCGAAGCCTGCGGAGTCAAAACCCGCGGAGTCGAAACCTGCGGAGCCGAATGCGTCGGACACTCCGGCGTCCGACCCTCCTCAGCGCGACTGACGCGCCGGCGCCGCGCTGACGATCTGGATCAGTGCGGCGCGTAGCGCTTCGGGGCCTCCAGTGCGTCGTACCAGGCTCGCTCCACGGCACGGGAGGCCGCGCCAAGTAGGCGGCCGAGCGGCCAGTTGCCGGGCGCAGGATCGACGGGCGCAGCCTCCTCCGGGCCGCCGTCCGCCTCCGAAGCCCGCGCCACGGTCCCTCCTCAGTCGGTCCCAGCGTCGAAGGCCGCGCCCTCGGAGGACGCGTCGATCTCGCGGGAGAGCGCGTCGTCGGCGGCGCTGACGTCGAGCTCGAGGATGGAGCGGGCGCTGCCCTCCTGCAGCTCGCCGACCAGCTCGCCGGTCGGGCCTCCGATCAGCCCGGCGGCCGCGTACTGCTCGAGGCGCGAGCGCGAGTCGGCGATGTCAAGGTTGCGCATCGTCAGCTGGCCGATCCGGTCCGAGGGGCCGAACGCGGCGTTTCCGACGCGCTCCATCGAGAGCTTGTCGGGGTGGTAGCTGAGCGCCGGGCCCGTCGTGTCGAGGATCGTATAGTCGTCGCCGCGGCGCAGACGCAGCGTGACCTCGCCGGTGATCGCCGAACCGACCCAACGCTGCAGGGACTCGCGCAGCATGAGCGACTGCGGGTCGAGCCACCGGCCCTCGTACATGAGGCGGCCGAGCCGGCGGCCTTCGTTGTGGTAATTCGCGACGGTGTCCTCGTTGTGAATCGCGTTGAGGAGTCGCTCGTAGGCGATGTGCAGGAGGGCCATGCCGGGGGCCTCATAGATGCCGCGGCTCTTGGCCTCGATGATGCGGTT
Source organism: uncultured Actinomycetota bacterium (assembly GCA_963734315.1). GTDB lineage: Bacteria > Actinomycetota > Actinomycetes > Actinomycetales > Microbacteriaceae > Leifsonia. Next base: position 101,986 of record CAVTGP010000005.1, on the reverse strand, counting down.
CTCGATCTGGTCGGACGCACCCAGGCCGTGCCGCCCTCCGATCGCGTTGGCCTCGAGCACGAGCGTGACCGGGTCGGCGAACTCCACGCCGTCGAGGGCGACGGGGCGTCCCGCCTCGAACCGCACGGACACGGTCTCGGGGGTGACCTCCACGTCTTCGCGCCAGGCGGCGACGCCCATGATCGGGTCGACGATGTCGAGCCCGGCGTCGAGCTCCTCGAGTCGCTTGGCCTCGTGGGTGGCGCCCCAGATGTTGGCGTCGGTCGAGTACGCCTTCTCGGTCGCGTCACGGTACGGGAAGCCGCGGGTGACGAGCCACTCGCTCATCTCGGTGCGGCCGCCGAGCTCCTCGACGAACGCGGTGTCGAGCCACGGCTTGTAGATGCGCAGGCGCGGGTTCGCGATGAGGCCGTAGCGGTAGAACCGCTCGATGTCGTTGCCCTTGTAGGTGGAGCCGTCTCCCCAGATCTCGACGCTGTCCTCCATCATGGCGCGCACCAGCATGACGCCGGTGACCGCGCGGCCGAGGGGGGTGGTGTTGAAGTAGGTCTTGCCGCCGGAGCGGATGTGGAAGGCGCCGCACTGCAGCGCGATCAGGCCCTCCTCGACCAGGGCGCGCTTGGCGTCGACCAGGCGGGCGATCTCGGCGCCGTACTCCGTGGCGCGACCGGGGACCTCGTCGATGTTCGGCTCGTCGTACTGGCCGATGTCGGCGGTGTACGTGCAGGGCACGGCGCCCCTCTCGCGCATCCAGGCGACCGCGCAGGAGGTGTCGAGACCTCCCGAGAACGCGATGCCGACTCGCTCACCGACCGGAAGACTGCTCAACACTTTGGACACGGCTTCCAGCTTAGAGGTTTCGGCCTCCGGTATCGTCGACGTCGCGCAGCCCGAGCCCGTGCGAAATGGCCGTCACCGCGACGACCGCGCGCTCGAGGTCGTCGGTCTGCGACCGGGTGAGGTGCGCGAGCGCGTAGCGCACCGCCTTGGCGAGCCGATCGCGCGCGAGCCGGTGAACTTCGATGGCCTTGGCGGTGCTGTGGAAGACCACCGCGCCGTTCGCGACCGACGATGCGGCCATTCCCTGCTGCTCCAGCTCCCTGAGCACTTTGCGCAACGGCCGGACCGACTCGCCCGTGAGCGCGAGCAGCTCCTCCTCCGATGCGCTCGTGCGCTGAAGCAGGAGGAGCGAGACGAGGATCGCGCTCCGCGACAGCGGAACCAGGTCGACGCGGAGGTCGGTTTCGCGCACGATCCTGGTGTTGATCATCTCGAACGCTTCACCCAGGTCGATGAAGGCGCGCACCAGCTCCGGCTTCGCGGTCACTCGACTTCGACCTCCGCGGCGAGCTGGAGCGCTCCGGTGAGCTCCGCCTCCACGCCGAGCGCGGCGGGCAGGATCTCGAGGGTCGCCGCCGTCGCCGGTTGGGCCCGTCGGTCGATCGCCGCCCGGATGCCGTCGATCACCGGGTCGCCCGCGGCTCCGATCTCGCCGCCGACGATGATCGCCTCCGGATTGAGGAGGTTGCACAGATCGGCCAGGACCCCGCCAAGCGTGCGGCCTGCCTCGTCGAGGATCCGCACCGTGGTCGAGTCGGCCGGTGCGGTCAGCGAGATGCTCTCCGGGGTGACGTTGGGATGGGTGTGCGCGATCTGGCTGCGGAGCGACTCGACAGAGACGACGGCCTCGAGGCAGCCCCGGTTGCCGCATCGGCAGAGGTCGGTGCGTCCCGGCAGGGGGGTGTGGCCGATCTCTCCGGCAAGGCCGGTGGAACCGTGGTAGGGCCGGCGGTCGATGATGATGCTCGCCCCGATGCCGTGTGAGGCTTTCACGTACAGGAAGTGCTCGAAATACCGGCCTGCACCATGATGAAGCTCGCCGATCGCGCCGAGTACGGCGTCGTTCTCCACGCGGACGGGGACGTCGAGTCGGCGTCGGAGTTCGACGACCGGATTGAGGTCGACCCAGCTCGAGAGGATGGTCGGCGAGCGGACCAGCCCGGAATGCGAGTCGACGGGGCCGGGGACCCCGGCCACGACCTGCGCCAGGCGCTCGACGTCGAGTCGGGAGGAGAGCCGGGCGAGCAGGTCGACCGCAAGGTCGATCGCGACGGCGGCCTCGAGGTCGACATCGAGCTCTTCGAACGCTTCGCCCATCGGGCGGCCGAGGGCGTCCGCTATCGCGACACGCAGGTGACTGTGGCCGAAGTCGATGCCGCCGACGGGCTCTCCCGACGCTTTCGGGCGCAACTGCACGGCAGGGCGGCCGCTTCCCGATCCCGGCCCTTTCGTCTCCACCTCGGTCTCGGTGATGAGGCCGTCGGAGAGGAGCCGGGCGACAGCGGAGTTGACGGTGCTCCGCGCCAGCCCCGTCGCCTCGACGAGGTCGCCGCGCGTGACGTTGGCGCCGGCACGGATGCGGCGATAGAGATCCGCGCGTGTGCGCTCTCGCGCGGACGGCCGGGCTTCACGTGAACTCACGGCGCCGACTCTATCGCCACAGCACTCGGATTCGGCCGAAGCGTGGCCGAATTATTGACCGACTATTGGCTTAAAAAGCCTGACTAGAACGCGTTTTTAGTCGTTGACAGTATGAAAGCGTGACGAGTAGCTTGTGGTCGCTCGCACTCGCACGAGCGCACAACGGCTCGGAACCCGGCCGGCAGTCATGCCCAACGGCATTCGGCGTGGCCGCCGGATCGGCAGAGCATTGTCAGAGAGGACAAAACCATGCATCGATCCCCGAGGGGCCACGGCAGGCGAAGCGCCGCGGTCGGCTTGCTGCTGGCGGGAGCGCTCGTCATCACGGGCGCAGCCGCGGCGCAAGCCGCTGTCACCGATCCGAACCCAAACGCGCTCGAGACGGCGAACGCTCAGCTCTCCAAGACCGCGGCGACCGAGGGGATGGTCCTCCTCGAGAACAACGGAGCGCTGCCGATCGCCACATCCACGAACGTCGCGCTCTTCGGCGTCGGTGCGTACGCGACCGTCAAAGGCGGCACGGGATCGGGCGATGTCAATCAGCGCTACAAGGTGACCGTGCGTCAGGGGCTCGAGAATGCGGGCTTCTCGATCACGACGAGCCCGGCCTACTGGAACGCGATGTCGTCGGCCTACGACACCAAGTACGGCAACTCGGGGGGTCAGCTATTCGGGCCGCCCGTCGACTACTCGTCGGTCGAGCAGGCGCTCACGCCGATCACCGTTCAGCCGACGGCGGCGACTGACACCGCGATCTTCGTCGTGGCGCGCAACTCGGGTGAAGGCGCCGACCGCAGCTCCGGCAAGGGCGACTTCCTGCTGAGTGACACCGAATACAACGACATCCAGCTGATCGGGCAGTCGTACAAGCGCGTCGTGGTGGCGCTCAACACGGGCGGGATCGTCGACACGTCGTTCTTCAAGCAGATCGACGCGACGGCTCACGACCCGCAGGGCAAGGCGGCGCTGGACGCGCTGCTGCTGATGGGCCAGGCGGGCCAGGAGGGCGGGAACGCGCTGGCCGAGGTGCTCGACGGCGCTGTCTCGCCGTCGGGGAAGCTCACCGACAGCTGGGCGTCGAGGTACTCGTACTACCCGGCCTCCGCGACGTTCGGGAACAACGACGGCAACACGACGACCGAGCAGTACTCGGAAGGTGTGTACGTCGGCTACCGGTACTTCGACTCCTTCTACAAAACGATCGATCCGGCGAACCCGGCAGGCGTCGTGAACTACCCGTTCGGCTACGGACTGTCGTACACGACGTTCACCACCGACGTCGAGAACGTGCACGCCGACCTGCGCACCGTCTCGGTGTCGGTGCGGGTCACGAACACGGGCAAGTACTCGGGCAAGTCGGTCGTGGAGGCCTACTTCTCGGCGCCGGCCGGTGGTGAGGACAAGCCCTACCAGGAGCTCGCGGGCTACGGGAAGACCGACGTGCTGACCCCAGGCGCATCGCAGGAGCTGACGATCTCGTTCGACGCTACCCAGATGGCCTCGTACTACGAGTCGAAGTCGGCGTACATCATGACGGCGGGCGACTACCTGATCCGGGTCGGCGACTCGTCGCGCAGCACGCACGTCGCGGCCAAGCTCCGGCTCGACCGCGACACGGTGACCCAGCAGGCGTCGCCGCAGCTGACCGACCAGAAGCCCCCCTCGGTGCTCACCAGCAGCCCGGCGAACTTCTACGCCTACCCGCAGGAGGCACGGGAGATCGCGCACGCACGCACCATCGACCTCGGCGGCCGGCTGAAGACGCAGAACATCGCGTCGCCGTACCAGCAGAACGTGCCGGTCGACTCGACGTCGCCGTACTTCGCGCTCGACGGAAGCACGATTTCCTCCACCACCGCCTACCTCGACAAGAGCCAGACGAACTGGGAAGGCACGGGAACGCCCTACGCGCCCAAGACGGGTGAGAAGGTGCAGTATGTCCGGACGAACCCGTCGGCGACCCTGTTCGACGTCGCCAAGGGCAGGACGACGATGCAGCAGTTCGTCGCCGGGCTGAACGTCACCCAGCTCGCCAACATCGTCGAAGGCGCCAGCACCCCCGGCACCACGGCGACTGCGTCCGGCGCCGCCGGCTACACGACGGCGGCCTACGAGAGTCTCGGCATCCCGGGGCTGACGCTGTCGGACGGCCCGGCGGGCCTCCGCCTGCCGCAGGTGGTGACCTCGACCACGCCGACGACGTACCAGTACGCGACGGCATGGCCCGTGGGTACCATGCTCGCCCAGACGTGGAATCGCGACCTGGTGAAGCAGGTCGGCGTCGCTGTCGGCAAGGAGATGCAGGAGTTCGGCGTCTCCCTGTGGCTCGCGCCGGGAATGAACATCCACCGCGACCCGCTGAACGGCCGCAATTTCGAGTACTACTCGGAGGACCCGCTGATCGCGGGTCTGACGGCGGCGGCGACCGCATCCGGTGTGCAGTCCATCCCGGGTGAGGGCGTCACGGTCAAGCACTTCGCCGGCAACAACCAGGAAGCGAACCGGAACGCCGTCAACGACGTCGTCGACGAACGCGGAATGCGCGAGGTCGAGCTGAAGGGTTTCGAGATCGCCGTCAAGTCCGCCCAGCCGATGGCGGTGATGAGCTCGTACAACAAGGTCAGCGGCACCTACGCGTCGCAGAACTACGACCTGCTCACCAACCTCTTGCGCGGTGAATGGGGCTACAAGGGTCTGGTGATGAGCGACTGGGGCGGAAGCCACAGCGCCACCGCGACGATGTATGCCGGCAACGACCTCATCGAACCGGGCGGAGCCCCGAACGACGTCATCACAGCGACCCACAAAGTGACGGCGGCGATCGACATCAACGGCCTCCCGGTCTACAACAAGTCGACGATCACGTTCGGAACGTTCAGTTTCACGCGGTACGTGCTCAGCCTGGGGAGCTTCACGATCTCCGCTTCGGGGGCCGGGAACATCACGACGACCGTCGACGCGAGCACGGACCTGTCCCAGGCGCCTGCGTCGGGATCGACCGCCGGCGGCGTATTCACGCCGAATCCGAAGTTCGCCTCGGTGGACGACGCGTACCGGCAGACGGTGGCCTTCCTCGCGGGAACCGCGCTGAACGCCGACCAGAAGGCGGGGATCTCGATCACGAGTGTCGTGCACCAGAACCCGGCAGACGCCGGCAGCCCGGTGACGGCGTACACGGTCGCGATCAAGGGCGACTATGCCGCCGCCTACCCGATGCGGCTCGGCGACCTGCAGCGGTCGGCGATGCGCGTGCTGAACACCGCGATGCAGTCCCCGCAGTTCGGGCAGCTGGCCTCCCAGAAAGGCGTCGCGGGAATCACCGTGAAGCCCTACAGCAGCCAGTTCCACGACCTGGCGGATTACCTCGACGTGTGGAAGGGGAAGGTCGAGCCGCCGCACCACGGTCACTAGCCGGATGTGAGCACTGAGTGAATGAACGTCGCGTCGCCGTCGCCCGCCCGGGTGGCGGCGACGCGACGTTCATGCGTCGCGGTCGGGGCGGCGAGCGATCAGTGCCGGCCGTCGAGCCCGGGGTGTACGCCGGCGCGGTAGCCCGCTGCGGCGACCAGCCGGGAGAGCGTCGCGACCAACGCGGTGCGGTCGGCCGCGTCGAGCGGCGCGAGCAGGGCCTCCTCCTGCTCGTCGGCGAGGCGATCGGCGGTGGCCAGCACCTCGCGGGCGGCCGGCGTGAGGTGGATGGCGTAGGCGCGGCGGTCGTCGGGGTGGCGGCGGCGCTCCACCAGGCCGCGCTCCTCCAGGTCGTCGATCATCCCGACCATGGAATTGCGGTGCAGCCCGAGCGCGGTGGCGAGCTCCTGCTGGGTGCGGCCCTCTTGGCGGGCGAGGTGCACCAGCACTCCAAACCGGTTGGGCGTGATCCCGAGCGGGGCGAGTGCGGTGGTGAAGCGCTGGGCACTCTGGAGGCCGAGCTGCGAGAGAAGGAAGCTGGCGCGTGTCTCGAGCCCGGGGACGGAGCCGGATGTGCGGTCGGGGGCGTCCGGTGCTGGCATCCCGATATCGTACCAATCGGTGATTGCAAAGCACTGTGATTATCACTTACCATGCCGATATGAAGCTCACTATCTTCGGAGCCAGCGGACGCACCGGCGCCCACCTGGTCCGTCAGGCCGTCGCGCGGGGCGATGAGGTCACCGTCGTGCTGCGGCGGCCCGTGGAACACGACCCGGCCGTGCGCGTCGCCGTGGTGCCCGACCTGGCCGACACCGCCGCCGTGCGCGCAGCGCTCGACGACGCCGACGCCGACGCTGTGCTCTCGGCGATCGGTCCGCGCTCCAAGGCCGACGCCCCGGTCGCCGCTCCGGCGACGCGAGACATCCTCGCCGCGGCACCGCGCCGCCTCGTCGTCATCAGCGCTGCACCGGTCGGGCCGCCGCCCGCCGACGACAGCTTCATCAGCCGCCGCATCGCCCTCCCGATGGTAAGCAGGGTGCTGCGTCCGGTCTACGACGACCTGCGCGAGATGGAGGCGGCGCTCGCGGCGTCCGACACCGTCTGGACGGCGTTCCGGCCGCCTCTGCTCACCAACGGCAGGGCGACCGGCACGTATCAGACGCGCGTGGGCGGGAGCGTGCCGCGCAGCTTCAGTGTTTCGCGGGCCGACCTCGCCGCCGCGATGATCGCCAGCCTCGGCCGCCCGGAGACCGAACGACAGGCGGTCGGCATCGCGGCGTGAGCGGGCTCGTGGCCTGGCGGTTTCTCTGACGGTTTGCTCATGGCCGGAGCGCGCGTCAGCGCCGCGCCAGCAACGCCGCTCCGTTCCGCGCCGCGAGCCCGAGCCGGGTCGCCGGCACGAGCATCGCCGCGCCCATCCGGGCGCCGCGCTGGTGTCTCGCGACGATCGGTCGATGTGCGCGCTCGTATGCGGCCAGAGCGCCCGGGAGGTCGACGCCGGCTCCCAGGGCCTCGCTCAGCGTGCGGGCGCCGGTCACGGCCATGCTGGAGCCCTCGCCGAGGATGGTGATGCTCGAGGCGGCATCGCCCAGGAGGGCGACCGCGGGGTGCGACCAACGCGTCGTGCGGACACGCAACACGGTGTCGTAGTAGACCTCTTCGGAGTCGCGGAGGCGCGCGAGCAGTTCCGGCGCGCGCCATCCCATTCCCGTATAGCGTTCGACCAGCAGTGCTGAGCGGGCGGCCGGCGTCGCGGGGGCGAGTTCCTGCCCGGTGCGCAGGATGAACGCCGCCACCGCAGCCCCGCCGGCAGGGTGAACCGACAGCGAGCTGCCCGGGCGGTTGTGCATCAGGAGGGTCTCCGGATCGTCGACCGGGCCAGCCGGGATGGTCGCGATGGTCAGGCCGACGGGGTGCTCTGACGCCTCCTCCGGCTCCCAGAGCAGGCGTCGCACCGTCGAGTGCTGTCCGTCGGCGCCGATGAGCAGGTCTGCGCTGACCGTGCTGCCGTCGGTGAGTGCGACCTCCACGCCCGAGGGGGCGGCATCGATGGAGGTCGGCCCCACCCCCAGCCGCAGGTCGGCGACCTCCGACGCGTGGCCCGCGAGAACGCGCCCCAAGGCCGTGCGCGAGAGTTCGATATCGGGGCTGTCGGGGCGGCGGAGCCGGAGATCGGCTATGCCCTGGCCTTCCGCGTCGACCAGGCGTATGCGTCGGACGCCCGTGTCGGCGGCGCGGAGCTCGCGCTCGAGCCCCAGCCAGCGCACCGCGTCGAGAGCGGCGCCGCGGAGGTCGACGGGACTGCCGCTCGTCCGCAGCGCGGAGGCGCGTTCGACCAGGAGCACGCGGTGCCCCGCCCTGCCGAGGAAGAGCGCGGCCGCGCTGCCGGCGATCCCGGCGCCGACGATGATGATCGAATATTTCCGCATACACTGCAAAATAGCAGTGAATGCCGAAAGGCGGCAAGTGCGAAAAAGCATCGATTGCTATCCTGCTGTCATGACAACGCTGCGAGAGCGCAAACGCGACCGCGCCAGGGAGGCCCTCGTCGCCTCCGCCAACCGGCTGTTCGCCGAGCGTGGCTTCGACGGCGTGACGGTGGCGGAGATCGCCGCAGACGCGGAGGTCGGCGCCCGGACCTTCTTCGCGTACTTCCCGACGAAAGAGGACCTGCTGTTCCCCGACGCTCCGGCCCGGGTGACCGCCGCAGCAGAAGCGCTCCACGGGCACGCGCCGGACGAGGATCCGCTCTCGGCCCTCGTGCGCGCCCTCGACAGCGCCGGCGTCACCGGCAGCGACCTCACCTCCGACCGTGCTCGCCTGCGACTGCGCCTCATCGCCGAGCATCCGGCGGTGCAGAGCCGCGCACTCCGGTTTCAGGTGGAGGCGGAGACGGCCATTGCCGCGGCGCTGCGGGAGAGCTACCCCCACCGGTACGACGCGGTCGAGGCGGCGGCGCTTGTCGGCGCGTTCGTCGGCGCGATCGCCGGTGCGCTGCGCGCGGCGTTCGCGGAGGTCGTCGGCGAGGTGGACGCCGAGAAGGTGCGGGCGCAGGTGCGTGCCGCTACGGAACGCGCTCTGGCGCCGTGGCTGAGCGAGGCGACGTGGCTGAGCGAGGCGACGCGGACGACCGAGGTGTGTCGGTCGGAGGAGGCTGGCTAACCTCGTCCGTCCGCCTCCATAGCCGGGCATTCGCCGCCCGGTGTGGTCGCCAGCTCGAAGTGCCACGCCTCGTTCGCGTAGGTTTGGCAGAGCCCCCACTCGGAGCCGAACCGGTTGAGGAAATCCATGGCGTCTGCGGTGCCGATGTCGACGGCCTCACCGGAGACGTGCGAGGAGTCCGCTCCGCGCTTGGCCCAGCGCTCGGCCTCGTGCTCGCTGCCGTACTTCTTCACCGCGCTGTCGAACAGGTACTCCTGGTAGCCCAGCGAGCGCCAGCCGTCCACGATCGTGATTGTCGTGCCCCGTTCGTCGACGGCGACCCGGTTGGCCGCGCGCAGGGCCTCCAGGAGCTCGGGGTCGAGCCGCTGGATCGCGGGAAGGTCGCTGTCGAGCGTGAGGGAGGTTCCGTCGGGGATGTACCCGTCGTCATCCGTCAGCTGCGAAGCATCGGTCGGCGCGGGCGCGACGCCGATGGCGGTCGTCGCGGCGGTGCAGCCCGTGAGGGCGACGAGCGCGGACAGTGCGAGAGCGGCCGGCAGGAGGCCACGGCATGCGGATGCGGAACGAGCGGGAAGAGGGCGAGCGGGGAGAGAGCGAGCGGGGAGCATGATTCCACCGTCTCAGCTGTGCTCCCGGCCCGTCGTCGCCCTCCCGACCTAACCGCATACATCGCGAGACGGACACCGCGCGTCGACATTCGTGACGAATGTGCGGTTTCGTGCCGTCGAACGTGACATTCGTGACGAATCGCCAACGCGATGTGGAGGCGACATTCGTGACGAATGTGCGGATTCGTGCCGTCGAACGTGACATTCGTGACGAATGTGCGGATTCGTGCCGTCGAACGTGACATTCGTGACGAATCGCCACCGCGGTGCGGAGCGACATTCGTGACGAATCGCGGCGCGGTGCGGGCGTGCGCTATCGGAGCCGCGGGGTGCGGGGCGGCTCGGTGCGTCTGCGGCCGGTCGCCTCGAACGCCGCCGCCAGGGCGAGCAGAGCGGTGTCGTCGTACGCTCGGCCGGCGAAGGTCAGCCCGACCGGCATCCCGATGTCGGCCATCGTGCCCATCGGCACCGTGACGGTCGGGATGCCGAGGTGCCGGGGCACCAGGTTGCCGTTGGCCACCCACACACCGTTGCGCCAGCCGAGGTCGGCGGAAGCCGGATTCACGTCCATGTCGGCCGGACCGACGTCGGCGACGGCCGGGAAGACGACCGCGTCGACGCCGAGCGAGTCCATCCACTCCTCCAGGTCGACCCGCCTGGTCTCCTCGAGACCGCGGAGCCCGTCGGCGAGTTCGGGGATGGCGGCGAGCGTGGTGCCGAGGTGCTCGCGCACCCAGCCCGGGTACTCGGCGATGTCGTCGTCGAACCCGTCGTAGCGGTCGGGGAGGGCGCCCTCCGGTGCCGGGAAGATGCGGGCGCCGTCGACATCGGCGAGGGTGTTCAGGGCGGGGTCGCCGTTCGCGGCCAGGAAGTCGTCCCACGCCCAGGCCGAGAGGTCGACGACCTCGCGCCGCAGGTACTCCGGCGAGACGAGGCCGCGCGTGGCGATCGTCGGCGCGCCGGGGCGGTCGCCCTCGTAGCGGGAGACCACGGGGAAGTCGGTCTCGACGACCTCGGCGCCGGCGGCCTCCAGGTCGCGGCGGGCGGCCTCCCACAGCGCGATGACGGAGGGTCGCGTCTGGATGCGGCGACCGGTCGGGCCGCCGATCCCGCCGGTCCCGGCCGTGCCGGCCTCGTCGTCGCGGTTGATGTACATCCGCGGGACGGCGATGCGTGCGCCGGCGAGGACGGTGCCGACGGTGCCGCCGGTGCTGCCGGTGCTGCCGGTGCCGCCACTGCTCCCGGCCACCGCCGGGTACGACGCCGGGCGCAACTGCGACGCCGGAGGGATCGGCACCCAGGGCTGGGCGCGCCAGAAGTCGCCCCTCGTCTCGGTGTCGTCGGCGACGATGACGTCCAGCACCTCCAGGAGGTCGGCCATGGTGCGTGTGTGCGGCACGACGACGTCCATGGTCGGCACGAGCGGCCAGTTGCCGCGCGCCGAGATCACGCCGCGCGAGGGCGTGTACGCGCACAGGGCGTTGTTGGAGGCAGGAGCCCGGCCCGACGACCAGGTCTCCTCGCCCAGCCCGAACGCGGCGAAGCTCGCCGCGGTCGCGGTGCCGGAGCCGTTGGACGATCCCGAGCCAAACGCAGCGGTCAGGTAGTCGCCGTTGTACGGGCTCTCCGCGCGGCCGTAAACCCCGCGCTGCATGCCGCCGTTCGCCATCGGCGGCATGTTGGTGAGCCCGAGCAGGATCGCGCCGCCCGCGCGGAGCCGCTCGATCGTGAACGCGTCGCGCTGCGCGACGAGGTGCTCGAACGCGGGGGAGCCGGCAGCGGCGGTCAGGCCGCGCGCCAAGTAACTGTCTTTGGCGGTGTAGGGGATGCCGTCGAGCGGCCCGAGCGTCTCGCCGCGCGCGCGGCGCTCGTCGGAGGCCACGGCCTCCGCTCGGGCGTGCGGGTTGCGGACGATCACCGCGTTCAGGGTCGGTCCGGCAGTGTCGTAGGCGTCGATGCGGGCGAGGTAGGCGTCGACCAGCTCGGCGCTGGTCGTCTCGCCGGCCTCCAGCGCTCGCCGCAGCTCGGCGATTCCGGCCTCGACGACGTCGAAACCGGTCATGGTCGGCCTGCCTGGCGCGGGTACGCACGAACGATGCGGGCGACGCGCCGGTCGGAGGTCCGTTCGAACGGTGGATGCGCGGCTTGCGGAACTCTGGAGTCGCTGACGCACAGGATGGGGCGGCTCATCGGGCGACCGCCGGCTGCTGCTGCGTGATGCAGTGGATGCCGCCACCGCGGGCGAAGATGGGGCGCGAGTCCACCATGCTCACCCGGCGGCCCGGGTACGCGGCCTCCAGGATCTCGGTGGCCCCGGCGTCGGCGGCCCGCTCGCCGAAGCCGCACGCGATCACGCCGTCGTTGACGACGAGGTGGTTCACGTAGCTCCAGTCGACGAAGCCCTCCTCGTCGCGCACGGTCGCGGGGGCGGGGAGCTCGACGATGTCCCACGAGCGGCCGGCGGCGTCCGTCGTGCCGGAGAGGAACGCCCGCAGCTCGCGGGACACCTCGAAGTCGGGGTGCTCGGGGTTGCGCTGCGTGTGCAGCAGCAGGCGGCCGGGCGAGGGGATGGTGGCCACGATGTCGACGTGGCCGTTCGTGCCGAAGTCGTCGTAGTCGCGTGTGAGCCCGCGGGGGAGCCAGACCGCGTGCGTGGCTCCGATGGTCCGGGCGAGCTCGGCCTCCACTCGGGCCTTGTCGGCGTACGGGTTGCGGCGCGGGTCCAACTGGACCGTCTCGGTGAGCAGCACCGTGCCGTCGCCGTCGACGTGGATGCCGCCTCCCTCGTTCACGAGCGCGGAGCTGACCAGCTCGGCGTCGGTGCGCTCGGCGACGAAGCGGGCGATCTCGGCCGACTTGCGCCACTCGGACCAGGCGGGGTCGCCCCAGCCGTTGAAGGTCCAGTCGACCGCGCCGAGCACGCCGGGGCGCTCGTCGTCGACCACGAAGGTGGGCCCGAAGTCGCGCATCCAGAACTCGTCGAGCGGCGCCTCCACCTGCTCGACGTGCGAGCCGAGCATGCGCGCGGCTCGCTCGCGCTCGGTGGGGTCGACCACCATCGTCACGGGCTCGAACTCAGCGACCGCGTGCGCGACGGCGGTCCAGGCGGCGTAGGCCTCCTCGGCCGAGGCCGCGTCGTCGCCGAGGGTGATGCCGGCGCGCGGGAAAGCCATCCACGTGCGCTCATGCGGTGCGGTCTCGGCGGGCATGCGCCAGGTCATCGTGAACCTCCGGGCTTTATTGATCGGACGATCAATAGATACCTATACTGGACCCACGATGTCAAGAGCAGCCCGCAAACCGCCCGCCGAACGCCGCGCAGAGCTGGCCGCCGCCGCGCGCGCACTGGCCATCGACGAAGGACTCTCCGCTGTGACCCTGCGTGCCGTCGCGGCGCGCGCCGGGGTGACGCCTGCTCTGGTCGCGCATTACCACGAGTCGATGGACGAGCTCATCGCCGAGACGTTCGTCAGCGTGGTGGCGGCGGAGATCGAGGAGGTGCGAGCGCTGCTCGCCGCAGAGTTGCATCCGGTCCCCCGGCTCGCGGCCCTGGTGAGCACCCTCCTCGACGGCTCGCGCGACGACGTGACGGTGATCTGGGTGGAGGCGTTCGCGCTGGGCCGGCGCAACGCCGCCCTGGGGTCGGCGGTGCGCGACCAGATGGACGCCTGGCGTGACGTGATCGAAGGCGTCATCGACGCCGGGCTCGCTTCGGGTGACTTCCGCGCGGTGGATCCGCGCGCCGTCGCCTGGCAGCTGCTCGGCATGATCGACGGGCTCAACGCCCAGGCGCTGGTGCGCTGGGGAGGTGCCGCTGAGCGCGGATCGCTGCTCGCGCGCGCGCTCGAGGGGATGCTGGGACTGGGCTCTGGCGTCCTCACCCCCGCGTAGGAGCTTTTCGGCGCGCGAACAGGGACGACGAGACGTTGCCGTGCACGAACACGATGGTCGTGCCGCTGTCGTCGGGGTCGGCGGCGCGCTCGAGGACGTTCGCCGAATACCGGGAGGTCGGGATGCTGCGGGCGACGATGCCGGGGAGCAGGGTTCCGGTCACTGAGGTCTCCTTCGGGTCGGCAGTCGGCAGTCGGGGGTCGGGGTCCGGGGGTAGGCGGTCGGGGTTCGAGCGCGGGTCGGGGTTCGCGTGCGGATCAGGAGCGGCGCGGCTCGGTATGGAAGCGCGGGTGCGGCGGATACCCGCCTGGCAGGTGCGGTTTCAGCTGACGGACCCCGGCCTCCGTCATCACGATCGTGTAGTGGTTCACGTCGTCGGCCTCGTAGGCCTCGAACCACGGCAGGCGGGCGCGCCACTCAGCCGGTTCCTCCGGCAGGTAGAGCGGGTCGGTGTCGAGCAGTCCGCGCGGCACGCGTACGAACGCGATCGGCAGGGTCAGCCCGGCGAGCGCCTCCGTGTAGCCGCCGCTGCCGTCCATCTCGAGCGCGTTGACCGACATGGCCTCCTCGGAGACGCTCGACCGCAGTACGGGCGCGGAGCCGACGAGGTCGTAGAGCGCGTACCGCTCGACGTCGTCGTTCCACCAGGGACCGAGTGCGGGATGCCGACGCCAGAACGCGAGGTAGTCCGCCTCGCTCGCGAAGGTCATCCGCAGCCTGTCGCGCGCCGGGCCGAGGTCCGCCGTGCGGGTCACCGGGAGGCCGCCGTCGATCAGGACGAGGCGCTCCACCCGGTCGGGATGCCGCTCTGCGAGCCAGACGGCGACGAAGCCGCCCATCGAGTGGCCGGCGACGACGGCGCGCTCGATCCCGAGGCCGTCCATCATGCGCGCGACGTCGTCGGCGTGACGGGTCATCCCGTACGGGCCGGGGAGCTCGCCGCTGCGACCGCGGCCGCGGAGGTCGGGAGCAACCACCCGCACCCCGGGAAGCGTATCGGCGACGACCGACCAGGCGAGGTGGTTGGCGGTGATGCCGTGGATGCCGACGAGCGGCAGCCCGGTCGCGTCGGCGTGCCACTGACCGCCGGCCAGCTCGCCGCCCTCGACCGGGACTCGGAAGGGAACGGGGTCAGACCGTGTCGGCTCGGATGTCACCGTGCGCTCCAATCGCCGTCGATCGTGTAGCTCGCGCCGGTGACCATGCGCGAGCCCTCCCCGGCCAGCCAGAGCGCGAGCCCGGCGACCTCCCGCGGCTCGACCAGACTCTTGATCGCCGGTTCGGTGAACATGATCTTCTCGACCACCTCGTCCTCCGGGATGCCGTGCAGCCGTGCGTGGTCGGCGATCTGCTTCTCGACGAGCGGTGTGCGCACGTAGCTGGGCTCGATGCAGTTGGAGGTGACGCCGTGGGCAGCGCCCTCCAGCGCGTTCACCTTCGACAGCCCCTCCAGACCGTGCTTGGCGGCCACGTACGCCGACGTGAACTCGGAGGCGCGGAGGCCGTGCACGCTCGACACGTTGATGATGCGGCCGAAGCCGCGCTCGTACATCCCCGGCAGCGCCGCACGGATGAGCAGGAACGGCGCCTCCAGCATGATCCGCAGGATGAGCGCGAAGCTCTCCTGCTCGAATTCGGGGATCGGCCGCACGTGCTGGAGGCCGGCGTTGTTGACGAGGATGTCGGTGTCGAGCCGGAGGTCGCCGAGTGTTGCGGTCTGCGAGAGGTCGACCTCGCACGCCTCCCCGCCGAGCCGGTCGGCGACCGCGCGGGCCGCGTCCCCGTTCACGTCGGCGATCGTGACGTGCGCGCCCGCGGCGGCGAACGCCTCAGCGCACGCGAGACCGATGCCGCTGGCTCCGCCGGTGATGAGGGCACCGCGCCCCGAGAGGTCTGCCATCTCCCATTCCTCCTCAGGGAACACTGCTTCCCGGTCGCGCCCGCCCACACCCGCACCCTACCCGCGGCCTCCACCCGGGCGGAAGGAGCAGCAGCCGAGGGGCACCTAACCGCCCCTCAGCGCGCGTCTGAGGGACGTTTACGTGCCCCTCGGCCGAGCGGGCGGAGCGGCTCAGCTCGCGATGAAGGAGGTGACATCCGTACCGTCGGAGAGCACGGGCGAGATCAGGCCGAAGACGTTGCCGTCCGGGTCGCGCAGGTAGGCGACGCGGCCGATCGAGGGCATGTCGTCGGGAGGCAGCGCCTCGCTGCCGCCGAGGTCGAGCCCGCGGCGGTAGAGCTCGTCGACGTTGCCGTCGATCCCGACCACGATGTTCGCGCCCGAGATCGGGGCATCCGGCGCCGGCGCCGGACCCATCCGCTGGGTGAGGCCGCCGTTGATGCCGTTTCCGGCGGTGCCCATCCCGATGGCGCCCTCGCCCGTGTCGATCGCCCAGTAGGGCACGTCGCCGAACCGCGTGAAGGTCCAGCCGAGGAGCTGAGAGTAGTAGTCCATCAAACGCTGCGGCTCGGTGGCGTGGATTTCGAAATGGACGACGAGATTCGACATGACGGGCCTCCCGGGTCCGAGCCTAGCCCTGGGGCGGCCCGGGGAACAGCGTCGGCGAACCCTCGAGGGGCACGCAAACGCCCCTAAAAAGCGCGTTTTAGGGGCGTTTACGTGCCCCTCGGCAGAAGGGGGATTACGCGAGGGGGGCGGCGACCGAGGCGGGCGCGGTCACTGTGACGCGCACGAGGCGGCCGTCGGCCGGCGTGACGACGTGCGTCGGGCCGGCCACCTCGATGGCCGTCGCCGTCTCGCGCTCGACGCACGACGGTCCGACCCAGAGCTCCACGTCGCCGGGCTCCACGATGCGCACGCCGTCGCGGCCGGTGAAGGCCAGGCGTGCGGTCGGTACCTGGAGGGCGACCACGGCCTCCTCTCCGGGCTCCAGTGTGACGCGCGCATACCCGAGCAGCTGGGCGACCGGGCGCGTGACGCTCGCGAACACGTCGCGCGCGTACAGCTGCACCAGGTCGATGCCCGTGCGATCGCCGGTGTTGCGGACGGTCACGCGGGCCTCGAACTCGGCGCCGGCGGCGACGGCCTGGTCGGCCTCCAGCTCGCTGCGCTCGAACGTCGTGTAGCTCAGGCCGTGCCCGAACGGGAGGATGGGGGTGCTGTCGGCGCTCGTCACGTCCGACGGACCGCCGAGCAGGGGGTGGAGGTACGAGAACGGCTGCGCGCCGGCCGACCGCGGCAGCGACACCGGCAGATGCCCGCTGGGGGCGACACGTCCGGAGAGCACGGCGGCGATCGCGCGGCCGCCCTCCTCGCCCGGGAAGAAGGCCTGCAGCACCGCGGCCGGCGCATCCGGCCCCTCGACCGCCCAGTCGATCGCGTAGGGCCGGCCCGAGAGCACGATCACGACGGTCGGCGTGCCGGTGCGGACGACCGCCTCGACCAGCTCGCGCTGAACGCCGGGCAGTTCCAGGCTCTCGACGTCGTTGCCTTCGCCGACCGTGCCGCGGCCGAACAGCCCGGCGCGGTCGCCCACCACGACGAGCGCGACGTCGGCGTCGGCCGCCGCGCTCACGGCGGTGACGATGCCGGAGCGGTCGTCGCCCTCCACGTCGCAGCCGCGCGCGTGCACCAGCTCGGCCAGCGGGAACTCGCTCTTCAGCGCCTCCAGGATCGGAGGGAGCTCGAACCCGAGCGGCACCTCCGGGTGGTGGGCGAGCACGTGGTTGGCGAAGGAGTAGCAGCCCATCAGGGCCTCGGCGGCGTCGGCATTCGGCCCGACGACCGCGATCCGCGCGGCGGCACTGTCGCCCTCGAGGGGCAGCGTGCCGTCGTTCGTCAGCAGCACGAGCGACTCTTCGGCGAGCCGCAGCGCGAGCTCCCGATGAGCGGGGGAGTCCAGGTCCACCGAGGCGGGAGGCGCGTCGAACGTCTCGTCGAGCAGGCCGAGCTCCTCCTTCTGCGCGAGCAGGCGGAGCACCGCCCGGTCGACGAGCGCCTCGTCGGTGAGACCGGCGCGGATGCGCTCGGCGAGCGGGGCGAGGAAGGCGTCGCCGGTGGGCAGCTCGATGTCGATGCCGGCGGCCAGGGCCAGCTCGGCCGCCTCGCCGCGGTCGGCGGCGATGCGGTGCATGGTGTGGAGGAAGGCCACCGAGAAGTAGTCGGCGACGACGGTTCCGTCGAAGCCCCACTCGTCGCGGAGCACACCGGTGAGATACTCGGGGTTCGCGGCGACGGGCACGCCGTCGATCTCGGCGTACGAGTTCATCACCGAGCGCACGCCGCCGTCGCGGATCGCCATCTCGAACGGAGGCAGCAGGACATCCCGCACCTCCCGAGCGCCCGCGTGCACCGGTGCGTGGTTGCGTCCGGCCTGCGACGCCGAATAGCCGACGAAGTGCTTGAGCGTCGCGTGCACCCCGGACGACTGCAGTCCGCGCACGTACGCGGTGCCGATCGTCCCGACAACGTACGGGTCCTCCGCGATGCACTCGTCCACACGGCCCCAGCGCGGGTCGCGGATCACGTCGAGCACCGGGGCCAGACCCTGGTGGATTCCGAGCTCGCGCATCGAGGCGCCGATCGCGGCGCCCACCTCCTCCACCAGCGCGGGGTCGAAGGCGGCGCCCCAGGCGAGCGGTGTCGGGAAAGTCGCGGCCTTCCATGCGGCCAGCCCGGTTAGGCACTCCTCGTGCACCAGCGCGGGGATGCCGAGCCGGGTCTGCTCGCGCAGGCGACGCTGCTCCGACCACAGCCAGCTCGCGCGCTCCACCGGGTCGACGGGGCGCGTGCCGTAGACGCGGGTGAGGTGCCCGATCCCGAGCTCCGTTGCCGCCTCGTAGCTCTGTCCTGTGGTCATCTCGCCGTCGAGCGGCGCGACGTTGTCGTCGCCCTTGTCGACCCAGTAGCCGACGATCTGCGCGAGCTTCTCGTCGAGCGTCATCCGGGCGTGCAGTGCACGCACGCGTTCGGAGACGGTGGGGAGATTGTCAGTAGTCATGCTTCTTTCCTGCGTACGTGGTTGTGCGTCAAGCCGGAGCCGGACTCAGCCCTTGACCGCGCCGGTCAGACCGCCGACGATGCGGCGCTCGAACAGGCTGAAGAAGATCAGGGCGGGGATCATCGAGAGGGAGGTGAAGGCCAGCACCTTCGACGTGTCCGTCGCGTATTGCGACGAGAACGCCTGGACTCCCAGCGGGAGGGTGAAGGTGGCCTGATCGTTGAGGATGAACAGGGGCAGGAGGTAACTGTTCCAGCTGGCGATGAACGCCAGGATCCCGACCGTGATGACGCCGGGCAGCGAGAGCCGTAGCACCATCCGGAAGAAGAAGCCCAGGCGGCTGCAGCCGTCGATGAAGGCGGCCTCCTGGATCTCGTCGGGGATCGCGCGCAGGAACGGCACCAGGATGATGATGGTCGTCGGCAGCGCGAACGCGATCTGCGGGATGATGACGCCGGCGAGCGAGTTCATCAGGCCGAGGTTGCGCACCACGATGTACAGCGGGGTGATGGCGACCGTGATCGGGAACATCAGACCGGCGGCGAACAGCGCGTAGAGGAAGCCGCTGCCGCGGAACGTGTACCGGGCGAGCACGTAGCTGGCCATCAGGCCGAGCGCCAGGGCGCCGACGGTGGTGACCAGGGCGGTGATCGTCGAGTTCAGCACCTGGCCCCAGAAGACGCCGCCTGTCAGCACGTCGAGGTAGTTCGCCGGGTTCCACGGGTTCGGGAAGCCGGCCGGGTCAACCGTGATCTGCGAGTTGGTGCGGAAGCCGCCGATGATGATGTACGCGATCGGCACGATCATCAGGGCGATGATGATGAGCGCGATGAAGTAGACGACCGGAGAGCCCCAGGGCAGGCTCTTCCGCTCGGCGCGGCGTGTGGCGCGGGCGGAGGCAGCGGTGACGGTGGTCATCACGCCGTCCTTTCTTTCGTGGCCCCAGTGTCTTCGGAGGCCTCAATGCGGCGGCCCTTCGTGCGCTCGGACTTCTTGGCCGTGGTCACGGCGCCGGCGGTGTCGCGGCGGAGGACCAAGCGCTGGTAGACGAGGGCGACGATCAGGGAGATGAGGAAGATCACGACCGCGACAGCGTTGCCGTAGCCGTAGTTGCCGGCGTTGCGGCCGTTGGCGACCATGTACGTCGCCATCGTCGAGGTGCCGGCGGTGGAGGCCACGTACTGACCCCAGATGATGTAGACGAGGTCGAACAGCTGGAGGGCGCCGATGATCGACAGGAACGCCCAGATCCGCAGTGTCGGGCCGAGCAGCGGGAGGGTGATCCTGCGCTGGATCTGCCAGTACGACGCGCCGTCGAGGGCGGCCGCCTCGTAGAGCTCCTCCGGGATGCCTTGCAGGCCGGCGAGGAAGAGGATGACGGCGAAGCCGACGTACTTCCAGGTCAGGATGCCCATCAGCGTCCAGATGGCGATGCTCGGGTCGGACAGCCAATCGTGGGCCATCCAGCCGAGGCCGGCGTTGTGGAGGAAGCCGTTGAGCGCGCCGTTCGTGGCGAGCATCAGGCTCCAGCCGGTGCCGACCACGACCTCCGAGATCACGTAGGGCACGAAGATCAGCACGCGGATGATCGACTGACCCTTCATCTTCCTGTTGAGGAGGAGCGCCAGGAGGATGGCGATCGGACCCTGGATGACGAGCGACATCACCACGATGAAGGCGTTGTGGCCGAGGGCCGCCTGGAACGCCGGGTCGGTGAGGATGACGAGGTAGTTCTGGAGGCCGACGAAGTCGGTGGGCGTTCCGTAGCCCGCCCAGCGGAAGAATCCGTAGTAGGCGGCCATCACCACGGGGAAGATGACGAAGGCCAGGAAGACGATGACAGCGGGGCCGGCCAGGAGGGCGATTTCGGCGCGCATCCCCCAGCCCGCGCCGCGGCGGCGGCGCTGCGGCGACGGGAGCGACGCGGCTGCGCCGCTCCCGTCGTGCTGCGCGAGATCCGCCGTCGACACGTGTTCGGTCGAGGTCGACTCGCGGGTGTTGCTCACAGTGCGGCCTCTCAGCCCTTCTTCGCGGCGTCGTTCGCGGCCTGGATCATGCCCTTGGCGTCGGTCTTGCCGGCGAGCATGTCGACAACGGCGACGTTGAGGGCGTTACCGATGTTCTGGCCGAGCACCGTGTCGAGCCACTGGGAGACGTACGGCGCCTTGTTGTAGGCGGCGAGCACGTCCTTCAGGTAGGGCTCGGTGACCTCCTTCTGCGCGTCGGTGTTGACCGGCGGCGAGTTGAAGGCCTTGTAGTAGTTGATCTGCTGCGGCGTGGTGGCGATGAAGTTGAGGAAGTCCGCACACTCCTTCGGAGCCTTGACCGAGCAGGAGTAACCGTCGACGCCTCCCATGATCGAGCCGGGCTCACCCTTGCCGCCGGACAGCTCAGGGAACGGGTAGAAGCCGAGGTCGGCCAGGGGCTTCTGGTCGGGGGTCAGGGAGGCGATCACGCCCGGGTCCCAGGCGCCCATGAGCTCCATCGCCGCCTGGTGGTTGGCCACCAGACCGGCGGAGGAGCCGGCGCCCTGCTGGGCGGAGGTGGTCAGGAAGCCGTCGTTGAAGGGCTTCTTCGCGGTGAAGTCCTGCAGGTCCTGTGCGGCCTTGGTCCAGCAGGGGTCGCTGAAGCTCTTCGAGTCAGCGGTCTTCTCCATCGTCGTGCCGGCGCACTCGCGGAGCGCGAACCAGTAGAACCAGTGCGCGGCCGGCCAGGCGTCCTTCGCGCCGAGTGCGATCGGCGCGACGCCCGTCGCCTTCAGCTTCTGCACGTCGGCACTGAGGTCGTCGATGGTCGCGGGAGCTTCGGTGATCCCGGCCGCCTTGAAGAGGTCCTGGCTGTAGAAGAGCCCTCCAGGGAGCACAGCGAGGGGCATCGCCCACACCTTGTCCTGGTAGGTCTCGGCCTTGAACGAGCCGGAGGAGATGACCTTCTTGGTGTCGGCGCTGACCTTGCCCGTGAGGTCCATCAGCTGGCCCGCCTGCACCATCGCGGCCATCTTGCCGCCGCCGCGCTGCAGGAAGATGTCCGGAGCGTCACCCGAGTTGAGCGCCGTCTGGAGCTTGCCGTCGAGGTCCTCGTTCTGGATCGACTGCATCTTGATGGTGACGTTCGGGTTCGCCTTCTCGAATGCGGTGATCGCGTCCTTCCAGTACTGCTGGCCGGGCCCGGTCGTGGAGTTCTGCCAGAGCGACATGGTGACTTTGCTGTTGCTGGAGCTGTCGGAGGTTCCGCTGCACGCGCTCAGCGCGAGTGAGCCGGCGGCCAGGACAGCTGCTCCGATGAGGAGCTTCTTGGCTTTCATGTGATTCCAACCTGTTCTCTTCGTTGAGCGGCATCCACGTGTTCGTCGATGCCAGGTGACGGAGTCCGTGCGGGGGGTCGGCCGGGCGAAGCCTCTCGCCAGGGACCGGATTTCACGGACGCGTCGGGGTCCGGGAGGCTGACCGGACGGTGTCAGTGTCGCAAGGGGGAAATCGAGTGTCAAACGTTTTCGAAATCCTTTTCGAAATCCTTTTCCAACTTGCTATGCTGCTCGGTCATGGGACGACGTCCAACCATCAACGACGTGGCGCAGGCAGCCGGTGTGTCCGCCGCGACCGTGTCGAAAGCGGTCAACGGCCGCTACGGCGTCGCCTCCCACACGGCCGAGCGCGTGCTGCAGGTCGTGGAGGAGCTCGGCTACGAGTCGAGCCTGGTCGCCAGCAGCATGCGCAATCGTCAGACGGGCGTGATCGGGGTGCTGGTCGCCGACTTCGAGCCGTTCAGCGCTGAGGTGCTGAAAGGCGTCGGGGCGGCGCTCGCCGAGTCCCGTTACGACCTCCTGGCGTACAGCGGCTCGCGCCAGCTGTCGCCGGAGGGGTGGGAGCGGCGGTCGCTCAGCCGGCTGAGCGGCACCCTCATCGACGGCGTGATAATGGTGACGCCGACGGTCGTCAACGCCAACGCCGACGTGCCGATCGTCGCGGTCGATCCGCACACGGGCCGTGCCGACCTCCCCACGGTGGAGTCGGACAGCTTCGGAGGGGCGCGCAGCGCGGTCGACTTCTTGATCGGCCTCGGTCACCGCCGCATCGGCTTCGTCGCCGGCCGCCCCGACCTCCGCTCGTCCGCCGCGCGCGACGCGGGCTACCGGCGCGCGCTCAGCGAGGCCGGGATCGCGTACGACCCGGCGATCGTCGGCGTCGGCAACTACGAGCAGGAGAGCGCGCGAGAGGCCGCCCGGCGGCTGCTCGCGGCTCCGGAACGGCCGAGTGCGATCTTCGCAGCCAACGACCTGTCGGCCATCGTCGTCATCGAGGTGGCGCACGAGCTCGGCCTGGAGGTGCCGCGCGACCTGTCGGTGGTCGGCTTCGACGACATCCCGGAGGCGTCGCGGTTCTCGACGCCGCTGACGACGATCCGGCAGCCGATGGGACGCCTCGGCGCGGCCGCGGCCGAGCTGGTCGTCGCCCTGATGTCGGGCGAGGCGCCCGACCCGACGCACGTCCGCCTCCCGACCC
Organism: uncultured Actinomycetota bacterium; assembly: GCA_963734315.1. Lineage (GTDB taxonomy): Bacteria > Actinomycetota > Actinomycetes > Actinomycetales > Microbacteriaceae > Leifsonia. The sequence goes on along the minus strand of CAVTGP010000005.1, from coordinate 78,970 downwards.
GCCTCATCCGCCGCGCGAGCACGGCTCCGCCTGCGTAGCGCTGCGCTAGGCCGCGTGCCTCCGCATCCCGCCGAAGGGCACGGGCCCGTGAGGCGATCGAGTCGATCCGGCACGGATCGGAATCACCGGGCGAATCGCGGCTCCTGCTGCTGGCGGACGCGGGCCTGCCGGTGCCGCTGCTCAATCACGAGTTGCGGGATGCGTCCGGAGCGTTCGTCGCGCGCATCGACCTCGCCTACACGTTCGCCCGAATCGCGCTCGAGTACGAGGGCGACATCCACCGTGTCGACCGGAGGACCTGGCAGAAGGACATCCACCGGCGCGAGCGCCACCGAAGACCTCGGTTGGCGCATGGCATGGTGCGAGTCACTGCAGACGACCTGCACTCCCCAGGCGAGCTGATCCGTCGGGTCAATAGGCTCATCGAGGGGCACGCAAACGCCCCTATCCGCCGGGCGGGTTCTAACGGTGGTCGCAACACCCGGGATTTTGGGAGGTTGCGACCATCGTGTCGTTTTCGGAGGAGTTCGCGACGTTGAAGGCGTCGTTCCTGGTGTTGATGGGCGAGGTCGGGAGTGTGGCTGAGGTCGCGCGTCGCCTGGGGGTTAATCGGAACACGGCCTATGCCTGGGCTCGCCAGGCTGGCCTGTCATCGAGACGGCTGGATGACCCGCGTAAGGGCGAGTACTTGGCGTTGCGGGAGCAGGGGATGACGCGGCGGGAAGCTGTGGAGCTCGTTGGTGTCAACGAGCGGACCGCGCGGGATTGGGAGCAGGGGGTTCGTCACTCGCGGAACTCGAGGTTCTATCCGGATGGCCGCCGTGTGAATTACACGACCGGGCGGGTCACGATGGAGTCCATGACGAGTCCACCACCCCCAACGGGGGAAATCGGCTCCCGGTTGCTGTCTCTGATCGAGCGGGAGAAGATCGCTGATCTGCGCCGGGTTGGTCTCTCGTTGCGCGCGATCGGGCGGGAGCTGGGCCGCCCGGCATCCACGATCATGCGTGAGCTTCATGCACACACTGCCAACGGCCGGTATCTGCCGCATGGTGCGCATCGTGATGCTGCGGCGGCGCGGGCGCGCCCGAAGGTCGCCAAACTCGCCCTTGCCGGCCCGCTGCGGGACTATGTGTCTGCCGGGCTCGGGGAACAATGGTCTCCGGAGCAGATCCGCAACCGGATCCGCCAAGACCATCCCGACGATGAGGGCATGCGAGTGAGCACGGAGACGATCTACCAAGCTCTCTACGTCCAAGCCCGCGGCGAACTCAAACGCGAGGTCGCGGACGCCCTGCGCTCCGGCCGCACCCGCCGCAAGCCGCACCGTTCCCCACAGCAGCGCACTAGCCGGTTCATCGACCCGATGATCATGATCTCGGACAGGCCAGCGGAGGTCGAGGACCGTGCTGTTCCGGGGCACTGGGAAGGCGATCTGATCACCGGTGAGAAGAACCAGTCCGCGATCCTCACTCTCGTGGAACGCTCCACCCGTTACGTGATGCTCGGGCACCTGCCCGGCGATCACTCCGCAGAGTCCGTCCGCGACGTCCTGGTAACCCTGATCGGCACGCTCCCGGAGCATCTGCGCGGGTCGCTGACCTGGGATCAAGGGGCGGAGATGGCGGCGCACAAGAGCTTCAGAATCGCCACCGGTGTCCCGGTCTACTTCTGCGACCCCGCATCCCCCTGGCAACGAGGATCGAACGAGAACAGCAACGGGCTGCTGCGCCAGTACTTCCCCAAAGGCACCGACCTCTCCATCCACGGCCCCGACGACCTCGAGCACGTCGCCCAGAAACTCAACCGCCGCCCACGCAAGACGCTCGACTGGGATACCCCAGCCGAGCGTCTGCTAAAACTTGTCTAATTCAAACGGTGTTGCGACCACCACTGGAATCCGCCCCGGTTTTAGGGGCGTTTGCGTGCCCCTCGGCGGCGGGGGTCGGAAGCCGGAACTGCACGGTGAGGCCGCCGCGCGGGTTGGCGGCGAGCCGCAACGAACCCGTGTGGGCCTCCGCGACGCTGGCGGCGATCGCGAGACCGAGGCCGCGTCCGCGTCCATCGCCCGTCCCGAAGGTGCGGCCGGCGCCGCGGACGAACGGTTCGAGCAGAGTCTCCACGACCTCCTCCGCGACCGGAGGTCCGGTGTTGGTCACCGAGACCTCCACCTCATCCGTCAGTGCCGTGACCTCGATCCGTGCCGTGCCGCCCCGTCGGTTGTGCCTGACTGCGTTCTGCAGGAGGTTCGAGAGGCACTGCCGCAGCAGCACCGCGTCGCCGCTCACGATCGGGCGGGGACCCTCCGAGTCGAGCGGGCGCAGGAGCACGGAGACCTCGTTCTCGAGCGCGAGCGCGGCCGTGGCCTGCACGACCTCGTCGGCGACGGCCTGGAGGTCGACCGGTGAGGCCGGGAGCCGATGACGTCCGATGTCCGCGAGATCGAGCAGGGACTCCACTGTCTGGGCATTCGCGCGGTTGACGGTGCGGATTCTCTCCAGGAGCGTTCGGAGAGCGTCCACGTCACTGTCAGGATCGGCCAGGGCGACATCGATCATGGTCTGAGTCGTGGCCAGCGGTGTACGCAGCTCGTGGGAGGCGTTGGCCGCGAAGCGCCGATGCGCCTCGAAAGAGCGGCCGAGTTCGGCGAGCATCCCGTCGAATGTGTCGGAGAGGTCGCGGATCTCGTCCCGCGGTCCCTGGAGACCGACGCGATGGTCGAAGGACCCGGTTGCGGCGATCGTCGCCGCCTCGTTGATGGTCTTGAGCGGCCTCAGAACACGACCGGCGACGATCCATCCGATGACGCCGCTGAGAACGGCCAGGACGGCGAGCGCGGCGACCGAGATGAGCAGCAGCAATTTCAGAAAGTCCCCCTCGCTGGTGACCGCGAAAGTCGTGGCGAACGGCGAGGAGGGGTCCAGCTGCACGTCGCTCCCCTGCGTCGCGGGGGACGATGTGGCGGTGCCCGTGGCGATGGCGGTGGGGTTCGTGGACCTGATCGCGTAATACGGGACGAAGCGCATGAACACCCAGACGACGGCGATGAGCACCGCTCCGCACCCGGTGACGAGACCGGCGTAGGTGAGCGTGAGGCGGGCGCGGATGGTGATCCGGGGTCGCCGGGAGACCAGGGGGCGGCGCCCGGACGCCACCGTCATACGGGTTCACCGAAGCGGTAGCCGACCCCGGGCACGGTGTGGATGATCTGGGGCTCGCCGAGACGCTTCCGGAGGTTGGACACGGTGACCCGGATGGTGTTCGTGAACGGGTCGGCGTTGGCGTCCCAGGCCTTCTCGAGCAGGCCCTCCGCGCTGATGACTCCGCCGGCGGCGTTCATCAGGACGTCAAGAACGGCGAACTCCTTGCGGCTCAGGCGGACGAAACGTCCGTTGCGGTACACCTCCCGCCGGAACGGGTCGAGGGTCACCCCGGCGGCCTCGAGCACAGGGGGCCGCGCTGTCTGGGTGCGACGCTCGAGCGCGCGCAGCCGCATCACCAGCTCGGGGAATTCGAACGGCTTGGCCAGGTAGTCGTCGGCACCCAGCTCGAAGCCGGTGACCTTGTCGTCCAGCGTTCGCGCCGCCGTGAGCATGATGACCCGGCAGGCGGGATGCTCTGACGCGATGTGTGCGCAGACCGCGTCCCCGTGGGTCCCGGGAATGTCGCGGTCGAGCACCACCACGTCGTAGTCGTTCACGGCCAGGAACTCCAGAGCGGTATCGCCGTCGTTCACGACGTCGGCCGCGATCGTCTCCCGGCGGAGTCCGGTCTGGATCGCCTCCGCCAGGAACGGCTCGTCTTCGACGATCAGTGCGCGCATGGTCCTCCTCGTCCTCGAATTACAGCATGCCGGGAGTAACGGAAACATAAAGAATTTCTTGAACGCTGCCATGATGCGGCATCGGCTGAGCTGTCTTCATCGCACTCATCGACACCTCTGAGGAGAGACCATGCGCACCAAGACCGCCACTTTGACCACCCTCGCCGTCATCCCCCTGGTGGTGGCGCTGCTCACCGCCTGCAGTTCGGCGGCCACATCCTCCGACACCGACGCACCGACTCCCGGCGCGAAGTCGACGATCACCGATGCGACCGAATGGCAGCTCGCCTATGCGAAGTGCATGCGCTCGGAGGGCGTCGACATGGCCGACCCCGGCCCCGACGGCTCGCTGTCGACGACGGTCACCACCGACCAAGACGCCTACTCCGCCGCATCGAAGACGTGCGTGGCGAAGATCGGGGAGGCTCCGACCGCGCCGGGGGAGAAGAAGCAGAGCAAGCAGGAGGCGCTGGCGCGGCAGCTCAAGGTCGCCCAGTGCTTCCGCGAGCACGGCGTGGACATGGAGGACCCGACGGAGGACCGCGCTTCCGGGATCCCGGGCGACGCACCGAACGACGTCATCACAGCGTGCTTGGGCGAGGGGGCGCAGGGCGCCACTCAGATGGGTTCGTCGAACTGATGGTCCCGGGGACCCGAAAGGACGACAGGGTGCCGGAGGGCGGCGCGGAGCCGACGCCGAAGGCCGGCCCGACGCGTCGACGCCTTCTCATCGCGACTGCCTGCTCGGTCGCGGCGCTCGCCGCGGGCGGCGGGCTGACTGCGGCCTTCGCCATCGGCGACGAGCCCGCCCCGCAGAAGAAGCGCGTCGACGTGGCGACGGCGGCGATCGAGCGCGGGAAGCTCCAGGGTACGAGCAGCGCGGTCGGCACGCTCTCCTTCGGCGGGTCCCGCAACGTCGCGAGCGGTGCGGGCGGCGTCGTCACGGCTCTGCCCACGCCCGGGGCGACGGTGAAGCTGGGCGAGGCTCTGTTCGCCGTCGACAACCAGTCCGTCTTCGTGATGTACGGCGGACTGCCGGCCTGGCGGTCGTTCGAGACCGGCATGGCTGACGGGCCCGACATCACGGCCCTGGAGGAGAGCCTCACGACGCTCGGGTACTTCGACGGCGAGGCGAACGCGACATTCGACTGGTTGACGCGAGCGGCCATCAAACGCTGGCAGAAGGCGACAGGGCAGGAGCAGAGCGGCAGCATTCCGCTCGGGCGGATCGAGTTCACCGCCGGCGAGGTGCGAGTGTCGGAGCTCAGCGCGGCGGTGGGCGACCGCATCGGTCCCGGCAGCCCGCTCGTCGCCGTCACGGAGACGACCAAGGTGGTGAACGTCGATCTGAGACTGGCGGACCAGCAGCTCGCCGCTGTCGGAGTGAAGGTCACCATCGACCTGCCCGACGGCGCGCACACCGGCGGCACGGTCGCTTCGGTCGGTGTGCCGACCGAGAAGGACGGTTCGAACGGGCGCACGGACGTCGTCATCCCGGTGTCGATCGCTCTCGACGACCCTGCTGCAACCGGCGCGTTGCAGCAGGCCAGCGTGACGGTGAGATTCCCGTCGGAACTGCGGGAGAACGTGCTGTCGGTTCCGGTCGGGGCGCTTCTCGCCCTCGACGGCGACCGGTTCGGGGTGGAAGCGGTCGGCGCGGACGGGGCCACGACGCGCATCCCCGTCACGACCGGTCTGTTCGCCGCCGGTCGGGTCGAGATATCGGGCGCCGGCGTCCGCGAGGGTCGGAAAGTCGTGGTGCCGTCACTATGACCAGCGCGATCGTCTCCCTCTCCGACGTCGAGCGCAGCTACGGCGAGCCTCCCGTGCTGGCCTGCGCCGGCGTGACGCTGGCCATCGCCCAGGGCGAGCTGGTCGCCATCGTCGGGCCGAGCGGCTCCGGCAAGTCCACACTTCTCAACCTCATCGGCACGCTCGACCGCCCCACAGCCGGGACGGCCCGGATCGACGGGAGGGACGTGCAAGCCCTCTCCGATCGGGAGCTCTCGGCCCTTCGGGCACACCGCATCGGCTTCGTGTTCCAGCAGTTCCACCTCGCCGACGGTGTCAGCGCGATCGACAACGTCGCCGACGGCCTGCTCTACCTGGGCGTGCGCCGAGCCGAACGCCGGGCCCGTGCCGTCGCTGCGCTGGAGCGGGTAGGACTCGGGCACCGGATGACTCACAAGCCGGGCCAGCTCTCCGGCGGAGAACGCCAACGCGTCGCCATCGCGCGCGCGGTTGTCGGCGAGCCTCCGCTGCTGCTCGCCGACGAGCCCACCGGCAATCTCGACAGTGCCTCGGGGGCCGCGATCGTCGAGCTGCTACACGAGCTCAATCGGCAGGGCACGACCATCGTGGTGATCACTCACGATGCTGAGCTGGCGGCGCGACTGCCGCGGCAGATCGCCATCTGTGACGGCGTCGTGGTGTCGGACTCGGCCACGCGCGCCGGGACGGAGGCGGCATGACCTCCCTGAGCGGCGCGCTCGAACCGCGCCTCGCGCGTCCACCCCGTTCGCCGGAGCCGCTGCGCTCCCGACTGCTCGCCCGCGATGTCCTCGGACTCGGCACGACCGGTCTGCGCTCTCGTCCCGCCCGCGCCATCCTGTCCGCTCTCGGCATCGCCATCGGCATCGCGGCGATGATCGCCGTCGTGGGCATCTCGGCCTCCAGCCAGGCGAGGCTGAACCAGCAGCTCGCCAGTCTCGGCACCAATCTGCTCACGGCCGAGGCCGGGAAGTCGATTCTCGGAGACGACACCGAGTTGCCGGCGGACACCGTCGGCAGGATCCGGCTGATCGACGGCGTCGAGAAGGCGAGCAGCGTCGCCGCGTTGCCGCTGAAGGTCTACCGCAGCCCGCTGTCCGATCCGGCGGCCACCGGCGGCATCTCGGCGATGGCCGCCGACCTGAAGCTCCTCGATGTCGTGGGCGGCTCGGTGCGGGTCGGATCGTGGCTGAACGCCGCTTCCGGGTCGTTCCCGACCGTGGTTCTGGGAAGCGCCGCGGCCCAACGGCTCGGCGTCGTCAGCCCCGGCACCCAGATCTGGCTCGGCGGTCGTCTCTTCACCGTGATCGGAATCCTCGATCCGGTGGGGCTCGCGCCGGAGCTCGACTCGGCCGCCCTGCTGGGCGAAGATATCGCCTCGGAGGCGTTCGGCTTCCGGGGCAATCCGACCAGGGTGTACGAGCGGTCGAGCGATGCCGCGGTGGAGCGCGTGCGCGGCCTGCTCGGTCCCACGATCAGCCCGGAGGCACCGGGCGAAGTCGAGGTCTCGCGCCCATCCGACGCGCTCGCCGCGAAGAACGCCGCAGACGAGGCGTTCACCGGCCTCCTCGTCGGCCTGGGCTCGGTCGCGTTGCTCGTCGGCGGTATCGGGGTCGCGAACACCATGATCATCTCTGTGCTCGAACGCCGACGTGAGATCGGCCTGAGGAGGGCGCTGGGGGCGACCAGGGGGCACATTCGCTGGCAGTTCCTGGTCGAGGCGCTCCTCCTGTCGGCGTTCGGCGGGATCCTCGGCGTGCTCCTCGGCGCCGGGGTGACCGCGGGGATGGCGATCGTCTCCGGCTGGCCGCCGACGCTGCCGCCGGAGACGATCGCCATCGGACTCGGGTCGACCCTGGTCATCGGCGCCGTCGCGGGTCTCTATCCGGCCATCCGCGCGGCGCGCACGCCGCCGACCGCGGCGCTCAGTTCGTGAGGCGAGCGCGCGAGACGGGCGCTCAGTAGTGGAGGCCGATGCGCTCGCGCACGGCGTCGAGGGTGCCCATGATCGCGACGGACTGGCTCAGAGGCATGAGCGGGTCCTCGCCGCCCCCCGCGGCGATGAGGCGCTCCAGGGCCTCCGCCTCGTACTGCATGCCGCGGCCGGTGATCCGGGCCTCGAAGCGTTCGACCTCCCGGTCATCGGCGTCGAGCACGCGCAGCCACGTGGGTGTGAAGAAGTACGGACCCATTTCGATGCGGCCCTCGGTGCCGACGACGACCGCCGTGTTTCTCCCACGCGCGTCCAGGCCGCACGTGAGCACCGATTGCGCGCCTCCCGCGTGGCCCAGCAGGATCGAGGTCAGCCCGTCGACGCCCGTCGTCGTCGGCGTCGAGAGCGCTTCGACGGCCGTCGGCTCCCCGAGCACGTCCCACGCGAACGACACCGGGTAGATGCCGAGGTCGAGGAGGGAGCCGCCGCCGAGGGCCGGGTCGAGCATGCGCCCGGCCGGGTCAGGTGCCACCCGCTGTGCGTGCTGCGCGATCACGGTGCGCACCTCGCCGATCGTCCCGTCGTCGATGATCTCGTGCATGCGGCGGATGTGCGGTAGCCAGCGCGTCCACATCGCCTCGAGGGCTACGAGACCGGAGCTTCGCGCGGCGTCGGCGATGCTCGCGGCCTCAGCACGGTTCATCGTGAACGGCTTCTCGACCAGTACGTGCTTGCCGGCGGCGAGCGCGAGGAGCGCGTTGGGCGCGTGCTGCGGGTGCGGCGTCGCGATGTAGACCGCGTCCACGTCGGGGTCGGCCACGAGCTCGTCGTAGCTCCCGTGCGAGCGCGGGATGGCGTGGGCGGCCGCGAAGCGCGCAGCCGACTCGGCCGTGCGGGAGCCGACGGCCGTGACGACGTGCCCGTGCAGGTGGAGGTCGGCGGTCATCGCCCCGGCGATCCAGCCGGTGCCGAGGATTCCCCATCGTGTCATGCGTCGATCCTAGGTCGGCCAGTAGTAGACGGCTCGATCGGATTAACAGATTCCGGATATCGCGTCTACATTTCATACCCATCCGCATCGATACACGACTCGAGGTTCGCATGCTGCACGCGGAAGAAGACCCGACTCAGGCCGACCGGCGTCCGAAAGGCCTCGCCGCCCTCTTCGACGTGATCGCCGACGCGCAACCCGGGCTGTGCGCGATCGACGTCGACGGAGAGCGGATCACGTACGCGGAGCTCGCGGCCGGATCGCGCATGCCTGTCGCCCGATTTGGGGGACAGATTCTTGTCCTCCAAACAACCTACAGACCGTTCTTTCTAGCTATGCTCCTCACTGACGCATCGCAGCGTCACCCAACGAGAGCCTTTTGCATCGACCCGACGCAAGCGGAAGGACGTACCATGAACCAGCCTTACGGCGCCGTCGACCCCGAGACGGCAGCGGAGCGCGCACACGTGCTCCTCGAATCCGAGATCACCGCACGACTCGACGCGGTCCGTGACCTCGCCAAGCGACTCAACGACCTGGATGCCGCCATCGCCGACTACCTGTCGGCCTGGCAGAGCGCCGCCCGAGCCGGCTGGACGGAAAACACGCTCGCCGACATCGGCCTGCGCTCGCCCGAGTCCCTGCCGTCCCCGAGCGGACGTCGCACAGCGGACACCGTCGCGCCCGCGCCGTCGACCCCCGCCACGGCCTCCCCGACCCCGGCCGCGACTCCGACGCTCGCACCGGTCGTGGCGCTGACCCCTCCTCTCGTGCCCTCGTCGTCCGCCGCGACCGCCCCCGCCTTTGGTCCGGCTCCGACGCTCGCCTCGGTCGCCCCGCTCTCCGCGCCGACCTCGCTGACCTCCCCCTCGGTGGTCTCGACCCCCGTCAACTGACGGCCGCGCCCGGTTGGCGGGCGACCTCCGCAGCTCCCAGAGTGCACAACCCGCACCACCTACCCGACGACAGTCACGTCTACCCGAAGGACAGGTCTGTGAACACTCTGTCTGCCTACAACCGCGCCCACGACGACGCGCAGCGGCTCGCCCGCCGCCACGAGCGCGACCTCCACTGGGCCAAGGAGCGCCGCCGCCAGCAGGAGCGCGAGATCGCCGAAGCCGCAGCGCTGCTCGCGATCCCCGTGTTCACCCTCGCCCGGCGCACGATCATCGTCTCAGCCGTGCTGCTGGCGGTGACCGGTGTCGGCCTGGACTTCGCGGTCGACGCGGGGCTCCCGTCCGGCTGGCCGGTGATCGCAGGCGGGGCGGCCGTGGCGGCCGTGGTGACGATCGTCACCTGCGCCGCCGCGTCGCTGCTCGGCATCCGCTCGCGCCGGGAGGCCGCCCGCACCGTGCTGCACTCGCGCGACGCGCGCCTGTCGCACACGCAGTACCACATCCGCGAAAGCGTCCACTCGTTCATCGACTCCCACGTGGAGGTCGTCAACACCCGACCCGCCAACGTGGCCTAGCCTCATCCCACCCCTCGACGGCGCTCGCCGGCTGCGGGAACCCTCAGGTTCACCGCGCCCTCTGAGAAGTTGCTGAGCCGTACAGTGTTTGACTGGCAGCTCCGCCCGAGAGGAGACTCCGCCTGTGAAGCCCACCCAGCTCCGCATCCCCCGCCACTGGATCGTGTGGACCGTGATCCTGTTCGCCCTGACCTTCGCGCTCGGCTTCGCCGCCACGTGGATCCTCGCCCTCCGCTTCGAGTCGCTGGACGCGATGGTGAACCGGGTGAACTCGCCGCTGCTCGACAAAGTCGCACTGCTGCTCGACGAGCTCGACCGCCCGACCGTGGTCGCAGTCATCCTGGTCGTCGTCTTCGTCATCCTCCTCTTCGTGAAGGGCTGGAGGCTCGCCCTCGGCACGGTCGTCGTGACCGGCCTCGGCTGGATCACCACCCTGGTCGTCAAGACCGTGGTCGCCCAGCCGCGCCCGACGACCGCAGGCCTCACCCACCTCCTGCACGTGAGCCCGGCGACCCTCAGCTATCCGAGCGGCCACGTGGTCTTCGCCGCAGCGCTCGTGACGGCGCTCGCGATGGTGTGCCGGGGCCCGCTGGCGCGCACGATCGTCATCGTCGTCGGCGCCGTGTTCGTGGCGATCGTGGCTTGGTCGCGGCTCTACGTCGGCGTGCACTACGGAACGGACGTCCTGGGCGGCGTGCTCAACGGTGTGGCCGGCGTCCTCCTGTTCGCCGGACTCTGGAACCTGGTCGCGGCCCGCGTGTTCGCCGGCCGGGGACGGAGCTGAGAACGAGTTGGCAGAACACGCCGTCAGGGCGACCTCGCAGGCGGCATGTCCTGCCAACTCGATGCCAGAAGCGCGTGACGGTTTGCGCCGCCCGTGGTCTATCCGGGTATGGACGATCGCACCGCGCCAGCGGCCCCTCCGCTCGCCGGGGTCTCGGTGGTGGTCCCGACCTTCAACGAAGCGGGGTCCATCGCCGAGCTCCTCCACCGGCTGTCGCTGCTGCTCGACCCCGAGTACAGCGAGGTGCTGGTCGTCGACGACTCGACCGACGACACCGTGCAGGAGGCCACGGCCGAGGCCGATCGCCTGCCGCACGTCATCCGGATCATCCACCGCGCCCACCCCGACGGAGGTCTGTCGGGCGCCGTGATCGTCGGGATGCGGCTGGCCGCGCGACGGTGGGTGGTGGTCATGGACGGCGACCTCCAGCACCCTCCGGAGGCCGTGCCGCAACTGGTCAGCACGGGCCGGGAGCGGGGTGCGGGGATCGTCCTGGGCTCCCGCTACTGCGACGGCGGCCGGTCGTCAGGCCTGGACGGACGCTTCCGCCACGCCGTGTCGTCGGCGAGCACGGTCGCCGCGCGGATGATGTTCCCGCGCAGGCTGCACGGGTGCAGCGACCCGATGTCGGGGTTCTTCGCCGTCCGGGTGGACGCGCTCGATCTCGACGCGCTGCACCCGATGGGGTTCAAAATCCTGCTGGAGGTGCTGGTGCGACACCGCCTGACCCTGGTCGAGGTGCCCTACGACTTCGGCGAGCGCCACGGCGGCGCCTCGAAGGCGTCGCTGGCGAACGGGACGGCGTACCTCCGTCAACTGGTGTCGCTCCGTTTCCGGCACGGCGCGCGGTAGGGCTGACGGGACATTCGTGACGAATGTGGCGTTTGGCGCCGCGAAACGCGACATTCGTCACGAATGCGCGCGCGGGCGACGCGCGCTATGACACGCGGTACGCCGTGTACACCACCTCGTCGCGGTGGCGCGCGCATGCCGCGACGAAGAGCTGGTTCGCCAGTTCCGGATGGGCGGACGACTCCAGCCAGACGGTGGTGCGGAAGTAGTAGCTGCGCGGGTCGACCTCCTCGCCGCGGCCGAGCGCCGCTAGCACCTCGTCGGGGCCGGTGCGCAGGCCGACGGCGCGGATATAGAGGAAGGAACCGTCGTCGCTGCGCGCCGAGAAGCGGGAGTCGATCTCGATCGTGCCGTCGTCGCGCACGACCTGCCAGTCCGCGCCTCCCGGGAGGATGGTGCCGGTGAAGTCGCCGCAGACGCTGCCCCCGACGATGGGGACCACCCGGCGGTGGCCGGCGGCGGTGCGGCCGTGGTCTTCCAGGTCGGCCAGCTCGACCCGGACCTGCAGGGAGGGCACGAGGGCGGGGACGGGGAGCGTGTCGGTCATTCGGCGTCTCCTTCGAGTGCGTGGCGGCGGCGGTCGGCGAGTGCGTCGCCCAGGCGCTCGAGCGCGGGCACTGCGGCGGTGAGTGCGGCGATGTCGTCGGGGCGCAGGGTCGCGGCGGCCTCCGCGAGCAGCCGGGCGCTCGTCGCGTCGAAACGGTCGAAGATGCTCAGCGCGAGCGGGCTGGCCAGCACCTCCACCCGTCGGCGGTCGTCCTGGCTCGGGCGGCGCACGACCAGCCCGGCTGCCTCCATCGCGGTGAGGAGGTTGCTCATCGTCGACTTGCGGAGGCCCAGCCGGAGGGCGAGCGCACCCGGCGTGCTCACGGTGCCGCGGGGGAGGGCGCGCAGCACCTCCACGTGCGAGTCGGGCACGTCGGGCAGACCCTCGGTCTCACGGGTGAGGGCGAGGAGGCTGCGGCGCAGTGGCGAGATCAGGGCGGCGAGCCGGCGGGTGTCGAGGGCGGCCTCGTCGGCGGTGTCGGTCATGAGCGCCTCGCTCGCTGTCGCGGGCGACGCGCCCGCGCCCGCGTCGCCACCGGCTCCGACCCTCGCGTCGAGCGACGCCCGGGTGTTGAGCGCCTCGGGATGGAAGCCCGCGGCTCGCTTGTACCCGTCGGCGATCTCCTGCAGCTCGGCGGCCGGGATGACGTCCGTGATGTCGGCGAAGCCCTCCGGCGCCCGCTCGTGCGCCAGAACCATGACGCGCTCCGGCCCCTGCTGCCGGGTGAGCGCCAGGAGGTCGGCCGTCGCCGGGCGCCTGGCCTCCTCGTACTGGCGGAGACCCTCCTCGAGGCCGCCGGCGGTGGCGAGCGAGTACGCGAGAGTGCGGGCGTCGAGGATCGCCTGCGAGGCGCCGTTCGAGCCGTTCGGGTACATCGCGTGCGCGGCGTCGCCCAGCAGCGTCGAGCGGCCGAACGTCCACCGCGGCAGCGGGTCGCGGTCGACCATCGGGTACTCGAGCAACTCGCGCGCGTTCGAGATGACGGCCGGCACGTCGAGCCAGTCGAACCTCCACGCCCTGAACAGCTCGGCGATCGGGGCGATCGGCACCTGACGGTTCCAGTCGGCGGTCTCGGCCCGCGACCCGTCGGAGCGCTGCTCTGCGATGAAGTTCACGGTCACCGACCCGCCGGCCCCGCGCCGCAGCGGGTAGGCGACGAATTTCAACTGGTCGTCGCCCGCCATGACCATGGTGGCGCCGTCGAGGAACGCCGGGACGATCGCCGTGCCGCGCCAGAGCGTGAGGCCGTTCCAGCGCGGTGCGCCCTCATCGGGGTAGCGCAGCGCACGGACAGCCGAGTGGATGCCGTCGGCGCCGATCACGAGGTCGGCGTCGACCGTGACCTCGCCGTCGGCGGTCTCGAAGACGGCGCGGGCGCTCTCGGCGCGCGCTCCCTGTTGTGGCCCGTCGAGCCCGGTGAGCCGGTGGCCGAGGCGGATCGTGTCGGCGCCCAGCCGCGCGCGCACGGCCTGCACCAGGGCCAGCTGCAGCTCGCCGCGGTGCACCGAGAGTTGCGGCCACCGGTACCCGGCCGCAGTGCCGCGGGGCTCGCTCCAGATCGGTTGGCCGTGACGGTTGAAATAGCCGAGCCGTCGGGGTGCGGCGGCAATGGCCTCCACGTCGTCGCGCAGCCCGAGCTCGGTCAGCTCGCGAACAGCGTGCGGCAGGAGGTTGATGCCGACGCCCAGCGGCCGCAGCTCCCGAACCCGCTCGTAGACCCGGATGTCGTCGAAACCGGCCCGGTGGAGGCTGAGAGCCGTCACCAGCCCGCCGACGCCGGCGCCGATGATCGCGATCGTCATGTACGACTCCTCTGTCGTGAATGGCGTGGGCGGCTGGATGGCCCATGTTATCCACATGGTACGAGAACAAAACCATTCTGACCAGAGCCGATTTCGCGTCGTGAGTTCGCGGTACGGTCGCAGCATGGATCGTCGCCGCGTGCCCGTCATCGTCCGTGTGCTCGCGTGGGTGGTGAGCGTTGTCGTGCTGGTCGTGCTGGGCTTCCTCGCGTGGGTGAACACGCCGATGATGGGCGAGCGCCCGGCCGCACTGGAGGTCTGGCGGGATTCGCGCATCGCCGTGACGGACGTCAGGGACGCTGTCGAGCTCGCCCCGGTCGACGGGCGCTCGGGCACCGGCCTGGTGTTCATCCCCGGCGCGGTGGTGGACCCGTACGCGTACATGTACAAGCTGTCCGAGACGGTCGCCGACACCGGGCTGACCGTGCTCATCACGAAGCCCGCGCTGAACCTCGCGTTCTTCGACACCCGTCCGCTCAGCGCGTTCACCTCCCAGGTGCCCGAGGTCGAGCACTGGTATGTGGGAGGCCACTCCCTCGGTGGAGTGCGTGCCTGTCAGCTCGCCGCGGGCGGCGACGTCGCCGGGCTCGTGCTGTTCGGCAGCTACTGCGCGAACGACCTCTCCCGAACCGACCTGCGGGTGCTGTCGATCAGCGGTAGCCGCGACGGCCTGTCCACGCCCGCGAAGATCGACGCCGCGCGCGGGCTGTTGCCGGCGAACGCGACGATGGTGCAGATCCAGGGGATGAACCACGCGCAGTTCGGGAACTACGGGCCGCAGTCGGGTGACGGTGAGGCGACGATCAGCGATGCGGAGGCGCGGCAGGGTGTGACGGTCGCGCTGGGGAAATTCTTCGAGGAGTAATAGGGGGCGGATCGGAGGCGCGTCCGTCGATCGTCGAATCCACGCTGCAGCCGGGGAGGGGCGGCACCCCGTTGACGAATCTCGGCTACAACCCGATCGTGAGCCTGCTCGGGCCGACCGGCCTCCTGCAGTCGCCGCACGTCGACGGGCAAGGAGTTCTTCCCGCAGCTGATCTCCGCCCCCTTCCACGACGGCCTCGTCGTGGTCTTCCTCGCCGCCGCAATCATGAGCCTCATCGGTGCGATCGCCTCCTTCCTGGGCGGATCCAAGTATGTTCTTGAGGAGGCCGTCGCAGTAGCACGGCCGGCCACGGTGGAAGGCGAGGAAGTCGGTGCAGGTCGAGCGTGAGCATCCGGAGCGGCCGGTGACCGGTGACCGGTGACGACGATGTCCCCGGCCGTCTGGCCCTGGCTGTCGGGCGGCTGAACCGCCGCATCCGATCCGCCACGGGAGGCCTCAGCCACGGTCAGCTGTCGGCGCTGTCGACGATCGTGCGCAACGGCCCGCTGCGGCCGAGCGAGATCGCGGCGATCGAGGTCGTCGCGGCTCCCACGATCACGCGGGTCGTCTCCGACCTGGAGGCGCGCGGTCTGGTCGAGCGCACGCCAGACCCGGACGACGGCCGCTCGTTCTTCGTCTCTGGCACTCAGGCCGGCATCGACCTGCTACTTGCGGCGCGCTCCGACCGCGCGCGGGCGGTGGCGGCCATCCTCGCCGAGCTCGACCCCGCCGAGGTGGAGGCCCTCCGCGGCGCCCTCCCCGCCCTCGAGCAGGCCGCGCACATCGCGCGCCCCGCCCCGTAACCGCCACCGAAACGTGAGTAATCGCGGGAATCCGGTGCGGAGTTCCCGCGATTACTCACGTTTCGGTGGCGGCTGCGCGAGCTTGCCCTTGGAAGCGCGCTTTAGGGGCGTTAACGTGCCCTCGGGCAGGGAAGGGCGGGCGTCACGCGACGGCGAGCATGCCCGCCGCGGTGATCGCGAGCACCAGGCCGACCCACTGCACGGGCGCGATGCGCTCGCGCAGTATGACGGCGGCGAGCACGATGGTGCCGGCCGGGTACAGCGCAACGAGCACCGACATCGTGGCCAGATTGCCGGCGCGCAGCCCGACCAGGATGAGCGTGTTCGCCGAGGCGTCCAGGAGGCCGGAACCGATCGCGAGCAGCACGCCTCGCCGGGTGAACCTCCTGGTCGCGCCGCGGATCGCGAGGAGGCCGATGACCGTCCACATGATGAGAGCGCTGACCGTCCGGTTGGCCACCAGCGGAACGAGCCCCGAGTCGTCGGGGGTCTGGTCGAGCACGATGAGGAACACGCCGATGAGCGTGCCGGCCGCAACCGCCATCCCCAGCGCGCGGGCGCTGGGCCGCACCGCGCCGCGTTCCGGCACGAAGCCCACCAGAACGACTGCCACGAGCGCCAGTCCCACTGCAACGTAGCCGATCGGCGCGAAGCGGTCGCCTCCTGCGAGCCCCCAGCCCAGCGGCACCACCGCCGACACCAGCGCGGTGAGCGGCGACAGGATGCTCATCGGGCCGATCGCGAGGGTCGCGTACAGGAGGGCCACTGCGGCGGCGCCGATCACACCGGAGGTCGCGCCCCAACCGAGGGCGGCGGCCGACCACGTGCCCCCGACGAGCGGCAGCGCCACGAGCAGCACCGCCAGGCCGCCGACCGCCCCGATGGCGGTGGTGCGCAGCGGCCCGATCACGCGCGATGCCACCCCGCCGACGAAGTCGGCGGATCCGTAGACGAGCGCGCTGATGAGGCCGAGGATCGCGGCCGGCATCAGCTCCTGGCCAGCCGGTAGACGTGCAGCACAGCGTCGCTCGAGAAGCGCTGCAGCCCGGCGAGCTCGTAGGTCCACTTGGTGCGGTCGTCCGGGAAGATCCGTGCGCCTCCGCCGACCAGCACCGGGTACACCAGGAGGCGCAGCTCGTCCACGAGACCCCACACGAGCAGCGCCCGGGCGAGCGTGGCGCTGCCGGCGACCAGGATCGGACCGCCGTCGCCCTCCGTGAGTGCGGTGACGCCGGCGCGGACACCGCTCGTCGTGTCGAGCCTGGTCGCGTTCCAGCCGAGGACGTCGGTGCGGCCGGTCACCACGGTCTTCGGCATCGCGTTCATCTTCTCGGCGAACTCGCCCTCACGGGGAGGCCACGCCTCCGCGAACTGCTCGAAGGTGCGCCGGCCGAGCAGCAGCGAGTCGGCGTCGCGGGTCTCCTGCAGCTTGAAGGCGAACAGGTCGTCGGCCCCGTAGGGCATGGTCCAGCCCGCGTGCGGATGCCCCGTCTCGGCGCCCGGCGCCTCGACGACGCCGTCGAGCGTGAGGAACTCGGACACGATGAGCTGCCGCATGCGCCGATCGTAGCGGAGCGTGGGAGTCCCCACTGCCGGTGGGAGGCCGCCGGCTTTTCACCGATCCGGCGCCTGCGCACCGCGGTCGGCGGCGCTCGTTACGATCGAGGGATGAGCAGGAACACCTGGGAGCCCGACGGCCGGGAGGCGCCGCCCTTCGACGAGGCGCCGTTCGATGTCGAGCCGCCGCTGCCCGACTTCGGGGAGGACCCGTACGCCGGCATCCCGTTCGCCGACGAGTCCCCGGCGGAGGCCGAGCTGTCGAGTGGCGGGAGCCGTGGGAGCGGTGGACGTGGCGGGGTGCCCGGGGCCGGTCGTCCCGGCGCTCCCGCGGCCGTGCGTCCGGCGCCGCCGCGGTTCACGACCGCCGCCGAGGCGCTGAGCACGGTGTTCGGCTACGACGCGTTCCGCGGCCAGCAGGCCGCGATCATCGAACGCGTGATCGCCGGCGGCGACGCGGTCGTGCTGATGCCCACCGGTGGGGGCAAGTCGCTCTGCTATCAGATCCCGTCGCTGGTCCGCGAGGGCACAGGCGTCGTGGTGTCGCCGCTCATCGCGCTCATGCAAGACCAGGTGGATGCGCTCACCGCGGTCGGTGTGCGTGCGGCGTTCCTCAACTCCACGCAAGACGCCGGTCAGCGCGCGGCGGTCGAGCGCGACTATCTCGCTGGCGAGCTCGACATTCTCTATGTGGCCCCGGAACGGCTGTCGAGCGAGGCCACCAAGCGGTTCCTCGAACGCGGCCGCGTCGCGCTGTTCGCCATCGACGAGGCGCACTGCGTGTCGCAGTGGGGTCACGACTTCCGGCCCGACTACCTCGCCCTGTCCGAGCTGGCCGAGCGCTGGCCCGACGTGCCGCGCATCGCGCTGACGGCCACCGCCACCGATGCGACGCACCGCGAGCTCACCGAGCGCCTGCGCCTCAACCGCGCAGAGCACTTCGTCTCCGACTTCGACCGGCCCAACATCCAGTACCGCATCGTGCCCAAGTCGGAGGCGCGCAAGCAGCTGCTCGACTTCATCACCGTCGAGCATCCGGGGGAGGCGGGCATCGTCTACGCGCTCTCCCGCAACTCGGTGGAACGCACAGCGGAGTTCCTCGCCGGGCGCGGTCTCACAGCGCTGCCGTACCACGCCGGTCTCGACGCCCAGACGCGTGCACGCACGCAGGCGCGCTTCCTGCGCGAAGACGGCGTCATCGTCGTGGCCACGATCGCGTTCGGCATGGGCATCGACAAGCCCGACGTCCGTTTCGTCGCCCACATCGACCTCCCCAAGTCGGTCGAGGGCTACTACCAGGAGACCGGTCGCGCCGGCCGTGACGGCCTCCCGTCGACCACCTGGCTCGCGTACGGTCTGCAAGACGTCGTGCAGCAGCGGCGCATGATCGACGAATCCCCCGGCGATCTGGCGCATCGGCGCCGCCTCACGCAGCACCTGGACGCCATGCTCGCCCTGTGCGAGACGGTGCACTGCCGTCGGGTCAACCTGCTGAACTATTTCGGCCAGCGCTCGATGCCGTGCGGCAACTGCGACACCTGCCTCAACCCGCCCGAGTCGTGGGACGGCACTGTTCCCGCCCAGAAGCTGCTCTCGACCGTCGTGCGGCTGCAGCGCGAACGCGGCCAGCAGTTCGGCGCAGGTCACCTCATCGACATCCTCCGCGCCAAGCGGACGCCCCGGGTCGACCAGTACGGTCACGACGGCCTCGCCACCTGGGGCATCGGCGACGACCTCGGCGAGAGCCAGTGGCGCGGGGTGGTCCGCCAGCTGATCGCGCAAGAGCTGCTGAAGCCCGAGGGGGAGTACGGCGTGCTCGCGCTCACGCCCGCCGGCGGCGAGGTGCTGTCCGGTGCCCGCGAGGTGGTGCTGCGCCGGGAGCCCGAGCGCGCGCCCCGGCCGTCCCGCGGTGGACGCTCGGTCGCGGCGGCCGACCTGGCTCCGGCGGATGCCGGCCTCTTCGAGGCGCTGCGCGCCTGGCGCGCAGGGGAGGCGAAAACCCAGGGCGTTCCCGCGTACATCGTGTTCGGAGACGCGACCCTGCGCGCGGTCGCGGCCGCCCGGCCCTCCAGCCTGGACGAGCTCGACGGTATCAGCGGCATCGGCGCCAAGAAGCGCGAGGCCTACGGCGAGGCGCTGCTGCAGGTGGTCGCGGCCGGCGCCTAGTCTGCGGCTGCCGCCAGCGGAGGATTCACGAGGCGACACGCCGTCAACCGGCCGCCAACGGAGGAGATCCGCGCCATACTCCGGCAGATCTCCTCCGTTGCCGACGCGCGCCGGGCCGCAGCCGACGGAGGACATGTAGCCCGAGGTGCGGCAGATCTCCTCCGTTGGCCATCGACACGCCGCACGCCGCGACGAATCTCCTCCGCTCGCGACATCCACCTCGCGCTCGAGGGCGACCTGTCCTCCCGGGGTGCCAGCCGCCACAGCTGCGGTCGACCTCGCCGTCGGCGGTCTCCGGCGTCATGAAGCTCATGCCGCCCTCGGCGTCCTCCGCTGTTCCATCGGCCGAAACGATCTGCTCCACGATGAGCCGCGCCACGCTGTCCCCCTTCGATCCGCCACCGACCGCCGCCGCCGCCGACCGCCGCCGCCGCCGACCGCCGCCGCCGACCGCCGCCGCCGACCGCCGCCGCCGACCGCCGCCGCCGACCGCCACCGCCGACCGCCACCGACCGCCACCGCCAAGCTAGGACCGCCGCCACCGCTAGGACCGCGGTCGGGGAACGGTCCAGGCGCGGAAGAGCGACCTGGAACCGCACGAACCGGCACGCATCCCTGGAATCGGGCGTGGTCTTCGCGACACAGGTCGTTGGGCAGGGTGGAAACATGACCCTCCCTGCCGACCCCCAGTTTCCCGCGCCGGAACCGCGCGCCGACCCGGGCGCGCTCACCGAGCCGCACGAGCCGTCAGAGCCGGCGGCCCCGAAGCGCACCCGTCGGCGCTGGGTGAGGATCACCGCCTTCTCCGTGCTCGTGGCGGGAGGGCTCGCAGGAAGCGCCTGGGGATGGCAGCTCTTTGCCATGGAGCGCACCATGACGGCGTACCGCCAGGTCATCGCCACGTCGGACGAGTTGGCCGACGTCACCCTCCACCGGGGTGCGGCCCTCGACAAAGCGCGGGCATCGGTGGAATCGATGGCCGTTTTCACGGATCAGGCGCCGCCTGCCTACCTCGCCGAGAGCGCCGCGACAGCGTTGGCCGATGCGCAGGTGAATCTGAAGGCGAAGAGTGAGAAATACATGCATACGGAGTCCGAGGCGGTCGAGATTTCTCCGTTCACCGCGGACCTGTGGCCGTGGACCGTCATCACCGATCTCCAGAAGAAAGACGCGCTGACGCGTCAGAACATCGCGAGCACGAAGACGCGCGCCGCCGAGTTGAAAGCGCTCGGCACAGCGCAGGAGCCGTTCGAGGAGAGCGCCAGCGCCGTCTACAGCGAGCTGTCCACTCACGCACAGGAGGCGCTGACGGCGAGCGCGTCGGCCACCGTCGAGAGCACGTTGACGCTGAAGCACATCCTTGCCGCCGGAGAGGCCGGGGTGACCAGCGCGCTGTTCGGCGGGAAGGGGCTCGTGCAGCTCGTCGCGGCGATCGACGGTGTGCAGGCGGCGCATACGGCAGGCGAGGCGGCCAAGCAGGATCCGGCGTATCCGGTCCGGGCGCAGATCCAGGAGTACGCACGGTCGATCGCCCGGGGCGTCCCCCTCGACTTCGAGTGGCACGAGCAGGTCAGCGGTCTCGGCGCCGGCTGGTACTCGGGCACGGCCCTGTACCGCGAGACCGACGGTGGATGGGCGACGATCGATCTCAACTTCACCGTGCAGGAGGGCTGGGCCGAGGGCGACATCGATGCCAAAGCGCTGGTCACGCACGAGGTGGGGCACGCGCAGGTCGTGCGTGCCGAGTGCCGCCCTCTGTTCGAAGGACCGGCCTTCAACCGGGACGACGAGATGTGGGCGACCGCCTGGGCGATCGGGCTGGGGTTCGACGTCCTGGGCTCGGGGATCGAGGCATACGGCCGCCCCAGCGACGAGCAGATCGTCGTCGCCGCACGGTGCCGCTGATGACGCGGCTGTGACACCCGAGGCAGCTCGGCGCTCGTGACACCCCGCGCCCGATGACGCGACCCGCGTCGTGTCCGCGCCGACGGCCTCCACCCCGCCTCTCGACGGTCACGGACGCCCGGCCACCTCCGGCGCCCATGCCTCTCGGAAGAACGCGTCCTCCAGCTCCGACGACGCGCGGTACGCATCCCAGGCGGCGAGGCGGGTCGGCTCGTCGGCACCGGCGCGCGCAGCGCGGGCGTGATCGGCCGCCCGCTCGGTGTTCCGCAGGAACGACTCCGATGAATAGGTCGCCAGCCACTCGTGGAATGGGTGCCCGACCGGAGCGTCCGCGTTGGCGGCGCCGATGTCCGCGTACAGCTCGAAGCACGGGAGCAGCGCCGCCACGAGCACGGCGTGACCGGCGCTTGCGGCGGCCCGAAGGTGGCCCACATACGCCGACGTCACCGGGGCCGGGCGTGCCCGCGCCCCACCGAGCTCATCCCGGTGCAGACGGAGCTCCTCCTCACGGCACTCCCGAGCCGATGCCGCCCAGAACGCGGCCTCCGCTGGCGATGGCGACAGGGCGGATGCGCGGTCCAGCAGGTCCGCGTAGGAGGCCAGGTACAGCGCATCCTGGGCGAGGTAGCGGCGGTAGGCCGCCCGGTCGAGGGTGCCGTCGACGATGCCGCGGACGAACGGCGATGCGTGGATGCGGTCGCGGACATCCGCCACCCCCGCCCACCAGTCCTCGGAGCCGGCGGCTGCCTGCCACGCGGCCCGGCTCGGTCTGCCACCGTGCCACAGGTCGGAGAAGTGGTTGATCGGCCCGTTTCCGCTGCCGACGTCGAGGTCGTCCGCTGCGGCGAGGCTGCGCGTGAGCCAACCCTTCACCTCGGCGATGGGCCGATCCCAGACCTCCGCGCCCGCCAGGCGGGTGGCCAGCGCGGACGACAGGGAACATCCCGTGCCGTGCGTGTTGCGGGTGTCGACCCGGGGCGAAGCGAACGTGCGGATCGACGGCTCGCGCGCCGCCCGGGCGTCCACGAGGGCGTCGGGAGCGTCGGCCCGATCGAGATGTCCGCCTTTTGCGAGCACCCGCACCCCGAGAGCGCGTGAGACTCGTTGCGCCTGGGCGAGTGCGGCCTCCCAGTCGTCCGCGACCGGCTCGCCGGCGAGGATCGCGAGTTCCGGGAGGTTGGGCGTCACGAGGTCAGCTCGCGCGGCCAGCGCGCGCAGTGCGTCGACGGCGTCCCGATCGAGAAGCCGGTCGCCGCTGGTCGACACCATGACCGGGTCGAGCACGACGAGCGGAGGTCGCACCGCGGCGAGCCAGGAGTCGACGGCGGCCGCGATCTCGGCGCTGGCGAGCATCCCGATCTTCACGGCGTCGATCGTGACATCGTCCGACACCGCGTCGAGCTGTTCGCGCACGAATCCGACAGGCGGCACGTGCACCGATCTCACGCCGCGCGTGTTCTGGGCGACCAGCGCCGTCGTGACGGCCATGCCGTAGCCTCCGTTCGCGGCGATCGCCTTGAGGTCGGCCTGGAGCCCCGCCCCGCCCGTCGGGTCCGTGCCGGCGATGGCGAGGACGCGCGGGGGCCGCCGCGCGGGGGGCCGGAGCGCGGTCGGCCGCGCGGCCGACCGGGCGTCCGCACGGCGAGGCTCGGTTCCGGGAGGTTCGGCCTCCTCGCCCCTCCACGCCGCAGCGAGCCGCGCGGCAGCAGACCGTGCAACCGGAGCGGCGCACACGGCCGAGCTCACGGCGCCGCCCGCGGCTCCGGCGGCCCGCAGACGCGGCAGATCGGCCGCTGTCACGCCGCCGATCGCCACCGCGGGGAGGGGGCTGACCGCGCAGAGCCGGGCGAAGCCCTCGTGCCCGAGCGGCTCCGGCGCGTCCGGTTTCGTCGTCGTCGGGTGGAGCGCGCCGATGCCGACATAGGCGACTCCTGCGGGATCCGCGGCCGCGGCCTCCAGCTGCGTCGGCGTGGAGGCGCTGAGGCCGATGAGCGCGTCCGGTCCCACCAGCGCGCGGACGGCGGAAACGGGGAGGTCGGACTGGCCGACGTGCACACCGGTCACGCGGACTCCCCGCGCACGCGCCGCCGCGAACACGTCGATGCGATCGTTCACGAACAGTGCGACGGGCTCCGGGAGCAGTTCGCCGAGTGCGGTCAGGAGCTGGAGCACGTCGCGCGCCGACGCGTGTTTCTCGCGCACCTGCACGCACGTGACACCGCCGGCGACGGCCTCCGCCACGGTCGCGGTCACCGTTCGCCCGGCCGAACGGCACGCCGCCGAGTCCGTCACGAGGTACACCGACAGGTCGAGCATCATCAGGCCGCTCCCTGCGTCGGTGTCTCGGCCGGCCGTGTGTCCGATGCCGTCGAATCCGTCGCCGTGCCCGAGGCGATCGAGCCCGCCGCAAGCGCGTCGAGGAAGTGCGCCGCGAACGTCCCCGGTCCCGCCGCCGTCTCTGCCGCGCGCTCGGCAGCCGCCGAGTACGCTCGGTGCGCCTCGACGACCGCGTCGAGGTCGGAGCTGCCCGCCGCGCGCCCCGCAGCGACGTACGCCGCGATGACCGCACCGAGCGCGCACCCGCCACCGGTCAGGTCGGTGAGGAGGGGTGACCCGCCCCGCACGCGCACCGTGGCGCCGCCGTCGCTGATGAGGTCGACAGGGCCCGACACGGCGACGATGCCGCCTGTCCGCCGGGCGAGCGCCGAGGCGGCACCCTCGGCAGAGTCGACGTCGTCGACCGCGTCCACACCGCGGCCGCCCCCTCCCGCGCCGTCGAGGGCACGGATCTCGCTCGCGTTCCCGCGGATCACGGGTGGGCGCAGGTCGAGCAACCGCCCGGCCAGCGCGGTTCTGACGCTCAGTGCGCCGACCGCCACCGGGTCGAGCACCCAGGGGAGGCCTTCGGCGGAGGCAGCGACGGCCGCCTCGATCATGGCCTCGCGCTGCTCGGCGTGCGGCGTCCCGAGGTTGATCAGGACTCCGCCCGCCACGCGGGCGAACTCCCCCGACTCGCTCGGGATGTCGACCATCGCGGGCGAGGCTCCGATGGCCAGGAGGACGTTCGCGGTGAAGTTGGTGACCACCGCATTGGTGAGGCACTGCACGAGCGGCGAACGTTCGCGGACGACGGTGTGCAGGCGTGGAGGATCGACAATGGTGCGCGGCATGCGCGACATCCCTTCGCTAGTCCGAACTAGATCAGGTTCGACGGGTGTGATCTCAGCCCTTCCGGGCACCCCGTGTCACGTGTCCGGCCAGCGTAGCAGGCCGGTCGGGCTCGTCCGCGTTCGATCCCCTACGCGTCCGCGACCACGACCTCCACGCCCGCCGCGCGCAGCCGGTCGAGTTCGTCGGGGTCGGCCGAGCTGTCGGTGATGATGAGGGCGACCTGGTGGAGGTCGGCGATGGGCGCGAGGGCCACGTTGCCGATCTTGGAGCCGTCGGCGACGACCACCGTGCGCTGCGCCTTCGCCACCATGGCCCGGTTGGTGCGCGCCTCGGTCTCGTCGTGCGTGGTGACGCCTGACGAGACGCTGATGCCGTCGGCGCCGAGGATCGCGGTGCCGACGTTGACGGCGTTGAAGGTGTTCTCGGCGATCGCGCCGACGAGCTCGAGCGACTGCGGGCGCAGGAAGCCGCCGGTCATCACGACCCGCACGCCGGCGAATCCCGACAGGAGGTTGGCGATCGTCAGGGAGTTGGTGACCACGGTGATCTCCCGGTGGTTCGCGAGCGCCCGCGCGACGCTCGCCGTGGTGGTGCCCCCGCTCAGCGCGACGACGTGACGCTCGGCGGGGAGGCGGGCGACCATCGCCTTGGCGATGGCGCGCTTGGCTTCCTGGTACCGGGTGTCGCGGAGCGCGACCGGGAGCTCCTGGCCGCGCTCGAGGACGGCGGCGCCGCCGTGTGTGCGCAGCAGCAGTTGCTGGTCGGCGAGGTCGGAGAGGTCGCGCCGAGCCGTCGGCGCCGAGATGTCGAGCGTCTCGGAGAGCTCGGCGAGGCTGATCGAGCCGCGCTCCGACACTAGTTCGAGGATCTCGAGCATGCGTCTGGCGCGGCGGCCCGAGCTGACGCGGGCGATCGCCGATTCGGCGGACGGAGCGACCATTGCAGTGTCCTTTCGAGTGACGCGTCAACGAAGCGATCAATCGATGTGATCACTTTAGGCGCTATTCGATCATATTGTTGCGCGGAGTGAACACCATACCGCAGGATCGCTTCATGCCTCAGATTGTCTTCCTCGGTGCCGGCAGTGTCGTCTTCACCCGTCAGCTGCTCGCCGATCTGTTCCGTTTCGACGACCTCCCGACCCTCCGCATCGTGCTGCACGACATCGACGCCGAACGCCTCGACGTCGCCCGCGGCACCGCCGAGCAGGTAGCCGCCCGGTTCGGGAGGACAGCCGAGGTCGTCGCGACCCTCGACCGGCGGGAAGCTCTCGCCGGCGCCGACTTCGTGATCAACATGATCCAGGTGGGCGGCATCGACGCCACCCGCATCGATCTGGAGGTCCCCGCGGCCGCCGGCCTCCTGCAGACCATCGGCGACACCACCGGCGTCGGCGGCGTGTTCCGCGGCCTGCGCACCTTCCCCGTGTTGTCGGGCATCGCCGCCGACATGCTCGACCTGTGCCCGGACGCCTGGTTCCTCAACTACACCAACCCGATGGCGATGAACGTCTGGTGGATGTCGGTCGTCGCCCCGTCGATCAAGACCGTCGGCCTCTGCCACAGCGTGTACTGGACGGTGCACGACCTCTGCGAACTCATCGGCGTCCCGATGGAGGGCACCCACTACCGTGCCGCCGGCGTCAACCACCAGGCCTGGCTGGTCGAGTGGTCGCGCGACGGCGAGGACCTCTACCCGCTGCTGCGGGAGGCCATCGAACGGGACCCCGAGCTGCGCCGCCGCGTGCGCGTCGAGATCTTCGAGCGCATCGGCTTCTACCCGACAGAGACCAGCGAGCACTCGTCGGAGTACCTGTCCTGGTTCCTGCGCTCGCCCGAGCAGGTCGAGCGCTTCCGCCTCCAGCCCCTGGAGTACCTCGGCATCTCGGAGGAGAACGTCGCCGAGTTCGAGCACGCCAAGGCCGCGCTCGCGGCGGGGGAGCCGCTGGAGCTGGAGGAGGGCGCAGCCGAGTACGCGCCGCAGGTCATCCACTCGATCCTCACCGGCACCGAGCGCGTCATCCACGCGAACGTCGTCAACCGCGGCCTCATCGGCAACCTGCCCGAGGGCGCGGTGGTGGAGGTGCCGAGTCGCGTCGACGCCGACGGCGTGCATCCGCTGCCGTTCGGCGACATCCCGCCTCAGGGCGCCGCGCTCAACCGTACGTACCTCTCGGTGGCCGAGCTCGCCGTGGAGGCCGCACGCACCGGCGACCCCGCGCTCGTGCGTCGCGCGGTGCTGACCGACCCGAACGCGAGCTCGTCGCTGACGCCGGAGCAGATCTGGGCGCTGTGCGATGAGCTGACCGCCCGCCACACATCGCGACTGCCTGAAGCGCTCGGCGGAACCCT
The DNA here is from genome assembly GCA_963734315.1 of uncultured Actinomycetota bacterium. Lineage (GTDB taxonomy): Bacteria > Actinomycetota > Actinomycetes > Actinomycetales > Microbacteriaceae > Leifsonia. The sequence goes on along the minus strand of CAVTGP010000005.1, from coordinate 52,179 downwards.
CGCGTCCTCAGCTCTGTGACAGCTATCCGAAACCTGTTTGTTACAAACGATCAATCTGAATGAGCGAACTGAGCATTCTTGTTGTCAAACGCTCACTCTCAACCAATGATGAATCCAACGCGACGACGCGAATCGTCCGTCAGAACTGACCAGGAGCACCCCGTGACACTGACCTCCCGCGAGATCGACAGCCAGCCCGCCGTCTGGCGCGAAGCCCTCGACCGGCACGCCGACCGCGCCCGCGACCTCCTCACGCTGCCCGGGGCGCGCGTGCTGGTGCTCGGCTGCGGCACCTCGGCGTTCGTCGCGGAGTCGTTCGCGGCACTGCGCGAAGGGGCCGGTTTAGGGATGACCGACGCCGCCTACGCGTCCGAGCCGTGGCCGTGGCGCGATTACGACGCTGTCGTCGTCCTGAGCCGTTCCGGCACCACGACCGAGGCGATCGAGGCGATCGACGGCCTCCCCGAGGGCGTCCGTGTGGTCGCCGTCACCGGCGTCGCCGACTCGCCGGTCGCCGAGCGCGCCGACGACGTGCTGCTGCTCGACTTCGCCGACGAGGAGTCCGTCGTGCAGACGCGCTTCCCCACGACGTTCCTGGTGCTCGCCCGTTCCGCCTTCGGCGAGGACGTCAGCGGCCTCCCCGCCGAGGCCGAGGCAGCGCTCGCCCAGCCGCTCGGAATCGACACCGCGTCGCTCGAGCACTTCGTCTACCTCGGCAGCGGCTGGACGTACGGCCTGGCCGAGGAGGCCGCCCTCAAGATCCGGGAGGCCGCGCAGGCCTGGGCGGAGTCCTATCCGCTGCTCGACTACCGGCACGGACCGCTCGCGGTCGCCGGCGAGGCGTCCCTGGTCTGGATCATCGGCCGCGGCGAGCCCAGCCTCGTGGAGGACATCGAGCGCACCGGCGCGACCGTGCGCACCAGCAGCCACGACCCGCTCGTCGAGCTGGCGAACGCGCAGCGGCTCGCGGTCGCGATCGCCGCCCACCGCGGCCTCGACCCGGACAACCCCCGTCACTTGACCCGTTCGATCGTGCTCGGCTGAGCGCCCGCCACGCAGACCACCCGAGAGGAACCGAAGATGCTGCCTCGCCCCCCGAAGACGACGGGATCACCCGTCCGTCGCCGCGCCCTCCGCACCGCCGCCGCACTCACCGCGACCGCCGCCCTCGTCGCCCTCGCCGGCTGCAGCGGCACGCAGGGCGCGACGACCCTGAACACATCGGCCAAGGTCACGATCCAGGTGTGGTCGGGCCAGGCCGACGCCGCCGAGAAGACGATCGAGGGCCTCGCCAAGGAGTTCGAGAAGGCGCACCCCAACGTCACCATCGACCTCTCGCCCGGTGCCTCCTCCACCGACGGCCTGCTGCAGAAGCTCTCTGCCGGGTTCGCGGGCAACCAGTACCCCGACATGTCGTACGCGTTCGGTTCCTGGGCCGGCCAGCTGGAGGCCACGGGCCGCACGCTCGACATCTCCGCCGATGTGAAGAAGCCGGGCGTCAACTGGGACGAGTTCACCGCGGCCGCCCGGGGCACCGCGCAGCCCTCCGGGTCGAAGATCATCGGCTTCCCCGCGGTCGTCGACAACATCGGCCTCCTCTACAACAAGACGTTGTTCGACCAGGCCGGCGTGGCCTACCCGACAGCGGACTGGACGTGGGACGACTTCCGCGCCGCGGCGAAGAAGCTGACCAACCCCGCCGACCACATCTACGGGTATGGCTACTCGGTCTCGGGCAGTGAGGAGACCACCTGGCAGTTCTGGCCGCACCTGTGGCAGAACGGCGGCTCCATCCTCGACAGCAGCGGCAAGGCCGCGTTCCACTCGACTGCCGGTGACGACGCGCTCACGTTCCTGCGTTCGATGGCGGTCGACGACAAGAGCGTCTACCTCGACCAGACCGACGAGAAGTTCGGGCAGCTGTTCGTCAGCGACCGCATCGGAATGATCACCTCCGGCCCGTGGGAGCTCTCCGACCTCAAGACCGGAGGCACGAAGTACGGCGTCGTCCAGCTCCCCGGCACGAAGGGCGACCACCAGACCGTGTCCGGCCCCGACATCTGGGCTCTGTTCGACCACCACGACAAGAACCGCGCCTACTGGGCGACGCAGTTCGCGCAGTGGCTCACCTCCGCCCAGCAGGACGAGCGCTTCAACGTGGCGCTCGGCAACCTCCCGCTGCGGTCCTCCGAGGCCTCGTCGGAGGCAGTGGTGAAGCAGAACGAGGAGACCCCCGGCTTCGACGTCTTCGTCGCCAACTCGAAGAACGTGAAGGAGACCCGCCCGACCACCAAGAGCTACGCCTCGCTGTCGGTCGCGATCGGCAAGGCGATCTCGGAGGTCCTGCAGGGGCAGGGCGAGCCGGGTCCCGCCCTCGATCAGGCCGCGAAGACGGCCGATGCCCAGGCGAAGAAGTAGGACCGCGGAGTAGCCCGTCATGGCAGACATGACCATCCCACGGCCCACGCCGCCGGCGCATGAAGATGCAGCGCCGGCGCAGCGGGTGGGGGGCGCCCAGCGCAGCCGGCGGTACCGGCGCAGGCAGGGCCTGACGTCCGCCCTCACCGGCTGGGGGTTCGTCGCCCCGGCGACCATCATCATCCTCGGCCTGTCGATCTTCCCCGCGCTGTGGGCGTTCGCGCTGTCGTTCCAGAGCTGGGACGGCTTCAGCCAGGCCACCTGGGTGGGAGGCCAGAACTACGCCGACCTGATGAGCGACGCCGACTTCGGCAACGCGGTGCTCAACACCGTGGGCTTCACGCTGCTCTTCGTGCCGGCCTCCGTGCTGCTGGGGTTGTTCCTCGCGGTCGCGCTGAACCGCCGGATCCGCTGGATGGGCTTCTACCGCACGGCGATCTTCGTGCCCTTCGTGGCCTCCGCGGCGTCGACCGGAATCCTGTCGACGTATCTCTTCAGCCCGCAGTTCGGCCTCGTCAACAACGTGCTCCGGGTGCTCGGCCTCCCGCAGCAGGGCTGGCTCGACGACCCGCACCAGGCCATGCTCGTGATCGCGATCATGTCGCTGTGGGGTGCTGCGGCGTTCACCACGGTGATCTACCTGGCCGCGCTGCAGGACGTGCCCGCCGACCTGATCGAGGCCGCTCGCATCGACGGCGCCAACCGCTGGCAGACGTTCTGGCGGATCGTCTGGCCGCAGCTGGCGCCGGTGACGGTGTTCGTGACCATCTGGCAGACGATCGAGGCCATCCAGCTGTTCGACCTCGTCTACACCACGACCAAGGGAGGCCCGCTCAACTCCACGGAGACGATCGTGTACTTCCTCTACGACAAGGCGTTCCACGCGCTGCAGTTCGGTTACGGCTCGGCGGCCGCGTACGTGCTGTTCGCGGTCACCCTGCTCATCACGATCGGCGTCGTGCTGTACTCGCGACGCCGGGGATCGGAGGCGATCTGATGGTCAGCGTCCTCGACCAGGTCTCGTCGGCGACCGAACGGGTCGCCGCCCAGAGCGGCAGCGGCCGCAGCAAGCGGAGGGTGCGGTTCAGCGGGTGGCACTTCGTGCTGTTCCCGATCGCCATCCTCTTCCTGGTGCCGTTCCTCCAGATGACGCTCGCGTCGTTCTCTCCCGCGAAGGAGCTGGTGGCCTTCCCGCCGCCGTTCATCCCGTCGCACTTCACGCTCGACGGGTACGCCCAGCTGTTCGGTACGACCGACATCATGCTCTGGCTGGGTAACACCGTCATCGTCTCGGCGACGGCGATCGTGTCCAACCTGGTGCTGTGCTCGCTGGCGGGTTACGGCTTCGCGCGCCTGAAGTTCGCCGGGCGCAACTTCGGCTTCCTGATGATCCTCGCGACGATCATGATCCCGACTCAGCTGCTGATGATCCCGACCTACATCCTGTTCTCGTACCTCGGCCTCCTGAACGGGCTGGGCGCCGCGATCGTTCCGTGGCTGGCGACCGCGTTCGGCATCTTTCTCATGCGGCAGTTCTTCCTCTCGCTCCCGGCGGAGCTGGAGGAGGCCGGCGCGATCGACGGCTGCAACCGCTGGCAGATCTTCTTCCGCATCGTGCTCCCGCTGGCCCGGCCGGCTCTCGCGACGCTCGCGATCTTCACGCTTCTCGGCGCCTGGAACGACCTGGTCTGGCCGCTCATCGCGATCAACAACCAACAGGCGTTCACACTGCAGTTGGGCATCGCGAACTTCCAGGGCATGCACCAGACCAACTGGAGCCTGATCATGGCCGGCAATGTCATCGCGACGCTGCCGCTCATCCTGTTCTTCCTGTTCGCGCAGCGGCACTTCATCGCGACGATGACATTCTCCGGGCTGAAAGGATGAGCGGGAACGACGCCCTCGTCGATGTGCTCGTGATCGGGGACGCCAACCCCGACCTCCTGCTCACCGGGGACACGGTGCCGCGCTTCGGGCAGGCCGAGCAGCTGCTCGACACGGCCGATCTGCTGCTCGGCGGCAGCGCGGCGATCGTCGCGTGCGGGCTCGCCCGGCTGGGCGCGGCGACGGCGCTCGCCGCGGTGGTCGGGGCCGATCGCTTCGGGTCGTTCGTGCTGGAGGAGCTGCGCTCGGCCGGGGTCGACGTCTCGGCGGTGACCATGGACGACGCGGTGCCGACGGGACTGTCCGTCGTGCTCTCGGAGCCGCACGACCGTGCCATCCTCACCCTGCCCGGCACCATCCCGAGCCTGTCGGCCGCGGCGGTGCGCGAGGCCGTGGAGCGACTGCGACCTCGCCACGTGCACATCGCGTCGTACTTTCTGCAGCCGGGGTTGGCGGCGGCCCTGCCCGACCTGCTGGCCTGGCTCGAAGGGCGCGGCATCGCGGTCAGCCTCGACACGAACTGGGACCCGTCCGAGCGGTGGAGCGGTCTGGAGGAGGTGCTGAGAAGGGTGGCGGTGTTCCTCCCCAATCGGGAGGAGGCGCTGGCGATCGCCACAGCCGTCACCGGCGTCGACCCCGCTGGCCCCGAGGAGGCCGCGAGCGCGCTCTCGGCGCTCGGCTGCCGTGTGGTCGTGAAGGCGGGAGCCGAGGGCGCCGTCGCCTTCGCGGGCGGCGCGCGCGTCGCCGCGGCCGCCGGGCTGCGGGTGGAGGTCGTCGACACCACCGGCGCCGGCGACAGCTTCGACGCGGGCTACCTCGCCGCCCTCCTCGCAGGCATCGGCGACGAGGAGGAGCGTCTGCGCTGGGCCGCGACCGCCGGTTCGCTCTCCGTGCGCGGCCGCGGCGGCACCGCCACTCAGGCCACCCGCCAGGATCTGCTCGAAAGCGTTCGATGAGATGCGAAATATGCTGTATCGATGGAACGTGGAGGCTCGTGGGTCGTAGACCCCGTCACACAAGTCGAATTATGGGTACCCGATGGTCTCGAGCCGGAAAGCGCGATTCGACGCGCTCAGCGGGAGCGAGACGGGATGCTCATCTCGTTGCGCTTGGTTCCTGAGCATGGAGTCGCCTGGCCGATCTGGCAGGAGGGCGTTGGCCTCCTGGCTGATCATTCCCTCTGCCAAATGCTCAATACTACAATTAACATGTTAGGCCTGCATGTTTCACCCAGGCGGGATGACGGCAACACTTCTCCGAGGTATATCCACTCTCTGGCCTCACTCACGGCAAAAACCAAGTAACGGTCGGTTTATGATCGGTGCACTACCCGTGACGCCCGAAGGAGTGCGAATGACCGGCACCGACCAGACCGCGAAGCCTGCCGACGAGACCGCGACGCCGGAGGTCGACCTCCGCTACCGCGACGCCGGCCTCCCGATCGAGGAGCGCGTCGAGAACCTCCTGGGCCAGATGAGCCTCGAGGAGAAGGCGGGTCTCTTCTTCCAGACGATGATGACGATCGGCGAGGGCGGGGCCGTTGCCGGCCCGAACCCCGCGTTCGGGATCGCCGACAGCACCGAGATGATCCGCGACCGCCACATGACGCACTTCAACGTGTTCGGCGCTGCGAGCTCGGCCGCCGAGATGGCGGAGTGGCACAACCGGGTGCAGGAGGTCGCGGCGAGCACGCGGCTCGGCATCCCCGTCACGTTCTCCACCGACCCGCGGCACTCGTTCAGCGACAACCCGCTCGCCGCCATGATGGCCGGCCCGTTCTCGCAGTGGCCCGAGACCATGGGGCTCGCCGCGATCGGCGACGAAGAGCTCGTGGAGCGCTTCGCCGACATCGCGCGCCAGGAGTACACCGCCGTCGGCATCCGCGTGGCGCTGCACCCGCAGATCGACCTCGCCACCGAGCCGCGCTGGGCGCGCCAGTCGGCCACCTTCGGCGAGGACCCGGAGCTGACCTCCCGACTCGGCGCCGCCTACATCCGCGGCTTTCAGGGCTCCGAGCTCGGCCCGGACTCCGTCGCCACGATGACCAAGCACTTCCCCGGCGGCGGGCCGCAGAAGGACGGCGAGGACCCGCACTTCCCCTACGGCCGCGAGCAGGTCTACCCGGGCGGCCGGTTCGAGACGCACCTCAAGCCGTTCGAGGCCGCGTTCGAGGCGGGCGCCAGCCAGATCATGCCGTACTACGGCATGCCGGTCGGCACCGAGTACGAGGAGGTCGGCTTCGGCTTCAACAAGTCGGTCATCACCGGCCTGCTGCGCGAGCGCTACGGCTTCGACGGCATCGTCTGCACCGACTGGGGGCTGATCAAGCGACGGCGAGATCGGAGGCGAGCCCTTCCCGGCGCGCGCCTGGGGCGTCGAGCACCTGTCGCCGCGGGAGCGGATGCGTCAAGGTCCTCGACGCGGGAGCCGACCAGTTCGGCGGCGAGTCCATCCCCGAACTGCTCGTCGACCTGGTGCGCAGCGGTCGAGCTGGCGGAGGAGCGGCTCGACGTCTCCGCGCGACGCCTCCTGCGCGAGAAGTTTCGCCTCGGCCTGTTCGACGCGCCGAAGGTCGACCCGGCCCGTGCTGCTGCCATCGTCGGCAACGCGGAGTTCGTCGCGGCGGGGGAGGCCGCCCAGCGCGCCTCGGTCACCCTGCTGAAGAACGAGGCCACCCTGCTGAACGAACACCTTCTTCCGCTCACGCGCGGTGCCAAGGTGCTCGTGCGCGGCTTCGACCCGGAGGTCGTCGCGGGCTACGCGACAGTCGTCGACCGGGTGGAGGACGCCGACGTCGCCCTCGTGCGCCTCCACGCGCCGTACGAGCAACGCTCGACGATGTTCGAGAACTTCTTCCACGCCGGCTCGCTCGACTTCGCCGTGGAGACGGTGGACGAGGTTGTGGCCATCGCGCGGGCCGTTCCGACTGTCGTGCAGGTGTTCCTCGACCGCCCGGCCATCCTGACGCCGATCGCGGGGGAGGTGCGGGCGATCGCCGTCGACTACGGTGCGAGCGCTGTCGCCCTCCTCGACGTGCTGTTCGGCGAGGCCGCGCCGCAGGGCCGGCTGCCGATGGACCTCCCGTCGTCGATGGCCGCCGTGGTGGCAGGCCGACCGGACGTACCGTTCGACACCGCCGACCCGCTGTTCCGCTTCGGTCACGGCCTCCGTTACTAGGCCTCGTTCAGCAGGTTCCGAGCCTTCCCCTGGTCGCCCCGCGGTAGCGGGCGCACAGCGCCACGTTCCGTGGGGCGATCAGGGAATCTTTCCTCCACGTCCACGGTTATGTCAGTTGGCATAATTTCGCGACGATCTCGAAGGAGGGATGAAATGGCACGGAGGATCGAAGAGCTCGAGGACGAGACCGGCGCAGTCATCACGTACAGAAGGCACGCGAACGGCAGAGGCCTCGTCTCCCCGTCGGCGCGCGTCGCCGAGTCGACCCACATCGAACCGAGCGCTTACGTGGAGGCCAACGCCCGCATCGGGCTCGACGCCTACATCGGCGCAGGTAGCTGGATCGACAGCGGCGTGACGATCGGTGACCGCACGTTCGTCGGCGCCAACGTTCATGTCGGCAAGGGATGCGTGGTCGGCAGCGGCGTACGCATCGGCAGCAACGTCAAGGTCGGCGAGAACGCGATGATCGGCAACGGAGCGCGCGTCGAGCGCGACGAGCAGGTGCCGGCCGGCGCCGTGATCGAGCTGCGCGGCGCTGCGGTGGTGCGCGCTGCGCTCGCGGCTCCGCCGCGCGGCACGCGAATGACCCGCCGAGCAGCCTGATCGTCGTCGACATCCACTGAGGAGGCGGGTGCCGATTTGGAGCTTCCCACAAACGGCCCGCGGACCCCGCGGGCCATTTTTGTAGCGGCGGCACCGACGGTTTCCGCTCGAGAGCCTCCAGTCGTAGCGTGGCGACCACCGTAGAGAGATCGAAGAGGAAACTCATGGTTGACACTGCCGAGCGCGCCCCCCACAAGCAGAACAGCACCTCCGTCGCGGACTCCGCCGCCGCCGAAGCGGCCGCCGCCGCAGCGGCCACTGCACCGGCCGGTGCCGCACCGCACGTCGACGTGGAGGCGCTGGGCCGCCAGCTGCTGGGCCAGTGGGCGGAGGCCCGTCTCGCGTCGCGTGCTCTGTCGTCGCGTCCTGAGATGCAGAAGGTGGAGGGGCTGTCCGTCGCCGACCACCGGACGCGCGTCTTCGAGCAGCTCAAGCTGCTGGTCGAGAACGGGCAGGTGCACCGGGCGTTCCCAACGTCGGTCGGCGGCAGCGACGATCACGGCGGCAACATCGCGGCGTTCGAAGAGCTCGTCGCGGCCGACCCGTCCCTCCAGATCAAGTCGGGCGTGCAGTGGGGGCTCTTCGGCGCGGCGGTGTTGCACCTCGGCACCGAGCACCACCACGAGGCCTACCTGCCGGCGATCATGTCGCTGGATGTGCCTGGCGCCTTCGCCATGACCGAGACCGGACACGGTTCCGACGTCGCCGCGATCGCGACCACCGCGATCTACGACCCCGCGACGCAGGAGTTCGTCATCGACACCCCCTTCCGGGGCGCGTGGAAGGACTACCTCGGCAACGCCGCCGTCGACGCGACCGCCGCTGTCGTGTTCGCGCAACTCGTCACGCGGGGTGTGAACCACGGCGTGCACGCGTTCTACGTCACGATCCGCGATGCGAACGGCGACTTCCTCCCGGGCATCGGCGGCGAGGACGACGGCCAGAAGGGCGGCCTCAACGGCATCGACAACGGGAGGCTGCACTTCTCGGGTGTTCGCATCCCGCGCACCGACCTCCTCAACCGCTACGGCGATGTCGCGGAGGACGGCACGTACACGTCGCCGATCGCGAGCCCAGGGCGCCGCTTCTTCACCATGCTCGGCACCCTCGTGCAGGGCCGGGTCTCGCTCGACGGGTCCGCGACCATCGCGTCGAAGATCGGGCTGAAGATCGCGATCACCTACGCCGACCAGCGCCGTCAGTTCACCGCGGGCAGCGACACCGACGAGGAGGTCGTCCTCGACTATCAGCGCCACCAGCGCCGCCTCCTCCCGCTGCTGGCCACGACTTACGCGGCCGGTCTTCGCGCACGAGGTGTTCCTGCGCAAGTTCGACGACGTGTTCAGCGGCAGGGCCGACAGCGACGCCGACCGGCAGGACCTGGAGACCATCGCGGCCGCCCTCAAGCCGCTGAGCACCTGGCACGCGCTCGAGACGCTGCAGGAGGCACGCGAGGCCTGCGGAGGCTCCGGCTTCCTCACCGAGAACCGCATCACCTCCCTGCGTCAGGACCTCGACATCTGGGTGACCTTCGAGGGCGACAACAACGTCCTCCTGCAGCTGGTCGCCAAGCGCCTGCTGACCGACTTCAGCCGCAAGTTCGCCAAGGCCGACGCCGGCGCGTTCGCCCGGTACGTCGTGGTGCAGGCGGCGGGCAAGGCCTACCACGGCACCGGACTGCGCAGCGTCGGCCAGACCGTGCGCGACTTCGGCTCGACCGCGCGTTCGGTCAATTGGCTGCAGGAGTCGGCGACCCAGCGCGAGCTGCTCACCGACCGGGTCGCGACCATGATCGCGGAGATCGGCGGACGCCTCCGTCCGGCCTCCAAGCTCGGCAAGAAGGCGGCGGCCGACCTGTTCAACTCGCAGCAGAACGAGTTGATCGAGGCGGCACGGGCGCACGGCGAGCTGCTGCAGTGGGAGGCGTTCACCGAGGCGCTGGAGCAGGCTCCCGACGCCGACACACGCCAGGTGCTGACCTGGTTGCGTGACCTGTTCGGCTTCGGGCTGATCGAGAAGCACCTGGCCTGGTACCTCATCCACGGCCGGCTGTCGCCTCAGCGCGCGCAGGCCGTCACGGCGTACATCGATCGGCTGCTGACCCGCCTGCGTCCGCACGCCGTCGACCTCGTCGACGCGTTCGGCTACGGCCCCGACCTCGTGCGCGCGAAGATCGCGAGCGGCGCTGAGGCCGAGCGCCAGGCCGAGGCGCGCGCCTACTACGCTGAGCGGCGCGCCGCGGGCGCCCTCCCCACCCCCGAGAAGTCCCCGAGCACGCACCGCTGACCGCGTCGCGCGGGCTGCCCCGACATTCGTGACGAATCCCGCGATTCGTGCCACGAAAGTCGCGATTCGTGACGAATCCCGCGATTCGTGGCACGAGAGTCGCGATTCGTCACGAATGTCGAGGCGCGGGCGCGGGGCGCTACAGGAGGCCGAGGGCGCGAACGGCCTCGCGCTCGGCGACCAGCTCGGCGACGGACTCGTCGATGCGCCCGCGCGAGAAGGCGTCGATCTCGAAATCCTGAACGATCTCCCATCGGGCGTGGAGGGCGCGCACGGGGAACGACGAGATGAGACCGTCCGGAACGCCGTAGGAGCCGTCCGAGACCACGGCGGCGGAGGTCCAGTGCTCGCCGGTGCCGTGCACCCAGTCGTGCAGATGATCGATGGCAGCGCTCGCCGCGGATGCCGCCGACGACGAGCCGCGCACCGCGATGATCTCGGCGCCGCGGTTCGCCACGCGCGGGATGTACTCGTCGGCGAGCCAGTCCTCCTCTACCAGTTCGGTCGCGGGGCGGCCGTCGACGGTGGCGTGGCTGAGGTCGGGGTATTGGCTCGCCGAGTGGTTGCCCCACACGATGACGCCGTCGATCGCAGAAACCGGCACGCCGAGCTTCGTCGCGAGCTGGGCGACAGCGCGGTTGTGGTCGAGCCGCGTCATCGCGGTGAACCGCTCGGCCGGGATGTCGGGGGCATGCGCGCTGGCGATCAGCGCATTGGTGTTGGCGGGGTTGCCGACGACGAGCACGCGGACGTCGTCCGCTGCCACATCGTTCAGCGCGGCGCCCTGCGGCCCGAAGATGCCGCCGTTCGCCTCCAGGAGGTCGGCGCGCTCCATCCCGGCGGTGCGCGGACGGGCGCCGACGAGCAGCGCGGCGCTCACGCCGTCGAAGGCCGTGCGGGCATCCTCCGTGACGTCCACCGAGTGCAGCAGCGGGAACGCGCCGTCCTGCAGCTCGAGGGCGGTCCCCTCGGCGGCGGCACGACCGGCCGGGATCTCCAGCAGCCGGAGTCGCACCGGCACCTCCGGCCCGAACAGCTGGCCGGACGTGATGCGGAAGAGGAGGGCGTAGCCGATCTGTCCACCGGCGCCGGTGACGGCGACGGTCACGGGGGTGGTCATGCTGCGAGCCTAGCGCCGCCGTCGGCAACGGAGGAGATGCGGCCGCGCCGACCCGGGGTTCGCAGGTAACGGAGGAGGTCGACGCGGGATCACGGCCGATCTCCTCCGTTGCCTGCCACTCCGGGGATCGCGCTGGGCCGCGGGCGGCAAGGCGTCGCGAACGGAGGCGATCGGGGGCGATCCGGCTCGCATCTCCTCCGTTACCGGCTAATCCGGGGTCGCGGCGGCGGCAACTCCTCCGTTACCGGCGAATCCCGGGCGGCGGCCGCATCTCCTCCGTTACCGACGGGGCGCGGCGCGGGGGGTGTCGGTCACCGCACCGCTACAGTCGCACCATGCGCAGCCTCTACCCCGAGATCGAGCCGTACGACAGCGGGATGCTGGACGTCGGCGACGGCCAGCAGGTGTACTGGGAGACCAGCGGAAACCCCGAGGGCAAGCCCGTCGTGTTCCTGCACGGCGGCCCCGGAGGTGGCACCACGCCCTCCCATCGCCGGCTCTTCGACCCCGAGCGGTACCGTATCGTCCTGTTCGACCAGCGCAACTGCGGGCGCAGCCTGCCGCACGCGAGCGACCCCGGCGCCGACCTCTCTGCGAACACCACCTGGGACCTCGTCGCCGACATGGAGAGGCTCCGCGAGCACCTCGACGTCGAGCGCTGGCAAGTGTTCGGCGGGTCGTGGGGGAGCGCCCTCGCGCTCGCGTACGCCGAGACGCACCCCGAGCGGGTCTCCGAGCTCGTCGTCCGGGGCATCTTCACGCTGCGCCCTGCGGAGCTCGACTGGTTCTACGAGGGCGGTGCCGCCGCCCTGTTCCCCGACCTGTGGGAGGGGTTCCTCGAACCGGTTCCCGAGGACGAACGCGGGCATTTGATCCGTGCGTACAGTCGACTGCTCGCCGACGAGGACCCGGCCGTGCACGGCCCGGCCGCGGTGGCCTGGTCGCGCTGGGAGTCCTCCACTATCACGCTGCTGCCGCGCCCGGAGGTCGTCGAGAGCTACACCGAGGAGAAGTACGCGGTCGCCTTCGCGCGCATCGAGAACCATTACTTCAGAAACGGAGGCTGGTTCGAGGAGGACCAGCTGATCCGCGACGCGCACCGGCTGGCGGACATCCCCGGCGTCATCGTGCAGGGCCGCTACGACGCCTGCACGCCGGCGATGACCGCGTGGGACCTGCACAGGGTGTGGCCGCAGGCCGAACTGCAGATTATCGCGGACGCGGGTCACGCCTATGACGAGCCCGGCATCCTCGACGCGCTCATCGAGGCGACCGACCGGTTCGCCGACCGCTGATGCTGCTCCGGCGGTCTGAGCGGCGCCGAGCGGCGCCGCATTCGTGCTGAATGTGCGCTGTGGTGCGGCGAATCGTGAGATTCGTGACGAATGTGCGTTTTGGTGTTGAAGAGGTTCCGCGGATAGGTGATGGTGTGTCGTGGGGGCGGGGCAGGCACGAGCCCTGTTAAACACGGTTTCGACCAAGATTCCGTTGTTGCCCAGGAGCGTCGTGCCTGCTGTTCCATCTTCCATCATCGAACCCATCTGGGCCCAGTTCGCCGCTCTGATCCCTCTTGTGATCGACGAGCACCCGCTGGGCTGTCACCGCCCCCGGATCCCGGATCGGGTCGTGTTCGACAAGCTCGTTCAGGTCCTCGTGCTCGGCGCCGCCTACGAGAAGATCGCCGACAGCAGCTGCTCGGCCACCACGATCCGCGCCCGCAGGGACGAGTGGATCATGGCGGGAGCCTTCACACAGCTTGAACAACTGTGCCTGAATGCGTACGAGAAGATGATCGGCCTCGACCTGGAGAACATCGTCATCGATGGGTGCATCGTGAAAGCGCCCTGCGGAGGGCAAGCCGCAGGCCCCTCCCCAGTAGACCGCGGGAAGCAGGGCACGAAACGCTCCCTCATGGTCGACGGCGGCGGCATCCCGATCGGCTGCGTGAGCGCGGGCGCAAACCGGAACGACTCGCTCCTGCTAGGCCTGACACTAGACAAGCTCGACCGGTTCGGGTTCGACCTCCCCGAACGCATCACCGTGCACCTGGACGCCGGCTACGACTCCCGCAAGACCAGAGACCTGCTGGACACCCTCGGCTGCGACCACATCATCAGCACCAAAGGCGAACCCCTCCAAGCCGGTAAACGATGGGTCGTGGAACGCACGAACTCATGGCACAACCGCGGCTTCCGCAAACTCCACATCTGCACCGAACGCCGCACCCGCGTCATCGACGCCTTCATCGCCCTCGCCAACGCGATCATCACCACCCGCCGACTACTACGCGAAGCCTGGACCCACTACCGATGGGACACCCGCCCCACCCGACGACCATGACCTATCCGCGGAACCTCTAAGGCTGCGGGAGACAACCTGGCCCGGCGCGAGTCGATAATCAACGGGCGGATAAAGCATCTGAACGATGAGATTCGCGCCGCCGAACAAAATATTGCCAAGCTCTATGAGAACACCCGGGTACTGGATTCTGCCAAGCCGGGGTCTGTCCGTTAAACGGTGTGTGGGGCTCGGCGGTTTTCAATGAACGGTTCTCTCGAACCGGTCCGCGAATGTGATCGCGAACGCATTGAGGGCGGGCTTCCACCTGATCACCCAGCGTGCCCTGCCACCACCGGTGGGGTCAAGTGACCGGGTGACCAGGTAGAGGCATTTGAGCGCCGCGGCCTCGTTGGGAAAGTGGCCACGCGCGCGGACTGCCCGCCGATACCGGGCGTTGATCGACTCGATCGCGTTGGTGGTGCAGATCACCCGGCGGATCTCGACGTCGTACTCGAGGAAGGGCACGAACTCGGCCCACGCGGACACCCAGAGCTTCACGATCGCCGGATACCGGCCGCCCCACTCGGCGGCGAACTCAGCGAACCGGTCCTTCGCAGCCTGCTCCGACGGGGCGGTATAGACCGGCCGCAGCGACTTCACGATCGCGTCGCGGTGCTGCCGGCCGGCATACCGGAACGAGTTGCGGATCAGGTGCACCACGCACTGCTGCACGATCGTGTGCTCCCAGGTCGTCGTGATCGCCTCGGGCAGCCCTTTCAACCCGTCGCAGACGGCGATCAGGACATCCTCCACACCCCGGTTCTTCAACTCGCTGAACACCTGCAACCAGAACCGGGCACCTTCTGCGCCGTCACCGGCCCAGATTCCCAGGATCTCCCGTTCCCCGGCGGTAGTGACGCCCATCACCACATAGAACGGGGTGTTGCGCACCTGCCCATCCCGGACCTTGACCACGATCGCGTCGACGAAGATCACCGGGTAAAGCGGATCCAGGGGCCGGGACGCCCACTCAGCCAGCTCCGCGGCGACCTTCTCGGTAATCTTCGAGATCGTGTCCTTGGACACCTTTGCCCCATAGACCTCGTCGAAGTGCGCCGCGATCTCGCCCGTGGTTAGCCCTCGCGCCGACAGGGACAGCACGATCTGGTCGATGCCATCCAGCCGGCGTTTGCGTTTGGGCACGATCACCGGCTCGAACGACCCGTCCCGGTCACGCGGCACCTCGATCTCAACCGGGCCGATCTCGGTCAACACCGTCTTCACCCGGGTCCCGTTGCGCATATTCAAGCCGAGCGGGGTTTCACCATGTTCGTGGCCCAAGTGTTCCGTCAGCTCTGCTTCAAGCGCAGCCTCCAGCACCTGTTTCGTCAGCCCGGACAGCAGCCCTCCCGGGCCCACCAAGCTCACACCTTGCTGTTTGGCCTGCGCGAGCAACCGCTGCGCGAGGTCCTGCTGATCGATAATCTCTCCCGTCACGGGATCGACCATCGCAGCCATCTCAATCTCGGTCGTGTCCGACACGGCCATCTCCTTCCGGATCAAGCCGAGCCCACACACCGTTATTCAGACAGTCCCCCAAGCCGCTTGCGTGGGAGTGGGGGACTCGGTGGCGGTAACGTTGGGGCGCCATGACATACTTTAAGCGCCTCAACCTTGTACGCGCGCTCGAGAGTCTGCAATGCACATACGCCACTGATGCTGTATTACACGCGAGCGAGGATTATTTCTGGGCGATATCGCTTGATGAACGTTTCGTAGCTGCGAAACGGCCGCATCAATTCACGATCGGTCAGTTATTCGATTCAGCATCCTTCGTGTCAAGTATCACTGAGTCAGATTGGGACGCTGGCTTTCACCTGATCTGGATTGCTGACTTGATGCGCGGAATCGCGGATGGGAGGGTACGGAACCTGCCCGGCGAAGCGTGGGCTCCTTTGGGCATCACTGCGGAGCGCCTCTTTCAAACCGCGATTTCGACTGTTGCGAAGGCTGTGCCGGACGAGTTTGGACTGACCGTTGAAGGACTGTGGTCGGTTGACCCGGCCGAGGCATACGACGTTCTACACGACCCGGTAAGACTTCGCTTCAGAAGCGTTGACTTGGTCGTTCATGATGCCCAAACCGCTCCAACGTGCCTGACCGGAATACGCGCACTGTCGGACATACTGCAGTTAATTGGACTTGGTCGATTTGCTGCCCGTTAGCTAGATGGCGTTCGGTGGGACGAATTACAAGGTGTTGCGGTCGTTCACGGAGTCTGGGCACCGGTCGCAGACGGTTCTGCCGGCGATCGGTGGGTTGCCCGCTGAACGCGTGAACGACAGCTATGACGGACTCGGGGAACACGTTGGACACCGGGTACGGGTACAACCCGGGTACCGGGCAGGTGAACCAGGTGATCGACACCTCCTACACCGATGACTGGGCCACCGAAGCCAACCGGATGATCACCCGGAACAATGCCGGCGGGATCACGAAGATCGCGACCTCCAGCGAACGGGGCGGCACCGACACCCAGTGCTTCGGGTATTGAGTCGCCCCGGCATGTCCGGAGAGCAGATGGGTCTGCTGCACGTTTAGGTGACATCTGATCTGGCTTGCCCGGGAGGTGGCCTGGAAGGATGTTGCTGTGCCCAAGCCATACCCGTCGGAGTCCGGAACCGCTGCAGCAGACCCGAGTGCGATGCCGTGTCTGCTGCAGGGGGTTCGTAGCTAGCGACCTGCAGGCGACCGCCGCACGTCGAGCTCGCAGGCCGGAGGTGCTGCGCTCAGGGCGTGCCCGACGGTGCGGGCGCCGCCACTGGCTCGTCCACCGCGCGCGATCGGTCCAGCACTCCCCGGCGGAACACGTCCGGCGCGAGCTGGGTCGTGGCGGCGAGGCCGGCGACGAACCAGACGAAGATCGAGTACTGGGTGATGAGCGCGACGGTCGCGAAGGCCGGGATCTGCGCCACGAGGGCGATGGTGGCGGCGGTCGCCTTGCCGCGCAGCACCAAGACGATCCCGAACGCGAGCGCGACGACGATGGCGGCCAGCACGATGAGGCCGTTCGTCAGCCCGGTGAGGATCAACTGGCTGTCGATCGAGCGGAAGTTGCCGAAGTAGAGCGTGCCGGAGGAGTCCTTGTTGGCCGAGCTCGCGACACCGATCGGGTTCATCGTGCCGAACAGCGAGATCAGGTTGCCCCGGTAGCCGGCGCTGTCGGTTGCCTCCGTGCCCGCGTCGTCGAAGACCGCCGTCACCAGAGGGAACAGGATCGCGGCCGCGATCGCGACGACCGCGATGAGCGTGATCCGCGCCCGGCGCGAGATGGCGTCCCGCATGAAGAGAACGGACAGCATGACGCCCAGCAGAGCGCACACCATCCCGATCCTGCTGAACGTGAACACGGTCGCGACGAGCATCGTGGCCACCATCCCGATGCGCAGCCATAGCCGGAACGGGGAGGCGAGGGTGATCGGGACCGCCATCGCGAGGCTCGCGCCGAGCGCGATCGAGTGGCCGAAGGCGCCCTCCGCGCGTGGGACGCCGCCGCGCTCCTGGATCGTCCCCCAGATCGCGTACAGGGAGTTGCCCGATCGGATGAGGACGAACGGGTTCCAGTGGGTGACGCCCTCGATGATGGCGAGCGCCGCCACCGCCGTGAAGCAGACCGCGATCGCGCCGTGGATCCAGAGCGGGTCGACGCGCAGCGGCGCGATCCTCCCCATCAGGTAGCCTGCGACGAAGTAGGTGATCACGAGGATGGCGGCCCCGAGCGCGATCCCTGCGTTGCCGGTGAAGAGCGAGCAGATCGCGCAGACGACCGCCAGGGTCATCAGGCCGTCGAGCCAGCTCAGCCGGAACCGTGGCGTCGGCAGCAGCGCAGCGACGACGAGGAACGCGGCCGCTGTCGCCGGCGGCAGGTAGTAGTTGCCGTTGAAGCCGATGTTGAATCCCAGCCAGATCGGCACGAAGCAGAGCACCACGATCCAGGTGGCGACCGCGAGCTTCGCCGATCGGCGCAGGACCAGGAACCCCGCGATCGCGACAGCGGCGGCGACGCAGATGAGCAGGGTCTTGTCGAGACCGGGACCCGAGATCGGGCCGGAGGCGACGGCGGCGACGCCGACGGGATCGACCACGGCTGCCCCCTCCCGGTCAGCGGCTGCGTGCGGCCAGTGTAGTCGCGTCGTGCCGCGTCGCGGTGCGTACCAGCTCCGCGATGCGCAGCCGGTACGACTCCGGGCTGTGCCGCTGCTCGGCCGCGCGCGCGTCGTCGTCCAGGAGGGCCGCGGAGTCCGCCCAGTGCTCCACCGTGCTCTGCAGCGCGTCGGCGAGGGAGGCAGCGTCACCCGGTTGCACGGTGACCGCCGTGCGGTACCCGTCGGTGGCCTCCAGCAGCCCACTCGTCGCGCTGGCGATCACGGGTCGGCCGCTGAGGATGCCCTCGACCGCGGTGTTGCCGAACGGCTCGTCGGCGATCGAGGGGACGAGGAGCACATCGCCGTCGCCCAGGTACTCCCACACCGATGGCTGGAAGCCGCGGAACGCGACCCTGGACTGCAGCTGTTTCTCGTCGACCTTGCGATGGAGGTCGCGCTCGTACCACTCGTAGCCGGGGAACACCGCGCCCACCAGATCGAGCCGGGCGGGCACCCCGCGCCGCTCGAGCTCGGCGATCGCATCGATGGCGACGTCGACCCCCTTGCGCGGCGAGAGCCGCCCGACGTAGGTGACCCGCAGGTCGCCGACGATCGTCGCGCGCGCCGGCCTCCGCTGCTCGGGCCCCGGCACCGCGTTGTAGACGATCGTCGCGCGCCGGGCGAGCGTGGGGAACGCGCTGCGCAGCACGTCGACGCTGAACGCGCTGTTGGCGATCACCGTCTGGGCGAGCAGCAGCGGCGCCGAGAGCACGCGTTTCACCAGAGGGGAGGCGGCCCCCTCGCCCTCGTGCACGTGCACGATGACAGGGACGCCCGCCAGCCGGGCGAGTCCGATCCAGAGCGGGATCGTGACGGTGTTGACGTACACCGCTGCCGGCCGTTCCCTGCGGAGCATGGCGCCGCCCGCCCGCAGCCCGCGGACGGCCGTCGAGGCGAACCGCACGAACCCCCGCGGGCTCAGGACGCTCTTGCGGACGACGGGGGCCGGGCAGAGCTCCACCCGCGCCCCCCGCCGTCGCAGCTCGGCGACCAGCGGGCCGTCGGCCGGGACGGTGGCGAGCACGTCCCAGCCGTCGGAGACCAGTCCGCTGACCGACTCGAGGAGCACCCGGTCGGAGCCGTACAGCTCCGAACCGGGGTGCGCCACGAGGATGGCCGCGCGAGGCGACCGGGTCACGGTACCGGGACCACCGCGAAGTTGTCCCAGCGGGTGACCACCGGGGTGGTGGTCGCCGTGCCGGACAGATAGGTGCGAAGGCCGACCGTGCCGGCGACCTGGAGGGCCGCTGTCGCGTCGGTTGTGCTCAGCGTCCACGCCGTCGGCTCGGTGCCGGAGGCGAGCCAGACCTTGGCCCGGATCGTCGTCGGCGAGGTGCCGAACACCTGTACCCGCATCTTCAGCTGGTCGGTGGCGCCCGCGAGCGTGAGGCCCGCCACGTTCGCCGCCGCCAGGGTCGTCGAGCCCTGGAGCAGTTGCAGCTGCACCGCGCCTCCGGCCTTCACCCAGACCCGGCTCTCGTAGTCGGCGCTGCCGACCAGCCGACCGATGCCGGAGTAGTAGATGCCGCCGCCGGTCGCCGCCGAGTCGGCGGAGATCGTGACCGTCAGGTCGGTGCGGGTGGAGGTCACGGACGGCAGGGTCGCCGTCTTCGTCGTGCCCGCCGGGGCGACCTGCTGGCCGACGCCGTTGGTCGTGTTGAAGCTGGTCGCGCCGCCCGAGAGCGTCCATGCCCCGCCGACGTCGGCGGTGCCCCAGCCGTTGACCGTGCTCCGTTCGAACGCGTCCTGCGCGAGGGCGCTGGTGACGGTGACCGACTTGGTCGTCGTCGTCGTCGCACCCTGGTTGTCCGTCACGGTCAGGCTGACCGTGTAGGTGCCGGACGTCGCGTAGGTGTGGTTCGCCGTCGCTCCGGTCGCCGTGCCGCTGTCGCCGAAGTTCCAGGCGTAGGAGGCGACGGTGCCGTCCGGGTCGCTCGAGGCGCTGCCGTTGACCGCGACCGCGAGGCCCGCCGTCGAGGCGGTGAACGACGCGACCGGGGGCTGGTTCGGCGGCGCGGTCGTCGTGACCTGCTGCTGCACCTGGTTGGTGGCGCCCTGGCCGTCCGTCACGGTGAGGGTCACCGTGAAGGTGCTGGCGGAGGCGTATGTGTGCGTCGCCGTCGCTCCCGTGCCGGTGGCTCCGTCACCGAAGTCCCAGGCGTAGGAGGCGATGGTGCCGTCCGGGTCGGACGACGCCGAGCCGTCGAACGACGCGGCCAGGTTGGTCACCGAGGGGGTGAACGCGGCCACCGGGGGCTGGTTCGCCACGACCGTGACGCTGTTCGTCACGCTCGTCTGCGCTCCCTTGTCGTCCGTCACCGTCAGCTTCACCGGGTAGGTGCCGGCTGCAGCGTAGGTGTGGCTGGTCGTCGAGCCGGTGCCGGTCGCGCCGTCCCCGAAGTCCCAGGCCCACGAGACGACGGTCCCGTCGGGGTCGGAGGACGTGGTGCCGTCGAACGATGCCCCGAGGAAGGTCGCGGCCGAGGTGAACGCGGCCACCGGCGGCTGGTTCGGCGGCGGTGCCACGACGCTCACGCCCTGGCTGGCCGTGTTGGTCGCACCCTGGTTGTCGGTCACCGTGAGGGTCACGTTGTAGCTGCCGCCCTGCAGGTAGCTGTGGCTCGCCGTCGGCCCTGTCGCCAGGGATCCGTCTCCGAAGTCCCAGGCGTAGGAGGCGATGGTGCCGTCCGGGTCGGACGACGCCGAGCCGTCGACGTTCACGGTCAGCTGCGACGTGTTCTGCGTGAACGAGGCCACCGGGGTCTGGTTGGGCAGTGTTCCGCTCGTCGCCAGGCTGTAGTGGTTGGTCACGTCCTGGGCCGAGAGCACCGACGGGTAGACCGCGGCCTCGTCCAGCGTCCCCTTGAAGTAAGGTCCGCTGGAGCCCCAGGTGTTGTCGCCGCCGATCCGCCAGTAGCCGCTGTACGACTGCGCCTGCGTCTGCGGGTTCGTGCCCACCAGCTGGCCGTCGACGTACAGCTTCATGCCGTCCGGACCCTGGGTCGCGACCACCTGGTGCCACTGGTTGTTGTTCAGCGGGTTCGGGGAGGTGATCGTGTTCGTCTGGCCCGTCTAGGTGCCGAAGACAATGCGCCCGTCGTCCTGCATGTAGATGTGCCGGTCGTAGTTGCTCGACAGACCCGTCTTGGCGTCGCCGAACCCGATGAGCTTGCCGCCCTTGGTGGTGCTGGTCTTGAACCAGATCTCCTCGGAGTAGACGCTCGGGTTCGTGGCCGGCGTATTGCTCACGACGATTCCGCCGGTGGAGCCGGAGTTGTTCGTGTTGAACAGCCACGCCCTGTCGGTCGTCCCAGGCAGCACGCCCTGCTGGTTCTTGGTCGTGCTGGTGCCGGAGGCCGTGCCGTTGGTCGCGTACGGGTCCGAGCCGTTCACGGTCGAGCCGGAGGTCTCCTCGAGGCGCCAGTAGATGTCCGGCGACTCGTTGTAGACCGCATGCCCGTAGGCGTCGGTCGGTGCGGCTTTCAGCGGCGACGGCCGGCCGGAGGCGACGAACTGGTTGGTCACCGTCGAGCGGTCGAGCACCGTCGGGTAGAGCGCCACCTGGTCGATGTCGCCGGAGAAGTAGTTGCTCGTCGGCTGGTTGGTCCAGCTGCCGATGTTGTCTCCGCCGATGCGCCAGTAACCCTGGTAGCTCTGGCCGCTGGTGACGTCGCTGCGTGCGCCGGCCGGCTTGCCGTCGAGGTACAGTCGCATGCCGTTGGCGCCGAGCGAGGCGACCACCTGGTGCCACTGGCCGTCGTTGTTGCCGGCGCCCGTGCTCAGCGTCTGCACCGATCCCGGGTAGACGCCGAAGAAGATGCGCCCGGAGTTGTCCATATAGACGTGCCGGTCGTAGCTTCCGGAGAGCCCGGTGTTGGCGTTGCCGAAGCCGATGATCTTGCCCCCGGAGGTCGACGTGGTGCGGAACCACGCGGAGACCGTGAACGTGTCGGGACCCTGGATCGCCGTCGGGGTCACTGCGAGGCTCGTCGACCCGTTGAACGTCGTGGCGTTGATCCCGCTGATCGGGCCGGCCGCGCCCTGCGTCGGAGCCGTCTCCTGCAGGTCGGTGAATCCGATGTGGTCGAAGGCGACCGTCGATCCGCTGGCCTCGTCGAGCGGCCAGTAGGACGAGGCGCCCGCCTGGGTCACCGAGTCGGAGTACGCACCGCCGCTGTTGGTGGCGGCCACGGTCACGGCGTTCGTGTCACGTGATGTCGTATTGCCGAACGGATCGAAGACCTTGACGTGATAGATCGGATGGCTTCCCGGTGTCAGCCCGGAGTCCACGAACCCGATCATCGGACGCGTATAGAAGTTCGAGCGAACGGTGGTCTGGTACACAGGCGTGGTGCCCGCGTCGCGGTAGACCTTGTACGTCAGGTAGCCGTTGTCGTTGTCGTAGGTGGCCGCGAAGCTGACGCGCACCTGGCCGGCGTTGAACGACGCCGCGGTCGGGACCAGCGGGATGCCCTGCGGGCCGACCTTGTTCGGAGCGGCGGACGACAGCGCGAACCGGGCGAGGCCCTGGGTCGCGACGCCGTTCACCGACGGGAACTCGCCGCCGTAGACGACGTACTTGTCGTTGCCGGAGACGCTCCAGGTCGCCTGGCTCTGACCGGTGAAGGTGCCGACCGTCCAGTTCGGGAACCAGTCGAGCAGCGACGGGGAGGGGTTGCCGGCCCAGTTGAAGTAGCCGTAGGGGTCGTTCGTGATCGTACCGGTCGCCGCCTTGCTGAAGGCGAGCGAGTGGTGGAAAGTCCACGTCGGACTGGTCTGCGGGAAGCCGCCGATGTTGCCGCAGTAGTGCGGGTGGCCCGCGACGTACAGGGCGTTGTCGGCCTGCGGGAAGATCGAGTACGTGTCGCCATGGCAATCTTCGATCCAATTGATCGCCCCGGTGTTCGGGTCGGCCGAGAAGCTGCCCTCGAGGTTGCCGCCTGCGCCGAAGACGTAGCCGGAGCCGTAGACCCGGTCGCCGGTCGTCTGCAGGGCCGTGATACCGGCTTGCGTGCCGGCGTCACGGACCGTCTGGTTGGCCGCGAACGGCAGGATGGCCGCGGTGGTCGCGTCGACAGCGCCGAGGCCGTAGTTGGCCACGCCCGCGAGGTTCTGGAAGCGTCCTCCGACGATCAGCTTCGCGCCGTCCTTGGTGAGCGCGAGCGCGTCGACGGGGCCGTCCGCGTTCGCCTGCCAGTTGAGGGTCGAGCCGTCTGCCGCGCTGATCGCGCCGACGTAGGCGCGTGCGACCCCGTTGATCGTCGACGCGTCACCGCCGGTGTAGACCGTGGTGTTGGAGGCCGCGACCGCCCTGGTCTCGGACTCCATGATCGGCTTGAACGTCGGGATGATGGTGTTCGTCGCGGTCGAGAACGCCGCGATGCGCCACCAGCCCTTGCCGTCGATCGAGGTGAAGTCGCCGACGACGTAGATACGGGATCCGTCCGGCGACGCCGTGATCCCGAGCGCCTGGGCGTTCAGGTTCGGGGCGAAGGGAAGCAGGGTGCCCGTCGTGATGTCGTAGGCGAGGAGGTTGTTGCGCGGGGTCTCGTTGGTACCCACGGGCGAGCCTGCGGGCCTCGCGGACGTGAACTTGCCCGCGACGTAGACGGTGTTGCCGACGACCACCTGCGCCCACACGACTCCGTTGACCTGCGGCGTCGGCAGCACGTCGTCGGTGACGGTGACCGGTGTCGAGGGATTCGTCGGATCGGGGGGCGCGCTGTCGGCTGCGGCGGGCTGGGCGATGGCCAGGCCTCCGAAGACGAGGCCGACGGCCGTGAGGACGGCGGTCAGCCAGGCTATTGGTCGAGAACTGGCCAGCGAGCGAGCGCGTGGGCCTTCTTCTGTACTCATGACAACCTCGGTGTCTGTTCGGTCGGGAAGGTGCTCGGGATTGCGGTGCGGGTACCGGGGGCGCACTAGTACGCCCCCACGGGATGTGTCAGCACCTTGACGGTGCGCCACATGATGACGAGGTCGCCGGTGAGCGACCAGTTCTCCACGTAGTAGAGGTCCAGGCGGACGCTCTCCTGCCAGGAGAGGTCCGATCGTCCGTTGACCTGCCACATCCCGGTGAGCCCCGGTTTGATGTAGAGGCGTCTGTGCACGTGGTTCTCGTAGCCGTCGACCTCCGCGGGGAGGGGCGGTCGGGGGCCGACGAGACTCATCTCGCCGAGGAAGACGTTGACGATCTGCGGGAGCTCGTCGAGCGAGTACTTGCGCAGCACGCGGCCGGCGCGGGTCACCCGCGGGTCGTCGTGCATCTTGAAGAGGAGGCCCATGCCCTGGTTCTTGTCCTGGAGTTCGGCGAGCTTCGCCTCCGCGTCCTGGCACATGGATCGGAACTTCAGCATCCGGAACCGCTCGCCGCCGCGGCCGACGCGCTCCTGCGAGAAGATGATCGGGCCGCCGTCGTCGAGCTTGATGGCGATGGCCACGGCCAGGAAGACCGGTGCGAGCAGGAGCAGCGCCAAGCCGGACGCGAAGAAGTCGAACGCGCGCTTGAGCACGTGCTTGCCGCCCTCGAACTGCGGGATCTCCACGTGGATGAGCGGGAGCCCTTCGACCGGGCGGAAGTGGATGCGCGGGCCGGCGATGTCGGTGAGCGGGGCGGCGAGCACGAGCTCGGTCGCCGTGCCCTCGAGCTTCCATGCCAGCCGACGGACGAAATCGCCCCCGCTGAGCGCCCGGCCGGCGACGATCACAGTGTCGGCGCCGAGCCGGGCGGCCGCCTCCGCGACCCCCGACAGGTCCGAGACGACAGGCACCTCCCGCTCGGGGGAGGCGATGCGGCGGCTCAGCTCCGCATCCTTCTTGGCGCCTTTCCGCTTCCCCGTGTCGAGCGCGGCACCCACGACGTTGTAGGCCGCTCCCGACTTCTGGTGGATCTGGCGCACGACGGTGTCGACGTCGTCGTACCGTCCGACGACGAGTGCCCGCGAGAGATAGTGGTCGAAGGAGCGCTGCCTGATCAGCCAGTGCCGCCAGAGCCAACGCGAGAACAGCACGCCGCCCATTCCGAGCGGGAGGGCGAGCACGAAGTATCCGCGGGCGATGTCGACCTTGCCGACGAGGAAGAAGATGGCGAGGAGGCCGAAGGTGATGGCCGTCGCGGCCACCACCCTCCGGTACTCGACGACGCCGATGCCGACGACCCGGGGGTCGCGGGTGTGGTAGGCCGCGAGGGCGAACATCCAGGTCACGGCGATCAGCAGCGAGACCGTGAGGTAGTCGATGCGGAGGCCGTCGCCGGCGGTGGTCGGGGTGTCCTCGAAGCCGAAGCGCACGAAGATCGCGCCGATGGTGCTCACCAGGATGATGAGCGTGTCGGTCGCGATGAGGCGGAAGCGGTAGTGCCGCGCCCAGCTGCGCTCGGAGCTGAGCGGGCGGACATGGCTGTGGCCGTCGTGGGCGAGTGTCGCCAGGCGCGGGCGGAGGACCGTCATCGTGTGGCCTCCGTCCGGTGTGTGGAAGAGCCGACGGCGGCTTGGGGGAAACCGTGGTCTCGAACGGAATCACCGCCGCCGACTCCGTTCCGCGAGGGACGACCGGTGTCCGGCAGGCGCCGGGCGCCCCGGAGGGGGTCGAGTGCGTGAGGCGCTCGGTGCGATCGTGTCGGGTTCACGGGTCGTCCCTGGGTTCGGGTTGGTGCATTTTCGGGTTGGTATGTTCCGGTGGGGTCGCTCCGAGCGGGCTTCGCGTGTTCTCCCGCTATAAAGTGATTGTTCCTCACCAATTCACAAAGGTGAGAATACATCGTTTTCTCAGGTCGGCGCTCCCCGCGTTCGGGGGGTGCGGCCGATCGGCGACCCCTCGCGGGGTTGGTGGTCGCGCCTAAGCTGGCGGCATGTGCGGACGTTTCGCGTTGGACGAAGAGACCGACGAGATGATCCAGGAATTCGTGGCCGAGGGCGGAGACTTCCGCAACTGGCGGCCGAGCTGGAACATCGCCCCGACCGACCCCATCCCGGTGTTCCTCGAGAGCAAGAAGGGCGAGGAGCCGAGCGTGCGTCGGCTCGAGCTCGCGCGCTGGTCGCTGGTCCCGTCGTGGTCCAAGGAGCTGAAGACCAGGGTGCCGACGTTCAACGCCCGCGCGGAGACCGCCGCCGAGAAGCCGATGTTCAAGGCCTCGGTGGCTTCCCGGCGCGCGATCATCCCGGCGCGCGGTTACTACGAGTGGCAGACCGATCCGGTGACCAAGAAGAAGACGCCCTTCTTCATCCACTCCGCCGACGGCGAACTGCTGGGCTTCGCCGGACTGTACGCCTGGTGGGCCGATCCGGCTCTCTCGCGCGATGATCCGGAACGCTGGCATCTTACCGCGACGATCCTCACGTCGGACGCCGTTCAGACCCTGTCGGACATCCACGATCGCAACCCGGTGCCGCTGCCACGCGAGCTCTGGGACCAGTGGATCGACCCGACAGTGGTCGGCGACCAGGCGCTCGTCGACGAGGCCGTGCGCGCCGCGCTGCCCGTGGCCGACGCCCTGGTGTTCGACCGGGTCGGTCCGGTCGTCGGTGACGGTCCGGAGCTGATCGGGCCTCTCGATCGGAATTGAGGCCAGGGTGTCAATTTGAGACTTTAGGTACTCATCGTCTAATATCTAAGTGCTTGCTACGTATCCATGAGGTATAGAGGCTACTGTCTCCCTTGTCTGCGACTCAGTCGAATGCCCGGAACCACCTCATCGACAGAAGGATCCCCACGAAAGCGCAGCCCGAAGACGTCAGACCGAGCAGCCGCATCGAACTGCTGGACAACCCGAGGAAGGTCGCGCGACGCACCTTCAACCTGCGCAGCGCATCGGGTCAGAGCTACTCGATCGGAATCGACTGGAACACCATCAACGGCAACGGACACGCCATGCAGTCGGGCACGATCAGGAGCTTCCAGATCTGACGTTGGCCCCGCGTTCGGCTGGCGACGCGGATTTGGGACTAAAGTACTTACAATATACAATACTGAAGTATTGCTGGCTCGCCTCGTTGCGCGTAGCCGCGGGCCACGCTGTGGCTCCTCAATCCCATCTCCGAACTTCAAGAAAGGCACCCTCCCCCATGGATCGAAACATCGAGACCGACGCGAAGCGTCCCGAACAGGCCAGAGCAGGACTTCAGCGCCGCACGCTCGTGGGAGCAGCGGCCTGGGCTGCACCCGCGATCGTCCTGACGCAGGCGTCGCCGGCGGCGGCGACCTCGACCGAGCTGGGGGTGATCACCTTTGTCACGTCGTCCCAACGGATCGACGGCGGAACGTCCTTCATGCTGGTCGGAACGGTCGTGCCCGCTGCGGGCCGCTCATTGCCTTCCGAGCTGTCTCTCGCCTACGGCGGCGCAGTGACGGGACCGCTGAAAGTCGCTGTGGCGGAAGGATCATTCACCTTCGTCATCACTGCGTCGAACCCCGCCGCGGAGACGCCGAGCACGGTCACGGCAAGCGCTCCCGGCTATGCGCCCGCCGAGTACACGTGCACCGTCGCTCCTGCCGTCACGCCCGAGGTCCCCGGCGATGCGTTCTTCTATCCGCAATACGTCATGACCCTGGTGGCCGGCACCTCCGTTGCCTGGGACGGTGTCCCACGCAACGGCGTACGCAGCGTGAATCCGGCCGGTGAGGTCACAGATACCTTCACGGGATCGATGTACACCAACGTCGTGGGTCGTGTGCTCTCTCTGACCTTCGGGTTGATGGAAGTACGGGGCAGAGACCTCCCTTACAACATCCGAGTTGTTGCCAGCGGCGGAGACCGGCTTCAGTGGTTGGATAGCAGGGCGACCGTCACCAGCTGGTCTGCCAGCAGCAAGACAGCCTCCAACGGGAGCAACCACTCCTCGTCCGCCGGTCTGGTCCCCCAGATAATTCGGGGGACAACCACCACCGGTGGGCGTCCCGGTGGAACTCTGACGGTCGAATACACGTACCCGACGATTCCGAACTATCGCGTTGTGGTAAACGTCCCGTATTGACGTACGGTCAGCTGTCGTCGAGCCGACCGTGCGAATGCTTCTCGCCGTTCACACGGTCGGTTCCGGCGGCCACGCTCACCCGCAGGAACACGATGATCCAGCTGAAGATGAGCACGGCGGCGACCAGCTCCACCGCGGTCAGGTTGTAATAGCCGACGGCGAAGAACAGGGCCACCAGCACGATCACGCCGATGAACACCCAGCCGAGCACGTAGAAGGTTTGCGGCAGGTGCGGCATCATCCAGCGGATCCCGATGGCGAGGACGCAGAAGACGACGGCCATCCCGGTCGCCGCCGTGTTGTGCAGCAGGAAGAAGCGGTCGACCGGAAAGAGCCCGACGCACGCGAGCATCGTGCCGACGATGATGAGCGCGGTGCGCACCTGCAGCTCTCCGCGGGTCGGTCGCCGCTCGAGGCTGCCGCTGTCGGTGGCGTACCGGGCGATGGCCGTGACGACGATGCCTCCCACGATCACGGTGATGTTGAACGTCGCGGCCGACCAGTCGTCGCTGATGCCGAGCACGCTGAGGTTCTGCTTCCACCAGTGTGGGTTGGAGGCCGTGAGCATGCTCGTCAGCGCCCCCACGACCAGGAAGATCGCGAGCACCGCCGACAGCAGGAGCGGTTTCATGTTGGCCGCAGCGAGGAATACGTAGTAAGCGGAGGCGGCGGCCGCCGTGCCGACGAGCAGCGTTGCCGGGATGGCGAACACCTGCGCGTCCTGGAAACTGCGTGCGAGCACGTCGCTCAGCACGGTCCAGAGCAACAGGACGACGACAGCGTGCGCGACCGAGATCGCCAGCGAGTCGAACACCTTGACCGCGGCCCCCAGCCGTGAGCGGTGCTCCTGGGCGCGGCCGAACCAGGGGATGGCCCAGGTCGTGACGCGTCCGCTGCCGTAGGAGACGAGGGCCACGACGCAGCAGGCGATCGCCGCGAACTGGCCGACCGACCCGGTGCCCGCGATCGAGAGGTCGTGACCGGCGAAGACGACGAAGGCCACGAGCCCGACGACGACGAACGCCAGCGCGCCCATGCCCAGCGCGAGTGACTCTACGGAGGCGGCCCGCAGCCGGCGCGAGAACCGTTCCGCGGCCCTGTGGTCGCCGACACCGCTCTCCGAGACCGCCATGTTCATGGTCAGAGCATATTCTCGGCCACCCCCACTGCCGAGAGGGGACACGTGCCGAGGGGCAGTGCGCCGCCGGAACGGACGGTCAGCGGGCCAGCTCGATGAGCGTCGAGCGATGGGTGGGGATGCTGCGCCCGGTCTCCGCGAAGCCCAGAGCCTCGAGCTCGGCGACCCCGTAGCGGTGGAGGCTGCCGTCCACGTCGTTCTCGACCAGCCAGACCCGGTCGATGCCGTCGAAGCGCCCGAGCTCCGCCGCCTTCGGGATCGAGTACACCCGGTCGGACCAGCCGATGTTGCGGTCGTATGGCGTCCGGAGGGTGGGGTCGCTGACCGCGGCGAAGCCCGCCGGGTAGGTGTGCATGGCGAGCCGCGGACGCTGCGACGGCTTGGTGGACTCGTCGAAGACGACGGCGTCTCCGGGCAACGCGGCCACGCTCATCGCCGCGCTGACCTCCGCCCAGTCGGAGTTGTTCTTGGAATACGGGCCGCGCTGCGACAGGTAGACGGGCGTGCACATGGCGACGAAGGCGAGAAGCCCTGCCCCGGTCGCCGCGATGGCGGGCACGCCGGCTCGGCGCCCGAGGACGCGACCGAGCACGAGCAGTCCCTCGGCGATGAGCAGCGCGGCGGCGGGGGCTGCGAATGTGGAGTACCGCGCCGTGTACATCGGGAAGGCGAGATTGACCACCAGCAGCGTGCCGGTCGGCAGGATCAGCCAGCACGCGCCGACCAGCGTGGCGGACCCGGGCTGCGGCACCCGCGGCGACGGCCCCTGTGCCGACCCGTGCGGCAGCGGCCGCGATGTCGTCGCCTCCCGCCCGGCCCGGCCCCAGCGCGCGTGCACGGCGGAGCCGATCGCGAGCGCGATGCACGCCCAGGCCATGAGGGCGACCCAGATGTTTCCGAACCAGGGCGACCAGAGCAGGGTGGACGGGTCGATCGTCTGCGTGCCCAGATAGCCGATCTGGCTGCGCTCGAGGTAGGCCAGTACGACGAGCGGTGCCAACGCGAGGAAGGCGCTGCCGGTCGCCACGGCCCACGCGCGCAGGCTAGGACGCGACGCCCGCGCGATCAGGAGGATCGCGAGGTGCGCGACGGCGATCGACGCCGTATAGAGAAAGAGGTACGAGGTGAGCGCCAGCCCGGCGGCGTAGACTGCCCAGCAGCTGCGTCGCACGGAGGCGGGTGCCGAGCGGCCGCCTCCGTCGACGAGCCAGAGCAGCAGCATGGTCAGCCAGGCGGCGGCCGCTGCGGTGAAGGCGAACGACCGGGCCTCCTCGCCGGCGTAGGTCATCCGCGGGAGGACGCACGCGACGATGCCGGCCACGACGGCGGCCTGCGGGCCGCCCCGGCGCCCGGCGAGCAGAGTGACGGCCGCGACCGCGAAACCGATCGCGACGGCGCTCGGCAGCCGCAGCGCGAACGCGCTGTCGCCGGCCAGACGGATCCAGGCGTGCATGCCGAGGTAGTAGAGGCCGTGCACGGCGTCGACGTGGAAGAGCATCGGCAGAAGCGTCGCGACGGGACGTCGCGCGGACATCAGGGTGGTGGCTTCGTCTCCCCAGAGCGACGGGACCCAACTGCCGGCCGCGCACACGATCGTCGCGACGAGTCCGAACACGACCGCGATCGTCCACGGCCTGACCGCCCGGAGCGGCTCGGTGCCGGTCCGGCGATCAGTTTCGGTCAGCGGGCCCACTTCCACTAGCTATCGCGTCCCACCAAAATCGCGCCGCCCCCACATATCGCGTCCCGTCCGTTCTCTCGCACGCACGTGAACGGGGTCCAGCCAATCAGACGACTCCGGGGAGTCCCTGGGGAAGCACTGCGGAAACACACAATCTACGGATATTTCACCCGCCGTAGCGGCGGATTTCACCGGATCGTCGTCTGCCCGGACCCCGGGAGGCCGGCCTGAGGCCTGCCGCCCGGGATCCGCCCCACACACGTCGGGAAGACGCCGTGTCCGTGATCAACGCGACGCCGCATCCGACGTGATGGGATCACCGTACGTGCGCTCGCTGACCCGGTGGAGGGGATTTACGAGAGTCGGGAGAGGTGGTAGGTCAGACCTCTCCGCGGCGCGCGCCCGCCCAGAGGTCGACGCCGGCGTCGACGGCGAACCCGTCGATCGCCGCCAGCTCCTCGGCCGAGAACTCGGGGCGGTCGAGCGCGCCGACGTTCTGCTCCAGCTGGGCGACGCTGCTGGCGCCGATCACCAGCGACGTCACGCGCGGATCGCGGAGTGCCCACGCGAGAGCGAGCTGCGCGAGCGTCTGCCCGCGCGAGGAGGCGATCGCGTCGAGGCCGCGCAACCGTTCGACCGCCTCGTCGGTCAGCCAGCCGGCGTCGAACGAGGTCCCGGCGGCGGCGCGCGAGCCCTCCGGCACGCCGTTCAGGTATGTGCCGGTCAGCATCCCCTGGGCCAGAGCCGTGAAGCCGATGACGCCGACTCCGAGCTCGCCTGCGGCTTCCAGCAGACCCTCGGTCTCGATCCACCGGTTGAGCATCGAGTAGGAGGGCTGATGGATCAGCAGCGGAGTGCCCAGCCCGCGCAGGATCTCCGCCGCCAGCCGGGTCTCCTGCGCGCCGTACGACGAGATGCCGACGTAGAGCGCCTTGCCGCTGCGTACGGCGGTGTCGAGCGCCTGCATCGTCTCCTCCAGCGGAGTGCTGGGATCGGGCCGGTGCGAATAGAAGATGTCGACGTAGTCGAGACCGAGTCGGGTGAGCGACTGGTCCAGGCTGGCGAGCATGTACTTGCGGCTGCCTCCGCCCTGTCCGTACGGTCCCGGCCACATGTCCCATCCGGCCTTCGACGACACGATCAGCTCGTCGCGATACGGAAGGAGGTCGTCCCGGAGGATGCGCCCGAAGTTGATCTCGGCTGCGCCGTAGGGAGGCCCGTAGTTGTTGGCGAGATCGAAGTGGGTGATGCCGAGATCGAAGGCGCGGCGGACGATGGCGCGCTGGGTGTCGAAGGGGCGGTCGTCGCCGAAGTTGTGCCAGAGGCCGAGGGACAGCGCGGGGAGGTCGAGGCCGCTGCGGCCGGTACGGCGATACGCGCATCCGGTCGTAGCGGGACGGGTTCGGAACGAAGCTCATGCGATCAAGCCTCCCTGCTCCGGCGGCGTTCGTCCAACAGCGGGGTCCGATCCGATTGTCCCGCCTTACGCATCAATCGGGTGCGCTTGACCGGAACGGTCCTCTCCCTCGGTCGTTCTCGCCGATGACGGCCACGCGGCCGACACGGAGCAGCCGAAGGTGTTCAACGGGGCGGTGCTGGACTGGCTGCACGGCCGTTGAGGGGTCAGGGCTGGCCGATCCCGTAGAGCATCAGCGCCAGATCGGAGCGGCCGTCGGTCAGATCGCGCGCGGCGGCGGTGTCCGGGCAGTACACCGTGACCTCCAAGTCGTGCCGGCTCCCCGCGGCGCCGTCCGTCCAATGGTCGCCGTCGTGGAGGGGGTCCGCGTCTCGCGGAGCGAGATGCGCGATCATCCCGGAGGCATCGGCGACCGGTGCTCCTTTGCTCGCATCGGTGGCGCTGCCGCCGATCAGCACGTCCCCGGTCGTCGTGTCCACCACGGTGACCCGCAGCAGCGGGGTGAGGTTCGGCGATGTGCCGACGCGTCCGGTGCCGACGGAGTCCACGGTAACCACCGCCACCGTGATCGCCGCTGCGACGTCGGGATCGTTGTCCGCGACACCGAGCTCGGCGTGGAAGATCTTACCGGGACGGTACCGGTCGTCAGCGGCGAGCGGGATGAACGCGGCCGAGTCGCCGGTCTTCATGGCCACCCCGTGATCGTCGACGGTGACGAGATCGATGGGGCCGGACGAACCCGCGGCAGGGCCTTCGCCCGCGTTGACGACGAGGTCGGCGCCGGCGGTGAGAGCGCTGTATGTCGGGCCTGCGGCGATGGCGATCGCTGCGACCGCGACGAGACCGGCGACGACCGGGACGAGGGTGCTGGTGCGCATGTCGGACTCCCGGAATGTGGTGGTTGACTGAGAGTGTCCCTCCCCGAATGGCAGTTCGGATACTGGAAAGCGACAGAACCACCCGGAGTTCACCCGCAGCGCAGGCCCGCCCTCACCCTCCTGCCTCGTCCTGGGGTGCGGTGCCTCTGGCGTGCCGGGCCGACCGTGATGCAGGATCGGAGTAGACGGAGGGAGACCCATGGACGGAGCCCGCTAAGCCGCGTCGCCGTTCCGCTCTCACGATCATTCTGGGCATCGACGTCGTGGCGGCCATCGTCGCCGTGATCCTGACGGTCGGCGCGCTCACCGCCTCCAGCCACCCCACCGGTCAGCAGCTACCCCGCCGTCGGCGGCACCCTGGGCACCCACCTGAAGCAGCTCGAGCACCAGGTCTCCACCTCCTACGCCCCCTGACCCGCCACCGGCCGCCGGAACACCCACGCGACGGTGCCTCGCCACGTCGTTCGCAGCTCGCGCCCGCGCCGCCATTCGCGCCAGGTAAGCCAGATGATGACCGCGTCGAAGACGGTCAGGATCGCGACGCCGATCGACGGTCCGGTCACCAGCTCGTAGACCTGGAAGACGAGGAACGCCCCAAGTGCCGCCATCGCCCATGGGTAGATGCGGCGCGACCCGACCAGCAGCGCGATCACGATCGCGAGCTTCACGACACCGTGCACCAGCAGGTAGACGGCGGCGAACACGATGCCGCCGTGCTGGAGGTGGGCGACGCCGTGGAGGATGAGGTTGGCTATGAGGTCGTGCGGATCCTCCGCCAGCTCCCCGGACGTCGCGCTGGTGGCCGCGTGCTGCAGTTTCGCCGGCGTGGCGAACAGCAGCAGCGCGCCGCCGACGAGCTCGACCAATCCGTCGAGGCCCTTGAACAGCACACCGAGGAGGAAGACGAAGTCGAGAATGCGGTCCCTCATCGCACCTCCTGAGTCGTCCGTCGGCGTGCCACTGCGCTGATGATGACGATAGCCCCCGACTCCGCGGGGAGCCGGGGCCGGTCGTCGCCGGATGGCGCCTACGCGAGCCCGCGCGTGACGGTCGCGACGTCCTCCGCCGACGCCTGCACCCCTCCGCGCTGCGCGGTCGTTGCCGGATGAAGCTGGCGTGGTGAGACTTCTCTGATTAGCGCACCCACCGAATGCGCGACGTCGGGTAAGTGCCGGAGAGTCGGCCGGGGGACGGCGCATGCACGACGAAAAACCCCCGACTCCGGATGGAATCGGGGGTTATCTCTCGGTGGCTCCGACCGGCATCGATCCGGTGACCTTTCGATTTTCAGTCGAACGCTCTACCAACTGAGCTACAGAGCCGGAGGACACGATGTTCATGCCCACCTAGACGGAAGCCCTTCCGATTGGAAGGGCTTGTCGCCTTGGCGACCCTGACGGGACTTGAACCCGCGACCTCCGCCGTGACAGGGCGGCACGCTAACCAACTGCGCTACAGGGCCTAACTGTGTTGCTATTCAATTGTAGAGGATGCCATCGTGACCCCAACGGGATTCGAACCCGTGCTACCGCCGTGAAAGGGCGGCGTCCTAGGCCACTAAACGATGGGGCCGGATCGTCTTGGATCGCTTTCACTCTCCATGACCACCGACGAATAAGCATACGGAAGTCGCTGACAGAAAGCGAATCGAGCCTGCAGCCCGGGCGGGTCGATGGTCGTCGGGTTCGCGCCACGCCCCATCGCAATGCTCGGGAGGCCCGCCATCCCACCGGTAGATTGCCAGCGACGGCAACGCTGTCGTCCGTGCGAGCCGCACGCGGTCCGACCGTGCACCGGCGCCCTCCCCGACCCGGGCGCACAGCGCACTGTTGCTAAAGTTGCATCTGGTGATGACGAGACCCGTGTGATTCGTGTGACTGGTGAAAATGACTGCGACGGGTTCGAGGTGACGAACGTATGAGACGCGAGACGAGTGATGAGCGCCCCAGGCAGGCGCGTGACGGCGGCGAGCCGGTCGGCCGGCCGCGTCGAGCGCTGATCCGTTTTCTCGCGGTCGGCGCCATCGTCATCACGGGCTTGGTCGGTTCGATCGCCGCGCCGGCGTACGCCGACCAGTACCCCAGCTGGCAGGATGTGCAGAACGCCAAGGCCAACGAGGGGGCGGCTGCCGCACAGGTCACGCGCATCACGACGCTGATTGCGCAGCTGAACCAGGAGGTCTCCGACACCCAGGCGGCCGCGCAGAAGCGCGGCGAAGAGCTGCAGGCGGCGGAGGCGGCCTACGACGACGCCGACATGAAGGCAAGGGACCTCGAGTCCCAGGCCGAGGCGAGTCTGCAGAAGGCCGACGCGGCAGGAGCCCAGGCGGGCAAGCTCGCCGCCCAGCTCTACCGCACGGGCGGACGCAACCTCACGGCCAACCTCTTCCTGAGCGGCAACGGCGCGAGCGGGTCCACTCCCGAGGAGCTGCTCTCCGACCTCGGCAGCATGTCCAAGCTGACCGAGCAGTCCGACAAGGTCTACACCGACGCGAAGGTGGCCCAGAACACCGCGAAGTCGCTCCAGGCGCAGGCGGAGGTCGCCAAGGCCGAGCGCGAGAAGCTGCGGGTCGCCGCAGCGAGCGCCCTCGAGGCGGCCGTCGTCGCCGCGAAGGCCGCCCAGGACAAACTCGCCGAGCAGCAGAAGCAGATCCTGGTCATGCAGGCCCAGCTCGCCGCGCTGCGCGATGCCACGGCCCAGACCGTCGCCGGCTACCAAGCGGGTGTCGCAGCGGCCGCGGCAGCGGCCGCGGCGAGCGGGTCGGGCGGCCTCCCCGGCGGCTACGTCGGCCCTCAGGGCTGGGCGGTCCCGGCAGCGGGCCCGATCACCGACGGATTCGGCGGGCGGCCGTCGCCCGGCGGCGTCGGCAGCACCTACCACATGGGCATCGACATCGGCGCCTCCTGCAACGCGCCGATCTATGCGGCGCACAGCGGCACCGTCATCTACGCGGGGCCAGACGGCACCTACGGCAACTTCGTGCTCATCGACAACGGCGGCGGCATCAAGACCGGCTACGCGCACATCCGCAACGGCGGCATCCTCGTCGGCATCGGCCAGAACGTCGGCGCCGGGCAGCCGATCGCACGCGTCGGCACCACCGGCGCCTCGACCGGTTGCCATTTGCACTTCGAAGTCCGGGTGAACGACCAGAAGATCGACGGGATCCCCTTCATGAGGCAGAGGCAGGCACCCCTTGGCTAGCGACTCCTCCCAGAACTCGCGCATCCGCCCCGGCCTGGCGATCGGCGCCGGTGTCATGGGCGCGGTCACGGCCTCCATCGGCATCATCACTCCGGCGCAGGCGGTCGACTACCCGTCGTGGAACGACGTGCAGCAGGCGAAGGCCAACGTCGCGAACCAGCAGGCGATGGTCGCCACCATCACCGCTCTGATCGGCAACCTCCAGTCGAATGTCGACGCGGCACGCATCGAGTCCGAGAAGGCGGCAGAGGCCTACTTCCAGGCCAAGGACGCACTGGACAAGGCGACCACCAAGCAGAACGACCTCCAAGGCCAGGCGGCGGCGGCGGCGGCCAAGGCCAAGACGTCGCAGATGCGCGCCGGCCTCCTGGCATCGCACCTCGCCAAGGCGGGAGGCGGCGACGTCAGCACCGAGCTCCTGCTCAAGGGCGGAGGCTCGGGAGCGGGCGCCGACAAGCTGCTGTTCCAGCTCGGAACTATGAGCAAGCTGACGGAGCAGTCGAAGGCCGTTTACGACCAGGCCACCACGGACAAGAACGCGGCGGAAGCGCTGACCGCGCAGGCCAAGGTCGCCACGACCGAGCGCGAGTCGCTCAAGGTCCAGGCGGACACGGCGCTCGCTGCCGCCCACAGCGCCCAGTCCGCCGCGCAGAGCGCGCTGGCCGAGCAGCAGACCAAGTCCACCGAGCTCGTCGCTCAGCTCGCGACCCTGAAGAACACCTCCGCTCAGGTGGAAGCCGCGTACCTGCAGGGGGAGGCCGTCAAGGCCGCCCAGGCGGCCGCTGCCAAGGCGGCGCAGGAGGCCGCGCTGGCCGAGCAGCGTCGGCAGGCCGCTCTCCAACAACAACAGCAGCAGCAGAGCGGCGGGTCGTCCGGCGGCGGGTCGTCCAGCGGTGGCTCGTCGGGCGCCGGATCGGTCGCCCCGCCGAACGGCAATGTCGTCCAGACCGCTATCGCCTACGCCCGGGCACAGCTCGGCAAGCCCTACATCTTCGGCGGCGAGGGTCCCACCGGCTACGACTGCTCCGGCCTCACGATGAAGGCGTACGCATACGCCGGCCTTTACATCGGATCGCACTCGGTCAACGACCAGTACTACACGGCGCGTAACCGCGGCCAGATCGTGCCCTACAGCCAGCGTCAGGCCGGCGACCTGATCTTCTGGGGCTCCGGCCCCGGGAGCTTCTACCACGTGGGCATCTACATCGGCGGCGGAATGATGATCGCCGCCCCCACCGAGGGCGACGTCGTCAAGATCCAGTCCGTCTGGGGCTCCCCCTGGGGCCAGGTCGCCCGTCCCTCCGCCTGACCCTTCATCGAGAAACCGCCGAGTACGCACGGATTCAACAAAAACCGCCGAGTACGCAGACTGTCTGCGTACTCGGCGGTTGTGCGTCTGAGCGCGACGGGTCAGTGGCCTTCGGCGGCGAGCTTGACGAAACCGGCCTCGACGATGGCCTCGGCCTCCGCGGCGTCGCCCCAGCCCTCGATGTTGACGAACTTGCCCGGCTCGAGATCCTTGTAGCGGGCGAAGAAGTGCTCGATCTCCTTGCGGGTCTGCTCCGGGATGTCGTTCAGGTCTTGGATGTGCTGCCAGCGCGGGTCCTTGTGGGGCACGGCGATCACCTTGGCGTCGCTGCCGGCCTCGTCGGACATGTTGAGCACGCCGACCGGGCGCACCTTGACGCCGACACCCGGGAACACCGGGTACTCGAGCAGCACGAGCGCGTCGACGGGGTCGCCGTCGAGGCCGAGGGTGTTCTCGAAGAAGCCGTAGTCGGTCGGGTAGACGAAGCTGGTGAACAGCACGCGGTCGAGGTACACGCGGCCGGTCTCGTGGTCCACCTCGTACTTGTTGCGGCTCCCCTTAGGGATCTCGATGACGACGTCGTATTCGGCCATGCCGTTGCTCCTTCGGTGTTGGAAATCTGCACTAACGTTACTGGATGCACCTCAACGGCTCATCGGGTGAAGTGTCGGGCGGGGCATCCGCCGACACGCCCCGACGCCCCCGGTTGACCCCGCCGATCGCCGACGCCCGCCGGGCGGTGCGCGAGGCCCTGGCCTCCGCTGCCGTTCTCCCTGCACCTGACCCCCACGACGATCACGGCCCCGACCGGCCGACATCTCTCGCGCCCGGTGCGCTGGTGCTGGTGGGGCTGAGCGGGGGAGCGGATTCGCTCGCGCTCGCCGCCGCTACCGCGTTTGAGGCGCCGCGCTGCGGCTATCGAGCAGGCGCGATCGTGGTCGACCACGGCCTCCAAGACGGGTCGGCCGAAGTCGCGGGGGCGGCGGCCGCCCAGGCGAGACAGCTCGGCCTCCACCCCGTTCTCGTCGAACGCGTGGAGGTCGGATCTGGCGCGCGGGGGCCGGAGGGCGAGGCGCGCGCCGCGAGGCACGCGACGTTCGATCGCGCCCGGCGAACGACCGGAGCAGAGCGCGTCCTGCTCGCACACACGCTCGACGACCAGGCCGAGACGGTGCTGCTCGGGCTCGCCCGCGGGTCGGGGCCGTCGAGCCTGCAGGGCATGCGGCCGGACACCGGCACGCTGCTGCGCCCGTTCCTCGGGCTGCGCCGCAGCACGACACGCGCGTTCTGCGCCGACAGCGGTCTGACGCCGTGGGACGATCCGCACAACGACGACCCCTCCTACGCCCGCGTCCGCGTGCGCGCCCGCCTCCTGCCCGCCCTGGAGGACGAGCTCGGCCCCGGCGTCGCCGAAGCGCTCGCCCGCACCGCCGAGCAGCTGCGGGAGGACGACGAGGCTCTCGACGGACTCGCCCTTGAGTGGGCGCAGGAGCTGGTGAGTCAGACCGACGACGGCGCCGTCGCCCTCGACGTTCGCGGGCTCGCCGCCGACCCCGCCGCACTGCGCCAGCGCATCATCCGGCTGGTCGTCTCCGCCGAGTTCGGCGTATCCCTCAGCCGGGCGCACACCCTCGCCGTGGCGGAGCTGATCACGGGGTGGCACGGCCAGGGTCCGCTCAGCCTGCCAGGCGTTAGAGTTGTCAGGCAGAACGGCCTGCTCACGTTTCACCCCGACAGCTAAAGGACAGCG
The DNA here is from genome assembly GCA_963734315.1 of uncultured Actinomycetota bacterium. GTDB lineage: Bacteria > Actinomycetota > Actinomycetes > Actinomycetales > Microbacteriaceae > Leifsonia. The sequence goes on along the minus strand of CAVTGP010000005.1, from coordinate 12,855 downwards.
CCTCCCTCATGGAACTCACGGACGTTCACGACGACCTGACCGAGCTTCTGATCACCGAGGAGCAGATCCGCTCCCGCATCGCCGAGCTCTCCCGCACGATCGAGAGCGACTACGCCGGCAAAGACGTCCTGCTGATCGGCGTGCTGAAGGGCGCGGTCATGGTCATGGCCGACCTGTCGCGCGAGCTGCGCATCCCCGTGACGATGGACTGGATGGCCGTCAGCTCGTACGGCAGCGGTACCGCCTCGAGCGGTGTCGTGCGCATCCTCAAAGACCTGGACACCGACCTCAGCGGAAAGACCGTGCTGATCGTCGAAGACATCATCGACTCCGGGCTCACGCTCTCGTGGCTGCTCGCGAACCTGCACAGCCGCGGCCCGGAGTCGATCGAGATCTTCACCCTGCTGCGCAAGCCCGACGCCGCCCGAGTCGAGATCGACGTCAAGTACGTCGGCTTCGAGATCCCCAACCAGTTTGTCGTCGGCTACGGCCTCGACTACGCCGAGCGCTACCGCAACCTCCGCGGTGTCGGCATCCTCGCGCCGGCCGTCTACAGCTGAGGCGGGCGGGTCAGCTCGGGTCGCGCTATACCTCGCGCCGGTGGGCGACCCTGAGTACGAGAACGACGAGCCGTTCATCCTCGATGTCGTAGACGATCCGGAAGTCGCCGACCATGCCCGTCAGGCGCCGCCGCTGTCGACCAGCGGTCGCGTCTCCTTCTTGCGTCCCTCGTGCAGGAGTGATCCGATGGCCGCATACCTGACGAAACCACCGAGCTCTACCGGCGCTGGCTGGCCGTGTGGAGCGACCGGCACGCCGGTCTCGAGCCGCTCATCGCCGCCGAGGCCGTCGGACACTGGCCGGAGGGCGACGTCGTCGGGCCGCGCGGGTTCGCCCGCGCGATCGCCGAGACCGTCGACCAGTTCGACAGCGTCGAGTTCGACATGCAGGCCGGGCCTTTCGCGGGGAGGTTCGTCGCGGCTCGCTGGGTCGCGACCTGCCGGCTGGGCGACGAGACGATGGCGTTCGCCGGGCACGACTTCGTGCGGGTCGCCGACGGAAAGATCGTCGAGTACTGGCCGGCCATCTTCTCTGTCGCTTGACGGTAAGCGGGTCGCTTGACGCGTGCCTACGACTGCATGCCGCGAATCGGGCGGACTAGTGAGGCGCGCACGCGTGAAATCTAGGAGGTTGCGCCGGTAGGTCAGGGTCGTCGGGTGATGATGATCGTGTTTGCGAGGGCGATGAAGGCGTCGATGACGCGGGTGTGGACCTCGGTGCAGATGTGGAGTTTGCGGAAGCCGCGGTTGTGCCAGGAGTTCGTGCGTTCGATGACCCACCGCTTTCCGGCTTGCAGCGGCTCGCTTTTGGTGCTGATGATGTGGTCGCAGCCGAGGGTGGCTAGCAGGGCGCGGGTCTTGCCGTTGTCGTAACTGGCGTCCAGGTGGACGGTGATCTGCTCGGGGAGGTTGAGCCCGAACCGGGAGAGCTTCTCCAGTGTCGGGGCCAGTAGCAGCGAGTCGTTCCGGTTCGCGCCAGCGCTCACGCAGCCCAGAGGGATGCCGCGACCATCGACCAGGAGCGAACGTTCTGTCTAGGAATCTCACGGAAAGACACAAGCGCACGATGGCTCTAGACCAGTCTGCCCTCCTCGAGCTCCTTGGGGAACTGAAACTCACCGATGTCACCGACCGGATTAGGGTCGCGACCGAAACCCTGTATCAGGAGCTGATCGACGCGGAAGCGACCGCGTTCATCGGCGCCGCCGCGTTCGAACGCACTCGCCGACCGGACGGCGCAACGCAACGGGACCCGGCCGCGGATGCTCACGACCACGGCCGGGGATCTGGAGTTGAAGATCCCGAAGCTGCGGCACGGGGTCGTTCTTCCCGTCGCTGTTGGAGCGCCGCCGCCGGGTCGACCAGGCACTGTTCGCGGTCGTGATGGAAGCGTATGTTCACGGCGTCTCGACCCGGAAGGTTGATGACCTGGTGAAGGCGCTCGGCGCGGACACCGGGATCTCGAAGTCGGAGGTGTCGCGGATCTGCGCGAACCTGGACGAGGACGTTGCCGCGTTCCGGGACCGGCCGCTGGCCGACACGACCTACCCGTATGTGTTCCTGGACGCCACCTATTGCAAAGCGAGAGTCGGCCGCCGGGTGGTGTCCCAAGCCGTCGTGGTCGCGGTCGGTCGCGATCGGGGTCGCCGCCGACGGCCGCCGCGAAGTCCTCGGGTTCGAGGTCGGTGAGACCGAGTCGCAACCGTTCTGGACCACGTTCCTGCGCTCATTGAAAGCGCGCGGGCTGGGTGGGGTGAAGCTGGTGATCTCCGACGCTCACACCGGGCTGATCGCCGCCATCGCCACCGTGTTCGCCGGCGCGGCCTGGCAACGCTGCCGGGTCCACTTCATGCGCAACGTCCTCGCGAACGTCCCGAAGACGGCCGGGCCGATGGTCGCCTCGATCATCCGCACGATCTTCGCCCAACCCGACACCGAACACGTGAACACCCAGTTCCAGGAAGTCACCCGGATGCTGACCCGCTCGCACCCGAAGATCGCAGACATGCTCGACGATGCCCGCGACGACCTCCTCGCGTTCACCGGGTTCCCGGCAGCGCACTGGCGACAGATCTGGTCCACGAACCCGCTGGAACGGGTCAACAAGGAAATCAAACGCCGCACCGACGTCGTCGGCACCTTCCCCAACCCCGCCGCCCTGCTGCGCCTGGCCGGGCACGTCCTGATCGAACAACACGACGAATGGGACGGCGCCGACCGCCGCTACTTCAGCGAACACACCATGAAGCTCCTGGACGTCGAACCCGAGGAGGTGGCAATCCCCGAACTCACTGCGGCATAATCACAAACAACTGATCCCGCACGGTGTCGAGAAACTCCACCACTCAGCGGGACGCCACCGGCACCCTGAAATCTTCAGTGCTAAATTGAAGCGCAAAGATCTGCGTGATTGACCAGGTGAAGCCGTGGATCGCCCGCACGAACAACCCATTCCATACCTCATTACCTGGAGATTGCGAGCATCCCCATGAACAGGTCCCCGGCACCAGATCCCCGCGCCAGCGCTGCTGCGCCCTCCCGTCGAACAGTGGTCGCCGCTGCGGCATGGACAGCGCCGGCGATCGCGTTGTCCGTCGCGTCGCCGGCGGCTGCGGTCTCCCGGCGCGGTGTCATCACGCTGTTCAACGCGCCGTACAGCATCCGCCCCGACCAGCCCCTGACCGTCACCGGCACCGTCTCGCCCGCTGGTTCGTATTCGCTCTCACTGAGCGAGATCGACGCCGACGCGCCGTCGCCCCTGACCTTTCCCGACACGGTGTCGACCGACAGCAGCGGAATGTTCTCTTTCACCGTTTCGACCACCTCCCGTGACCAACGCGACTTCACGATCGAGATCGGCGGCACGGAGGTCCTGCCGGCCAGTTTCCAGATCCGCGGCGAAGAGATCGCCGTCGATCTCGCCATCGCGACAGAAGCCCCGAAGAACTCGAGAGAGTGGCCCTACATTCGCGAAGCGGAGAGCTTCTCGGTGATCGCCACACGGCTGGCCGAGCCGTTCGTCGGACAGTCGGTCACCCTGACCCTGAGCGACACCACTGTGCAGTTCTCCGGTGGCGGCACGACGTTCACGGGTCTAACGGATGACAGCGGTCGTATCGAGGTGACGATCGAGCCCACCGAGCGTGTAGCGCGCGGCTCGAGCACCTTCAAGGTGACGGCGACCACGGGCGCGGCGAGCGCAACGCAAGACGTCGTCGTCGCGAGCACCCTTCAGACGCTGACTACGACGACCGCAGAGGCACTCTCGCGCGTTCCCGCCTGGGCTGTGGCCACCTACGACGTGCTCTCGAGTGCGCTCTCACGGCCGACGAACTCAACCGATCGATGGTGGCGGTCCGGCACAGAGGGCGAGATCGAGCTCGGATCTCTCGACATCGGCGCCGCGACGGTCTTCTGGGCAACGAACACCGGTTCGGGCACCGTCCAACTCGGCGCGGCGATTCCCGCGGGACAGACCTGGACCTTCGGTTTCGTCAACATCTCGGGCGCTGCTTACGCGGGGAACTGGCAGCGTTGGGAATTCGACGACGCTTCGGAAGAATGGAATACCGTCGGCGTCGAAACGCTCTCGCTCGATTGACGGACACTGGAGTCGCTGCTCGCGCTCGCCGGCGATCCGAGCAGAGGAGCACCCCGACCGGCCACGAGCCGGGTCGGGGTGCTCCTGTCTGGGCAGCGACCGATCCCGAGCGCGCCCAGAGCGAACACGCAGCTGACCCACAGCGCCCAGGCGGTACTGTGGTCGCACCATGAACGTCAAGAAGATCTTCCGCGGCCCGATCCTCTACGTCGTGCTCGCGATCATCGCGGTGTGGATCGGCTCCAGCTTGATCACGATGTCGGGCTTCAAGAGCGTCACGACGCAGCAGGGCCTCGATCTCCTCTCGCAGGACAAGGTGTCGAGCGCGAAGATCGTCGACGGTGAGAACCGCGTCGACCTGACGCTCAAGCAGGCGGACGGCTCGCTCGGCACGCAGGTGCAGTTCTACTACGTCACCCCGCGCGGCCAGGACATCGTCAAGGCGATCGACGACGCGAACCTCCCCAAGGGCTACGACGACGAGGTCCCGCAGCCCAACTGGCTCGTCAACATCCTCGGCTTCCTCATCCCCGCCCTGCTCATCGGCGTGTTCTTCTGGATCATGATCTCGGGCATGCAGGGCGGCGGCAACAAGGTCATGCAGTTCGGCAAGTCGCGGGCGAAGCTCGTCACCAAGGAGACGCCGAAGGTCACCTTCGACGACGTCGCCGGGTCCGACGAGGCCATCGAGGAGCTGCAGGAGATCAAGGACTTCCTCAAGGAGCCCGCCAAATTCCAGGCGGTCGGCGCGCGCATCCCCAAGGGCGTGCTGCTGTACGGCCCTCCCGGCACCGGCAAGACGCTGCTGGCCCGCGCCGTCGCGGGTGAGGCCGGCGTCCCCTTCTACTCGATCTCGGGTTCCGACTTCGTCGAGATGTTCGTCGGTGTCGGCGCGAGCCGCGTTCGCGACCTGTTCCAGCAGGCCAAGGAGAATTCGCCCGCGATCATCTTCATCGACGAGATCGACGCGGTGGGCCGTCACCGTGGCGCCGGCCTCGGCGGCGGGCACGACGAGCGCGAGCAGACGCTCAACCAGCTGCTCGTCGAGATGGACGGCTTCGACCCCAAGACGAACGTCATCCTGATCGCGGCGACCAACCGTCCTGACATCCTCGACCCCGCGTTGCTGCGTCCCGGCCGCTTCGACCGGCAGATCGGCGTGGACGCCCCCGACATGCTCGGCCGCAAGAAGATCCTGGAGGTGCACGGGCGCGGCAAGCCGCTCGCGGCCTCCGTCGACCTCGAGGTGCTCGCCCGCAAGACCCCCGGGTTCACCGGTGCCGACCTGGCGAACGTGCTCAACGAGGCCGCGCTGCTCACGGCGCGCTCCAACGCGCAGCTGATCGACAACCGAGCCCTCGACGAGGCCGTCGACCGCGTCATCGCGGGTCCGCAGAAGCGCACCAGGGTCATGAAGGACCAGGAGAAGCTGATCACGGCGTACCACGAGGGCGGCCACGCGCTCGCCGCCGCGGCGATGCGTCACACCGACCCGGTGACCAAGATCACGATCCTCCCTCGCGGACGCGCCCTCGGTTACACGATGGTCATGCCGCTGGAGGACAAGTACTCGGTCACCCGCAACGAGCTGCTCGACCAGCTCGCCTATGCGATGGGCGGCCGGGTCGCCGAGGAGATTGTCTTCCACGACCCCACCACCGGCGCCTCCAACGACATCGAGAAGGCGACCTCCATCGCCCGCAAGATGGTCACCGAATACGGCATGAGCGCCAACATCGGCTCGGTCAAGCTGGGCCAGGCGAACGGCGAGATGTTTCTCGGCCGCGACATGGGCCACCAGCGCGATTACTCGGAGCGGATCGCCGAGCGCGTGGACACCGAGGTGCGCGCGCTCATCGAGAAGGCGCACGACGAGGCGTGGGAGGTCATCAACGACAACCGTGCCGTGCTCGACCGGCTCGCCGCATCGCTGCTGGAGCACGAGACGCTCGACCACAACCAGATCGCCGAGATCTTCGTCGACGTGAAGAAACTCCCGGAGCGCCCGCAGTGGCTCTCCAGCGACAAGCGGCCGATCTCCGACCTGCCGCCCATCGAGTTCCCGAAGGCGCCGATCGACGCCGGCGCGGTCGACGGCGGGGTGGGCTCCGAGCCGCCGTCGTCGAAGCCGAAGCGCGCTCCCGCGATCAAGCCGCGGCCGGCGACCGCCTAGGCCGCGCGCCGCATGACCGGTTTCGATCGCGCACGCATCGAGGCGGCCGTCGCCGAGATCCTCGCCGCAATCGGCGAGGATCCGTCGCGTCCGGGGCTGGCAGAGACGCCGTCCCGCGTCGCCGACGCCTACGCGGAGTTCTTCGCGGGGGTCGACGTCGACGCGCGCTCGGCGTTGGGCGAGCCCGTGCCGCTGGAGGGCGCGAGCGCCGAGACGGTGATCCTGCGCGATATCCGCTTCCGCTCGGTCTGCGAGCACCACCTGCTGCCGTTCCTGGGCGTCGCGCATGTGGCCTACCTGCCCGGTGAGACCGTGGTCGGGCTCGGTCGCATCCCGAGCGCGATCGAGATCCTGTCGGCGCGACCGCAGCTGCAGGAGCGGCTCACCGAGCAGATCGCCGACACGATCGAGAGCGGAGCGCGAGCGCGCGGCGTCCTTGTCGTCCTCGACGCCTCCCACGAGTGCGTGACGACCCGCGGCGCCCGGCAGACGGCCGCCACCACGGTCACCATCGCCGCGCGCGGCGCGTTCACCGAGCCCACCGCCCGCGCCGAGCTCATCACCCTCATCGGCCGGGGCGTCGCGTGACCCCCGCACGCGGTGTCGAGCCGACATTCGTGACGAATGTCGCGATTCGTGCCACGAATCGGCAGATTCGTGACGAATCCCGCGAAGTGCTGTTGGGTGCAGCGCCGTCGACATTCGTGACGAATGTCGCGATTCGTGGCACGAAACGCGACATTCGTGACGAATCGCGTGCAGCGGCGAACCGAGCGCGCGCGTGACTCTCATCATGGGCGTCCTCAACGTGACGCCCGACTCCTTCAGCGACGGAGGCCGGTGGCTGGAGCCGGACGCCGCCGTCGCACACGCGCTCGACCTGGTCGCCCAGGGCGCCGACCTGATCGACGTCGGAGGCGAGTCCACTCGCCCTGGTGCCGTGCGCGTCGACCCCGCAGAGGAGCAGGCGCGCGTCGTGCCCGTCATCCGCACGCTCGCCGGGCTCGGTGTGACGGTCAGCGTCGACACGCTCAACGCCTCCACCGCGCGCGCTGCCGCCGATGCGGGCGCCGCCGTCATCAACGACGTCTCCGGAGGCCTGCTCGACCCGGCAATGCCCGACGCGGTGCTCGACACCGGCTTGCAGTACGTGGTCATGCACTGGCGGGGCCGTCTCGACGCCGCCGACTCGCGGGCGGTCTACACCGACACGGTGGCGGAGGTGCGCTCCGAGCTGTCCTCCCGGGTCACCGGCCTCCTCGACCGCGGCATCGACCCGGCCAAGCTGGTGCTCGACCCCGGTCTCGGTTTCTCCAAGAACGCCTCCCACAACTGGCAGGTGCTGGCCGGCCTCCGCGAATTCGAGACCCTCGGCTACCCGGTGCTCATCGGCGCCTCCCGCAAGCGATTCCTCGGAGCGCTGCTGCCCGAGGACGCCGCGGTGGAAGACCGCGACGCGCCGACGGCGGTCATCTCGGCCCTGGCCGCCCAGGCGGGCGTCTGGGCGGTGCGCGTGCACGACGTCGCGTCGACGCGGATCGCCCTGGATGTCGTGCGGGCGTGGCAAGCTGGACGCGATGACTGATTCCGATGCCGTGAGCGCCTTGCGGCGGACGACGGACGCGATCGTGCTGACAGGGCTGCGCGTGCGCGCGCACCACGGGGTGTTCGACTTCGAACGCAAGAACGGCCAGGACTTCGTGGTCGACGTGACGGCGCACCTCGACCTGTCGCCGTCCGCGGCCTCCGACGACCTGAGCCGCACCGTGCACTACGGCGAGCTCGCCGCGGAGGTCGCCGACGCCGTGCGCCGCGATCCGGTCGACCTGATCGAGACCGTCGCCGAGCGGGTCGCAGCAGTGGTGCTCGCACACGAACCGGTGCACTCCGTGGAGGTGACGGTGCACAAGCCCGACGCGCCGATCGAGATTCCCTTCGGCGACGTCGCCGTGCGCATCCTCCGAGGCCGGTCGTGAACGCCCCGCGTCCGGAGCGGCTCCGGGTCGGCGTGCCCGCGGTGCTGGCGTTCGGCAGCAACCTGGGCGACCGCGCCGCCACGATCCGGGAGGCCCTGCGGATTCTCGGCGGCGACGCCAGCCTCCGGGTGCAGGCCGTCTCGCGACTGTACGAGTCTCCCGCACTCAAGCCGGAGGGCATCTCCGACGAGGCGCCTGCCTACCTCAACGCGGTCGCGCGTGTGCACACGATCCTCGACCCGTTGGCCCTCCTCGCGGCCGTCAACCAGGTGGAGGACGCCCTCGGCCGCGTGCGCGAGGAGCGCTGGGGCGACCGCACGATCGATATCGACATCGTCGACTTCGACGGGATCGTCGCCGACGACGACCCGCGGATCGTGCTCCCGCACCCGCGGGCGCACGAGCGGGCCTTCGTGCTGGTGCCGTGGCTCGATGTCGACCCCGACGCTGTGCTTCCCGGCTACGGGCCGGTGGCGGCGCTCGTCGCTGCGGCGACCGATCCGGTCGTCCCCTATGACGACAGGAACGGCGACGACGGGCACGACGGCGGGCACGGCGACTTCGGGCACGGCGACGACGAGCACGGCGACGACGAGCATGGCGACGACGCCGACGACGGGTATGGCGACGACAACGAGCACGCCGCCGTCGACGGGCATGGCGACGCCGCCGTCGACGGGCACGGCGCCGCCGCCGCTGGGGCCGCGTCGTGAAGCGCACTCGTCCGACGTCCCTGATCGGGCTCGGCGTGCTCGGGGTGGCCGTCGGCTTCCTCATCGAACTCGCCGCCTCCGGCATGGGCATCGCCGTGTTCGTGCCGTCGCTGACCCTCCCGATCACTCTTGTCGCGGTCGCGATCATCATCGTCGCCTTCGCCATCCCGATTCGGCGCGCGGTGCGAGGGCGCAGCTCCCGGCGCATCGATCCGTTCCAGGCGATGCGGATCGTCGTGTTCGCCAAGGCGTGCAGCCTGAGCGGCGCACTGCTCACGGGCGTCGGCGCCGGCATCCTACTCTACCTGCTGACCAGGGACGTCCTGCCGGCCTCCAACGCGGTACTGCTGACAGCTCTGGGAACGGCCGGCGCGGTCATCCTGCTGGTCGCCGGCCTGATCGCCGAGTTCTTCTGCACCCTGCCGCCCGAAGACGAAGACGACGACCCGGAGACCGCCCGTGCCCGCTCGCATTGACCTCTCCGTCGGAGAGTGGAACCGCGTCTCGCCGAAGTACGTCGTCGTGGTGGTTGTCAGCACTCTGCTGAGCGGGCTCGTGCTGAGCGCCGCGTCGGTGTTCCTGTGGCTGGTGGCGGGCTGGTCGTGGGCGTGGATCGCGCTCATCGTGATCGTGTTCATCACCCTCGTGTCGCTGTTCGTCGCGAACCGGCGCACGCGGTCGATCGGCTACCGCCTGCGCGACGACGACCTGCTGTTTCGCCGCGGCATCATGTACCAGCGGTTCGTGTCGGTGCCATACGGGCGCATGCAACTCATCGACATCACGCGCGGGCCGGTCGCGCGGATCCTGAGCCTGGCCGACCTGAAGTTCGTGACGGCGGCCGCGTCGACGAACGTCATCGTCCCCGGGCTGCCGGAGGCCGAGGCGGCCGAGCTGCGCGACCGTCTCGTGGAGCTGGCGGAGAGCCGCCGGGCGGGACTGTGAGCGTGCAGGGGCCGCCTCCGGGCGACCCGGTCCCGAACGATCCGCAGCGGCGGCCCGGCGCGCCCCAGCCGGATGCGGCCCTGCCTGGCGGCCCGCTGACCGCAGCGGAGCGCGCCGCCGAGCACCTCACCGACGGCGAGTGGCACCGCCTCCACCCGGCGACACCGTTGCTGCGCGGGGGCATCGTGTTCATCGCCGTACTCGGCTTCGTGCTGTCCAACCTGCGCGAACGGCTCGTGAGCTTCTTCATCGGCGCGCCCGATGTCGGAGGCGACCCGATCGACGAGATCGTCAACAACGGCTGGGAGGGCTGGGCGCTGCTCGGCATCGCCGTGGTGCTGCTCGGCTGCCTGGCCGCGTTCTATGTGTCGTGGCGCATGCACAGCTTCCGGATCACCGACGACGCCGTGGAGGTGCGTAGCGGCATCCTGTTCCGCACGCAGCGCAAGGCCCGGCTCGACCGCATCCAGGGAATCAACGTGGTGCGCCCGGTGCTGGCCCGCATCGTCGGCGCGGCGAAGCTCGACATCACGGCGGCGGGTCACGACGCGAACGTGCAGCTGGCGTATCTGGGCTCCGTGCTGGCCGACGGCCTGCGGTCGGACGTGCTGCGGCTCGCCTCCGGGGTGCGGGCGGCGGAGGCCGCGGAGGCCGGTGCTCCGGGCTCAGGCCAGGTGATGGCGGGCCCCGCGGTGGCGGACCAGGCGGCGGCCTCCCGGACGGCTCAGGTGAGCGACTTCGTCGGCCGCCGGGTCAACGACTTCCTCGCCCCCGAGTTCGACCCGAACACTGCGCCGCCCGCGTCGGTCGTCAAGATCCCGCCGCTGCGCCTCGCCGGCTCCCTGGTGCTGAGCGGCTTCTCGATTTTCGTCGTCGTCGTGATCGTGCTGCTGGTGGTCGGTTCGGCGGGCGGGGCGCCCTGGCTGCTCATCGTCGTCCTGCCCGGGCTGATCGGCTCTGCGAGCTTCTACATCAACCGCTTCACGAAGTCGCTGCGCTACTCGATCGCCGGGACCCCTGATGGTGTGCGCGTCGGCTTCGGCCTGCTGAGCACGAGCAACGAGACCCTCCCGCCCGGCCGCGTGCACGCGGTGGAGGTGCAGCAGCCGCTGCTGTGGCGTCCGTTCGGCTGGTGGCAGATTCGCATCGACACCGCGGGCCACTCGCGCGAGAAGGGCGCGGCAGGCCAGCCGAACACGACCATGCTGCCGGTCGGCGACCAGGCCGACGTGGCGCGGGTGCTCGAGCTCGTGCTGCCCACGTTCACGGTCGAGCACAGCGACGCGATACTGCAGGGCATGAACTCCCGCGGCCACGACGCCTTCATCGGCAGCCCACGCCGTGCCGTGTGGTTACGGCCGCTGTCGTGGCAGCGCACCGGGTTCCGGATGGTCGACGGCGTCGTCCTCCTGCGCCGCGGCTTCGTGTGGCGCAGCCTGGCGATCGTGCCGCTGGCCCGGGTGCAGAGTCTGGAGCTGCAGCAGGGGCCGATCGACCGTCTCCTGGGGCTGGCGGAGACGCGGTTCCACACCGTCTCCGGGCCGGTGCGTCCGCGGCTGGGCGCGATGGACGCGGCGACAGGGGTCGAATTTTTCGACACGGTCGCCGCGCGCGCGCTGGAGGCCGCGGCCGGCGACCGCAGCCACCGCTGGGGGTCGTACGGGTCGGCCGTGGCGCCCGTGGCGCCCGGCGCGCCTGCGACGCCCGGGACGCCCGGCATTCCGCGTGACACCGCAGCTCCCACCACCCCGCGCATCGACGACGCGCCCCGCGAAACCCCTGAGGAGGACGCATGAACGCCGCAGCACGCTCGGGCCGTCTGGGCCTCGGCATCATCGGAGCCGGAAGGGTCGGGCCGGTGATCGGCGCCGCCCTGGCCGGTGCCGGGCACGCGATCGTCGGCATCTCGGCGGTGTCGGCCGAAAGTCGCGAGCGGGCGCGGGCCATGCTTCCCCAGGCGCCGATCCTGCAGATCCCCACCCTCGTCGAGCGCAGCGAACTGGTCATCCTCGCCGTGCCCGACAGCGAGCTCCCGAGCCTGGTGGCGGGCCTTGCCGCGACAGGGACCTGGCAGCCCGGCCAGCTCGTCCTCCACACCGCTCCCGGTCACGGCGTCGGCGTGCTGCGCCCCGCGGCCGAAGCCGGCGCCATCCCGCTCGCCGTGCATCCCGCCCTCGAGTTCACCGGCACGAGCCTCGACCTCGCCCGGCTGGGCGAGAGCTGGTTCGCCGTCACCGCCCCGACGCCGGTGCTGCCGATCGCGCAGGCGCTCGTGGTCGAGATGGGCGGCGAGCCCGTGGTGATCGCCGAGGAGGACCGGGCCGCCTACGCGGAGGCGATCGCGACCGCCACGGCCTTCTCACGCTCGATCGTGGAGCAGTCCACCGGCATCCTCGCCGACATCGGCGTGGAGAACCCCGGTTCGTTCCTCAGCTCCCTGCTGCGCTCGGCGGTCGACAACGCGCTCACGCGCGCCGGCGCACCGAGCTCGCTCGACGTCGGCCTGCTCGACGAGCTGAAGGAGGGCGGCGCGCGACCCGGCGACGGCCCGGCGGACGACGACGGTCGCGGCTGGTTCCTGCGCGGCGAGTAGCCTGGATGCGGCCTCCTGCGAGGGAGCCCCGCACCGCGCGACATCGCAACGTATCCGCGCCACCGCTTCATCCTGAGGAGACCGTCATGCCGGACGTCGTGACCACCATCGCCGAACTGCGCGAGCGCGTCGCGGGCGCCCGGCGGGCGGCTGCCCTCGACGGCCCCTCCGACGCCCCGACCGGCCGCGTCGTCCTGGTGCCGACGATGGGTGCGCTGCACCGCGGTCACCTCCGTCTCGTGAGCAGCGCTCGCGACCTCGGCGGCGTGGTCGTCGTCTCGATCTTCGTCAACT
>CAVTGP010000004.1:0-17076 GCA_963734315.1 uncultured Actinomycetota bacterium | reverse complement strand
CACGGTGGGCTTTCACCCACACAACTTTTCGAGAGTTGCACCTTCGGCCGCTCGGACACGGTACCGCAGGCGAGTTTACTGGAAGCGCGGCGAGGTCGCCAATCGAGCGGGTGGTGCTCGCGGCGGATCCGCAGCCGCGCCCTGACGGGCAGGGGTACGCTGCCGGGATGGGGTTCCTGAAACCGGCTCTGTTAGCGGGTGGCGCTCTCGCCATAGCGACCGCGTCGATGTTGGTCATCCGCGCCGCTCTCGCCCAGCATCAGGCGCGACTCGCCGCCCGCCGCGAGCGCATCAACCAGACCCTTCCCGTCCACTCGGCATGGTGGCGGGAGCACGCGAAGACCGAGGGCGAGATCCTCTACGTCGCGATCGGCGACAGCGCCGCGCAGGGCATCGGCGCCTCCGTTCCGCGCAACAGCTACGTCGGCATCATCGCCGATCACATCCGCTCCGCGACCGGGCGGAGCGTGCGGGTCGTGAACCTGTCGGTGTCCGGGGCGACGGTCGCGTTGGCGGTCGCCGACCAGCTTCCGCGGTTCGTCGGGTACGAGCCCGATCTCGTGACGGTGTCCATCGGCGCTAACGACATCGCCGACTTCGACGCCGACCGGTTCCGGGAGGGCATCCGGCGGGTCCTGGATGCTGTGCCGTCCGATGCCATCGTGGCCGACCTCCCCTACTTCTACTTCCCCGCGAACGAGCGGAAGGTCGCGGTCGCCAACACGATCCTGCGCGAGGAGGCCACTGGCCGTGGGCTGATGGTCGTGCCGCTGCACGAGGCCATGCGCCGCGAGGGACTCCGGGGGGCGATCACTCAGTTCGCGGAGGACTGGTTCCACCCCAACGATCACGGCTACCGGGTGTGGGCGGCGGCCTTCCTGCCTGCCGTCCTCGAGCAGGCGACGGCGAAGTTCCCGCGGCGGCCTCCCGTCGACGCCTGAGGGCTTCTCTGCCTCAGGATTTCGTGCCGGGCGCGAGATGCGACAGCACACGCCCCCACGCCTGGGCGATCACCAGGTGGCCCACACCGGGCACCATCTCCATCCGCGCATCCGGGATCGCCTTCCGATACCACGCGGCATGCGCGTGCCCGGCGATCGGGTCGGCCTGGCCGCCGATGATCAGCGTCCTGGCCTGCACGTCCTGCGGGTCGAATCCCCAAGGCCGCGCGGTGTAGCTGAGCACGTCGCCTGCGACACCGCCGGGCCCCTGCCGGAACGCGTCGAGCAGCATCCGCCCGAGCCGGTCGTGGAGGCCGCGTCGCTGCAGTGCCCCCGCGTCCTGCGCACCCGCGCCGAGCATGTCGAGCGGAACCGAGCCCTCGCCGTCGGCGGCACGGACGGCATCCGCCTGGCCCTGCATCATCTCGGACAGCCGGCTCAACGCGGCGTCCGGCGGCTGCTGGCCGAGCTCGTCCGAGAGTTTCTGCAGCTCGGGCGGGATCCACGGCACCTGCTCGTTCGGCGCCGGCGTCGCCACCACTGCGACCCGGTCGACGAGGTCGGGATAGCGCGCGGCGAACGCGAGCGCCACCCGTCCCCCTGCCGACCAGCCGGCGATCCCGATGGTCGGAGGGCGGACCACGCCGAGCGTCCCCTCGTAGCGCTTCATGTCGCGGATGTACTCGGCGATGTCGTCCGCAGCGCGCACGATGCTGGGCCAAGTGCCGAACGGCCACGGGTCGCTGGTGCCGTACCCGGGGCGGTCGAGGGCGACGATGTGGACGTCGCGGTCAGCCGACTCGTCGGGATCGGGGTCGAACACGGAGGATCCCGGCGCCGGATGGCAGAACACGACGACCCGTCCGGCACTCGGGTCGCCCAGGGTGGTCACGCCGACGCGTCGGCCGGAACGGAGAGTGAAGGTCAGGTTGGCCATGCCGCCATTGTGCTCCGCAGGTCCGACACGCAGAACCCCGCGGCAGCCGAGGGGGGAAATCGCTGCTGACACACAGGCCACCGCAGCCAACGGAGGAGATCGCTGGCGACACGCCCGCCATCCGCAGCGAACGGAGAACGTCGTCAGCGTGTCGTGGTCCGAACTCCTCCGCTAGCAAACGAGCGCACAGAGCAGGGCCGCTACCCGGCCACCTATGCTGCCATCGGAGGAGGTCCGGCGCGACGCGCCGGCCGAAGGCCGCTGACGGAGGTGATCGGTGGCACCGGCGCGCCGATCTCCTCCGTCGGCGACGACGGCTGGGTCGGCGCCGGCTGAGCAGTGCGACCGCGGCAAACGGAGGAGTTCCGACCACGACACGCCGACACCCTCCTCCGTTACCTGCCGCCGTCCGGCGGGGCGACCCGAAACTCCTCCTTTTGCGACACCGCGCGCCCCTCAGAACGCCGCGTCGAGCTCCCGCTCCCGTTCGGTCGCGGCCGACGAGAAAGCGACGCGTAACGCTTCGCGGACGGTGGCGCTGCGCTCGTCGATGCGGGTGGTGAAGCCGAGTCGGGCGGCCTCGGCAGTGCGCTGCTTGCCGCTCGTCACCGGACGGATCTCGCCCGCGAGGCTGATCTCGCCGAAAGCGGCGAGCGTGTGCGGTATGGCGCGGTCGGACGCTGCCGAGGCCACAGCCAGGGCTATGGCGAGGTCGGCGCCGGGCTCGGCTAGCCGCACGCCGCCGACGGTCGAGACGTAAACGTCCTTGTCGCCGAGACGGATGCCGGCGCGGCGCTCCAGTACGGCGAGCAGCATCGCTACCCGGGAGGCGTCGACGCCGTTGGTCACGCGTCGTGGGTTGGGCGCGGTGGTCGCGACCACGAGCGCCTGCACCTCGACCGGCAGGGGCCGCCGGCCCTCCATCGCCACGGTGACGCACGTGCCGGAGACGGGTGTCGTCGTGCGGCTGAGGAAGAGGCCGCTCGGGTCGGGGACCTCCGCGATGCCGTCACCGGCCATCTCGAAGCAGCCCACTTCGTCCGTCGGCCCGAACCGGTTCTTCAACGCACGCACGAACCGCAGCGCCGTCTGCCGGTCGCCCTCGAACTGGCACACGACGTCGACCAGATGCTCGAGCAGCCGCGGGCCGGCGATCGAGCCGTCTTTGGTCACGTGCCCGACGATCAGCACAGGGAGGTCGCGCTCCTTGGCCACGCGGATGAGGGTGCTTGCCACCTCGCGCACCTGGCTCGGACCTCCGGCGATGCCCTCGGCCGAGCTGCTCGAGACGGTCTGCACCGAGTCGACGATCACCAGCGACGGGCGTACGGCATCGATCTGCCCGACGATCGTCGCCAGGTCGGTCTCGGCGGCGAGGAACAGCTGATCGTGGAGGGCGCCCGTGCGCTCGGCGCGCATGCGCACCTGGCTCACCGACTCCTCCGCGCTCACGTAGAGAACCGGCCGGCCCTCGCCGGCGGCGCGCGAGGCCACCTCGAGCAGCAGAGTCGACTTGCCGACCCCGGGTTCCCCGCTCAGCAGGATGGCCGCGCCCGGCACGATACCGCCGCCGAGAACCCGGTCGAACTCGCCGATGCCGCTCGGCCGCCGCTGCGCCGGTTCCATGCCGATCTCGGTGATCGAGCGCGCGGCGCGGTCGGCGCCCACGGTCACCGGCGTCAGCGAACGCAGCACTCCCGTGCGCGCCGCGGCCTCCGCCACTGTGCCCCATTCCTGGCACTCGCCGCAGCGCCCGACCCACTTGACGGTCGTCCAGCCGCACTCCGTGCAGCGATACGTCACAGCGGCTTTTGCCACGGCACCTCCTCGGTCGGCTTCAACGATCCAGCGCGTCCCACCCTACGGGCGGCCACCGTCACTCGCCGGAGGATCGCGGAACTCGTGGAGAAGCCCAGCGTTAGGCGAACTGTGGAGGAGCAGCGTCACTTCAGGATGAACTGCTTGGTCGTCGCCGAGGTGATCCCCGCGACCGACACCTGCAGGTGGTACGAGGCGCCGCCCGCCGGCACCCGTTGACGCTGCGCCTGGCAGGTGCTGGGGTCCGACCGGGTGCGGTCCCAGGTGATCGGCGTCTGCGACGAGATGGTCCTGCCGGGCTGCAGCAGCACCTGCGCGTCGACCTTGGAGGCCTGGCAGTCCGTCGACTTCCAGTAGACCTCCGTGCCGCTGGTTATGGTGAACACCTGCTGCGAGGTGCCGGCGTCGATGACGCACGCGGACGACCCGGTGTTGGTCAGGGCCACGGAGAGCTGCGGCAGCTGGCCCGCGGCGTACTGGGCGGCGTCGGTGACGGCCTCGACCTTGACGTCGGCCGGCTTGCACTCCTGGCCGCTCGCGGTGGCGCTGGAGGTGGGGATGCTGGTGGCCGCCGCAGGCGACGGGGTGGAGGTGTCGGTGCTGACCGGCGCCTTCGCCGGCTCTCCGCTCGACGAACCGGGGCGCACGACGATGAGCACGACCACCACCACGACGGCGACGAGGCCGATCACGACGATGAGCCTGCGGCGCCAGTAGACTCTGCGCGGCTGTGGGCCGACAGGGTGCTTGAACGTCGACATGCCCGAAGAGTAACGCCGACCTGCGACACGCCGACGCAGGCGCGCTCAGAGGTGCTTCAACATGCGCGTGTTTCCCAGGGTGTTGGGCTTCACGCGTGCGAGGTCGAGAAACTCCGCGACGCCTTCGTCGGTGGAGCGGACGAGCTCGGCGTAGAGGGCAGCATCGACAGTCTCCGTGCCCATGCCTTCGAAGCCGTTGCGCTCGAAGAACGGGACCTCGAACGTCAGGCAGAACAGCCGGTCGAGCCCCAGCTCGCGCGCATCGGCCTCGAGCCGGGCGAGGAGGGCGCGGCCGACACCGCGACCGAGCCACGGGTCCGCGACCGCGAGCGTGCGCACCTCGGCGAGGTCGCTCCACATCACGTGCAGGGCGCCGCAGCCGATCAACTCGCCGCCTGCGGTCTCGGCGACCCGGAACTCCTGCACCGACTCATAGAAGGTCACCGCCTCCTTGCCGAGCAGGATGCGACGCTGCACGAGCGGCTCTACGAGCTTCTGGATTGCCGGCACGTCGCCCGTGCGCGCCCTCCGAACCACATACGCACTGCCGTCACCACTCACCCTCCAACCCTACCCAGCTATCGATCCCGGACTTATGCACGCGACACGCCGTGCGGCGCGTACATAACTCCGGAAGAGATGGCGAAAGGGCCGCGTGCTCAGTCGTTCGCGGCGAGGTCGGGGGTGGCCGGGCCGGTGCCGATCGCGGCGGCGGCGTTCACGCCGGCGCCGACCGACTCCTGCCGGGCCGTCGTGGTGAACACGAATTCGCCATCCTGGAAGTCGACGTGCACGTGGTCGCCCGCATTGAGCTCGCCGTGGAGGATCTTCTCGCTGAGACGGTCCTCGATCTCGTGCTGCACCGCGCGGCGCAACGGCCGTGCGCCGAGCGTCGGGTCGAAGCCGACCTCGATCAGTCGCTCCTTGGCGGGGACCGCCAGCTCGATCGTCATGTCGCGGTCGAGCAGCCGGTCGGAGAGGCGCTTGATGAACAGATCCACGATCTGCAGAAGCTCCGCCTTGTTCAGCTGCGGGAACACGATGATCTCGTCGACGCGGTTGAGGAACTCCGGCTTGAAGTTCTTCTTGAGCTCCTCGTAGACCTTGCCGCGCATCCGGTCGTAGCCGGTGGTCGGGTCGCCCTCGATCTGGAAGCCGACAGGGCCGCCGGAGATGTCCTTCGTGCCGAGGTTCGTGGTCATGATGATCACGGTGTTCTTGAAGTCGACGACGCGGCCCTGGCCATCCGTCAGACGTCCCTCCTCCAGAATCTGGAGCAGCGAGTTGAAGATGTCGGGGTGCGCCTTCTCGATCTCGTCGAACAGCACGACGCTGAACGGCTTGCGGCGGACCTTCTCGGTGAGCTGGCCGCCCTCCTCGAAGCCGACGAACCCGGGAGGGGCGCCGAACAGGCGGGAGACCGTGTGCTTCTCGCCGTACTCTGACATGTCGAGCGAGATCATCGCCGACTCGTCATCGAACAGGAACTCGGCGAGCGCCTTGGCCAGCTCGGTCTTACCGACACCGGTGGGGCCGGCGAAGATGAACGAGCCGGAGGGACGCTTCGGGTCCTTCAGACCGGCGCGCGTGCGGCGGATCGTCCGCGAGAGGGCCGCAATGGCCTCCTCCTGGCCGATGACGCGCTGGTGCAGCGCCTTCTCCATGTAGACCAGGCGGGCCGACTCCTCTTCGGTGAGCTTGAACACCGGGATGCCGGTGGCCTGCGCCAGCACCTCCGCGATCAGACCTTCGTCGACCTCGGCCGTCGTCTTGACGTCGCCCGAGCGCCACTGCTTCTCGAGGCGCAGCCGCTCACCGAGGAGGTTCTTCTCCTCGTCGCGCAGGCTCGCGGCCTTCTCGAAGTCCTGGTCCTCGATCGCGGCCTCTTTCTGGGAGCGCACGGCGGCGATCTTGTCGTCGAACTCGCGCAGCTCCGGCGGCGCCGAGAGGATCGACAGGCGCAGGCGGGCGCCGGCCTCGTCGATCAGGTCGATGGCCTTGTCCGGGAGGAAGCGGTCCTGGATATAGCGGTCGGCCAGGTTGGCCGCCGCGACGATCGCTCCGTCGGTGATGGACACCTTGTGGTGGGCCTCGTAGCGGTCGCGCAGGCCCTTCAGGATGTTGATCGCGTGGGGCAACGACGGCTCGGCGACCTGGATCGGCTGGAACCGGCGCTCCAGCGCTGCGTCCTTCTCGAAGTGCTTGCGGTACTCGTCGAGCGTGGTGGCGCCGATGGTCTGCAGCTCGCCGCGGGCCAGCAGCGGCTTGAGGATGCTGGCGGCGTCGATCGCGCCCTCCGCAGCGCCCGCGCCGACGAGGGTGTGGATCTCGTCGATGAAGGTGATGATGTCGCCGCGGGTGCGGATCTCCTTGGTGACCTTCTTGAGGCGCTCCTCGAAGTCTCCGCGGTAGCGGGAGCCGGCGATGAGGGAGCCGAGGTCGAGCGTGTAAAGCTGCTTGTCCTTCAGCGTCTCTGGCACGTCGCCGCGGACGATCGCCTGGGCGAGACCCTCCACGACGGCGGTCTTGCCGACGCCGGGCTCACCGATCAGCACGGGGTTGTTCTTGGAGCGGCGCGACAGGATCTGCATGACGCGCTCGATCTCCTTCTCGCGCCCGATGACCGGGTCGAGCTTGTTGTCGCGAGCGGCCTGCGTGAGGTTGCGGCCGAACTGGTCGAGGATCTGGCTACCGGCTTGCGCGGTCGTCTGATCGTTGCCTCCGACCTGAACCTGCTCCTTGCCCTGGTAGCCGGAGAGGAGCTGGATGACCTGCTGGCGCACACGGTTGAGGTCGGCGCCCAGCTTGACGAGCACCTGGGCGGCGACGCCCTCGCCCTCGCGGATCAGGCCAAGGAGGATGTGCTCGGTGCCGATGTAGTTGTGGCCGAGCTGGAGGGCCTCGCGCAGGCTGAGCTCGAGGACCTTCTTGGCGCGCGGCGTGAAGGGGATGTGGCCGGTCGGCTGCTGCTGGCCCTGGCCGATGATGTCCTGGACCTGCTCGCGGACAGCGTCCAGCGAGATTCCGAGCGACTCCAGCGCCTTGGCGGCGACGCCCTCACCCTCGTGGATCAGGCCGAGCAGGATGTGCTCCGTCCCGATGTAGTTGTGGTTGAGCATCTTGGCCTCTTCTTGGGCCAGGACGACGACGCGTCGAGCGCGGTCGGTGAATCTCTCGAACATCTCTACTCCCCTTGACACCGTTGCACGGTCGGTGTCGATACAAAGAGAGTAACCGCGGCGTCCCGGGCTGCGGAGGCATGTTCGCTTGAGGCTGACGCTCCTTCTTCGACTGCTCTTAACATCAGTTTTTGTGAAGTTCCTATGAAGATAGCTAAAATCCGTTATAGTTTTCTGCTTTGATTTCTGTCCGCGAGCTCGCGCCGAGTCGCCGGGGATCTGATCGACCCACGACAACCGAGGCGGGGCGAGCCCGAGCACGGTCCTGGTCCCACGAACATGCTGCGGCTCGATCCGTACTGGCCTCCGGCCCCGTTCTTCACGGACCTGACATCCAGCATCACCGTCACGGACGAGCCAGGGCGCAATGGCTCGATCTCTTACGCCAACCAGTTCTTTCTGAAAACGCCGAGTCGAGCGGAGTATCTCAGCGACCGCGGCTATTTCGGTTTCGAGCAGGCGGGAGGCAACAGGAAGCAGATCCACTTCGCCATCTGGAACACCACCGTATCCACGTTGCGGGGGCCGGGAACGTTCTGCTTCTCGTTCACCAACGAGGGCAGGGGTATACGGTGCGAACTCAGCTTCGACTGGCAGGAAGGCGTCACCTACAAGACGCGGGTCGTTCGGACGAAGGAAGGCTGGAGGGGATCACTCATCGACACCCGAACCGGCGACGAGACCCTCGTCGCGACGATCTTTCCCCCGACGGATCATCCCACTGCAGCGATCGGCAGGACTCTCGACTTCGTCGAGAGCGTGGCCCAGGGAGCCGACGAACGGGACTCCTGCCGAGATATCCCGGGTACAGCGGCTGTCTTCGGAGAGAAGGTCGGTGGCGTCTGCTGCAGCAACACCTGCGTGACCCAGGTCAATCGACCCGGGTCCCTCCAGTACTCCAGGAGACTACTGTCTGGATGCCCTTCTCGACGGAACCCGCAACGCCGATCTCGGGCATTGCACTCCGGGCAACCAGTATCAGACCGTCCAACGACACAGCGACTGGGTGATGGTCTTCCCGATGGTGCGCCACGACGACTTCTGCCTGGCGGCCCGCCCCGGCAATCGCACGGTGGGGATGATACGTGCTCGAAAGCCAACGTCCTGCAGTCGCAGTGGCTGTACATACCGAGGACGCAGCAGCTCTTCAATGTCGGCACGGGGATGTGCCTCCAAGGCGACGGCGTGCTTCACAGTCCTGTCTCGATCCAGCACTGCTTCAGCATCGACGAGCAGAAGTGGCAGAGCGAATTAGCCGCGCAGCGCCGGGATCGTCAGGGTGGTGTCGGGGAGCTTGACGGTCACATCGGAGGTGGTGGTCACGCCGCTCGGCGTCGCGAACACGGTGGTGTGCGGCACGAGGTCGTGGGTGCAGACCCCGCCCGACGCGGGCGAAAGCGTGGCCTCCAGCTGATTGGAGGCCACCACCGTGACCGACTGCACGGTGGGCGGGCAGGTGGAGCTGCCGTAGAGCACAATGCCGAACTGCTTGCCGCTCTGCATCCAGGTCGCCCAGGAGGCGCCGCCAGCGCTGCTGGCGGGCGCCTCGACGCCCTTGGGTTCACCCGCGTAATCGCTGTCGGGTTTCACCTGCGTGCCCGAGCAGCCGGCGAGCAGCAGTGCTGCGGCGGCGACGGCGACGAAGGCGGTCAGGGGACGCGCTGCTCGGTTCACGCGCTCATTCTAGGGGCGACGGCTGAGGTTTTCGGGGCGCTCGCCCAGGCGGTCGCGGAGGGCGTCCAGGAGCCTAGGATGCCGCTATGAGCAACCTCGAACGCGACCCGGTGGAGGTCCTGGTCGGCGACGATGCCGTCGGCGACGACGCCCGGGTGGAGATCCTCGAGCCGAGGGAGGTGCCGCTCGGCGGGCCGCGCGCGATGACCGTGCGGCGCACCCTCCCGCAGCGCCGCCGCTCGCTGATCGGCGGCTGGTGCTTCGTCGACCATTACGGCCCGGACGACGTATCGGAGACCGGAGGGATGCAGGTTCCACCGCATCCGCACACGGGCCTTCAGACCGTGAGCTGGCTGTTCGAGGGCGAGATCGACCACCGCGACAGCGTCGGCAGCCACGCCCTCGTTCGGCCGGGCGAGCTCAACCTGATGACGGCGGGACGCGGGATCAGCCACTCGGAGGTGTCGACGCCGCAGACGCGGACACTGCACGGCGTGCAGCTGTGGGTGGCGCTGCCGAGCACCTCCCGTGACGTGGAACCGTTCTTCGAGCATCACGTCCCGTCGGCATCGAAGGTCGGGGAGGCGACCGTGCGGACGTTCGTGGGCGCTCTCGCGGGCAGCGGCACCCCGGCGACGGTGTTCTCGCCGTTGGTCGGCGCCGAGCTGGTCGTGCCGGCGGGGGCGCGCGTGACGGTGCCGCTGAATCCCTCGTTCGAGCACGGCGTGCTCGTCGATGCGGGGGAGGTGACGGTGGCCGGCGAGCCGGTGCCGTTGGCGCACCTCGCGTACCTGTGCCCCGGTCGCGACTCGGTGGAGGTGGCCGGCCCCGGCCCGGCGCGCCTCCTGCTGCTCGGCGGCGAGCCGCTGGGCGAGGAGATCGTGATGTGGTGGAACTTCATCGGCCGCAGCCACGAGGACATCGTCGCGGCGCGCGCCGAGTGGCAGCGCGACGTGATCGACGGCGAAGACCCGGACGGCCGCTTCGGTACCGTGCGTGGCTTCGACGGCAGCCTCCCGGCGCCGGCCCTGCCGACCGTGCGGCTGAAGCCGCGCGGCTGAGCGCTGTCGCGGCCTCGCCAACGGAGGAGATCCGGCGCGACACGCCGCGCCTGGGCAGCCACCGGAGGAGATTCGGCGCACCCGGGGTCGGTTGTCCTCCGTCAGCGACGAGGCAGAACCCGTTGGCAACGGAGGAGACCGGCGGCCTTTACGCCCGAATCACCTCCGCCGACCGACATCCGGAGGTCCAGCCGGCCGAATCTCCTCCCTCGCCGACGCGCGACCTACTGCAGGGCAGACGTGAGCCGGGCCAGGTTGTCCAGCACCGTCGAGCGGAGCGGCTGCTTCATCCACTCCTCGAGGGTCAACTCGCGGCTGTCACGGCGGTAGCCGTCCTCCACTGCGCGCATCTCCTCCACGAAGGAGCGGCCGCGCACCATCAGCGACACCTCCATGTTGAGCAGGAACGAGCGCATGTCCATGTTGCTCGACCCGATCACGGCGACGTCGTCGTCGATGGTGAAGTGCTTGGCATGGAGGATGTAGGGGGCCTTGAACATCCAGATGCGCACGCCAGCGCGCAACAGCGCCTCGTAGTAGGAGCGCTGCGCGTGGTACACGAGCGCCTGGTCGCCGATCTCGGAGACGAACAGCTCGACCGCGATGCCGCGCTGGGTCGCAGTGGTGATGGCGGTGAGCATCGCCTCGTCCGGCACGAAGTACGGCGACGTGATGACGATGCGCTCCTGCGCATAGTAGAGCAGCGCGAGGAACAGCCGGAGGTTGTTCTCGCCAGCGAACCCGGGCCCGGACGGCACGACCTGGGCGTCCAGCTCATCGGGATCGATCTCGTCGGTGATCGGTTCGGTCTCGCGGCGGAGCAGCTCGTCGGTCTCGAGGTACCAGTCGGTGATGAAGATGGCGTTCAGACCGGCGACGATCGGGCCTTCGAGCCGCACGATGAGCTCTTTCCACTTGAGCCCGCGCTTGATGTTCGACTTCTTGTTGTAGCTGCGGTCGATCACGTTCTGCGATCCCATGAACCCCACCCGACCGTCCACGATGAGCAGCTTGCGGTGGTTGCGAAGGTCGGGCCGCTGGTACCGGCCCTTGAACGGCTGCACCGGCAGCATCAGGTGCCACTTCGCGCCCATAGCGATGAGCCGGTCGATCGTGGCCTTGTAGTCCGGAGTCCGCAGCGACGCGATGTGGTCGAGCAGCACGCGCACGACGACGCCGCGCTTGACCGCGGCCTCCATCGCCTCGAAGAACGGCGTGGTGGTCGTGTCGAGGGTGAGGATGTAGAACTCGACGTGCACGTAGCGCTTCGCCTCGTCGATCGCGGCCGTCATCGCCGCGAGCGATCCGTTGTAATCGCCGTTGAGCTGCGCCCGGTTGCCGCCGACGAGCGGCATGGCACCCAGGGTGCGGTTGAGCTCGACCACCGACTCCAGCCACGGAGGCCACGGGTGGTCGCGGCGCACCCGCTCGATGCCCTCGGTGCTGTCGATGATGAAACGGTTGATCTCGTCCTGCTTCTCGCGGCGCTTCTTGGGAAGCTTGTAGCTGCCGATCAGCAGGAAGAACAGCACGCCGATGTACGGAATGAGGAAGATCGCCAGCAGCCAGGCCGTCGCCGAGGTGGGCTTGCGGTTGCGCGGGACGACGATGATCGCGATGACACGGATGACGAAGTCGACTAGCAGCAGGAGCACCACGATCGTCGTCGTCAGGAAGCCCGCGTCCATTCAGGCCCCCTCCGGCGTCGCGCGTCGAGGGAAATCGCCCTCAGGCCCTACCGTAGTGGCCGTCAGCCCTTCGGAGCGAGACCGCGGCGGGCGCGCTCCTCGGCCTCCATGCGGGAGTAGACCGTGCGCTCGGTGCGGTCGGCACGCACGATCGCGCGCATGATCATCCAGAACAGCAGGCCTACGAGTACGGTCGGGGCCAGCGACCAGACGATTCCACCGATGATGTCTCCCATAGCGGGATAATGGTACCTCCCGCACATGTGATTCTCACCCGCCCCTGTGCCGACCCACCTCCGGAGAAGTGCCACGCCTCCCTTCCTCGTCTTCCTCTCCACCTGGTCGTTCGACCCGGCGGCCGCGATCGTGCTGGTCGCCGCGGCGGCCCTGTACCTCGGCGGGGTGGTGTCGCTGCGCCGTCGCGGCCACAACTGGCCGGCGCGCCTGACCGCGATGTACTTCCTGCTCGGCCTCGGTTCCTACGCGTTCATCTCGTTCGGATTCCTCGGCGCCGAGAGTCACGAGCTGCGCTGGGCCTTCACGACCCGGATCGCACTGCTGCTGTTCGCCGTGCCCGCGCTGGTGAGCCTCGGGAGGCCCATCGCGCTGGCCCGTGCGGCCCTCGGTGCGACCGGGCAGGGACGCACCGACCGCCTCCTGCAGTCACGACCGGTGCGGCTGCCTTCATCACGGTGGACTTCCTGCTCGCGTTCGTCGCGATGATCCTCGACGCCATCCCCGGGCTCCTGCTGCGGCTGAACGACGCCGTCCTGGATCACGCGCCGGCGGTCGTCGGGACGGTGCCGTTCTGGTTCCCAAATGCCTTGCACGACCAGCATCTGTCCGCTTCCGGAGTTGTGCACGCCCGCACCCGGCGTGTCGCGTACAATTCTCCGGAACTGATTGCTGGGGTGGGGGGCTACTTTACTAGCGGGAAGAGGATGGTTTCGCGGATGCCTAGGCCGGTGAGCGCCATCAGCAGCCGGTCGATGCCCATGCCCATGCCGCCCGTCGGCGGCATCCCGTACTCGAGGGCGCGCAGGAACTCCTCGTCGAGACGCATCGCCTCGTCGTCGCCGCGCGGCCGCGAGGCGCGCCTGCTCGACGAAGCGCTCGCGCTGCACGACCGGGTCGACCAGCTCGGAGTAGCCCGTCGCCAGCTCGAAACCGCGGACGTAGAGGTCCCACTTCTCGACGACGCCCGCGCGCGAGCGGTGTGCGCGCACCAGCGGGCTGGTGTCGACCGGGAAGTCCATCACGAAGGTCGGGCGCACCAGCCCGGACTTCACGTGGTGCTCCCACAGCTCCTCGACGTAGCTTGCCGTGGCAGCGGGGGCGGCACCTCGATCGCCGACCTCGGTCGGCGAGCTCGCGCAGCTCGACGATCGACGTCTGCGGGCGTGATCTCGCTCGCCGAGCGGCCTCCGAGAGCGATGTCGTACATGCGAGATGCGGTCCCACTGGCCGCCGAGGTCGTACGTCGGTGCCGTCGGCCCAGGTGACGACGTGCGAGCCCGAGATGGCGACCGCGGCGTCCTGGATGAGCTGCTGCGTCAGGTCGGCGATCGAGTTGTAGTCGCCGTAGGCCTGGTAGGCCTCGAGCATCGCGAACTCGGGCGAGTGCGTGGAGTCCGCGCCCTCGTTGCGGAAGTTGCGGTTGATCTCGAACACCCGGTCGATGCCGCCGACGACGGCGCGCTTGAGGAACAGCTCGGGCGCGATGCGCAGGTACAGCTCGATGTCGAACGCGTTGGAGTGCGTGACGAACGGGCGGGCCGAGGCGCCGCCGTGCATGCGTCTGCAGCATCGGCGTCTCGACCTCGACGAAGCCCTGCGCGGCGAAGGTGCTGCGCAGGCTGCGCGACGGCGGCGGCGCGGTCGACGCACGTTGCGGCGCGCCTGCTCGCGGACGATCAGGTCGACGTAGCGCTGCGGACCCGCGTCTCCTCGCTGAGCTCGTTGTGCAGGTTCGGCAGCGGCAGGATCGACTTCGCCGCGATCTCCCAGCCGTCGGACCATGATCGACAGCTCGCCGCGGCGGCTCGAGATGACCTCGCCGCGGACGAACACGTGGTCGCCGAGGTCGACGAGCTCCTTCCAGCGCGCGAGCGACTCCTCGCCGACCTCGGCGAGCGAGAGCATCGCCTGGATGCGGGTGCCGTCGCCGGACTGCAGCACCGCGAAGCACAGCTTGCCGGTGTTGCGCTGGTGCACGACGCGGCCGGCGACGCCGACGATCTCGCCGGTAGTCTGGTCGGCCTCCAGGTCGGCCGCACTCCGCCCGCACCGCGGGGATCGTCGTCGGTGATCGGCACGCTGCACCGGGTACGCGCCGCCGCCGGCGTCGCCGGCCTCGGCGATCAGGCGCTCGCGCTTGCCGAGGCGGACGGCCTTCTGCTCGCTGATCTCGTCGTCGGTGAGGTCGGTGGGCGGCGCTTCGGTCATGGTGTCTTTCCGTTCCGGCGGGGGTCGGTGGTTCGGGAGGCTGAGCTCAGCCCAGCACGATCCTGGCGTTGTCGATCAGGCGGGTCGAGCCGACGCGCGCGGCGATCAGCAGCAGCGCCGGGCCGTGCAGTTCGTCGCCCGCCTCGAGGAACGTGTCCTGGTCGACGATCGCGAGATAGTCCAGTTTAACGACCGGCTCGGCCTCCACGCGCGCGGTCGCAGCGGCGAGCGCGGCCTCCACGCCCCCGCCCGCCGCCTCGGCCCCATCGGCGAGCGCCTGCGACAGCGCGACGGCAGCGCGGCGCTGGTCGTCGTCCAGGTAGCGGTTGCGGCTGGAGAGCGCCAGCCCGTCGTCTTCGCGCACGGTGTCGACCACGGTGATGGTGACCGGGAGGTCGAGATCGTCGACCATGCGGCCCACCAGGTGCACCTGCTGGGCGTCCTTCTGCCCGAACACGGCGACGTCGGGCTGGACGATGTTGAGCAGCTTGGCGACGACCGTCAGCATGCCGTCGAAGTGCCCCGGCCGCGACGAGCCTTCGAAGGTGCGGCCGATCTCGCCCGCGGTGACCCGCGTTGAGGTCGGCCCCTCCGGGTACATCTCGGCGGCGGTCGGCGCGAACACCAGATCGGCGAGGCCGTCAAGCGCCTCCACGTCGGCGTCGAGCGAGCGCGGGTACCGGTCGAGGTCCTCCCCCGGCCCGAACTGCAGCGGGTTGACGAAGATCGAGACGACGACCACGCCGCCGAGGTCGCGAGCGCTGCTCACGAGACGGAGGTGACCGCGGTGCAGCGCTCGCGACCTCGGCGGCGTGGTCGTCGTCTCGATCTTCGTCAACCCGCTGCAGTTCGGGCCGGGGGAGGACCTGACCGGTACCCGCGCTGCTCGACGCCGACGTGGAGCGCTTGAGCATCGCCGATCTGGTGTTCGCGCCGACCGCCGCCGAGATGGTGGGGCCGACCTCAACGCGGCCGCCGCAGGCAATGGCCGCACCTTCGAAGGCTCGTCGCAGCGGGCGCTTCGACGGCATGCTGACGGTCGTCGCCGAGCTGCTCAACATGGTCCAGCCCGACGTCGCCGTGTTTCGGCAACACCAGCAGGTGCACCTGGTGGGCCGCAGTAGTCGCAACAATATCAACCTCCCGCTCACCGTGGTCGACACTGCGCCGAAGACGACGGGCTGGCGCTCTCCAGCCGCAACCGCTACCTGGACGACGACCAGCGCGCTGCCGTCGCCGTCGCAGGCGCTCGCGATCGGCGGGCAGCGGCACGCTCGCCGCTGCGACCGCGCGCGTGGAGGCCGAGCCGGTCGGCATTAACTGGACTATCTCGCGATCGTCGACCAGGACACGTTCCTCGAGGCGGGCGACGAACTGCACGGCCCGGCGCTGCTGCTGATCGCCGCGCGCGTCGGCTCGACCCGCCTGATCGACAACGCCAGGATCGTGCTGGCTGGGCTGAGCTCGGCCTCCCCGCCGAACCCGCCGGAACGACGCATGACCGAAGCGCTGCCCACCGACCACCGACGACGAGATCAGCGAGCGGAAGATCCGCCTCGGCAAGCGCCGAGCGCCTGATCGCCGAGGCCGGCGACGCCGGCGGCGGCGCGTACCCCGGTGCAGGTGCCGATCACCACGACCATGGTGGTGGCCGCTGGAGGCCGACCAGACTTCGGCGAGACCGTCGCCGTCGCCACGTCGTGCACCAGCGCAACACCGGCAAGCTGTGCTTCGCGGTGCTTCAGTCCGGCGATGGCTCGTGCAGGCGATGCTGTCGCTCGCCGAGGTGGGGGAGGAGTCGCTTTCTGCTCGAAGATCGTCGACCTCGGCGACCACGTGTTCGTCTCCGGCGAAGTGATCTCGAGCCGCCGCGGCGAGCTGTCGATCATGGTCCGCGGCTGGGAGATCGCGTCGATATCGATGTCACTGCCGAACTTCCACAACGAGCTCGGCGGGAACGCGGGTGCGCTCCGCTACCTCGACCTGATCGCCCCGAGCAGGCGCGCCGCAACGTGCTCGACCGCGCCGCCGCCGTCGCGAGCCTCCGCCACGCCTTCGCCGCGCAGGCAGACGCCGATGCTGCGGTGATGCACGGTGGCGCCTCGGCCCGCCATCGTCACGCACTCCAACGCGTTCGACACCGAGCTGTACCTGCACATCGCACCCCGACTGCTGCCTGAAGCGCGCCATCATCACGACCGCGTTCGAGATCAACCGCAACTTCCGCAACGAGGGCGCGGAGGAGCTCCACGCACTCGCCCGAGTTGGCGATCTGGAGGCCTACCAGGCCTACGGCAACTACAACTCCATCGCCGACCTGACGCAGCAGCTCATCCAGGACGCCGCATCGCCGTGCTCGGGCTCAGCGGCGTCGTCACCTGGGCCGACGGCACCGCGTACGACACGTGCAGTACGACAGCCTCTCGGAGGCCATCGGCGAGGAGATCACGCCCCGGGGGCATTGTCGCGTCTGCGCGAGCTCGCCGAGGCGGAGATTGCGCGCCCGCTGCCCGGCAAGTACGTCGAGGAGCGCCACGTGAAGTCCGGGCTGCGTGCCGACTTGAGGTAGTCG
>CAVTGP010000003.1:0-5187 GCA_963734315.1 uncultured Actinomycetota bacterium | reverse complement strand
TGCGGTTCTCGCGACCGTGCAGTGATCGATCTCCATTCTCACGTCCTTCCCGGGATCGACGATGGAGTGCGCACGATGGCCGCGAGCCTCGAGCTCCTGCGTGCCGCCCACGACGAGGGATCGAGCGCATCGCGGCGACGCCGCACGTGCGCGAGGACTATCCGACAACGGCGCGAGAGATGGAGCTGCTCGTCGCCGAAGTGTGCGGAGCGGCGAGAGAAGCGTCGGGCTCTCGGGCGCGGCTGCGCTGGCTCACGCGGGACGTACCCGAGGCGCTGCTCGCCGGACAGTCGTTGCCGGAGCGAGCCCGAGTCGCCTCGGCGTCGCCTCCTGCGCCGCTGAGCGTCGTTACTTGTGCTTCTTCGGCGTGACGGCTTTGCCGCCGCCGACGAGCTTGAACTTCGGGGCTGCGACCACGAGCTTGACCGGGTCCGACCACGACATCTGCTGAGCCCCGGTCGGCAATGAGTAGTCGAAGCCGCGGACGCGATACCACCACGTCCCGGTCTTGACCGGCAGCACGACCGAGGTCGCGAATGTCATCAACCCGAGGGTCCCCGAAGCAGCGACCTCCGGCTTGAACGGGTACTGCGTTTTGCTCCACTGCACCTCGTACGCTTCGGCGCCGAGCGCAGGCGTCCACGAGACGAGCGGCTGGCCGTAGAAGGACGTCGTATGCACGGCGGATGTCAGGCGGCCGTCGGAAGAGAGTCCGGTGGCGAACAGCTGGCCCGCCGAGACGAGCGACGGCTCGCTCTCCTTCCCGAAGCGCATGACGCGGCCGGCGGCGCAGACATCCTGCGGCAGCTCGAGGTCCTGATACTCGAAGCCTCCACCGCTGCGGACGACGGGCTCGCCGGAGCCGTGCCCGAACTTGAGGCCGAGGGCGAGGGTGACGACGCTTCCGCTCACGGCGACGATCGTTCCGCTCTCCTGCGTCGGCCCGGTTCCGATGAGGAGGGAGTCGCCGGGATTGAGCCCGCTCGTGTCCTGCAACGGCAGCGTGAGATCGGCCGCCTTGGCGCCTGCCGCTCCGACGTTCGTCGAGATCGAGCCGGGCGACGCCGCCGCGACTCCGACGATCGTCCAGTAGTAGCCACTGGACGGCCAGTTCGTGTCCCAGAGGTCGGTCGGTGCTCCGGTCCGCCCGACGACGGTCAATCCGGAGCTGCCGGAGGGCGAGCTGCTCGCCGCCGCGGGCGCGTTACCGGGCGCGTCACCGGGCGCGTTGGGAATGGATGTCGTCGGAGTTGCGTCGGCCGTCGACTCGGTGGTCTTGACGCTGTCGCCGTCGTACGTGAACGACGCGGGTTCTGTCCCATCCGCCAGGAACGACGACCGCGCAGCGGCGACTCCCAGGGCACTTCCCGGCAACGAAAGCGGTCCGAACGGCCGTGGCGCGTATGCATCTGAGCCGGTGACGGCACCCGTGTACACGGTGTTGAGGCACTGGCTGTCCGTGAAGACGTACATCCGGTAGAGCTCGACGGTCTTTCCATCGATCGTCTGGTTCCCCGTCCAGAGGAATCCGGGCATGAGCCGGTGCGCAGGCGATCCGGAGCTGCCGTTCGAGAACACATCGGAGACGGTGCCGACGAGCTTGATCGGCCCGCCCGTGACCGCCGGGTTCGTCGAGCTGTAGATCTGACTCCAGGCGCCGTACTGCACCGCCGGAATGCCGTTGAGGCGCGCGCCGCTCGTTCCTTCGGCGGCGTCGACGCGGAGTACGCGGATCCGCCAGCGCACGCTGCCGGTCCACTTCGCGCTTTGGTGGAAGGTGTAGAACTCGCGCTCGTCGAGCGTGTTCGTGGTCGATACCTCCATCTTGTGCGCGTCCAGAAGCCAGATCTGATACCCGGCCGCGCCTTCGACGGGCGTCCAGCGGAGCAGGCCGGGGTAGCTGGAGAGCGGCGTCGGCGGAGGCGGCGACACCATGTCGAACCCGAAGTTCGCGCTCCACGGCGTGGCGCCGTCCGGAGTGATCGCGCGTACGCGTGCGTAGAGCGCGTGCGGCGAGCCGGTGATCCACGGAAGGGTGAGCGGCGGAGCGTCGACCGGCGTCGTGTCGTTGTTGTTCGCGTAGATCACCGAGTTGTCGCGGAACGCATCGCTGAGGGAAAGCTGGAACTCGTAGTGGAGTGCGCCGGGTACCGGGTTCCACGCGAAGGAGGGGGTGCGCGAGAAGCTCGTCTTCGAGGGCTCGTCGGCGCGCAGAAGGAAGCCGTGGAGGCCGGTGGGCGCGCTGTCGGCGGACCGGGCGGAGCCGGCGCCGACGGCGAGCGTCAGCATGGCGGCGAGCAGCGTGAGGAGGCGGGCGGTGCGCATCGTCTCCAACCTGTGTCGGCAGTCGTGGAGCCGCGCGTGTCCCTCAGATGAGGGATGCGAGCAGGTTCCCGGCCGCCAGGACGAGCGCATCGGCTCCAGGAGGGCCGATCAGCTGGACTGAAGCCGGCAGACCGTCCTCCGCGGAGCCGCAGGGAAGGGCGAGCGCCGGCCAGCCGAGCGAGTCGAACGGGAAGGTGAGTGAGATCCCCCGCTCACGAATGGTCAACTCGTCAACGTCCGCCGCGGGCGGGACGAACGCCATGGTCGGCGTGACCAGGAGGTCGATCGCCTGGGTGGCCTCGTCGCAGCGGTCGCGGTAGGCAGTGCGTGCGCTGCGCGCGATCTCGACCTGCTCGCCGGTCACCTGGGTGCAGCGCTCGATCTTTCCGCGGACGTTCTCTCCGTACTCGTCTGCGCGCTCGGGGAAGAGCCCTCTGTGCACGTCGGCGACTTCGCGCATGAACAGCCGGTACTCGGCCGGGTCGTTCAGCGGCAAGTCGATCGCCTCGCGGTGGGGGAAGAGGGCGAGCGCCTCCGCGACCCGCTCCCGGACGAGCGGGTCGGCGTGCTCGAGCCACGCGAACCCGACCCGCAGCTCGCCGAGCGACTCGATGAGCTGGGATTCCCATTCCGGGACGAGCGCGCGCATGAGCTCCTCGCAGCCATCCACGGTGGATGCGATCGGGCCGACGTGGTCGTAGCTCGGAGCGAGCGGGAAGCAGCCATCCGCGGGGACGAGGTCGTACGTCGGCTTGAAGCCGACGACGCCGCACCATGCGGCCGGGATCCGGATCGAGCCGCCGGAGTCGGTTCCGAGCGCGAGCTCGACGTCGCCCGACGCGACCGCTGCGGCTGAGCCGCCGCTCGAGCCGCCTGCGAGCCGGCCCGGATAGGCGGGGTTCGGGACGGTGCCGTAGTGCGGGTTCTGCGACGAGATCCCGTACGCGAACTCGTGCAGGTTCGTCTTCCCGGCGACCGCGTAGCCGGCCCGTTCGAGCCGTTCGACCGCGGCCGCGCTTCGGTTGGGGATGTGCTCGGCGAAGAGCGCGGAGCCGTACGTCGTCACGAGCCCCGCGGTGTCGAGCAGATCCTTGATCGCGACGGGTGTTCCGTGGGGCGGCTCGTCGGGTCGCGCGAGCCAGATGCCCTCCACGGGGCGCGACTCTACTTCTTCTTCTTGTGCTTGGCCGGCTTGGGCTTCGGTGCGGCCGTGATTATCACGTGCCGCGTGACCGCCGCGCCGGCGATGCTGCCGGCGGGTGACATCGGCGTCAGCGTCAGCACGTTCGAGGCACTCGCCGAGCGGCGGAGCGAGGTGAACATGCTCTTCGGTACCGCGAAGCGGACATCGTTGTTGCCGGCGCGTAGGGAATAGCTCCCCAGGACCGTGGAGCCGAGCCTCGCGTTCAGGGTTCCGGGGCCGCTCGAGTCGACGATGAGCCGGATGGTCGGTGACTTGGTGGAGAGCTGGAGCAGCTCGGGGCCGAAGACATCGATGCTCGGCGCCACGTCGACGGTCGGGACGGGGACGGTCGTTCCCCACACCGAAGTGGAAGGCGGCGCCGCACCAGCTGTCGCCGGCGTGTTGAGGTCGACGGTGAGGGAGCTCGTGACCGTGAAGTCGGCTGCGTCGACCGTCGTGCCGGCGTTCGGGATCGAGAGCCAGCCGCGTGCGGTCCCCCAATCGCACGTATCCCACGGTACGGAGATCGAGGCGTTGCTGCCGCTGATGGTGAGCGCCTGCGGCGTGCTGCCCGCGAAGTCCCAGTAGAAGTACGGCTGGGAAGACGTCCCGGCAGGCATGGCGACGTTGATCGAAAGCGTCGCCGCGAAGCACGCATGCGACGCGTCACCGTCGCCGCGCAGGAACGTGAGGTATCGCACCGAGAGATGGTTGACGGGAACGTTGACGGTCGCGAGCACGCCCGTCGCGACGCCTCCAATGAGCGCATCCTGGACTGGCGGACGAACGGTCGCCAGGGCGGGCACGCCGAAGTCGGCGTCCATGAGGCGCATCGCATACTCGTTGAAGATGCTCGAGAGCGAGGAGCCCTTCGCGGCGATTGCGTTCGTGAGCGCGGTCGCCGCGGTTTGCCCCGCTGCGCCGTTCACAAAGACGTCGTGGAAGAACGAGTTGCCCCACTTGTTCGCCAGCATCTGGAAGAAGGCCCAGCGCGAATAGCCGCCCTCGATGTACTGGTCGGCGTTGCACATCTGGTTTCCTGGGATGTCGTCGCGACAGGTCAACGCGATATCGGGCGGCCCGATCTCCTTGATGGCCGACCCCGACGGGTACCCGATTGCGCTGAAGCCGGCCCACTGCGCGGTGCCCTCGAGGAGCCAGCTGTCGCTCTGGACTCCAGAGACCCAGGTCGCGTCCTGCACGAGGTGGAAGAGCTCGTGGGCGATGGTCTTCTCTGCCTCCTGCTCGGTCGTGAGGCCCTCGGCTTTCGCGAACGCGTCCAACTCATCCGGCGTCGAGAGAAGGATCGCTCCCGAATCCGGAGATGCATATGGGAATGGCCCATCGGGCTCGGCGTAGCCGATCACGCCGGGCATCGCGCTCAGGTCGACGAGATAGATGTCGATGTGCCCGTCGCCGTCGTCGAGCGGCGCCGGGTATCCCCAGCTCATCTCGACCGCGTATTCGCGTTCGGCGTACGCGGCGATGTCGCCTGCCCGCGTCTCGGTCGAAAAGTCCGGCGAGGTTGGATCCGTGTAGTAGTGGACGATGAAGTGCGCCGTGGTGATCGAGTGGTCATCCGCCGGCCGGGGAATCGGGACCGCGGGCGCAGCCGACGCGAGGATGCCGGCGGCGAAAGCAACGGCGAGCGCCGCCCCGAGGACGCGAATGCGGGCCAT
>CAVTGP010000002.1:0-9740 GCA_963734315.1 uncultured Actinomycetota bacterium | reverse complement strand
GAACACCTCGCTTCCGTCCATCTCCGGCTCCGCCCGCGACGGGTCGCTCCTGACCGCGTCGCACGGGTCATGGACGGAGAGCCCGACGAGCTTCGCGTACCAGTGGCAGCGTTGCGACGCGCAGGGCGGGAGCTGCGCCGATATCCCCGGCGCGACGAGCAACAACTACACCGTGCAGACCGCCGACGTCGGCCATCGTCTGCGCGTGCAGGTGACGGCGACGAACAGCAGCGGCTCCGGTGTGGCCGTCTCCCGTCCGACCGGAGTCGTGCAGCCCACCGGGACAGCGCCGAAGAACACCGCGCCGCCGACCATCTCCGGCACTGCGCAGGAGGGCGCGACGGTGACGGTCAGCCCGGGCTCGTGGGGCGGCACCCCTGCGCCGAGCTTCTCGTACCAGTGGCAACGCTGCATCGGTACGGGCGGCGGCTGTGCCGCGATCTCCGGCGCGACGAACACGACGTACGTTGCGACGTCCGCTGACGTCGCCCATACGCTGCTCGTGCAGGTGACGGCGAAGAACGCGACCGGCACGAGCACGGCGAACACCGCCGAGACCGGCCTCATCGCCCCGGCGAAGTCCGGCGGCGGGGCCATCCAGGTCTCGCAGGTGAGCCTGCCGAACCAGCTGATCATCGACGGCGTGAAGTTCTCGCCGAGCCCGGCAACGACCCGCGGGATCATCACGGCCCGCTTCCACGTGTCGGACACGCGGGGCTTCTCGATCTCGGGCGCGCTCGTCTACGCGCTCGGGCTCCCGTACGGGTGGGTCTACGGCGCGCCCGAGCAGCCGACCGACTCGACCGGGTGGGCGACGATCCAGATCCGGCCGACGCGGAACCTGCCGCTCCGGCGCGGCGACCTGGTCATTTTCGTCCGGGCGCGCAAGCCGGGCGACAGCCTCCTCGCGGGCGTCTCCGCGCGGCGGCTTGTCCAGGAGCCGCTCGGGTAGTTGCCAGGCGCGGCGACGTTTCAGGCCACGTGGCGGTGGACATAACCGCCACGTGGCCGCCTCGCCGCCGCTCCCCGAACTCGCGGCGCCGGTTCAAGCCGAGCGCCCGCGGCTGATCCTCTTCTATTCGTCCGTGTCCGGCCGCTGCCGTCGGACGGAGGGATTCCTCGCGCAGGTGCTCCAGCGGCGCAAGAACCACGACACCTTCGACCTCGTGCGCGTGCCGGTCGACCGCAGGCCGGATCTCGCAAGCCGCTTCCTCGTCGACGAGGTGCCGACACTGCTCGTCGTCGAGGGCCGCAAGGTGCGGAAGCGCATCGTGGCGCCCACCGGGTGCCGCGATCTCGAGGCATCCCTAGCGCCCTGGCTTCGATAGCTGGTTGAATCGCCCTCGTGCTCGAGGGCGGCGCTCTCACCCGCAGGGGGTTCATCGCGCTGGGCGCGGCCGGCTGGGCCGCGCTCTCTGGGCTGCGGCTGCCGACTGCGCGGGCCGCATCGACCATCCGCGGCTACGTAAGCCGTCCCGACCTGCTGCCGCCTGCACTGTCGATCGACTTCCCCGCGGACGGCACCGCTCCGGGCTCCATCTTCCTCGCGCCGTTCAACATCGCCGCGGCGGCGGGCGCGTACCAGACGACACCGAACAGCCAGAGCCATTCCGGCCCGCTCGTGGTCGACGACACCGGGGAGCCCCTGTGGTTCCTTCCGCTCGGCTCGACCACCGCGATGGACATGCGCATGCAGCAGTACCAGGGCCGCACGGTGCTGACCTGGTACGAGGGCACCGTTCTCGGCGCTGAAGGCGGAAGCTGGGTCATCTTCGACCCGACCTATCACCAGGTCGCCACGGTGAAGGCCGGACGCGGGCGCCACGGCGATCTGCACGAGCTGCTGCTGACGCCGGAAGGCACTGCGCTCATCACCATCTACCGCGAGATCGCGACGTCTGCGGTGCCGCGCCTCGTCACCGGGATCATCCAAGAGGTCGATGTCGCGAGTGGCCGCGTGCTGTTCGAATGGCGGAGCAATGAGCACGTCGGTGTCGACGAGTCGTACATGCCGCAGGTCGCGCCGGCGGGGAACGTCGACTATTTCCATCTCAACTCGATCGCCCTCGACACGGATGGGAATCTCCTCATCTCGGCGCGGAACACGTCGACGATCTACAAGATCGACCGCAAGAGCGGTGAGGTCCTGTGGCGTCTCGGGGGGATGAAGAGCGACTTCGCAGTCGACCCGGCCGCGTCGTTCGCGTTTCAGCACGACGTGCGGCGCCGCGCGGACGGGACGATCACGATGTTCGACAACAACGCCGCGGTACCCGGCGCCACGACCTTATCGCGCGGCCTGCGCATCAAGGTCGACACGAAGAAGAAGCGCGCGTCTCTCGTCAAGGAGTACCTCGCTCCGACGTCGCGGACGGGCTGGGCGATGGGAAACATGCAGGAGCTCCCCGACGGCAGCGTCTTCATCGGCTGGGGGACGGACGGATCGTTCACGGAGATCGGCCCCGACGGGAGCGTCCGCCTCGACGGCCGCTTCGCCGACGGCAGCGTGTCCTATCGCGCCTTCCGATTCGAGCTCGTCGCGCAGCCGAAGGGCCGGCCCGCAACCGAGGTGGTTCGCAACGCCGACGGCTCCTTGACGCTCTACGTCAGCTGGAACGGCTCGACGCAGGTGACGAGGTGGCAGCTCGTCGCGGGCGCCACAGCAGCTGCGATGAAGCCGGTGGCCGCGGTGCGGCGCACGGGCTTCGAGACGGCGATCCCGCTGCCGGTGACGAGCGGTGCGGTCGCCGTGGTCGCGCTCGACGCGCACGGCAAGCATCTGCGGGCGTCAGCGCCGACGACCTTGGCCGTCTAGTTCTGCAGCAGGGTGGAGGCGATGGCGCTGAACGAGGCCGCCTCACCCGTAGGGTGCCGGCGAAGACTTGGCGCTCTAGGTCGGCCGACCGTCCGGAACGAGCACGTTCCTGACAGCGTCAACCGTCAGCGGAGCCTCCGCAACGATCATGCTTGTCTCTGG
Organism: uncultured Actinomycetota bacterium; assembly: GCA_963734315.1. Lineage (GTDB taxonomy): Bacteria > Actinomycetota > Actinomycetes > Actinomycetales > Microbacteriaceae > Leifsonia. The sequence goes on along the minus strand of CAVTGP010000002.1, from coordinate 6,763 downwards.
CGAGAAACCGAGCTTGACGAGCTCGGCGTAGCGCACCCACAGCGGTTGTGGCCCGGACCCGCTCGACGTGTTCCGCGGCTCGGCTGAATCGATCGGATTGAGTCGTTCTCTGAGGAGTGTCATGACCAAGAACATCGTTGCTGCAGGGCTGTTCACCTAACCCTCAACTGGTGGTTCTGCGGTGTGCTTCACTCGATCTGGCCCTGGGCCGCGTGCTCTAGGTGCTCGGATCCACGTGCCCGAAGACGCCGTGCGTCTCCCTGTTGGACTCGCCGGACAGGGAGAGCGTCGGCGCCCGATCGGGCTCGATGCCGTTCCCGAAGCTGATCTCGTGCTCCGTCTGAGCCAGATCGTGATGCGACGCATCGGCGACCGTGCGCCGGAAGTGGCCGCTGAACCAGGTCTCTCCGCCGCCGTCCGCCTCCCAACCGAGACGGCCGAGCTTCTCCACGAGACTCGCGTACGCAGCGAGGGCAGCCGGGCTCTCCGGCGGCGGCGCGCTCGAGCGCCACGGAAAGAGCGGCGACTCGGCGACGAGCACGGGCTCGCCGTCGTCCTCCTCATATGCGTAGAAGCGCGAGCGCATGTACCCGCGCCACCACGCGATCCGGCAGGAGGCCGGCGTGGCGAGTGCCGCGGTCGCCGGCTCGAATTCCGGCTCGCTCGCGATCGGGGTCGCCGGTGCGGCCGCGGGCATCGAGATAGGTGGCGGGACGACCGCCTGTGGGGAGTCCAGGCCCTGCGGCCGCCGCGTTTCCCGGATTCCCGCGAACAGGGCGAGCGCCGCGAGCAGCGCGATGAGTCCTCCGATTCCTGCGGGCGCGATCCATGAGTTTCCGGCCGACTGCCCCGCCGGTGCCGGCACCGGCGTCGGTGCAGGTGCGCGCGCAGGCTTCGGCGCCTTCGTTGCCGGGCGCGCGTGCTTCGCTCGAGCCGGGTGTTTTCGGGGCGGCGAAGGCGTCGCGCGGTGGCGGTGGTGGACGGCCGCTCTTTTCGCCGGGTGCGTGATCGCGACCGGTCGCGAGCTTTGCGGCTGCGGTGAGATTCGCACGGGGGCCGTTGGCTGAGCGGGCGTCACCGCGCGACGTGGGCTCTGCGCCGAATGCACGACGGGTTTCGGTCGTGTGTGAGCCGCCTTGTGCGCGGGTGCAGCGTCGGGCGCAGGTGCCGTAACCGCCGGTGAAGTCGGCGCTGGGACCGTCGTCACCGTCGAGACCGGCTCCGTCGTCGTGGTGTCGGTCGGCGAATCGGCGAGTGCGAGGGCGGGTACGAGGAGGGCGGCGGTGGCGAGAACGCAGGCGATGCCACGTAGACGGCTCATCCCGGCACCTCGAACGTGCTCGTTCCGACCGCAGGGCCGAAGCGCCTACGGCGGGGCGGTCCGAAGCCGGGGAAAACGAACCATCTGTACATTCCTGGTTCGAGCGAGTGTGCGGTCCCCGCGAACCGCCAGCGCTTGCCCAACTGAAAGCGCGCCTTCGTCGGCCAGACGCTCAACACCTTTGTTCCAGCTCGGTAGAGCTGGACGTTGTAGTAGTCCGCCTGACTGACTGGCACCCAGAGCAGAAGCGGCGGCGCGGTCACTGATACGCCGTTTGCTGGACGGACGAGGTTCGTCGGATTCGGGCTCACGATCACTGCGACGCCCGCGCGGTTTCCCTCGGCGTCGACCGTGAAGACGGTGTACTGGTAACGACGGCCGGCCGCTGCGTGCATGTCGGTGAACGACGAGGCATCGCCGTGGAAGAGGACGAGCGTCGACCCTCCTGGCAGCCGCGTCCGCTGGATCTCGATGTGGTCGAGGTCGGGCGACGTCGGGCTCTGCCAGCGCAGCACCGTATGGTCGGCAACTGCCTGGATGGCGAGACCTGCGACGGGCGGCGGCGGCGTCGTGTCGACCACGACGACGACGAAGGTCCTCGTCGCGTCGTTGCCACTGCTGTCCTGCGCGTGGCAGGTGACCGTCGTCGCCCCCACCGCGAAGGGCGTGCCGGATGCCGGTGTGCAACTGACCGGCACGGGGCCGTCGCTGTCGTCGACAGCGTCCACGGAGTAGCTGACGCTCGTGCCAGGAGGGCCGTCGGCGTTCACCCTGATCGAGTTCGGCACGGAGATCACGGGCGGCGTCCGGTCGACCGAAGGCGATGGGGGCGCCGGGACGACCGGAGGCGTCGGCGGAGGAGGCGGCGGCGGCGGCGGAGGAGGAGGAGGGCCGGCCTGGACGTCGACGTCGAAGCTTCCGTTGGCGGCGTTACCGTGCGAGTCCGTTGCGGAGCAGTCGACGGTCGTCACCCCGTCGGGGAAGGCGGAGCCCGAGGCCGGGTTGCAGTTCACCGTGACGGAGCCGTCGACGATGTCCGTTGCGGTCGCGCTGAAGCTGACCGACGTCCCCCCGCCGCCGGCTGATGGAACCGTGATCGTCCCGGGAAGCGAGAGCGACGGCGGCGTCGTGTCCTGCACCGTGACGTTGAAGCCGATCGTCGCCGTCTCGCTCGTCACGGTGTCCGTGAACGTGCACGACACCGACGTCGTGCCGAGGGGGAACGTCCCCGCTCCGGGCGCGCACGAAGCGGACGGTGCCCCGTTTTCGTCGGTGACGCCGCTGAGGTCGAAGGAGACCGAAGCTCCGCTCGAGCTGGTCGCTTCGGCCGTGATGTCCGGAATGGATCCCGAGGGCGGATCGGCGGACGCTCGAGGGGCAAGCGCGCCGACCGAGGCGATGGTGATGGCCGCGATTGTCGCGAGCCGTCGCCATGCCGCCGGGTACCGGGAGCATCGTGAGGCTGATCTCGGGCGGCTGACGCGGCCCATACCCCAGCGCACCATCAATGCGCTCGGAGGGCAACTGAACGTTCGGCTAGCCTTGCGCGGTCGCGTGCAGGCCGGCTCGGTCGAACGTCCGCCGTCCGCCCCCATAACCTCACGTGCAGAGGCCATGCAAAGGAACGTCGCCACGCGGGAAGTCCCGCGCACTCTGAGCGTCTGTCTCGCGCACCTCGATCGCGAGGAGGCGAGCGAGACCTTCATCCGCGCCCACGCCGCGCTCTTGCCGTGCCGCGTGTCCGTCCTGCACGGGACTGCCGATCGGCCCCTCTTTCTCGACGATGTTCCCCTTGCGTCCTCGTCTGTGCGTGCCCGCGGATGGCGGTTCGGTCGTCGCGCTGCCCTGCGAGCCGTCGGCGCGGACATGCTCGCCGCCAGGTACACGCCCGAGTACCGCACCGCCCTCCGGCGCTCGCGCGCCGACGTCGCCCTCGCGGAGTTCGGCCCCGTAGGAGTACAGGCGATGGACGCTTGCCGCGTTGAACGCGTTCCGCTGGTCGTCCATTTCCACGGCTACGACGCCAGCTCGAGCGCCGTCCTCGCCGGCTACAGCCGGTCGTACCGACGGCTCTTCGCAGAGGCCGCCGCCCTCGTGGCGCCGTCGGAGGCGCTGCGGCTCCGGCTCCTCTCGCTCGGAGCGCCGCCCGGCAGGACGTATACCTCCGCCAACGGGGTCGACTGCACGCGGTTCCTGCGCGGACAGCCCGAACGAGCCGAGCCTGTGTTCGTCGCAGTCGGCAGGCTCGTCGAAAAGAAGGCGCCGCAGCTCACCATCGAGGCCTTCGCGAAGGTCCTCGCGGTCCATCCGACCGCGCGGCTTCGCTTCATCGGCAGTGGGCCTCTGCGCGAGCAATGCGAGGAGTTGGCGAAGCTGCGCTGCGGACGCGCGGTCGAGTTTCTGGGGGAGCAGCCCCATGACGCGGTCGTGCGCGAATTGCAGACCGCTCGGGCTTTCGTCCAGCATTCCGTCGTGGCGCCGGACGGCGATATGGAGGGCATGCCCGTCAGCGTGATCGAGGCGGGCGCGAGCGGCCTCCCCGTCGTATCCACCCGCCACTCCGGGATCGCCGACATCGTCGTCGACGGCGTGACTGGATTCCTCGTGGAGGAGGGAGGGGTGGATGCCATGGCCGCAAGGATGGCCGAGCTCGTCGAGCGTCCGGCGCTCGCCGGTGCCCTTGGCCGCGCTGCCCGTCGACGTGTCGAGATGCACTTCGGGATCGATGCGAGCATCGATCGTCTCTGGCGGATCCTCGAGCACGCAGCCGGTGGGGAGGGGGCCCGGTGCTGACGGTCGGGATCGTCGCGAACGAGTTCTACGACCCCGAGCTCGGTCGCATGGGAGGCTTCGGCATGAACGCGCTTCTCGCCGCCCGCGCTCTATCGACCGCCGCCGACCAAGCGATCCGGCCGATCTTTCTGAGCGGCGAGCATCGGGCGGCGCCGACGCGCCCGTGGCGCCCTGCCCCACGCCTCCTCGGCACCTCGAACACGTTTCCGATCCTCCTACGTGGCAGGCGAGCGCGGTGGCTCCGCCTTCTTCGCGAGCTCGATGTGGACGTGCTGCTGACGGTCGAGCACCGTCCGACCTACAACGAGGCGATCGAGGCGCTCCCGACGACGCCGATCATCGTGTGGGTGAGAGATCCACGACCGCAGGCAGACCTCGAGAAGATCGAGACGCTCGCGATCCCCGGCGAGGCGGCGAGACCTCTGGGGATCGAGCCGAACGACTCGTCGTCGTTCGGGCCCATCTGGCGGCGCGCCCGCGACGAGGGTCGGGCGCTGGCGACCGTCTCGCCCGCTCCGGTGTTTCTCAGCTCGAAGGCGAGTGCCGCGTACGGCATTCCCGATCTCGAAATGAGCTTCCTCGGCAACGCGCTCGAGCCCATGGCGGCGCTTCCGCGCCGGACGGCTCGTCCGAGCGTGCTCTTCATCGGTCGCCTCGACCCGATCAAACGTCCGTGGCTGTTCGCCGAGCTCGCGCGTCGGTTTCCTCAGGTCGACTTCTTGATGCTCGGACAACCACATTTCAGCGGCGCGGGTGCCGGCACGGCCTGGATGACGACGGCTCCGACGAACCTGCGAGTGCTCGCGCATGTCGATGGCCCGCAGAAGGCCGAGCTGCTCGCCGGAGCCTGGGTATTGGTCAACACGTCAATCCACGAAGCACTTCCCACGTCGTTTCTCGAGGCGCTTCATTGCGGTGTGCCACTCCTCAGCTGCCATGATCCCGAAGAGGTGACGTCCCGGTTCGGGACGTACGTGGGACGTTTCGACGGCGACGGAATGGACGCGCTCCCGGCTTTCGTGGATGGGCTGGAGCAGCTCCTCGATGACCAGGGGATGCGGGAGCGGCTCGGAGAGACGGGCCGAGAGTGGGTGCTGACCCATCACACCCGCAGCCGGTTCCTCGCCGACTTCACGGCGCTCGCCCGCCAGCTCGTCGAGTGACCGAGCGAACCTCGGCCGGCGTGCAGACGTGACCGACTCGGGCCGCGCCGTCTCAGCGAGACCGCCGTCCTGCCTTTCTCAAGAGAGAACGGCCGATCCCCTGCGGCATTGAGTCGACGCTCCGGAGCAAACACCCCACCCCGTTAGCCAGTTCGTAGAAGAGGCAGTCCTCGCAGCATTTTTCGTCGATGCCGATGTTCCGTTGCAGGCGGCATGAACCGAGAACCGCGGATGCTGGGGTGCGCATGTGCGTGAGCCAATAAGACTGGACCGACCCGTACGTCCGTGCCTGTCCGGATACGCCCTACGGAAAATCACTGACGATGGCACCCGCGCGACCCGCGGGGATAGCGTTTCGGGATAATGCTCGCCGCCCTCGTCGCAGCGATCGCGCTCGCCGCTCCGGCGCATCCGCCGCCGGTCGCCCTTCATCGCTGCTTGGTGGGGCCGATGCTCGCCGGCTGCGGCACCGTTCGCGTCCCCGAGAACCGGGCGAAGCCCGACGGCCGGACGATCGGGCTCCACATTGTCGTCGTGCCCGCACGCCACAAGGCGGAGCCCGACGCCGTCACGTATCTCGCAGGCGGTCCCGGCGCCGCCGCGACCAACGAGACGTACGCGGTCGTCTCGATCCTCGCCGCGGTGAACGAGAACCACGTCATCTTCCTCGTCGACCAGCGCGGGACGGGCGAGTCGAGGCCGCCCCGGAACGCCGACCCGACGATGTACGGAACGCGCGCGGCGATGGACGATCTCGATGCCGTCCGCGCGGCGCTCGGCTTCGCGCAGATCGACATCTACGGCACGTCGTACGGCGCCACCGCGGCTCAGGTCTATCTCAAGCGCCATCGGCACTCGGTGCGCTCGATCGTCCTCGACGGCGCGACGTTGATCGACCGGCCGCTGTACGCGGGATTCGCGCGGAACGCCCAACGTGCATTCGCACAAGTGGCCACGCGCTGTGCTGCACAGGCTTCCTGCGCACGCGCGTTCCCGCACTGGACGCAGACGTTCGCGCGCCTCGTGCGCGACTGGAACCGTCATGCCGTTCACGGGATGACGGGTGACGACCTCGCCGGCGTCGTCCAGACGATGCTCCTGAGCGCGGACACGGCGGCCTCTATTCCGCTCGTCGTGACGCGCGCCGCCGCCGGCGACTACGGGCCGCTCGATCTCCAGGTGCGGCCGGGCGTGCGCGACACCCAGATGATGTTCTGGTCGATCTGGTGCAACGAGCCGTGGGTCGGGTTGAACGTGCGGGGGCCGTGGCGCACGCTCTTCGACGGCTACGTGGGACGTACGATCGCGCAGTACCGGCACGTGTGCAGTTCGGTGCCGAAGAGAGTCGAGCCGCCGGCGGCATGGCGCCTGCCGTCGCGCTCGGAGGTGCCGATGCTCGTGCTCGCGGGCGGTGCCGACCCGCAGGACCCGATCGGCGACGTAGCCGGCCTCCGGCGCGATTCCCGAACGCCCGGGCGATCGTCGT
>CAVTGP010000001.1:0-19141 GCA_963734315.1 uncultured Actinomycetota bacterium | reverse complement strand
CAGAGCAGTTCGGCACCCTCCGCGCCCTCTACGGCGACCGGATCGTCGGCATCGGACGGGTACCGGACGCCGATGAGCGACTGCGGCATCTGCCAGTGCCAGGCCCTCGGCGTCGACGAACTTCCCCAGCAGCTGCTCGATCTGTTCGGCTTCTTCTACGGCGGGATGAGCGACGCGATCCTATGCAGACCATCACCGCCGTGCCGGGCTTCGGGACGCTCGAGGTGCCGGCCGCCGGCTCCAGCGGCTACAGCGCCCAGGTCGCCGCCGCCTCGGCCTCCCGTCGCGCTTCGCCCACCACTTCCTCCAGGAGAGAACACGAGGCAGTGCTCGACCTGGACGGTCGCGGTTCGAGCTGGGGCAGCAGTTGAGCGAGCCGGACCACGGCATCGCCGTCAACGTGATCTTCGACGACTACCTGCTCGGGCGCGTGCCCTCTCGCCGCCCGGGCAGTCGTCGTTCCTCCGCATGCGCCGTGGTCTCAAGCCGCAACCGGTGAGCGTCGCCAGGAGGCGCTGCGACCAGTTCAGCCTGGCCGAGGAGGAAATCATCGCCGCCGCAATGCACGCCAGGCCATCGGAAAACGCCCAACCACGTGAGGGCCGGTTCATCCTCCGCGACCGCCTCCACCGGCGCGACGAGCTGATGGTGCTCCGGCGCCGCGACGGTGGAGGGCGAATCGTCGCTGCAGGTCGTCGCCGGGCTGCCGCTCGTGACGGTGCGCGACGGCGGCAGGGGGCGTTCGCCGACCCCGGGGCAAGCGTGGGCGCGACCGACTGGAGTGAGTGGCATCCGCATGCACAATGCACCCACGTCGTACCTGGTGGGCGGCCCCGTTCCGCAGCGGCCTGAGCCCGGCCAAGGTCCTCGACGGTGGAGGTCGCCGACATGGTGGTGGTCGGCTCGCCGGCCTACCGGGTGGACCTACACCGGCCTGTTCAAGCTCTTCTTCGACCATGTCGGCCAATACGCCCTGATCGACAGCCGATCCCGCTCTCCTCGGCCACCGGTGGAAGCGTACGCCACCGCGCTCCTGGCGAAGCCAGTGCGCCCGGCTCTTCGGCTTCTTCCAGTCGCTCACGCTGCCGCTCGGCATCTACGCGAGCCGAGTCGCGACTTCGACCGACTACGCGATGACGTCGCCTGACTACCTCCGTACAACGCATCGACACGGTCGAAGTCCGCACGCACATACCGCCGCAGCACCGCACCCACATCGACCCAGGTCGATCTGCGCCAGCCGCGCTTCCCGTGGCCGAGTGCGCGAGGTCGCTGATCGATCGCCTGCACATTCATCACGAGTGGCGCTTTTTGCGAGCCATAGCCAAACCGATCACGAACCAGGGCGAGCAAGCTGGAAGCATCTCGTCATGATGCCAGGAACCCTTGACCGTCGGGGTGACAGGATTTGAACCTGCGGCCTCTTCGTCCCGAACGAAGCGCGCTACCAAGCTGCGCCACACCCCGTGGCCAAAGCCTCGGTCAGGATAGCACGAGCGGGGGCGACTCGCCCCAATCGGCTAGCTGGCGCGGCCTAGCGCTCGCGCGCCGTCAGCGTCAGCAGGGTCGCCTCCGGGCGGCAGGCGAAGCGCACCGGCGTGTAAATCGAGGTGCCGAGCCCGGCCGAGACATTCAGGTAGGCCGCGCGGAACGCGTGCCGCCAGATGCTGAGTCCCTTGACCTGCTGGCGCGGGATGTCGCAGTTGGTGACCAGTGCGCCGAAGCCAGGAACGCAGACCTGGCCGCCGTGCGTGTGGCCGGCGAAGATCATCGAGGCGCCGTAGGTGACGAAGGCGTCGAGCACCCGTCGGTACGGCGCGTGGACCACGCCAGCGTGACGGTCGGTCGCTCGGTGCGCGGCTCGTCGTCCGGCCAGGTCGCGTCGTCGGAGTACGGGTCGTTCTCGCGCAGCTCGTCCAAAGCGCCGGGGATGGCCTCAACGCGGTCGGCCTGGATGTGCGGGTCGTTGACGCCGAAGAACTCGAGGTGCGTGCCGCGGACCTCGAGGGCGCCCGCGGCGTTGTTGAGGTTCAGCCAGCCGAGGCTCTCGAAGTAGGCGGTGAGCGCCTTGTCGTCGAGGCGCGGCGCCGTCGTCGAGTGGCGCTTCGACGGGCCGCGGAAGTACTTGAGCGGGTTCTTCAGCTGCGGGCCGTAGTAGTCGTTCGAGCCGTGCACGAACACGCCGGGCACGCCCGCGGAACGCGTCGAACGCTGCGCGGATGCCCTCCAGGCCGTTCTCGTGGCTGAGGTTGTCGCCGGTGTCGACGATCAGATCGGGCTGGAAGCGGGCGAGCTCCCGCAACCACTCCTGCTTGTCGCGCTGCCACGGCGCCATGTGCAGGTCGGAGAGGTGCAGCACCCGGATCGGCGCGGCTCCGGCCGGAAGCACCGGCACATCACCTCGCGCAGCGTGAACGCGCGCCGCTCGACCAGCGAGCCGTACGCGAACGCGGCTGCGCCCGCTGCGGCGAGCACCGCGAGCGCGGTGCCCACCGGACGGAGGCCCGACGAGCGCGGCACTAGCCGCCCGCTCCCAGGCCGGGAGTCGGCGTGGCCTTCTGGAGCGTGAGCGTGACCTGGGTGCCGGCCTTCGCGGGTGTGCCGGCGCCCGGATCCATCGCCTGGACGATGTCAGTGGCGGAGGCGCCACCGCCGTTGACCTTCGCGCTGAACCCGGCAGCCGCCAGGGCATGTTGCGCGTCGGACAGCTTCTGCCCGACCACGTTCGGGATGGCGACGAGGGAGCCGTTGCTCGTGTAGAGCGTAACGACCGTGCCCTTGCCGACAGACGAGCCCGCGGCGGGGTTGCTTGAGGCGACCGTGCCGGCCGGTGCCGCGGAGTCCTGAGCACCGCCGTCGGTGCTGTCGAGACCGAGTCCGTTCAGGATGGACTTCGCTTCGTCGGGCGATTTGCCGGCGAGGTCGGGGACGGTGACCTGGGCGCCGCGCACCAGCTTGTCCGGTGCTGCGGGGAACGGGTCTCCACCGTACTTGCCGACGGCGGCAGACATCATTGTCCGCATAACGGCGGTTCGCGCAATGGCCGGCGTCGTGCCGTGCGTCGGGTAGATCTTCGCTCATGTCGTGGTGGCCCGTCGATGTTGCCAACCCAATAAGCTCCGGCGACCTTCGTTGTGGAAGCCACGAGCCAGAGCTGCTCGTTGCCGTCGGTGGTTCCGGTCTTGCCGAGCATGTCCTTGCCCGTGCGGTTCATGCCCGCGGCAGTACCGCTTTCGATAGGACCTTTGAGGGCCTTGGCCATCGCGTTCGCAATGGTGGGGTCTATCGACTGCGTACACTTGCTCGCGGGAGGGGCGACATCCTTGCCGTCGCCGCTCGACGATCTTGTCGATGGCGATCGGAGTGCAGGTCGATTCCGTTGTTGGCGATGCCAGCAAAGGCGGTCGCCATCGTCAACGGTGCGACGTTGTTGGTGCCGAGGACGGACGCCGGGTTGGTGGCGAGCGGATCGCCGTTGGCCGTGTGCACGCCGAACGCCTCGGCTTCGTTGCGAATGTTGCACAAATCAAGTTGTGCGGCCATCGCAATGAACGCTGTATTGATCGAGTTGGTGGTGGCGTTCTGGACCGTGCGCATGCCCTCCTCGCCGGGAGAGTCGTTCGTCGGCCGGTAGGTTCCGCTCCAGTCGCCGTCGCACGAGTCCTTGAACTTCGTGTAGGTGCGGATGTTCGCGTTCACCGTCTCGTTGAGCGAGTGGCCCTGTTTGAGCCACTCCGCAAGCGTGAACGTCTTGTACGTCGATCCGACCTGGAAGCCTCCGGAACCGCCGTAGGCGTAGTCGGTCGAGTAATTGATGCTCGAGTACTTCGTGCTTGTGTTCAGAACATCCGGGTCCTGGCTGTAGAGCTTGTTCTGCGCCATGTAGAGGACGCGTCCAGTGCCCGGCTGGACACCGACCAAGACGCCGCCGAGGTTGACTCTCGTACTCCATGCGGCACGTACGAGTCGAGCGTGTCCGTCGCGACCTTCTGCAGGTCGAGGTCGAGAGACGTGTAGATCTTGTAGCCGCCGCGGTTGAAGTTGGCGGCGCGGGTGTCCTCGTCGGCGCCGAAGGACGGGTCGTTGAGGATGATCTTCTGGACGTAGTCGCAGAAGTACGCGGCCGACCCGGCCGTCTGGCATCCGCGGACCGACGGCGTGATGACCGGCGTGATCGGCGTCTTGATCGCCTCGTCGTACTGCGCCTTGGTCAGCTTCTTGTACTCGTACATCTTGCCGAGGATGTAGTCGCGACGATCCTTGTTCTTGGCGTAGCCGTTGGCGGCGCCGTTCGTCGTCGACTCGGGGTTGTCGATCTTGAGGCCGGTCGGCTCGTTGACGATCGCGACGAGGCTGGCGGCCTGCGCGGGGGTCAGTGCGGCCGCCGTGACGTTGAAGTAGTACCGGGCCGCGGCCTCGATGCCGTAGACCGAGCCGCCGAAGCCGGCGATGTTGAGGTAGCCCTCGAGGATCTGGTCCTTGGTGTACTTCTTCTCGAGGCCGATGGCGTACTTCATCTCCTTGACCTTGCGGTCGGGAGTGACGCCCGTCGAGTCGTCGACGCAGGTCTGGTACGTGGCCTTCTGCTCCTTGGTCTTGACCGGCATGGCCTCGCACTTCTGCAGCAGCACGTTCTTCACGTACTGCTGGGTGATGGAGGATCCGCCCTGCACGTCGCCACCGGAGACAGTGGAAAGGACACCGCGCACGGTGCCCTGGATGTCGACGCCTCCGTGGCTGTAGAACCGTGGGTCTTCGCCGGCGATCGCGGCGTCTTTGACGGCCTGCGACATCTGGTCGAAGCCGACCGGGAGGCGGTTCTGGGAGTAGAAGGTCGCGAGCGCGACGTCCGAGCCGTCGGTGTTCTTCGCGTAGATCGTCGTCGGCTGGGCGAGCTGGCCGATCTGGAGGTACTCGGGAAGACCCTCGAACACGCCGATGCCGTTGTTGGCGGCCATGCCGGTCACGGCGATGGCGGGCGTGACGGCAGCGGTGACCAGAAGACCGGCCACGGCACTCATGCCGACGAAAGCGCCGACAGCTCCGAGCACACCTCTAGCCTGTGGTTTTTGCGCAGACATAGGATCAGGGTAGGCGATGAACCTGATAAACCCCCCGAATGAAAAGAGCACCATGCTGCGCTGGGAATACCTTACGACCCCTCTCATGATCCATAACACCGCCGCGATCCTCAACAACTGGGGCTCGGAGGGGTGGGAGCTGGTGCAGGTCGTGACCGGCCCCGAGGGCGGCCTGGTGGCCTACCTGAAGCGTCCGGTACAGAGCGAGGGTGCCGCCTGATGGCCGCGATCGAAGCGCGTCTCGCCGAGCTCGGCATCGACCTCCCGGCTGTCGTCCCGCCGGTCGCCGCCTACACGCCGGCGGTCGTCGACGCCGGCCACGTGTACACCTCGGGTCAGCTGCCGATGGTCTCCGGCGCCCTCCCCGCGACCGGCAAGGTCGGCGACGGCCACGGCCTGGTGCCGGCCGACGACGCCAAAGAGTACGCCCGCATCTGCGCGCTCAACGCCCTCGCGGCGGTCAAGAGCGTCATCGGCTCGCTCGACCGGGTGACCCGTGTCGTGAAAGTCGTCGGCTTCGTCTCCTCCGAACCGTCGTTCACCGGCCAGCCCGGTGTCATCAACGGCGCCTCGGAGGTGCTCGGCGAGATCTTCGGCGACGCCGGAGTCCACGCGCGCTCGGCGGTCGGCGTCGCGGTCCTCCCGCTCGACGCCCCCGTCGAGGTCGAGCTCATCGTCGCCTACGAGTAGAGCTTCCCGGACACAGGAGAACCGTCGCGAATCCAATCGATTCGCGACGGTTTCCTGTATTCGGAGGCTGGCGCCTCGCTAGCTGAGTTTGGCCTGGATGGAACTCATCACCGCCGTGTCGGCGAGTGTGGTCGTGTCGCCGACCTCCCGACCCTCCGCGACGTCCTTCAGCAGCCGTCGCATGATCTTGCCCGAGCGTGTCTTGGGCAGCTCCGTGACGATGAAGATGTCCCGCGGACGCGCGATGGCGCCGATCTGCTCGGACACGTGCTTGCGCAGCTCGGCGGCGACATCGATCGACTCGGCCGCGCCGAGCTGGTTCTGCTTGATGATGACGAACGCGACCACGGCCTGCCCGGTGGTCTCGTCGGTGGCTCCCACGACCGCGGCCTCCGCCGTGAGGGGATGCGCGACGAGCGCCGACTCGATCTCTGCCGTCGAGAGGCGGTGACCCGAGACGTTCATGACGTCGTCGACGCGGCCCATCAGCCAGATCTCCCCGTCCATGTCGTAGCGTGCTCCGTCGCCGGCGAAGTACTTGTCGCCGAACTTCGACCAGTACGTCTCCACGAAACGGTCGGGGTCGCCCCAGATGCCGCGCAGCATGCTCGGCCACGGCTCGGTGACCACCAGCAGTCCGCCCTGGTCTTTGCCGACGGGCACGCCTGCCTCGTCGAGGATGTCGATGGAGATGCCGGGGAGCGGCACCTGAGCGCTGCCGGGCTTGAGCGTCGTCACGCCGGGCAGGGCGGAGACCATGATGGCGCCGGTCTCGGTCTGCCACCACGTGTCCACGATCGGGGTGTCGCCGCCGCCGATGACGTCGCGGTACCACATCCACGCCTCAGGGTTGATCGGCTCGCCCACCGAGCCGAGCACGCGGAGGCTCGACAGGTCGAACTTCTGCGGGTGCTGGCGCCCGATCTTCATGAAGGAGCGGATGGCGGTCGGGGCCGTGTAGAAGATCGAGACCTTGTACTTCTCGATGATCTCCCACCAGCGGCCCGGGTGCGGTGTCTCCGGGGTGCCTTCGTACAGCACCTGGGTTGCGCCGTTGGCCAGCGGGCCGTAGACGACGTACGTGTGACCGGTGATCCAGCCCACATCGGCGCTGCACCAGTAGACGTCCGACTCGGGGTGGAGGTCGAAAACGTTCTTGTGGGTGAAGGCCGCCTGCGTGAGATAGCCGCCCGACGTGTGCAGGATGCCCTTCGGCTTGCCCGTTGTGCCGGACGTGTACAGGATGAACAGCGGGTTCTCCGCGGGGAACGCCTTGGCGACGTGGTCGGCGTCGACGAGCGCGATCTCGTCCTGCCACCACAGGTCGCGGCCCTCGGTCCAGGCCACTTCGTTCTCGCCGCGCTTGACCACGAGCACGTGCTCGACCGTCGACTCGCCGTTCGCGAGGGCGGCGTCGACCGCGTCTTTCAACGGGAAGACCCGGCCCTTGCGCCAGCCGCCGTCGGCGGTGACGACCAGCTTGGCCTCGGCGTCGTCGATGCGGGAGCGCAGGCTCTCCGCACTGAATCCGCCGAAGACCACGGAGTGCATGGCGCCGATGCGGGCCACCGCGAGCATGGCGACGACGGCCTCGGGGATCATCGGCAGGTAGATGGCCACCCGGTCGCCGGCCTGGATGCCGAGGCTGGTGAGCAGGTTGGCAGCCTTCTTGACCTCGGCGGTGAGCTCGGCGTACGTGATCGCGCGCGAGTCGCCAGGCTCACCCTCCCAGTGGATCGCGACGCGGTCGCCGTTGCCGGCGAGCACGTGGCGGTCGAGGCAGTTGTAGGCGACGTTGAGCTCGCCGTCGTCGAACCACTTCGCGAACGGCGGGTTCGACCAGTCGAGCGTGCGGGTGAAGGGCGTGTGCCAGTGGACGAGGTCGCGGGACTGATCGGCCCAGAACCCGAGACGGTCGGCGGAGGCGCGCTCGTAGAGGCCGGCCGTCGCGATCGCGTTCGCGGCGAACTCCTCAGTCGGCGCGAACCGCCGGGCTTCGTGCAGCAGGTTGTCGATTGTGTTGCTCATTGGGAGTCTTTTCGCTCCTTTGCGATGCGGTCGTTCAAGTCGTGGCGCGACAATCCCTGACTCTACAACGTGGCGGCGGCGGCCTCCGATCAGACTTGCGTTTGCATTGATTCTGCGTAAACTAGGCAACGGCCGAATGATAATTCTGGCGTGCGGCGCAATCGATTCCCCCAATCCTGCGCCGCAGTGGCCGCACCTGTTCCCCCCAATAGGTGCGGCCCCCCTCTTTAACCGGCGGGTGCGAACCGCGGCCGTGAACGGTCGGCGAGTTCTCCGCCTCCAGATGTGGATGAGCCGGGCTTTCCACAGATTCAGGTGATCGGTCCCGGGCGGCTACCGGCCTCCGTAACGTCGAGACCATGACGATCTCGAGCACTCCACCTGCCCCGCTGCAACTCGACCGGACCGTACGCGGCGAGCCGGGGCCGTGGGAGACGTTCGGTGCGCTGACGCCGTATCTGATGCGCGAGGGCGTCACCGATCTCTTCCTCACGGGCGACGGTGTGCTGTGGTCAGATGGAGGCTCGCGCGGCCTCCACCGCGTCGACGGCTGGCGCGCGGACGCGAACGACGCCCGGCGTCTCGCCACGCGTCTGATCGCCAGCGGGGGCCGACACCTCGACGAGGCGACGCCGTTCGCCGACGTCCGGCTCGCGGGAGGCGTGCGCGTGCACGCCGTTCTCGCGCCGATCTCGACCGCGGGCGCGCTGATCTCGATCCGTGTGCCGTCCGCCCTCACCCTCGGGCTCGACGATCTCGTGCGCGGCGGCTCGCTGACGCCTGTCGATGCCGTGCGGCTGCAGGAGGCGGTGGCAGCACGAACCAACATCCTCGTCACGGGTGCGGGAGGGGCGGGCAAGACGACGCTCCTGGGGGCGATCCTGACGCAGGCGCCGCCCGACGAGCGGATCGTGCTCATCGAGGACGTGGCGGAGCTCCGCGTCGCGCATCCGCACGTGGTCGGACTGCAGGCCCGGCAACCGAACCTGGAGGGCGCCGGAGGCGTGGGGCTGCGCAGGCTGGTGCGCGAGGCGCTGCGGATGCGTCCCGACCGGCTCGTCCTCGGCGAGTGCAGGGGAGAGGAGGTCGTCGACCTGCTCTCGGCGTTGAACACCGGGCACGACGGAGGCGCCGGTACCTTGCACGCGAACTCGCTCGCGGATGTCCCGGCGCGCATGGAGGCGCTCGGGGCGCTCGCTGGGATGAGCGAGATCGCGGTCGCACGTCAGACGATCAGCGCCATCGGCCTGGTCGTGCATGTCGAGCGGGAGGGCGATCGGCGCAGGATCGGGGGATTCGGGCGCTTCACCACGACGGCCGATGGTCGGCTCGCGGTGGTGGGCTGTGCGTGAGCGGAGGAGTCACGCGGAGCCAGACGACGACCTGCTGGCCCGGTCGGTGGAGGCTCTCGCAGTGCTCCTCGACGCGGGGATATCCCCAGTCTCAGTCTGGACATATCTCGCTGAGGATGCCGAGCACCTCGCGATGCGGAGCGCGGCGGCCAGGATCGCAGCAGGCGTGCCGCCGTCGGAGGCTCTCGCCGCCGCGGCACGGCGGCGCGCGGCCGACCAGCAGCCCGTGAGGCCGGTGCGGGGACGGGTGCTGAAAGGGCGGGTTCTGAAGGCGCAGGTGCTGAACAAGCGACCGTCAATGGCCCTGGCGAGGGAGACGCTCGATCACGGGGCTGCTGCGGTGGCGGCAGCATGGAACGTCGCCGAGCATGCCGGGGCCGCGCTGTCACCGGCACTGCGCGGGGCAGCGACCGCGTTGCGTGATCGTGCAGAGACCGCACGCGATGTGCGCACCTCCCTCGCCGGACCGCGCGCGACGGCGCGACTGATGGCGTGGTTGCCGTTGGTCGGCGTCGCCATGGCCTACCTCATCGGGGTCGATGTCGTAGGCGCGCTTGCGGGCGGCCCGCTCGGGTGGGGAGTGGCCGTTGCCGGGGCATCGTTGGTGGTCACGGGCCGCGCCTGGACGGCGCGGTTGGTCCATGAGGCGTCGCGGGCAGGACCTGTCGCCGGAGCCGGGCACGAGTTGATGGCGATCGCCCTCGCCGGGGGCATGTCGCCGGCTCAGGCGAGGCAGCTCGTCGAGGAGGTTCGAGACCGGATCGGGCTGCGCGGCAGAGAGCACGACGGCCGTTCTGTCGAGCGGATCCTGCGCATCGCCGAACGGGCGGGCGCACCGGCGATCGAGCTGCTGTCCGCCGAAGCGCGGCAGGAACGCCGCATCGCGAGGGCGGAGGGTCGCACTCGGGCGGAGCTCCTCGCCGTTCGGCTATTGCTCCCGTTGGGACTGTGCGTGCTGCCCGCTTTCGTGTTGCTCGGCGTGGTTCCCGTCATCCTTGCGATGATGTCCTCCACGTTCACGGGGCTGATGTGAGCTGTCCACAGATTCATCCGCGAGCGCCCGATCGGGGCTGGCGGCAGGCACCATCGGAACAGGGCCACGAAGCGTCGGGGGCCGACAAACGAGAAAGGGGAATCGATGGGCGAGTTCATTCACGGGCCGCGGTCCGTCATGCAGCGGCTGCGCTGGGAGGACCGCGGTGCGAGCACGGCGGAGTACGCCGTCACGACGATGGCGGCGGTCGGATTCGCTGGCGCGCTGCTGATGCTGCTGCGCGGCGACGAGGTCCGGTCGGTGCTCGCCGACCTCGTGCGCCGGGCATTGACGGTCGATGGCTGATCGGAGACGCGGTGGAACGACGCGGTGGGAGGACTGGCGGTGCGGTGGTCCGCTTGCGCGAGAACGAGAGGGGGCGGCAGTGGATGAGCGCGGGCATGAGCGAGATCGCGTCGCCGGGCTCGGCGGGGGAACGCGGCAGCGTGACGGCGGAGTTCGCCACGGCCCTTCCGGCCGTGCTGCTGTGTCTTGCGATGTGCGTCGGGGCGGTGCAGGCTGCGGCGCAGCAGGCGCGGCTGCTCGATCACGCCGCATCGGCCGCGCGGCTGATCGGGCGCGGCGAACCGGCTCCCGAGTTGCCCCCGGGGGCGACGCGAGTGGTCGGCTCAGACGGCGGGCTGGTGTGCGTGACCCTCTCGGCACCGAGCGGCGGAGCCGGGCTCGGCGCGCTCGGCGTGACCGTGGCGGCGCGGTCGTGCGTCCTCGACGACGTCGAGCCGGGATGAGAGGGACTTCGTCGTGGCCGAAGTCCGGGGAGCGCGGATCGGGGACGGTTCTCGCTCTCGCGACCGTCGCCGTCGTCGCGGCGGTGACGGCGGCGGCGATACTCGTGAGCGGAGCGTGGACGGCACGGCACCGCGCGGGGATCGCGGCGGACGCGGCAGCGCTGGCGGCCGCGGAGGTCGCCGTCGGTCGGGCCGGCGGGGAGCCGTGCGCTCAGGCGCGGCTCGTGGCACGGGCCAACGGAGCGGGGCTCGGGGAGTGCACCGTTGTCGGGGTGGTGGTGCAGGTCACAGCCGTGGTGCCGTATGCGGGCCGGCAGGCAGAGGTGGCAGCTCGCGCCGGTCCTCCCGGTAGTCCGTGACCAAGCCGAGGGGCGTCGTCGTCGGACTCGTCACGACTCGGGCCGCACCTTCTCACCCGGAGAACCGCCCGGCGCGCCGCTGGCGTGCCGCCTCCGTGCCGGCGGAGACGGGAGAGCGACTCAGTCGAACACGGTCTCCACGAAGCGGTACGCGACCGCGCTGGGGAGCGAGGCGCTCGGGTCGTCCGAGGCGTATTCGGTCTCGGAGGCGGAGCCCCGAACGTACAGATAGTGCTTGCCGCCCGCGGCGGCGGCCAGTTCCAGCCGCGGCTGCGGGTCGCCGGAGTCGAGGAAGGACGTGGAGATGGTCTTGCCCTCCAAGGGACCGTCGATGAGCTTGGCGGTGTACGTCGTCATTGATGTCGTTGCCATGGCGCCATTGTCCTCCCGCGCTCCGCACCGCAACAGGTCCGACGGTCTGCGGCGGTGCGCCTGCGGCGAACGCCCTGCGCGAACCCTGGCGGCGATTAGGCACACAACCGGCCTAGGTGTGTATGGTTTGCCTGTTGGGCCGCACGGCTCACGCTCGCCGCTCTCTGTGCGGCGCTCGGGGGAGCGATTTCGGGCCGGCGAGGTCCGTCTGAGCACAGCAGCTATATAAGAGGAGTCAAGTGCCTGGCACGAAGAAGCTCGTCATCGTCGAGTCGCCGAACAAGGTGAAGTCCATCGCCCAGTACCTCGGCGACGGCTACGAGGTGCTGGCGTCGGTCGGACACATCCGCGACCTGATCGAGCCCAAGAACCTGCCGCCCGAGCTGAAGAAGGGGTCGCTCGGCAAGTTCTCCGTCGACGTCGAGAACGAGCTTCGCGCCCTACTACGTGGTGTCCGACCAGAAGAAGAAGACGGTCGCCGACCTGAAGCGCGCGCTCAAGGATGCCGACGAGCTCCTCCTCGCGACGGATGAAGACCGCGAGGGCGAGGCCATCGCGTGGCACCTGCTCGAGGTGCTCAAGCCCAAGGTGCCGGTCAAGCGCATGGTGTTCCACGAGATCACCAAGGAGGCGATCGAGAAGGCGCGCGACAACACCCGCGAACTCGACACCGCCCTCGTCGACGCGCAGGAGACCCGCCGCATCCTCGACCGTCTCTACGGCTACGAGGTCTCGCCGGTGCTCTGGCGCAAGGTCGGCCCCGGGCTCTCCGCCGGTCGCGTGCAGTCCGCGGCGACCCGCCTCGTCGTCGACCGCGAGCGCGAGCGCCTCGCCTTCGTCGCCGCCTCGTACTGGGACCTCACCGCTCAGCTCGCCCCCGAGCGAGGCCGCCGACTTCGAGGCCCGCCTCGCCCGGCTCGACGGCGAGCGCGTCGCCACCGGTCGCGACTTCGACGACCACGGCCGAGCTGACGTCCGGTGCGACCGCCCTCGACGAGGCGGCCGCCCAGGCGCTCGCCGACGCCGCTGCGCCTGCCGAGCACGATGGTCACGGTCACGCAGCTCGAGTCGAAGCCGTACACGCGCCGGCCCGCCGCGCCGTTCACCACCTCCACGCTGCAGCAGGAGGCGGCGCGCAAGCTGCGCTTCTCGGCCCGGCAGACCATGAGCGTCGCGCAGACGCTGTACGAGAACGGCTACATCACCTATATGCGCACCGACTCCGCGTCGCTGTCGCAGCAGGCGATCAACGCGGCGCGCACCCAGGCGGCCAAGCTCTACGGCGCCGAAACGGTGCCGGACAAGCCGCGCGTCTACGCCAGCAAGAGCAAGAACGCACAGGAGGCGCACGAGGCGATCCGGCCCGCCGGCGAGACGTTCCGCACGCCCGCCGAGCTGCGAGAAGTCGCTCCGCGGAACGAGCTGCGGCTCTACGACCTGATCTGGAAGCGCACCGTCGCCTCGCAGATGGCCGACGTCAAGGGCCAGACCGCCTCCGTGACGATCGAGGCGAAGATCACGGACGGGTCGCTCCACGGCACCGTCGCCGAGTTCACCGCGAGCGGCACCGTCATCACCTTCCGCGGCTTCCTCAACGCCTACGAAGAGGGGCACGACGAGGAGCGGAACGCCGACGCGGGCGGCGACGCCAAGCTCCCGCCGCTGACGCCGGGCCAGTCGCTCACCGTCGAAGATGTCGACGCCAACGGTCACGAGACCACCCCGCCGCCGCGCTACACCGAGGCCAGCCTCGTGAAGACCCTGGAGGAGCTCGGCATCGGGCGGCCCTCGACCTTCGCGAGCATCATCTCCACGATCATCGATCGCGGGTACGTCACCCCGCGCGGCCAGGCGCTGGTCCCGAGCTGGGTCGCGTTCTCGGTGGTCCGGCTGCTCGAGGACTACTTCGCCGATCTGGTCGCAGTACGACTTCACCGCCGAGATGGAAGACGACCTCGACCGCATCGCCGACGGCGAGGCCGAGCGCGTCGACTGGCTCAACAGCTTCTACTTCGGCAGCGACAAGCACAAGGGCCTCCGCCGGGTCATCGACAACCTCGGCGAGATCGACGCGCGCAGCATCAACTCGATCGCGATCGACGACGGCGTCACGCTGCGCATCGGCAAGTACGGCCCGTACCTCGAGGTCCAGGAGGCGGGTGCGCCGGAGGACGCCACGCCCCGCCGGGTCAACCTTCCGCCGGAGCTCGCCCCCGACGAGCTGACGCCCGCCAAGGCGCGAGAGCTCATCGAGGCGCCGGTGCAGACCGACCGCGTGCTGGGCTCCGACCCGGCGAACGGCAAGATCGTCGCTCGCCAAGGACGGCCGGTTCGGTCCGTACGTGACCGAGGCCGACCCGGAGGCGGCGCCGGCGGTCGACCCGCAGACCGGTGAGGTCGTCGAGGTCAAGAAGACGACCAAGAAGGCCGCGGCCAAGCCGCGCACGGCCTCCCTGTTCAAGTCGATGGACCTCGCGACCATCGACCTCGACACCGCGCTTCGTCTGCTCGACCTGCCGCGCGACGGTCGGAGCCGACCCGGAGAGCGGCGCCGACATCCAGGCGCAGAACGGACGTTACGGTCCGTACCTGAAGAAGGGCACCGACACCCGGTCGCTGCCGAGCGAGGACGACATCTTCGAGGTCGACCTCGCCGGAGCGCTCGAGCTCTTCGCGCAGCCGAAGTACGGCGACCGCCGCGCGTCCAGCGCCCTCAAGGAGTTCGACGCCGATCCGGTCAGCGGCAAGCCGATCAAGATCAAGGACGGCCGTTTCGGCGCGTACGTGACCGACGGTGAGACGAACGCCACCATCCCGCGCGGCGAGACGGTGGACGAGGTCGACTTCGAGCGAGCGGTGCAGCTGCTGGCGGACAAGCGGGCAAAGGGTCCGGCCAAGAAGCCGGCGGCGAAGCGCACGTCTACGCGCTCGACGGCCGGCCAAGTCGACGGCGGCCAAGTCGACGGCGGCCAAGACGACGGCCGCCAAGACGACCGCCGCCAAGACCACGAAGGCCGCGGCCAAGCCGAAGACGACGTCGACGCGCTCCGCCGCGAAGAAGACCGCCGAGTGAGCGAGGAGGCGCGGCCGGGACTGTTCGTCACGCTCGAGGGCGGCGACGGTGTCGGCAAGTCGACCCAGGCCTCGCTCCTCGAGCAGTGGCTGAGCGGACGCGGTCGCACGGTCGTGCGCACGCGCGAGCCGGGCGGCACCGACGCCGGCGTCGAGATCCGCGAGATCGTGCTGCATCACCGCGGCGATATCGCGCCCCGCGCCGAGGCGCTGCTCTATGCGGCCGACCGCGCCCACCACGTCGCGACCGTCGTGCGTCCCGCCCTCGAACGCGGTGACGTCGTCCTACAGGACCGTTACATCGACTCGTCCGTCGCCTACCAAGGCGCCGGCCGGGTGCTCGACGCCGACCAGGTGCGCGAGCTGTCGCTGTGGGCGGCGGAGGGTCTGCTTCCCGACCTGACGATCCTGCTCGACCTCGACGAGACGTCCGCGCGCGCCCGCCTCGACTCGTCGCGCACCCGCTACGACCGGCTCGAGGCCGAGCGGTCCGAGTTCCACGCCCGCGTGCGCGCTGCCTACCTGGCGCTCGCCGAGGCTGAGCCGGAGCGGTTCCTGGTGGTCGACGCGTCGCAGCCGGTGGCGGTCATCGCGGCCGACATCCGCCGCCGCCTCGAGGACCGGGTCTGACCGCCGCGTCGGCCGCCCGGCCCGCCGCCGCCCGTCCGGCCGCCGCCCGGGCCACGGCCGGCGACGAGTTGTCCGCTGTGCCCGCTAGCCTGGATCACATGGCGGTGTGGGACGACCTGACGGGTCAGGACGACGCGATCGCCGTGGTCCGCGCCGCCGCCGAGTCGGCCACCGCATCCGGTCCCACCGCCGATGCCGCGCGCGGCATGACGCACTCGTGGCTCATCACCGGCCCTCCCGGCTCGGGCAGATCCAACCTCGCCTACGCGTTCGCAACCGCGCTGCTCAGCCCCGGAACGCCCGACGGAGACCGGGCGACCGAGCGGCAGGTGGAGGCGCGCACCCACCCCGACCTCGCCGTGCTCAGCACCGAACGCGTCATCATCTCGATCGAAGAAGTGCGATCGCTCGTCGCCAGCTCGCAGTTCGCGCCCTCCGTCGGCCGGTACCGGGTCATGATCATCGAAGACGCCGACCGGATGACGGAGCGCACCTCCAACGTCCTCCTGAAGGCCCTCGAAGAGCCGCCGGAACGCACGGTGTGGATCCTCTGCGCCCCCAGCGACGCCGACCTGCTGCCCACCATCCGCTCGCGCGTGCGCACCGTGCGGCTCAAGGTCCCCGGCATCGCCGACGTGGCACAGCTGATCGAGCGCCGCGACGGCGTCGACAGTGCAGCAGCCGAGCGCGCGGCCCGCCACGCCCAGAGCCACATCGGCATGGCGCACCGCCTGGCGACGAACGAGGAGGCACGCCGCCGACGCGACCAGACCCTCGAGCTCGCGCTCGGCATCCGCTCGGTCTCCGGCGCCGTGCAGGCTGCGGCGACGCTGCTGGAGGTCGCGGGGGCTGACGCGAAGGCGATCACAGAGGAGCGCGACGCGCAGGAGCGCGAGCACGCCCTCCGTTCGCTCGGCATCGAGCCGGGCGGGGCCATCCCGCCGGCGCTGCGGGGTCAGCTCCGGCAGCTGGAGGAGGACCAGAAGCGCAGGGCCACCCGGAGCCTCCGCGACGGGATCGACCGTATCCTCACCGATCTGCTCTCCCTGTACCGCGATGTGATGATGCTGCAGCTCGGCAGCGGCAGCGAGCTCGTCAATGTCGAGATCCAGGGCCGCCTGTCCGCTCTCAGCGCGCACACGAGTCCTGCCGCTACGCTCGCCGCGATGGATGCGATCGCGACCGCCCGAGAGCGGATCGACGGCAACGTCGCACCCGCCCTGGCCCTGGAGGCCATGCTCATCACCATCCTTCGCGGCGGCGCCGCGCGAAAGGGGACCGACCTGTGACCACCCGACTGAGCCGTCCGGCTCGCCGGCGGGCCGCTCGCACCGTCTTCGCCGCGATCGTGGCCGTCACCGCTCTCACCCTGACCGGTTGCGTCACCTGGTTCCTGCCCGCGAAGACGTCGAGCACCTCCACGCCTGCGCCCGAGAAGGTCGCTGCCGCGCTCACGCCGTTCTACTCGCAGAACCTGGTGTGGAACGACTGCGCGCAGGGCAAGCAGTGCACGACAGCCAAGGCGCCGCTGGACTGGAACGACCCCGCGGCCGGCGAGATCGACCTGGCGCTCATCCGTCAGCAGGCCACGGGCACCAAGCAAGGGTCATTGCTGGTGAACCCGGGAGGTCCGGGAGGCTCGGGCTACGACTTCGTCAAGGACTCGGTGAACTACGCGACCGACAAGACGCTCCAGAGTCATTTCGACGTCGTGGGGTTCGACCCCCGCGGGGTCGGGCATTCGACGGCCGTCAAGTGCTACGACGCCGCGCAGATGGACGACTACCTCTACGGCATCACGCCGGGTCAGCGCGGCTCGAACGCGTGGATCGCCGACAACGCCGCGATGTCGAAGGACTTCGGCTCGGCCTGCGCGAAGAACACCGGGGCACCGCTCAAGCACGTCGACACGGTGAGCGCCGCCCGCGACCTCGACCTCCTGCGCGCCGTGCTCGGCGACAAGAAGCTCAACTACCTCGGCTACTCCTACGGCACCTACCTGGGCGCGGTCTACGCCGACCTCTACCCCGGCAAGACCGGCCGGCTCGTGCTCGACGGGGCGCTCGATCCGGCGGCCAGCAACCTCGACGTCACCAAGGTCCAGGCCGAGGGCTTCGAGAGCGCGCTGCGCGCGTACCTGAAGGACTGCCTCACGCAGAAGGACTGCCCGTTCATCGGCACAGTCGAGGACGGGATGACGACGATTTCCCAGCTGCTCGCGTCCGTCGAGGCCAGCCCCATCCGCAACGCCGATGGCCGTGAGCTGGGCGCGAACACCCTGGTCACCGCGATCATCTACCCGCTGTACGACGCGACTGCGTGGTCGTACCTGAGCAGCATGTTCGCCGACGTGATGAAGGGCAGCGCGCGGATCGCGTTCACGCTCGCGGACGGCTACAACAGCCGCAACAGCGACGGAACCTACAGCGACAACTCCACCGAGGCGTTCATGGCGATCAACTGTCTCGACTACAGCTACGACGACGACCCCGCGACGATGCGCGCGCAGGCGCAGGAGCTCGCCACAGCTGCGCCGGTGATCGGGCCGTACATGGCCTATGGCGACATCGGCTGCGCCAACTGGCCGTACAAGACGACCGTGCAGCGGGGGCCGATCGCGGCGGCCGGATCCGCGCCCATTCTGGTCGTCGGCACCACCAACGACCCGGCGACCCCGTACGTGTGGGCGAAGAACCTGGCCTCGGAGCTGGAGAACGGGCACCTCCTCACCTACAAGGGCGAGGGTCACACCGCGTACAACAAGTCGAACTCGTGCGTGAACGACACCGTCGACTCGTTCCTGGTCGACGGCACGATCCCTCCGAAGGGAAAGACCTGCTGATCCGGTCGTTCGCGTGACGTCACGACCGGTGCTGTGAGTGGTGCAATTTTGCAGACAGTGAAACAATACGACTCATGACTGTGGTGACCGGGACGACGGACGGCGAGCTGGGCCTCCGTGCGCGCAAACGCATCGCGACTAGGCGTGCCATCCAGCTGGCAGCGTTGGAGCTCGCGAGCGAGCGCGGGTTCGACAAGGTGACGGTCGACGAGATCAGTCACGCAGCGAACGTGTCGCCTCGCACGTTCTTCAACTACTTCCCGTCCAAAGAATCGGCGATCATCGGCGAACTGCCCGAACTGCCGGACGAGGAGAGCATCGAGCGCTTCATCGAGGCCGGCCCGACCGAGGCCATCCTCGACGGGATGGGAAAGCTGCTCATCGCGGCGATCGAGACGGGCGACCTCGACGGTGACTTGGGTGGAGGCCTCCCCGAGGAGACCGCGGCCAGCCCGCAGGTGCTGCACGTGCTGCGTCGCTCGCTGCTGAAGGACAACCCCGAGCTCTTCGCGCAGCGGATGGCCAGCATGCACAAGTTCGAGGACGCCCTGAGCGCGGTCGTGCAGCGGCGCCTCGCCCACGACGACCCGCAGCTCAGGGAGGACGAGGAGGCCCTGCACCAGCGCGCCCGCCTCGTCACCTACGTCGCCTTCGCGGGGATGCGGCACGCCTGGTCGTGCTGGGCGGACCACGGCGGGGTCGAGCCCCTCGCCGGCCGGCTCCGCAGCTCGTTCGCCCAGCTGCAGGCTCTCGGCGCGCCGACGCGCTGACCGGCATCACCCGCCCGCCTGTGGTCGAGGATGCCCTCCCGGATCGGGTAAGCTATCTGACTGTGCCCGGGCGCTGAGCCCGGCCACGCCGCCCTAGCTCAGTCGGCAGAGCATCTCACTCGTAATGAGAAGGTCAAGGGTTCGATTCCCTTGGGCGGCTCCA